>NZ_CP149509.1:4800000-6167500 GCF_042077125.1 Bradyrhizobium sp. A11 | reverse complement strand
ACGCCGGGTTCTTGCCCCAATAATAATACAGTGCGGTGTTGCCCATCTCGACGGTGCCGTTGGCGACGGCGTCGAGCACCTGCAGGCCAGGCACGAGCTCGCCTGCAGCAAAGGGCTGGATCTGGAAACGATTGTCCGTGATCTCGGCCACGCGCTTGCAGAAATATTCGCAGCCGCCATAGAGCGTATCGAGTGATTTCGGCCAGCTCGCGGCGAGCCGCCATTTCACCTCGGGCATCGATTGTGCGATAGCTGGCGATGCGACTGCGCTTGCGGCAAGGCCCAGTCCGCCCGCCGTCAGGAATTTACGACGTTCCATGCGTTTCCCTCCTGTGATGCCGAGTCCTCGACGAGGGATCGCGGTCTTGACGCCGCTTTCGTCTTCGTCGCTGGCCGACGTTTCCTTATGTATGTCCGAAGTTCAGTATTCCCGGATCGCGGTCAGCATGACCAAAGGGGAACCTCAAATCAAGCGCGCTTTGGTTGTGCCCTGGCAAGCCGGTCAATGCTGCGCTGCGAATGCGGTTTCCATAACCTTGCGCGTCTTCACCGTTTCGTTGCCCGCATCGAATTCGACATCGCTCCAGCGCACCACCGCGCCATGGGCGACGTCATGTTTCAGCTTCACGCGATGGGCGAGTCCGATCGGCAAGGCGCCGGCCCGCAGGCTCGCGGCGGCCGGTACCAGCTTGCCCCACACCGTATAGCCCCCCTCGCCGTCGAGCATCTCGCCCGCGCGCAAATTCCGCTTGGCGACTGCCGCCACGTCGCCGCGGAAGCCGCTGGCCTGGCCGGTCGGCTCACCCCGCAGCGCGGCCGACAGCACCGAGATGTTCAACTCGAGCCCGATCAGATGATAGGGCTTGTACATCGCAGCAAAGCGTCCGCTGGCGTCGGTCTTCAGGCCGTATTGCCGGAAGCAGTCGGCGGCATAATCGCTCGGAGCCTCCAGCACGACATAGACACCCCAGCGCAGGTCGCGGAACACCGGCCGGCCGTCGCGCTCGAGCGAGGAGACGACCTCGACCACGCCAGGTCGCTCCAGCACGCCGCCGCGCGAGCGCGGCCGCATGATGTGCGGCAGATCGTCGACGCCGCAGGGCGGAAACAGCAGGCCGTCCGCGGGCACGTCGAGCGCGCAGGCATTGGCGATCGCGGCCATCTCGATCGCCGATTTGGTGCCGTCGAGAAACGAGTTGAACATCTGCGGGTTCATGCCGGCCGACTGCGCCTCGCCTGCGGTCAGGCCGTAATGCTGCCAGACGCCGTCAGGCGTCACGTCGTGATAGGCCGGCAGATATTTCGTGCCTTTGCCGGCGGCGACGACGTGGAAGCCCGTGGCGCGGGCCCAGTCGACCATCTCGGCGGTGAGCGCCGGCTGGTCACCGTAAGCGAGCGAATAGACCACACCCGCCTTGCGCGCTTCCTCGGCGAGCAGGGGGCCCGCCAGCACGTCGGCCTCGACATTCACCATCACGATATGCTTGCCCGCGGCGATCGCGGCGCGCGCATGCTTGATGCCGGCCGCGGGATTGCCGGTCGCCTCCACCACTACGTCCATCGCACCGCCGGCAATGGCGCGCGCGCCGTCATCGGTGAACATTGTCGCGGCGATCCGCTCCGCGTCCCAGCCGACAGTGCGGCAGGCCTCGCGCGCGCGCTCGCGGTCGATGTCGACGATGATGGGCACCTCCAGCCCGGGCGTGTGCGGCACCTGCGCCAGAAACATCGAGCCGAATTTGCCCGCGCCGATCAATGCGACCCGGACGGGCTTGCCGGCGGAGGCGCGGGCCTGGAGGAGGCGGAAGAGGTTCATGGGAATGTCCTGCTAAACTATCGTGTCCCGGACGCGATGCAGCGTAAACGCTGCTCCGCAGAGCCGGGACCCAGGGAAACTAACCCGTGTGGCATGGGCCCCGGCTCTGCAGCGCATCGTCGAAGAGACGCTGCGCTGCATCCGGGGCACGAGACCTCAGACTACTCCGCCGCCTGCCGCGGTGCACGGGCGAGCCGCAGCAGCGCATCGTCGTCCACCGTCTTGATCGGGGTAAAGTCGCGATGGGCGATGTAGTCCGGCCGCGTCGGGGTCCGGATGTAGTTGGAGACCGCGTTCAGCGTCAGATACACGATCTTGCGCGGATAGGGAGTGATGTTGCCGGCGGAGCCGTGCACGAGATTGCCGTGGAACATCAGCATGCCGCCGGGCTTGCCGGTCGGCGCGACGATGCCGCCCTGCTCGACGAGGCGCGTCACCGTCGCCTCGTCCAGCGTCCAAAGCGGATAGGAGGTGGTGGCGAGGTCGTGCGAGGCCTCGAGATCGCCGGCGTTCTGGCTGCGCGGCACCAGCATCAGGGGGCCGTTGATCGGCATCACCTCGTCGAGGAAGATCGCGATGTTCATCGCCCGCGGCTCCGGCATCCCGTCGTCGCGCTTCCAGGTGCCGTAATCCTGGTGCCACTGCCAGACGTCGCCGGTGAAGGCTGATTTCGCGTTGATCTTGAACTGGTGCATGTAGACGGGCTCGCCGAACAATTGCTCGACCGGCTCGATCATGCGCGGGTGCGCGCCGAGAATGCCGAAGGCCTCGTTGTAGAGATGCGCGGCAAAGGCCGTGCGCGGCGCGCCGCTCTTCTCGCGCCAGACCTCCGGCCGGTTGGCGTCGTAGATGCCGACCGCCTCGCGCGCCAGCAGATCGACCTCCTCTTGGGCAAACAGCTCGGGCAGGAACAGCCAGCCCTCGCGGTGGAAGAACTCCAATTGCTCCTGAGACAGTCTCATGGGTCGTCCTCCTTGGTTTGTTATTTGTTGTCTCTCTCTCGTCGTGGCCGGGCTTGACCCGGCCATCCACGTCTTGGCGTCACGTTCAAAAGAACGTGGATGCCCGGCACAAGGCCGGGCATGACGGAGCGCGGTGTCCTACGCCGCCGCCTCGTCGCTCGCCCTCAACCTCTCCTCGGTCATCCGCCCCGCCGTTTGCGCATGCGCCAGCGCGGCGCGTTCGGCCGCGCTCGCATCGCCTGCGAGAATATGCCCGGCGATGCCGGCGTGCTCGGCCCAGGCGCTGCCGCGATAGTCGAGCTCCGACAGCACCGTCGCCATCGAGCGGCGCATATGCGGCCATTGCGGCGCGATCGTCGCCTCGATCACGGGATTGCCGGCGAGCTGATAGATCGCGCGGTGAAAATCGACATCGAGCACGATGAGTTCGGCCAGGGGCGTCGCGCTGTCGATGCGGCCTCCGGCGGCCAGCGACGCTTCCAGCCGCGCGCGGCCGGCCGCGTCGGATCCCGCGCGTCGTGCCGCGAGCCGGGCCGCCAGCGCATCGATCGCGCCGCGCACCTCGTAGAGCTGGCGGATGCGTGCAGGGTCGAGCTGGGTGACCTCGAAGCCGCGCTTGCCGCTCTCGGCCACGAGACCCTGGCGGTGCAGCAGATGCAGCGCGTGCGACACCGGCTGGCGCGACACGCCGAGCTTGTCGGCAAGCTCGTTCTGGCGGATGCGCCGGCCGGGCTCGAGCGTGCGGTCGGAGATCGCCTCCAGGATGCGTGCATAGACCTGGTCGATCAGGTTCGGGAGCGGGTCGAGAGGGATCACGCCGGCAGCTCCGAAAGGCAAGAGGGAATACGGAATTCCGTATTCGAAGCTACGCTCGGACAGGTGGGCCCGTCAAGCGGTATCGGAGGGTGACGCAACGCCCCGTCGGGGCACCGGCTAAGCCTTTGATATCGCTAGGCCCATCTACTGTGCATGGGGTTGTTTTCGCGATATTGCGCCTCGGGCTCAGCCCTCCAGCACCTCGACCTCCAGCGTAGCGAGCCGCTCCGCATCAGCCAGGGCCTCGATCCCGGCAATGCGGTCGTTCTTGAACGTCACGCGCACCGCGATGCGCAGCTGCCCGCCGAGGATGACGGCCACCCCGATCTCGCCGTCGACCAGCGCGGTCCGCGCCGCCCGGGCACGGCCCTTGTAGAGCTGCGCGACCGCATCCGCGCCGCGGATCTCAGCCAGCGTGCCGAGCCGCATCGCGGCCTCGTCGGCGCGGAAGACGACGTCGGGATCGAGCACGGCCAGCAGCCCTTCGAAATTGCCCTCACGCGATGCCTTGAGGAAGGCATCGACGATTGTGCGCTGGCGTGACAGGTCGGTCTCGGGCACCGGCGCTCCCTGCACGCGCCGCCGCGCGCGGCTGGCGAGCTGCCGCGACGCCTCGACCGAACGGCCCACGATCGGCGCGATCTCCTCGAACGGCACCGCGAACATGTCGTGCAGCACGAAGGCGAGCCGCTCCGCAGGCTGCAGCGTTTCCAGCACCACGAGCAGCGCCGCGCCGACGGAGTCGGCCATCTCGGCCTCGCGCAGCGGCGTCTCGTCGGCCGGCTCCGGCACATGCGGGCCCATCGGCTCTTCCTTGCGCGACTTCCGTGCGCGCAGCATGTCGAGGCAGATGCGCGCGACCACGGTGGTCAGCCAGCCGCGCAGATTCGCGATATCGGACATGTCGTAGCGGCTGACCCGCAGCCAGGCCTCCTGCACGGCATCATCGACCTCGGCGCGGGAACCCAGCATCCGGTAGGCGACCGCGCGCAAATGGTCCCTGCTGGCCTCGAACTGTTCAGTGAGAAGATTTTGCTCGGTCATCGGTCACATTCCCTCGTCGCGATCCGTCATGCCCATGACGAAGCCAATCCGGCCGATGTGACCGGAACCTTCGAAATTCGAGCGATGGAGACGAACATGATGCACGCCCGCATGAATCACCCCGTCATGGTCCTGCCCGAGGCCATGAACCTCCTGCAGTCCCTCGGCAATCTGACCAAGCAGGGCCTGCCGGAAAAGCTTCTGGAACTGGTGCACCTGCGCGCTAGCCAGATCAACGGATGCAGCGTCTGTGTCGACATGCATCCCAAGATCGCCCGCAAGCTGGGTGAGACCGACGAGCGCCTGTTCGCCGTGTCTGCCTGGCGCGAGGCGCCCTATTTCACCGACGCCGAGCGCGCCGCGCTGGCGCTGACCGAGGCCGTCACCCGTCTCGCCGATCGCGAGGATCCGGTGCCGGATGCGGTCTGGAGCGAGGCCGACAAGCATTACGACGAACGCGAGCTCGCCACGCTGATCCTGTCGATCGCGACCATCAACGTCTGGAACCGGCTGAACGCAACGGTCAAGATGCCGGTCGGTGGGTGGAAAGTGTGAGGTCTTCTTCGCCTCTCCCCGCTTGCGGGGAGAGGCCGGAATTTGCATCGCAAATTCCGGGTGAGGGGGCTCTCCGCGAGTCTCATGCTCACCGTCTGCGCGGAGACTCCCCTCACCCCAACCCTCTCCCCGCAAGCGGGGCGAGGGAGATCAACGACGGTGCGCTCCTTACAACGCCTATTCCGCCAAGAACCGGTTCACCACGTCGCCGAGCTCCAGCGGCGCCTGCTCGAACATCCAATGGCCGGCGTTCGGAATCACCGCCGTCTCAGCTCCCACGATGTGCGCAGCCAGCACGCGCCACATCACTGACAGGCTTCCTGTCGTGGCGCCGCCGCCGATCAGCAGCGTCGGCGTCCGGATCGCCTGCGCGTCCTTGAGCGTGTAGGGCCGGCGCTGCTCGTTGATCTGGCCGATGAAGGTCAGCGCGTTGTCGCGCAGCTGCTGCTTCGCCGCCGCCGGCACGCGCCGCCAGGCGCCGTCGCCTTCGATGCCCTCGTAGAAATTCTGCAGCGCGCCCTCGATGTCGCCGGCGCGGATCATCTCGACCGAGCGCGCCGTGCGTGCCGCCAGCGGCGGATGCGCAGGCGTGCCTTCGGGGAGCGGCAGGCTGGCGTCGAGATCGCCGCCGGGCTCGGCCAGCACCAGTTTTCGCAGCAGATCCGGCCGCGCTTGCGCCACGCGGAACGCGATATGGCCGCCCCGCGAATGGCCCAACAAATCGACCGGCCCAGGCTTCACCTGCTCGATGAAGGCGATGGTGTCCGAAACATGCTGCGCCATCTTGTAGTCGTCGCCGACGGCGTCCCAATGCTCGGGGAAGAAATGTCGCAGGCTGACCGCGATCACGCGATGGGTCTTCGACAGCGGGCCGAGCACCGCATACCAGGTGCGGAAATCCCCGAGCGTGCCGTGCACGCAGACCAGCGGCGGGCCGCTCCCGACTTCGAGATAGGCCATGTCGTAATCGTTGACGCGGAATGTCTGCATGATCAGCTCGCCAGAAAATCCAGCACCACTTCGGAATATCTCTGCGGCGCCTGCTCGAACATCGGATGCGTCGCATTCGGGATGATCGCCGTCTTGGAATAGGGCACATGCGCGGCCAGCGCATGCAGCACTTTCGGCAGCAGGCCCTTGGTCCGCGCGCCCAGGATGAACAGTGTCGGCATCCGGATCGATTCCGCATCCGTCTTCGAGAACGGCGGACGATTGTCGCGGACCTGCCCGATCAATGTATAGGCGTTGTCGCGAAGGTTCTGCTTCACCATCGCCGGCAGCCGCGGCCAGGTGCCGGCGCCTTCCAGCGTGTCGACGAAGACGGCGAGCCCGCCGTCGACATCACCCGCTGCGATCTTCTCGGCCGAGGCCGTGAAGCGCGCCAGCAGCGGCGAGGGGCCGCCGACGTAATCGGGATCGAGGCTGACATCGAGCTCGCCGCCGGGCTCCGCCAGGACGAGCCGTCGCAGCAGATCGGGGCGTTGCTGCGCGACACGAAAGCAGATGTGCCCGCCGCGGGAATGGCCCATCAGGTCGACGGGACCAAGGTCGAGCTTCTCGATGAAGGCGATGACGTCCTGGACATGCTGGGCGATCGAATAGGTGTCGCCGATGCCGTCCCAGCGGTCGGGAAAGAAATGCCGCAGGCTGACAACGATTGCCCGGCGCTGCTGCGTCAGCGGTCCGAGCACGCAGCCCCAGACCCGGAAGTCGTTGAGTGAGCCGTGCACGCAGACCAGCGGCGGCCGGCCCCTGTCATCCCCCACGTCGAGATAAGGCATGTCGTAACCGTTGACGTGGAGGCTTTGCATGCGGGACTCGCGAGGTGGGCGGAACTCTTGTGCAAGATTCCCGGAAACCGGGTGGATCGCAACTATTTCCAAGCCTAGATTTGGGCCGAGATCACGATGGGGGCATGCGACGAGGACGCAAGCTCAGGAACCAAGCCATGACCGACCAGCATTTCGCCCTGTTCGACACCCGGATCGGCCTTTGCGCCATCGCCTGGGGCCCGCGCGGCATCAACGGCACGCAATTGCCGATGGGTGGCGAAGAGAAGATCCGCACCCGCATCAGCCAGCGCCACGCCGAGGCCACTGAGACCGAGCCGACCGCGGAGGTGCAGCAGGCGATCGACCGCATCACAAGACTGCTCGCGGGCGAGCCGGATGACCTCACCGACATTGCCCTCGATCTCGACGGAGTGCCCGAGTTCAACCGCGGCGTCTATGAGATCGCCCGCGCGATTCCGCCGGGCAAGACCATCACCTATGGCGACATCGCCAAGCAGCTCGGCGGTGTTCAGCTGTCGCGCGACGTCGGCCAGGCGCTCGGCCGCAATCCGTGCCCGATCGTGGTGCCCTGCCATCGCGTGCTCGCCGCCGGCAACAAGCCCGGCGGCTTCTCGGCCAATGGCGGCGTGGTCACCAAGCTGAAGATGCTCGAGATCGAAGGCGCGCTGGTGAACCACACGCCGAGTCTGTTTGATTGAGACGGCTTGCACTGACTTCGTAGGGTGGGCAAAGCGGAGCGTGCCCACCGAACCTATTGTCACATGGACAGGTGGTGGGCACGGCGCTTCGCGCCTTTGCCCACCCTACGAGATCGCGGGCTAAATCTTCGCTGCCGCCTTCGGCCAATACCGATCGCGCAGATGCCGCTTCACCAGCTTGCCGGTCGGCGTGCGCGGCAGCTCGGGCTCGAAATCGATCGAGCGCGGGCACTTGATGGCGGAGAGGCGGCCCTTGCAATAGGCGATCAGATCCGCCTCCAGCGCCTTGCCGGCGCGGCTCATGTCGTGCGGCTGCACCACCGCCTTCACCTCTTCGCCCATCTCCTCGTTCGGAACGCCGAACACCGCGACGTCGGCGACCTCAGGATGGGTGATCAGCACGTCCTCGGTCTCCTGCGGGTAGATGTTCACGCCGCCCGAGATGATCATGTAAGACTTGCGGTCGGTGAGATAGAGGAAGCCGTCCTTGTCGAGGTAGCCGACATCGCCGAGCGTCGACCAGCCCTTGGCGTTGTAGGCTTTCTTCGTTTTCTCGGGATCATTGTGATAGGTGAATGCGGGCGCGTCGGCGAAATAGACCGTGCCGATCTCGCCCACCGGCTGCTCCTCGTCGTTCTCGTCGAGGATCTTGACCTTGCCGACCACGGCGCGGCCGACGCTGCCGCGATGCTCCAGCCATTGCTGCGAGCTGCAGACGGTGACGCCGTTGCCTTCCGAGCCCGCGTAATACTCGATCAGGATCGGCCCCCACCATTCGATCATCTTCGCCTTGACGTCGACCGGGCAGGGCGCGGCGGCGTGGATCGCCCCCTTCAATGTGGAAACGTCATACTTAGTGCGGACCTCGTCCGGAAGCTTCAGCATGCGCACGAACATGGTCGGCACAAGCTGCGATTGGGTGACCTTGTACTTCTCGACCAGCTTCAGGAACTCTTCGGCGTCGAAGTGCTCCATGATGATGGAGGTGCCGCCGAGCACGATCGCCATCATGTTGAAGCGCAAGGGGGCGGCGTGATAGAGCGGCGCAGGCGACAGATAGATGCTGTCGGTGTTCATGCCGCACATGTCGGCGCAGAGCACGCGCAGAAGCGGGTTCGGCTCGTCGATCGCTTTACCTTCGAAGGCCTTCTTGACGCCCTTGGGCCGGCCGGTGGTGCCGGACGAATACAGCATGTCGTAGCCGGCGATCTCGTCTGCGATCGGCGTGGTCGGTTGCGCGGCGGCTTCCTTGTCGTAGGAACGGAAGCCGGGCAGCGGCTCGTCCATCATGTAAAAGATCGGCTCGCCGGCGGTGCCCTTGATCAGGCCCTTGATCTGGTCGGCGCATTGCGGGGTGGTGATCACGACTTTGGCGCCGCAATCGGCGATGATGTAGTCGATCTCGTCCTGCTTCAGGTAGCGGCTGATCGCGGTGTAGTAGAGCCCGCTGCGCTGCGCGGCCCAGCACAGCTCCATGAAGGCGAGACGGTTCTCCATCAATAGCGCGATGTGGTCGCCGGCCTTCAGCCCGAGCGAGCGGAACAGCTGCGCGCCCTGGTTCGAGAGCTCGTCGAGCTCGCGATAGGTGATCGCCTTGCCGGCGCCGGCCATCTGGTAGGCGATCTTGTCGGGCGTGGTGCGGGCGTGGATGGAGGGGTGGGTCATGGCGTTTCCTTCAAAACGCGAATGGCGAGTAGCGAGTGGCGAATAGGGAAGAAGGGCAAACCGCTCTTCGCCTACTCACCATTCGCTACTCGCCACTCACTACTCGCTTTTGTTCTTCTTACAGCCGCTCCACGATCGTCACGTTGGCCATGCCGCCGCCTTCGCACATGGTCTGCAGGCCATAGCGCTTGCCGCGCTGATGCAGGGCGTGCACCAGCGTCGTCATCAGCTTGGTGCCGGAGCCGCCGAGGGGATGGCCGAGCGCGATGGCGCCGCCGTTGACGTTGAGACGCTCGGGATCGGCGCCGGTGGTCTTGAGCCAGGCGGTCGGCACCGAGGCGAAGGCCTCGTTGACTTCGAACAGGTCGATGTCGCCGATCTTCATGCCGGCCTTCTCCAGCGCGCGCTTGGTCGCGTGCAAAGGCGCGTCCAGCATGATGACGGGATCGCCGCCCATCATCGTCATGTGATGGACGCGCGCGATCGGCTTGACGCCGAGCTGCTTCAGGCCCTTCTCGTTCACCACCATGACGCCGGAGGCGCCATCGCAGATCTGGCTGGCGCTGGCGGCGCTGAGCTTACCATTCTCGGCGATCAGCTTAACGCCCTTGATGCCGTCGAGTGTGACGTCGAAGCGGATGCCTTCGTCGATATGGTGGGTGTCCTTGGAGCCGTCGGCGCGGGTGATCTCGAGCGGCACGATCTCTTTCTTGAAGTGGCCGGCCTGCGTTGCCGCGATCGCGCGCTGATGGCTGTCGTAGGAATATTGGTCGAGCTCGTCCTTGGAGAGGCCGTACTTCTCCGCCATCATCTCCGCGCCGGTGAACTGGCTGAACACGATGTTCGGATACTTCTTCTCGATGCCCGGGCTCTTGTAATTGCCGAAGCCGTTCTTGGCGGGAAGTTGCGAGGACAGGCCCATCGGCACGCGCGTCATCGATTCCACGCCGGCGGCGATCACGACGTCCATGGCGCCCGACATCACCGCCTGCGCGGCGAAGTGCAGCGCCTGCTGCGAGGAGCCGCACTGGCGGTCGATCGAGGTGCCCGGCACGCTCTCCGGCAGCTTCGAGGCCATCACCGCGTTGCGCGCGACGTTGTTGGACTGCTCGCCAACCTGCATGACGCAGCCCATGATCACGTCCTCGACCAAGGCAGGATCGACCTTGGTGCGATCGACCAGCTCGTCCAGCACCTTCGCGGCGAGATCGGCCGGATGCCAGCCGGCGAGGCGGCCCCCCTTGCGCCCGCCGGCGGTACGCGCAGCGGCGACGATGTAAGCCTCGGCCATGTCGGTTTCTCCCTGAATTCTTGATTGGAGTTGGGTGTCGAGGGCGGATTTAAGGGACGGGAGATCGTTTAGTCAATCGATCAATTAACTCTTGTGATGAGGCGCTGCTTGGGCTTATCTGCGCCCCGCTTCGAGCGGCGAACAGGGATCTTCTGTGGCTACCAGCGTACCGAACAGGCTCCCGAGCGGGAAGAATTCCACGGCGGAGAAATTGCTCGTGGCCGCGAGCGAGCTGATGATCGAACGCTCCTCGATCGAGATCTCGCTGTCCGACATCGCGCAGAAGTCGGGCGCGAATGCCGCGCTGGTCAAATATCATTTCGGCAACAAGGACGGCCTGCTGCTGGCGCTGCTGGCGCGGGATGCCGCAACCGAAATGTCAAACCTCGAATACCTTCTGGCGCAGCCGATCACGGCGACGGCGAAGCTGAAGCTGCACATCGCCGGCATCATCCGCGCCTATCACCGGTTTCCCTACATGAACCGGCTGATCCATTATCTTCTGCACGAAACCAGTGCGAGTTCCGCCGACGAAGTCTCGCAATTCTTCGTCGCGCCGCTGCTGGATTTCCACCGCCGACTGCTCGCGGAGGGCGTCAGCCGCGGCGAATTCCGCGCCACCGATCCGGTGCTGTTCTACACCAGCCTGATCGGCGCCTGCGATCACCTGTTCTTCGGCCGGCACGCGATGTCCCGCGCGACCGGCGTCGGTCCGGTCACCGACGACGTCTGCCGGCAATATATCAAGCACATGGAAACGCTGATCTGCGGCGGCATCCTCACGGAAGCCGTTGCAGCCGGATGATCCGGCTGAACCTCTCAAAGTCTAGAGAAGAAACGTCCAAGGAAAGGTACAAGCGATGCAGTTGAAAGACGTAGCCGTTCTCATCACCGGCGGCGGTTCGGGCCTGGGCGAAGCCACCGCCCGCGCCATGGCGGCCAAGGGCGCCAAGATCGGCGTGATCGACCAAAACAAGGACAACGCCGAGAAGGTCGCTGCAGAAGTGAAGGGCATTGCGCTGCATGCCGACGTCACCAGCGAAGAGCAGATCAAGGCGGCAATCGCGAAAGCCGAGGCCGCGCATGGCGTTGCGCGGGTGCTGATGAACTGCGCCGGCATCGGCGGCTCGCAGCGCATCGTCGGCCGCGACGGCGTCTATCCGCTGGAAAAGTTCGCGCGCATCATCAACGTCAATCTGATCGGCACCTTCAATTGCCTGCGTCTTTTCGCCGAGCGCCTCGTCACGATCGAGCCGGTCGGCGAAGAGCGCGGCGTCATCATCAACACGGCGTCGGTTGCCGCTTATGAAGGCCAGATCGGCCAGATCGCCTATTCGGCGTCGAAGGGCGGCGTCGTCGGCCTGACCCTGCCGGCCGCGCGCGACCTCGCCAGCCAGAAGATCCGCGTCAACACTATCGCGCCCGGCCTGTTCTTCACGCCCCTGCTGATGGGCCTGAACGAAGAGGCGCGCAAGAGCCTGGGTGCCCAGGTGCCGCATCCCTCACGACTCGGCGATGCCGCCGAATACGGCTCGCTCGCGGTGCACATCGTCGAGAACCCGATGCTGAACGGCGAGACCATCCGTCTCGACGGCGCCATCCGCATGGCGCCGCGGTAGGCGAGGTGCTTCTTCCTTCTCCCCTCTTGTCCGCCGAAGCCTTCAGGCGAAGGCGGATGTGGGAGAAGGTGGCGCGAAGCGCCGGATGAGGGTCTCTATCCGCGATCCCACCCGCGGAGACAAACCCCTCACCCAAGCGAGTTCGTCGCCAATTATGTGCATGCCCTCTCCCGCAAGGGGAGAGGGCGCAGCAACCAGCACTGCCACCAGCGGCATGCACGAGGCCCCTCATGTCCCAACCGCTGCTGATCGAGCATGACGACGGCGTCGACCGGGTGACGCTCAATCGTCCCGAACACCTCAACGCGCTCGATCCTGCGCTGATCGACGCGCAACGACTATTTCCAGGGCCTGCAACGCAACCGCGACACGCGTGTCGTGGTGCTCAAGGGCGCCGGCAAGAATTTCTGCGCGGGCCTCGATCTCAAGGCCGCGATGGCGCGCCGTGCCGGGCAGCAGGAGCCGCCTGGCGTCACGGAGTCGCTGGATTCGCAACGCCGCATCGCCGACATCGTGATGCTGATGCGGCGTTGCCCGCAGCCGATCCTGTCGCTGGTGCAGGGCGCGGCCGCGGGCGGCGGCTTTGCGCTGGCACTCGCCTCCGACATCCGCATAGCGACGAAATCGGCGCGGATGAATTGCGCCTTCATCAAGCTCGGCCTCGGCGGCTGCGACATCGGCACCAGCTATTTCCTGCCGCGCCTCGTCGGCGTCTCCGTCGCATCGGAACTGATCCTCACCGGGCGCTTCATCGGCGCCGAGCGGGCGCTTGCGGTCGGCCTGGTCTCGGAGGTCGTCGGCGAGGACAAGCTCGACGAAGCGGCCGAGCCCTATGTCGAGGCGATGATGACGGCTTCGCCGGTGGGCCTGCGCCTGTCCAAGGAATGCCTCAACATGAGCGTCGATGCCGGCTCGCTGGAGGCGGCGATCGCGATGGAGGATCGCAACCAGGTCCTGTGCAGCCGCTCTGAAGAGTTTTCGGAAGGCATCAGGGCCTTCCTTGAGAAGCGAAAGCCTGTCTATATCAAGCGCTGAACCACGAAGATCCGCAAAGGACAATAATTCCGGGAGACGCAAAATGAGTGGAAGCGCGGCGGCTGTGATGACGAAGCCCGCCTTTCGCAAGGTCGAATGGCTCAAGCGCGACATCGACGTCGAGCGCCGCGCCGACGGCACGGTGGTGCTGAAGTCGCGCATTCCGCTGCAAGCTTACGAGACGCACATTCCGGCGTCGCTGGCGAAATGGGCGAAGGAAGCGCCCGAGCGCATCTGGCTGGCGCAGCGCGGCGGCCCGAACCGCGAATGGCGCAAGGTGTCCTATGCTGAAGCCAAGCGCACCGTGGATGCGCTCACGCAAGGCTTGCTCAATCTCAAGCTCGACGAACGGCCAGTCGCGATCCTCTCCGGCAATTCGATCGAGCATGCGCTGATGACGCAGGCCGCGATGCAGGCTCGTTCGCCGGCGGCGCCGGTGTCGCCGGCCTATTCGCTGATGAGCCACGATCACGTCAAGCTGAAGTATCTGTTCGACCTGATCAAGCCGGCCGTGCTGATGGTGCAGGACGGTCCGACCTTCGAGAAGGCGCTGAAGGCGCTCGATCTCAGCGGCGTCACCGTGGTTCACGTCGCTCGGCCCTGCGACGGCATCAAGAGCGTCAGCTTTGCCGAGTTGGCGGCCACGCCGGTGACGACGGACGTCGCGGATTCGATCGCAAGAATCACGCCGCAGACCGTCGGCAAGCTGCTGTTCACGTCGGGCTCGACCGGCATGCCGAAGGCCGTCATCAACACGCAGGAGATGATGTGCGCCAATGCCGCGATGATGATGCAGGTGCGGCCGCGCTCGCCTGACGGACCGATCGCGACCATGCTGGACTGGATGCCGTGGAATCACACCATGGGCGGCAACGCGGCGTTCCATCCGATCCTGGTCGATGGCGGCACGCTCTATATCGACGACGGACGGCCGATGCCGGGCCAGTTCGAGGAGACGCTGCGCAACCTTCGGGAGATCTCGCCGACCTATTACGCCAACGTGCCCGCCGGCTATGCAGCGCTTGCAGCCGCCATGGAGAAGGACGATGCGCTCTGCCGCTCGTTCTTCAAGAACCTTTCGATCATGGCCTATGGCGGTGCGCGGCTGCCGGACGATCTCTACGAGCGCATGCAGGCGCTGGCGGTGAAGACCACCGGCGAACGCATCGTGTTCTACACCGGCTGGGGCTCGACCGAGACCGCGCCGACCTCGACTGGCACCTATTGGGACACCGAGCGCGTCGGCCTGATCGGCCTGCCGTTCCCGGGGGTCGAGTTGAAGATGGTGCCGTGCGGCTCGAAATACGAGCTGCGCCTGCGCGGCGTCAACGTCACGCCCGGCTATTTCGGCCAGCCGGAACTGACGAAGAAGATGTTCGACGAGGAAGGGTTTTACTGCATCGGCGATGCCGGAATTTTCGTCGACGATTCCGATCCGGTAAAGGGCATCATCTTCGCGGGGCGGGTGGTCGAAGACTTCAAGCTCACCACCGGCACATTCGTGCATGTCGGCTCGCTCCGCACCGATGCGATCGCAGCCGCAACGCCTGTGGTGCATGACGCGCTGGTCGCGGGGCAGGATCGCGCCTTCATCGGCCTCCTGGCCTGGCCGAACCTGCATGCCTGCCGCCAGCTCGTCGGCAATCCTGATCTCAGCTTTGCTGACGCGGTGAAGCATCCCGAGGTGGTTGCCTGCTTCCGCCGCGGCCTGGAAGCTCACAACAAAGAATGCGAGGGAGCCAGCAGCCGCATCATCGCGCGCGCGATGCTGATGGTCGAGCCGCCCTCGATCGACGGCAATGAGCTCACCGACAAGGGCTACATCAACCAGCGCGCCGGCCTCGAGCGCCGCGCCGCGCTGGTGGAGCGGCTCTATGCGGACAGGCCGGATGACGACGTGATCGTGCTGCGATGAGGCCCGTCTCTCTCCCTCCGTCATTCCGGGATGCGCCGCAAGGCGCAGGCCCGGAATCCATAACCCCGGCTGGTGGTTATGGATTCCGGGCTCGCGCCAAGGGGCGCGCCCCGGAATGACGGCTCCAATGAATGACGACGAATAAACAAGGATAGCCCGCCATGAACTTCGACTTCTCCGACGATCAGAAACAGCTCCGCGACCAGGCGCGCAAATTCCTCGCTGAGAAATGCTCGCCAAAGGCGGTGCGCGTGGTGCTTGACGGCAAGGCGCCTTACGACAGGGAGCTGTGGAAGGGCCTCGCCGAGATGGGCTTCCTCGGCGTCGCGATTCCAGAGGAGTTCGGCGGCGCCGGCGCCGGCCATCTCGAGCTCTGCGTGATCGCGGAGGAGATGGGCCGCGCCAACGCGCCGGTGCCGTTTTCCTCGACTGTCTATCTCGCGGCCGAAGCGCTGTTGATCGCCGGCAGCGACGCGCAGAAGAAGAAGTGGCTGCCTGCAATCGCATCGGGCGACGCCATCGGCACGCTGGCGCTGTTCGAAGGCAAGGGCAACCCGTCGCCGAAGAATGTCAAGCTCGCGGCTGTGAACGGCGTGCTCAACGGCGTCAAGAAGCCGGTCGCCGACGGCGCGATCGCCGACTTCGCGGTGGTCGCCGCGCGCACCGGATCGAGCGGTCGCGACAGCGACATCTCGCTGTTCCTGGTCGACCTCAAGAGCGGCGGCGTCGAGGTGAAAAGCCTCACCAATCTCGATCCGACCCGCGGGCAGGCCGAGATCACGTTTAGGGACGCCAAGGCCGAGCCGCTCGGCGCTGCTGGCGAAGGCTGGAGCATCCTCACAGAGGTGCTCGATCGCGCCGCGGTGCTGTGCGCGTTCGAGCAGGTCGGCGGAGCCGATCGCGCGCTGGAGATGGGCCGAGACTACGCGCTCGACCGCATCGCCTTCGGCCGCCAGATCGGCTCGTTCCAGGCCGTCAAGCACATGCTCGCCGACATGTACGTCTCGGCGACGCTGGCGCGCTCCAACAGCTATTACGGCGCCTGGGCGCTCTCGACCAATGCCGCCGAGCTGCCGGAAGCCGCGGCCGCCGCGCGCATCAGCGCGACGCAGGCGTTCCAGCACTGCGCCAAGAACAACATCCAGGTTCACGGCGGCATGGGCTTCACCTGGGAGTTCGACTGCCACATGTACTACCGCCGCGCCAACGCGATGGCGCTGGGGCTCGGCAGCCTGTCCTATTGGGAGGACCAGTTGATCGATCGCATGCGCAAGAAGAACGCGGCGTAACCGCTTGTGTCCCGGACGCGGCGCGGAGCGCTGCAGAGCCGGGACCCAGGGGCCGCAATGGACCCCGGCTCTGCAGCGCACCGCTTCGCGCTGCGCAGCGTCCGGGGAACGAACCGAGAGAAAAAGACCATGAACTTCGACGACACCCCGCAGGAAGCCGAATTTCGCGCCACCGCCCGCGCCTGGATCGCGGCGAACGCGCCCAAGCAGTACGAGGAAGAGCTGCGCAAATCCTCGCTCGGCCGCACCGTGCTCAAAAACGCCAATATCCTGGACGTCGCAAAAGCCTGGCAGAAGAAGAAGGCCGATGCCGGCTGGGCCTGCCTGCACTGGCCGAAGGAATATGGCGGCCGCGGATCCTCGCCGATCGAGCGTGTGATCTGGTCGCAGGAAGAGGGGCCGTTCGGCCAGCTCTCGCGCATGTTCATCATCGGTCACGGCATGTGCGGGCCGACCATGATGGCGTTCGCGCGCGAGGAGCATAGGCGCACCTATCTGCCGCCGCTCGCCTCCGGCGAGAAGGTCTGGTGCCAGCTGTTCTCCGAGCCCGCCGGCGGCTCCGACGTCGCAGGGCTCCGGACGCGCGCGGAGAAGGACGGTGACGACTGGATCGTCAACGGCCAGAAGATCTGGACCTCGGGCGCGCATTATTCCGACTACGGCATCTTGCTCACGCGCACCGATCCGACCGTGCCCAAGCATAAGGGCCTCACCATGTTCTTCCTGGACATGAAGAGCCCCGGCGTCGAGGTGCGGCCGATCAAGCAGGCGAGCGGTGCGTCCGATTTCAACGAGGTCTATTTCACCAATGTCCGTATCCCCGACCATCAGCGCCTCGGCGAGGTCGGCGACGGCTGGAACGTCTCGCTGACCACGCTGATGAACGAGCGCAGTGCGATCGGCGCGGCGGTCTCGACCGGATTCCCGGAGCTGTTCGAATATTGCTCCAGCCTGATGCTCGATGACGGGCCGGCGATCGAGGATCGCGCGGTGCGCTCGAAGCTCGCGAACTGGGCCGTGAAGGCGAGCGGGCTGAAATACACCAGCATGCGCGCGATCTCGGCGCTGTCGAAGGGCGAGCGGCCGGGGCCGGAGAATTCCATCGGCAAGCTGGTGGCGGGCTCGATGATCCAGGACGTCGCGACCTACGCATTGGATCTGCAGGGAGCGAGCGGCGTGATCAGCGGCGAGGATGCCGAGCTGGCCGGCCGTTTCCAGGCCATGCTGCTGCGTGCGCCCGGAACGCGCGTCGAGGGCGGCACCGACGAGATCATGCGCAACATCATCGCCGAGCGGGTGCTGGGCCTGCCCGGCGATATCCGTGTCGACAAGGACGTGCCATTCAACAAGATCCCGACCAAGGGAAGAGGCTGAATTCGTAGGGTGGGCAAAGGCGCGGTATGCGCCGTGCCCACGTATTCTATCGAGGGAAGTGGTGGGCACGCTTCGCTTTGCCCACCCTACGCACCGAGCAAGGATTGAGAGGTCCGCCATGAATTTCGACGACACCCCGCAGGAAGCCGCTTTCCGCGACACCGCGCGCAAATGGATCGACGCCAATGCGCCGAAGGAGCTGCATGCCGAGCTGTCGAAATCTTCGCTCGGCCGTATCCGCCTCGCCAATCGCGACATCGTCGAGGTCGGCAAGGCTTGGCAGAAGAAGAAGTTCGAGGGCAATTGGGCCTGCCTGCACTGGCCCAGGGAATATGGCGGCCGCGGCGCGACGCCGATCGAGAAGGTGATCTGGCAGCAGGAAGAAGGCGTCTACGGCAAGCTGACGCAGCCGTTCCAGATCGGCGAGGGCATGTGCGGCCCGACCGTGATGGCGTTCGGCAGCGAGGAGGCCAAGCGCCGCTATCTGCCCAAGCTCGCCTCGGGCGAGGAGATCTGGTGCCAGCTGTTCTCCGAGCCGTCCGCCGGCTCGGACGTTGCGGGGCTTCGCACCCGCGCGGAGAAGAAGGGCGACGACTGGATTGTCAACGGCCAGAAGATCTGGACCTCGGGCGCGCATTATTCCGACTACGGCCTCTTGATCGCGCGCACCGATCCGAATGTGCCCAAGCACAAGGGCCTCACCATGTTCTTCCTGGACATGAAGAGCGCCGGCGTCGAGGTGCGTCCGATCAAGCAGGCCAACGGCATGCAGGAGTTCAACGAGGTCTATTTCACCGACGTGGTGATCCCTGACAGCCAGCGGCTGGGTGCCGTCGGCGATGGCTGGAGCGTGTCGCTGACGACGCTGATGAACGAGCGCATGTCGATCGGCGCGCGGCTTGCGACCGGCGTGCCCGAAATGTTCGAGTTCTGCTCCAACCTCATGCTCGAGGATGGCCCGGCCATCGACGATCCCGCCGTACGTTCGAAGCTGGCGAGCTGGGCGGCGAAGTCGAACGGACTGAAATTCACGAGCTACCGCACCATCTCGGCGCTGTCGAAGGGCGAGCGGCCGGGTCCGGAGAACTCGATCGGCAAGCTGGTCTCGGGCATGATGTTGCAGGACATCGCGACCTACGCCATGGACCTGCAGGGCGCGGCCGGCGTGCTCACCGGCACCGACGAGGAGACGGTGCAAGGCCAGTTCCAGCAGATGCTGCTGTCCTCGCCCTCGATGCGCATCGCCGGCGGCACCGACGAGATCCTGCGCAACATCATCGCCGAGCGCGTGCTGGGCCTGCCCGGCGACATCCGCGTCGACAAGGACGTGCCGTACAACAAGATCCCGACCAAGGGACGGTGATCCGGTTCATGGCTGTGTCTCGTAGGGTGGGCAAAGCGAAGCGTGCCCACCATATGCAGATGCGCCGGGGAAAGTCTGTCGGTGGGCACGGCGCTACGCGCCTTTGCCCAGCCTACGAAGCAAGCATCGCGAGCTGACCATGGACGCAAAAGTGAGCCAGACCCAAAACCGCATCGACGTGCTCGAAGAGCTGCTCAACGAGCGTTACTCCGTCCGCGCGTTCCTGCCCAAGCAGGTCGACCGCGCCACCATCGAGCATGTGCTGACCACCGCGCAGCGCACCGCGTCCTGGTGCAACAGCCAGCCCTGGCAGGTCGTCATCGCCAGCGGCGCGGCCAAGGAGCGCTTTCGCGAGGCGATCTACAAGGAGGCCTCAGGCGGTCTCGGCGACGACTATGACTTCACCCCGCCGCGCGAATATGTCGGCGTCTATCTCGAACGCCGCCGCGAGAGCGGCTTTCAGCTCTACAACACGCTCGGTATCGCCCGCGGCGACAAGATGGCCTACGCCAGGCAGGCGCTGGAGAACTACAATTTCTTCGGCGCACCGCATGTCGCGATCATCCACACCAACGAGCCGCTCGGCATTTACGGTGCGATCGATTGCGGCGCCTATGTCTCGAACTTCATGCTGGCTGCGCAGGCGCTCGGGCTCGGCACCATTCCGCAGGCCGCGCTGGCGCGGCACTCCGGCCTGATCCGCCGCCACTTCAACCTGCCTGACGATCGCCGCATCGTCTGCGGCATCTCGTTCGGCTATGCCGACCATGCGCACAAGGTCAACAGCTATCGCACCTCGCGTGCAAGCGTGGCCGAGACCGTCACTTTCGTGGAGGAGTGATCGGCGCGGGCGGCGTCGTTCGCGCACGCATGCAAAGGCGGCCGCAGAAGCGGCCGCCTTGCTGTTGTCTCGAACTCAAGAACGCCGGCCGTCAGCCGCCGCTGCCGCCGATCACAGCCCGCACGGTCTCGTCCGGCCCGAAATCCTCGGCGCCGTCGACGTAGAGCAGCGCGGCGAGCTTCGAGCGGGCGCGGTTGACGCGGCTCTTGATCGTGCCGACGGCGCAGCCGCAGATCGAAGCCGCGTCCTCGTAGGAGAAGCCGGAGGCGCCGACCAGGATCAACGCTTCACGCTGGTCCTGGGGAAGCTTGTCCAGCGCCGTGCGGAATTCCTCGAACTCGAGATGCGCGTTCTGCGACGGCTGTGTCTTCAGCGTCTTGGCGTAATTGCCCTCGGCATCCTCGACCTCGCGCCGCCGCTTGCGATAGTCAGAGCGGAACAGGTTGCGCAGGATCGTGAACAGCCACGCCGGCAGGTTGGAGCCGGGCTGGAACGAGTCGATATTGGCGAGCGCGCGAAGCAGCGTCTCCTGCACCAGGTCGTCGGCGCGGTCGGCATTGCCGCTGAGCGAGATGGCAAAGGCGCGCAGACTGGGTACGGCCGCCAGGATGTCGTTACGCAGGGAGTCCGTGAGAGGCATTAATCCCTCCCATTGGTGTTGTCGTTAGATCCCCCGTCATTTTCCACTTGGGGTGTGGCTCCCTGGGCATCAAGCTTCTTGATCAGTTCTGCGAACCGATCCGGAACCCCCTGCCGTACCACGTCGTCGTACATGGCACGCAGCTGATGCCCGATCCGGGATTGAATCTCCGGAGTGAGCCCTCCCTTGCCGGGGGTCGTGCTTCTGGTTGCTTGAGACTTGAGATCTTTCATGACCTGTTCCACGTTTCCCCGAGTTAAGTTACTGTAAAATCGAGAAGTTTTCTCAACCGGGAGCCGTTCCCTGGATAGGCACAATTCCAGGTTCGAGAAAAAGTTCCGCCTCTAGCGGAACTTTTCTTGGGCTAAGGCGTAAACAGCCTGCAGGGGAACCCGGGCCCCCCGCGTTGCAGGTTTGGCCCGAAGATGAATGGAGTGGGGATGTCCCGTTCACAGCTCGTTGCCGAACACTTGCCGTTGTTGCGCCGGTACGCGCGCGCCCTGACGGGCAGCCAGGCATCCGGCGACGCCTATGTCGCAGCCATGTTGGAAGCCATGCTCGGAGATCCCAGCGTGCTCGACGAGAGCCATGGCCCCCGCGTCGGGCTGTTCCGGCTATTCACCCAGATCTGGAATTCGGTCTCCGTCAACGACGATTCGGAGGTGGCGACCCTGCCGATGCCGCCGGAGCGACGGCTGTCGAACATCACGCCGCTGCCGCGGCAGGCCTTCCTGCTGCTCTCCCTGGAGGGATTCTCGGAGGAGGAGGTCGCCTTCATCCTCGGCACCGACGTCGCCGAGACGCGGCGGCTGGCGGACACCGCCGGACGCGAGATGGCGGCCGAGATCGCGACCGACGTGCTCATCATCGAGGACGAGACCTTCATCGCCATGGACCTCGAGAGCCTGGTGAAGAATCTCGGCCACAACGTCGTCGGCGTCGCGCGCACCCATGCCGATGCGGTGGCGCTGGCCAAGAACAAGCGGCCCGGCCTCATCCTCGCCGACATCCAGCTTGCCGACGGCTCCTCGGGGCTCGATGCCGTCAACGAATTGCTGCGCACCTTCGAGGTGCCGGTGGTGTTCATTACCGCCTATCCGGAGCGCTTCCTCACCGGCGAGCGTCCCGAGCCGGCCTTCCTGATCTCGAAACCGTTCCAGCCCGCGATGGTGTCGGCGGTGGCGAGCCAGGCCCTTTTCTTCCAGCGCAACTCGCGCAACCGAGCGCCGAAGGCGCCGGCGGCGTAAGGCAGGCGACCTTCGCGAACGATCTGAACCGGCGTGCCGCAAGGCACGCCGGTTTTTCGTGCCGGTCGCCCGCCCTTGACGCGCATCGGCTACGCCGCTCATAGCTCATGCATGATCCTCGTCGGAGATATGCCCATGGACCAGCAATTGCTCGATCGTCTCGCCATTCGCGACCTCGTCGAGAACTGGGCGGTGTGGCGCGATGCCGGCGATTGGGAGCGCTTTGCCACGGTCTGGCACGACGAGGGCTGGATGTCCGCCACCTG
Source organism: Bradyrhizobium sp. A11 (assembly GCF_042077125.1). Lineage (NCBI taxonomy): Bacteria > Pseudomonadati > Pseudomonadota > Alphaproteobacteria > Hyphomicrobiales > Nitrobacteraceae > Bradyrhizobium > Bradyrhizobium sp. A11. The sequence goes on along the minus strand of NZ_CP149509.1, from coordinate 6,145,271 downwards.
GTTTCAGGGACCGGCGCGGGAGTTCATGCGCGTCAGCCAGGAGGGATTTGCCAGAGGCGTTCGCATCCTGCATTTCCTCGGCGGCACCAGCATCGATCTTTCCGGCGCGCGGGCGATCGCCCAGACCAAGATGACGATCTCGCAGCGCGCCCTGGTGCACGACGTGCTCTGCGACGTCGTCTGCACCGGGCGCTTCTACGATTTCCTCGAGAAGCGGCAGGGAAGATGGGGCATCGTCCGGCGCCAGCCGATCTACGAGAAGGACCGCATTGACCCGGTCGATCCTGCCGCGACGCTCCGCCTCGACCAGGAAGCGCTCGCCGCGCTGCCCGAAGGCTATCGCCATCTCGCCTACGTGCAGGAGCTGATCGGCTACAGGGTCAAGCGCGACATGCCGGGCCTGACCGGGCCCGAGGTCGAGCAGCTCTACGACGAGGGGCGGGATTGGCTGGCAGGCAAGGCCGCGCAACTCCAGCCAAAATGAGCCCCAGACAAAAGTAAGGCGCGACTGGCATCACCACAGTCGCGCCCTACGTCGCCGGCTTATGGGGCAGGGGGGAATAGCCGGCTGCTGAGACGACTCCTGTCCAGGCGAGACGTTCCAAGCCTTGCGAAATATTTTCCGCACGCTGCTGCATTTGTCGGACACGGTTAAGTGATCATGACGGTCAAGAACCCCCGGTCCTCCGCTTGCGTTGTTCCCGCGATCGCCATGGGGCGAGGGACCGACAGCCATGTCACAGATTCATAAGGTATTTTTAGGCGCAATCGCGATGGCCGCGACGCTCGGCGCGGTGCAATTGGCCTCCGGCCACGATCTGGCCGACCGCTGGCAGGCGGTCGCCGATCTGCCCAGCCACAGCCTGAGCCACGCCCCAGGTCACAACGTCAATCGCGCCGGCAAGGCCGATCGTATTGCCGAGCTCAAGCCGGCCGCGGTTCCCACCCGCACCGTCTCGATGCGGCTGAACGACCTCGCCGCCACGTCGGTGCTGCTGCGGGTGCCTGCCGCGATCGAGACCGGCAACGCCAAGCCGCCGGCACTGCTCCAGAACCAGAAGAAGGTGCGCACCAAGCCGACGATCGCCTGCGAGCCGATGGTCAGCTCGCTGACCGAGGTCGCAAAGCTGCTCCAGCCCGGTCGTTGCGTGACCTGATCCGCTGCGCGACCAGACAGATCGTCCTCCCGCCGGGAGGGCGATTTTTCACGTCCACTTGATCCCCTCTCGCCTCGCGTTATATCCCGGGTTTCTTCCTTTTCGTTTTGACCGGGTAAACGCATGACGACGTCAGACACGGCTGTGCATACGCAGCCCTTCCAGGCCGAGGTTTCCGAGCTGCTGCACCTCATGGTGCACTCCGTCTATTCCGAGACCGACATCTTCCTGCGCGAGCTCGTCTCCAACGCCTCCGACGCCTGCGACAAGCTCCGCTACGAGGCGATAGCCAGCCCGGCGTTGCTGGGCGAGGGCGACGCGCTCAAGATCCGCATCGCCCCGAACAAGCAGGCCAATACGCTCGTGATCGCCGACAACGGCATCGGCATGGAGCGGCAGGAGCTGATCGATCATCTCGGCACCATCGCCCGCTCCGGCACCAAGGCGTTCGTGTCCAAGCTGAAGGAGGCCAAGGACGGTCTCGGCCTGATCGGCCAGTTCGGCGTCGGCTTCTATTCCGCCTTCATGGTCGCCGAGAAGATCGTCGTGATCAGCCGCCGCGCCGGCGAGAGCGATGTCTGGTCCTGGACCTCCTCCGGCGGCTCGGGCTTCGAGATCGCCCGCGCCAGCGACGAGGAGGCGGCGCGCCTGACGCGGGGCACCGAGATCGTCCTGCACCTGAAGGACGATGCCAGGAAATATCTCGAAGCCTTCGAGATCGAGCGCATCGTTCATGCCTATTCTGACAACATCCTGTTTCCGATCGAGCTCGTGCCGGAGGAAGGCGAGCCGCGCCAGATCAATTCGGCAAGCGCGCTGTGGCAGCGTTCGAAGTCCGAGCTGACGCCGGAGGACTACAAGAAGGCCTATCAGCAGATCGCATCCGCCTTCGACGATCCCGCGATGACGCTGCATTACCGTGCCGAGGGGCGCTATTCCTACGCCGTGCTGCTGTTTGCGCCCTCGGCCAAGCCGTTCGACCTGTTCGAGCCGAACCGCAAGGGCCGCGTGAAGCTTTACGTCCGCCGGGTCTTCATCACCGATGATGCCGATCTGTTGCCGGGCTATTTGCGTTTCATCCGCGGCGTCGTCGACAGCGAGGATCTCCCGCTCAACATTTCCCGCGAGATGCTGCAGAACAATCCGCAGCTGGCGCAGATCCGCAAGGCGGTGGCGACCCGGGTCGTGTCGGAGCTCGAAAGCCTCGCCGACAAGGATCCGGACAATTTTGCCAAGATCTGGGACGGGTTCGGTGCGGTGCTCAAGGAAGGCATCTACGAGGATTTCGAGCGGCGCGAAAAGCTGCTGGCCCTGTCGCGCTTCACCACGACGTCGGGTGAGAAGCGTTCGCTGAGGCAGGTCATCGCCGATTTCAAGCCGAACCAGACCGAGATCTACTATCTCGTCGGCGACAGCATCGAACGGCTGAAGTCCAATCCGCGGCTCGAGGCGGCAACCGCGCGCGGCATCGAGGTGCTGCTGCTGTCCGATCCCGTCGACGCGTTCTGGACCTCGATGCCGTCGGAGTTCGAGGGCAAGCCGCTGAAGTCGCTGAGCCAGGGCGATCTCAATCTCGACCTGATCCCGCGCGTCGATGAGGCGGACGAGGCGAAGAAGGAGGAGCCAGCCGCGGATGAGGCCGCCACCGTCGCCGTGATCAAGGCCGCGCTCGGCGAGCGCGTCAGCGACGTCAAGGCCTCGACGCGCCTCACCAGCTCGGCCTCCTGCCTCGTTGCCGACAGCCAGGGCCCGAGCCGCGAGCTCGAGCGCATCCTGTCGCAGCAGAACCGGGGCCTGCGCACCAAGCCGATCCTCGAGATCAATCTGCGTCATCCGCTGGTAACGGCGATCACCAAGGCGCAAGCCGGCTCGAAAACCGTCGACGATCTCAGCCTGCTCCTGCTCGAGCAGGCGCAGATCCTGGACGGCGAATTGCCGGAAGACCCGGCGGCGTTCGCGACAAGGCTGAACCGGCTGGTGTTGCAGGGGCTGGGCGGCTAGCGCTGCCTGGCAACATCGTTCCGGCTGGGCTTGACCGTCACTCCCTCTCCGCCGCGCATCGCTTTTGGCGTTGTGCGGTCCACTCACCTTGACGTCATCAGGCCCGCGGAACAGTCGCGGACGACGAGATGCTGTGTCATATGAAGCGACGCCACCAAATCGAGGGTAGCCCCATGCGCCTGCCATTCCTCATTCTCACCGCGATCTTCACGTTGCTGGGCGCAGCGGATGCCAGCGCGCAGAGATACGATCCGGCCTATCCCTTCTGCATGCATCGCTACGTCGGCGGCCCCGGTGGCGGAGGCGGTGACTATTTCGACTGCTCGTTTACCTCGATGGAGCAGTGCCGCGCGACGGCGTCGGGCCTTGCCGCGACCTGCGACCCCAATCCCTATTACGCCTACAACGAGCCGCCGCCGCCGCGCCGGCGCCACAAGAGGCCGCAATAGATCGTCGATGTGCCGTGCAGGAGGACCCTGTCGTGCGTCTCTGGTCGTACCCGATCATGGCCATCGCGGCGTTGCTCGTGGCCACCCCCTCGCAGGCGCAGACCTACGATCCGCGCTATCCTGTCTGCATGCACGTCTATGCCGGTCGCGGCGGCCTGAACTGGTATGATTGCTCTTTCACATCGATGCCGCAGTGCCGCGCTACGGCCTCGGGCCGCGCTGCGACCTGCGATCTCAATCCGTATTATCAGCCCAAAACACCTTCGCAGCGCTCGCGTCACAAGCGCAGCGGCTAGCGGCCCCTACGTCCGCCATCTTGCGCCAGCGATCGGCCTGCGCTGACGGCATGCCGCCGAAAGCGTCGGCCTGGTAAAGGATGGCTAGCGTTAATCGCCTCCTAACCGGGTTTACCTTGTCTTTTAACGCCTGGGTCAGGGCGCACGGGCTAGACTGCCGGAAACCGCAGACCGCCCGAAAGAGTGAACAATATGACCACCGGCGTCATCGAGCAGCCGAAAGTCGCGCGCGCACCGTCGGCTTCCAGGATCTGGCTGAAGGCGATCGAGCTCACCGCGCGGATCGAGACGCTGCCGGGACGCCTGTTCGCCGACGTCATCGACGATTGGGCACAGCGCCAGCCCGACCGCGTTGCGCTGCTGACGGACGATGCAAGTCTCGATTATGCCGGCCTGTCGAAACGCATCAATCGTTACGCGCGCTGGACGCGCTCGGTCGGCGTGGCCAAGGGCGATGTCGTCGCCTTGATCATGCCGAACGGCATCGACTATCTCGCAGCGTGGCTCGGCATCAGCCGGGTCGGTGGCGTGGTCGCGCTTCTCAACACCAAGCTGGTCGGCCCCTCGCTCGCGCATTGCATCGAGGTCGCCAGGCCCTCCCACATCATCGTGGCGCATGAGCTGACGGAGATGCTGGACGGAGCCGCGCCGCATCTGAAAAGTCGGGCCAAGGTGTGGACGCATGGCGATGCCCGCGGCGACCGCGCCATCGACGTCGCGCTTGCGGCGCTGGACGACGCGCCGCTGTCGCCGGAGGAGCACGGCGAGGTCACCATCGACGACCGCGCGCTGCTGATCTACACCTCGGGCACGACAGGCCTGCCGAAGGCCGCCAGTATCAGCCATCGCCGCATTCTCAATTGGGGTTTCTGGTTCGCCGGCCTCACCGGCGCGAGCCCGCAAGACCGGCTCTATGATTGCCTGCCGCTGTTCCACTCGGTCGGCGGCATCGTCGCGCCGTGCAGCATGCTCGCCGCCGGCGGCTCGGTGGTGATCGCCGAGAAATTCTCGGCGTCGCATTTCTGGTCGGACATCGTCCGGCACGACTGCACGCTGTTTCAATATATCGGCGAGCTCTGCCGTTACCTGCTCAAGGCTCCGCCCTCGGAATACGAGAACCGCCATCGTCTCCGCCTCGTTTGCGGCAACGGGCTGTGCGGCGACATCTGGGAGGATTTTCAGGCGCGTTTCGCCATTCCCCGCATCCTCGAATTCTATGCGGCGACGGAAGGAAATTTCTCGCTGTTCAATGTCGAGGGGCGGCCGGGCGCGATCGGCCGCATCCCGCCGCTGCTGGCGCATCGCTTCCCTGCCAATCTCGTCAGGCTCGATCCGGACAACGGCGCGCCGCTGCGCGATGAAAAGGGCTTCTGCATCGCCTGCGCCCGCGGCGAGGCCGGCGAAGCCATCGGCCGCATCGGCACCGCCGACGAGGGCGGGGGTCGCTTCGAGGGCTACACCGACGCCGGCGAAACCGAGAGGAAGATCCTGCGCGATGTGTTTGCCAGGGGCGATGCCTGGTTTCGCACCGGCGATCTGATGCGGATTGACGACAAGGGGTTCTTCCATTTCGTCGATCGGATCGGCGACACGTTCCGCTGGAAGGGTGAGAACGTCGCGACCTCTGAGGTGAACGAGGTGATGCGCGATTTCACCGGTGTGGTCGATGCCACCACCTACGGCGTCAGCATCCCCGGCGCCGATGGCCGCGCCGGCATGAGCGCGATCGTGGTCAACGAGGGCTTTGACATTGCAGCACTGCCCGCACATCTGTCGCGGCGCCTGCCGGCCTATGCCCGTCCGGTCTTCATCCGCATCTCCCGCGAGATCGATGCGACCGAGACGTTCAAGCAGAAGAAGGGCGATCTGTTGCGGGAAGGTTTCGATCCCGCCGCGATCCCCGACCCGCTGTTCATGGCGGACTCGAAATTCGGAGCCTATGTCCCGCTGGATGCCGAGGCTTATGCGGCAATCCTGGGCGGCTCGATCAGGCTGTGACTCCGCCAAAATCGGCAGATAGGTCCAATTTTATCTGAATTGTCCAAGAAGACATTTACTTCTCTCGGGTAAACAGGCGGCCATGGGGAGGCGGCCAGCACGAGCCGCCGCAACACCAACGATAACAAAGCGAGCCAGCCATGTCGGTAAGGTCAAAGGTCATCGAGGCGATCCGGCAGATCGCCAAGGAGCAGAACGTCACGCTTCCGGAGCTGTCGGACGATCTGTCGCTGCACGAGACGGGCTTCGACTCCCTCGCCTTCGCCATCCTGGTGGCGCGTCTCGAGGATGACACCGGCGTCGATCCCTTCACCATTTCCGAGGACGCAGCGTTCCCCGCCACCGTGGGCGATTTCGTGCGGGCCTACGAAAATGTCCCCGCGTGAGATCTTTGCACTCCGCGACCATCTTGGCGCGGAGTTGAAAGGCCGCACGCTGTCCGATCCGCGGACCAGCGTCTCGTTGACCGATATCCTCTCGCAGACGGTCCTGGGCGGCCGCCTGCGCGAATTGTCGGGCCGCTCCGTGCTGCTCAAGCTGCCCGACCAGCTCCGGTCGGGCCTTGCCATGATCGAGCTCGACGGCATCGCGAGCCGCATGCTGCTGTGCCCGCCCGATCTCAACCCGGCGCATCTCGATGCACTGATCGCGGATGCCGGGATCGATGCCGTCGTCACCGACGACGCCGGTCGTTGGGCCGATTCGGGCGTGTCGCTCGTCGTGATCGCGCAATTGCCGCTCGAGGCGGCCGCGCCGGCCAAGACCGAGCGCGCCACGGAATGGCTGATGCTGACCTCGGGCACCTCAGGCGTGCCGAAAATCGTCGGGCACACGCTGGAAGCGCTGACCGGCGCCATCGTAGCCGAGGGCCCCGCGCGCGGACCTGCGCCGGTGTGGGCGACGTTCTACGACATCCGCCGCTATGGCGGCCTGCAGATCTTCCTCCGCGCCGTCCTGTCCGGCGGCTCGATGGTGCTGTCGGACCCGCATGAAGCGCTCGGCGATCACGTCGCGCGGCTGAAGGCGCGTGGCGTCTCGCACATCTCCGGCACACCGTCGCACTGGCGCAAGCTCCTGATGAGCGGTTCGGCCACGCAATTCGCCCCGGCTTACGTCCGCCTCTCCGGCGAAATCGCCGACCAGGCGGTGCTCGACGGGTTGAAGGCGACATTCCCCAATTCCTCGGTCGGTCACGCCTATGCCTCGACCGAGGCCGGCGTCGGCTTCGCCGTGAATGACGGGCTGGAAGGCTTTCCGGCCGACTATCTCGGCAATCGCAACGGCGTCGAGATGAAGGTGGTCGACGGTTCGCTGCGGATCCGTTCGACGCGCACCGCGCACGCCTATGTCGGTCGCAGCGCCGCGGCGCTCACCGATGACGACGGCTTCGTCGACAGCGGCGACATCGTCGAACTGCGCGGCGATCGCTATTATTTCGTCGGCCGCCGTGGCGGCATCATCAATATCGGCGGGTTGAAGGTCCACCCCGAGGAGATCGAGGCGGTGATCAACCGTCATCCCGACGTGCGGATGTCGCGGGCGAAATCGCGCAAGAGCCCGATCACCGGCGGCATCGTCGTCGCCGACGTGGTCCTGGCCGACGGCGCCGATCAGGCGCGCGCGAAAGATATCCGCGACCAGATCCTGGCTCAGTGCCGTGCGCAACTCGCCTCGCACAAGGTGCCGGCGGTGATCCGCTTCGTCGAGGCGCTCGATGTTACCCCGGCCGGCAAATTGGCGCGCACCGATGCATAACGTTCTCGTCACCGGCGGCAGCCGCGGCATTGGTCTGGCGATCGGCAGACGCCTGGTTGGTGCCGGCTACAACGTGATCGCAGTGGCACGGCGCCAGAGCGAGGAGCTCGAGGGCGCAATCTCCGAGTCCGAGGGTCGCCTGCATTTCCGCGCCTGCGATCTTGCCGTGATCGACGCGATCCCGGCCTTCGCAAAGCTCGTGCGCGACGAGTTCGGCCCGGTCTACGGCCTCGTCAACAATGCCGGCCTCGGTACCGAAGGCCTGCTCGCCACCATGCACAATTCCGAGATCGAAGCGCTGGTGCAGCTCAACGTGCTGTCGCCGATCATCCTCACCAAGTATGTGGCGCGGCAGATGATGGCGGACGGCGCCGGCCGCATCATCAACATCTCCTCGATCATCGCGACGACCGGCTATAACGGCCTGTCCGTCTACGGTGCGACCAAGGCGGCTGCCACCGGCTTCACCCGCTCGCTGGCGCGCGAGGTCGGCAAGGTCGGCATCACCGTGAATGCGATCGCGCCGGGCTTCATCGATACCGAGCTCACCCACAATCTCTCCGACGAGGGGCGCAAGCGCATCGCCGGACGCAGCGCGCTGCGCCGGCTGCCGGAGACAGACGACGTCGCGCGCATGGTGGAATATCTGCTGGGGGACGGCGGCCGCAACGTCACCGGCACCGTATTCACCGTCGATGCGGGCAATACGGCATGAGCGGAACTCGGCCGGCATGATTGCGTTGATCGGGCGCAATGACATTCAGCCCGAATTGGTCGTAATATGCCCCGTAATCGGTTGGGTTACGTCAATCGATCTGCCCTAATCGACGAGGAGCAGTCCATGGCCATGCCAAACACGGCCGCTTCAATCCGGGGCCGGACGGAGCAAGCCCAGCCGGACGTTGTCCATTGCCCGCCGATGGCGCATCAGAATTCCGGCGATCACGGCTATGAGATGTACCCGCAGCAATTCGTTCGTCTGGTCGGCTGCCATGACGCGTCGCTCGACACCTCGCGCAGGCGTCAGGACGAGAAGCTGCACTAGAAAACCGCTGCTCTAGCCGTCACGTCCCGTGCTTCGGCGAGACCTTCGGCAGGTCAATTCGTTCGTGTGAGAATTCGGGCGGCCCTTCGGTGAGGCGGCGGATGCGGCGCTCGCGCTCGTCCTCCGGCAACGCGGGATCGAGCAGCGTTTCGATCTCGTGGACTGCGATCTCCTCGATCCTGATCGCCTCTGACGTGATCGGGTGCTCCGGTGGGATCACCGGCGGCGCGATCTTCAGGCCCAGCTCGATCAGCTTGCAGATGGCATCCGAGCGGGTCAGGCGGTGGGCTTCAGCCCAGGCATCGACGGCTTCCGTCAATCTCTCGGGCATCTTGACCGCGCTGATCGGGTCGACGCCCGTGCGCCGGCGGACCGGAGAGGTGGAGTCCCTATTGCCGAAGTCGGACACCGCGATCATCCCATGCAAGGCCGTGGAGCTGAATGAGGATAGCCGCACTCCCCGGCGGGTCGTTTGATGCCGATCAATGACCCCCCGCGGCATTGCCCAGCGGGCCGGCGTCTTGTTGTTCCGGCCCATTTCAGCCAAATGATCGAAAGGGCCGCCGGCCGGCGAACCCGGATCGATCCTGTCACGTATTTGTTGCGCATTCCAACCATCCGGCATCCCCGATGACCTCAGGCGAATCGTTCTACGGCGGCATTCCGGTCTTCCGCGGTTTCACCAGCCTGATGGACCCTGCGCTCTATGCGCCGCTTCCCGACGATTGGAGCATCGGCGTTGCCGATATCGTCGATTCCACCAAGGCGATCGCGGCGCAGCGCTACAAGGCGGTCAACATGGCCGGCGCGGCGGTGATCGCGGCCGTGACGAACGCCTTGGAGGGACGCGAATTCCCCTTCGTGTTCGGCGGCGACGGCGCGAGCTTTGCGGTCGCGCCCGGCGATCTCGATGCGGCGCGCGAGGCGCTCGCCGCGACCGCCACCTGGGTGCGGGAGGACCTCGACCTGAGGATGCGGGTCGCGCTGGTGCCGGTGAGCGCCATCCGCGCGCAGGGCCTCGACGTGCGTGTCGCGCGCTTCGGTCCGTCGGCGAACCTGTCCTATGCGATGTTCTCCGGCGGCGGCCTCGCCTTTGCCGACGCGGCGATGAAGCGTGGCGAGTTCGCGGTCGCCGAGGCGCCGCCGGGCACGCAGCCCGACCTGTCCGGACTGTCCTGCCGCTTCGAGATGATGCCGGCCTCGCGCGGGCTGATCCTGTCGGTGCTGGTGATGCCGGCGCGCGGCGCCGATCCGCATGCCTTCCGCAAGGTGATCGAGGACGTCATCCATCTCGTCGAGCGCAGCCCGGACGGCGCCCGTCCGGTGCCGCCGCAGGGACCGCCGCTGAAATGGCCGCCGCAGGGGCTGGACTACGAAGCCCGCACCAGGCGCGGCGGCCCGCTGCTGGCGCGCCGAGCCAGCGTGCTGGCCTATACGCTGTTCGCCTATCTGATTATGCGCTTCGACATCAAGGTCGGCGGCTTCGTGCCCGGCCTCTACAAGCGGCAGGTCGTCGAGAACTCGGACTTCAGGAAGTATGACGACGGCCTGCGCATGGTTCTCGACTGCACCCCGCAGCTCGAGCGCGCGCTGAGCGATCGTTTGGCGGCCGCAGCGCGCGAGGGCATCGTGCGCTACGGCCTGCATCAGCAGGACGCTGCGATGATGACGTGCTTCGCGCCCTCGGCGCTACGGAGCGATCACGTCCACTTCATCGACGGCGCCCGGGGCGGCTATGCCTCGGCAGCGACGGCGCTGAAGGCGATGACGGCGTAGCCGATTCCCGTGTCCCGGACCCGCTGCGGCCCGTAGTGACGCTGCGCCGAGCGGCTGCAATCACATTCCTGCGCTTTTGCTGCGCTCATTTGCCCCAGCGCACAAACGCGACCGAGGCCGCCGTCGACAGGCCGAACACCACCATGGCCCCGCCGACCAGCGCGAACAAGGTCCAGGCCGGCGCCTGCGCAATCATGAGGCCGATGCCGCCGATCGCGACGATCAGAAGTCGTGCGGTGGAAGCAAGCACCGGTCCGCCGACGCGGGCCGCGCCTTGTGACGAGAAGTAGAGCGACACGCCTATGCCGAAGAACACGAAGGCTGGACCCGCCCAGTGGAAATAGCTGTGCGCCGCGGCAGTGACGCCGGGGTCTTGCGTAAAGAGTGCGACCCAGAGCGCGGGATCGAGCGCGACGACGAGCCCGATCAGGCCGACCGTGAGTCCGGAGGCCGCCGCCGCGGTCCAAGCGACATGCCGCGCCCGCTTCAAATGTCCGGCGCCTATCGCCAGCCCGACCATCGGCACCGAGGCGATGCCGAAGGCGAAGGTGATCGGGATCAGCAGGAATTCCAACCGCGAGCCGATGCCGTAACCGGCCAGCACCTCGGTGCCGAAGGTCGCCAGGATCTTGGTGAAGATCAGGATCGTGAGCACGGTCTGGAGCGGCGACAGGCAGGCCACCGCGCCGACCTTGAGAATGTCCAGGAACATCGCGCGCTCGAAACGGAAGGCGCGGAAGTCGAGCTGCAGCCGGCTGCGCCCGGACCACAGATACCAGAGCAGGAAAACCGCCGCGCAACTGAACGCGATCAACTGGCCGCTGGCGACACCCGGCATGCCGAATTGCGTCACACCGAACAGGCCGAGACCCAGCGTGCCCCCGAGCACGACCTGGAGCACGCTCGCCCCAATCAGCGTCATCGAGGGCAGGCGCATGTCGCCGGTGCCGCGGATCACCGAGGCCAGCGTGTTGACGAGCCAGATCGCGACCGCGCCGGAGAACAGCACCTGCGAGTAGCCGCTGGCTTCCTCCAGGACGCGGTCGCGGCCGCCGAGCAGGGTGAAGAACCAGCGGCCGAAGCCGAGCATCATCACCGTGAAGAACAGCCCGCCGCAGAGGCCGATGATGGCCGCATGCAGCGCCAGCGTCGCGGCGCGGTCACGATCGCCGGCGCCGAGGGCGCGGCTGATCGCGGACGATACCCCGCCGCCCATCGCGCCCGCGCTCATCATCTGCGTCAGCATCGCGAACGGAAACACCAGCGCGATCGCGGCGAGCGGGATGGTGCCGAGCCGGCCGATATAGGAGGTCTCGGCGATCGCGACCAGCGTGCTGCCGACCATCGCGATCATGTTGGGGACCGCGAGGCGGAGCAGCGTCGGCAGGATCGGCGCCGTCAGCAGGCTCGTAATGGAGGAGGCGACCGGTCCCCGCGGCGGGACGGCGTCTACGGGGGCGTCGATCGTCATGTTCACCGGGCGGACATTTTAAATGATGATCGACATATTATAGGGCCGGGAGCAGGCGGCCCAGCCCTCGCTCACGCAGGGCTCACCAGGGCAGGCCGCATAGGTCGATGGTGCCCAGCGTCGGGGCGCGGACGATGTTGAAGACGTAGGGCGCCATGTGGGTGAAGCGGATCCGGCCCTCCGGCTGTTCGCAATAGACCTCACCCTTGAAGGGCAGCCAGCTCCGGGTCTCGTAGAACGAGACATTGTGGGGCTCGCAGAACAGCAGCGCGAAGCGAACGGCCTCGTTGGCGCGCATGGTGTGGACCGCCGCGTCGATCGCCACGGTCGCATAGCCGCGGCCGCGCCGGTCCTCGCGGGTGCAGACCCCGCCGATCCCGCCGATATGGACCTTCTGCCCATTCCAGGTGACGGTGCGGAAGTAGATGCCGACATGGCAGACCAGGCCGTCCTCGGGGGTCTCGATCAGGACGCGCAGATCGGCATTGGCCCATTTGACCTGAGCCCAGGGCTTGTCCGCGATCGAATGTGGTCCCCAGACCGCCTGATGCAATGGCTCCGCAATCGGCCATGAGGCGTCGCCGTTCAGAATGTCGATCTCAATGCTCATGGCTTGGTCCTTCGAAGCCCCGCTTCGTGGCGCATTCGTTCTGTCATAAGAGCTTCAAAGGCAATGATATTTTTGCATCGCCCCATCCCGCCTGTGATATCTGCGCTTGCGTCGATTTTATGCAATCCGGCCAAGCTGCGGCATCACGCGCTTTCGCAAATTGGCGGTATTTAACGGCCACGGAACCTTCTATAAGGGGTGACCGTTAGAACCCGTTCTCCACCCAGTTGCGGACAAGAAGCCATGACCTTTACGCTGCCCCCACTCCCTTACGCCTATGACGCCCTCGGCCAGTACATGTCGAAGGAGACGCTGGAATTCCACCACGACAAGCATCATCAGGCCTACGTCACCAACGGCAACAACGCGCTCAAGGGGACCGAATGGGAAGGCAAGTCCCTTGAGGAGATCGTCAAGGGCTCGTTCGGCAAGAACCCCGCGGTGTTCAACAATGCCGGCCAGCACTACAACCACATCCACTTCTGGAGCTGGATGAAGCCCAATGGCGGCGGCACCAAGCTGCCGGGCAAGCTCGAGAAGAAGATCAACGAGGACCTCGGCGGCTTCGAGAAGTTCAAGACCGACTTCCAGGCGGCCGGCGTCGGCCAGTTCGGCTCCGGCTGGTGCTGGCTCCAGGTCAAGAACGGCAAGCTCGAGATCTCCAAGACCCCGAACGGCGAGAATCCGCTGGTGCACGGTGCCATCCCGATCCTCGGCTGCGACGTCTGGGAGCATTCCTACTACATCGACTATCGCAACCGCCGCCCCGATTATCTCAAGGCGTTCGTCGAGAACCTCGTGAACTGGGAATACGTGGAGTCCCTGTTCGAGAAGGCGTGACGATGTCATCCGGGCTCGGCGCTGACGCGCCGCCCCGGAATGACGAGATCGAAGGCGGTCGCTTATGCGGCCGCCTTTTTGCTGTGCGGAATTGCCCTGCGCAGTGCGCGCATAGGTCTGTCATCGTACCGTTTGCATCGCCCGGGCACCGCCCTTAATCAGGACGGGCATCGCCCTCGAGCCAACAAGCCCGTTGTCAGAACCTTCCCCGAAAACCCCAGCGCCGGTCGAGGATGCGGAGTCCGAACCGCGGCCCGGGCGGGTGCGCAAGCCGATCGGCTGGTCGACCATCATCATCGCCGTTCTGGTCGCGGTCAGCGCAGCGCTGGTCTGGCGGCGTGACGGCACCGACGGCGTTCTCGACATCCTGACCCACGATCTCTCGCTGTTCTCAGGCATCCTGCCGCGCGTGCTCGCCGGCTGCCTGCTCGGGGCCTTCATCTCCGAGATCCTGCCGCACGAAAAAGTCTCGCGCTCGCTGGGGCCGAAATCCGGCCTGATGGGGCTTCTGATCGGCACCGCCTTCGGCGCGATCCTGCCGGGCGGGCCGTTCACCGCCTATCCCGTGGCGAGCGCGTTGCTCGCGGTCGGCGCCGATTTCGGCGCCACCATCGCCATGGTCGTGAGCTGGACCTTGATCGGCTACGGCCGGGCGGTGGCCTGGGAAATCCCGATCATGGGCACCGACTTCACATTGTGGCGGATCGTGATCTCGCTGCCGTTGCCGGTGCTCGCCGGCGCGCTCGGGCGCTTCGTCTATGTCCGGCTCTATCCGAAGCGCGCCAGCGACGAGGACGCGGCATGAGCGCCGCGCTCCTGATCGACATCCTGCTGTGGGGCTCGGTGCTCGGCGTCGGGCTGATCGCCTTTCGCCGCGGCCCCCCGGTGTTCAAAGCCTCGCTGCGCGAAGGCTCGATGGACTTCATCAACATCGTGCCGCGGATCGCGCTCGGGGTGATCGGCTCCGGCTACATCGCTGCGATCATCCCGCAGGAGGTGATCACCGGCTGGCTCGGGCCGGACAGCGGCTGGCTCGGCGTTGCGACCGCCGTGGTCGCCGGCGCGGCGACGCCGGGCGGCCCCGTGGTCGGCTTCTCCATCGGCACCGTGGCGCTGAAGTCGGGCGGCGGGATGCCGCAGGTGGTGGCTTATGTGGTGGCCTGGGCCCTGTTTGCCTTCCAGCGGGTGATCTTGTGGGAAATCCCGTTCATGCCGGCCCGCTTCGTCTGGTTCCGCTGTGCCGTCTCGATGCCATTCCCCTTCGTGGCCGCTGCCATCGCGATGGTGATCGGCAAGCCCTGAGCTAGTACCGTCATTCCGGGTTCGAGGCTTTGCATCGCCCGGCATGACGGCGGGGTCATGGACAGCCGTAATGTTATAATATAACATGCTTAGATGGTTCCCGCCGCGTCCCGCGCCCATCATCCCGACCATGCCCACGGGCACTCCCATGCGCACGGGCACGGGCATGGGCACGACCACACCCACACCCACGATGCCGCCTCGCCGCATCCTGCCCAGGCGGCGCCCTGGTCGATCCTGCGCATGACCATGGCCGCGCGCCTTGCGGCGGCGCTCGCCGTCTGCGCCGTGCTCTGGGGCGTGGTCCTGCTGGCGATGAGGTGACGATGGCCGCGCTGCACTTTCACAACGTCACGCTCGGCTATGACCGGCATCCCGCCGTCCACCATCTAAGCGGCGAGATCGCGCGGGGTGCGCTGGTCGCCGTGATCGGCCCGAATGGCGCGGGCAAATCGACCCTGCTGCGTGGCATCGTCGGCATCCTCAAGCCGCTCGACGGCAGCATCCATCTCGGTGGGCTCGACAGCAGGGACATCGCCTATCTGCCACAGAGCGCGGAGATCGACCGCAGCTTCCCGATCTCGGTGTTCGACTTCGTCGGCACCGGATTGTGGCGCGATGCCGGCCTGTTCGGCGGCATCGGCAAGGCCGCGCGCGGCAAGATTCTGCGCGCCATCGCGTCCGTGGGCCTCAACGGCTTCGAGAATCGCCCGATCGGCACGCTCTCCGGCGGCCAGATGCAGCGCGTGCTGTTCGCGCGCGTGCTGCTCCAGGACGCCAGCCTGATCGTGCTGGACGAGCCTTTCAACGCCATCGATGCCAAGACCACCGCCGACCTGCTCGCGCTGGTCAAGCAATGGCACCATGAGGGCCGCACCGTGCTCGCCGCGCTGCACGACATGGAGATGGTGCGCAACCATTTCAGCGAGACGCTGGTGCTGGCGCGTGGCCCGGTGGCGTGGGGACCGACGGCCGAGGTGCTGACGCCGGAAAACCTGCTGGTCGCAATGCGGATGTGCGAGGCCTTCGACGACAGTGCCGCGGCCTGCGCTGCCGATGATATCGGCTCGCGGGCGGCCTGATATCTGATGCTCTATGACGCGCTGATCGGCCCTTTCACCGAATTCGAGTTCATGCGGCGCGCGCTCGCTGCCGTGATCGCGCTGGCGCTGGCCGGCGCGCCGATAGGCGTGTTCCTGATGCTGCGGCGGATGAGCCTCGTCGGCGACGCCATGGCCCATGCGATCCTGCCAGGCGCCGCAATCGGCTTCCTGCTCTCCGGTCTCAATCTGTTCGCGATGACGGCCGGCGGCCTGATCGCAGGTTTTGCGGTCGCGATCCTCGCCGGCTTGGTCGCGCGCTCGACCGGGCTGAAGGAGGATGCCTCGCTCGCCACCTTCTATCTGGCCTCGCTGGCGCTCGGCGTCACCATCGTCTCGATCAAGGGCACCAATATCGATCTGCTGCACGTGCTGTTCGGCAACATCCTCGCGATGGACGACCAGACATTGCTGGTGGTGGCCTTCAATGCCACCGTGACGCTGCTGGTGCTCGCTGTGATCTATCGCCCGCTGGTGATCGAGAGCGTCGATCCCTTGTTCCTGCGCACGGTCAGTCGCGCCGGGGGACCTGCGCATCTCGCCTTCCTCGCCCTGGTCGTGATCAATCTCGTCAACGGTTTCCAGGCGCTCGGCACGCTGCTTGCGGTCGGCCTGATGATTCTGCCGGCCGGCATCGCGCGGTTCTGGTCGCGCGATCTCACCGCGATGATCTGCATCGCCGTCGTCGCTGCCGCGCTCTCCGGCTATGCCGGCCTCGTGCTGTCGTTCCAGACCCGGGTGCCCTCGGGCCCCGCGATCATTCTGGTGGCGACGGTGATCTATGTGATCTCGGTTCTGTTCGGCCGCGTCGGCGGCGTGGTCCGGCAACTGTTTCCCGGCCGGCATCTGGAAGCATGACGATGCGGTTCATCCTGTTCTGTGCACTGTTGTTGATCGCCTCGCCACTTCAGGCCGCGGAGCGGCTGAACGTCGTCGCGAGCTTCTCGATCCTCGCCGATTTCGTCCGCAATGTCGGCGGTGACAGGATCAATTTGACCACACTGGTCGGCGCCGACAGCGACGTCCACGTCTACACGCCGCCGCCCGCCGATGCGAAGCGCGTCGCGGAGGCGAAGCTCGTCATCGTCAACGGGCTTGGGCTGGAGGGCTGGCTGCCGCGTCTCGTGCAGTCGTCCGGCAGCAAGGCGCAGGTCGTCACCGCCAGCGCCGGGATCGCCCCGCTCAAGCTGGGCTCGGCGGCCGATCCACATGCCTGGCAGTCGGTCCCCAACGCCAAGGTCTACGTGGCTGATATCGCCAACGCGCTGGCCGCCGCCGACCCTGACGCAGCCGACTTCTTTCGCGCCCGGGCCAAGGCCTATCTGGAAAAGCTCGAAACGCTGGACCGCGAGGTTCGTGAGGCCGTGGCCAAAATCCCGACCGCGCGGCGCAAGGTGATCTCCACCCACGACGCCTTCGGCTATTTCGCCGCCGAGTACGGTATCCGGTTCGTCGCCCCCTTGGGCGTCTCTACCGAAACCGAGCCCAGCGCCCGGGACATCGCGACCATCATCGGTCAGATCAAGGCGCAGAAAATCCCGGCCGTTTTTCTGGAGAATATCAGCGATGACCGGCTGATCCGGCGGATCGCGGCAGAGACCGGGGCAAAGGTCGGCGGGACCCTGATTTCGGACGGTTTGACCGGCGAAAAGGGGCCTGCACCCACTTACATTGACATGGTCAGGCACAATATAAAGGCCCTGACCAGCGCGCTTGACCATTAGGGCAGGGGCCACCCCGCCTCGCGTCGCGCGAAAAAGCCCGAAGCCGGAGTTGTTATGTCTGAAGCGACCTCCCAAAAAATTCCCGTGACCGTCCTGACCGGCTATCTCGGTGCCGGCAAGACCACGCTGCTGAACCGCATCCTGTCGGAAAACCACGGCAAGAAATACGCCGTCATCGTCAACGAATTCGGCGAGATCGGCATCGACAACGACCTCATCATCGGTGCCGATGAGGAAGTGTTCGAGATGAACAACGGCTGCATCTGCTGCACGGTGCGCGGCGACCTCGTTCGCATCATGGACGGCCTGATGAAGCGCAAGGGCAAGTTCGACGCCATCATCGTCGAGACCACCGGCCTTGCCGATCCCGCGCCCGTCGCCCAGACCTTCTTCGTCGACGAGGACGTGCAGAAGAACGCGCGTCTCGATGCCGTGGTGACCGTCGCCGACGCCAAATGGCTGTCCGACCGGCTCAAGGACGCGCCCGAGGCCAAGAACCAGATCGCCTTTGCCGACGTCATCGTCCTGAACAAGACCGACCTCGTCAGCAAGGGCGAGCTCGCCGAGGTCGAGGCCCGCATCCGCGCCATCAACCCCTATGCGAAGCTGCATCGCACCGAGCGCTGCTCGGTGGCGCTGGCCGACGTGCTCGACCGCGGCGCGTTCGATCTCGACCGCATCCTCGACATCGAGCCTGATTTCCTGGAGGCCGACGATCATGACCACGACCATGATCATCACCACCATCATGGCCACGATCATCATCATGATCACAGCCAAGGTCATAGTCACGGCCTGAAGCACTACCACGACGAGGACATGCAGTCGCTGTCGCTCAAGACCGACAAGCCGCTCGATCCCAATATGTTCATGCCCTGGCTGCAGAACCTGGTGCAGGTCGAGGGCGGCAAGATCCTGCGCTCCAAGGGCATCCTCGCCTTCCACGACGACGACGACCGCTACGTCTTCCAGGGCGTCCACATGATGCTGGAGGGCAACCACCAGCGGAAGTGGAAGGAAGGCGAGCCGCGCGAGAGCCGCCTCGTCTTCATCGGCCGCGAATTGCCGGAAGAGGCCATTCGCAAGGGTTTCGAGAGCTGCATCGTCTCGTGATGAAAGAGTTCACGCCGCCTCCCGATTCCGCCTCGATCGTCTCCGTCACCGACCGCGTCAAGCCCGTTGCGCTCGGCATGGCCGTGACCTCGGCGCATTTCCTCGGGGATCGTGCCGCCTTCGTCGGCGGCGAGGAGAATGTCGCCTTGGTCGACGCCAAGGGTGAGATCGCCAAGGTCGCCGTGCACAGCGGCGGCATTCTCTCAACCGCCTTCGACGGCAAGCGCCTCGTCATGGGTGGCGACGACGGCAAGGTCGTCTCGCTCGACGCCAAGGGCGAGGTGACGCTGCTCGCCACCGACCCGAAGCGGCGCTGGATCGACGCGGTGGCGCTGCACGCCGACGGCGCCTTCGCCTGGTCGGCCGGCAAGACCGCGACCGTCAAGAGCGGCAAGGCCGAGGAGAAATCGCTCGACGTGCCCTCGACCGTCGGCGGGCTTGCCTTCGCGCCGAAAGGCCTGCGGCTCGCGATCGCGCATTACAACGGCGTGACGCTGTGGTTTCCCAACATGGAAGGATCGGCCGAATTCCTGCCCTGGGCAGGCTCGCATCACGCCGTCACCTTCAGCCCCGACAACAAGTTTCTGGTGACTGCGATGCACGAGCCGGCACTGCACGGCTGGCGGCTCGCCGACAACAGGCACATGCGCATGTCCGGTTATCCCGGCCGCGTCCGCTCGATGTCCTGGAGCGCGGGCGGCAAGGGGCTCGCAACCTCGGGCGCCGACACCGTCATCAGCTGGCCGTTCGGCAGCAAGGACGGTCCGATGGGCAAGGAGCCCGCGATGCTGGCACCGCTGCAGGCGCGCGTCTCGGTCGTCGCCTGTCATCCCAGGAACGACATCCTCGCCGCCGGCTATAGCGACGGCACCGTGCTGATGGTGCGCCTCGAGGACGGCGCCGAGATCCTGGTCCGCCGCAACGGCACGCCGCCGGTCGCCGCGATCGCCTGGAACGCCAAGGGCACACTGCTGGCGTTCGCCGACGAAAATGGGGATGGCGGCCTGCTCGAGCTTTAATCCGTCATCCTTCAGGTCGTAGGGTGGGGCAGAGGCGCGCCTGCGCCGTGCCCACGATCTCTCCCTCGATAGGGACGGTGGGCACGCTTCCACCTTCGCTCTTCGAGCTGCGGCGGATGCTTTGCCCACCCTACAGCAGCTCAGATCCATGCGTTTTCTCACCACCTTCCAGATTGCCGATTTTGCCGACACGCTGGTCAGCCTGATCACCGCCTTCGTGCTGAGCACGCTGATCGGCGCCGAGCGGCAATACCGCCAACGCACCGCGGGCCTGCGCACCAATGTGCTGGTCGCGGTGGGGGCTGCCGCCTTCGTCGATCTCGCCATGCAGCTCGACAATGCAGAGGGCGCGGTGCGGGTGATCGCCTATGTCGTCTCGGGCATCGGCTTCCTGGGCGCCGGCGTCATCATG
The DNA here is from genome assembly GCF_042077125.1 of Bradyrhizobium sp. A11. NCBI lineage: Bacteria > Pseudomonadati > Pseudomonadota > Alphaproteobacteria > Hyphomicrobiales > Nitrobacteraceae > Bradyrhizobium > Bradyrhizobium sp. A11. The sequence continues at coordinate 6,125,203 of NZ_CP149509.1, read as the reverse complement.
AAGCAGGGCATGGACGTGCGCGGGCTCAACACCGCCGCGACGCTGTGGGCCTCGGCCGCGGTCGGGTCCTGCGCCGGTGCCGACATGATCGCGCAGGCGGCCGCGCTGACGGTCTTCGTCATCGCCGGCAACACCATGCTGCGTCCGCTGGTCAACGCCATCAACCGCATCCCGCTGAACGAGAAGGCGCTGGAGGCGAGCTATTATTTCAAGCTCGCGGTTGCGGCCGATGCCTTGCCTGATATGCGCGACCGCCTCGTCGAAAAGCTCGAGGGTGCGAAATATCCCGTGGCGGGTCTCGAGGTGGTCGAGATCGGCGAGGACATGCTGGAGATTGTCGCCAAGCTGGTCGCGAGCGCGATCGACCCGAACGAGCTGAACGCCGTGGCGACCGATCTGCAGCATCTGCCCGGCGTGCGCCATGCCACCTGGGAAGCCAGCACGACCGAGTAAGCGCGTCGTTTTGGCGCGCAGACGGGCCGTTCCGGTCTTACCGGGGGTGGAACCCTGGTCGGGCGATTTCGTTGATCCCGTGGATAAAGGCGGTGATCGATATGCCCGGCCAACATGACAAGCGCAGCCTGAAGCTGGACCTGACAATCGCGGCCTCGCTGTTCGCGGCGGGCCTCGTGGTGGCGGTGATGTCGCTCGCCCAAATCCACGCTGAGAACCGGATGCAGATGGCGCAGGCGACGCAGCCGCTTCAGGGAACTCCGTCCGACGAGCAGAGCAAGGTGCCAGCGGAAGCCAAGCCCGGCGGCGACCGGCCGACCACGCCGGCGCCCGAGCCCGCGCGGCCGGATTCCCAGACGCAAGGCGCGGCGGGCGCGGCCAAGCCGGCATTGCCGCCGGCACCGGCCGAGAAGATCGCGCCGCCGCTGGAGAGGAAGTAGGGGGCAACCGCAGCTCTTCGGCTGCGATCGCAACCCTGCGCCGGCGTGGTGGTCAGCCGTTGTTCTGCTTTACTCGCGCCGGTATGATCCGGAGCGGAAACTGACCTGCACTCCACAGGATCACTCCATGCCGACCGCAAGTCTGGCTCCCCTCGATGAGATGATTTCGATCGCGGAGCTCACGCGCGATCCTTATCCGATCTACCGGCGTCTGCGACGCGAAGCGCCTGTGCTGCGGGTGAAATCCGTAGGCCGCACCTTCCTCACCAAGGCTGCCGACACCAAATATGTGAAGGACAACGCGGCGCTGTTCAGCTCCGACGATCCGAACACGCCGATGAAGCGCGCCTTCCTGGCTCATACGCTGATGCGCAAGGATCACGACGAGCACCGCAGCGAGCGGATGGCGATGATGCCGGCTCTGATGCCGAAGACGATCGAGGCCGTCTGGGCACCCCTCTATGCGAAACTGGCCGCTGTGTATCTCGACCGGTTGCCCCGTGGCGAGGTCGTTGATCTCTTCCCCACGCTTGCTGGTCCCATCGCCGCGCGGATTTTAGCCCATGTCATGGGCGTTCCGGACGCGAGCGACGAGGATATGCAACGATGGTCCCAGACCCTGATCGACGGCGCCGGCAATTTTGGCTGGACGCCAGGACCCTTCGAAGCAACCGACCTAGCCAATGCGGAGATGGATCGATGTATCCGTGGCAATTTCGAACGCGTTCGCACCGAACAGGATTCCTCAGCGCTGTCCTTCATGGTGAACGCAGCAAACCCGATCGCCGAAAGTCAGATGATTGCCAACGTCAAGATCGCGATCGGGGGCGGCATCAACGAGCCGCGTGACGCTCTGCTGACGATCATCTACGGCTTGCTGACCAACCCGGACCAGCTTGAAGCCGTCCGGGAAGGCGGCAAATGGCGATCCGCTTTCGAGGAAGGCGTACGATGGGTGGCGCCGATCCAGGCCAGTTCGCGGCTCGTCATGGAAGACACCGAGATTCGCGGCTGCTTCATCCCGAAGGGCGACACGGTGATGACAATACAGGCCTCAGCCAACCGGGACGAGGAGGTCTTCGAGGATGGCGAGCGCTACGACGCGTTGCGCGAACCCAATCCTCATCAAGCCTTCGGCAACGGCCCGCATCACTGCGCGGGCGCGCACCTTTCTCGGCGGACGGTTGGCGCCATCCTTCTGCCGATGCTGTTCGACCGCTTCCCCCGTATGACCCTGCCTGATCCGGCGAGCGTCCGCTGGCAAGGCTTCGGTTTCCGCGGCCCGCTCAATCTGCCCGTTCTCCTCCAGTAGGCTGACGGACGCAGGCCTTCGACGTCGAGCCCGTCCGCGCTGTCGCTGACGGCAGCTCGGCATGATGCCAGCCTGCCACTTGTTTTTCCCGATGCGTTAAGCGGCTTTTGGGTAATCCGAAATAGCCGCCCGCTCAAAGGCTTGGCTACTGTGCATGGGGTTGTTTTCGCTATTTTTGCCAGCGAGGTCCTTTACCGCACCAGGATGTTCCTGAACTGCCACGGATCAGACGTGTCGATGTCCTCCGGGAACAGTCCCGGGCGGTCCGTCAGCGGCGTCCAGTCGGTGTAGAAACCCTTCACCGGGCCGAGATAGGGCAGCTGGATCTCCAGGAGACGGTCGAAATCCATCTCGTCGGCCTCGACGATGCCCTCGTTCGGATTCTCAAGCGCCCACACCATGCCGCCGAGCACGGCGGAGGTCACTTGCAGCGCGGTGGCGTTCTGGTAGGGCGCGAGCTCGCGGGTCTCCTCGATGGAAAGCTGCGAGCCGTACCAATAGGCATTCTTGTCGTGGCCGAACAGCAGCACGCCGAGCTCGTCGATGCCGTCGACGATCTCGTCCTCTTCGAGGATGTGGTGCTTCTCCTGCATCTTGCCGGCGCGGCCGAACAGCTCATGCAGCGACAGCACGGCGTCGTCGGCCGGATGATAGGCGTAGTGGCAGGTCGGCCGGTAGATCGCCGTGCCTGATGCGTCACGCACCGTGAAGTAATCGGCGATCGAGATCGACTCGTTGTGGGTGACGAGGAAGCCGTATTGCGCGCCACGGGTCGGGCACCAGGTGCGCACGCGCGTATTGGCGCCCGGTTGCATCAGGTAGATGGCGGCGCCGCAGCCGGCTTCGTGGCCATGCGCATTCTCGGGCATCCATTTCTCGTGGGTGCCCCAGCCGAGCTCCGACGGCTGCATGCCCTCCGAGAGAAAACCTTCCACCGACCAGGTGTTGACGAAGACGTCGGGCTCCTTCGGCTTCTTGGAGCGCTGGGTGTCGCGCTCGGCGATGTGGATACCCTTGATGCCGGCCTGCCGCATCAGATCCGCCCATTCGGCCTTGGTCTTCGGCTTGGGGGCATTGAGCTTCAGATCCGCGGCGACGTTGAGCAGCGCCTGCTTGACGAAGAAGGAAACCATGCCGGGATTGGCGCCGCAGCAGGAGACGGCCGTGGTCGAGCCTGCGGGGCGCGCCTTCTTGGCCGCCAGCGTCACTTCGCGAAGGGCGTAGTTGGAGCGCGCCTCCGGGCCCTTCGACGAATCGAAATAGAAGCCGAGCCAGGGTTCGTTGACGGTATCGATGTAGAGCGCGCCGAGCTCGTTGCAGAGCTCCATGATGTCGGTCGAGCCGGTGTCGACCGAGAGATTGACGCAAAAGCCCTGGCCGCCGCCTTCGGTGAGCAGCGGAGACAGCAATTCGCGATAATTCTCCTTGGTCACGGCCTTCTGGATGAAGCGGACATTGTGCTTCTCGCAATGCGCCTTGCGGCCCTCGTCCTTGGGATCGATCACGGTGACGCGCGACTTGTCGTAATCGAGATGCCGCTCGATCAGCGGCAGCGTGCCTTTGCCGATGGAGCCGAAGCCGACCATGACGATGGGACCGGTGATCTTCGCGTAGATCTGCGAGGGAGGGCTCATGGGACGGTTTCTCCGGAACGTGCTGGCAGGCAAGGGTGGGTGGATCAGGCGCTGCGGCGCTTGTTAGACGCTGCGGCGCTTGGCGGTGACTTCGATCTCGACCTTCATCTCGGGCTTGGCGAGGGCGCTGACGACCAGCAAGGTCGCAGCCGGCCTGATCTCGCCGAGAACCGCGCCGCAGACGGCGAAGTGGTCGTCGATGTAGCTGGGGTCGGTGACGTAGTAGGTCGCACGGACGATATCGGCCATCTCGAAGCCACCCTCCTTCAGGGCGGCTTCGATGGTCTTGAAGCAGTTGCGTGACTGGCTCGTGACGTCGGCCGGCATCGTCATCGTGCTGTAGTCATAGCCGGTGGTTCCCGCCACGAAGGCGAAATCGCCGTCGATCACGGCGCGGCTGTAGCCGACGGTCTTCTCGAGCGGAGAGCCGGTGGAGATCAGGCGACGGGGCATGGTTGGGGCCTCGACTGAAGGATGTTTCGCGGGGTTAAAGGGCGTTTCCGGCGCCTGCGCAACCCCAAAGGAACGGGCGTGGCGCGGGCGCGGCCCGGCGTTGCCGCTCAGCGCGGCTTGGGTCGTCGCGATGGAAGCGATCCCTCAGGCCGCGCGCGCCACAGGCGCGCGAACCGACCTCCGTTTGGGCAGGGCCGTGCCGGTCGGGACGATCATCCCGGTGGCGCCGTCCAGCGCACCCTCGGCGAACTCGATCGCCAGCAGGCGGTCGCGCTCGAACGGGCCGGGCAACGCAAGCTCAGCCGTCTTGTCCGCCGAGAAGCCGAAGCGGGCGTAATAGGCGGCATCGCCGAGCAGGATCACGGCTGCATGGCCGCGCGCCCGGGCGGCGGCCAGCGCTTGATGCATCAGCGCGGCGCCGATCCCGAGCTCGCGGCAGGCAGGATCGACCGCGAGCGGTCCGAGGACCAGCGCGGGCCTGCCTCCGGCGCTGACGTGCCACAGCCGCACGGTTCCCACGAGCTTGCCCTCGCGCATAGCCGACAGGGCGAGGCCTGCGGCAGGCGCGCGTCCGTCGCGCAGGCGCTGGCAGGTGCGGCCATGGCGGTCCTCGCCAAAGCAGGCATCCAGCAGCGCCTCACGGGCGGCGACGTCGACGGCACGCTCGCTGCGGATCGCAAACGGAGCGGCTTTCGAGGTGAGGGCGATCTGTGGCTTCCGAAAAGCAGTCATGGCGCGTCAGTCCCCGCTTGAACGGACGTGCGAGCAGCACGCCGGTCCAAGACGTCGTCAGATCGAGATGTCAGGGAGGGAGCCGGCAAGCCGGCTCCCGGGTTCGTCAGGCCTCTCGAACAGAGAGGCGGATCAGATGTGGTACGTCTTCAGCGGCGGGATGCCGTTGAAGGCCACCGACGAGTAGGTCGACGTATAGGCCCCGGTGCCCTCGATCAGAACCTTGTCGCCGATCTCGAGCGTGACCGGGAGCGGATAGGGGTTCTTCTCGTACAGCACGTCGGCGCTATCACAGGTCGGCCCCGCCAGCACGCACGGCGTCATGTCCGCGCCGTCGTGACGGGTGCGGATGGCGTAACGGATCGACTCGTCCATGGTCTCGGCGAGACCGCCGAACTTGCCGATGTCCAGGTACACCCAGCGCACCTCGTCCTCGTCGCTCTTCTTCGAGATGAGCACGACCTCGGACTCGATGATGCCGGCATTGCCCACCATGCCGCGGCCCGGCTCGATGATGGTCTCCGGGATCTGGTTGCCGAAGTGCTTGCGCAGCGCGCGGAAGATCGAGCGGCCGTAGGTGACGACCGGCGGCACGTCCTTCAGGTACTTGGTCGGGAACCCGCCGCCCATGTTGACCATGGTCAGGTTGATGCCGCGCTCGGCGCAGTCGCGGAACACCTGCGAGGCCATCGCCAGCGCACGGTCCCACGCCTTCACCTTGCGCTGCTGCGAGCCGACATGGAAGGAGATGCCGCACGGCTCCAGCCGAAGGCGCTTGGCGAGGTCGAGCACCTCGACCGCCATCTCCGGGTCGCAGCCGAACTTGCGCGACAGCGGCCATTCGGCGCCGGCGCAGTCATAGAGGATGCGGCAGAACACCTTCGCGCCGGGGGCGGCACGGGCGACCTTCTCGACCTCGGCAGCGCAATCGACCGCGAACAGCCGGATGCCGAGCGCGAAGGCGCGCGCGATGTCGCGCTCCTTCTTGATCGTGTTGCCGAAGGAGATGCGGTCGGGCGTCGCACCCGCAGCCAGCGCCATCTCGATCTCGGCGACCGTCGCGGTGTCGAAGCAGGAGCCCATCGAGGCGAGCAGGGCCAGCACTTCCGGCGCCGGGTTCGCCTTGACGGCATAGAACACGCGGCTGTCGGGCAGCGCCTTGGCGAAGCTCTGGTAATTGTCGCGCACGACCTCGAGGTCGACGACGAGGCACGGCTCGGTGTCGAGGCCATCCTTGCGGCGGTTGCGCAGGAATTCCTGGATACGTTCGGTCATGGCACTCTCCCAAACGGCCCAGCGACGGGCCCGTTCAAAACATGACGCCGGATAAGAGTGCTCTGGCCGGATCGCGCGATGGAGGCGCGACGAAGCCAAAAGACTCAAACCAGACTGTGCTGCCGTGGATTGGTTGGGAGTGTTCCCGCCCGCACACCTGGCAATGAAGGACAAGCCTTTTCAGTAGCCCGCGCCGGCGTTGGACTGCCGGTAGAGACCAAAAAAGCCCGATCCGTCGTTGCTTTAAGTCGCGTCCCCCGTTGAGAGCGGGGTGCGCCGGTTCGCCTCCGGCTGCCAGTCACGGTTGCAAAGAGCGAAGTCACCTTCGACATGGCATCCCTTTGAGAGAGATGCTGGGCACTCCGGGTTTGCTTTGTCGTCCGACCTGCGAGTCTTGCGACCTCGGCCTTCCGACTTCCACACTTCCGAAGAGCCCCTCGGCTTCTTCACCCCTTGGCGGCTGTCCGGCCTCTTGTCCGGATACCTACCGACTGACACACGACCACAGGCACGTGCGAAATTGGGCAAGTCCGCACATAAGTGTTTTGACTCGGCTTCGCAAGAATTTTTTTAGGCTGCGAACAGAATTGCCTAACATCTGCTTGCGCAGTGTTGCGCGAGCGACGCGGAAGGTGAACGCGCGTTAAGTTTTCCGCAGCGCGCGCGTCTCTCTCGCGCGAGACGCGTCAGCCGCGCTTCGTGAAGGGCTCGATGCGCTGAGCCGCGCGGATGAAGGCCGTCATCACGAGCACGCCGAGTGCGAACAGCACGGCCTGCAGGATGTGAGCGCCCTGGTCGCCGAGCCCGAACAGGATCGCGAGCGCCCAGCCGCCGGCGAACGCCGCGCCGAACACTTCGGCGCCGATCAGGATGGCGGCGCTGATTACGGTGATGACGCTGGGCCAGACGATCTGACGGGAAGACGAGGAAGGCGCGTTCATGAGCTTAAGGGGTCCGTGGTCCATCGAGGGGCGCAATCTCCTCGAAAAGGCGGCCGGGAGCAAGGCCAAATGGCCCAAAAAAGCCCCATCGCGTGCTATAGCTGGCCGCAACAATCGAGCCATGAAAACCGGGACTTGCGATGTCAGAACCCCGCCAAATTACGGACTCCGAGACCAATCCGCTGCTGAAGGCCTGGGTGACGCCGTTTGCGACCCCGCCCTTCGACGAGATCAGGACGGAGCACTTCCTGCCGGCGTTCGAGCAGGCCTTCGCCGACCATTCCGCCGAGATCGCGGCGATCACCAACGATCCGGCCGCGCCAGACTTCGCCAACACCATCACGGCGCTGGAGCGCTCAGGCAAGCTGCTGAGCAAGGTCGCGGCAGTGTTCTACGACCTCGTCTCGGCGCATTCCAATCCGGCCATCCTGGAGATCGACAAGGAGGTCTCCTTGCGGATGGCGCGGCACTGGAATCCGATCATGATGAATGCCGTGCTGTTTGGTCGCATCGCCCAGCTGCATGAGAACCGCGCCAATCTCGGTCTTTCGCCCGAGCAGCTTCGCCTGCTGGAGCGCACCTACACCCGCTTCCACCGCGCCGGCGCCGGCCTGTCCGAGGAGGCCAAGACCCGGATGGCCGAGATCAACGAGAGGCTCGCCCAGCTCGGCACCGGCTTCAGCCATCATCTGCTCGGCGACGAGCAGGACTGGGTCATGGAGCTTGGCGAGGCCGACCGCCAGGGCCTGCCGGAGAGCTTCGTCGCCGCCGCCAAGGCTGCGGCGGAAGAGCGCGGCATGGACGGCAAGGCCATCGTCACGCTGTCGCGTTCCTCGGTCGAACAGTTCCTGAAGAGCTCGGCCCGGCGCGACCTGCGCGAGAAGGTCTACAAGGCCTTCATCGCCCGCGGCGACAACGGCAACGCCAACGACAACAACGCAACCATCGTCGAGATCCTGAAGCTGCGCGAGGAGAGCGCGAACCTCCTGGGCTATCCGACCTACGCCGCCTACCGGCTCGAGGATTCCATGGCCAAGACGCCCGACGCGGTGCGGGGCCTGCTGGAGCGGGTCTGGAAGCCGGCGCGCGCCCGGGCGCTTGCCGATCGCGACGAGATGCAGGCGCTGATCACGGCGGAGGGCGGCAATTTCAAGCTCGCCCCCTGGGACTGGCGCTTCTATGCCGAGAAGCTGCGTCTTCAGCGCGCCAATTTCGACGATTCCGCGATCAAGCCGTACCTCGCGCTCGACCACATGATCGCCGCCGCCTTCGACTGCGCCACGCGCCTGTTCGGCGTCACCTTCGAGGAGCGCAAGGACGTTCCGGTCTGGCACCCCGACGTCCGGGTCTGGGAGATGAAGGACAGGGACGGCAAGCACAAGGCACTGTTCTACGGCGACTACTTCGCCCGGCCGTCGAAGCGCTCCGGCGCCTGGATGACCTCGCTGCGCGACCAGCAGAAGCTCGACGGCGAGGTCGCGCCGCTGGTTCTCAACATCTGCAATTTCGCCAAGGGCGCCGATGGCGAGCCCTCGCTGCTGTCGCCCGACGATGCCCGCACCCTGTTCCACGAGTTCGGCCACGGCCTGCACGGCATGCTCTCCAACGTGACCTATCCGTCGCTGTCGGGCACCTCCGTGTTCACCGATTTCGTCGAGCTGCCGTCGCAGCTCTACGAGCACTGGCAGGAGCGGCCCGAGGTGCTGCAGAAATTCGCCCGCCACTACCAGACCGGCGAGCCGCTGCCGGACGACCTGCTCCAGCGCTTCCTTGCCGCGCGCAAGTTCAACCAGGGCTTTGCCACGGTCGAGTTCGTGTCCTCGGCGCTGATCGACCTCGAATTCCACACCCAGCCGGCCGCGGCCGCGCAGGATGTCCGCGCCTTCGAGCGCCGCGAGCTGGAGAAGATCGGCATGCCCGAGGAGATCGCGCTGCGTCACCGCCCGACGCAGTTCGGCCACATCTTCACCGGAGATCATTACGCCGCCGGCTATTACAGCTACATGTGGTCCGAGGTGATGGACGCCGACGCCTTCGGCGCATTCGAGGAGGCCGGGGACATCTTCGATCCCGCCGTGGCAAAACGCCTGCACGACGACATCTACGCCTCGGGCGGATCGCTCGATCCGGAAGCCGCCTATGAGGCCTTCCGCGGCCGCCCGCCGGAACCCGACGCGCTGCTGCGCCGGCGCGGCCTGCTCGACAACGCCAAGGCTGCCTGATGGGAACGACGATGCGCCGTCTGTCTGGACTGCTGCTGGCCGCTGGCCTCTCCCTCGCCGCCGGCGCGGCGAGCGCGCATCCGCATGTCTGGATCACCGCCACCAGCGAGCTGCTTTATGCTGCGGACGGCACCATCACCGGCGTCCGCCACGCCTGGACCTTCGACGACATGTTCTCGACCTATGCGGTGCAGGGGCTCGAGAGCAAGACCAAGGGCGCCTATACGCGCGAGGAGCTGGAGCCGTTGGCGCAGACCAATGTGGAGTCGCTGAAGGAATATGCCTACTTCACCTTCGCGCGAGCGGACGGCAAGAAGGAGCGATTCCAGGAGCCGGTCGACTATTTCCTCGACTACAAGGATACGGTCCTGACCCTGCACTTCACGCTGCCGCTGAAGAACCCGGTCAAGCCCAAGCAGCTGGTGCTCGAAGTGTACGACCGTTCCTTCTTCATCGACTTCAAGATGGCCAAGGACCACCCGGTCAAGCTGGTCGGCGCGCCCGCCGGCTGCCAGATGAAGCTTGACCGGCCGGGCGACGGCACCGCGACCGCCCAGAAGCTCAACGAGCAGACCTTCATGAACGGCGAGAACACCAATTTCGGCGCGATGTTCGCCAACAAGATCACGGTGGATTGCCCTTGAAGCCGCCACTCCCTCCGCTTGCCCGCTGGCTGCTCGCCGGCGCCTCCGTCCTGCTGGCGATCAGCGTGGCCGATGCCGCGCTCCATCACGTCCTCGCGCAGAATCCGTTCGGCGCGCCGCGCCCGGCGCAGGCGGCCCAGCCCGAAGCCAGCGGCATCATCGGCTGGCTGCTGGCCAAGCAGTCGGAATTCTATCGGCAGATGTCGTCCACGATCCGCGCCGCGAAGTCCGACGGCTCGGCGGTGTGGACGCTGCTCTTCATCTCGTTCGCCTACGGCATCTTCCACGCCGCCGGCCCCGGCCACGGCAAGGCGGTGATCGCGTCATATCTCGTCGCCAACCGCGAGACCGCGCGGCGCGGCATCGCGCTGTCGTTCGCCTCGGCGCTGATGCAGTCGCTGGTGGCGATCCTCATCGTCGGCATCTCGGCCTGGGTCCTGAATGCGACCGCCAAGACCATGTGCAAGGCGGAAGGGGTGATCGAGATCGCGAGCTACGCCCTGATCGCGCTGTTCGGGCTGCGCCTGGTCTGGGTCAAGGGTCGCACCTTCATCCGGGCGCTGCAGGCGGCCCAGCCGGTGCCGGCGATCGCCGGCGTGCCGCACCATCATGATCATCACCATCATCACGATGCCCACGATCATCACGGCCACGGTCACGATCATCACCACGATCACGGCCATGCGCACGCCCATGCCCATCACGGTCATGACCATGTCCATGACGAGCATTGCGGCCATTCCCACGGCCCCCCGCCGAGCGAGCTCTCCGGTCCCGGCGGCTGGCGGCGTGGTTTTGCCGCAATCCTCACCGTCGGCATCCGTCCCTGCTCCGGCGCCATCCTGGTGCTGGTGTTCGCGCTCGCCCAGGGCCTGTTCTGGGCCGGTATCGCCGCGACCTTCCTGATGGGGCTCGGCACCGCGATTACGGTCGCGGCGATCGCGGTCGTCGCCGTCTCCGCCAAGGACATCGCCGCGCGCCTCAGCGCCGGGCGCGACGGCGGTGGCGCACTGTTCATGCGCGGCATCGAATTCGCGGCCGCCGGCGTCGTGCTGCTGTTCGGCGCGGGCCTGTTGTTCGGCTACATCGCCGCCGAGCGGACGACGTGTTTTTGAGGCACTCTTTCTTACCCTCCCCTGGAGGGGGAGGGTAAAGGCGCAGGCGCAGCGTCGTAGCTCCGCCTTTGCCAAGTCCCTCCGGTCCGCTATTCAGTCGGTCAAACCAACAAGAATGTCCTGGGGGGGTTCGATGTCGCGCGATACTTTCTGGTTCTTTCATCCGTTCCGGGTGCGCTATTCCGAGATTGATGGCCAAGGCGTCGTCTTCAACGCGCATTACCTGACCTATTTCGACACCGCCATCACCGAATATTTCCGCGCGCTCGGCTTCGACCAATATGCCGACGCTCAGGCGAGCGGCATCGATTTCCACGTCGTCAAGTCCGTCATCGAATACAAGGCGCCGGTCCGCTTCGACTGGGAGCTGGACGTCGGCGTGCGCGTGGCGCGGATCGGCAATTCCAGTCTCGTCTTCGAGCTCGCCATCTTCCTGAAGGGCGGCACGGAGGCGCTGGTGACCGGCGAGATCGTCTGGGTCTACACCAACCAGGAGACCCACCGTCCCGTCACGATCCCGGCATCCATGCGGGCGCTGATTGCGACGCGGGAGCGGCATCTGGCGGCGAGAGACCTCACACCGGCAGGAACCGCTTCAGGGCCGGCATGAAGAAGATCCCGAGATTGATCGCAAAGCCGACGGTCCAGAGGATCGAGCGCAGCGTCGGTCGGTTGCCGAGATAGGTCAGCACATAGGCGAGGCGGACGATGAGGAAGAGGGCCGCGAGTTCGTCGATGAGGCGTTGCGGCGACTCTCGGTATTCGGCGAGCAGCACCGCGAAGGCGAAGAACGGGAAGGTCTCGATGCCGTTCTGGTGCGCGCCGAGCGCGCGCTGCGAGAGAGGGTCCTCGTAGAAGGCGGGGTCGCGCGGCCGGGAATTGTCGAAGCGGCGAAACCTGATCCATTTGACCGCGGCGATCGTAGACAGATAGAGCAGCAGCGCTCCAAAGACGCACCATTCCGCGAGTGTCATCGTCGTTCCTCGGCCTGGGTGCGACCCTAACGAAATCGGCCTCATCTTGACAAGTTCGAACCAAAGCGCGACCCACACAGCCATGACCAGCGTCGTCCCCATCGAGACCGGAAGACCAGCCGCTCAATCCGCCTTGCCGCGCGTCGGCGTGCTCCTGGTCAATCTCGGCACGCCCGACACCGCCGATGCGCCGGGCGTGCGGGTTTACCTCAAGGAATTCCTCAGTGACGCCCGCGTCATCGAGGACCAGGGCCTGATCTGGAAGGCCGTGCTGAACGGCATCATCCTGCGCAGCCGTCCCCGCACCAAGGCGCTCGACTACCAGAAGATCTGGAACACCGAGAAGAACGAGTCGCCCCTGAAGACCATCACGCGGTCGCAAGCCGACAAGCTGGCGGCCTCGCTGTCCGACTACGCCCACGTCGTGGTGGACTGGGCGATGCGCTACGGCAATCCGTCCATCAAGTCAGGCATCGACGCGCTGATCGCGAAAGGCTGCGAGCGCATCCTGGCTGTTCCGCTCTATCCGCAATACTCCGCCTCGACCTCGGCGACCGTCTGCGACGAAGTGTTCCGCGTGCTCGCGCGCCTGCGCAACCAGCCGACGCTGCGGGTGACGCCGCCCTATTATGAGGACGCGGCCTATATCGAGGCGCTCGCGAGCTCGATCGAGACCCATCTGGCGAGCCTGCCGTTCAAGCCGGAGCTGATCGTGGCCTCCTTCCACGGCATGCCGAAATCCTATGTCGAGAAGGGCGACCCCTATCAGCAGCACTGCATCGCCACCACCGAGGCGCTGCGCCGCCGGCTCGGCATGGACGAGACGAAGCTGCTGCTGACCTTCCAGTCGCGCTTCGGCAATGCCGAGTGGCTGCAGCCCTATACCGACAAGACCATGGAGCGGCTCGCCAAGGAAGGCGTGCGCCGCATCGCGGTGGTGACGCCGGGCTTTTCCGCCGACTGCCTGGAGACGCTGGAGGAGATCGCGCAGGAGAACGCCGAGATCTTCAAGCACAATGGCGGCGAGCAGTTTTCCGCGATCCCCTGCCTCAACGACAGCCGGCCCGGCATGGACGTGATTCGCAGCCTGGTGCTGCGCGAGCTCCAGGGCTGGATATGACAGGCGCCCTGCGCCGCAATATTAACCCTTGCCGCTAGGTTTGCTTCCGCATCCTTTAGGAGCCTTCCTCCAAACTACATAATCGCCGCCATTCCCCTCCGTCCGTCTTGTGCAGATTTGCACTGATGCCAACGTTACGCGCGACCGCTGAACCGGTATGGTCGTGATCCCGACCAATGACAGCGCCGGAAAGGGCCTTTTCCCGACATCCTTTCCGGCTTGGAGGAAATATGAGCGGTTTCGATATTTTCGCGATTGTTCTCGTCTTGCTCGTCATCGTCACGCTGGTGGCCGGCGTGAAGACGGTGCCGCAGGGCTATGACTGGACCATCGAGCGGTTCGGCAAATACACGCAGACCCTGAGCCCCGGCCTCAATCTGATCGTGCCCTATTTCGATCGCGTCGGGCGCAAGATCAACATGATGGAGCAGGTGATCGACATTCCAGAGCAGGAAGTGATCACCAAGGACAACGCCACCGTGACGGTGGACGGCGTTGCTTTCTACCAGGTGTTCGACGCCGCGAAAGCCAGCTACGAGGTCTCCAACCTGACCCAGGCCATCACCGTGCTGACCATGACCAACATCCGCTCGGTGATGGGCGCGATGGATCTCGACCAGGTGCTGTCGCATCGCGACGAGATCAACGAGCGCCTGCTGCGCGTTGTCGATGCCGCGGTCTCGCCCTGGGGCCTCAAGGTCAACCGCATCGAGATCAAGGATATCGTGCCGCCCGCCGACCTTGTCGAGGCCATGGGCCGTCAGATGAAGGCCGAGCGCGTCAAGCGCGCCGACATCCTGGCGGCCGAAGGCCAGCGCCAGTCCGAGATCCTGCGCGCCGAGGGCGCCAAGCAGGGCCAGATCCTGCAGGCCGAAGGCCGCAAGGAAGCCGCGTTCCGCGACGCCGAGGCACGCGAACGTTCGGCGGAGGCGGAAGCGAAGGCCACGCAGATGGTGAGCGAAGCCATTGCCAAGGGCGACGTCGCCGCGTTGAACTATTTCATCGCCGACAAATATATCAAGGCGTTCGGCCAGTTTGCGGAGGCGCCGAACCAGAAGATCATCATGCTGCCGATCGAGGCCACGAGTATGCTCGGTTCGCTCGCCGGCATCGGCGAGATCGCCAAGGCGACGTTCGGCGAGAGCGCGGCCTCGGGGTCCGCTGCCGCTCGCCGCCCCGGCTCGGTGCCTCCGACCGGCGGCACGCCGCCGGCGGTGCCGCCGCGGCAGGGATAGTCACCGGCGCATGACCCTTCGCCAGGGCCTGCGCCAATGATGGAAGGTCGCGTCATGACCGACATGTTCGTATCGCTCGGCACCTGGAACTGGCTGATCTTCGGCTTCATCCTGATGGCGCTGGAGGTGCTGGCGCCGGGCATATTCCTGCTCTGGCTTGGGCTCGCCGCGCTGCTGGTGGGGTTGATCTCGTTCGCCGTGACCACGTCCTGGCAGCTGCAGCTGGTGATGTTCGCTGTGTTCGCCGCCGCTGCCGTGCCGGTGTGGCGCCGCCTGGCCCGGCCGAAGCCGGATGCGAGCGCCAGCCCCTTCCTCAACAAGCGCGCCGAGGCCTTGCTCGGGCGTGAGTTCACGCTGGAGAAGCCGATCATCGACGGCAGCGGCACCATGCGCATCGGCGACACGGTGTGGCGCGTGGCAGGCCCCGACACGCCCGCGGGAACGCGGGTGAAGGTGGTGCAGGTGGATGGTGCCAACCTGACGGTCGCCGCGGCGTAGCTTCGCTTACCCTCCAGGGGAGGGTAAGCGAGGCACTACCTCTTCCACCGCTCCGCAAAGCGGTGCAGCGGCATGACCATCTCGCAGAGGTCCCGTCCCAGCGCCGTCAGCCCATAACCTCCGCCTTCGCCAAGCTCGACGAATCCGGCCTCGCGCAGCTCCGTCAGCCGTGCCTGCAGCACCGTCGGCGAGGCCTCGTCGCAGGCGGTGCGCAATGCGCGGGAGGTGAGGGGCCCGCCGCGCAATTCCCACAATATCCGCAGGCTCCAGCGCCGGCCGAGCAGGTCGAGCAGCGCCATGATCGGCCGTCCGGTGCGCGATCCCCGGACCCGGGGCGTCCTCGTGTCTGCCTGCTTGGCCATCCTGCCCTCTTGCGGTTTGCTACAAATAATGTAGCGTCATGCTACGTTAATTGTAGCAACGAAGGACGGCTGATGTCCCCATCCATGCCGCGCATTGCGCCGCTCACCCCGCCTTATCCCCCGGATATCCAGGCGCAGTTCGACCGCATCATGCGCGGCGCGCCGCCGCTGCTGCTGTTCCGGGTGATGGCGGGCCACGGCCGCGCCTGGGACAAGTTTCGCGCCGGCGGCTTGCTCGATCCCGGCCCGCTCTCGCTGCGCCAGCGCGAGATCGTCATCGACCGCACCTGTGCGCTGAACAAGTGCGAATATGAATGGGGCGTGCATGTCGCCGTCTTCGCCGCGCCGGCGAAGCTCACCGAGGAGGAGGTGCGCGCGACCGTGCACGGCGATGCGATGTCGGCCTGCTGGTCACCGGCGGAGCAGGCCCTGATCGCAGCCGTCGACGCGCTACATCATCGAGCGACGCTGGGTGACGAGGAATTCGCGGCGCTGTCGACGCATTACGACGAGGCGCAGATCCTCGAGATCATGCTGCTGTGCGGCTTCTATCGCACGGTGTCGTATCTGGCGAACGGGCTGCATTTGCCGCTGGAGGAGAAGGCCGCGCGGTTTCCGCAATGAACCCTGCGCCGTCATTCCGGGGCACGCGAAGCGTGAGCCCGGAATCCATCGTGCAGCGCCTTCGGAGATGAATGGATTCCGGGCTCGCGCCCAAGCGGGCGCGCCCCGGAATGACGGCGCGGGAAGAGGCCGCGTGCCTTATGCCACGCCCGCCCGCAGCAGGTCGTGCAGATGCACGATGCCGACCACCTTGCCCGCCTCGGTGACGACGAGCGTCGTGATCTTGCGGGTGTTCAGCACCTCGATCATCTCGGTGGCGAGCATCGAGGGCGGCACCGTCTTCGGCTGCCTGGTCATGATGTCGTCGACCGCCATCGTCAGCAGGTCGGGCCGCATGTTGATGTGGCGGCGCAGATCGCCGTCGGTGATGATGCCCGCGATGCCGCCGGCCTCATTGACGATGCAGACGCACCCGAGGCCCTTGGCCGACATCTCGATCACCGCGTCCGACATCTTGGTGCCGAGCGGCTTGACCGGGATTTCGGCGCCGGTGCGCATGTAGTCGCGGACGAATTTCAGCATCGCGCCCAGCTTGCCGCCGGGGTGGAAATGCGCGAACTCCAGCGCGGTGAAGCCGCGGCCTTCGAGCAGCGCGATCGCGAGCGCGTCGCCGATCGCGGCCTGCATCAGCGTCGAGGTGGTCGGCGCCAGATTGTGCGGGCAGGCCTCGCGCGCCTTCGGCAACTCGATGACAATGTCGGCGGCCTGGCCCAGCGACGACGACGCGTTCGAGGTCACCGCGATCATCGGAATGGCGAAGCGCGCCGAATAGTTGACGAGGTTCTTCATCTCCGGCTGCTCGCCGGACCAGGACAGCGCCATGATGACGTCGTCGGTGGTGATCATGCCGAGATCGCCATGGCCGGCCTCGGCGGCGTGCACGAAGAAGGCGGGCGTCCCGGTCGAGGCCAGCGTCGCGGCGATCTTGCGCCCCATATGGCCTGATTTGCCGAGCCCGGTGACGATGACGCGGCCCTTGGCGTTGCGGATCAGTTCGACCGCCCTGGCAAAGGTCTCGCCCAGCGGGCCGCGCAGGGCGGCTGCGAGCGCGTTGATGCCGCCGCTCTCCGTCTCCAGGGTGCGGAGCGCGGATTCGACGCTGTCGGGGAGGGGGCCGGATGATGCGGTCATCAGCGGTTTCGAACTCGGCATGCTCTGGTCCAGGGAGGAGGGGGCGTTCGCCCGTCGGCGCCTCATTAGCACGCCGGGGCTCCGGAGGCGACGCGCCGGCTTCGGCCCTCAACCGGTCATTAACCATAATTGTTTTAACTCCATTAACGATGGTTCCCGCCAGCGGTGGGTGCGATCGTGAAAGTGTTTGATTTCGTTGGAGTTATTCCATCGTGGGGTCGTCTCCTGGCACCGGCCGGAGCAAACGCGCGCAATTCCTGCGCGCGGCTTTGCCGTGTCTTGTCCCCTGCCTTGCGCTGACGGCCCTCGAAACTACCCCCGCGGCCGCCCAGAGCCTCACGCCCGATCTGTTCAATCCCACCCGTGGCGGCTTCGCCTCGCCCGAGACGCTGCCGACCCGTCGCACGGCGGGCGTGCCGCAGGCGCCGTCGGACGCGTTGCCGGCGCTGCCCGATCCCAGTGCCGATCCGCGCAAGGCGCGCGAGAAGCCGGCGGCCTCCCGCATCGGCCAGGTCCCGACCTATGGCCTTCCCGCCGCCACCGGCGCGAGCGGCTCCGGCTACGACTCGCTCAACCGCAAGCGGCAGCAGCCCAAGCTCTATCCCGGCCAGCCGAAGCCGAAGCGCGCGGCCGGTCCCGGCTCGCCGGTGCCGACCACGGCGCCGCCGCCGCCCACACTCGGCCTGCCGAAGATTGCACCGCCGCCGTCTGCGTCCGCGAACAAGGCGCCGGTGCCGGCGGCGATGGCGGGCACCGTGCCGGGCCAGCCGCTGCGCCGCCGCCTCAAGGCCGATGACGATCCGTTCGGAGCCGTCGGCGACTATGCCGGCAGCTTCCTGATCAAGGGCGGGCTCGAGCTCTCCACCGGCTACGACACCAATCCGACGCGCCTCAACAGGCCGGTCGGATCGCCGGTCTACGTCGTTGCACCGGATCTCCTGGTGATGTCCGACTGGGAGCGCCACGCGCTGGTGGCCGACCTGCGCGGCTCGTTCTCCGGCTACACCAACAACATGCCGGCGACGATCAACGGTCTTGCCTCGCCTTCACCGGTCGAGGCCAACCGCCCGGATTTCACCGGCCATGTCGACGGCCGGCTCGACGTCGACCGCGACCTCAAGCTGACCTCGCAGCTGCGCCTGCGCCTCGCCACCGACAATCCCGGCAGCCCGAACGTGCAGGCCGGCCTGCAAAGATATCCGGTTTATGCCGCTTACGGCACCACGGTCGGCTTCGACCAGACCTTCAATCGCTTCCAGGTCGCCGCCGGCGCCACCGTCGATCGCACCGCCTATACGGATTCAAAGCTCACCGACGGCTCGACCTTCAGCAACGACGACCGTAACTTCAATCAGTATGGCGGCGTCGGGCGTTTCTCCTACGATCTGAAGCCGGGACTGAAGCCGTTCGTCGAGATTCAGGGCGACACCCGCGTCCACGACCAGGCCGCCGACCGCAACGGCTACTTCCGCGATTCAAACGGCGGCTACGCCAAGGTCGGTTCGTCCTTCGAATTCTCGCGCATCCTCACCGGCGAGATCTCGGTCGGCTATGCCGCGCGCAACTACACCGACCCGCGCCTCAGCCAGCTCGCAGGCTTTCTCACCACGGGCTCGCTGATCTGGAATGCGAGCGGGCTGACCACGGTGAAGTTCTTCACCGACACGCAGATCGCCGAGACCACGGTCGCCGGCTCCTCCGGCGTCCTGGTGCGCACTTACTCCGCCGAAGTCGACCACGACTTCCGCCGCTGGCTCACCGGCATCGGCAAGTTCACCTATGGCACGCTCGACTACCAGGGCCAGAACCGCAACGACAAGACCTACTCGTTCGAAAGCAACCTGATCTACAAGCTCAACCGCAACATCTGGGTCAAGGGCACGCTGCGCCACGACATCCTGGAGTCGAGCGTGGCGGGCTCGAGCTCGCAGGGGACGGTGGTGCTGGTCGGGGTGAGGCTGCAGAATTAGGGGCGCCTGCTTGCGCGTCCCGTCAGACGAAGCCGAAGGCCACCACTCTCTCCGATTGTCATTCCGGGGCGCGCCATTTGGCGCGAACCCGGAATCCATCGAGCGTCGGCGTAGGTGGTTAGATGGATTCCGGGCTCGCGCTTCGCTCGCCCCGGAATGACGGGGTCACCTACCGCGGCAGGTCCGTCTTCCCCATCAGGAACGTGTCGATCGACCGTGCGCACAGCCGGCCTTCGCGGATCGCCCACACCACCAGCGATTGGCCTCTCCGCATGTCGCCCGCGGAGAACACGTTGGGGCGCGAGGTCTGGTAGTCCAGCGTGTTGGCCTTGACATTGCCGCGCGGGTCGAGCTCGACCGAGAGCAGCTTCAAGAGGCCCTCGTGCACGGGATGGACGAAGCCCATCGCGAGCAAGACGAGATCGGCCTCGAGCTCGAACTCGGTGCCGGCAATCGGCTTGAACTTGTCGTCGACGTGCACGCAGTGCAGCTTCTTGACCTTGCCGTCCTCGCCGGAAAACTTCTGGGTCAGCACGGCGTATTCGCGCACCGCGCCTTCGGCCTGGCTGGAGGAGGTCCGCATCTTCAGCGGCCAGTTCGGCCAGGTCAGGCCCTTGTTCTCGCGCTCGGGCGGGGCGGGCATGATCTCGAGCTGGGTCACCGAGAGCGCACCCTGGCGCAGCGAGGTGCCGATGCAGTCAGATCCGGTGTCGCCGCCGCCGATGACGACGACGTGCTTGCCGCCGGCCAGGATCTCCTGGACGCCGCCGAGCGGCTCATTCGAGACGCGGCGGTTTTGCTGCGGCAGGAAGTCCATGGCGTAGTGGATGCCTGACAATTCGCGGCCGGGGATCGGCAGGTCGCGCGGGGCTTCCGCGCCGCCGGTCAGCGCCACCGCGTCGTACTCGTTGAGCATCTCGCGCGGATCGACATTACCGTCCGCGCCGACATGGCTGCCGTAATGGAAGGTGACGCCTTCGGCTTCCATCTGGGCGACGCGACGGTCGATGACGCCCTTCTCCATCTTGAAGTCGGGGATGCCGTAGCGCAGCAGGCCGCCGGCCTTGGCGTACTTCTCGTAGACGTGGACGTCGTGGCCGGCGCGTGCCAGCTGCTGGGCGCAGGCCATGCCGGCCGGCCCTGCTCCGATCACGGCGACCTTCTTGCCGGTCTTGTGCGCGGCGACCTCAGGCTTCAGCCAGCCATTGTCCCAGGCGCGGTCGACGATGGCGCATTCGATGGTCTTGATGGTGACCGGGTTGTCGTCGATGTTCAGCGTGCAGGACGCCTCGCACGGCGCCGGGCAGATGCGCCCCGTGAACTCCGGGAAATTGTTGGTCGAGTGCAGGTTGCGCGAGGCTTCTTCCCAATTGCCCTGATAGACGAGGTCGTTCCAGTCGGGGATCTGGTTGTTGACCGGACAGCCGGGCGTGCCGGGCGCGACCGAGCCGGTGCCGTGGCAATAGGGAATGCCGCAGTTCATGCAGCGCGCGGCCTGGTCGCGCACCTCTTTCTCGGAGAGGGGAACGACGAATTCCTTGTAATGCTTCACGCGCTCGGCGACCGGGGTGTACTTGCGGTCGCGCCGTTCGATTTCGAGAAAACCCGTGATCTTGCCCATTAAACCCGAAGTCCCTGCCGCTTAATTCGTTTGTTCTCTCACTCCTCATCCTGAGGAGCGGCGCGCCTGTCGCGCCGCGTCTCGAAGGATAGAGGCCCGGATGGTGACCTCATGGTTCAAGACGCGCTACGCGCTCCTCACCATGAGGGCTTTTTCTTACGCCCCGATCGCGATTTTCGGCTCGGCGTCCGCGTTGGCGGCCATTTCGCGCAGCGCGCGCCGGTACTCGACCGGCATCACCTTGCGGAATTTGGGCAGCCAGTCCTTCCAATTGGCGAGGATGTCGGCGGCGCGCTTGGAGCCGGTGGCCTTCGCGTGGCGCGAGATCAGGACGTGCAGCCGCTCGACGTCGGAGGCGAGCAGGTTCCTGAACACGTCGACCCGGCCGTGCGCCTCGAGGTCGCCGGCATGGTGATAGGTGCCGGCGTTGATCAGCTCCTCGGACAGCACCGGCTCGAGCTCGACCATGCTGAGATTGCACAGCTTGTCGAAGTCGCCGGTCTCGTCGAGCACGTAGGCGATGCCGCCGGACATGCCGGCCGCGAAGTTGCGCCCGGTCTTGCCGAGCACGACCACGATGCCGCCGGTCATGTATTCGCAGCAATGATCGCCCGCGCCCTCGACCACGGCGACCGCGCCCGAATTGCGCACGGCAAAGCGCTCGCCGGCGATGCCGCGGAAGTAGCACTCGCCCTCGATCGCACCGTACATCACGGTGTTGCCGACGATGATGCTCTCCTCCGGCACGATGCCGGAGTTCCTCGGCGGCTTGACGATGATCTTGCCGCCCGACAGGCCCTTGCCGACATAGTCGTTGCCTTCGCCTTCGAGCTCGAAGGTGACGCCGTGGGCGAGCCAGGCGCCGAAGGCCTGGCCGGCGGTGCCCTTGAGGCTGACATGGATGGTGTCGTGCGGCAGGCCGGCATGGCCGTAGATCTTGGCGACGGCACCGGACAGCATCGCGCCCGCGGAGCGGTTGGTGCTGTTGATGCTGGCCTCGATCTTCACCGGCGCGCCGCGGTCGAGCGCAGGCTGGGCCTGCTCGATCAGCGAGCGGTCGAGCACCGCCTCCAGATGATGGTTCTGGCGCTCGGAGTGATAGATCTTCTGGCCCTTCTCCTCCTTCTGCTTGACGAACAGCTTGGAGAAATCGAGACCCTTGGCCTTCCAATGCGCGACCAGCTTGGTCTGGTCGAGCAGCTGCACCTGGCCGACCATCTCGTTGAAGGTGCGGAAGCCGAGGCTCGCCATGATCTCCCGGACTTCCTCCGCGACGAAGAAGAAGTAGTTGATCACGTGCTCGGGCTGGCCGGTGAAGCGCTTGCGCAGGACGGGATCCTGGGTCGCGACGCCGACCGGGCAGGTGTTGAGATGGCACTTGCGCATCATGATGCAGCCGGCCGCGATCAGGGGCGCGGTGGCAAAGCCGAACTCGTCGGCCCCGAGCAGGGCGCCGATCACGACGTCACGGCCGGTGCGGAAGCCGCCGTCGACCTGGACCACGATGCGGCTGCGCAGCCGCTCGCGCACCAGGGTCTGGTGGGTTTCGGCGAGGCCGATCTCCCACGGCGAGCCGGCATGCTTGATCGAGGTCAGCGGCGAAGCGCCGGTGCCGCCCTCGAAGCCCGCGATGGTGACATGGTCGGCGCGTGCCTTGGCGACGCCCGCGGCCACCGTGCCGACACCGATCTCGGAGACCAGCTTGACCGAGACGTCGCCCGTCGGGTTGACGTTCTTGAGGTCGTAGATGAGCTGCGCCAGGTCCTCGATCGAGTAGATGTCGTGGTGCGGCGGCGGCGAGATCAGGCCGACGCCCGGCGTCGAGTGCCGGACCTTGGCGATGGTCGCGTCGACCTTGTGGCCGGGCAGCTGGCCGCCTTCGCCGGGCTTGGCACCCTGCGCCATCTTGATCTGCATCATGTCGGAGTTGACGAGATACTCCGTGGTGACGCCGAAGCGGCCCGAGGCCACCTGCTTGATCGCCGAGCGCATGGAATCGCCATTCGGCATCGGCTTGAAGCGATCGGCTTCCTCGCCGCCTTCACCGGTGTTCGACTTGCCGCCGATCCGGTTCATGGCGATCGCGAGCGTGGTGTGTGCCTCGCGCGAGATCGAGCCGAAGCTCATCGCACCCGTGGCGAAGCGCTTGACGATGTCCTTGGCCGGCTCGACCTGGTCGAGCGGGATCGGCTTGCGCTTCTCTTCCTCCGCGCTCTTGATCCGGAACAGGCCGCGCAGCGTCAGCAAGCGCTCCGACTGCTCGTTGAGGATCTTGGCGAAGGCGCGGTAGCGCTCCTGCGAATTGCCGCGCGCGGCGTGCTGCAGCAGCGACACCGACTCCGCGGTCCAGGCATGGTCCTCGCCGCGGCTGCGATAGGCATATTCGCCGCCAACATCGAGCGCGTTCTTGTAGACCAGTGCCTCGCCGAACGCGTCGGCATGACGCCGCACCGCTTCTTCGGCGATCTCGGCAAGGCCGACGCCCTCGACGCGGGTGTGCGTGCCGGCAAAGAACTTGGCGACGAAGTCGGCCTTGAGGCCGACGGCGTCGAAGATCTGAGCGCCGCAATAGGACTGGTAGGTCGAGATGCCCATCTTGGACATCACCTTGAGCAGGCCCTTGCCGATCGACTTGATGTAGCGCTTGACGATTTCATAGTCGTCGAGCGAACCGGGCAGGCGATCCTTCATCGCGATGATGGTCTCGAACGCGAGGTAGGGATTGATCGCCTCCGCGCCGTAGCCCGCGAGACAGGCGAAGTGATGCACTTCGCGCGGCTCGCCGGATTCGACGACGAGGCCGACCGAGGTGCGCAAACCGGTGCGGATCAGGTGATGATGCACCGAGGCACAGGCCAGCAGCGACGGGATCGGCACCCGGTCAGTGCCGACCATGCGGTCGGACAGGATGATGATGTTGACGCCCTCGCGCACCGCGCTCTCGGCGCGCGCGCAGAGCTCGTCCAGCACCTGGTCCATGCCGGCCGCGCCGAGACCGGCGTGGAAAGTCGTGTCCAGCGTGCGCGACTTGAAGTGGGTGTCGGCCACGTCCGAGATCGAGCGGATCTTCTCCAGGTCCGCGTCGGTCAGGATCGGCTGACGCACTTCGAGACGCTTGGTGGTGGCCATGCCCTGCAGGTCGAACAGGTTCGGCCGCGGTCCGATGATGGAGACGAGGCTCATCACCAGCTCCTCGCGGATCGGGTCGATCGGCGGGTTGGTGACCTGCGCGAAGTTCTGCTTGAAGTAGGTGAACAGCGGCTTGGCCTTGTCCGACAGCGCCGAGATCGGCGTGTCGTTGCCCATCGAGCCCGCGGCCTCTTCGCCGGTGGCCGCCATCGGCGTCATCAGGATGGCAATGTCTTCCTGGCTGTAGCCAAACGCCTGCTGGCGATCCAGCAGCGACAGATTGGAGCGCACGCCTGTGGTCGGGACCTTCGGCAGCTCTTCCAGCACGATCTGGGTCCGCTCCAGCCATTCCTTGTAGGGATGGCTCCTGGCGAGCTCGGCCTTGATCTCGTCGTCGGGAATGAGGCGACCCTGCTCGAGGTCGACCAGCAGCATCTTGCCGGGCTGCAAGCGCCACTTGGTGACGATCTGGTCCTCGGGGATGGTCAGCACGCCCATCTCGGACGCCATGACGATGCGGTCGTCCTTGGTGACGAGATAGCGCGCCGGCCTGAGGCCGTTGCGGTCGAGCGTGGCGCCGATCTGGCGGCCGTCGGTGAAGGCGATCGCGGCGGGGCCGTCCCACGGCTCCATCAGCGCGGCATGATATTCGTAGAAGGCGCGACGCTTCTCGTCCATCAGCGGATTGCCGGCCCACGCCTCCGGAATCATCATCATGACGGCATGCGGCAGCGAGTAGCCGCCCTGCACCAGGAATTCGAGCGCGTTGTCGAAGCAGGCGGTGTCCGACTGTCCCTCATAGGAGATCGGCCAGAGCCGGTTGATGTCCTTGCCGTACAGCTCGGAGCTCACCGAAGCCTGCCGCGCCGCCATCCAGTTGGTGTTGCCGCGCAGCGTGTTGATCTCGCCGTTGTGCGCGATCATGCGGTAGGGATGCGCCAGCGACCAGGCCGGGAAGGTGTTGGTCGAGAAGCGCTGGTGCACGAGCGCGAGCGCGCTCTCGAAGTCCTTCTCGTGCAGGTCGGGATAATACTTGCCGAGCTGGTCGGCGAGGAACATGCCCTTGTAGATCACGGTGCGGCAGGACAGCGAGCAGGGGTAATAGCCCGCAAGCCCGCGGTCGCGGCGCTGGTAGATCGCCTGCGAGATCGACTTGCGCAGGATGTAGAGCCGGCGCTCGAACTCGTCCTCGGTCTTGGCGGTGCCGTTGCGGCCGATGAACACCTGCATGCAGGCGGGCTCGGTCGGCTTAACGGTGACGCCGAGCGAGGAATTGTCGGTCGGCACGTCGCGCCAGCCGAGCAGGGTCAGGCCCTCTTCCTTGATCTGGTCGGCGATGATGCTCTTGATGACGTTGCGCCAGGCGGTGTCGCGCGGCATGAACAGCGCGCCGATGGCGTATTCGCCGGGCGCCGGTAGCGTAAAGCCGAGCTCCTTGGCCTTGCGGCTGAAGAAGGCGTGCGGGATCTGCACCAGAATGCCGGCGCCGTCACCGGCGCGCGGGTCGGCGCCGACGGCACCACGATGCTCGAGATTGCAGAGGATGCTCAGCGCGTCCGAGACGATCTCGTGCGACTTCTTGCCCTTGATGTTGGCGATGAAGCCGACGCCGCAGCTGTCCTTCTCCAGGCTCGGATCGTACAGGCCTTCGGCTTCGGGGCGCGAATTGTGCTCCTGAATCGGTGAGGTGATCGGATCGGTCGTTTTCGAGGCGGCCGTCGCCGACAGCTGTTCTGCCACGATGCTTGCGCGCTCGAATTGCGACCCGTTCATTGTTCCTGTCCTCTCCATGCGGCAAGCTGCCTCACCGCCATCTTCGGCGCACCTTGGGCGTTCCGCGGCACCCGCCTCTGGGTTACCGCTCGTCCGCTAGCGAGCCGCATTTTCTTAAATGCAGGCCTAGGCGTTCTTCGTCCCCGAGAACGGCTTTGCCTGGTACCTTCCTGGGTCCCGAGAGCACCAGGATTCGCTGCAATCCCTGTGCCGGGATCGCGAGCAAAATTGAGACAGTCTTCCTGTCCTAACCATCACCTTGCCAAATTTTGGTCTAGCACACAAGCGTGCGGAAGTCCCGATTCCCCTCAAGTCGATCAATCGCTTTCCAATAGTTGCGCAGCCGCGGTTTTGAAGGGAACGCGCCCTGATCCGGCCCTGTAGACGCCGGAATCCTCAATGAAGCTTCGCCTTGGCCCTTCGAACCGAGCGCCAGGCCGTCAGAAGCGAAAGAGCGCGAGGCATCCGGGGGTCTGACAGGAGCGTATCGACCATGAAGTTTTTCACAGGATGTGTGGCCGCTGCCGCGCTGGTGCTGGCCGCAACCACCGCTCGGGCCCAGGTTCCAGCCGTCGGTATCGGGGGCGGGGGCTATATCGCGGTGTCGGATTTCGACGGACCGTACGAGCCGGGCGAAGCCGCGCCACCCCCGCGTTACGGCTACGGGTATGGCTATGAGGACCGCGGCCCGGCGCCTGCGCTGTTGCCGGCCACCGAGGTCTATGCGGTCCTGCGCGACAACGGCTTCTCGCCGCTCGGCATCCCGCGCCTGCGCGGCAGCGTCTACACGATCGCGGTGATCGACCGCCGCGGCGAGGATGGCCGGCTGGTGATCGACGCCCGCGATGGCCGGATCATCCGCTTCCTGCCGGCCACTGACGCCTACGGCATGGCGCCCGTCGATGAAGAACGCGCGGTCGCCCCTTACGGGCCGCAAACCGCGCTGCCGCCGCCAACCATGGTCCGCAGCGGCCCGCCGCGCCCGCCGGCCGCGATCCCGCATGTGGCATCTCGCACCGTGCCGCTGCCCAAGGCCGCCCCACGACGCGGCGAGACGCCGGCGGCCGTCGCCAAGGCGGCCGAGCCCGCGACGCAGCAGGCTCGCGCGCCGCAGGCCCCCGCACAGCAGACCGCTGTCGTGCAAGCAAAGCCAGTCGCGGCCGCACCGGAAGCCGCCGCGCCGACTGTCGGCCAAGCCAAGCCAGCCCCGGCGATCCTGCCCACGCAGGAGATGCCAGCCGCGCAAGGGCTGGATTAGCGCTGCGAGTCTGGCGCGACGGCACCAGCCACACCAACGGTGTCATCCCCGCGTTCGCGGGGACGACACCGGGAGAGATTGAGCAAAACAAAAAGCGCCCGAAAATTTCGGGCGCTTCGGCATAAAGGCGGCCTCACCTCAGCTCCGCGGATATCCCGCCGCTTCCAGGATCAGATTGGCCACCTGCTTCGGATGCGACACCAGCGAGAGATGGCCGGCGTCGAGCTCGATCGTGGTGGCGTTCATGCGCTTGGCGAGGAAGCGCTCGAGATCGGGATTGATGGTGTAGTCGTTCTTCGACACCGCGTACCAGCTCGGCTTGCTGCGCCACGCCGCTTCCGTGGTGCGGCCGGCGAAGATCGAGGCCGCGGTCGGCCATTGCACGGCGTAGAGCTCCTTGGCCTGCTCCGGCTTCACGCCATTGGCAAAGTACTTCAGGAAGGCGTCTTCCGAAAGCTTTGTATAGCCATCGCGCTCGACGATGCCGGCGCGCACCGGGCCGGTCGGAAACTGCTTCGACAGCGCGACGAAATCCTCGTTCGCATCGGGCGCGCGGGCGGCGACATAGACGAGGCCAGTCACTTTCGGATCGGTGCCGACCTGGCTGATCACGGTGCCGCCCCAGGAATGCGCGACCAGCACCGTGGGACCATCCTGCTCGGCCAGCGCGCGCTTGGTCGCCTCGACGGAGTCGCTGAGCGACGACAGCGGATTCTGGACCGCGGTCACGTGCAGGCCAGCGGCCTGGAGGATTGGGATCACCTCCGACCAGCTGGAGCCGTCGGCCCAGGCACCGTGCACCAGCACGACGTTCTTGGCCTTCACGGTTTGCGGTGTTTGCGCCTGCGCAAGGCTGAGGGGAGCCGCCAAAAGGCTCGCGGCGACGAAAAGGCTGCGCCAAAGTGACATGATCGTTCTCCGTCTTGTTTTGGTGTCGATATCCAAAGGACGGAGCGCGCGGCGGCCGCGTTACGCGTCCTCACCGCTCTGTGATGCAGCGCAAAATAAAACGCCCCGGGGCACCGGGGCGTTTCGTAACCTGGAAGTGACGCGCGATTTACGCGGCGGCTTGCGCGGCCGAGTTCTCGATCACCTGCGCCTTCGGGGCGCCGGTGTTGATCGCGATCTGTCGCGGCTTCTTCGCCTCGGGAATCTCGCGGACGAGGTCGACGTGAAGCAGCCCGTTCTCGAGCGAGGCGTCCTTCACCTGCACGAAGTCGGCGAGCTGGAAGGCGCGCTCGAAGGCACGCGCGGCGATGCCGCGGTAGAGCACTTCGTTCTTGCTGTTCTCGTTGGCGACCTTTTCGCCCTTGATCGTCAGCGTGTTTTCCTTCGCGACGATGGAGAGCTCGTCCTTGGCGAAACCCGAAACCGCAACGGTGATGCGGTAGGCGTTCTCGCCGGTGCGCTCGATGTTGTAGGGGGGATAGCCGGGGCTGCTGCCGTCCGAACCGGCCTGGTCGAGCAGGTTGAAGAGGCGGTCGAAGCCGACGGTGGAACGATAGAACGGGGTGAGATCGTAGCTACGCATGGTCAAGTCCTCCATAGAGCGACTGTTGGGTAACCCGCCCGCCAATCGGGCCGGGCTTTCATCTGTGTGCAGCCTGATGTTCCGGTTCCGAAACACTGGTAGCGGCCTGCACGAAGGTGATATGGGTGGAACGAGACGGCGTTCAAGAGGGCGGCATTTGCGCCTTTTCGGCGCTTTGGCCCCTTGATTTGCAGCACTTCGCGCCCAAGCACCTCCAAACATGACGCTGGTCTCGATCCCGTCCAATCCCGTCCCCGAAAACGTCGTCAGCGGCACCATCAAGACTCCCGATGGCGTCGAGCTGCGCTTCGCACGCTGGGCCCCGCCGGCGAACCGCAAGGGCACGGTCTGCGTCTTCACCGGGCGCAGCGAGCAGATCGAGAAATATTTCGAGACCGTGCGCGACCTGCGCGACCGCGGCTTTGCGGTGGCGATGATCGACTGGCGCGGGCAGGGCCATTCCTCGCGCCGCCTGCGCGACCCGCGCAAGGGCTATGTGCGCGATTTCGCCGACTTCGAGATCGACGTCGAGGCCTTCGTGCAGCAGGTGGTGCTGCCGGATTGCCCGCCGCCCTTCTTCGCGCTGGCCCATTCCATGGGCGGCACGGTGATGCTGCGGGTGGCGCATGCGGGCAAGCGCTGGTTCGACCGCATGGTGCTGTCGGCTCCGATGATCGACCTGCCCGGCCGCACCACCTCGTTTCCGGTGCGGGCGCTGCTGAAGACGATGCGCCTGCTCGGACAGGGCGGCCGCTATGTCCCCGGCGGCAGCGACCACCTCACCGGGCTCGACCCCTTCATCAACAACCCCGTGACCAGCGATCCCGTGCGCTACGCCCGCAATGCCGCGATCCTGGAGGAGGATCCGACGCTCGGCCTGGCGTCGCCGACCGTGGCCTGGGCCGATACCGCCTTCCGCGCCATGCAGACTTTCAAGCGCGCCAGCTATCCCTCCGAGATCCGGCAGCCGATCCTGATGCTGGCGGCCTCCAACGACACCGTGGTCTCGACCGCGGCGATCGAGGAGTTCGCCTATCATCTGCGCGCCGGATCCCATCTCGTGATCGCCGGCGCCAAGCACGAGATCCTGCAGGAGCAGGATCGCTACCGCTCGCAGTTCTGGGCCGCCTTCGACGCCTTCGTGCCGGGCACGCCGCTGTTCAAGTGAGATAGTCCCGCGAAGGCGGTGCGCTCCCTCGCCCCGTTCTTACGGGGAGAGGGTTGGGGTGAGGGGCCTCTCTCCACACGTGAGATCGTCGAAAGACCTGTACCCCCTCACCCGAATTCGATCTGCGATCGAATTCGACCTCTCCCCGCAGGCGGGGAGAGGTGACGATCAACTACAGCGTCTTCAGATACTCGATCAGGTCGTAGCGCTCGGCGTCGTCCTTGAATGCGCGGCCGATGACGCCCGGCCGTTTCGGCTCGCCGTCCTTGCGCTCGAAGGAATGGCCGAGCACGCTGTTGCCCTGGATCGGCTTGCCATCGGATCCCGTCGCAGAGAACTCCGTTTCACCCGTCTTGCACGTTTCGTTTGCGGTGACCGCAAAGCCGACGGTCACGGGATCATAGTCGCGGCGGCCCA
The DNA here is from genome assembly GCF_042077125.1 of Bradyrhizobium sp. A11. Taxonomy (NCBI): domain Bacteria; kingdom Pseudomonadati; phylum Pseudomonadota; class Alphaproteobacteria; order Hyphomicrobiales; family Nitrobacteraceae; genus Bradyrhizobium; species Bradyrhizobium sp. A11. The sequence goes on along the minus strand of NZ_CP149509.1, from coordinate 6,095,171 downwards.
TGCAGAACCTGGTCGGGCGCTCGCTTGCCGGCTTCAGCAGCCAGTACAGCGAGGGCACCGAGCCGTTGTGCAGATAGGGAGCCGTGGCCCAGATGCCGTTCAGCGGCCGCGCGCGATAGCGCGGATCGGGCGCCGGATTGAGACAGTTCTTGCGCGCCAGATTCCACAATCTCGCCCGCTCGGCGTCCGAGACCTTCTCGTCGTCCATCCATTTGCGGGCGACGAGGTCGACCACCGTCATGAGGCCGAGCGCATAGACCATCTCGTTGGGCGATTTGCTCGCGGTCGGGACCTCGCATTGCCACCATGTCTGGAGGTCGGCCGTGTTCACCTTCAGGAAGCCGGGCACGTCGACGATCCTGTTGCTGAGAATCAGGGACTGCTCGGGATCCGTGTTGATCTCTTTGAGTGGAATCGTCACCGCGTTCAGGACCTTGCTGTCGCCGCTCGGCTCCCAGTGCTTCGATGACCAGAAAGCGTCGGTGTTGACGGCCGGAAGGTGACATCCGGAACACATCTCCTCGTAGATCTTGCGGCCGTTGTCGGCCTTCTTCTGATCGATCCTCCAGGCGTCACCGAGGATCTGTGACGGCCATTGCGGCGCGAGCAGACCGCCGAACGTCTTGTTGGGCCCGGGCGATTTGAACGGATCGGGGCCCCTCAGCATGTCCTCGATCCAGCCGAGCGTCCTGATGTTCACCGAGGAGCGCCAAATCCTCTCCTCCGGATAAGCGTCGGACAGGTTGAGCAGCGCGGTCACGCCGAGCGCTTCGCCGGCGTTGCGGATCAACGGCTGCTCGATCGAGGCGTCGTACTGGGCGAACTTGAACCAGGGCACGGTCCAGATCGCGGGGTAGCTGACCGGGGCGTCCTGGGCGTGCAGGTTCTTCTCGAAGCCCTTGACCCCGCTCAGTGCCAGATCCTGGGAGAAGACCTGGTTGCCGATGCGGTTGAGGGCATCGAGGCGGCCGAACCCTTCGACGGTGTCTTGCTGCTCCTTGCCGTCCCAGGTCTTCTTGCCCTCGATCGTCGCCTCGTAGGTCTTTTGCCAGTCGATCAGGAACGTCCCGATCGCGCTGAGCTTCTGCTTGAGGGCGGCGCGGTCCGTCTTGCTGGCGTTGGGGCCGAGCACGCGATCGGCGAAGCGCTGGAAGCGGAATGGGACGTACAGCGTATAAGCGATCGACAGGCCGGTGGAGAGCTCCAGCTTCTTCAGGTCGGTCATGGCCGGGCCGCCGTCGAAGCGGACGTCCACGCCCTGGTAATGGATCTGGCCGGTGTGGCAGGCCGCGCAGGTCAGCCCGATCATGTCGTCCTCGCGGCGGCCGGTCGCGGGATCGACGACGCCGGTCATCCGCGCGAAGCCGACCGGCAGGCCGTCGACGTTCTCCGCCGGCGTCCACCTGGTCGACCAGTCCGGCACCTGCGTCGTCTCGTAGACATTGGCGTAGCCGAAGCGGCGCAATGTCGTCGTGTCGGTCTGGATCGACTGCGGACTCGGAATGAAGCCGAAGCCTTCGAGATAGCCGCTGTCCTTCATCAGGCCCGGCTTCGAAAACAGGTGCAGGCGCGGCTGTTCCAGCGCCACGAACCACTCATAGGGAACCGGAAAGGTCGCGGTGCCCTGACTGGCATGATGGAACCAGTGCCGGTCCTTCAGCGACCAGTTTTGCTCGAGCCAGAAGGCGGCCTTCGTTTCCGGGACTGCAGGCAAAGGCGGCGGCAGAAGGTTCACGAGGATGCCCTTCTGGGGCAGCATGGCGCGGACCTGGTTGGGGAATTCGGCGACCGCGACGAGGGCGACGAGACCAATGGCAATCAGCACGGCCGCCAGCTTGAGGGCGCCCCGCACCACGCGCTGGCAGGTCGACAGCACCGGCGGGACCAGAAGCTGGTTGATGCGCGCAGGGAATTGGCGCTCGTTGAACAGCGTGCGCACGTCGGCGACGCTGAGATAGCGATTCTCGCCTGTCCCCTTGCCGATGATCTTCAGGAGGATCGGCCATTCGAACTTCATCAGCAGCGGGTAGTACCAGCGCGCAGCGCTGCCGGCGCGCTTGAGATTGTCCCGCATGAAGAGCTTGATATCCGAGGCGTTGAGGCCGAGCTCGGAGCCGCCGTTTGGATCGGTGTAAGTCCGGCCGAAGCTCGCGAGCCGCGTAATCTCGCCCTCGTTGACCTTGCCGTCGACGCCGAGGATGCGCGAGCCGGCGCCGTGCTTGTCCAGCGGACCGCCGCGCAGCGCGTCGAGCTGCGCGCCCGAGAAGATGCTCTTCAGGATGTGCTTGAAGCCGTTGGCGATCAGCGCAACGCCGCGGACCTGGAGGCGGGCAGAGGCTTTCTTCAGTCCGGTCTCGCCGGTCGCATTCGCGATCGTCTCCGAGAGCTTGCCGAGCGGGACAGTGCCGCCCTCGACGAAACCTTCGCCGACGAGGCCGCGCAGGAACGGGCATGGATTGTTCGGCGACACCGGGATCGAGGGATCGAAGGGAGGCTTCGAGGCGGGATCGTGCATGGCCCAAATCCTGAAAACAGCGAATCGTGAAATGGCGCGCCGATCAAGCGCGGAAAGTCCTAACAAACCGACAGCACAATATACTACTTCAGCGTGTGACGAAGTGTGGCCGATTTCACTGTCGTGTCAATAAGAGCAGGCGTGAGGCCGCCAAGGACCGGAATGGGTGTCCCCTGGCGCCCGTCAGGACTCGGCGGCGCGTTTGACGTCGCTCTGCACCAGGGTCAGCTTGCCGAGCGGCACGCCGGCCTTCAGCAGGCCCTCGCGATAATGGGCGAGATGTTCGGGCTTCTTCCAATGGAAATTGCGCAGGTGGCGGTCGACGTTGAGGGTTGGGTAGTTGCTCATCAGCACGTGGGCGGCTTCGCTCGCCTCGTCGCTTCGCCCCAGTTGCGCCAACGCGGCGGCACGAATCGCCAGCGCCTGCATGTGGTTGGGGTTGATGTAGAGCTGCTCACGCGCCCATGACAGGGTCGCGTCATACTGGCGCAACAGATAGTGGCTGAAGGCGTTCAGCGTCGCCCATTGGTAGCGTGGGTCGCTGTTGTCGCGTTGCGACGCCATTGAAAACAGCTCGATCGCCTCGCGGTGCTCGCCGATGACGAAATGGCAGATGCCGAGCACGCCGCGTGCACCGTTGTCGTAGGGGTTCAGAGCGACGGCACGCTTGGCGGCGTCCATCGCGGCCTCGTAATGGCCCTCCATGGCGTGGACCCAGGACAGGATCGAGAACGCGAAGGAGGAGCGCGGATCGAGCCGGACGCTGGTTTCGGCGAGATTCATCGCCTCCGCCCACATCTCCCGGGTGCCCTTGACCCAGCCGAACTGGATGCTCTGGATCTGGATCGTGGCGAGATAAGCGTGCGCGATCGACAGTTTGGGATCGAGGCGGATGGCCTCGCGAAACAGGTCGATGGCGGCGGCCGAGTCTTCCTTGGTCAGCCGGTAATAGTGCGACAATCCCTTGAGAAAACGGTCCCAGGCGGTCACATCCGTCGACAGGCGCGCCGGCGCGGAAGCTTCGGCCCGGACGATCTCGGTGGCGATGGCGGCGGACAGGTTGGTGGTGATCTCGTCCTGCATCGCGAAGAAGTCGCCGATGTCGCGGTCGTAGCGCCCGGTCCAGAGCTGCTCGCCGGTCTCCGGCGCGATCAGCTCGGCGGTGACGCGGATCTTGGCGCCGGCGCGACGCACCGAGCCTTGGATCAGATAGGTGGCGTCGATCTCGCGCGCGATCAGGCGCGTGCTGGTGTTCTTGCCCTTGAAAGCGAAGGTCGAGTTGCGGCTCAGCACGCGATAGAAGGATTGCAGCGACAATGCGTGGATCAGATCCTCGGTGAGGCCGTCCGAGAAATATTCGTCCTGGGCGTCGCTGAGATTGGCGAAGGGCAGCACGCCGACGATCGCCGTGCGGTACTGCTGCGAGAGGGCGGATGCTTCGCGGAGCTCGGGGGCGAGCGCCGGCGCGCCCTCGGGCGTCCAGGTAAAGACGCCGATCGGATCCTTGATGTTCTTGAAGCGGTGGTTGCCGGCATCGACCAGCGGCACGGTAAGATGCTTGCTGGCCTCGCGGAAGGCCTTGGCCGAGATGGCGAAGCCGCCGGGGCTCGCCACCGATTCCAGGCGGACGGCGATGTTGACATCGTCGCCGAACACCTCGTCGTCGTCGGCGATGACGTCGCCCATGTGGATGCCGAGGCGGAACTGCATGGCGCGGTCGGCGGGCAGATGATGGTTGCGCTCCGCCATCAACGTCTGCATCGCGATCGCGGCCTCGGTGGCGCCGACGATGGAGGCGAATTCCAGCAGGAAGCCGTCGCCGGTGTTCTTCACGACGCGGCCGCCGTGATTGAGGATGATGGGATGGATCGCGGCACGATGGGCCTTGAAGGCAGCATGGGTACCAGCCTCGTCGCTGCCCATCATGCGCGAATAGCCGGCGACATCGGCGCAGACAATGGCAGCCAGACGTCTTTCCATATTCTCGCAGCTCCAAGGGAGGGCAGACCGGCCACGGCGTGGCAGTCGCCTCGAATCCCGCATTTCAAGAACCCTGCCTTTATAGAGCAGATGCAGCCGGGCGATAGTAGGATCCGCATTGCAAATTCGAGGTAAATCCCACGCAGTTCCGGCGGTGGACGGCGCGGGACGAACCGACTAAGTGGTGGCGACCGCCCGGACGGCGGCAGGGACACTTCGCATGCTGGGCATTCACGAGATCTGGCTGTTCATCCTGTCGGGGGTGCTGCTCAACGTCACGCCCGGGCCCGATTCGGTCTACGTCATCGGCCGCAGCATGCAGATGGGCTGGCGGGGCGGCGCCGCTGCCGCCTTCGGCATCAGTTGCGGCTGTTTCGTCCATGTTGCGGCCGCGGCGATCGGCCTTTCGGCCCTGCTGATGGCCTCGTCGACCGCGTTCTCGATCCTGAAGCTGGTCGGTGCGGCCTATCTCGTCCTGACCGGGCTTCAGATGCTGTGGGCGCATCCGGTGCTGGCGGCGGCGATCGACGAGCCGGTGCGCAGCTCGCTGCGGCGGGTCTTCCTCCAGGGCGTCTTCACCAACGCGCTCAATCCCAAGGTCGCGCTGTTCTTCCTGGCCTTCCTGCCGCAATTCGTCGCAGCCGATGCGCCGCACAAGCCGCTCGCCTTCCTGACGCTCGGCCTGATCTTCATCTTTACGGGAACGCTGTGGTGCCTGGTGCTGGCGGCGTTCGCGGCGAAAGCCGCCCACCGGCTGCGCCAGTCCGAGGGCGCGATCGCCTGGGTCAACCGCGCGCTCGGCGGCCTGTTCATCTATCTCGGCATCCGCGTCGCCATGCTGGAGAGCCGGTAACTCGTTCGAACGGATGCGATGCGGCCCGATCGGGGCCGCATCTCGGGAGGTTTCGATGATTCGTGGAAGCTGCCTGTGCGGTGCCGTGCGTTTCGAGATCGATCAGGTGCGTGCACTGACGCACTGCCATTGCGCCATTTGCCGCAAGCTGGCCGGCGCCGCCTTCGCGACCTACGCCCATGTCGATGCCGACAAGTTTCGTTTCGTCGCGGGTGAGGACGCGACCGGGGCTTACGAATCCTCGCCGGGCAGTTTCCGCCATCGCTGCAAGACCTGCGGTTGCCCGACGCCGGGCAAGGCGAGCTATCTTCCGACCATCAGCATTCCTGCTGGCCTGCTCGATGACGATCCGCAAGTCAGGCCTCGCCTGCACGTTTTCACCTCCTCGCGCGCGCCATGGTGGACGATCCAGGACGATCTGCCCCAGCACGAGAAATGGGTGCCCGGCTACGAGCCGAAATCGTAGGTTCAGGCGAGCTCGTTGGCCAGCGCGCTGCCGGCCAGATAAAAGCCGAGCAAAATCATCGCGATCAGGAACCAGCGACGGAACGACTCGGCCGGCATCCGCGCCCGCACCGACTGGCCGACGAACATCCCGGCAAAGGCCATGGCGAGGCCCACGGCGCCCGGCACGGCATTGCTCGGCGTCAACAGCCCAACGGCGGTGAGGTTGAAGGCGAGCGCGAGCGTCGCCGTCGTGAAGAACACGCCGAGCGCCTGCACCAGCTCGTCCTTTTCCATGCCGATGGCCTGCATGAACGGCATCGAGGGGATCACCTGGACTCCGGTCGAGGCCGAGATCACGCCGGTGACGACACCGACCACGCCGCCGACCCATTTCTCGTTCCTGGGCGCGACGTGGAACTTGAATTTGTTCAGGCCGATCACCGCATAGACGACGAGCAGGACGCCGAGCACGATCGTGCCGTAGCGCGCATGCGGGCCGGTCAGCGCGCCGGCATTGAGCCAGCAGCCGATCACGGTGCCGAGCATCAGCGGCCACAGCCGCCGCAGGATGTCGCGCAAATACGGGCCGACGAAGGTCTGCCAGATGTTGGTGACGATGGCGGGCACGATCACGATGGCAATGGCGCGGCTCGGTGTCATGCTCACCGCAAGCAGGCCCATGGACACCGTCGGCAGGCCGAGACCGATCACGCCCTTGACGAATCCGGCGATCAGGAAGACGCCAGCGATGAGGATGAGGAGCGGGTCGATCATTTGGGCACATTGACCGAAGCCGCGCCGGCGCACAATCTGGAGGTTACGGAGGCAGCCTTCGCTGGAAGCGAAGGCTGGGAGACCTGCCATGCGCTTCGACCTCATCGACCTTCAGCTCTTCATCGCGGTCGCCGACCAGCGCAGCATCACCCGGGGCGCGGAACGCTCGCATCTGGCCCTGGCCTCGGCCAGCGCGCGCATCAAGGGGCTCGAGGACGCGCTCGGCGTCGCGCTGCTCAAGCGTGGCCGCCGGGGCGTCGAGTTGACCGTGGCCGGCGAGAGCCTGCTCGATCATGCCAGGCTCGTCATCCACCAGATCGAGGCCATGCGCGGCGATCTCGCCGGCTTTGCCTCCGGCGTGCGTGCCAGCGTGCACTTTCTCGCCAACACCTCGGGCCTGTCCCAGCATCTGCCCAAGGCGTTGGCCGGCTTCCTGCGCGAGCATCGCGACGTCGCCGTCGACATCGAGGAGCGCGAGAGCACCGACATCGCGGCTGCGATCACCGCGGGCGCGGCCGATCTCGGCTTCGCCGCCGAGCACGCGCTGCCCGACCATATCGAGCGCTTCGTGTTCAGCGAAGACCGCCTGACGCTGGTGACTGCGCGCCGCGGCCCGTTCGCCGGCCGGCGCCAGATCGATTTTCAGGAGGCGGGAGCCTGCGATTTCGTCGGGCTGACCAGCGCCACCGCGTTGCAGATGCACATTTCGAAGCATGCCGCGCGTCTCGGCATGCGCCCGCATTTCCGCGCGCGGCTGCGTGATTTCGACGCGATCTGCCAGATGGTGGCGGCCGAGGTCGGGGTCGCCCTCGTGCCCGAGGCCGCCGCCCGTCGCTGCGCCAAGCTGATGCCGCTCGCGGTTGTTCGGCTGCGCGATGCCTTCGCCAACCGCCGCTTGGTGATCTGCGCGCGCAGCTTCAAGGCGCTGCCTCGGCCGGCGAAGATGCTGGTGGAGCATTTGAGGGCAGAGGCGGTGTGAGGCGGCGCTCACCCTCCCCTGGAGGGCAGGGCTATTGCATATGGCTCTTTGCGCGAGCTGAGCGCGCGCCTCGTCCTTCGAGACGACAGCGGAGCCTGTCATCGGGCCGCGCTTCGCGCGGACCCGGTGGCTGTCTCCTCAGGATGAGGCCAAGCGGCATCAGAACCCGCTGAAACCAGCGCCACGCACTCGGTCCTCATCCTGAGGGCCCGCCAACGGCGGGCGTCTCGAAGGATGGCCACAAGCGAAATCACTCGTATGCGATTACCCTGCCCCTCCAGGGGAGGATGAGAACCACCTAACGCGCCGTCTCCGCTCCGGCGTCGGTGATGCAAGCCCTAAGCCCGCTCGCTACTGGTTCAAGAGCTTCAGCGCTTCTTCGTGGACCCTGGCGTCGCCGGCCGCGATGATCCGGCCGCCGCCCTGGGCCGGCCCGCCTTCCCAGGTGGTGACGACGCCGCCGGCGCCGGTCACGATCGGGATCAGCGCCGCGATATCGTACGGCTTCAGCTCGGTCTCGACCACGAGGTCGACGTGACCTGCGGCCAGCATGCAATAGGAATAGCAGTCGCCGCCATAGCGCGACAGCCGCGCGCCCTTTTCGATGCGGCCGAAGATGGCCCGGTCGCTCTCGTTCATCAGCAGGGGGCTCGTGGTGTAGGACGTCGCTTCCGCGAGCGAGGCGCAGCGGCGGACCTGGAGCCGGCGCTCGCCGGAGGGTCCCTTGTAATTGGCCGAGCCGTTGTCGCCGGAGAAGCGCTCGCCGATGAAGGGCTGATGCATCATGCCGAACACCGGCGCGCCCTTGTGCAGCAGCGCGATCAGCGTCCCCCAGATTGGAAAGCCGCCGATGAAGGATTTGGTGCCGTCGATGGGATCGAGCACCCAGACGTAGTCGGCGTCCTCGCGCTCGTTGCCGAATTCCTCGCCGACGATGCCGTGCTGGGGGAAATTGGCCTTGATCAGCCGGCGCATCACCGCCTCGGCGGCGCGGTCGGCTTCGGTGACCGGATCGAAATCCTTGGTCTTGCTCTTGTCGTCGATCGACAGCGAGGTGCGGAAGAACGGCAGGATGGTTTCGCCGGAGGCGGTGGCGAGCCGTCCGATGAAGGCGGAGAAGTCGATCACCGTCACAGGCCAAGTCCTCGAAGCGAAAGTTGGATGAAGCTCGCCTCCTGCCTAGCTCAATTCGCCTCCCGCGGGCAGCGCTGTCTTGGTTTTGCACCCTGGTATTTTGGATGCAGCAGCGCGCCGCGTTCCTCAGTCATCTCCTGGGCAAATATCGATCACAACGTTGAAAACTTAGTTCCGTCGCTGCCTCGTTGGTATGCAAACATCTATTAACCCATTGAAATTACTTATCAAAGAAACTGAATCTGGGTTTCCCTGGAAGCAACTGAGCCATGTGCGTATTGCATGGGAAATGGCTCGAAAGTCCTTGCACTTTGTGCGGCGCGGTCGCATATTGTTGCGGTGCGGTAGCGCTTGGCGTTACCGCTGCCCTCCTTGGGCGTTTCCTCCCTAGACTTGGGCCGCTTGCGTCATTCGCGAGCGGCCCTTTTTTCTTGCCGCCGCCATTTTCGTTTTGGGCGCGCAAGCTTGCGAAGCGAAAACGCGATCGCGCTCAGGATATCGTCGTTGAAGAGAGAAGCCGGCGACTATTCCGCCGCCGCCTGGAACGGGCCGAGATCGCCGAACGGAATCGTGGTCGCCAGCACGTCGGCAAGAACGCCGAAATCGGTCGCCACTTGCGCAAAGCGTGGACCGCGCTCGCGCCGCCGCTCGTCCATGTAGATTGCGCGGTTGAGCTCGAGCTGCACCGCATGCAGGCCGCTCGCCGGATTGCCGTAATGCTCGGTGATGAAGCCACCGGCATAGGGCTTGTTGCGGCCGATCGAATAACCGAGGCCGGTCAGGGTCTCCTCGACCCGGTCGGGCAGAAGCGGCGTGCAGCTCGTGCCGTAGCGGTCGCCGATCACGACGTCGGGCCGGCGCGGCTCGTCGCGGGCCACGCCGACCGAGGGCATCGAGTGGCAGTCGACCAGCACCACGGTGCCGAACATCTGGTGCACCTTGTTGATCAGCCGGCGCAGCGCGCGATGGTAAGGCTTGTACAGCGTCTCGATCCGCCCCAGTGCGTCGTCGACGAGAATGCGGTCGCGGTAGATCTCCTGGCCGTCGCCGACCACACGCGGAATGGTGCCGAGGCCGCCGGCGACCCGCATCGAGCGGGTGTTTGCGAAGCTCGGCAGCCGCCCGGTGAACATGCGCGGGTCGAGCTCATAGGGCTCGCGATTGACGTCGACATAGGAGCGGGGAAAGTTGACCCTGACGGTCGGAAAACCGCGCTCGCTCAAGTGGCCGATCAGCTCGTCCATGAAGGAATCTTCGGACCGGCGCAGCGTCAGCAGGTCGATCCTTGACGCCGCGAGGAATTCGTCCGGATAGGTCGAGCCGGAATGGGGCGAGTTGAAGATGACGGGCGCGCGCCATTGCGCGGGCTCCACGATCTCGAAGGCTGGCGACGTCTCGCCGTCAAACCGGGTCATCTTCTCAGGCTTCGTCCCTTCGCGCCGGGATCTGGCAGGGAGCCAGACCGCATTGATTCGGCCGATGGATGCGGCTCTTATGTGTCGTCATTGTCCGGAATCGCAACCATTCTGCCAAGTGAAAAGATGTATCGGTCCATTGGAACACGTCTTAACCGTGCGGGCAGGGAAGCGGGGACGCCGCGGCGCGGCTCGATTGATTCGAGCCGCTTTCCGGTTCACAAGAGTGCGGCAGCGCAGCCGGCCCAGGGTAAAGATTTTCACCCCAAATTTACCCTCTGTCGGGCTTAGTGACCTCTGCTGATATCCTCTGGGGATGCGACGATTCCTGCCATGCCAAAGATCCTGCTCGCCGAAGACGACAACGACATGCGCCGTTTCCTGGTCAAGGCGCTGGAAAACGCCGGTTTTCAGGTCTCGTCCCATGACAACGGCATGGCCGCCTATCAGCGGCTGCGGGAAGAGCCGTTCGAGATGCTGCTGACCGACATCGTGATGCCGGAGATGGACGGCATCGAGCTCGCCCGCCGGGCTTCGGAACTCGACCCCGACATCAAGATCATGTTCATCACCGGCTTTGCCGCAGTCGCCCTGAACTCGGATTCGGACGCTCCCAAGAACGCCAAGGTGCTGTCCAAGCCCGTGCACCTGCGCGAATTGGTCAGCGAAGTGAACAAGATGCTGGCGGCCTAAATCGGCCCCGTTCCGTCCTTGCGCCGGGTCCCCTGAGCCGTTATAGGGACCCCACCCAAGTGGACTTTTAGGGCACGTAGCTCAGCGGGAGAGCACTACCTTGACATGGTAGGGGTCACAGGTTCGATCCCTGTCGTGCCCACCATCCTTCGCTCGCGATAGCGAGAGAAGGATGCCGCGCCGAAGCCAGCTACGGCTGGGCAAGCCACGATCCACCCCTCTCAGCGTGTCCGGCGTAGCTCGAAGAGCGTAGACGGACTGCTGCGGCATCGCCCGTCCGGTTCTGCCGCCTCGCCCCATCTCACGGTCCCGGGGTCACAAACGCCGAGATGATCGTGCCGCCGCGGTCCAGCATGATCTGCCAGTGCGATGCGCCGCCCTGATGCCAGACCGAATAGACGTCCTGCCCTTGCGGTCCCACGCCGAGGAATTCGATCGATTCGATCGGGCCCAGCTCGGCAAGGCCTGGTTGCAGCAGCGGCAATTGCTTGCGGGTGGCGTCGGCCAGATCCGCACTCATCTCCGCATAGTCGGGATTGCCGGCGGCGACGCCCTCGATGAGACGGCGAAGGGCGGCCTCGGTCCCCGGACTGGCGGAGCGGTTCTTCATGCGATCTTCGATCGCACGCTGCAGCTCCCGCGCCGCGCCCGGGTCGATGCGTTGCATGTTGTGGGCGTTGCCACGCTGGTTCAGCACCACGGCCGTCGGAACGCCGTTTGCGCCGAGCATGAACCGAAGCCTCGCCCCGATCTCCCTCGCCACGAACTCCGTTTCGCTCACAGCATGACATCGGGCCGCGGCCTGTCCGCTCAGTCGCGCCGATAGCTGGTCGTCGTCGCGGCTGACGGTGAACACGGCATTGTGGAATTGATACGTGCCGGCGTAGCGGTCCAGCACCTCGGGCGAAAGCTCGATCACCTGCTCTGCGTCTTCGATACCGTCAGTCATGCTCCTGTCCTGGCCGCGGCCTGCGGATCGGATCTTGGCCGCCAACACGTTCCAGTCGGGCAAGCCCAGGATCTTCGCGATGAGCTCCAGGCTCTCACTGACCTTGAGCGAGACGGATCGGGTGCCGAGGGCGTCGCGGAGTGTTTGCGCCATGGCTTTGGCGTCGCGGAAATCGCGCATGTGCAGTTTCCCTTGCAATGCGAACGGAGAGTGTCAGGGCTTGCGTTACTGACCCGTTCGCTCGAGCAAAGGGAGCGTGCGGCGATCCGATACACTTCACCATACCCCGAAGGGTGCAAGCGGCAGGCGGTATCGACCTGTCAAAATTGTGCGCGAGAGCATTGAGATTGTCAATCGACGTATCGACGAACACATGACGCACCCTCTTTTGGGAGAGCTGCGCGGAAATCCTGCAGATGCTGGTGCTGCGTCGCCGGGATCAACGCGTTGATCTCAATCAAGGTGGTCGCGACGAAATCAGGCAAGCTCAACGAGAAGATGCAAATCGAGAGGATTGACCGTGCGTGCTTGTCTTTCCGCGCTGACTCTCGTGCTCGCCGTTCTGGGGTCCTCCTCGGCGTATGCAGGTTGCTGGCCAAGCGATAACTTCAAGATCTTCTGCTGGATCGATACCAAGGGTGTGGACTGCCAGCCGCACCACGCGCTGACCAGCGCCAAAGTAGTGCTGTACCCGTATCCGAGCCAATCCATCTATGAGTTCGAAACCACGCATTGGTGGACTGGCCCTGCCATCACGGCGTGCCCCCCGAGCAAGACGATCAAGTACAGTAGTGTTTGGGACCGCGAGACGGGCAAAGCGGAGGAAAAGGCATCAATCGGCGGCTGGTCGTCATGGTCACGCTACATCTATTGCAGCAATAACCCATGGACCGGGCAAGGCCCGCCGACGGTGCCGATTTGCTCCGGACCCGCCAACGACCCCAATGTGGGGCAGCCGGTGACCTCGGCGATGCTTACGCAAAGTCAGCGAGTGAATTTGCTTCAGGTCCAGGAGCCGCTACACACGAGATGTTTGCAGGTCGAACCCGACCCGATGGGTTCGGAATGGCTTACGGGAAGCTCACTCGTCCGGGTCGTCGTTTCGCACCATGAATTCCAGAAAATCGAGTGGCACTATTTCTTCCAGGAGTTCTATTCGTTCGACGGCTGGAAGGAAGTTCCCGCGCCGAAGTCGAAGGTCCCCTTGATTTCGACGAAGAAATACACCGATCGTCGCATCGCGACCACGACGGGGCGGTTCTGGCTCAACAAGCAGGGACGTTGGAAGATCGTCGCAGTCCCGAAGCCGACCTCGCCCATCGCCCAGCTCGTGGCAACGACCGTAACCAACGAATGCCCGGGGGCGCTCTTCAATATCCAATGAAGGCAGATCGGCGAGGGCCTCTCCCGAAGTACGTGTTGTGACATCGACAGCTATGTTCGGCCACGCGAAGGCGCGTCCAACTCCGCCAACCTGTCTGTTGGTGAAGGGCCGGTCTGCGCAATGACGTCGCAGCAGAAGGTCGTGGCAGGCCACAGCCTCTCGTCTGGCGCCAGGGAGCAAGCCGCCGGTACTCTGAGCTAGATCAAGCTGTCCGGAACTCGCGTGAATATGCTCAGGCAGCTTCAGTCGGCGAGCGGGTTACGCCCATGGACACCCAATTGTTCGAAAAGGATACCGAGAGATCCCCGGTGTTTCACGCCAGGGGTCTTTCGAAGACCTATCGAATGGGAGAGATCGAGGTGCATGCGCTGCGCGACGTCGACCTCGACATCTTCGAAGGCGAGTTCGTCGTGCTCCTAGGGCCGTCCGGATCGGGCAAGTCGACGCTGCTGAATATCCTGGGGGGCCTGGACAGCCCGACGTCGGGCGAGGCTCATTGGCGCGATCATAATCTGGTCGGCGCGACTGATGCGGAGTTGACCCGGTACCGGCGTGAACACGTGGGCTTCGTCTTTCAGTTCTACAATCTCATTCCCAGCCTGACGGTGCTCGAGAACGTCGCGCTGGTGACCGAGATTGCGGACAAGCCGCTCGAGCCGCGGGAGGTGCTTGCGCTCGTCGGGCTCGAAAAGCGGACCGATCACTTCCCCTCGCAGCTGTCCGGCGGCGAACAGCAGCGCGTTGCGGTTGCCCGTGCCATCGTCAAGTCGCCGGATGTGCTCTTGTGCGACGAGCCGACGGGCGCGCTGGACTACGAGACCGGCAAGGTGGTGCTGGCGGCGATTGCGCGAGCCAACGAGCGCCTCGGCACCACAACGATCATCATCACGCACAATGCTGCGATTGCGGGCATGGCGGATCGCGTACTGCGGCTCGGCGGCGGGCGGATCGTCGGCGAGGAGCGCAATGCGCATCGGCTCTCGGCAGACGAGGTGCACTGGTGAGCCTGCTCGATCGAAAACTGCTGCGCGACATCGGCGCGATGCGGGGCCAGGTGCTGACGATCGCGCTGCTGGTCGCAGCCGGCGTCGCCGTCTTCATTGGGTCGGTCTCCACTTACGAATCGCTCAATGCGGCCGTGGAGCGCTTCTACGCGGCTGCGCGGTTCCCGCAGATCTTCGTGAGTCTCAAGCGGGCACCGCTGTCGATCGTCCCGCAACTTGAGGCAATTGCCGGCGTTGCCACGGTTGAGCCCCGCATCGTTCGTGAGGTCATCGTCGATTGGCCGGCTGCAGCCCAGCCGGTGTCGGCGCGGATGGTGTCGCTCAGCCGTGCGGGCGACGAAAGGCTCGCCCGACTTCATTTGCGCCGTGGCGCGGCGCCCGAGCCGGGCTCTGCGAGAACTGCGGCGATTAACGAAGCGTTCGCGGAAGTCAACGGAGTGAACCCCGGAGACGACGTCCGCGTCCTGCTCAACGGGAAGGTGGAAGCTTTCCACGTCTCCGGCATCGCGCTTTCGCCCGAATATGTCTATGCCGTCAAGCCGGGCCTGCCGATTCCCGACGATCGGCTCTATGCGATCCTTTGGGTCGACCGCAGTGCGGCGGAAGCCGCCTTCGATATGAAGGCAGCCTTCAATGACGCCGTCATTTCGCTGCCGCCGGGCACCGATCCGAAGCCGGTTATCGATGAACTGGACCGGTTGCTTGAACAGTACGGATCGGTCGGCGCCGTCCAGCGGCGAGATCAGCCTTCTAACCGCTTCCTCGAGGACGAGCTGAACCAGCAGAAGGTGATGTCGATTACGATTCCGTTCATTTTCTTCGGGGTTGCGGCGTTCCTGCTCAACAGCGCTCTGGGGAGGATCGTGGTGGTCCAACGCGAGCAGATTGCCGCGTTGAAGGCACTGGGTTTTCCAACCTCCGCGCTGACCGTGCACTATCTCAAGCTCATTCTCGTTATCGTGCTGATTGGATCTGCGCTTGGCATAGGAGCCGGCTGGGGCTTCGGGAAAGCGATGATTGCAAGCTACCAAAGCTTCTTTCGCTTGCCCGACCTGCCGTTTCGGCTGACGCCCTGGTCGTTGGCGCTCGGGATTGCGATCAGCCTGGCTGCGGCATCGCTCGGCGTCCTGACAGCGCTGCGGCAGGTCGTCCGGCTGGCGCCGGCGGTCGCCATGCGGCCGGCGGCGCCGCTCGGCTTTCGCCGCTCGTGGATCGAAGCACTTCTGCCCAGCAACGCGATCCGATCTCGCCTCCTGATGATTTTGAGGAACACCGCCGGACGTCCACTTCGTTCGCTGCTGACGGTCGCCGGCGTGGCCTTTGCCGTCCCAATGATGGTGCTGGGAATCTTTTGGCACGACGCGATCAACGAGATGATCGACCTGCAATTCAACCTTGTGGAGCGCGGCAACACGACGGTGACGTTTCCGCACCCCATGGACCGGACCATAATGCGGGACCTGGCTCGTGAGCCCGGTGTCTTGGCGGTGGAAGGACAGCGCATCGTGCCGGTGCGACTACGCGCCGGGCAGCAGAATTATCTGACCTCGGTGATCGGTCTATCCGCGCGAGATGAGCTGCGGCGGCCGCATGATGCGATGCTGCGTCCGATCGCGGTAAGCCCCGACGGGATTACGCTCACACGGCGGCTTGCCGAACGGCTCGACGCGAAGGCTGGCGACGTCCTCACGGTCGAGGCGATGGAAGGACGGCGACGCAACCGTGATCTGCCGGTCAGTGCCATCGTCGACGAGGCGATCGGAATGGCATCTTACATGGAGATCGAGACCCTGAATCGCTTTACCGGCGAGGGTGCCGTGATTTCCGCGGCGAGCCTGTACGTTGAGCCGACTGCGATGATGGCCTTGGGGCAAAGGTTCAAGAGCTTACCGACCATCGAATCGGTGACGATGAAGGCGTATGCGCTCACTTCGTTCATGGAGAAGATCGCCGGTCTCGTTTTCGTGACCGCCGGCATCCTTGCGGCCTTCGCCACCATCATCACGGTAGGGGTCGTCTACAACAGCGCGCGCATCAGCTTGCAGGAGCGCGCATGGGAGCTGGCCAGCCTCAGGGTGCTGGGCTTTACGCGCGGCGAGGTTGCGAGCATCCTGTTTGCCGAGTTCGCTATCGAGATCGTGCTGGGGATTCTGATCGGCCTGCCGCTCTCTCATGCCGTTATCGGACTGATCGCCAGATTTCACTCCAACGAGAGCTTCCAGATACCTGCCGTGATCGCCCCGCAGACCAGTCTCATTGCCGTTGGCGTCGTCATCGTTGCTGCTGCCGCCAGCGCCCGCATTGTCAAAGGCCGTGTTGATCGAATCGACTTGGTCGCAGCTCTCAAGACCAGGGAATGAACATGCACGTCACGGGCCGTCATGCCGCAATTGTTGCCGGACTCTTGGCCGCCGCCGGATTTACGGCATGGCTCCTGATTCCAGCCTCAGTGCCGGTCGAGACGGCGGCTGTGACAAAGGGGAGGTTCACCGCCACCGTCGATGAGGATGGCAAGGCGCGCGTCCGCGAGCGGTACGCGGTCGCCGCACCGCTTGCGGGGCGGCTGAGCCGGATCCGGTTCAAGGTTGGCGATCAAGTTCAGGTCGACGACGCCGTCGCCACGATCACCCCATCCCCGGCTCCCCTGATGGACTCGCGGACTCGCCGGGAGGTCGAGGAAAGATTGGGAGTGGCCGAAGCCAATCTGGAGCGCGCCAGGGCGGTCGTCGAACGGGCCAAAGCCCAGAGCGATCAAGCCAATACCGATTTGACCCGGGCGCGGACTCTGGTCCAGCAGGGAGCCGCGACGACGCAGGCGTTCGAACGTGCAGAGCTTGCGGTGCGTCTCGCCGACCGGGACCTGCGGGCGGCGGAATTTCAGAATCATGCCGCCGAGCATGAGATCAGCCAGATGCGTGCATTGCTGGCCCGCTACGGCAACGATGGCAACGGGCACCCGGATAGCTGGAACGTTGTGTCGCCTGTCGCCGGCGTGGTGCTGAAGGTCGCGCAGGAAAGCGAAACGATCGTGCAGCCGGGTACGCTCTTGCTTGACGTCGGCGACGCCAGCGATCTCGAAATCGTGGCCGACGTTCTCAGCACCGATGCGGTGGAGATCCGTCCCGGAGCCGATGTCAGCATCGATCATTGGGGTGGGGAGGAAAAACTGACGGGTCGGGTTCGCCGGGTCGAGCCGGCAGCTTTCACGAAGGTCTCCACGCTCGGAGTCGAGGAGCAAAGGGTCAATGTCCTCGTCGACATCCTCTCGCCCGCGAAGCAGTGGGCCCGACTGGGAGATGGCTATCGGGTCGACGTTCAGATCACCGTCCTCGCGCGGGACGAAGCCACGATCGTCCCATCCGGCGCGCTGTTTCGTCGGGGCGAAGGCTGGAATGTCTATGTTGCGAAGGGCGGGCGGGCCGAACTGCGTCAAATCGAGCTCCTGCGCCGCTCCGGCCGCTTCGCGGCCGTCGCTTCCGGCCTCGCCCCTGGTGAAGAGGTGATCGTCTATCCCAGCGACCGAGTTGCACCGGACGTGCGTATCGCACCCCGATCACGTTGACGGGTCGCCAATGACGGGGAATGCAGTCGCCCTCATCCGCCGACATTGGCAATGACGGACATGTCGAGAGCCTCCGCCCTCGACCTACCCGGCCAGATACTTCTTCACCGCCGCCTCGTCCCATTCGATCCCGTTGCCGGGATGCTCGCTCGGCAGCGCAAAGCCGTCCTTGATGGTCAAGCGCGTGGCAAGCACCGCGTCGGCCCAGTCGACATACTCCAGCCAGTGCGCGGTCGGTGTCACGCAGAGCAGGTGCGCGCTGACTTCCGAGAACAGATGCGACGACATCTCGATGCCGGCAGCATGCGCCAGAGCAGCGGCGCGCAGCCAGCCGGTGACGCCGCCGATGCGCTGGACGTCGGGCATCACGTAGTCGCACGCTTCCGCCGACAGTGCGGCCTGCATCGAAAACGCGCTGTCGAAATTCTCGCCGATCTGCACCGGCGTATGCAGCGCGTCTGCAATGCGGGCGCAGCCGGCATAATCGTCATGGCGGATCGGCTCCTCGATCCAGGTGAGGCCCTCGTCGTCGAGCATCTCGCCGCGGCGGATGGCCTCGGTCACCGTCAGCGCCTGATTGTAGTCGCACATCAGCGTCACTTGGTCGCCGACGGCCTTGCGGACCGCACGAACGACGGCAAGATCCTCCCGCGCATCGGGACGGCCGACGCGGATCTTGGCAGCCTGGAAGCCTTCGGCCAGCAGCTTGTGGGCCTCCTCGACGGCGGCGCCCGTCGGCATGATGCCGAGCCCCTTCGAATTGTACGCCTTCACCGGCTTCGGCGCGCCGCCGAGCAGGCGCGCCAGCGGCAGGCCGCGCGTGCGCGCAAGCGCATCCCAGGCCGCCATGTCGATGCCGGACTGGGCCAGTCGTTGCAGGCCGGCGAGGCCCAGCAGCGTGAAGCGCTGCGCCAGCTTGCGTTCGATCTCGAACGGCAGCAGCTCGTCTCCGGCGAGGAGATCTGACATCTCCGTGACCATCGCCGCCAGCGGCTTCAGGGCCGAGGGCGTGAGCGAGAACAGATAGGCATGGCCCACCGCGCCCTGATCGGTCTCGCAGTCGATCAGCACCAGCGGCGCCTTGGCGACCGCGCCGGTCGCGGTCTGGAGCGGCAGGTTCATCGGCACGATCACGGGGCGCGCCTGGAAGCGCTTGATGCGGATGGTTTCGGTCATGGGCTTCTCCCGGCCGGGCGGATGCAGATCGATGCCGATCTTAAGCATCCGTGATCAAACGAAAAGCGATTTGCTGCGACATCATAAAATGGGGTTGCGCCGGCCTGCAATTATGGGCTCTGTGCCGCCGCATTCCCTGCCACGGATTCTGGCAATTTGCGGCAAATCGCACAGAACGGAGCCACAGCGTGAAACGAGAGATCTCCGAAGAGCAGCGCAAGAACGGCATCCTCACCGGGGCCGTGATCGCCTTCCTCCTGCTCGCTCTGCCGCTTGCGGTGTGGCTGGACCTGACCGAGCTCAGCAAGACGGCGTTGCGACGCCAGGCGATCGATCTCAATTCGGTGATCACGAGCGTGCGCGGCTATTACGCCTCCAACGTGGTCGGGCGCGTGCTGGCCAATCCCGACGGGACCACGAAGGTCGTGCACAATTACGAATCCGTTCCCGGCGCGATCCCGATTCCGGCGACGCTGTCGCTGGAGCTCGGACGGGTGATCGGCGCGCAGCAGGAGAACATCACCTACCGGTTCGTCTCGGACTTCCCGTTCCAGAACCGCGCGGCGCACCAGCTCGACAAGTTCGAGAAGGACGCGCTCGATTCGCTCAGGAAGGATCCTGAGCAGAAGATCGTGGACACCGAGACCTCGCTGTTCTCGGACAAGGTTCGCCTGGTCGCGCCGGTCACGATGGGCCCGGCCTGCGTGAGCTGCCACAACAGCCATCCCGAGAGCCCGAAGAAGGACTGGAAGGTCGGCGACGTCAGAGGCATCCAGGAGGTGATCATCGCGCAGCCGATCGCCGCCAACATCTTCTCGTTCAAGTTTCTGCTGGCCTATTTCGTGATCGCAGCCGGCAGCGGCCTGGCGTTCCTGTCGCTGCAGCGCCGTCAGGCGCGTCGCATCAAGGGCATGAACAAGGAGCTCGAATCCGCCAACGACTTCCTGGCCTCGCTCTCGATGAAGATCTCCCGCTACATCCCGCCGCAGGTCTACAAGAGCATCTTCTCCGGCCAGAAGGACGTCACCATCCACACCGAGCGCAAGAAGCTCACCATCTTCTTCTCCGACATCCAGAATTTCACGGCCACCGCGGAGCGGCTGCAGCCGGAGCAGCTGACCCAGCTCCTCAACGAATACTTCACCGAGATGTCGGCGATCGCCCACGATTATGGCGGCACCATCGACAAGTTCATCGGTGACGCCATGCTGATCTTCTTCGGCGATCCCGAGACCAGGGGCGATCGCGCCGATGCGCAGGCCTGCCTGCAGATGGCCTGGCGCATGCAGCAGCGCCTGGCCGAGCTCAACGCGAAATGGCGGGCGTCCGGCATCGAGCAGCCGTTCCGCTCACGCATGGGCATCAACTCGGGCTATTGCAATGTCGGCAATTTCGGCAGCGCCGACCGCATGGACTACACCATCATCGGCGCCGAGGCGAACCTCGCCGCGCGCCTGCAATCGATCGCCGAGCCCGGCGGCATCGTGCTGAGCTACGAGACTTTCGCGCTGGTCAGCGACATCGTCCGCGCCCACGCTTTGCCGGCGATCACGATGAAGGGCATCAGCCGCGAGGTCATTCCCTATTCGGTCGATGCACTCGATGACGGGGCGGCGGAGCGGAGCGGCATCATTACCGAGCGCGCGCCGGGGCTCGAGCTCTATCTCGATCCCGCGGTGGTGAAGTCCGGCGACGCCGCCCGGGTGCGCGCGCTGCTGGAGAGCGCGCTGGCTTCGCTGAAGCCCGCGTGAGATTCTCGTTACCCTCCCCTGGAGGGCAGGGCTATCGCATATGGCGCTTTGCGAGGCTTTTGCGCGCGCCTCGTCCTTCGAGACGACCGCTTCGCGGTCTCCTCAGGATGAGGCTAAGCAGCATTGGTGCTCGTTGACATTGGTGCCGCGCCCTGGTCCTCATCCTGAGGGCCCGCCAACGGCGGGCGTCTCGAAGGATGGCCACAGGCGAGATCGCTCCCATATGCGATTGCCCCCCCTGGAGGGGCCTCTCCAGGGGAGGGTAAGAGGTTCGTCCCCGCGCGCGCTAGGCCACCTCACATCGCCGCCCCTTCCGTGGACGCCGTCTTGATCACGTCGCCAAAAGGCCTACGGCAGCCCCCGCGCCTCCAGCTGCTTCACCAGCAGCAGCGTCGGCTCGGCGAGGCTGTCGCCGGAGCCGTCGAGACCGAAGGCGCTCGCGATGCCGTCGCGGCTGCGCAGCAGCGCGCTGCGCGGGCAATGGCCGGCGCCGCAGAGCGTCTTCTTCAAGGTTTCGCCCTGTGCGACGGTGCTGGCGGAATCGTCGGCGGCCCAGGCCAGCACGATCGGCACATCGACGTTGAGGATGCCCGGGAAAACCGAGCGCCTGTTGTATTGGCCGGAATCGCTGCCGAGATAGGCCTTCTCGCTGTCGCTCGCGTCCTTGCCGGCGCGGTAGATGCCGGACACCAGCACGACGGCGGCGACATCGGCGCGGTCGGTCTGAAACTCGGGATGCGCCAGCAGGGTGGCGACATGGAAGGCCCCGGCACCGTAGCCGACCGCAACGATCTCGCGGGCGTCGCCGTTGAACAGGTCGATATTGCCGTGAACCCAGGACAGCGCCGCCGCCACGTCGCTCGCCCCGGCCGGCCAGGTCGCCAATGGCGCCAGGCGGTAGTTGACGCGCACGCCGATCATGTCGTTGCGCGCGGCAAAGCACATCGCCTGGTCCTGGATCTGGCGCGACAATTCCGGCGCGGCGTGGTCGCCGGTGAACGTGTCGCCGGTCACGAACAGCAGCACCGGCCGCGGCGTGTCCGCCTTGGTGGCGCTGGCGGCGACATCGAGCACGTTGGCTTCGCTCTCGCCGTAGCGCAGGCCGCGGGTGAAGCTGACCTGCTCGCACAGCCGCGCGGTGCCGCCGGCGGTGGTGTCGGAATCGGTGAGGCCGACCCGGACGAGATCCGGGGGGCCCGTCGGCCTTGCCGGCGATACGACATGGGCAGACGCCGCCGTCATGGTCAGTAGCAGGAAAAGTGTCAGACAATTCTTCATGGTGATGCCGGCCTTCGGGGCCCATATTGGCCCGCTGATGTGGCCCGTCTTTTCAATTCGCCTCATTAGTCAGCCGGCCTTGAGGCGAATTCGCGGCACCTTCGGCAGATCCGCGGCCGGCGCGGAACGGGCTGCCGGTGCGGCAAGCGGCCGCGCCAGAAAGGCACGTTCGAGGGCACAGAGCGCTTGCGCTCTACTGTGCATGGGGTTGTTTTCGCATTTTTAGCTTGGAGGGCCTGTCAGGCCCGTTCATGGTCCGGAACGTGATGGAGTAACGGCGCGCCTCCACCGGCGGGATGCTGTGCTCCCATTGAGAGCGCGCCTCGCTTTGCATCATGTAAAGGGAGCGCGGCTGCGCCTCGAGCGTGTGGCGCTGCCATTTGTCGCCGCTTCGGCGGCGGAAGCGGAACTTGCAGGCCGAGCCCAGCGACAGTCCGAGGACCTCATTGAACTGCGGCTTGTCGCGGTGCCAGCCGATGCCGACGCCGATGTCGTATTCGGTGCAGAGCACCTGCCGGACGCTGGCCTCGGGCAGCCCCGCCCAGGCCTCGACCCGGCGCGCGATCGGCAGCAGCCAGTCCGGGATCGGCTCCGCCTCGGCCAGCCGCTGCAGCGAATAGTCATAGCGGTAGCCGAAGGACGCCACGCGGCGATTGCCCTCGAAGGCGCCGAACTGGAAGCGCTGCAGCGGCAATGCTGCGATGCGGCCGATCAGATCCTGCTCAAGGGCGGCTTCGATAAAATTGTCGACATGGCGAAGCCCGGAAGGCCCTGCTTCCGGCTCAGTGAACAATCCAAGCTGCGTCATTCCTCGCATTTCCGTGACGGAACCTTTTGCCGGCCCAAGCGACTTACATAGGACGCGGGAAGTAACGTGCGAGAGGCTGTCATGGCACAGAAGCATACCGCAGATCCGGCTGAGATCATGCGGGCGACCGGTCATCCCGAGCTGGAATATGCCGCCGGCTGGACCATCGCTGGCCTGGTCACCATCGGCACCATCGTCGCCGTGTGGGTCTTTGCGATCTAGCCGACCGGAAACTGGAGCTCGAAGGCCGCGCCCTCGTCGGTCGGCTTGAGGCTGATCGAGCCGCCATGGCTCGCCATCACCGCGCGGGCGATCGCAAGCCCCATCCCGGTGCCGCCCTGGTCGCGGCGGGTGGTGAAGAACGCATCGAAAATCCTGTCGCGGTTCGGCGCCGAGATCGGCTCGCCGTCATTGCTCACCGTCAGGCGCAGGGTCGTGCGCTCGCAGGCCGCCTCCAGCCGGATCGCCCTCGCTTTGTGCCGCACGGCGTTGTCGGCAAGATGCGACAGCACGATCAGGGCCTTTTCGCCGGACATGGCGATGGAGCGGTCGAGGTTGCCGCTGGCCGCGATCGCGCTCTCCGGAAACCGGCTCCTGAGATCGGCGATCACCGGCGCGAGCTCGGTGCGCTCGTTCTGCGGCAGGCTCTCGGCGCGGGCGAGCTCGCGCAGCCGCTGCGCCATCGCCTCCAGGCGCTGGGTGTCGGACAGGATATTGGCAATGAACGTGTTCTGCTCGGCCGGCGTCAGGCTGCCTGCCTTGCCTTGAACCGAATCCTGCAACAGCTCGGCCGCGCCCTTGATCGAGGTCAGCGGCGATTTCAGCTCGTGGGTGAGGTGAGCCGAGAATGTCGCGATATAGTCCGAGCGCCGCGCCAGCTGCTCGGCCATGCCGAGGAAGCTGTGGGAGAGCTGGGCAAACTCGCGCGTGCCGTAATGCCGCAGCGGCTGGAACGCCTCGCGGTCGCCACGGCCGATTCGCGCAGCGCGGTCCATCAACTCGCGCATCGGCAGGGTGATGGTGCGCGAGAACACGAGGCCGATCGCGATGGTGCCGAGGACGACGGCGAGGCCGGCCAGCACGAACTTGGCCCGCTCCTGGTAGAGATGATCGAAGATGTTGCTCGGCGTCCGCGTCGTGTAGATCACGCCCGCGACGCGGTTGTTGACGATGACGGGCATGGCCGAGAACACGTGCATGCCGAGGCCGCGGCTGAAGGAATAGATCGGCGGCGGCGGCTTGTCCGGCACGCGGTTGCGCAAGGTCGCGCGGTATTGCCCGTGCAGCGCGTCCGCGACCTCCTCGATATGGGCGAGCGACTGCCCGACCTCCTGCCGCCCGGCAATGACGACGCCTTGCGGATCGAGGATCCGAAAGCCCGCCAGTGTCACCTTCTGGGTCTCGCGGATGATCGGCGTCAGTCTTGCGCCGATTTCGACATAGCCGGGCTGCGCAGGGCGCGATGCCGGCTGCGCATCCGGTCGGCGCCGCAGCAGATCGTTGGCGGTGAGATCGAGCGCGGGCCGGATCGGCGTGACCGGGTCGCCGGGATCGGGCAGCACGTTCGGCGGCACTTCGGCCCCGAGCGTCAGCCCGCTGTCGAGCCGCGCCAAAACTTCCTGCGCGTAGATCGTCGCCAGCACGCGGCTCTGCGCGATCAGCTCGGCCTGGGTCTGGCGGATCAGCTGATTGTCATAGAGGCGGAAGAAGAACAGGCCGACCAGCGGCAGCACGGCGACGGTGGCCAGCACCGTGAAGATCACGAGGCCGAGCGACGGCCGCCATTTGTCGGGCGCCGCCTTCATGCCTCTTTCTCGCAGCGGCCGAGCTTGAAGCCGACGCCGTGGATGGTCTCGATCACGTTGTCGCAGGCCAGCGCCGCGAGCTTGGCGCGGATGTTGCGGATGTGGCTGTCGATGGTGCGGTCGGAGACCTGGATGTTGAGCTGGTAAGCCGCCCGCATCAGCTGCTCGCGGTTGAAGACCGACGTCGGTCGGGTCAGGAACGCGCGCAGGATGCCGAACTCGATCGCGGTCAGTTTCAGCGGCGTGCCGGCGAAGGTCGCGACATGCTGCTCGGGGTCGATGAGCAGTCCGCCCTGGGCCAGCGCGGCGGGGCCAGACTTGGTCTCGCCGTTGCGCGGGTTGAGCCGGCGCAGGATGACGTTGACCCGCGCCACCAGCTCGCGCGGGCTGAACGGCTTCGTCACGTAGTCGTCGCCGCCGATCTCGAGGCCGAGGATGCGGTCGATCTCCTCGTCGCGCGCCGACAGAAACAGGATCGGCACGTCGGACGTCTTGCGGATCTCGCGGCAGACGTCGAGGCCGTCGAATTCGGGCATGCCGATGTCGAGCACGATCAGGTCGGGCTTGTCGGCGGCCACCCGGCCGAGCGCCTCCTTGCCGTCGCGGGCCTCGATCACGTCCATGCCGGCCTTCTTCAGGGCGACGCGGATGACCTCGCGGATGTGGCCCTCGTCGTCGACGATGAGAATGCGATGCGCCAAGAAAACTCTCCGCTCACCCCGCCGGCCGGCTGCCGGACTGATCCTTCGCCAGCGCGTCCAGCCTGCGCTGAAGCCGCCAGCTCCGAAAGCCCCAGCTCCGCCAGGCCAGATCCTGGCGCTGCTGTTCTACAAGGCGGTCGCGTCGCGACACAAGGCAGCTCTCGCTCGAGCCGGGCCGGAGCGCGATGGCCCTGTCGATGGCCGGCAGTGCCTGTGGTCCGAGCGTCAGGAGATAGTCGATGTCGATTTGCAGGCCGTTGCCCGACGCTTCCCGGCTGTGCGTGACATTATAGTCGGCGATGAAGGCATCGAAGTTCACAAGCGAGCAGCCATAAAGCACGGTCGCGAGCGCGATCAGATTGGCGCCGACGAGCCATTTGTTGGAGCGTTGGAGGGCGATGCGGGCCACGATCAGGACCAGTCCGAGCGCGACCAGCCCCATCCAGATGAAGGCCGCGATGCGCCAGTAGGTCAGCATGTAGACGTTCACGTAGAGATCGAGGCGCAAGATGGAGGAGGCGACGAGAAGCACGTTCTGTCCCACCCAGAGATAGACCAGCGGCCGGATCACCGTCGAGTTCTCGGCCGGCCCGCCCGGGCGCATCGCCACCAGCACGAAGGCCGCGGCGAGCAGGGCGGTTACGATCAGCGGATAGGCCCCGCGGTGCGCGTAGCCGGCATAGGTCAGATTGTCGGGCAGTGCCAAATGGCCCCAGAGATAGATGCCATCGAGAACGGACTGCGCCGCAAACAGCAGGTTGAACAGGATCAGCGAGCGCAGGATGGTGGAGGGGCCGAGGAATTCGGCTGCGACAACGGGCGGGAGCGGCGGCGGCACGAGGCCGTTGGCCACAGCGGTGTCGACGATCGGCTTGCGCCGCCAGCGCACGTGAATGAACGGCCAGACCAGTGCCAGCATCAAGGCCCAGAACAGGACGCGCGGGATGCTGACATAATGAAGGATGAGCTTCGGATTGAGCAGGGACACCCATTGCTCGATCACCGGATTGGCCGCGGCGAAGAGCGCGACGAAGACGGCGCTGAGCGCTGCCGGCAGCAGCCAGCGCGCGATGCCGCGGGTGAGCGCCGACGCGTTGAACGCCTGGGGCGTATCAAGAAAGAACCTGAAGGGACTGAGTAGGACGAAGTTGCGTAGCGCGCGGCCGCGGTCGGTGAGCCCGGTCGTTTCCGCATTGGTCGCGAGCAGCAACGCGATCGCCAGCGAGGCGACGAGGATCAGGAACGACAGCGTGTTGAGCTCCTCGATAACGGGCACGAGACCGGCGGCGAGAACGGCCGAACCGATCATGGCGCGGCGTAGGTTCAGGGTCGCATGATTGAAGAGCACCGACACGCCGGCGATCGCGATCGCAAACAGCGCCAGCGACAGCCCGGCCCGCTGCCCGTAGAACAGCCAGTCGGCGAGCGCGGCCAGCACCAGGGCGAGGCCGACCTTGGCCGGGATCGAGGAATGACCGATCGGCTTGATTTCGTCCGCGATCGTCGACGCCAGGCTCGTCATGTCCAGAAGACCTTTCGTGGTGGTTGGCATGACGCATCGTGAACGGCTCTCGTGCAGAAGGCGGGACCATCGTCTGCACGGCTTCAGGAGTCTTTTGCAGATTTCGTGCAGGCGCGCTTTTGCCTCTCGCGCACCGCCAATCGCTTTGATAGGTGCGAAGCATTCGCCCTCATAGCATGTGGCACATCATGCAAATCCTCCGTCGTCTCGGTCTCATTCTGCTGTGGTTTGCCGCGCCTGTGGCCGCGTTCGCGGCCGTCAACAAGAACGATCCCTATCTGCTCGTGCTGCGCGGCGCCGGAAACATCGCGCTTGTCGCCGCAAGCCTGCTGATCGTCGCCGTTCTGCTGTGGCGGGGACATTGGCGCAGCATCGCGGGCAAGCTGCTCGTCATGCTCTGGTGCCTGCCGTCGCTCCTGATGTCCGCGGCGCATCTGAAGTTCGAGTTGCGCAAGCACGACGTTCTCAACGCCACCGAGGCGCGGCAGCTCGGGGCTCACTTCATGGTCGGCTATTCCTCCTTCCCGGAGGTCGCGCGCCTCGCCAGGCAGGGACTGATCGGCGGCGTCTATGTCACCCGGCACAACCTCCGCGGCGGCACGGTCGAGACGCTGCGGAACGAGATCGCCGCGCTCCAGGACATCAGGCGCGCTGCCGGCCTGCCGCCGCTGGTCGTCGCCGCGGACCAGGAGGGCGGCATCGTCGGGCATCTCGCGCCGCCGCTGACGAAAGTGCCGGCCCTGGCGACGCTCACAGGGCTTGCGCCCGACGATCAGCAGGCCAAGGCGCAGGAGTTCGGCCGCATCCATGGCCGCGAGCTCGCCGGGCTCGGCGTCAACCTCAATCTCGCTCCGGTGCTCGATCTCAAGCCGCCGGCACGGCGCAACCGGCTCGATTTCCACACGCTGATCGGCCAGCGCGCGATCGCGAGCGATCCGGCCGTCGTCAGCACGATCGCGAGCGCCTATGTGCGCGGGCTGGAAGCATCCGGCGTCGGCGCCACGCTCAAGCATTTTCCGGGTATCGGCCGCGTGCGCGCCGACACCCATCATTTCAGCGCCAATCTCGACACGCCGGTCGAAGAGCTGGAGGCGACCGACTGGCTTCCGTTCCGCGAGGTGCTATCGCATTCGCGCAGCGCGCTGATGGTCGGCCACGTCACGCTCACTGCCGTCGATCCGGATCGCGCCGCCTCGCACTCGAAAGCCGTCGTCCAGGGCATCATCCGCGACAAGTGGAATTACCAGGGGGTGGTGATGACCGACGACCTCGTGATGGGCGCGATCTACCAGAACGATGTCTGCAAGGCCGTGGTCGAGGCGATCAATGGCGGCGTCGATCTGCTGCTGGTCGCCTATGACGGCGCGCAGTTCTATCGCGTCTTCGCCTGCGCCCTGGACGGGGCGCGGCAGGGCAGGCTTGACGCGGCCATGCTGCACGCGAGTGAGACGAGGTTGGCGAGGGGCTTTCCATCCGAGAAGACGGGAGCCGCGTCGCTCAAGAGAAGCGGTACGCGGGGCTAGTCGAGGTATCGCCCCGCGCGTAATGGCGCGAGGCGATCGAGTGCTGTCGTCGCAGCTGTCCTATTCCGCCTGCTCCAGTGCCGCGGGCATCTTCGCCACCGACATCAAGGACCGTGCGACCTGATTGAGCAGGAGGTCGGCGTTCTCTTCCTCGGCGAGGGATTTGGAGAGCAGGGCGACGATGGCGCTGTGCCGGAGCTGCTGCGCCAGGTTACGTGCCGTGGTGTAGCCGGACATCTCGTAATGCTCGACGCGCTGGGCCGCCGAGATCAGCGCGAGGTCGGCGGCTGCGTCCTCCTTTTCCTGGCCTTCCTTCATGACCTCCTGGCCTTCCTCGATTAGGCCCATCATGCCCTTGCAAGGCTTGGCGCGAGCGGTCTCGCCGAGCAGCTCGAAGCATTCGTTGATGCGTTCGACCTGATTTTCGGTCTCGGCCAGGTGTTGCTCGAACAGTTCACGCAACTGGTCGAAGCGGGCGGATTGCGCCATCTTGGGGAGCGCCTTGGTCAACTGCTTCTCGGCATGGAGAATGTCACGCAGCTCGTGAAGCAGAAGGTCGGTGAGGCCTGCCTCGTCGACAGGCGACGAGCTCTCCGCGACGATCGACGGGGCCGCGCCGGGGTCAGAAGACTGGAGCGCGGGCGATTCCGTGAACACCCAGTCCTCTCCTTCGTTCCAGGGGCCGCGGGTGTCGATCTCGCCGTGGTCGCCGCTGCCGGTGGAGTCGTTGAAGTACTGATTCACGAGGCCGGGCGTCGGCGCGATCCTGCCGATACTGAAGGCAGGCTTGGACAGGCTTTCGAGCGCGCGCGCGAAAGCCTTCATATGCGTGATCTCGCGCGTCATCAGGAATTGCAGCGCGTCCTTGGAGCCGGCGTCGTCGCAGAAATTGATCAGCCGCTCGTAGACGATCTTCGCACGCGCCTCGGCGGCGATGTTGCTGCGAAGATCGACGTCGAGCTCGCCGGTGATCTTGAGATAGTCGGCGGTCCAGGGATTGCCTTGCGAGTTGAACAGGTTGACACCGCCCCCGCCGGCGATCGCGATCAGCGGATCGGCTTCGGCTGCCTGGCGGTCGTTCTTCGAAGGCGCAAGATGCATCCTTGCAAGGCAGCCGACGACTTCGAGATGGCTGAGCTCTTCGGTCCCGATGTCCATCAAGAGGTCCTTGCGATCGGGGTCCTCGCAGTTCAGCCCTTGAATCGAATATTGCATCGCAGCCGCGAGTTCCCCGTTGGCGCCGCCGAATTGCTCGAGCAGCATATTGCCGAAGCGCGGATCGGGCTCGTCGACGCGCACGGTGAACATCAGCTTCTTGACGTGGTGATACATGGAATGACTCGCGCTGTGAGGGAAACGATGCGCGTCAACCGGTGCTCGGAATGTTCGTTCCTAACCGAGCCCGAGATTCAATTCGCACTTCTACGCCTCTCGCGCGATCAATCCGTCGATCATCGCGCGCACCAGGGCCGCGATCTCCTTGCGCAGCGCCGGCAGCGGCACGGCAACCAGCTTCTGCTCCAGTCCGAGCGCCACCATGCCATGCACCGCCGAGAACAGGCTGCGCGCCGTGATGCCGAACTCCTCGCGGCTGCGCTGTGGAAACAACGCGGCCAACGGCTGGTAGATGTGGCGGAACAGCTGCATCTGATCCTGGACGGACCAGTCGGGGACGACCTTGTCGGCTTCCATGCGGTGCTCGAACAGCGCGCGCCAGAGCTGGAGATTGTCGGCCGCGAAATCGCAATAGGCGAGGGCGATGCGGACCAGCGTCTCCTGCGGCGACGGCTCGCCCGCGCTTTCCGCGGCGCTGAGCGCCTGGTCGAGCCGGTGCAGGGTGCGCGAGCCTACGCGCAGGATCAGCTCGTCCATGTCGGCCACGAGGTTGTAGACCGCGCCATTGGCGCAGCCGATCTCGCGGGCGAGATCACGGGTCTTCACCCCCGACAATCCGCGATCGGCAATCATGCGCTCCGCCGCCAGGATCAGGTCGGACCGGAGTTTCTCTCGATGTTCCAGGGCCTTAGACATTTCGGCCAAAATTTTGAGCGATGCTCAAGTTTTTCTTGAACGTTGTTCAAGTTCCTTGCTACAAAGCATATGTGAGCAACGCTCATAACAGGGAGCTGAAGATGTTCAAGACTGTAGTGACGCTTTTCCGCGGCAGCGTGGCCGCCGCGGGCGAAGAGCTGGAAGACCGGACGGCCCTGCTGATTCTCGACCAGCAGATGCGCGATGCGGCTGCCGCCGTCGAGCGCAGCAAGCGGACGCTGGCGCTGGCGATCGCGCAGGACCAGCAGGAAGGCCGCAAGCTCGAGGCGACCCTCGCCCGCATCGCCGATCTCGAGACCCGCGCGGTGGCGGCGCTCGACGGCGGCCGTGACGACCTCGCCAGGGACGCCGCCGAGGCCATCGCGGGCTTGGAGGCGGACCGCGATGCCGCGATGACGGCCCGCGCGCTGTTCGCGACCGAGATCGCGCGGCTGAAGCGGCACGTCGCAAACGCGCAGGCCCGCATCACCGAGCTCGATCGCGGCCGCCGCGTTGCCCGTGCCTCGGAGGCGGTCCGCTCGTTACGCCGAAGCGGCATCGAGGCCGCGCGCCCGTACGAATCCACGCTGCCGGAAGCTGAAACCACTTTGCGGCGCCTGCGCGATCGGCAGATGGAAGCTCAGGCGGCCGACGATGCGCTGGTCGAGCTCGATGCGGCCACCGGTCCCATCGCCGTCGCCGAAAGATTGGCCGAGCAGGGCTTTGGCCCGCGGCTGAAGACGACCGCAGACGACGTGCTGGCGCGGCTGAAGTCCAAGCGCCCGGCGTCGGCCTGATCGCAACTCCTTCATCATTCGTCCTCACAGGAGACCATCATGAACCAGAATGGCCAGCCCCACAGCAGCGCCTGGGTGACCTTCACGTACGCGTCCTTCGCAGCTTCCGCCTTCCTCGTCGCCATCGGCGTCTTCTTTCTGCCGGTCGACGTCTGGATGAAGGGCTATCTCACCATGGGTATCGTCATGCTGGTCCAGACCTGCATCACCCTGACCAAGACCGTGCGCGACAATCACGAGAGCAGCCGGCTGGTGAACCGCATCGAGGATGCGAAGGCCGAGCGGCTCTTGATGGAGGTGTCCAAGGCCGCATGAAAAGCGCCTTGAGCCGATCCGGGAGACAAGGAGAGCCGCGGAGCAATACGCGCCGCGGCTCTCGCGTCCGCAACCATGGTTGCGACCCGCATCGCGCATTGTGCTTCGGCTGCAGGTGCGATATGGCTCTCGCGCGTTCAGAGGCGGAGACGAGCTTTGTCGAAACAATCGCTGCGCGAGGAGGCCGAGCGCCTGATCCGCGAATCGATGGAAAAGAAGTCCATCGTCGTCAAGCAGGGCACGACCCGCATCGAGGCTGTCTGCGGCAAGTGCGGTGCCCCGAACCGGGTGCAAGCGGAAAAGGGCCAGAGCCGCGTCAAGTTCGCCTGCAAGAATTGCGGCCATCAGCAGGAGACGTTGTAGGGCGCCTGCCCCAGCTTGCCGCGCCGCATACTCTAACCCCTCATCTTGAGGAGACCGCTGAAAGCGGTCGTCTCGAAGGATCGAGGCCGGACTGCCTTTGCCGGGTCTGCATGGTTCGAGACGCGCAAGGGCGCGCTCCTCACCATGAGGGTCTGACAGCTACTCCTCCTCCACGAACTTCTTGAACGCATCCGCATAATCCGGATGCCAGCGCGACAGCGGCGGGCGGTTCGCGACGATGTCGCCGGCGGCCCACAGCATGCGCTTCTCATCGAGTGCGCGCGGCACGTCGTTGTCCGGGCACAGGATGTAGAAGTCGCCGGCCTCCAGCCGGGCCAGCATGAAATCGACCGTCTGTTCCGGCGTCCAGGCGCCGGCCGGCTTTTCGGTGCGCCCCTTCGCGGTGAGGCCGGTGAAGACGAAGCCGGGGATCAGCAGGTGTGCCGTGATGCGACAATCCTTGGTGTTGCGCAGCTCATGCTGGAGCGCCTCGGTGAACGCTTTCACGCCGGCCTTGGAGACATTGTAGGCGGGATCGCCCGGCGGCGTGGTGATGCCCTGCTTGGAACCGGTGTTGATGATGAGGCCCGGTTTGCCGCGCGCGATCATGTTGGGTGCGAAGATGCGCGAGCCGTTGATGATGCCCCACATGTTGACGGCGATGATGCGCTGCCAATGATCGGGTTCGCCGAACAGCGTGCTGCCCGGCTGGATGCCGGCATTGTTCATGAGGATGTCGGCGCCGCCGAACCGCTCGCGCACTGCGCGTTCGAGTTCCGTCAGGCTTTCTGTCTTGCTGACGTCGACCACGGCCGTCATCACGTTCGCGGCACCGGCGATGGATGACAGTTTTGTTGCGGCCTCGACCAGGCGTCCCTGATCGACATCCGCGATGCACACCTTCATGCCGGTGCGCGCAAACGCCGCGGCGGCGGCAAGCCCGATTCCGGCTGCGCCACCTGTGATGACGGCAACGTTGTCTTTGACGATGGCGGGATGCGACATGGCTGAACTCCGGCAAAGCTAAAGTTGCGCTCGGTCGCGTTATAGCACGCGCGCCGTTCGACCCTGCACAAGTCGGCATGGGAGGTCTTCGCTTCACGCCGTCTTTACGCCCCTCCGGCCCGGTTGTACCCTATTCGGCGAACGATCCCGCCCAGATCGACCCAATCAATCACCTGACAGGGAGTGCAGCCATGGCTGTGTCGCAGGCTATTCCGATCACGCGCCATCCGTTCGCGAATGGGTCCTACAAGCAGATGCTGATCGACGGAAAGTGGGTCGATGCAGTCTCGGGCAAGCGCTTCGAGACCCGCAATCCTGCAACGGGCGAGCTGCTCGCAACCGTTGCCGAGGGCGACAAGGAAGACATCGATCGTGCGGTTGCTGCCGCACGCCGCGCTTTCGAAGGGCCCTGGAGCAAGGTCAAGCCGTTCGAGCGCCAGAACCTGCTCCTGAGGCTCGCCGACCTCGTCGAGAAGAATTTCGACGAATTGTCGCAGCTCGACACGCTCGACATGGGCGCGCCGCTCAGCCGCACCCGCGCCTATCGCCTGCGCGCCGTCGGCATGCTGCGTTACTATGCCGGACAGACCACCGCGATCCACGGCGAGACCATCGAGAACTCGCTGCCTGGCGAAATCTTCTCCTACACGCTGAAAGAGCCGATCGGCGTCGTCGGTGCCATCATTCCCTGGAACGGGCCGCTCACCGCGACGATCTGGAAGATCGGTCCTGCGATCGCGACCGGCTGCACCGTGGTGCTCAAGCCCGCCGAGGAGGCGCCGCTGACTTCGCTGCGCATCGCCGAGCTGGCAATGGAGGCGGGCATTCCTGCCGGCGTCGTCAACGTCGTGCCCGGCTATGGCGAGACCGCGGGCGCCGCGCTCGCCTCGCACCACGACGTCGACAAGGTCGCCTTCACCGGCTCGCACGTCACGGGACAGTCGATCATCCGCGCCTCCGCCGGCAACCTCAAGCGCGTCTCGCTCGAGCTCGGCGGCAAGTCACCTGACATCGTGTTCGCCGATGCCGATCTCGATGCCGCCGTGCCGGGCGCGGCGATGGCGGTGTTTGCCAATTCGGGGCAGATCTGCAGCGCCGGCACGCGCCTGTTCGTCGAGCAGTCGATCTACGAGGAGTTCGTCGGCCGCGTCGCCGAGTTCGGCAAGAAGCTGCAGGTCGGCAACGGTCTCGATCCCAACGTGCAGATCGGCCCGCTGGTCTCCGAGCAGCAGCTGGAACGCGTCACCGGCTACCTCGACATCGGCCAGAAGGAGGGCGCCAAGGCGCTCGCCGGCGGCGGCCGGGTCACCGAGGGCGCGCTGTCGAAGGGCTTCTTCGTCTCGCCGACGGTGTTCGCGGGCGTCCAGGACAACATGCGCATCGCGCAGGAGGAGATCTTTGGCCCGGTCATCTCCGCGATCGCGTTCAAGGACATGGACGAGTTGGTCAAGCGCGCCAACAACACCACGTTCGGCCTCGGCTCCGGCCTGTGGACGCGCGACGTCAGCAAGGCGCATGCGGTGGCGAAGCGCCTGCGCGCCGGCTCGGTGTGGGTCAACTGCTACCAGGCGATGGACCCGGCCGTGCCGTTCGGCGGCTACAAGATGAGCGGCTACGGCCGCGAGTCCGGCAAGCAGCATGTCGAGGAATATCTCAACGTGAAGGCGGTCTGGATCAAGACGGCGTAAGGCGTGCTCTGTCGCGTTCCGTCAGAGAGAATATCTGCTTGGGGCGGCGCCTTTTCCGGTGTCGCCCCTCACTATACGATCCCGCATCCTTTCCGTAGACACCCGGGGCACACATGAAATTCGAAGCGTTGTTTAGGCCGTTGCAGGTCGGTCCGTACAAACTTGCGCATCGCGTCGCGATGGCGCCGTTGACGCGCATGCGGGCCGAGCGCGAGAGCTTTTCGCCGCGGCCGCTGAATGCGGAATATTACGCCCAGCGCGCCACGCCCGGCGGCCTGATCATCGCCGAGGCCTCGCCGGTGCTTTCGCACGGCCGCGGCAATCCGGCGACGCCCGGCATCTATTCGCAGGCGCAGATCGACGGCTGGCGCAAGGTGGTCGACGCGGTGCACGCAAAGGGCGGCATCATCTTCCTCCAGCTCTGGCATGTCGGCCGCGTCTCGCATTCCTCCTTTCACAGCGGCGAGCTGCCGGTTTCGGCTTCGGCGATCCCGATCAAGGCCGAGGGCATGAAGGCCATGACGGCCGACGGCAAGATCTCGGACTATGAGACGCCCCGCGCGCTGGAGACCGGGGAGGTCAAGGGGATCGTCGAGGCCTTCAGGCAAGGCGCCAAGAATGCGCTCGCGGCCGGGTTCGACGGTGTCGAGATCCATGGCGCCAACGGCTATCTGCTCGAGCAATTCCTGCAGTCGCGCAGCAACCAGCGCACCGACCAATATGGCGGTTCGATCGAGAACCGCGCGCGGCTGCTGCTCGAAGTCACGCAGGCCGCGATCGATGTCTTTGGCGCGAACCGCGTCGCCGTCCGGCTTTCGCCTTACGGCATCGCCAATGATTCCGGCGAGCCGGATCCGATGCCGCTCTACACCTACGTCGTGAAGGCGCTCGATAAGCTCGGTCTTGCCTATCTGCATCTCATCGAGCCGCGCTCCAGCGGCGCCGGCCGTGCCGACGTCCACTGGGACAACGTGCCGTCGGCGATGGTGTTGTTCCGACCGCTCTACAGCGGCGTGCTGATGACCGCCGGCGGCTTCACCGGCGAGACCGCGAACGCGGCGATCGCCGACGGCCACGCCGACATCATCGCATTCGGCCGCATCTTCATCTCGAACCCCGATCTGCCGCGGCGCCTCGAGCACGGCTACCCGATCACGCCGTACAACCGCGCGACCTTCTACGGCGGCGAGGAGAAAGGGTATACGGATTATCCGGTGTATGACGAGCTGACGCCGGCCTGACCTCCTCTGTCATTCCGGGGCGCGACGAAGTCGCGAACCCGGAATCCATCTGAATGCATAACCTGGAAGTGAGATGGATTCCGGGCTCGTTGCTTCGCATCGCCCCGGAATGACGAGCTTGATTTGTTGCGCGACCGCCAGCCGCAATGACGACGGAGAAAGACGATGGCCAAAGCCGCAGCCGCCGCAGGGATCGCCACCGGCCAGTGCCTCTGCGGCAAGGTCGGCTTCGAGATCGACGTGCCCGCGCGCTGGGCCTGGCACGATCACTCCGCCGCCAGCCGCCGGGCCCATGGCGCGGCCTATGCGACCTATGTCGGCAGCTGGAAGAAGCGCTTTCGCATCACCTCGGGCAAGACCGCGCTCACGCGTTACGAAGACAAGGCGACCAAGACCACCCGCAGCTTCTGCTCGCATTGCGGCACCCCGATCGCCTATGAACGGCCGCGCGGGCCGCACATGGTCAACATCCCCCGCGCGCTGTTTCGGGAGCGCACCGGCCGCCAGCCGCTCTATCACATTGCGATCGAGGAGCTGCAGGAATGGGCCTATACCGGCGAGCCGTTGGTGCCGCTGAAAGGCTTTCCGGGCGTGGTCTGGCAGCGCTCGAAAAAGAAGAAGCGCGCCGGCGGCGAGGACCCGTTCGAGCTCGGGCGAGAGGAGATGTAGCGCGGGCTGGGCGCACAACTCTCGTGCACCGCAGAGCCGGGGCCCATGCATCAGCGAGCTCGGAGCGAGTCTGGGTCCCGGCTCTGCGCCGCAACGCTTCGCGCTGCGACGCGTCCGGGACATGAGACCGCCAGGCGCAACGCAGCCATGACCGCGCTTCCTTGCGCGTCTGCTTCGATTCCGGTCATCATGTCTTCGTCCTTGCGGCCACGTCCGCTCCTGGAGGAAACATGAAGAACAAGATCACCGGCCGCTCCGCCTTTCTTGCGCTGCTCAAGGACGAGGGCATCACGCATCTGTTCGGCAATCCCGGCACCACCGAACTGCCGATCATGCATGCGCTGAAGGACCATCCTGATCTCACCTATGTAATGGCGATGCAGGAGAGCCTGGTGGTCGCGATCGCCGATGGCTACAGCCGCGCCTCCGGCAAGCTCGTCGCCTGCAACGTCCACGTCGCGCCCGGCCTCGGCAATGCCATGGGCTCGCTCTACAACGCCCAATTCACGGGCACGCCGATGATCCTCACCGCGGGGCAGCAGGAGCAGGGCCATGGCCTGATGGAGCCGGTGCTGTACGGCCCGCTGGTCCGCATGGCCGAGCCGCTGGTGAAATGGGCGGTCGAGGTGACGCGGCTGGAGGATCTGCCGCGCATCGTCCGGCGCGCCGCCAAGATCGCGACAACGCCGCCGACCGGGCCGGTGTTCATCTCGCTCCCCGGCGACATCCTGAACAGCGAGGCCGGCATCGAGCTCGGCCGCTCCACCCGCATCGACGCCCGCGTGAAGCCCTCGGACGAAGCGTTGAAGGCCTTTGCCGCGCGGCTGCTCAAGGCCGAGCGCCCCGTCATCGTCACCATGGACGAGGTGGTCAAGAGCGATGCGCTGAAGGAGGCGGCCGAACTCGCCGAGCTGCTCGGCGCCGCCGCTTACCAGTCTTCGACGCCGTATGGATCTCACTTCCTCTCCGAGAGCCCGAGCTTCGTCGGCACGCTGGCGCGCGTGCAGAAGGTCGCGCGCGATACGCTGGCGCCATACGACCTCCTGATTGCGCTTGGCGGCGATCCCTTGCGGATGTCGGTCTATAGCGAGGTCGATGCGCTGCCCGACGGGCTCGGCATCGTGCAGGTCGGCCTCGTCGACTGGGAGATCGCCAAGAATTACGGCGCCGAGATCGCGCTGAAGGCCGACCTGAAGGAAACCCTGCGCGCGCTGATCCCGGTGTTGAAGG
Organism: Bradyrhizobium sp. A11; assembly: GCF_042077125.1. NCBI lineage: Bacteria > Pseudomonadati > Pseudomonadota > Alphaproteobacteria > Hyphomicrobiales > Nitrobacteraceae > Bradyrhizobium > Bradyrhizobium sp. A11. The sequence continues at coordinate 6,057,579 of NZ_CP149509.1, read as the reverse complement.
AGATGGGCGGCGCCGCACTCGCGAGCCGGGCGAAGCAGCGCCTTGCCGAGCTTGCGCCGAACAATTGGGCCGCACGCCGCGCCGCGCTGGTCGAGCAGATCGGCAAGAGCGCCGGCCGCACGCCGATCGATCCCGACTTCCTGGTGCTGCAGATGGTCGAGGCCATGCCTGAGAATGCGATCCTGGTCGACGAAGGCCTCACCTCCAGCCGCCACGTCACGGCGCTGCGGCCGCACCGCGACCGCTATGGCTATCACGGCCTTGCCTCCGGCGGCATCGGCTGGGGCCTGCCGGCCTCGGTCGGCGCCAGCATTGCCAATCCGGATCGTCCCGTCGTCTGCTTCTCGGGCGATGGCAGCGCGATGTATTCGATCCAATCGCTGTGGACGGCGGCGCATCACAAGCTGCCGCTCAACGTCGTCATCGCCAACAATGGCGGCTACCGCATCATCAAGCAGCGCCTGCTCGCCTTCCACGGCGACGACAATTATGTCGGCATGGATTTCGCCGACCCGCCCGTGGATTTCACCGGCGTCGCGCGAGCGCTCGGCTGCGAAGCGATCAAGGTCAGCGATCCCGGCGAGCTGAAGGCGACGCTGGCGTCGGCGTTCAATCGGCCGGGAACCAAGCTGATCGAGGTGATGGTAGACGGGAAGGTGTAGCGCGGGGCTGCTCCGCTGTCGTCCCGGCCTAGTGCGCAATTGCGCACTAGGCCGGGACGACAGTTGGGATGTGGCGCAACTTTCTGTCTAATCCTTCTTCCCCACCCGATACCCCGCTGCCGGATGCGGCGCACCTAACCGGGCCCGCCCCCGGCCGAACAGCTTCTCCCGCAGCGTGCCCTTGGCATACTCGCTCTTGTAGCGCCCGCGCTTGGTCAGCTCCGGCACCAGCATGTCGGTGATGTCCTCGAAATCGCCGGGCGAGATCGCGAAGGCCACGTTGAGGCCGTCGACGTCGGTCTTCTCGAACCAGTCCTCGATCTTGTCGGCGACGCTTTCGGGCGTGCCGACCACGACCGGGCCGGCGCCGCCGATGCCGACATGCTCGATGACGTCGCGCACGGTCCAGACGCGGTCAGGGTCGCCGCGCGTGACGTTGTCGAGCGCGCTGCGACCGGCATCGTTCTGGACGTGGCGCACTTGCTGGTCGAGCTCGTAGCCGGAGAAATCGATCCCGGTCCATCCCGACATCAGCGCCAGCGCGCCTTCCGGATTGATGTGCGAGCGGTAGTCGGCATATTTCGCCGCCGCCTCGGCCTCGGTGTTGCCGAGGATGATCGTCATCATGCTGAACATCAGGATCTCCGCCGGGTTGCGGCCGAGTGCGGCGGCCTCCTGGCGGATCGCCGAGACGCGCGGCGCGATAATCTTGGCCGACGGTCCCGACATGAACACGCATTCGGCGTGCCTGGCCGCGAACTGCCGGCCGCGCGGCGATGTGCCTGCCTGGTACAGCACGGGTGTGCGCTGCGGCGAGGGCTCGCTGAGATGGATGGTGTTGTTGATGCGGTAGTTCGCGCCCTCATGATTGACGCGATGGACCTTGCTGGGATCGGTGAAGATGCCGCGCTCGCGGTCGCGCAGCACGGCATCGTCCTCCCAGCTGCCTTCCCAGAGCTTGTAGACCACCTCCATATATTCGTCGGCGATATCGTAGCGGTCGTCGTGCCCGGTCTGCTTGTCCTTGCCGGCGCCACGCGCGGCGCTGTCGAGATAACCGGTGACGACGTTCCAGCCGATCCGCCCCTCGGTGAGATGATCGAGCGTCGACATCCGCCGCGCGAACGGATAGGGCGGCTCGAACGACAGATTGCTGGTGACGCCGAAGCCGAGATTTTGCGTCACCGCGGCCATCGCCGAGAGCAGCAGCAGCGGCTCGTTCGACGGCGTCTGTGCCGCGTTGCGCAAGGCCGCGTCGGGGCTGTTGCCATAGACGTCGTAGACCCCGAGCACGTCGGCCAGGAACAGCCCGTCGAAACGGCCGCGCTCCAGCGTCCTGGCCAGATCGATCCAGTAGGGCAGGCGGTTGTAGTCGGCGGTGCGGTCGCGTGGATGGGTCCATAGGCCGGGCGACTGATGAGCGACGCAATTCATCGCAAAGGCGTTGAGTCTGATCTGCTTCGCCATGCTGGCTCCCGGCGCACTGTACTGAGCGCTCTTCGAATGATAGAGGTGCGCCTGAACTTGACGCCTGACTTGGCGAAGTTCTTGCATATCGCTTGCGCTTGGCAAGGCCAAAATCGGTGGCGCTGCTGGGCCTGGCAAGCCAATCTCAAGCAAGCAAGGACGAAATCCCAAGAGAAGTACAAGAGAACTGGAAGTACAAGAGACCTGCAAGCGAAGTACAAGAACTATCCAACTCCCTGCCACTTTCGGAGGCCAACCCGTATCGGGTAAGGTCCTTCGTCCTGAAGTCCCGAAAAGCAAGTCATGACCAGAGCCGACGCCATCGCCCGCGCCCGTGAGGATTTCAAATCCGGCGCATTCCTCGCCGAGCTCGACCGCCGCGTCGCCTTCAAGACCGAGAGCCAGAACACCTCGCGCGGCCCCGAGCTGCGCGCCTATCTGGAGCAGGAGATGCAGCCGGCCTTCGCCGCGCTGGATTTCACCAGCCGTATCGTCGAGTCCCCCAGCGGCAAGGCGCCGTTCCTGCTCGCCGAGCATCACGAGAGTGCCTCCGCGCCGACCGTGCTGATCTACGGCCATGGCGACGTCGTCGACGGCATGGAAGGCGAGTGGCGCGACGGGCGCGATCCCTGGCGCACAACGGTTGCGGGCGCGCGGCTCTACGGCCGCGGCACCGCCGACAACAAGGGGCAGCACAGCATCAACATGGCGGCGCTCCGCGCGGTGCGCGATGCCCGCGGCGGCAAGCTCGGCTTCAACGCCAAGTTCATCGTGGAGATGGGCGAGGAGATCGGCTCGCCCGATCTCGGCAAGGTCTGCGACCTCAATCGCGACGCGCTTAGGGCGGATCTGTTCGTGGCCTCCGACGGGCCGCGCCTGTCCGCCGACCGTCCGACCCTGTTCCTCGGCTGCCGCGGCGGGATCCGCATTCATCTGGATGTGAACCTGCGCGACGGCGGCCACCATTCCGGCAATTGGGGCGGCGTGCTGGCCAATCCCGCGACCATTCTGGTCAACGCGATCTCGACGCTGGTCGACGGCCACGGCCGCCTCCAGCTCGAAGCGCTGAAGCCGCCGCGGCTCACCAACCAGATCCGCTCCTATCTGGCCGATGTGCAGGTGGTGCCGAGCGCGGACGAACCCGCACTGGCGGAGAACTGGGGCGAGGAGGGCCTTTCGGCCGCCGAGCGGCTCTACGCCTGGAATACGCTGGAAGTGCTGGCGATGTCGTCGGGCAATATCGAGAAGCCGGCCAACGCCATTCCGGGCCATGCCAATGCCGTGCTGCAACTGCGTTTCGTGGTCGGGACCAAGATCGAGGGCCTGGTCGAAGCCATCCGCGCGCATCTGATCGCAAAGGGTTTTCCGATGGTCGAGGTGCGGGCGGCCCAGAGTTTTGCTGCATCGCGCACAGACTTCGACAGCCCGTGGATCAAATGGGCGGCGGATTCGGTGCAGGAGACCACCGGCAAGGCGCCGGCCGTGCTGCCGAATTTCGGCGGCTCGCTTCCCAATGACGTGTTCTCCGAAATCCTCGGCCTGCCGACGATCTGGGTCCCGCACTCCTATCCCGGCTGCTCCCAGCATGCGCCCAATGAGCACATTCTGCTGCCTCTGACCGAAGAGGCCTTGACGGTGATGGCCGGGCTGTTCTGGGATCTCGGCCAATTGCCAGGACCGTTAACTCGCCCGCTAAACTAAGTCTCGATCCAGCCAAAAGTCACATTCTAATCCCGGCCGATTTGTGCTTGCATCCGGCCGCATCATCCTGAAAGGGGACAAAAAAGTGAAACATTTCCGTAGCATCGGACTCGCGCTCGCCGCGACCTTCGCCGTCAGCCAGGCCGGGGCCCAGGAGCTGACCGGCACGCTGAAGAACATCAAGGACACCGGCGCCATCACGCTGGGCTTCCGCGACTCCTCGATCCCGTTCTCCTATCTCGACGACAACCAGAAGCCCGTCGGCTTCGCGATGGACATCTGCTACAAGATCGTCGACGCCGTGAAGAAGGAGCTCAAGCTCGACAAGCTCGAGGTCAAGCTCAACCCGGTGACCTCGGCGACGCGTATCCCGCTGATGGCCAACGGCACCATCGACCTCGAATGCGGCTCGACCACCAACAACGCCGAGCGCCAGAAGCAGGTCGCCTTCACCAACACCCACTACCTGACCGCCAGCCGCTACGTCTTCAAGAAGTCCAGCGGCCTGAAGTCGATCGACGATCTCAAGGGCAAGACGGTGGTCTCGACCGCCGGCACCACCAACATCAAGCAGCTGACCGAGGCCAATGTCGCCAAGAGCCTCGGCGCCAACATCATCCCCGCCAAGGACCACGCCGAGGCCTTCCTGATGGTCGAGACCGACCGCGCGGTCGCCTTCGTCATGGACGACATCCTGCTGGCGAGCCTCGTCGCCGGCTCGAAGTCGCCGGGCGACTACGAGATCTCCAAGGACGCCTTCTCCAAGCCTGAGCCCTACGGCATCATGCTGCGCAGGGACGATCCTGCCTTCAAGAAGGTGGTCGATGCGGCAACCGCCGCGCTCTATACCTCGGGCGAAGCCCAGAAGATCTACGACAAGTGGTTCACGCAGAAGATCCCGCCGAAGGGCCTGAACCTCAACACCCCGATCTCGGCCGAGCTGAAGAACGAGTTCGCCAAGCCGACGGACTCGCCGAATCCGGACGACTACAAGTAAGCAAAAACCTCGATCTTTCGATCGGGATCATGTCCGGCCACTCTTGACACCAGGGTGGCCGGACATTTGCATAGGCGCCGGGACATCCATAGCTGGCGCGTTCGCGCGGGGGACACGTGAACTACAACTGGAACTGGGGAATCTTTTTCCAGCCGAACCCGATGGGGACCGGCACCTATCTCGACATGCTCTTGTCGGGCTTGGTGCTGACCCTCAAGACCGCGGCGCTGGCCTGGGTCATCGCGCTGATCACCGGCTCGCTCGTCGGCGTGATGCGCACGCTGCCGTCGAAGGGGGCGAACTGGTTCGGCTTCGCCTATGTCGAATTCTTCCGCAACATGCCGCTGCTGGTGCAGCTCTTCCTGTGGTACTTCGTGCTGCCGGAGCTGCTGCCGAAAGCCGCCGGCACCTGGCTGAAGCAACTGCCCAATGCGCCGTTCTGGACGGCGGCGATCGGCGTCGGCTTCTTCATGTCGGCGCGCGTTGCCGTGCAACTCCAGGCCGGCATCGGCTCACTGCCGCGCGGGCAGAAGATGGCCGCGACGGCGCTGGGCCTCACCACCGCGCAGGGCTATCGCTACGTGCTGCTGCCGATGGCGTTCCGCATCATCCTGCCGCCGCTGACCTCTGAATTCCTCAACACCATCAAGAACACGGCGGTCGCAATCACCATCGGCCTGCTCGAGCTGACCGGACAGGCGCGCTCGATGCAGGAATTCTCGTTCCAGGTGTTCGAAGCCTTCACCGCCGCGACCATCCTGTATCTCCTCGTCAACGCCGTTGTCGTGACCGCGATGCGCTTCCTCGAGCGCTGGGTCGCGATCCCCGGCTACATCACGGGGAAATAGCGATGTTCGGCAATCTCGATTTCGACGTCATCCGCCGCGCGCTGCCCTATCTATTCTTCGAGGGCATGACGTTCACGCTGACGCTGACGGGCCTCGCAGCGCTCGGTGGTCTCATCTTCGGCACGGCCCTCGCCATGATGCGGCTGTCCGGCTTCAAGATCCTGGGCCGGATCGCCGGGATCTATGTCGACTTCATGCGCTCGCTGCCGCTGGTGCTGGTCATCTTCTGGTTCTACTTCCTGGTGCCCTATATCGGTCAGTGGGTGACTGGTGCTTCGCGCCCGATCAGCGTCGGCGCCTTCGCGTCCTCGCTCATCACCTTCATCATGTTCGAGGCGGCGTATTTCTCGGAGATCATGCGCGCCGGCATCCAGTCGATCTCGCGCGGCCAGCCGGCCGCCGCCAGTGCGCTGGGGCTGACCTACGCCCAGACCATGCGCTACGTCGTGCTGCCGCAGGCGTTCCGCAACATGCTGCCGGTTCTGATCACGCAGACCATCGTGCTGTTCCAGGATACGTCGCTGGTCTACGTCCTCTCGATCACGGATTTCCTGGGCGCGGCAAGCAAGGTCGCGCAGCGCGACGGGCGCCTCGTCGAAATGTACCTGTTCGCAGCTGTCGTCTACTTCACCATTTCCTGCATCGCGTCCTTCGCCGTCCGCCGGCTGCAGGCGCGCATCGCCATCATTCGCTAGGGCTCGACGCTCATGATCGAAATCAGCCACGTCAACAAATGGTACACGCCGAGCTTCCAGGTGCTGACCGATTGCACGACCAGCGTCACCAAGGGCGAGGTCGTGGTGGTCTGCGGCCCCTCGGGCTCGGGCAAGTCGACGCTGATCAAATGCGTCAATGCGCTGGAGCCGTTCCAGAGCGGCGACATCCTGGTCGACGGCACCAAGGTCAACGATCCCAAGACCGACCTGCCGAAGCTGCGCTCGCGCGTCGGCATGGTGTTCCAGCACTTCGAACTTTTCCCGCACTTGAAGATCATCGACAATCTCTGCCTCGCGCAGGAGAAGGTGCTGAACCGGTCGCGCGACAAGGCGATGGCGAAAGGCATGCAATTGCTGGAGCGCGTCGGCCTCAAGGAGCAGGCGCAAAAGTTTCCCGCGAACCTGTCAGGCGGCCAGCAGCAGCGTGTTGCGATCGCCCGTGCGCTCGCCATGGATCCGATCGTCATGCTGTTCGACGAGCCGACCTCGGCGCTCGACCCGGAAATGGTCAGCGAGGTGCTCGACGTCATGGTGGACCTCGCTCATGAGGGCATGACCATGATGGTCGTCACCCACGAGATGGGCTTTGCCCGCAAGGTCGCCAACCGCGTGATCTTCATGGACCGCGGCGAGATCGTCGAGGACGCGGCGAAGGAAGACTTCTTCGGCAAGCCCCGCAGCGACCGCGCGCAGAAGTTCTTGTCGAAGATTCTGTCGCATTAATCACCCCACTGCCGTCATTCCGGGACGCGCCTCTTGGCGCGGGCCCGGAATCCATAACCACGGCTGGTGGTTATGGATTCTCAGGTGCGCAATTGCGCACCATAGCTCGTCGCTGCGCGCCGCCCCGGAATGACGGGTTGAGGGTTTCGTGGCCCCACCAAATCCCGTATACGAACAGGCAATTCCCTCCTTCCTCCCCAGGAGACCTGCCTTGGACCCGATCGCCTACGTCAATGGCTCATTCGTCCCGCTTTCCGAAGCCAAGATCTCGGTGCTCGATCGCGGCTTCCTGTTCGCCGACGGCATCTACGAGGTCTCGGCCGTGCTCGACGGCAAGCTGGTCGACAACGCCTCGCATCTGGCGCGGCTGGAGCGGTCGGTCGGCGAGATCAAGCTGAAGCTGCCGGAGACGATCGAGCGCATCACGGAGCTGCAGAAGGAGCTGATCGCGCGCAACAAGCTCGCGAACGGTCTCGTCTATCTCCAGGTGACGCGCGGCGCCGACAAGGGCCGTGACTTCGCCTTCCCCAAGGGCGACGTCAAATCGAGCCTGGTGATGTTCACCTCGGAAAAGGACATCATCAATGCCGCGTCGGCCAAGACCGGCATCAGCGTCATCACGGTGCCAGACATTCGCTGGGAGCGGCGCGACATCAAGAGCGTGGCGCTGCTGGCGCAGGTCTTGGCGAAGCAGGCCGCGGCCGAGGCCGGCGCGGGCGAGGCCTGGATGCTGGAAGACGGCTACGTCACCGAGGGCGGTTCGTCCTCGGCATTCATCCTCACCAAGGACGACGTCATCGTGACCCGCAAGAACTCCAACGCGATCCTGCCGGGCTGCACCCGCAAGGCCGTGGTGGCGCTCGCCGAGGAACGCCAGCTCCGCGTCGAGGAGCGTTCGTTCACGGTCGCCGAGGCGCTTGCCGCCAAGGAGGCCTTTGCCACCTCGGCGTCGCTGTTCGTCCAGCCGGTGGTTGCGATCGACGGCCAGAAGATCGGCGACGGCAAGCCGGGCCCGATGGCCACGCGCCTGCGCGAGATCTACGTGGAGTTCGCCAAGGCGACCGCGGTCTGAGCCACGCGCAGCTGTCGTAGGGTGGGCAAAGGCGCGAAGCGACGTGCCCACGTCCTCTCTCCTGTCAGCCACAGAACGTGGGCACGCTTCGCTTTGCCCACCCTACGAGACCTTTCCTTGCAGCCTACGCCACCGACGCCTTGACCTTCACCGGATGCACCGCGCGGAACGCGATCGCGATCCTGTTCCAGGCGTTGATGGCGCCGATCAGCATGGTCAGGTTCACCGTCTCTTCCTCGGAGAACTGCGCGCGAACCTGCTCGTAGACATCGTCGGGCGCGTGGGTCTGCGAGATCAGCGTTACCGATTCCGTCCAGGCCAGGGCCGCGCGCTCGCGGTCGGAATAGAGCGGGGATTCGTGCCAGGCATTGAGCAGGTAGATGCGCTGTTCGGTCTCGCCGCGCTTGCGAGCGTCCTCGGTGTGCATGTTGATGCAGAAGGCGCAGCCGTTGATCTGCGACGCCCGGATCTTGACCAGCTCGATCAGTGATTTCTCAAGTCCGGTGGACTGGATCTGCGCCTCCAGCGCCATCAGCGCCTTCATCGTATCGGGCGCGGCCTGGAAGTAGTTCATGCGAGGCTTCATCTTCGGTCTCCTTTCTCGTGGTGAGGTCAGTGAGCGCCACCGGCCGTGGTCTGGCCGGGCTTCTTCAGGAAGAGGACGGCGATCAGCGCCACGATCAACGCCATGCCGAGCAGATAGAAGGTGTCGCTGAAGGCGAGGATATAGGCCTGCTTCTGCACGATGCGGCCGATCGCGACATAGGCGCGATGCGCGGCGTCGGCATGGTCGAGGATGCCGTGATTGACGAAATACTGCGTCAGTTGCTCCAGCCGGGTGCGGGTGGCCTGCTCGAGTAATGAGACCGACTGCATCAGCACGTTGGAATGATACTGCTCGCGCTTGGTCAGGACCGTTTGCAGCAGCGCGATGCCGACGGCGCCGCCGAGATTGCGCATCATGTTGAACAGGCCGGAGGCCGAGCCCGCGTTCTCCGGCTCGATGCCGGCGGTCGCGACGGCCGACAGCGGCGCCATCACCAGCGCCTGGCCGACGGCGCGAACGATGTTGGGCCACATCAGTTGATCGGCGGCGTAGTCGCTGGTCATATGGATGTTCATGAAGTTGGAGGCCGCGAACAGGACGAAGCCGATGCCGATGATGATCCGCGCGTCGAATTTCTGCATCAGGCGCGGCACCAGGGGGATCAGCACGAGTTGCGGCAATCCGGTCCATGCCAGCACCATGCCGATCTGCTCGGCGTTGTAGCCCTGGATGCGTGCCAGATATTGCGGCAGGATGAAGACCGAGCCGTACAGCGCGATGCCCAGCAGGAAGTTCGCGAGCATGCCGAAGCCGAAATTGCGGCGGACGAGCAGGCGCAGATTGAGCAGCGGCTTCTTCACCGTCAATTCGATGATCAGGAAGGTGATCAGCGCAACGGCCGCGATCACCGAGAGCTTGACGATGAAGGGCGAGCCGAACCAGTCGTCCTTGTTGCCTTCCTCCAGCACGGTCTGCAATGCCGACAGGCCGATGGCCATGGTGACGATGCCGGCCCAGTCGCCCTCGCGCAGCGCTGAGAGCCTCATCGGCTTGGGCTCGAGCGCGTACCAGAGCATGCCGACCATGACCGCGCCGGGGACGAGATTGACGTAGAAGATATATTCCCAGCCGAAATTCTCGGTGAGATAGCCGCCGATGGTCGGGCCGATCGCAGGCGCGAACGTTGCCGACAGCGCGAACAACGCCAGGCCCACCGGCTGCTTTGCGCGCGGCAGCAACGTGATGATCAGCGTGAACGCCATCGGGATGAGCACGCCGCCGGTGAACCCTTGCACGGCGCGCAGCACGATCATCTGGGACAGGTCCTGCGCCAGCGCGCAGGCGGCCGACAGCAGCAGGAACAGGATCGCATTGGTGAGGAGATAGATGCGGATCGAGAACACCTGCGCGAGCCAGCCGGAGAGCGGGATCACGACGATCTCGGCGACGAGATAGGATGTCGAGATCCAGCCGCCGTCGTCGATGCCGGCGCCGATCGCGCCCTGGATGTCGGCGAGCGAGGCGTTGACGATCTGGATGTTCAGCACCGCCATGAACGCGCCGAGCGTGGCCCCGATCACCGCAATCCAGGTTTTTGCGGAGACTGCCGGCGCGGCGGGAGCAGCGGCAGCGGCGGGGAGGCGGGCGGCGTCGTTGACGGTCGGTTGCAGCGTGCTCATGGCTTCAGCCGCCGTTCGCGCGGGAGGTGTTGCCGGCGAGGCGCTTTTCCGTCTCGCGCTCGGCAAGCACCGTAGCTTTCGTATCGACGGTCGGCACGGCCGACATGCCGGGGCGCAGCAGGCCGGTGAGGCTGTGGTCGTCGAGCACGATCTTCACGGGAACGCGCTGCACGATCTTGGTGAAATTGCCTGTCGCGTTGTCCGGCGGCAGCAGCGCGAATTCGAGCCCGCTCGCCGGCGACAGGCTGTCGACGTGGCCGCGCAGGGTCTTGTCACGGAAGCTGTCGACGCGCAGCTCGACCGGCTGTCCGGGGCGCATATGCGTGAGCTGGGTCTCCTTGAAGTTCGCAACGACGTAGACCGCGTCGAGCGGCACCAGCGCCATCAATTGCGTCCCGGCCTGGACGTATTGGCCGACCCGCAAGCTCCGGGCGCCGACCGTGCCGTCGACCGGCGCGGTGATCTCGGTATAGGACAGGTTCAGCGCCGCCTGCTGCGCGGCCGCGCGTGCCCGCTCGAGCTGGGCCGCTGCCTGCGCGCGCTGGGTGGTGAGCACATCGACCTTGCGCTGCGCAGCCAGGAGGCCGGACTTGGCGTGCTGCAATTGCGCGCTGCTGGCGCGCAGCGTCGCGTCGGTCTGCTGCGCACGCTGGATCGTGCCGGAGCCCGACTTCATCAGATCGTCGTAGCGGGCGCGCTCCTCCTGCGCGAACTTGAGATTGGCGTTGGCCGCGGCGACATCGGCCGTGCTCTGCTCGATGATCGGCTGCTGCAGTTCGAGCTGGGCGTCGATGTTGCGCACCGAGGCTTCGGCGGCAGCGACGTCGGCTTTGGCCTGCTCGAGCGCCGTTTTGAAGTCGCGGTCGTCGATCTCCGCCAGCGTCTGGCCGGCCCTGACCCTCTCGTTGTCGCTGACAAGTACCTTGGCGATGTAGCCTGAGACCTTCGGCGCGATGATCGTGGAGTCCGCCTTCACATAGGCGTCGTCGGTGGATTCCAGGTAGCGGCCTGTCTTCAGGTAGTCGTAGCCATAGTCGCCGGCCACCGCGACGCCGATCGCCAGCACCAGACCGGATGCTGCGCGCCTGATCGCCCGCCGGGACGGTCGCAGGCTTATTTTTTCATTGTTTCCAGCGACATAAGAAGCGTTCGACATGGCATCCTCGGACTTTCCAGACGCCCCTTCGAAATGGTGCGCTGTGGGTACCGGTAAGATGCGCTGTCCCAGCCATTGTGATAATCGCTGGATTGATGGAAGCATTGTCCAGTAAAAGTGGATAATCTCGGCCGTGGATCGCTTTACCAGCCTGACTGCCTTCGTCCATGTGGTTGAAAATGGAGGCTTTTCTGCCGCCGCCCGCCGGCTCGACATGTCGACGACCATGGTGAGCAATCACGTGCAGGCGCTGGAGGACCGGCTCGGCGTCCGCCTGCTCAACCGCACCACGCGGAAGGTGAGCCTCACCGAAATCGGCAAGGCCTATTACGCTCGCTCCATCCAGATTCTCGCCGATCTCGAGCAGGCCGACGACATCGCGAGCGAATTGCAGTCGGTGCCTCGCGGCACGCTGCGCATTCACGTGGCCACCCATATGGTGCCGTTCGTCGCGCCGGTCGTGGCGAAGCTGCTCTCGACCTATCCGGAGCTCAAGGTCGATCTGCGCATGGGCGAGGCCGATGTCGATCTCATCGAGGAAGGCTACGACGTCGCCTTGCGTATGACCCCGCCGCCGGATTCGAGCCTGATCGTGCGGAGCCTTGCGACCTGGCGTCACGTGCTGTGTTGCTCCCACGATTACATCGAGAAGCATGGCAAGGTGCAGAAGCTCGACGAGCTCACGGGGCATAATTGCGGACGGCATTTGAACTATCCGTTCGGCGACGAATGGCGCTTCCTTGATCGCAAGGGTACGCCGGCCTCCGTCCGTGTTTCGGGCAGCTTCGTGACCAACAGCGGGGAAGCGCTGCGAAAGGTCGCGCTGGAGGGTGCGGCCGTCTGCCTGATGGCCGGGTTTCTCATTCAGGACGATCTGGAAGGCGGCTCCCTCGTGCGGCTCTTGCCGGAATATCGGACGGTCGAGCTGTCCATGAACGCGGTCTATCCGCACCGTCATCATCTCTCGGCGAAGGTCAGGACCTTCATCGACCTGATCGTGCATCACAGCGCCGAGCAGCAGAAGCTGATCAATCCCTATTCGTGAGGCTTGCGGTCAGGCCGCTCGGAGCGCCGTCGGCCGCGCCAACAGGGAATCGACCTCCGCCTTCACGGAAGCGATCGCGGTCTCTTTCACCGGACCATAGCCGCGGATCTCCATGGGCGCCCTGGCAATCGCGACGAGATCGGGAAGACGCGCCGCGTCGAGCTCGCCGAGCATCCGTTCGATCAGCGCTTCATACCACGCAATCAGGTCGCGCTCGGTGCGCCGTTCCCGGGTATGGCCGAACGGATCGAACGGCGTGCCGCGCAGCCCCTTCAAGCGCGCGAGGATGGCGAGCGGCATCTGGATCCACTGGCCGAAAGCGCGTTTGCGCGGGCGTCCACGGGCGTCGCGCTTCGAGGGGAGGAATGGCGGGGCGAGGTGATATCGGACGCTGAAGCCATCCTCGAATTCGAGCTTCAACTCGTCGAGGAAGCCGCTCTGCATGTGCAGGCGCGCCACCTCGTATTCGTCCTTGTAGGCCATCAGCTTGAACAGGGCGCGTGCGACGGCCTCGGTCAGAGCCTCGCTGTTGAGGCCAGCCTCCGCCCTGCGAACCCTCGCGATCGTCGTTCGGTAGCGCGCCGCATAGGCGCTGTCCTGATAGGCGGTGAGAAAGTCGGCGCGACGGTCGATGATCTGGTCGAGCGTCTCGACCTCCGGCGCTTCCGTCGCCTTCGGCAGGAAATCGGGATCGGAAGCCGCGATCCGGCCCCAGGCAAAGGCCTGCTTGTTGCGCTCGACCGCGACGCCGTTGAGCTCGATCGCGCGCAGCAGCGCCTGCAACGAAATCGGGACCAGCCCGCCCTGCCAGGCAAAGCCGAGCATGATGATGTTGGCATAGACGGCATCGCCGAGCAGCCGTTCGGCCAGCGCGTTGGCGTTGACCGTGGCGAGATTGTGCTCGCCGATGACCCGGCCGATCGCGCCCAGCCGGGCGGCGGAGGCGAGATCGGCGTCGCGGAAGCGGACGACGTCGCCGGTCGGCATCTCCGCGGTGTTGACCGCGGCCCGTGTGCCGCGGCGGTAGGTGCCGGATGCCTTCGGCGAGGAGCTGACGACAAGATCGCAGCCGATCAGCGCATCGGCCGCGCCCTGGTCGATGCGCACCTGGTGCAAGGCCTCGGGATCCGGTGCGAGGCGAATATAGCTCAGCACGGGCCCGAATTTCTGCGCAAAGCCGGTGAAGTCCAGCACCGAGACGCCACGGCGTTCGAGGTGTGCGGCCATGCCGATCAACGCGCCGACCGTGATCACGCCGGTGCCGCCGACCCCAGTCACGAGCAAATCGTAGGGACGGTCGAGCGAGGCAGCGACGGGCAGGGCAAGCGTGGCCGCCCGGCTGACGGCGTCGATCTGGCTTGCGCTCTTCTTCCGGCGCGTCGCGCCTTCGACGGTGACGAAGCTCGGGCAGAAGCCGTTGAGACAGGAAAAATCCTTGTTGCAGGCCGACAGGTTGATCTGCCGCTTGCGGCCGAACGGCGTCTCCTTCGGCTCGACGCTGAGGCAGTTGGATTCCACCGAGCAGTCGCCGCAGCCTTCGCAGACGAGATCGTTGATGTAGGCGAAGCGCCTGGGGTCGGCCATCTGCCCGCGCTTGCGCCGGCGCCGCTTCTCGGTGGCGCAGGTCTGCTGGTAGATCAGGACCGAGACGCCGGGGATGTCGCGCAGTTCGCGCTGCACGGCATCCATCGCCTCGCGCGGATGGATGGTGACGCCATCAGGCAGGTCGGCGGGCGAAAACTGTGCGGGATCATCCGACACCAGCGCGATGCGCCCCACGCCTTCGGCGCGAACGCTGTGCGCGATCGCATGGACGCTGACGGGACCGTCGACCGGCTGGCCGCCGGTCATCGCGACGGCATCGTTGAACAGGATCTTGTAGGTGATGTTGGCCCCGGCCGCGATCGCCTGCCGGATCGCCATCGAGCCGGAATGGTAATAGGTGCCTTCGCCGAGGTTCTGGAAGACGTGCTTGCGGCCGGTGAATCTCGACGAAGCCGCCCAGTTCACGCCTTCGCCGCCCATCTGGATCAGCGACGAGGTCTCCCGGTCCATCCAGCTCGCCATGAAATGGCAGCCGATGCCGGCCAGCGCCTTCGATCCCTCGGGCACCTTCGTCGAAATGTTGTGCGGGCAGCCCGAGCAGAAATAGGGCGTGCGCGTTGCGCCCGCGACATTGATGCTGCGCGCCGCCTCCGGCAGGAGCGCGGCTGCGCGGGCAGCGAGATTGAGGCCCGGAAACATCGGATCGAGCCGGCGGGCCAGGACGCCCGCGAGCGCGCGCGGCGACAATTCCCCGATCCAGGAGATCAGCCTTGCCCCGGTTTCATCGTGCTTGCCGACCATGCGTTCGGGCTTGCTGCCGGGATAGTCGTAAAAATACTCCTTGAACTGGCTCTCGATGATGCCGCGCTTCTCCTCGACCACGAGGATCTCGCGCTTGCCTTTCACGAAGGCCATGGCGTCGTGCAGCGCCAGCGGCCAGACCATGCCGACCTTGTAGACGTCGATCCCGATGCGGCGGCAGGCGGCCTCGTCGAGGCCCATCAATCGCAGCGCCTCCATCAGATCGAGATGGGCCTTGCCCGTGGTGACGATGCCGTAGGTGGCGTCCGGGATATCGTAGATGTGACGGTCGATCGGATTGGCCTTTGCGAAGGCATAGACCGCGTGCTTCTTCGCCTCCAGCCGCTCCTCGATCTGCGGGCCCGGCAAGTCGGGCCAGCGATAGTGCAGTCCATCCGGCGGCGGCGTGAAATCGGGCGCGCGGAAGTGGCGCGGCGGGCGCAGCGCGACCGATGCGCCCGCCTCCACGATCTCCGAGATCGCCTTGAAGCCGACCCACATGCCGGAGAAGCGGCTCAGCGCGTAACCATATTCGCCGAACGCGAGATACTCGCCGACGCTGGCCGGATGCAGCGTCGGCATGAACCAGCTCATGAAGGCGACGTCGGACTGGTGCGGCATCGAAGAGGAGACACAGCCATGGTCGTCGCCGGCGACGACCAGCACACCGCCATGGGGCGAGGAGCCGTAGGCGTTGCCGTGCTTGAGCGCGTCGCCGGAACGATCGACGCCGGGGCCCTTGCCGTACCAGAGTCCGAACACGCCATCGACCTCGCGGTCGCGTTGCGTCTCGACCTGCTGCGAGCCGAGCACCGCGGTCGCCGCGAGGTCCTCGTTGACGGCCGGCAGAAACTCGATGCGGTCCCGCTTCAGGCGTTCCTGGATGCGCCAGAGTTCGAGATCGATGCCGCCGAGCGGCGAGCCGCGATAGCCGGAGATGAAGCCGGCGGTGTTGAGGCCCTGCGCACGGTCGCGCCTCGCCTGGTCGAGCGCGATGCGGACGATGGCCTGCGTTCCCGTGAGGAAGACGCGGCCCTCGTCGCGGTCGTAGCGGTCGGAGAGCTCATAGCTGTCGAGTGACGGAATGGCGTCCATGGCAGACCTCGCGCGGCACCCTGCCGGAATAATGGAAGGGTATGCCCGGAGCCCTGGTAGTTCTTACCTATTCATTCGCACGAAAGGGGATTTATGGTACAATTTTTCATATCGAGCCGGATTTTGGTAGGGTTGACTGAATTGGTGAGGTTCCATGATTGAAGACCAGGACACCCGGATTCTCGCCCACCTCCAGAAGGACGGCCGCGCCACCAACCAGCAACTGGCGGAGGAGGTCGGCATGTCCACCTCGGCATGCTGGCGCCGGGTGCGCGCGCTGGAGGAGGCTGGCGTCATTCAGGGTTATGCGGCCCTGGTCGCGCGCGAGCAGGCAGGGTTTGCGATGTCGGCCATCCTCCACGTCTCGCTGGAGCGGCACGACGCGAAGTTCGTCGACGAATTCGTCGCCAGGGTCACGCGGCGCCGCGAAGTGCTGGAGTGCTTTGCGACCACGGGCGATGCCGACTACCATCTGCGCGTCGTCGTGCAGGATATGGCGGCCTACAACCGCTTCCTCGACGAGTTCATGTTTCGCATCCCCGGCATCCGCTATGTCCGCAGCAACGTGGTGTTGAAGGAGATCAAGTCGAGCGTCGCGCTGCCGTTTTGAGACGCGGGAGGCGCCTTTGTGTGGGCAAAGCGTGGGGTGGGCAAAGGCACGCTCGCGCCGTGCCCACCATCTCGTCTTGATTGCGAAAGTGGTGGGCACGCTTCCGCCTTCCCTCTGCGAGCTAATCCCGTGGCTGGACCTTCCAGGCACCGGCCGCCGGCCGCTTGAACCCGAGGTTCTCGCGGAGTGTCTTGCCACGATAGTCCTTCTGGAATAGGCCACGGCGCTGCAGCTCCGGCACGATATGCTGGACGAAATCGGCGTAGGAGCCGGGCACGCAAGTCGCGGCGATGACAAACCCGTCGCAGCCGCGCTCGACGAACATCTCCTCCAACTTGTCGGCGATCTCCTTGGGGCCGCCGACCATCGCATCCTGAACCTGGCCGCGGCCGGAGAAGGTGACGAAGTCGCGCGCGCTCGGATTGCTCTTGCCGGACGCCTTCAGCACGCCATCGCGGATACCCAGAATGCCCTGCATGCTCTTCAATTCGTCCGTCGTCAGCGGCTCGTCGAGGTCCTTGGAAGCAAAGTCGTAGTTGAGCGCTTCGGCAAGCAGCGACAGGGCGTCGATCTCAAGCGGCAGCTTGTTGATCAGCGCCATCTTGTCCTCGGCCTCCGCCCTGGTCGCTGCGCAGACCGGCGTCGTCAGATTGCAGAGGAACATCCGGTCGGGATCGCGGCCGGCCTTGGCGGCTTCGTTGCGCACGGCCGCATAGCCCTCCTTGGCCGCGGAGAGATTTCGCGCGGCCGTGAAGATCACCTCGCCCCATCGGCCCGCAAAGCGCTGGCCGCGGCCGGAGGCGCCGGCCTGGATGATCACGGGATGGCCCTGTTGCGAGCGCGGCACGGTGAACGGTCCGCGCGACTTGAAGGCCGGCCCCTTGTGATCGAGCCGCTTCACCTTGCTCGGATCGGCAAAGCGGCCGCTTTGCTTGTCCATGATGAGCGCGCCGTCTTCCCAGGTGTCCCAGTGACCGAGCACCACCTCCATGAACTCGTCGGCGCGATCGTAGCGGGAATCGTGTTCGGGATGCGAATCCCGGCCCATGTTGAGGGCTTCGCCGTCGTTGAGCGAAGTCACGACGTTCCAGCCCGCGCGCCCGCCGGACATCAGATCGAGCGTTGCGAAACGGCGCGCGACGTCGAAAGGTTCGTAGTAAGTTGTCGAGCAGGTCGCGCCAAGGCCGAGCTTGTCAGTGACCATGCCCATCGTGGTCAGCACGATCAGCGGATCCATCTTCACGCAGCGGATGCCGTATTCGACGGTGTGGGCGTGGTCGTTGCCGTAGCGGTCCGGCATTGCCAGGCGATCGTCGAAGAAGGCCATGTGGAATTTTCCGGCTTCGAGAATTCTGGCGATCTCCTGATAATAGTCGGCCGACATCGAATCGTCGCGCGAGTCCGGATGCCGCCAGGAGCTCGGCAGGTTGGTGCAGTTCTGCGCCTGGAGGAAGCCGACCAGGACCATCTGTCGCGTCATGCTGTTCTCCCTTCCGTCACGCCAGACCGAGGCCGGTGTCGAGCCGGTATTCCCTCGCCGGCGCGCAGCTTTTGCCACGCGGCACCCTCGATCTCGATCCTGTCGCGCAGGCGCTGTTGCGCGCGCAGGCCTTCGATCTCGCCGGGATAGGGGACGCCCGGCGGAGCAGGGGCCGTGCTGACGTGCGTGAGACGATCGGCCCTGGCGATCGGCATGGCGTTCCCTGAGGCTCTCGCCCCTCGCGGGCAATGGTTGTTGAGGCCATCGTCTCAAAGCGCAGTTGCGATATCAACCGGCTGTAAACCAAGACAGGGCTGCTAATTCCAAGAGAGACCGCCTTCGGTGGAGGAATCGTCCACGCTGCGGTATTTTCCGGCAGTCTGGCGCGGTCGTTCGCAGCTCGTTCACTTTGATTGACAGTTTGCAGCGCGCAATAACGACCATTTAGGCGATGGGCCTTCATAAGGTCACCTGGGAAAAACAGGCAGAATGCCCCGGGAGCTGAGATCGTGACGACGACACTCGCGCGCACCTTTGCGGCGCTGAGCGCCATCAACGAAGCGATTCTCTATGCGACATCGCCGGACGAGCTGTACCAGAAGGTCTGCGACGCCGGGTTCTCCAGCGGGGATTTCGTGGCCGTCGCCGTGTTCCTGGTCGAACCGGACGGCCGCCGTTTGCGGTTCGCGGCCGGCTCCGGCGACGACCTCCCGCGGCTGCGCTCGATCATGGTCACGGCGGAGTCCGGCACGCCTGAAGGATCGGGCGTCGGGGGCGAGGCGTTTCGCGAGCAGAAGCTGTGCATCAGCAACGATTACCTCAACGATCCGCGCTCGCTGGCGTGGCGCCAGGGCGCCGCTTCGGCCCATATCGGCGCGGCCGCCGCGCTGCCGCTGCTCTGCAACGGCAAGAGCGTCGGCGTGCTGTATGTGACCCGAAGCGAACCCAATTCGCTCGACGACGAGATGGTGTCGCTGTTCGAGCGCATGTCGGCCAACATTTCCTACGCCCTGGACAATTTCGCGCGTGAGACCGCGCGGCAAACCAGCGAACGGGCGACGCGGCGGCTCAATCGCATGTTCGGCGCGCTCAGCGCCACCAACGAGGCCATCCTGCGCGCCAAGACCGAGCAGGAGCTCTATCAGCGCGTCTGTGATGCCTCCGTTCACGGCGGCAAATCCCTCTCGACCGTCATTTTGCTGAAGGAGCCGGATTCCGATTGGCTGAAGCCAGCTGCGGGTACCGGCCAGAACCTAGAATTGGTTGCTCGAACCCGGTACTCCGTCGATCCGGAGAATCCGTATGGCCGCGGCATTACAGGGGAGGTATTCCGCTCGCAGAAGCCGTGCCTGGAAGACGATCTGCCCGGTCGCACCAAGGGGACGCCGTGGGAGCAGGTCAATATCAATACCGGCGTCGCCGCCTGCGTCGCTGCTCCTTTGATCAAGCATGGTCAGAGCGTCGGCGTCATGCTGTCCTTCATCAGCCGGTCCTGGGCCAAAGACGAAGAAGTCGTCGCGCTGATGCTGCGGCTTGCGGAGAATGTCTGCTTTGCTCTCGACAATTTCGATCGTGAGTCCGAGAAGACCCGGATTGCGGTGGAGGAGGAGCGCCTGGCGCGCATGTATGCCGCGCTCAGCGCCACGAACGAAGCCATCCTGCGCGCTCACTCGCGTACCGAGCTGTTCGATCTCGTCTGCGAGGCGACCGCCAAGGGCGCCAAGTTCACCTCGGCCAACATCGCGCTGGTCGACCATGACGCCGAGCTGCTGCGCGTCGTCGCCTGTTACGGGCCGAATGCGAACGAGGTTCGCAACTTCAAGTTCTCCACCTCCGAGCAGGTGCCGGAAGGCCGCGGCCTGACCGGCACCGCCTACCGTACGCGCCGGCCCGCCGTCAGCAACGATGTGCTCGCGGACGAGCGCATTGCGCCGTGGCACGCCAGCGCACGCCGCACGGGAATCGCATCTTCCGCCGCCCTGCCACTGTTCAGCGGCGACCGGGTCGAAGGCGTGTTCCTGTTCAACTCTCCAGAGGTCGGTACCTTCACGGACGAATTCGTCGAGTTGCTGAGCAGGCTCCAGGCCAATGTCGCCTTCGCGCTGGAAAGCTTCGATCGCGCCGAGGAGAGGGCGCAGGCCGACAGGCAGCGCAATCGCCTGAGCGGGATGTTCGAGGCACTGAGCGCAACCAATGAGGCCATCATCCGCGCCAAGACGCGCGAGGAGCTGTTCGAGGCCGCCTGCCAGGCCGGCGTCCTCGGCGACGTGTTCGCTTCGGCCACGATCGGCATCATCGACAGGGACAACGAAGTGCTTCGTGTCGCCGCGGTAAAGGGACGTCTGAAGGAGCAGATGGTCGGGCGCACCTGCAACCTTGCCGCCGGCCATCCCGAGGGTCAGGGCATCATCGGGATGTCGATCCGGACCCGCCGGCCCAGCGTCATGAACGACTACCTCAACGACCTGCGCTCGATGCACTGGCGGACGAAGGCGATCGAGGACGGAACGCGCGCTGCCGCCAGCTTTCCGCTCCTGAAAGCAGGCCAGGAGCCGATCGGCATCCTGCTTTTCCTTGCGACCGAAGACAACACGTTCACGCCAGACCTGGTCGAATTGCTTGGACGCCTCGCCGAGAACGTGTCGTTCGCCCTCGACAACTTCGACCGGGCCGAGGAGAAGGCCCGCACCGAGGCGCAGAAGGAGCGGCTGACACGCATGTTCGCGGCCCTGAGCGCGACCAACGAGGCGATCATGCGGGCGAAGTCGCGCGCCGAGCTGTTCGATCTCGTGTGTCTCGCGGCCTCGAATGGCGCCAAGTTCACGTCGACGACCATCGCGCTGGCCAGCGCCGAGAGCGATCAGCTGGAAATCGTGGCGAGCGCGGGCCCGTCTGCCGATACCACGCGCAACGTCCGCCTCTCTATCGATCCGGAGCGGCCCGAAGGGCGCGGGATGAGCGGCACGGCGTTCCGCACGCGCCAGCCCTGCATCAGCAACGACTATCTGAACGATGATCGCGTCCGCGCCTTCCACGCCGTCGTGCGCAGCGACGGCGCGCGCTCGGGCGCGGCGTTTCCGCTCATCGTGCACGACCAGGCCGTCGGCGTCATGATCTACATGTCGACCGAGCCCGGCACCTTCACGGCAGAGTTCGTCGAGCTGTTGCAGCGTCTCGCCGACAACGTCTCCTTTGCGATGGAGAATTTCGATCGCGCCGACGCCAAGAACCAGGCGGACGAACGGATCGAATACCTCGCCTCGCATGACAGCCTGACCGACCTTCCGAACCGCGAGACCTTCAACGGGCTCCTGCGCGAGGCGATCGCCACGGCAGAGCGTCACGATCACCGCTTTGCGGTGCTGTTCATCGATCTCGACCGCTTCAAGGTCATCAACGATTCGCTGGGGCACGAGGCCGGCGACCTGCTTCTGCTCGAAGTGGCGAACCGCCTGCGCGGCGCGCTGCGGGCAAGCGACGTGGTGGCGCGGCTCGGCGGCGACGAGTTCGTGGTGATCCTCGACCAGTGCGGCAGGATCGATGACGTCCAGCGCATCGCGACCGAGCTCTTGGCTGCACTCGCCCAGCCCATGGAGCTGGCCGGGCACGAATGTCACACCACGGCGTCGATCGGCATCGCGATGTATCCGGCCAACGGTGCTGACGCGCAGACGCTGACCAAGAACGCCGACATGGCGATGTATCTCGCCAAGGAAGACGGCAAGAACGGCTATCGCTTCTTCTCCAAGGAAGTGAAGACCCAGTCGATCGAAAGGCTGTCGCTGGAGAGTGCGCTGCGCCGGGCGCTGGAGCGCGGGCAGTTCTCGCTGAACTACCAGCCCAAGGTGGAGATGGAGACCGGCCAGATCACCGGCGTGGAGGCGTTGCTGCGCTGGACGCATCC
The DNA here is from genome assembly GCF_042077125.1 of Bradyrhizobium sp. A11. Taxonomy (NCBI): domain Bacteria; kingdom Pseudomonadati; phylum Pseudomonadota; class Alphaproteobacteria; order Hyphomicrobiales; family Nitrobacteraceae; genus Bradyrhizobium; species Bradyrhizobium sp. A11. The sequence goes on along the minus strand of NZ_CP149509.1, from coordinate 6,035,531 downwards.
CGATCTCGGCAACGTCTCGCCGGCGCAGTTCATTCCGCTCGCGGAAGAAACCGGACTGATCGTGCCGATCGGCCGCTGGGTGCTCAACGAGGCCTGCGCGCAGGCCATGGCCTGGCAGCGCAGCGGCCTGTTGCCGTTGTCGATGGCGGTCAACCTGTCGCCGCGGCAGTTCGCCGACGAGCATCTGTTGCAGGACGTCGACGAGGCGCTGGCGGCCAGCGGCATGTCGCCGGTGCTGCTCCAGCTCGAAGTCACCGAGAGCATGATGATGCGCAATGTCGGCCGCGCGCTCAAGGTGCTCGACGCCATCCAAAGCCGCGGCATTCGCCTCGCCATCGACGATTTCGGCACCGGCTATTCGTCGATGTCGCTGATGAAGCACTTCCCGATCGACACCATCAAGATCGACCGCTCCTTCGTGCGGGACCTGCCGCAGGATTCGGAAGACCAGGCGATCGCGCAGGCGATCATCAGCATGGGCAAGGCGCTCGGCATGACCGTCGTCGCCGAAGGCGTCGAGAACGCCGAGCAGGAGGCGTTCCTGCGCGCCCATGGCTGCGACGAGATGCAGGGCTTCCTCGTCTCGAAACCCCTGCCGGCACGGCAGATGGCCGAGCTGCTGCGGCCGATGGTCCTGCCTGTCGCCCCGCCGCTCCAGCCGGAGCCGGACGCTGCCGCCACGGAAGCCGCGGCGTCACGGCTGAAACGCGCCGCCGTCTGACGGCTGCGGCTCGTTCACCTCTCCCGCTTGCGGGAGAGGTCGGCGCAAAGCGCCGGGTGAGGGCTGTCTCCTCCGAGGGATTGCCCCATTGCGGATACACCCTCTCCCCAACCCTCTCCCGCTAGCGGGAGAGGGAGCGCAGCTCCGATGTGTCGATCAGACCTGATCCAAAGGCCCTATCGCGCCCTGAACGGATGTGCCTTCTGGTGCCAGGCCCAGGCGGTGCGGATCACATTCGCCAGGTCGGAGTGACGCGGCACGAAATTCAGCACCTTTCTCGCAGCCGACGGATCTGCGACCAGATACGTGGGATCGCCGGCGCGGCGCGGCTTGACGGTGTGCGGCACCTCGCGCCCGGTCTCCTGCCGGATGGCGTCAAGGATCTGGCGCACCGAGAATCCGGAGCCGGTGCCGAGGTTGAAGCTGCCGCCCGCGTGTCCGCCTTCCAGAAGCTTCAGCGCCGCGACATGCGCCGCCGCGAGGTCGGTGACGTGGATGTAGTCGCGGATCGCGGTGCCGTCGGGCGTGGCGTAATCGTCGCCGAACACGGCGAAGTCGACATGTCCCTGAAGCGCCATCATCGCGCGCGGAATGAGATGGGTTTCGTTGTCACGCAGTTCCCCGATGCCACCGCCCGGATCGGCGCCGCTGGCGTTGAAATAGCGCAGGCAGAACGCGCCGAAGCCATAGGCGGTGCGATAATCAGCGAGCATCCGCTCGATCATCAGCTTCGAGGCGCCGTAGGGATTGATCGGCACGCAGGGGAAGTCTTCCGGCAGTTCCTTGGAATCGGCGTTGCCATAGACCGCGCCGGTCGAGGAGAACACGATGCGATGGCAGTTCGCGTTGCGCATCGCCTGCAACAGCGACAGCGTTCCCTGCACGTTGTTGACATAATATTTCTGCGGGTCGGTCATGGACTCGCCGACCAGGCTCGCCGCCGCGAAATGCATCACCGCCGTGATCTTGTGGTCGGCGAAGGCGCGTGCCAGCGTCGTGCCGTCCAGCAGATCGCCTGTGACCAGGGGGCCGGCGACGAAGCTGCGATGGCCTGTCGAGAGATTGTCATAAACGACGGGCTGATAGCCGGCGGCGGTCAATGTGCGGCAGGCATGCGAGCCAATATAGCCCGCGCCTCCTGTGACGAGGACAGTCGGTCGGTCGGTCATGTCGTCTTGTGCTCTTCTCTTAGCGGACGGGTCGGTTGCGGCTGAAGAGAAGATAGAGCGCGCGGGGGTTGGTGGTCAAATAGCGCCAGAGCAGGCGGCGTGGCTCGAGCAAGGTGCGCCAGGCCCATTCGAGTCCGACTTTTTGCATCCATCGCGGCGCGCGGGAACGGCTGCCTGACAAGAAATTGAAGAGGCCGCCGGATGTCTTGATAACGCCAACATTGGTGAGATGCGGCGTGAATTCCTTCACGAATGCCTGCTCGTTGGGCACGCCGAGCGCGACCCACAGATAATCCGGCGCAAGCGCGTTGATCTCCTCGACCTTCGCGCGCAGCTCTTCGCCGCGCAGATAGCCGTGGCTGTGCCCGACGATCTTCAGATTTGGATACATCTTCCGGACGTTCTCGACCGCCGCGATGTTCTCGGCCTCGCTGGCGCCGAACATGTAGAAGGTGCGGCCCAGCGCTTCCGCCTTGCGCGCGACGACGTGGAACAGGTCGGTGGTCGCGACCCGCTCCGGCAGCGGAAACCAGGATTGCAGCTTCGAGGCGGCGACCAGCGGCTGCCCGTCGGCGTTGATCAGATCGGCGGCACGGAACAGGCGCTCGGTCTGCGGCTCAGTCGAGCAGCGCGCCAGCACCTCGCCATTGGCCGAGGTCAGGAACAGCGGACGGCCGATGCGGCTGTCGGGATCGGTCGCCTCGATCATGAAATCGGCGGTCTCTTCCAGATCGATCGCGGCCATGCGAAGCCCGCCGACGGTGATCCGCGGCACGTCGGCAGTTGCTGCCCGTCCGTCGAGGTTGACGCGGCGCTCAAGCATATTGTCTGCCTCGCTGACGCGTTTCAATTGCAGGGGTGAGCTCGTCGAGCACGACGCCGACGAGCTTGCGCTCGGCGCGGCCGAGTGCGGTCAGGATCTCTTCGAGACTGTCGTTGATGTCGAGGCTGGTCGGAAGCACCGCCACCAGCGCGTCGGTGTCGTCGAGCAGCTTGCGGCTGCCGGCAAGAAGCGGCATCGCGGGGCCGTCGAGGATCACGAGGTCGTAGCCGCCTGCGGCGCGCGCCTGCGCGATCGCCTTGCGGATCGCGTCGGCGGCCTTGCCGGCATCGCCCTCGCCGGCCGGCAGCACCGAAATGCCGTTGACCGTCTTGAGCTCGCGTGCGGCCTTGCTGCCGATCGAGAGCCAGCCGAGCTTGCTCGGCTCGTTCCTGCCGGGGCGGGCGACCTTGTTCGAGAGCGCGTGGGCCTGATGGTCGGCATCGATCATGAGCACGCGGGCGCCATCGCGCGCCGCCGCGAGCGCGAAGTTCAGCGCGCTCACGCTGCGCCCGGCAGTCTCGCCGCTGCCGACCAGCGCAATGACGGGCATCGGCTTGTCGCCGGCGCGCCGGGCTGCGGCCGTGCGCATGTCGCGCCAGGCGTTGAGCAGCTTCGTCAGCGGAAAGCCGGGCCGCAGCGTCGGCCAGCCCAGCCGGGTGAGATCGACGCCGCCGCCGGTGGCGAGGATGGCGCCGAGCGTGTGGATGACGTCGGCCTCCTGAAGGCGCGCGATCAGCGGCTTCTCGATCGAGGGGTTTTCGACCATTGCGGGCTGCAGCGGTGGCGCGGCAAGCTCGGGCGGGAGCTGCGCGATCTCGGGGGCCCGCGACGGCTGGTCGGGCCGCGGAATTTCCGGCGCCCGCGAAACCTCGGGAGCGCGCGCTGTCTCGGGCGCCGGCTTGCGTTCGCGGCGGACTGGTGCGGGCACTGGCGCGTTGGCGCCGGCGAACAGAAGCTCGACTGCGACGAACCAGCTCGAGGCCGCAAGCGCGCCGAAGATGAAGCCGATCATGGCGAACAGGCTCATCGCGGGCGGGAACGAGCGCCGCTGCGGCACGGTCGCCTCGCCGATGACGCGGGCCGCCGAGGTGTTCAGGCTCTCCTGCTCCTCCGTCTCGCGGGAGCGCTTCAGGAAGGATTGGTAGACGTCGCGGCTGGCATCGGCTTCGCGCTCCAGCTCGCGCAGGCGCACGGCGGCCTGGCTGAGCTGGACGCTTTGCCGCTTCTGCGCCTCCAACGCCCGGTTGAGCGAGGCTTCATAGTCGCGGGCGCGCGTCAGATCGTTTCTGGCGGCCTGGGCGAAGCGGTCGATCTCTTCGCTGATGGTGCGCTTGAGGTCCTCGACCTGCTTCTCGGTCTGGCGCAGCGCCGGATGGCGTGGTCCGAGCTCGCCGGCCTGCTCGGCGTATTTCTTGCGCGCATCGGCATATTGCGCGCGCAAATTCGCGATCGTCGGCGATTGCAGCGCTTCCGGAATCGCGCCGGCATCGGCAGCGGTCCGGCGGCTCGCCTCGATCTGGTCGAGCCGTGCCTGGGCATCCATCGTCGCGGCGCGCGCCGCGGAAAGCCGCTGGTTGCTGGCGGAGAGCTGCTGGTCGCTGATCAGCGCATCCTGGGTGCCGACGAAATTGTTCTGGGCCTTGTAGGTGGCGAGGGCGGTCTCGGCGTTGCGCAGCCGCTCGCGCAGCTCCTTGAGGCGGCCGGAGAGATCGCTGGTGGCGCGCCGTGCGGCCGAAGCCTGCGAATTGCGGGACTCGGCGAGGTAGGCACTGGTCAGCGTGTTGGCGAGCATCGCCGCCTTCGCCGGATCCGTCGACCACACCTCGATATCGACGATGAAGCTCTTCTCGGTCTTGCGAATCGTGATGTGCCTGTTCAGCGCCTCGAGCGCCGCAAGCTGCACCTCGGTGTTGGCCGCAGCGGAGGGCGCCCGGGGCTGAAGGCCGACCAGGCCGAGCAGCGACGACATCAGGCTCCTGCCGTCGCCGCCGCCGAATTCCGGATCCTTGTCGAGACCGGCCTGCTCGATCACCTTGAGCAGGACGCTGTTGGCGGTGATCAGGCGCGCCTGGCTCTCCACCACCATGGACATGCCGGAGACGTCCTGCGCGCGCGGCGTCAGCTCCCGGTCGACGAGCTGAAGCTCGCGCGGGTCGACATAGAGCTGGGCGGTGGCGGTGTAGCGGGGCGTCAGGCTCTTGCCGATGGTGACGGCAAGCGTTGCGCCGAGCAGGGCAGCCGCGGCAATCGCGACCTTGCGCCGCCACAGCAGATGGGCGAGCTCCACCACGTTGAAGCCGGCCTGAGATCTCTGATGCAGAGGCTCGGGTCTCGCCCGATCGATCGGCTGGTTATAGTCAAGCATGATCCCCAGCTTTCATTCCAAGTGCCGCAGGCTGAGGGGTTACTCTTCGCTCTACGCCACGCACCCGGGATATAGGTGCCCAATCAACGCAACAGGGAAAATTAACCATACTCATTGAGGGACTATTCACCGAAATGGCAAACAAAGCGTTTAAGCGCCTGCCGCTCCGCGCTGCGTCCGCGTGATGCCGGCCATGCGCTGGCCCCCTCGAGATTAACGGTTCGTTACCGCGCACGGCGCTGCCGCGCGACTCCGCTTGCTCTGTGGTGGGCCGCGCGCGCGCCATGATGGTCAGCGCTTCCGCAGGATGACGTGATAGTCGCCGCGGCGGACGTCGACGCCGCGCGGAAGCACGGCGTTCAGCACCGCGGCGCCGGCGTCCACGAGAGAAGCGAACAGCGGCTTGCGCCGGCGCATCTCGGGATAGCGCGGACTTTCCACCTCACGGCGGTAGATCATCTCGAGGCCGTTGGCGGCCGCGAAGGCTTCCAGCCGGGGCAGCGTAACCAGCGGGTGAAAGAAGGTCGGGAATGGCGGCTCGCCGGGTAGACCGGCATCCTTGATGCCGCGAATGTGCCGGTAGAACCAGACGTGAAACCAGTGCGGCGAATATTTGGTGACTATTCCGGACAGCGAGCGGGGATTGGGTGCGCCGATCAGGATCAGGCCGCCGCGTTTGAGCGCGTCGCGGAAATTCAATAGCGCGGCGTCGACCTGGGGCAGATGCTCGATCACGTTGTAGCAGATCACGAGATCGAAGGTCTCGCGCCCGAAACGATAGGTCTGAACGTCGCCCAGGATCGCCTCGTCCGCGTAGCTGTTGTTGCGGACCTGGTCCTCGTCGATGTCGACGACGGTGACCTTGCTGCGACGGAGCAATTCCGGCGGCAGCACGCTGCACGAACCGCCGCCGGCTTCGTAGATGGCGAGCTGGGTGTTCGGAAGTTCGCTGCGCAGCACCTCGTGCACGGCAAGCAGGCTGTCGCGGGCTTCACCGGGCACGAGATCGTGCAGAGCCTGGACGGGTGCAGCGGCGGGGATACGGATCGCCGTGGCTGTCGCGAAATCGATCGTGGCTGGCTTGTTCATGTTTTTTGACCGCGCTTGTTCTAATCAAATTTACAGGAAAAGACTCGCTTGCCCGAAGAGCAAATCCGATGCCGCGACGGCTCACCGGTTGCGGTGCTTACGGTCGGGTTAATGCGCACACGCATTAACTACGGCATTGTTCATGTTGGGGCTCCGTCGGCGCGTGGACCGCGAATTGCAGTATCACGCACGCATCACTGCGCGGGAGAAGCAGGCGAAAGCGGTCTAGCGCGCGATGTTGTTTCAGGACGGCCGGCAGACCGGCGCGAGGCCTCGGCACGCGCCTTCGCCGGGCTGCCCATTTTGGCACGCATCTGTCCCGCGGCGGTGTGCCGTCGCGGGATGCACGATTGAAGCAGGGCTTTTTCAACATATCTCGGACATCTAGAACGTCATGACATTGATCCCGACAGACCTGTCCGCCACGCACATCTCCGATGCCGTGCGCGATCCCAACCGGGAGATCGCGGCGAGCTCCCGCGTCATCGACCTGTCGGTCGGCATTGTCGTCTGCATTCCCTGTTTCCGCCGGCCGCAACACCTGCGGCTGACGCTGGAATCGCTGGCGAACCAGCGTACCCCGCGTTCTTTTGCCGTCGTCATGGTCGAGAACGACGCCGCGCGGCGCGAAAGCGCGCCGGTCGCCGCCGAGTTTCTGGCCGCCGGCAGGCTCCAGGGCGTGTGCCTTGTCGAGAAGCGGCAGGGCAATTGCCAGGCGATCAACGCTGCGTTCGAGACCGCGCAGGCGCTGTTTCCCGCCGCGACCCGCTTCCTGATGATCGACGACGACGAGATCGCCTCACCCGACTGGCTCGAGCTGATGGTCCGCACCGCGGAGGCGACCGGCGCCGACGTGGTCGGCGGGCCGGTGCTGCCGGTGTTTGAGGATGCCAGCAAGCCGTGGCTGTCGCGTCATCCCGCCTTCCGTCCCGCCTACGATTATTCCGGCGCGGTGCCGCTGATCTACGGCTGCGGCAATTGCCTGATCACGCGCGCGGTCTTCGAGCGGTTCGAGCGTCCCGCGTTCGACCTGCGGTTCAATTTCCTCGGCGGCGGCGATTGCGACTTCTTCGTGCGGTGCCGTGATGCCGGGATGACATTCCACTGGACGGCCGAGGCCGTCATCACCGAGACCGTGCCGCACAGCCGCACCAGCCTCGGCTGGATCGCAACGCGTGGCCTTCGCATCGGCGCGATCAATTATCGCGTGCAGTATAAGGCTGCTCGCAGCGCAGGGGCGCGCGCTTGGGTATTTGCGCGGATGCTCGGACGGCTGCCGCTGTCGTTGGTCCGGTCCGTTCCCCTGCTGGCGACGTCGAAGGCCGTCGTCGCCATGCATCCGGCGCTGGTGGCGCTCGGCTCCATGCTCGCGGCGTTCGGCTTCGCGCCGAAGCCCTACGAGGCCTCCAAGATCGTGTCGTGACGGCTAGATGCCGAAGCGGGCGAGGGCGGTCCTCGCCGCGGCGCGCGGCAGCGCCTTGAGCGAACGCCGGCCGATCATTCCGAGATAGCCGAAGGCCTGGCGATATCTGCCGAAGCGAACGGCCTGCATCGCCGCATAGTTGATGAGGTGCAGCTCGGCGGCAAGGCGCAGCGCAGGCGCGGTTCCCGCGGGCAGTCTCGCCAGGATCAGTCCGTCGTCGAACACCCGCGCGATGGCCGGGAAGAAATCCTTCGGCGTGCGGACCGCGGCGTTCATGGTGTTGGCGGTGTGCAGACGATAATCGAGCAGCAGCTTCGGCGCGAACTCGAACTCGCCGATCGCGGCAAGGCGGCACCAGCAATGCCAGTCCTCGCAATATCGCAGCGAGGTGTCGAAGCCACCGACGGCGCGGAACGCCTCCGCACGCGCGAGCGCGATACCGCCGTTGACGATGAAATTGCCGGCCGCGAGCCGCGTCAGCACGTCGCCGGACGGCTTGCGGCGTCCCTTCAGAAGGCCGCGCCGGCCGATCTGGCGTCCGTCGCTGTCGATCGTGTTGTAGTCGCCATAGACCAGAACCGCCCGCGGCGCGCCGCGTGCCGCCGCCAGGAGTGCAGCCACCGCGCCGGGACGGAGGCGGTCGTCGGCATCGAGGAAGAGCAGCCATTCGCCGCCGGCAAATCGTGCACCGAGATTGCGCGCCGCCGATACACCGGCGGAATCATTTGTCACCAGGCGCAGTCGCGGGTCGTTAATGGCGCGGACGATCGCCGTGGTGTCGTCGGTGGAACCGTCGTCGACGACGATCACCTCGCCCACCTCGCGCTGCGCCAGTGCGCTGGCGAGGGTCTCGCCGATATAGGCGGCAGCGTTCTTGGCGGGAATGACGACGGATACCGATGTGGTCGGGCTCGACGGCAGCGGCTGGCGCGAAGCCGGCACGATGCGGGTGGAGGCCGGCAAATCGAGAACCTGTTCGGCGGTGATCTGAACCACGGCTCGCCCTTAAGAGTCTGTTAACCAGGGCGCAGCTGCTGAATGGACAATGCGATCGGTCACAGCGTTGGCCCCTTGCGAATGATACCCGCAATACGGCCTGATCGTTGACGCGAAGGCCTATGTCGGCGTGCTTTCGTCAATTAGCGTTAAGCCGCTGGCATTAAGCCTGTGGCAAATTTGGAAGAGGGCGTCAGCCGGTCCCATGCGAGAATGCGGATACGGTTGCCGCGGATGGATCCAGTGCCCGCCAAGACGTTCGAACACGACCCCGATGCGATGATCCTCAACCTCTTCTACGAGGACAAGGACGATCGCTGGTTTCCCGGCGACCGGCATCTGCGGCGCACGGCGCGCCGCTTGCTGCTCGGCGAGCCGCGCATGAGCGGACAGCTTCGCGTGTTCCTCAATCTCTGCGCGGGGCTCGACCGGCTCGGTATCCGCTACCGCGTCAACGATTACCGTTACATCACGCAGCATCCCGACGAGCTCGCCTGCATCATCGGACGGACCTTCCTGCTCGACAAGTTCGCGTGGAAGAATCCGATCCTGCTCGGTGTCGCCGCCCACAATCATCCGCTCGACGATCCTGATCTGTTCAAGCGTCTGCCGGTCAAGAAGGTCGTGGTGCCCGGTTCCTGGTACGTCGACATGTACCGGCCGTACTGGCCCGACACCGAGGCCTGGCCGGTCGGCATCGACACCGATCTGTGGGCGCCGTCGCAGGCCTCGCAGAAATTCGTCGAAGTGCTGATCTACGACAAGGTCCACTGGGATCGCGAGCGCTATGTACCGGAATTGATTGAGCCGGTCCGTGCCCGGCTCGCCAGGGAGGGACGCTCGTTCACGGAGTTGCGCTACGGCAGCTACAAGGAGGAAGACTATCGGGAGGCGCTGGCGGCCTCGCGCGCGATGATCTTCCTGTGCCAGAGCGAAAGCCAGGGCATCGCCTATCAGCAGGCCTTGGCTTGCGGCGTGCCGGTGTTCGCCTGGGATCCGGGCGGGCCGTGGCGAGACCCCGATTATTATCCGCACCGCGTGCAGTTCGCGCCGGTGTCCTCGGTGCCGTATTGGGACCGGCGCTGCGGCGCCAAGTTCGTCGACATCGCGGGGTTCGAGGCGGGATGGGACGAGTTCTGGGCCGGCTGTGCCGCGGGCGCGTTCGACCCGCGCGGCTATATCCTGGACAACCTCACGCTCGAGCAGCGAGCGCTGCAATATTACGAGATCGCCCGGAGCATCATGCGACCGCATGCCGCGCAGAGCTCCGGCACGGCTGTTGACGGGCGCTCGACGGCGGTGAGCCAGGATCCGGAGCTCCACCGGCGTCACCAGATGTCCTGAGCGATGGACCGCAGCATGGACCGCAGCATCGCCGATATGACCGACCACGAGACCCGATCGCTCGGCGGTGTCCTGCGCGATGGCTTGGCGAAGCTGAACGCCGCGCAGGCCGGGCGCGGCCTCGTCGCGGTCGCGTCGCTGCTGCTGGTGCTGGTGACGCTCGATCCGTTCCCCGACCTGCGCAATCCCGACGTCACCATGGTCGTCGGCGGGCGAATGGCGCTGACCTACGTCTCCTGGGGTCTGTTGGCCGCGGTCGCGATGCTGTTCGCAGCTCGCACCGATGCGCCCGCGCTGAAGACCCTGGTGACGCCGCTTCATCTCTGTCTCGTGGGCTGGCTGCTGGTCAATATCGTCCTGTCCGAGAGCCGCGGCGTGTCGATGCAGCGCTTCGTGCTCCTCGTCAGCATGACGTCGCTCGCCGTCCTGCTGCCATTGCTGCCGCCGACGCAGCGCAGCTTCAACCTGTGCCTGGGTGCCGCCGCGCTGGTGTTGCTCGCGCTCTGCTATCTCGGCGTCCTGCTCGCGCCGCAATACTCGATCCACACCGCGCTCGATGTCACCGAGCCGCAGCTCGCCGGCGACTGGCGCGGCAGTTTCGGCCACAAGAACGTCGCCTCGCCCGTGATGACGATCCTGGTCTATGTCGGCATCTATCTGTCCGCCGTCGGCTCGTTCGTGATGGGGCCCGCGATTGCGGCGCTGGCCGGCCTGTTCCTGATCTTCACTGGCGGCAAGACCTCGTCGGTGCTGTGCCTTGCGATCTATGCGCTCGCCTCGCTGGTCTATGTCACCCCCAGCCTGTGGCTGAAGCGGATCATCTGCTTCGTGCCGCTGATCGCGATGAATCTGCTGACGGTCGGCAGCGTCCTGAGCCCGGCGCTCGGGTCCATGACGCGGCTGCTTCCGCTCGATCCCACCTTCACCGGCCGTTCCGCGATCTGGGAGTTCGCGCTCGCGGCCGTCGCCGAGAAGCCGATCACCGGTCACGGCTATGCAGCTTTCTGGGACGACGTCACGGCACGGCAGACCGCGCAGGGCGCCGAATGGGCGACGTCCGCGGCGCACAGCCACAACGCTTATCTCGACCTCGCGGTCACCATCGGTCTGCCGGGGCTGCTGCTGGTGGTCCTCGTCTTCGTGCTCGCACCGCTCGGCAATTTCCAGTCGGCCCAGGCCCACAGCCGCAGTGGCGCACTTGCAAAGCTGTTCCTGACCGTGTGGCTGTTCGGCCTGTATTACGGCACGACCGAGACCTTCCTGCTCGAACGGCAGAATCCGATCTGGTTCCTGTTCGCGCTGGCCGTGGCCGGCCTGCACTTCCTGGCGCGGTTCCAATGCGTCGCGCAAGCGGATCCGAAGCCATGACGTGTCTCGGCGTCGAGCAATTGGACGGTCTTGCCTCCACCACGTCGGGACTGGCGATCGATTTCGTGCGTGACTGGCGGCAGGTCGCTTCGCGCCTGAGCGCCGGGCATCGCACCGCCTTTCAGCATGGCTACTGGCTCGAGGCCTGGTATCAGGCGTTCGATGACGTCGCGCCATTGATTGCCGTGATCTGCGATGCCGCCACCGGCAAGGAGATCGCGATCGTGCCGATGATCAGCCATGTCAGGCGCGGCATTCGCATCGTCGAATTCGCCGATCTCGGCGTTTCCGACAACAATGCGCCGATCGTGGCGCCCAATGCCGCGTTGGACGCGGCGGCGGCGAATGCGATCGGGACGGCGCTGGTCGAGGCGTTGCGCGCCTTGCCGGACCGCTTCGATCTGCTGCGGCTGAGGAAGATGCCGGTCCAGGTCGGCGGCAAGCCGAACCCGCTGGTGACGCTCGGGCGGATCGGATCCTGCTCGCTCAACGGCAATCTCGTGCTGATGGGCGATGATTACGGGGCCTATCAGGCCTCGATCAAGCGCATGCAGATGCCGCGCTGCTGGCGCGTCTTCGACCGGCACCAAGGCGCGCGGTTCGAGATCGCTACGGACGTTGCGCGCGCGCGTGAGCTGCTGGACGTGATGGACGTGCAGCAGCAGGCGCGCATGCAGAAGCTCGGCTCGCCGTTCGTTCTCAACGACGAGACTCACGCGCGATTCTATCGCGAGGTCATCCATCAGGGTCTGGACGAAGGCTATGCCGTCGTTTCGGCATTGGTCTGCGACGAGGGGATCATCGGCACCTCGTTCGGTATCAGGCAAGGCGCGACTTATTACTTGCTGCGCATCAGTCACGCCGGCGATTCCTGGTCGAGCTGCTCGCCCGGGCTGCTGATCATCGAGCGCACCATGGCGGCGCTGCATGCAAAGGGCGTGCGCCGCTTCGACCTCAGCATCGGCAATCAGGACTACAAGCGCCGCTTCGGCGCCGAGCGGGTGCCGCTGACCGACGTCAGTATCGCGCTGTCATGGCGAGGCTTGCCCTTTGCGTGGCGCGATCATGCCGCGCAGGGCCTGCGCCGCTATCCCGCGGCCGCTTCCCTTGCGGCACGAGCCATGGGCAAAGGCATACGCTGAAGCGGCATTCCCGGACGGGAATGCCGCGGGCGCATCGGCCTTGCGGCCGGGCAGCTCAACCATGAAGCTTCCTGGCCGTCTCCGCGATCTGGCGACCCTGGTAGCGCGCGCCGGCGAGCTCGTTGGCGCTGGGCTGGCGGCTGCCGTCGCCGCCGGTGATGGTGGTGGCGCCGTAGGGCGCGCCGCCGGTGACCTCGTCGAGCTTCATCTGGCCGGCAAAGCCGTAGTTCATGCCGACCACGACCATGCCGAAATGCAAGAGGTTGGTGATGATCGAGAACAGCGTCGTCTCCTGGCCGCCATGCTGGGTCGCGGTCGAGGTGAAGGCGCCGCCGACCTTGCCGTGCAGCGCGCCCTTGGCCCAGAGCCCGCCGGCCTGGTCGAGGAAGTTCGCCATCTGCGAGGCCATGCGGCCGAAGCGGGTGCCGGTGCCGATGATGATCGCGTCGTAATTGGCGAGGTCATCGATCTTGGCGATGGGAGCGGCCTGATCGAGCTTGTAGTGCGAGGCTTTCGCGACTTCGGCCGGCACCAGCTCGGGCACGCGCTTGATGTCGACGGTCGCGCCGGCCTCGCGCGCGCCTTCGGCGACGGCATTGGCCATCGCTTCGATATGGCCATAGGCGGAATAATAGAGGACGAGAACTTTGGTCATGATGGTCTCCGTTTAGGGTCGTTGATGTTCTTTTTCTCTCGGTCGTTCCGGGGCGATGCAGAGCATCGAACCCTGGTGCGCAATTGCGCACCTTGGAACCTCGAGATTCCGGGTCTGGCGCTTTGCGCCATCCCGGAATGAGGGCAAACGATGTGGTTACGCCGCGTCGACGAGCACGAGCTCGGAATCCTCGAGCGCCGTGATCTTCAGGTGCACCTCGTCGCGGATCGCGGCGCCGTCGCGGGCGTTGACGCGCACGCCGTTGATGTCCACGGCCCCCGCCGCGGGCACCAGATAGAGGTGCCGCGATTGCAGCGGCGCGTATTCCGCGCTCTCGCCGGCTTTCAGCGTGGTGGCGAGCACCCGTGCGTTTGCGCGGATCGGCAGCGCGTCGGTATCGCCCTCGAGGCCGCTCGCAATGGTCACGAGCTTGCCGGAGCGATCGGCCTTCGGAAACGGCTTTGAGCCCCAGGTCGGCTGGCCGCCGCGCTGCGTCGGCTCGATCCAGATCTGGAAGATGCGCGTCCTGGTCGGCTCCAGATTGTACTCGGAATGGCGAATGCCACTGCCGGCACTCATCACCTGCACGTCGCCCGCTTCGGTGCGGCCCTCGTTGCCGAGGCTGTCCTGGTGGGTGATCGCACCCTCGCGCACATAGGTGATGATCTCCATGTTAGCGTGGGGATGGGCGGGAAAGCCGGTGTTCGGCGCGATCTCGTCGTCGTTCCACACCCGCAAGGCGCCGTGGCCCATGTTGTTGGGGTCATAATGGCTGGCGAAGGAGAAATGATGTTTTGCTTTCAGCCAGCCATGGTCGGCGCCGCCGAGCTTGTCGAAAGGTCTGAGTTCGATCATCTGCGTGATTCCTTGAGTTGAACGGTCGGCGCCTTGATCAGGCGCCGAATCCGCCGTCGACGTTGAGCACGGTGCCGGTGACGAAGGAGGCCTCGGGGCTTGCGAGGAAGACGATTCCGGCCGCAACTTCCTCGGGACGCCCGAAGCGTTGCAGGGCGTGCTGCTTGCGCTGGGTCTCGGCGAACTCGCCGCCGTCATTCGGGTTCATGTCGGTATCGATCGAGCCGGGCTGCACCACGTTGACAGTGATGCCGCGCGGGCCGAGGTCGCGGGCCGCGCCCTTGGTGTAGCCGACGACCGCGGCCTTGGTGGCGACGTAGTCGGCAAGACCGGGAAACGACGCGCGGTCGGCCAGCATCGATCCGACGGTGACGATGCGGCCACCTTCACCCATCAATTGCGAGGCGGCGCGGATCGCCGCGATCACGCCATGCACGTTGATCTGATCCTGGCGCGCCAGCGCTTCCGTGTCGGCCTTGGCATCGTCGATGGCGCCGCCGGCGGCAACGCCGGCATTGTTGACGAGGATGTCGAGATGGCCGAATTCCCTGGCGACGTCGTTCACGAGCTGCGTGACGTCCCTGGCCGAGGCCTGGTCGGCCCTGAAGGCGCGAGCCTTGACGCCCTTGGCCTTCAATTCAGTGACGACCGCTTCCGCCTTGTCCGGCGAGGCGACATAGCTGATGGCGACATCCGCGCCCTGGTCAGCGAGGGCGCGCGCAGAGGCCGCGCCGATGCCGCGCGAACCGCCGGTGACGAGGGCGACCTTGCCTGAGAGCTTCTTGGTCATTTGGATTTCTCCAGTGCTTGGGTCTGCGATTGCCCTCTTGGATAAGCCTCCGCCTGTGGTATAGAAATAGAAACTGTTGAAACGCATTGTTTCCCAAAATAGCCCAGGCGGATTGCTCCATGGCGAGGCTCCCGGATTTCGAGGCGCTGGCGATTTTTGCAAAAGTCGTGGAATTGCGGTCGTTTGCGGCAGCCGCCAGCGAGCTGGCGACGTCCAAGGCGACGGTGTCCAAGGCGGTCACGCGGCTGGAGGAGCGGCTCGGCGCGCGGCTGTTCAACCGCACCTCGCGCCGGCTTGCGCTGACCGATGCCGGCCACAAGCTCGCCGAGCGCGCGGCGCGCCTTCTGGCCGACGGCGAGGCGGCGGAGAACGAGGCGCTGGCGCAGTCGGTGGCGCCGCGCGGCCTGGTGCGGCTCGCCGTGCCCATGACGTTCGGCATCAAGGCGGTGGCGCCGCTGCTGCCGGAATTCTTCGCGGCCTATCCGGAAGTCTCGGTCGATCTGCACTTGAGCGATGCGACCATCGACCTGATCGGCGAAGGCTTCGACATGGCGGTGCGGATCGCGCGGCTGCCGGACTCCTCACTGATCGCACGGCGGCTCTTCACCATGCCGCGCTTCACCGTGGCCGCGCCGTCCTATCTCAAGCGCCATGGCCGGCCGACGCACCCGATGCATCTGGCCGCGCACAAATGCTTCAGCTACGCCTACATGTCGACGCCGAACGTCTGGCACTACACCAATTCAGCCGGCGAGCAGGCCAGCGTGCGGCCGGGCGGACAGCTCCGCGTCAACAATGGCGAAGCCGTGATGCCGGCGCTGGTCGCCGGCCTCGGCATCGCCGAGCTGCCTGAATTCATCGTCGGCGAGGCGATCTCCTCCGGCGCCGTCGAAGTGATCCTGAAGGACTGGAAGCAGGCCGAAGGCGCGGTGCATCTGGTGACCCCGCCCGGCGGCCCCCGGCCGGCGCGCGTCGAGGCGCTCGGCGATTTCCTCGCGACCAAGCTGCCGGGCACATGCAAGCGGCGGCCGCGCGGGAAGGTCAAGGCGTCGTAAGAGAGCGAGCAGCTTCGACGCCCGTCATTGCGAGCGGAGCGAAGCAATCGAGAGTGTCTCCGCGGAGAGATTGGTTGCTTCGTCGCAAGAGCTCCTCGCAATGACGAACGTGCCCACCGTGCTCGACTACGACACCTTCACGCCGTCGATCGCGACGACGCGCAAGCTCGGCTTCAGGGTCTCGTCGAGCTGCGCCTTCAATTCGTGAACGCGCGGATCGCTCGATCGTGCGGCGCACACGCCGTATTGACGGACCGATTGCGTCAGGGCGCGCCGCGCCTCCGGCGTCCGCGTCAATTCGGGCTGTGCAAGCCGCAGCACGATCGCGGCGAGATTGACCAGCATCTCGTCGAGCGCGACGTCGATGGCCGCCGGATTCCGCATCGCTCACTCTCCTCGATCGGGCAACGGCGGGTCCAGACATGCGTTCCAGGCGAAGCCGGAGATGGCTAACGCTTCGTAAACGCCTTGTTCTCGCCGCTCGGCGCGTTAGGCTGGCAGCCAAACAAGGAAAATCAGGGGAGGCACCATCATGGATCGACGCGGTCTCCTGCGCGCCGCCGCAGCATTGCCGTTGTTGCGCATAGCCTGGCCTGCTCCGGCCTTTGCGCAGGCCTATCCGGCACGCAACATCACCATGATCGTGCCGTTCCCGGCCGGAGGTCAGGCCGATCTCGCGGCGCGTCCGGTGGCGATGGCGCTGGAGCGGATCCTGGGCAAGCCGGTGATCGTCGACAACCGGGCCGGCGGCGGCGGCGGATCGGTCGGCAATGCCGCGGCGGCGCGCGCGGAGCCCGACGGCTACACGCTCCTGATGACGCTGTCCTCGCTCGCGGTGCTGCCCGAGGCCGACCGGCTGTTCGACCGTCCCGCCGCCTACGAGGTCTCGCAGTTCATGCCGATCGCGCGGGTGCTCGCCGATCCCACGCTGCTGGCGGTGCCGGCGTCGGCTCCATGGAAGACGGCGCAGGATTTCGTCGACGATGCGAAGAGGCGCCCCGGCCAGATCCCTTACGGCTCGTCAGGGCCGTACGGCACGCTGCATGTGGCGATGGAGATGTTCGCAAGCAGCGCCGGCATCAAGCTGCTGCACGTGCCGTTCCGCGGCGCAGGTCCCGCGCTCACCGCGATCCTCAGTGGCACCGTGCAGGCGATCGCCGCAGCGCCGGGGACGTTGAAGCCGCAGGTGGACGACGGCAAGCTGCGCGTGCTCGGCAATTGCGGCGCGCAACGGATCGCGAGCTTTCCCGACCTGCCGACCTTCCAGGAGCTCGGCTACAAGGATGTCGAGTTTTACATCTGGGCCGGGCTGTTCGCGCAGAGCGCGCTTCCCGCGCCGATCGCGACCCGCCTGCGCGAGGCGGTGGCGCAGGTGATGGCGAGTCCCGACGTGCTCAAGGTGTTCGAAACCTCGGGCAGTCTCGTCGCCTATCAGGACGCGCCTGCCTTCGCGCAGTTCGTCGCGGCGGACAGCGCGCGCCTGATCGCGGCGGTGAAGAAGATCGGCAAGGTGGAGTAGGTTCCGAACCTGTTTTCACATTTTGTTGTTGGTCCAGAACCGGCTCTCGCCTCATTGATTGATGAAAGTCGATGGGAATCGAGAAGGATCGGGACATGCGAACAGAGCGGATTGCGCTGGGTGTCGTGCTCGCGATCGGCGGCATGGTCGCGCCGGGCGCAGCATTCGCCGAAGAATATCGTGGAACTATGGAGCAGCAGATGGCCTGCACGCCGGATGTGTGGCGTCTGTGTAGCGACCAGATTCCGGACGTGGGCCGCATCACGGCCTGCCTGCAGCAGAACACACCGCAGCTCTCGAGCGGCTGCCGTGCAGTGTTCCAGGCCAACAACCAGATGCCGCCGCAGCAGCAGGTTCCGCGGGGTCGCGCCGCGCCGCCGCCGCGCTACAATGGCGCGCCGCCGCCGGCTGCGCCGGCACAGCCGGGTCCTTATGATCGCCCCTATGATGACGAATAGACTCTCGTAAGAGCTTGATTGGGAAACCGCGCGCGGCACGGGCCCAGATCCGGCCGCGCCGCCTCGTTCAGCGCTCTGTCCTGCTGTCCGATTCCGGTCGGTTTCCGAGCACCATCCGCATGACCGCTCCGAAGAGAATGGCTGCCACGGGCCAATGGAACCAGATCGTGCGGCTGGTGAGCAAATTGATCGCAATCAGCAAGGCCGACACCGTGAGGGCCGCCGCAACCGGGCGGGGCAGCCTTGCGAGCCAGGCCGAGACGACATTCGTCGCCGAAGATGGCTCGCGCCTGTCTTCCATCCACGCAGCACGCGCTCTCTCCGAGGGAGCCGCGCTCGCCGCGATCGGGAAGCTCTGTTGTGCGGCTCGGCCGCCCAGGGTCAGGCGATAGCTGGTCAGGGGAGCGATGTTCTTCATTGGGCGCTGGCCGAGACAGTCGAAGCCAACGGACAATTTGTTGTGGACCTGATCGTAGACGGAGCTCGAGATCACGACGCCGCCGGGCTCGGCGAGCTCCTGCAGCCGGGCCGCGATATTGACGCCGTCGCCATAGATGTCGGAGCCGTCCACCATCACGTCGCCGAGGTTGATGCCGATGCGAAACTGCATCGGGCTCGCCTGCGGCGCGTCCGAGGCCTGACTGGAAATTTCCTGCTGAATCTCGACCGCGCATTGCACGGCCTCGACGACGCTGGCGAACTCGGCGATCACCGCATCGCCCCAGGTATTCACGATGCGGCCGTCATGGCGTTCGACCAATCGCGCAATCGCCGCGCGGTAGCGGCGCAGCGTCTCCAACGTTCCGGTCTCGTCCGCTTCCATGAGACGGGAATAGCCGTACACGTCAGCGCACAGCACGGTGGTCAGTCGTCGTTTCACCTTGTCGTCGGCCATGGTCGCCATGCTAGCCTCCCTGGCCGGCAAATGCATCAGGCATCCTGTCCGGTGCCGCCGTTCGCCCTGACCTCGCAGACATCCACCCATTCGGCCGCGGTCAGCTCGGCCATCCGCTCCGGCGTGATGCGCACCGCGCTATGGGTCGAGCCGGCGGCCGGTACCACGACGTCGAATGCCTTCAGCGACACATCACAATAGACCGGCAGCGGCGACTTCAGCCCGAACGGACAGACGCCGCCGACCTCGTGGCCGGTGATGGCAGCGACCTCCTCCAGCCCCAGCATCTTCGGCTTGCCGCCGAACTGCGCCTTGACCTTCTTGTTGTCCATCCGCGAGGTGCCGGCGGCCACGATCAGGATCACGCGGTCGCCGACGCGCAAGCTCAGGGTCTTGGCGATCATGCCGGGCTCGACGCCATAGGCCTCGGCGGCGAGCGGCACCGTGGCCGAGCTGATCGGCGATTCCATCACGGTGATGTCGGGGGCTTTCTCGGCGAAGAAGGCGCGAACGGATTCCAGGCTCATTCCAGTCAGCTCATTCCAGGCTTGCGGGCGGGTGGCGATGCTAAGCGATTCCCGGCAACTCAGAGAGCGAACGGACGCGGTGGTCCGGTGCAAAGCCAAGCTCGTCCATCTGGGTGCGGATCGCCTTGAACATCGTCAGCGGTGCCACGAGTTCGGTCTCGACGCAAGCCAGCGCCATGGCTTCCGGCGTCACCCGCTCGATCCAGGCGACGTTGAGCCCGAACGACTTTGCCCCCGCCGCGTCCCAGGGATTGGAGGACACGAACAGAACCTCGTTCGGCGCGGTCCCGAGCACTTCCCCGATCAGCTCATAGGCCGCCGGGCTCGGCTTGAAGATCTTCTTGGCGTCGACGCTGATGGTGGCATCGAGCAGGCGGTCGAGCCCGGAATTGCGCACCAGCGCATTCAGCATGTCCGGGCTGCCATTGGAGAGGATGGCCAGTCGTCGCGGCTTCAAGGCCGTGAGCGCGGCGGCTGCATCCGGATAGAGATTGAGATGCAGATATCTCTCGATCACGCGCTCGAACGCCTCGCTCTCATAGGCCAGTCCCAGCACCCGCAGCGTATAGGCGAGGGAGTCCCGGGTGACCGCGGCAAAATCCTGGTAGCGTCCCATCAGCGAGCGCAGCCAGGTGTATTCGAGCTGCTTGATGCGCCAGACCTGCGTGATGATCCCGCCATAGCCCGGAAACGCATCCTCGGTGATCTCAGCGACCGACTGGATGTCGTACAGCGTCCCGTAGGCGTCGAACACGACGGCTTTGATGTTCAAAGGACCGGTCCTCCGGATCGCTGCGGGTGACGCCATTATATCCGCCGCCGCAATGTCGATCCAAGCAGGAAAGTCGAATTGAGCGCCTCCTAGATCCTCACGACGACCTTGCCGAAATGGGAGCCGCTGCGAAGATGCGCATAGGCTTCGGGGACCTCGTCGAACCCGAAGACCCGATCGACGATGGGGTGGATCGCGTGTTCGGTCAAAAATCGGTTCATCGCGGTGAAATGTTCGAGTGATCCGACCGTCACTCCGATGATGTCCGCATTCTCCCATTGCAGGCGCGAAAGGTCGGGCTTGGGGCCGAAGCCCGTCAACACGCCGACCTGGACGATCTTGCCGCCGGCAGCGACCGATCGCAGCGACCGGTCGTAGGTGCCGGGACCGCCGAGTTCGAGAATATGACTGGCGCCTTCGCCGTGTGTCGCCTTCATCAGGGCGACATCCCAGTCAGGCGTAGCGCGGTAGTTGATGAGGATCGACCCGCCCAGCGCCTTGGCACGGGCGAGTTTCTCGTCCGAAGACGAGATCACAATCGCGCGAGCACCGAGCGCCGCTGCGAATTGAAGGCCGAACAAGGCGACGCCGCCTGTCCCCTGAACCAGCAGCGTGTCGCCTTTGCCCATGCCGCCACGTGCGACGAGGCCATGGAAAGCCGTGACGCCCGCACAAGGCAAGGTCGCGGCTTCGACCGAGGACAAGTGCGGTGGCACGGGAACGAGCGCGTTTGCGGGCAGCACGACGTACTCCGCCAGCATTCCGTCCGTCGTATTGCCACCGAGGGATGACGAGACATAGCTTGATCTGAACGGCCCGGTGATCCAATCGCGAAAGAACGATGCGGCGACGCGGTCCCCGGGCCGCCATTGCACGACCTTGGAGCCGATGGCGTCGACAACGCCGGCGCCGTCGGAGAGCGGCACGCGGCCGTTGAGCTCGTTCTGGCCTGCGCGGTCGAGGGTTATGAGATCGCGGTAGTTCAGACTCGCGGCTTCGACCCGGATGCGAACCTCGCCGCTGGCGGGATCGGGTTTGCTGACGTCGGCGCGCGCGAGGCGTCCGGCACCAGCGTGGCTATTCAAATGGTAGGCTTTCATCATTGCGCCCTCTCAAGCGGCATTCACCTGGAAGAGCAAACTCTGTAAGGTCTGACAGCGCTGTAAGGGTCAAGAGGTTTTCAGATGAAGATTGGCGAACTGTCCCGGAGGACGGGAGTCAGCGTCCGCATGCTGCGCTACTACGAAGACGAAGGGTTGCTTGCGCCGCCGCGAACCACCTCCGGCTATCGTGATTATGGTCCGACGGAAGAGCAGACCGTGCGGCGGATCAAAATGCTTGGCGCTGCCGGCATGACGCTCGAAACCATCCAGCGCTTGTTGCCATGCGTGCAGAACAACGATCCGTCGTTCACGCCGTGCAACGAACTCCGTCGAATACTCGCTGAGCAGGTCGATCTGATCAATGAGCGAATCGAGACACTCAGCCAAAGCCGGACCATTCTGGCCGGCTATCTGGCAAGCGTGAACTGATCTGACAAACGCCGCCCGTCAGCTTCCCAAGCCTGAGATTTCGCAAAGGAGGGCTTCGGTCACCCGAAGCCCTTGACGCGCTGTGGTGAGGAGGCGCGCTTCAGATCCCCAGCAGCTTCCTTGCGTTGGCCTTCAGCACCTTCGGCCGGATCTCGTCGCGGATGTCGATCTTGGCGAAGTCCGACAGCCAGCGGTCCGGCGTGATCACCGGCCAGTCCGAGCCGAACAGCATCTTGTCCTGCAGGATCGAGTTGATGTAGCGCACCAGGATCGGCGGAAAATATTTCGGCGACCAGCCGGAGAGATCGATATAGACGTTCGGCTTGTGGGTCGCGACCGACAGCGCCTCTTCCTGCCAGGGGAAGGAGGGGTGCGCGAGGATGATCTTGAGGTCGGGGAAATCCGCCGCGACGTCGTCCATGTACATCGGGTTGGAATATTTCAGCCGCATCCCCATGCCGCCGGGCATGCCCGAGCCGACGCCGGTCTGGCCGGTGTGAAACAGCGCGATGGCGCCGCCATTGTTGATCTCTTCGTAGAGCGGATAGGCCATGCGGTCGTTGGCGTAGAAGCCCTGCATGGTCGGGTGGAATTTGAAGCCGCGCACGCCGTATTCCTCGATCAGCTTGCGCGCCTCGCGCGCGCCGAGCTTGCCCTTGTGCGGGTCGATCGAGACGAAGGGGATCAGGACGTCGAGATGATCGGAGGCGACCTCCAGCATCTCGTAATTATTGTAGCGGCGGAAGCCGGTCTCGCGCTCGGCATCGACGGGGAAGATCACCGCGGCGATGTTCTTGGAGCGGTAATAGGCCGCGGTTTCCGGCACCGTCGGCGGATGCTTGTTCGGCGACTTGAAATACTCCGCCATCTGCGCCTGGAAATCGTCATAGCCGTCGTCGGGATGGCAGCCGCAGGGCTCCTCGGCATGGGTATGGATGTCGATGGCGACGACCTTCTCGATATCAGGCAGCTTCAGCTTCGGCATTGGTGTCCTCCCGACCGGTTGCCGAATTGATTATAGTATATAACGAATTTGGCAAGGCGCCGCTGGAGGCGACATCGTTGTCGCAGCGGTCCTTGGCTCCCCTCCGTCGGTCGAAGGGTAGATCGGGCCGATCCGGCCGCTTTGACTGTGCATCGGGTTGTTTTCGAGGATTTGCCGGTTCGGAAGGCGGCAGTGAACATTGACATCACCTGCCGCCATGCCTTAAGAACCGCCCCGTCCCGGGCGGTCGTCCGCCAGCGGGAAAAATCTCATTTTGCCACATTCGCGCGTGCCGCAACGGTAGTGCCGAACACGGCCTTTCGAACGTTCAGGATTCCGCCATGAAGGTCCGTAACTCGCTGAAATCGCTGCGCGGTCGCCATCGCGCCAACCGCCTGGTCCGCCGCAAGGGCCGGGTCTATGTGATCAACAAGGTGCAGCGCCGCTTCAAGGCGCGCCAGGGCTAATATCAGCAAGGCTGATATATCTGCCCTGCCGGACGCCTTCGCGTTCCCGCAAGACCACTGCTCACACGAGTTTGACGCCGCCTTTGCTTTGCAAGGGCGGCTTTGCGCGTTTAGACTTTCACCATGGCAGTGAGATTCTCGCATCCGCGCACTTTGTGTCTGGCCCTTGTGCTGGCAACCGTCGGGCTCGCTCCGGCGCTGGCGCAGCAGATCGAACCGCCGAACCCGCCCGGCAAGCAGAAGAAGCTGCCCGAGGCGCCGGCCAAGCTGCCCAAGGTCGATCGCACCAAGAATCTCGATTTCCTGTTCGGCGCGCTGAAGGCGGCGCCCGACGAGGTCAGCGCCAAGCATGTCGAAGCGCGGATCTGGGCGATCTGGCTCCAGACCCCCAGCGACACCGCGGCGCTGTTGATGGCGCGCGCCAAGACCGCGGTCGACGCCAAGAAGATCGAGGTCGCGATCAAGCTGCTGGACTCGGTCATCAAGCTCAGGCCCGACTACATCGAGGCCTGGAACCGGCGCGCCACGCTCTATTACATGCAGAACGATTATGGTCGCTCGCTTGCGGACATCCAGCAGGTGCTGATCCGGGAGCCGCGCCATTTCGGCGCGCTCGCAGGCCTCGGCATGATCATGCAGGAGGTTGGTGACGAGAAGCGCGCGCTCGACGCCTACCGCAAGGCGCTCGCCGTCAATCCGCACCTCGAGAAGATTCCCGACCAGGTCAAGTCGCTGACCGAGAAGGTCGAAGGACGCGATATCTGAAGCGGAATCGGCTTTGGTCGAATCGATGCGTGCGGAGAACTCGGATTACCTCTCCCGTAGGGAGAGGTAATCGCCCGTGCCGATCGAGTCTCACTCCATCATGCTTTAGCCGACAACTCGACCATTTCTTGAAGGAAAGTGGCGTCTTCGGATTAACCACGATCGCAGGCGCGGCATCGTGAGCACTATTGCCCGCGCCGCCGCAGGCCTACCTGCATGGCAGGAGCGAAAGCCATGAAGCGTTTGATTTTTGCAGGGTGCTTGCTGCTCGCGTCGGGGACGGCGAGTCTGGCCGACGGATTGTTCTGGGTGGTCGGCAACCGCGCCACCGGAAAATGCAATATCGTGACCAGCAATCCGGTCATCATCGGCGATATCTGGTTCGGCGACGGTCCCTACAAGTCCAGGGCCGATGCCAAGCTTGCCCGTTCGACGATCCGCGTCTGTCCCGCGCTCACGCCGGACGAGGAAAAGGACGAGGACGGCACGAACTAGCCTGCCTTCAATGCAGGACGCTGCCGCCGCGCTCGACCAGGCCGCGATCGGCCGCTGCCGCATAGGCCCTTGCCAGCTCCGCTTCGAGATGCTCGTTGATCAGCAGCAGCGCCCGCACGGCACCGCGCAGGTCGCCGTTGCAGCTCGCGACGATTTCGTCGATCGCAGTGTCGTTTGATCTGAAGCTCATCGAAAATCCTCCGGTTCGAACCAGGACAATTTCTGCCGGTCTTTCCCACATCCCCTGAGGCCTGCGAGGAGGATCGGCGCCCACCCGCGCCTAGATGGCGGAACCGACCATGGCGATTATATGGACGCCGCGATGACGGCTGCATGAAGCCGTTCCGGGCTTGCGCATGCCCGTGGAATATTGTTGATTCCATTGAGTTTTTACGTTCTGCAATTGTGCACATATCCACAGCCCCGGCATTTCGGTGGACCACGGAAAGCCGGCGGCGCGAAACTGCCGCCCTCCAGACCCGTAACTGCCCTGTGCCCAGGATCACCCGGATTCTCCCCATGATCGTGATGTCAGTCGTGACGGCGCTGGTTCTGCTGGCGCTGGTCACGCAGGCCGGGATCGTCGCCGTGCAGCGCGCCTTTCCGCCGCAGGGCGAGATGGTGGACGTCGACGGCGCGACGCTTCACGTCGTCGACATCGGCCCGCGCGATGCCGGCTTGCCGATCGTGATGCTGCACGGCGCGAGCTCCAATCTCGAAGCGATGCGGCGCCCGCTCGGCGACATCGTTGCCAAGGACCATCGCGTCATTCTGGTCGATCGCCCCGGCCATGGCTGGAGCACGCGTGCGCGGCGGCAGGATTCCACGCCGCAGATCCAGGCGCGGATGATCGACGAGGCGCTTGCAAAGCTAGGCATCGAGCGAGCGGTCTTCGTGGTGCATTCCTGGAGCGGCGCGCTCGGCGCGCGGCTTGCGCTCGATCACCCGCACCGCGTCGCGGGCCTCGTCATGCTCGCGCCCGTCACCCATCCCTGGCGCGGCGGCGTCGGCCGTTACAACGAGATCATCGCGACGCCGGTGATCGGCCCGCTGCTCGCCTACACCATCACCCTGCCGCTCGGATATTTCGTCACTGAAGCCGGGGCGCGAAACGTGTTCCTGCCGCAGACGATGCCGGACGGTTTCGTGCAGGATTCCGCGACGCCGCTGCTGTTGCGCCCGCGCGAATTCATCGCCAATGCCTATGATCTGGTGACGCTGAAGGAGGCGGTTGCGGCGCAAGTCGCACGCTACGGCGAGATCAATGTCCCCGTCACGATCATCGCCGGCGAGCCCGACAAGACGGTGAAAACCAACATCCACGCCCGCCCGTTTGCCGCGACCGTGTCGAACGCGAAGCTGATCGTGCTGCCCGATCTCGGCCACATGGTGCAGAATGCCGTGCCCGACCGCGTGAAGGCGGAGATCGAGGCAATGATCGGGAGGATCGTCCCGGCGCAGGCGGCCGCCGATTAGAAGCTTTCGCGCTCTCGTAGGGTGGCAAAGGCGCGTAGCGCCTTGCCCACGATCTGCGTGTGGCTGGCGAGAATTCGTGGGCACGTCGCGCAAGAGCGCGCCTTTGCCCACCCTACGGCAACGAGCCTGTTTCGGCCTGCTGTCAATCCACCGGCGCGAAAATATTCCACTTTACCGAAATTCGGTTTCGGCGTATGTGTCGCCCATCCCGGCTCACCAGGAGGGGCGATCTCGAGGTCGTCTTGATCGCGGGCCGGGCTTGCGGTGGACGCGGCAGCGTCGGCACGAGAGGTGCGGGCAGGGCGGGTAGTCCCTGTGAGCCCGTGGCCGCGTGCAGACGAGCGGCGCTGTTCAGTTCGTCGCGCCAACATTCGACGGCACCGTGCACGATGCCGTCGACCCTGTGGCGCTCACGAATGTGCGTACGGCAAAACCGTGTGGTCCCTGGCCGTCGTTGCTACGGTCAAGCCGGATCGAAGATGCGCGCGAGCCCAACCGGGCGGACGGCATCGTCAATTCGAACGGCGAGGGAGGCCAGAGGGAAAGTTCGGCTCCCGGGAGAGCACGGCATAAGCCGTCCGACCACCGCGCAGGGAAGGCCGATTGATCGGCACCACCTGTATGCTGCTGTGCGGTTCTTCCTGCGTGTGCATTTTCGCGCAGCGGACCGCGGGTGCGTTGTCAGCACCCGGCCTTCCCTGCGCCCTCCTGGCTTTCAGAGGCGCGAAGACGAAGCAAAGCTCGGGCGAATTGAGCCGCGAGAGCGAGAAGACATGTCTGCGATTGAGCTGCGCGCCACAAACGCGATCTCGTAGGGTGGGCAAAGCGTAGCGTGCCCACGCGCCTATCGCCGCATCTGAAGATCGTGGGCACGGCGCTTTGCGCCTTTGCCCACCCTACGGCACCGCAGCCGGGATGTGCACTGGAGTATCGCAATGCCATGCAGAAAACGCGTCGAAACAACAAGCGACAGCTCCGGTCCTGATGCGATCGGAACCGGAGCTGCAGCGGCCGCTTCAGGCGTGCTTACTGCTTGATCTTCCCGTCCTTGTCGTATTGGGCAAGGAAGGCCCAGAGATTGTTGATCTCGGTCTCGTTCTTGATGCCGGCGAACGCCATCTTGGTGCCGGGGATCTTGGCCTTGGGGTCCTTGATGTATTCCTTGAACACGGCCTCGTCCCAGGTGATGCCGGAATTCTTGTTCGCATCCGAGTAATTATAGCCCTCGACCGTGCCCGACTTGCGGCCGTTGAGGCCGTTGAGCTCGGGGCCGACCTTGTTCTTGGCGCCTTCGCCGATCGCGTGGCAGGCCAGGCATTTGTTGAACGATGTCTTGCCGGCCGCGACATCCTGCGCCATCGCGGCGGGTGCGGTGGCAATCATTGTGAGGATCGTCAGTGCGCCAAAGGTCAGTTTTGTCATAAGTGTGCTCTTCGTCTCTTCCCGGGTCAGATGGAGGGCCGTGTTTTGGCAGGTCCGATGCAATTGGACAAGCCGCGAAACCTTGACAGGTTTCCTGCTAGCAGGCTTGTCCCAGAGAGAACTTGCGCTGCAACAAAGCAATGCGACCTTCGGAGGACCTACCCAAAGTGGGCAAGACATGATTGATTTGCTGCGACTTTTTCATCTGGCGGACGAGAGCTTCTGAAAATGGCCATCATGATGCCCGCAAGCGACCAGGCCGTGCTCGCACGCCGCGCCGAGATCGTTGCTGCGCTGCGCGCCATCGTGCCCGGCGAGGGCGTGATCGATACGCCTGCCGAAATGCGCGCCTATGAGTCCGACGGGCTCACGGCCTATCGGCAGCCGCCGATGGTCGTCGTCCTACCCGACACGACCGAGCAGGTCTCGCTGATCCTGAAATATTGTGCAGGGCAAGGCATCAAGGTGGTGCCGCGCGGCTCCGGCACGTCGCTGTCCGGCGGCGCGCTGCCGCTCGAGGACGGCGTGCTGCTCGGCCTCGGCAAGTTCAAGCGCATCCGCGAGATCGATTTCGACAATCGCGTCGTCGTCACCGAGCCCGGGGTCACCAATCTCGCCATCAGCCAGGCGGTGGCGCATGCCGGCTTCTATTACGCGCCCGACCCGTCCTCGCAGATCGCCTGCTCGATCGGCGGCAATGTCGCGGAAAATTCCGGCGGCGTGCACTGCCTGAAATACGGCATGACCACCAACAACGTGCTCGGCTGCGAGATCGTGCTGATGAGCGGCGAGATCCTGCGCATCGGCGGCAAGTCTGCGGAGAACCCCGGCTACGATCTGATGGGTGTCATCACCGGCTCCGAAGGCCTGCTCGGCGTCATCACCGAGATCACGGTGCGCATCCTGCAGAAGCCGGAGACAGCGCGCGCGCTGATGGTCGGCTTTGCCGAGGTCGAGGCCGCCGGCGAATGCGTGGCGCGCATCATCGGCGCCGGCATCATCCCCGGCGGCATGGAGATGATGGACAAGCCCGCGATCCACGCCGCGGAAGCCTTCGTCCACGCCGGCTATCCGCTCGACGTCGAGGCGCTGCTGATCATCGAGCTCGACGGTCCCAAGATCGAGGTCGACGAGCTGATCATTCGTGTCGAAAGCATCGCAAGAGGCTGCGGCTCGGTGACGCTACAGATCTCCAATTCGGAGGCCGAGCGCAATCTGTTCTGGGCCGGCCGCAAGGCCGCATTCCCGGCGGTGGGGCGCATCTCGCCCGATTATCTCTGCATGGACGGCACCATTCCGCGCGGCGCGCTGCCGAAGGCGCTGGCGCGCATCCGCGAGCTCGGCGAAAAATACCAGCTCGGCTGCGCCAACGTGTTCCACGCCGGCGACGGCAATCTGCACCCCCTGATCCTCTACGATGCCAACAAGCCCGGCGAGATCGAGCGCGCCGAAGCCTTCGGCGCCGACATCCTGCGCGCCTGTGTCGAATTCGGCGGCGTGCTCACCGGCGAGCATGGCGTCGGCATCGAGAAGCGCGACCTGATGCCTGAGATGTTCAGCGAGATCGACCTCAACCAGCAGCAGCGGCTGAAATGCGCGTTCGATTCCCAGGGCCTGCTCAATCCCGGAAAGGTGTTCCCGACCCTGCACCGCTGCGCCGAGCTCGGCCGCATGCACGTGCATGCCGGCAAGCTGGCGTTTCCGGACATTCCGCGATTCTAGCCTCGATCGCTGCCATGCGCGAAATTTGCCTTTCGCTCTAAACTTGGATACCCGCTCAGTCGTGGATACGCTCAAGGTCAGAGACGCCAAAGACGTCGAGGAAGTCGTGCGCGCGGCGATCGCGAACGAGCAGCCGCTCGAGATCGTCGGTCATGGCTCCAAGCGCGGCATCGGTCATGCGATGGCGACCAATGCGGTGCTCGACGTCTCCGCGCTCAATGCCGTCACCTCCTACGAGCCGAACGAACTCATCATCACGCTCCAGGCCGGCGCGCCGCTGGCCGACGTGCTGGCGCTGATCGACGCCAAGAACCAGCAATTTGCCTTCGAGCCGATGGATACAGCGGCGCTGCTCGGCATGGCGCCATCGGGCACCATCGGCGGCATGATCGCGGCCGGGCTCGCCGGTCCGCGCCGGATCAGGGCGGGCGGGGCGCGTGATCACCTGCTGGGCGCGCACGCCGTCTCGGGCTTCGGCGACAGCTTCAAGACCGGCGGCAAGGTGGTGAAGAACGTCACCGGCTACGACCTCTGCAAGCTGCTGGCGGGGTCCTGGGGCACGCTGTCGGTGATGACCGAAGTCACGCTGAAGGTGATGCCGAAGCCGGAGGCCGAGCGGACGCTGCTGCTGCGCGGCCTCGACGATGCCACGGCCAACAAGGCCATGACCGCGGCGCTCGGCTCACCCTTCGACGTCTCCGCCGCCGCGCATCTGCCGTCTCAGGCGTTCCGCGCCAAGGCCGACGGGCTTGGCGATCTCGCCGGCGAGGGCGAGGCGCTGACCCTGCTGCGGCTCGAGGGCATCACGGCCTCCGCCGCCCACCGCGCCGGTTCGCTGCGCGAATTGCTGGCGCCGTTTGGAACCGCGACGCTGATCGAGGATGCGGCTTCCGCGGCGCTGTGGACCGCGATCCGCGACGTGCTGCCGTTCGCGGCTAGCGGCGCGCTCGGCGCCTGGCCGGTGTGGCGGATCGTCTGCCCGCCCGCCTCGGGTGCTGCGCTTGGCACGCAATTGGCGCGCGAGACCGGCGGCGAGGTGATCTACGATTGGGGCGGCGGCCTGATCTGGGCGGCGCTGCCGCCGAAGGGCGATGCACACGGCCCGGCCGTGCGCGCGCGTGCCAACGCGCTCGGCGGGCACGCCACGCTGATCCGGGCGGCCGAGGAGGTCAGGCGCAATGTCGATGTGTTCCATCCGCAGGCGCCCGGCATCGCCGCCCTGAGCGAGCGGGTCCGCGCCAGCTTCGATCCGAAGACCATCCTGAACCGGGGACGGCTCACGCGGAGCGCTGCCGAATGAAGACCGAATTCTCCCTGGCGCAACTCGCCGACCCCGACATCGCGGAAGCCGACAAGATCCTGCGCGCCTGCGTCCATTGCGGCTTCTGCACCGCAACCTGTCCGACCTATGTGCTGCTTGGTGACGAGCTCGATAGTCCGCGCGGGCGCATCTATCTGATCAAGGAGATGCTGGAGAAGGATCAGGCGCCGACCGCGGAGGTGGTCAAGCACGTCGACCGCTGCCTGTCGTGTCTGGCCTGCATGACGACCTGCCCCTCGGGGGTGAACTACATGCACCTCGTCGACCAGGCCCGGGTCAGGATCGAGCAGCGCTATCAGCGGCCCCTGACTGAGCGGCTGCTGCGCCGGGTGCTGGCCTTCGTCCTGCCGGACCCGCAGCGATTTCGCATCAGCATGGTGCTGGCCCGGCTGGCCCGTCCGCTGGCCGTGTTCCTGCCGACGCCGCGCCCCTCGGCCACGCCCGGCCTGATCCAGCGCCTCAAGGCGATGCTGGCGCTGGCCCCGCACCGGCTGCCGTCACCGGGGCCTCTCCCGGGCAGCGTGTTCGCCGCGCTCGGCAAGAAGCGCGGCCGGGTCGCGCTGCTGCAGGGCTGTGCCCAGCAGGTGCTGGCGCCGCGCATCAACCAGGCCGCCATCAGCCTGCTCACCCGTCACGGCATCGAGGTCGTCCTGGTCAAGGACGAGCAGTGCTGCGGGGCGCTGACCCATCACCTCGGCGATGACCGCGACGCCTTGGCCCGCGCCCGCGCCAATGTCACGGCCTGGCAGAAGGAAGCGGCAGGCGAGGGGCTCGACGCCATCCTGGTGACGGCCTCCGGCTGCGGCACCGTGATCAAGGACTACGGCTATCTGCTGCGGGAAGACAAGGCGTTCGCTGCCGATGCGGCGAAGGTGTCTGCGCTCGCCAAGGACATCACCGAATATATTGCCGGCCTCGGACTCGAACCGATCGCGCGCCAGGACAACATCGTCGTCGCCTATCACTCAGCATGTTCGCTGCAGCACGGGCAGAAAATCACGGCCCTTCCGAAAGAATTGCTTTCCAAGAATGGATTCGTGGTGAAAGATGTGCCGGAGAGCCATTTGTGTTGCGGTTCGGCGGGGACTTACAACATTCTCCAACCCGAGCTTGCGGGCCGGTTGCGCGATCGCAAGGTCGCCAACATCGCGAGCATCAAGCCGGACATGATTGCCGCGGGCAATATCGGCTGCATGGTGCAGATTGCCAGTGGCACGTCAGTTCCGGTCGTACACACGATTGAGCTTCTCGATTGGGCGACGGGCGGGTCGCGGCCGGCACTGAACGCGTCAGTTTGAGCTTTCAGAGCCTGAACTTTCCTCCCGAGGTGACGACTGAAGACGCCCGATCGACCATTGTTCGGCGGCAACAGGAGGACCACGATGGCGAAAGCGAAGAAGAAGAAAAGCAAGAAGGCCAAAAAGGCCAAGAAGGTTGTAGCGGCGAAGAAGTCCGCCAAGAAGGCAACCAAGAAGTCCGCGAAGAAGTCGGCCAAGAAGTCTGCAAAGAAATCTGCCAAGAAATCGAAGAAGGCCGCTCCCAGGAAGGCCGGGAAGAAGGCTGCGAAGACGTCGGCCAAGAAGGCTGTGAAGAAGGCGGCCCCGAAGAAAGCGGCGCCGAAGAAGGCGAAGGCAGCTCCCGCGCCGAAGCCGTCAGCACCGTCGGCCGCCCCGGCTCCCGAGCCGGCAGCGGAGACGAGTTGGGCGATGCCTTCGTCTTCTGCGGAAGCGGCGCCGGCCGAGGAGCAACGCTAAAGCACGATCCGGAAAAGTGCGCAGCGGTTTTCCGGAAAGATTATGCGCGAACAACAACCTAAGGCGCGATGACGGTTCGTCCGGATCTCATCGCGCTTGAGGTCCCAGCCGGCAATGGCGATCGCTCACGAAGGCCGCTGCGGTGACGCAGCGGCTTTTTTGCATCGCGGACAAGGATCTCTGGCGAGGCGTCCTTCCCCGCGCCGCTGATTCGTGGCCGGATTGCCACGCGAGCGGCCGTCCCCGTACTTGCACGGGCCGCTCCGTGCACGTTGGAATGCAAATGATGTGATCAAGAAGTCACACAGGCCGACAACCTTTCGTGGAATCGTCAAAACGCCCAAAAAGGCGGCAGATGCCCGTGATTTTTGCTTCACGGACCCCATCCCACAATCCAGATTGTCGCAGTAACGCAATTTTGCACACAGGTCGTTCGCCGGGGGGCTTCCGGGATCCGACTGCGTAGAACTGGCGATGGGGATCGAAATGAAGAAAGTGGCTTTGTTAGCAACGGCGCTGGCAATTGTGACGACGGGATCGGCTTTCGCGGCGGACTTGCGCATGAAGGCGCTGAAGGCCCCGCCGCCGCCGGCCTTCGATCCGTGGGATATCGCTTTCGGCGGCGCGATCATGAGCAACTACGTCTTCCGCGGTATCACGCAGTCGAACAACAAGCCGTCGGTCGCCGCGTATTTCGAGCCGCGCTACAACGTCACCAAGGACCTCCAGCTCTATATCGGCGTGGCCGGTGAGAGCATCTCCTTCCCGAACCGCGCTGCGGCCGAAATCGACATCTACGGCGGTATCCGCCCGACCTTCGGCGCCTTCGCCTTCGACATCGGCGTCTGGGGTTACCTGTATCCGGGCGGGACCTGCTATTACGGCGCGCCTGGCGTCGACTTCGCCGGCAACTTCCAGGGCGCCGAGTGCGCCGAGAAGGCCTTGTTGAACACCAACGTCATCAAGCGGGACCTGAGCTTCTTCGAGGTCTACGGCAAGATGACCTACACGGTGAACGACAACTGGTCGTTCGGGGTCACCGAATACTACACCCCGAGCTTCCTGAACTCTGGCGCCTGGGGCAACTACGCCTCGATCGTCGGCAAGTACACCGCGCCCAGCACGGTGTTCGGTTCGAGCGGCGTCGGCATGTACGTGTCGGGCGAGTTCGGCCGTCAGTGGCTCGGCACCTCCGATAGCTTCTACGGCACGGCCGCCTTCCCGAACGGCATCAACTACGCCGATTACAACACCTGGAACGTCGGCATCGGCTTCACCTACAAGGTGATGACGCTGGACCTGCGCTACTCGGACACCGATCTGTCGAAGGGTGATTGCAACGCGTTCACCAGCGACTATTCGGCCCGCGGCAATCTCACGGCTTCGACCGGCACGTTCGTGACGCCAATCAATCCTTCGGGCGTCGGCTCCAGCTGGTGCGGCGCGACCGGCATTGCCAAGCTCTCGTTCGACCTGACGGCGATGACCAACCTGAAGTAAGTTTCTTCCCGGAACGACTTAGCGAGGGCGGCAGGGCAACCTGCCGCCCTTTTGCTTTGAGGGCCTGAGACAACGCGAGGCGCCAAACGCGAGGGGCGCCGGAGGCTGCCGGGGTCCGCTCGCAACGACGGACGCCGGAGCGAGCTGCTCCCTTTCCAGCCGGCCCTCAGCGCGCCGTGGTCGGCTCCGGCGCCGCCTCGCCGCGCGTCCCGAGCACGTGAATATCGCCATCCGGCACCAGCGCCACCTTGCGGGTATGGAAGGCGTCCAGCGTCGAGCGGTGGCCGATCGAGACGATGGTGGCCTGCGGCAGCTTCTCCGTCAGCAGCCGGTAGAGCCTGTCCTCGGACGGCTCATCCAGCGAGGCGGTCGCCTCGTCGAGGAAGAGATAATCGGGCACGTGCAGCAACGCGCGGGCAAGGCCGAGGCGTTGCTGCTCGCCGAGCGACAATGTCCGATTCCAATGCGCGTCATCGTCGAGCCGGTCCGCCAGGCGCGGCATGCCGACCGCGACCAGGGCGTCGCGGATCTTCTCGGGCGGGATCGAGCCACGCTCGGCCGGGTAGATGACGGCGTCGCCGAGCGGGCCGATCGGGAAATACGGCCGCTGCGGCAGCATCATCAGCTTCGCCTTCTCAGGGATCGCGATCGTGCCGGTGCCGAACGGCCAGATGCCGGCCATGGCCCGGAACAATGTCGATTTGCCGGAGCCCGACGCGCCGGTCACCAGCACCCGCTCCGACGGCTGGATCGTGAAGGCGTCGGCCGCGACCAGAGGCGCGCCGTTCGGCAGCTTGACGAGCAATTGCTCGAGCGTGATGGCCTCGCCCCTCGATGGCACGATGTCGATCGCCGGTTCGAGCGTCGCGCCGCGGGCGGCGGCGCTGACCGACATCTCGAAGCCGTCGAGGCGGGCGATCACGGCGCGCCACTCGGCGAGCGAACGATAGGCCGTGACGAAGAACGACAGCGCGTCCTGCACGCTGCCGAACGCCGAGCCGGTCTGCATCATGTCGCCGAGCTGGATGCGCTTGGCGAAATAGGCAGGCGCCACCACCACATAGGGAAACAGCGTCGCGGCCTGGCCGTAGCTGGCCGTGAACGCGGTCAGCCGCTTGGTCCGGCTCATGATCTCGTACCAATTGCCGATGACGAAGCCGAAGCGTTGCAGCAGCCGCCCCCGCTCGGCGTTCTCGCCTTTCAACAGGGCGATCTGCTCGGAATTCTCGCGCACGCGGATCAGGTTGAAGCGGAAATCGGCCTCGAAGCGCTGCTGCTCGAAATTCAGGTTGATGAGGGGGGCGCCGATCCAATGCGTCAGCGCGGTGCCCGCGATCGCGTAGGCTACCGCGCACCAGACCAGAAAACCGGGGACGACGATGTCGGTGCCGTAAATGTATAAAGGCGCCTTGTAGGACAGGCCCCAGAGGATGACGATGAACGAGGCCAGCGTCACGATGGAGGACAGAAGGCCGAGGCCGATGCTCAGCGTCTGCTCGACGAAGGTCTTGACGTCCTCGGTGATACGCTGGTCCGGGTTGTCGGCGGCGTCGCCCTTGAGCTGCATGCGGTAATGCGTGGCGCCGTCGAGCCATTCGCCGAGATAATGTCGCGTCAGCCATTGCCGCCAGCGGATCTGCAGCCATTGGTTCAAGTAGAGCTTGTAGACGGCCAGCGCGACGAAGGTGAAGGCAAGGCCCAGGAAGATCCAGACCTCCTTGACGAACTCGGGCAGATCGTAGGCCTGCAGCGCGCTGTAGAACCGGTTCTGCCATTGATTGAGCAGCACGTTGATCGCGACCAGCACCAGCTCCATCGCGACGATGACGGCGAGCAGGCCGCGGCCGGCCCATTTGTCCTCCGACCGGAAATAGGGAGCGGCGATTCGCCAGACGATCGCGAGCGTGGCGCTGATGTTCTTCACAGAGCGGGGTCTCCTCGGGGAATGTGGACAAATGACCGGAGCCAAGGACTTGAAACCATGGCGGAAAGCGGCGCGCTTAGACTAAAGTCGCAGGTTCTGCAATTTGCGTTGTCTTGTCGCACCCCGCAACCCTAGCATGGCCTTCGACAGCGCGGGCCAGGGGCGCTCGGGGATTTCGCGACCTTGTGAGCGGTCGGGAACCGCTGCATTCGCGAGGCATTCGCCTCCAGCGCGGGTGTATCGCTTCGAACATCAAGCAGGATCGGCTCTCCACGCGGGCCGCCTGCCGCAACATGCGTGGGGAGAAGACCATGTGGAATCAAATCTATGATCCGTTGCACAGCCCGGTACTGTCGACGATTGCGGCGGCAGTGCCCGTCGTCACGCTGCTGGTCCTGATCGCGAGCGGCCGCGTCCAGGCCCATATCGCGGCCATCATCGCCGTGATCGTGACCAACCTGATCACGATCTTCGTTTTCACCATGCCGGCGAACATGTCGATCCGCGCCTCGGTGCTGGGCATCGTCACCGGGTTCTTCCCGATCGGCTGGATCGTCCTCAACGTCATCTTCCTCTACCAGGTGACGGTGAGCACCGGCCGCTTCGAATTGCTCAAGCGCGCGGTCGGCGGCGTCACCGAGGACCGGCGGCTGCAATTGCTGCTGATCGCGTTCTCGTTCGGGGCGTTCTTCGAGGGCGCCTCGGGCTTTGGCACGCCGGTCGCGATCACCGGCGCCGTGCTGATCGGGCTCGGCTTCTCGCCGCTCGCGGCCTCCGGCCTGTCCCTGATCGCCAACACCGCGCCGGTCGCCTATGGCGCGCTGGGCACGCCGATCCAGGGCCTCGCCTCGGTCACCGGGCTCGATCCCTACATCCTCGGGGCGATGGTCGGACGGCAATTGCCGTTCTTCTCGCTGCTGGTGCCGTTCTGGGTGGTGTGGGCGTTCGCGGGCTGGAAGGGCATGAAGGACGTCTGGCCGGCGATCCTCGTCACCGGCGTGTCGTTCGCAATCCCGCAATTCGTGATCTCGAACTACATCAATCCCTGGATCGTGGACATCGGCGCATCGCTGATCTCGATGGGGGCGCTGATCCTGTTCCTGAAGGTCTGGCGACCGAGGGAGCTCTGGCTGTCGCCGGCGCTGCGCGGCCGCGACGAATCGGCGGCCACCATGGCGGCCGCAAAGCCGCTCGACCGGACGCCGCTGACGCAGAGCGAGCTGTTCAGCGCGCTGTTGCCGTGGGCCATCGTCTGCATCGTGATGCTGATCTGGGGCAACGGCGCCTTCAAGGGCTGGGCGAATTCGATTTTCGTCTGGAACTATCCCGTCCCCGAGCTGCATCAGATGATCAACAAGATGCCGCCGGTCGCGCCGGGGCCGACCAAAGAGAGCGCGGTGTTCGCCTTCACCTATCTCTCCTTCACCGGCACGGGCATGCTGATCGCGGCGATCATCTCCGGCGTCCTGATGGGGGTGGGTCCCGGCCGGCTCCTGACCGAATACGGCCGGACCATCCGGCTCTGCGCGATCTCGCTGGTGACGATCTCGGCGATGCTCGCGATCGGCACGCTGACGCGCCTGTCGGGCGTCGACGCGACGCTCGGCCTCGCCTTCGCGGCCACCGGCGTGCTCTATCCCTTCTTCGGCACGCTGCTCGGCTGGCTCGGCGTGGCGCTGACGGGATCGGATACGTCGTCCAATATCCTGTTCGGCAACCTGCAGAAGATCACCTCCGAGCAGCTCGGCCTGTCGCCGATCCTGATGAGCGCGGCGAACTCGTCCGGCGGCGTGATGGGCAAGATGATCGACGCCCAGTCGATCGTGGTCGCCTCCACCGCGACCAATTGGTACGGGCATGAGGGCACCATCCTGCGCTTCGTGTTCTGGCACTCGATCGTGCTGGCGTGCCTCGTCGGCGTGCTCGTGACGTTGCAGGCCTATGTCTGGCCGTTCACGGCGATGGTCCTGAAGTAGCGGGCCACGTCCGGCTTTCGGCGCAGATCCCCGCGAGGTTCGCCCTCGCGGGGATTTTGCAGCTTGATTGAGCGAACCTTCTCAATGGCGCCGCCGTCTTATAGAAGGTGCGCAAAATCAGGTCGGACGAGAGGTCTCATGGTCGGGTTCAAGCGGTTGGTGTGTGCGGCGGTTGCAATGCTCGCGATGTCCGCGCCCGCGCGTGCCGAGGACGGCTTTCCGTTCGGCACCGAGATGACGCTGGAAGCGTTGCCGCAAGCGGGCTCCAAGCGGATTCCGAACATCGAGATCGGCGACCACGGCGAGGTCGTGCTGGAGCTCTGGTGCAAGGGCGGCAAGGGCCAGTTCTCGGTCGCCGGCAATACCGTGATCTTCGTTCCCGGGCAGATCCAGGACCGCTCCTGCCCGCCGGCAAGAGCCCAGGCGGACGACGAGCTCGTCGCAGCGCTCTCCAGCGTCGAGACCTGGAAGCGTCAGGGCGATGTGCTGACCCTGATCGGTCCGAAGCCGTTGCGCTTCAGGACGACGGGGAATTAGAGTTCTCGTGTCCCGGACAAGGCGCGTCGCGCAAGCGATGCGTCGCAGAGCCGGGACCCAGTTTTTCATCCGCAAGTGCGTTTGTGGCTTCTGGGCCCCGGCTCTGCAGCGCTTCGCGCTGCGTCCGGGGCACGATAGTGCCGCTTACTTCCACACCGACTGGTCGGCGTCCCAGCGCTGACCCCTGAGCTCCTTCGCCAGCGCCTCGATCGAGCCGTTGTCGTCGGGCAGATCGCCTTCTTCGTCCAGGCTCGCATCATCGGAGAGCTTGAGCTTAGGCCCGCTGCTCTCGTCGGCCGTCGTCGTGGCGGGGCTGCCGATCCACAGCATGAGCTTGTCGGTGGCGCCCGGCCTGTCCGGCGAGACCAGCCCGGCGACCTCGATCGTGTCGGTCAACTCGAGCGCCGGAAAATCCTGGTTCGGCCGCTTGAACACCAGCATGAGCTTGCCCGTGGCGGAGTTGAAGCTCTGCGAGACCGGCTTTGCCGCGAGCGTCCGGCTCAGGACGTTCGAGACGGCCGCCGCCAGCTTGTTGCGGTTGATCCTGTCGCCCTCGCGCCAGTCGGCCGCGGGAAAGCGGATGGTGCGGTCCATCTCGGTCATGCCGGCGGTCCACCCTGCGGCCGTGACGCCGGGCATCGCCTTGAACTTCGCCAGCAGCGCGGCGGCGCGCTCGGGATCGACCGACATGTTGAGGGTCTGCTCGCCGGCGCGCAGCGCGTCGCAGCCGACATTGAGGCTGGCCAGCGTCACCTCGACCTCCTGGCCCTTCAGGCTCTTCAGGAAGTCGGTCGCGGCCTCGAGCTTGACCTTGACCGCGATCGCCTCCGGCGAAACGTCGGTGAAATCCTTCGGCTGCGGCGTGATGCCGTCGTCGGAGGTCTGGTTGTCCAGGAATTCCCTCTCGCTGAGATCGGAATTGTCGGGCGAGGTGACCTCGGTCACCGCCTGGCCGATGCTGATCTGGCCGCGAAACTCGAAGGTGTCTCCGCTCTGCTTGCGCAGCAGCTTGACGCTGACGGGCGCCTTCTCATTGACGCTCTGCGTGGTGCCGGTCAGCGTCTGGCCCGCGACCTGGAGATTGACGACGAAGCGGTCCTTGCGGTCGGAATTCCTCGCGATCGGGTAACAGACGTCGAGCACGGCCGCGGTGACCGTCTTGCCCTGGCGCGTCTCCTTCAGGATCACGTCGGCATTGCCGTCCATCAACCCGTCGAGGGAGGTGAAATAGCGCGTCTCCACGCCGCCGGGCGCCGTGGCCTTGGGCGACAGCTTCATCTGGGCGGAGGCGACCTCGGGTGCAGCCGCAAGCAGAGCCGCCAGGACAATCGTCAGACAAACCGGAAGCGCGCGCATCGCGAAAATCCCTGATCAAGAATCGGCGCGCCACCGTAGTGGGTTTTGGCCGTCGGTTGAATCGGAAAGCTGAAGGCAGGATCGGCAAAAAAGAAGGCCGCCCGGAGGCGGCCTTCACAACGCTGTAATGGAAGGACGGAGTTAGAAGCCGCCCATGCCGCCGCCGGCGGGCATCGCGGGCGGGGCTTCCTTCTTCGGCGTCTCGGCGACCATGGCCTCGGTGGTCACCAGCAGGCCGGCCACGGAGGAGGCGTCCTGCAGCGCGGTGCGCACCACCTTGGCGGGATCGATGATGCCCTTCTCGACCATGTCGACATAGTCCTCGTTCTGGGCGTCGAAGCCGAAGGTCTCGGACTTGTTCTCGAGGATCTTGCCGACCACGATCGAGCCTTCCACGCCGGCATTCTCGGCGATCTGGCGGATCGGAGCTTCGAGCGCCTTCAGCACGATGTTGATGCCGGCCTGGACGTCGTCATTGTCGTTGGAGAGGCGGCCGACGGCCTTCTTGGCACGGAGCAGCGCGACGCCGCCGCCGGGGACGATGCCTTCCTGCACCGCGGCGCGGGTGGCGTTGAGGGCGTCCTCGACGCGGTCCTTCTTCTCCTTGACCTCGATCTCGGTCGCGCCGCCGACGCGGATCACCGCGACTCCGCCCGCGAGCTTGGCGAGGCGCTCCTGGAGCTTCTCGCGGTCGTAGTCCGAGGTGGTCTCCTCGATCTGGGCCTTGATCTGGCCGACGCGGGCCTCGATGTCGGGCTTCTTGCCGGCGCCGTTCACGATGGTGGTGTTCTCCTTGTCGATCACCACCTTCTTGGCGCGGCCCAGCATCTTGACCGTGACGTTCTCGAGCTTCATGCCGAGGTCTTCGGAGATCAGCTGGCCGCCGGTCAGGATCGCGATATCCTCGAGCATGGCCTTGCGGCGGTCGCCGAAGCCCGGCGCCTTGACGGCGGCAACCTTGAGGCCGCCGCGCAGACGGTTGACGACCAGGGTGGCCAGCGCCTCGCCCTCGACGTCCTCCGCGATGATGACGAGCGGCTTGCCCGACTGCACCACCGCTTCCAGCACCGGCAGCATGGCCTGCAGGCCCGAGAGCTTCTTCTCGTGCAGGAGGATGTAGGCGTCCTCGAGCTCGGCGGTCATCTTCTCGGGGTTGGTGACGAAGTAGGGGCTGAGATAGCCGCGGTCGAACTTCATGCCCTCGACGATGTCGACTTCGGTGTCGAGCGACTTGTTCTCCTCGACGGTGATGACGCCCTCGTTGCCGACCTTCTGCATCGCCTGGGCGATCATCTTGCCGATGGCGGCATCGCCGTTGGCCGAGATGGTGCCGACCTGGGCGACCTCGGAGGAGGCGGCGACCGGCTTGGCGCGCTTCTCGATGTCCTTGACGACGGCCGCCACGGCGCTGTCGATGCCGCGCTTGAGGTCCATCGGGTTCATGCCGGCGGCAACCGCCTTGGCGCCTTCGCGCACGATGGCCTGGGCCAGCACGGTCGCGGTGGTGGTGCCGTCGCCGGCAAGGTCGTTGGTCTTGGAGGCGACCTCGCGCACCATCTGGGCGCCCATGTTCTCGAACTTGTCCTCGAGCTCGATCTCCTTGGCGACGGTGACGCCGTCCTTGGTGATGCGGGGCGCGCCGAACGACTTCTCGATGACGACGTTGCGGCCCTTCGGGCCGAGCGTCACCTTGACGGCGTTGGCGAGAATGTCGACGCCGCGCAGCATGCGATCGCGCGCGTCTCCGGAAAACTTGACCTCTTTGGCAGCCATTTCTGCAATCCCTCGTGTTTCGTGATGTGTCTGCCGCTCGTTCGTCGCATCGCTTCCGGGGTCGAACCCGGCGGAATGATGGATGCCCGGATCGCGTGGATCCGGGCACGACATTCAGCGGCTGTTCAGGCGGATGGACTTAGGCCAGCACGCCCATGATGTCCGACTCCTTCATGATCAGGAGCTCTTCGTTGTCGATCTTGACCTCGGTGCCCGACCACTTGCCGAACAGCACGCGGTCGCCGACCTTGAGGTCGATCGGGGTCAGCTTGCCGGTCTCGTCGCGGCCGCCCGGGCCGACGGCGACGACCTCGCCCTGGGACGGCTTTTCCTTGGCGGTGTCCGGAATGATGATGCCGCCCTTGGTCTTTTCCTCGGCGTCGATACGTTTGACCACGACACGGTCATGCAGCGGACGAAATTTGGATTTAGCCATGACGTTTCCCTTTGGAGGCTCGCTTCGGAAGTAGTGGAAGTGGGTGCGGCGGCGCTTCCGTCCATCCCCTATCCCGAAGATCGAACGGCGCGCTTAGCAATCGGGCTTTCCGAGTGCTAATAGTGGGCTCGGAAATATGGCTTGGCCGCGATCCTGTCAAGCAAAGGTGGTTAAGCGATTGGTGAGGCGGATATAGGATGGTGGCATTGGAAACTTGTTCGGGGCGCCGACCTGTCAAAGGACGTCATTGCTCCGGCAGCTTTTTTGCGCTTGGCTGCAGGAGGGGTGCGGCCATGGTCTTGCTCGGGGGAATGCCATGATCAGTTCAGCTCACGCGCGCGCGGTTGCCAATCTGGCGGCCGCCTCTTGTCTGGCGCTGTTGCTGGGCGCCTGTGGCGGCGGCATGAGCCTGCCGTCCTTCTCGTCGTCCCCGCCGCCGCCTGAGGCGGAGCCGGGCGTCGCCCCGGAAATGCCTGCGACCATTCGCGCCGACGAGATCGTGGGCCGCTGGGGTCTGGCCTCGTTCCAGAACCCGGCCGACCGCGCCCGCACCGAGGCGGCCGCCCGGGCCCAGTGCAAGAATCCCTACGTGATCACCGCCGGTTCCTCCGGCGGCGTGATCATGCATCTGGCCGACCAGGCGACGCCCCAGGAGCTGCGGCTGAAGGGCTCGCCGAGCGGCAAGAACTACATCGGACCGGCGGGGCCGACCCCGGGCGACCAGGACCGCGAAATCATCTCCTTCGACGGCCGCGTCCTGATCACCCGCTTCATCGACAAGGACGCCGCCACCCGTTACGGCAACATGGTCTACGTCCGCTGCGCACCGAGGGCGTAGTCTCTCCGTCATTCCGGGGCGGTCCGCAGGACCGAACCCGGAATCTCGAGATTCCGGGCTCGCGCTTCGCGTGCCCCGGAATGACGAGGTGAAACAGAATCTCAAAACAAAAAAACGCCGGCCCAGGGGCCGGCGTCTTGTTTTCTGCCTGTCGCGTCCGCTCAGTCGAACAGCGCGTCGATGTCGTCCTGCGAGGCGTGACCGACGTCGCCGTTGAGCTTCGGGCCGTTGAGAAGCTTTTCGTCCTCGCTGCGATTGTCCACATGCGCCGGCACGTGGGACTTGATCGCGTCGACGCCGCCCCAGATGTCCATCATCGCATTGATGTGCTGCTCGATGAACTTCATCGTGGTCATGACCTTGCTGATGCGCTGGCCGGTCAGGTCCTGGAAGTTGCAGGCTTCGAAGATCGAGATGACGCGTTCCTGGATGTCGTCGGCGAGCCGCTTCTGCTGGTCGATCGAGTCCACCTTGGACATCGCGCTGGCGGCCTGGTCGATCGATTCCGCGGCTTCGAGGATCTGCTGCGTCGCCTGCTCGGTGCCGCCGACCACCGCGCCGAGCTCGCCATTGACCTTGGCCATCTCGCCGCCGTCGAAGCTCTTGCCGTGCAGCGTCGCGATTTCGCGCTTGGTGCGGTCGATGGCGTCGTGGATGAGGTCGAGCTCGACCTTCAGCTTCTCGCACTGCTCGATCTGGGCCCGATA
The DNA here is from genome assembly GCF_042077125.1 of Bradyrhizobium sp. A11. Lineage (NCBI taxonomy): Bacteria > Pseudomonadati > Pseudomonadota > Alphaproteobacteria > Hyphomicrobiales > Nitrobacteraceae > Bradyrhizobium > Bradyrhizobium sp. A11. Next base: position 5,992,579 of record NZ_CP149509.1, on the reverse strand, counting down.
GGTCTCGAGCATCGTGCGAGCCTCGGAAAGCTCGTGGGCGGTGGAGGCGTCGATCGCCGCCATGGCCGCGCTACCGGACAGCGGGGCCGCCGTTACGCCCTTCGCCATCTGCGCGCGGATCGCGCGTAGCTCGGCCATGATCTCGCTATGCATCGGGATTGCCTCTTCGGTTACGTCCAAAATCGGCATCTCGCCACCAGCGATATCCTCGACGCGAAAACGTTTGCGGTGAACAGCCATCAGGATACTCCCCCCACCTCACACACGCGTCTTTGTAGGCAGAAGCGATTTAACACGAAGTTCACAGCCGGAACTGTTGTGCGGGCGTCGCGCGCCGCGTTGCAAAGAAGCGATTAACCATGGCCGTGCCGCGTTCATCGAAAATAAACGCTGATCGCCAAATTGCCGCTGCGCTCGCGACGTGGTGAATCCAAACGCGCCTTCCGTTTACCAAACAAAACGGCTTTTGCCTTTTATTGACCACGTCGAAGGGCGCGGATCAGCCACCGGCTCTCCACGACGCATGTGATCTAGACGAAACAGTACAGAGTACGTCGATGTTCAAGAAAATGTCTGTCGCGCTGCTCGGCAGCGCTTGCACCTTCATGGCTTGCGCGAGCGACGCCAGCGCCTTCGACAACAGCGTGCCGAACGATCCGCCTGCGGTGCTTTATGCGCCGCAGCTGCCGCCGGCGCCGGTGCGCGTCGCCTCCAATTCGAACATGGGCGGCGGCTTCATCGAATTCCTGTTCGGCGACGGTCCCGGCCGCGGTCCGGCCTACGCGCCCGAGCGGCCGGTGTATCAGCAGCAGCCGGCCTATTACGATCAGCGCCGCCTGCCGCCGATGGGCGAGCCGCAGATGCAGGGTGGGTATCAACAGGGCGGATATCAGCAGGGCGCGCTCCAGCAGGACGCGGTCGATCCGCGGCAGCGCCAGCTCGATCCGAAATTCGAGAAACAACTCGTTGACTATAGCGGCAAGGAAAGTCCCGGCACGATCGTGGTCGATACCCCGAACAAGTTCCTCTACCTCGTCGAGGGCAACGGCCGGGCGATGCGCTACGGCATCGGTGTGGGGCGTCCCGGCTTCACCTGGTCGGGCGTGAAGTCGATCACGGCCAAGCGCGAATGGCCGGACTGGACGCCGCCGGCCGAGATGCTGGCGCGCCGGCCGGATCTGCCCCGGCACATGGAAGGCGGCCCGGAAAATCCGCTCGGCGCCCGCGCGATGTATCTGGGCTCGACGCTCTACCGCATCCACGGCTCCAACGAGCCCTGGACCATCGGCACCAACGTCTCCTCCGGCTGCATCCGCATGCGCAACGAGGACGTCATCGATCTCTATGGCCGCGTCAATGTCGGCACCAAGGTCGTGGTGTTGTGATCGCCTGAGGTGCGAAATGAAAACGGCCGCCATCCGGGCGGCCGTCTTTGCTTGCGCGGCTATCGAGCGACGTCACGCGTAGTCGCTGCCGCCGTCGTCGTCGCCGTCGCCGCCGAAATCGCTGTCGTCGGCCATATCCATGTTGTCGCCGCCGTTGTCGTAATTCCGGTCGTTGTCATTGCTCCGGTCGTCGTTCGACGCCTGGTCGAAGAGGCCCTGGCGGGAATCCCGGTTCGAGCCGATGTCGTTGAGGCCGGCATCGCGCGCGAGCGATCCGTCGGATTGGTCGCTGCCGCCCCAGGGACTTCCACCGGCGCTGCGGTCGCCGAGCGAATTGCCGTCGCCGAAGCCCTGCTGGTGCGATCCGCCGCCCATCATGCCGCGGATGCTGGAGAGCAAGAGCGAGCCGCCGACGACGCCAGCTGCGGCCGCCGCGGCGGTGCCCAGGAACGAGCCGCCGCCACCGCCGCCCACGGGCGGGGCACCGTAACCTTGCCCCGGACCTTGTCCGTAAGGCGGCGCGCCGTAGCCGGGTTGGGTCTGCATCGCCTGTCCGGTGTTCCACGTCGGCCGCGAGTCGCGCGGCGGCACGTTCGGAACCGAGCCGCGCGAGGGGCCGCCGCCGAACAGCGTGTCACGCATGGTGTCGAGGAAGCCGCCGGACTGTGCCTGTTCGGGCGCGTGGGCCGCTTCCAGCTCCTGGATGCGGGCATTCGCGCGCTTCAATGCCTCGTCCTGCACCAGCGTGGTCTGCACCAGCGCATAGACCGCGCCGGGCGCCTTGCGCAGGCCATCGGAGATCGCGGCGATCGCATCGGGATCGCGGGGTGCATTTTCCAGCTTTGAGAGCCGGTCGAAAAGGTCGTCGACGAGCTGGCGTTCCTGCGGCGTCATGATCAGTCTCCCTCGCGCAAAACAAGCGCGAGCCAGATGTAGGGTTCCATTGTGGCCCCAACAGTGCCGGCCGGATTAAATTTCGGTATGCGACAAGCTGCCCCGCGGCCTGCCTTCCGCCGTTTTCACCCCAGCGTGGCGCGGCTGTCCGCCAGCAAGCGCGCGAAGGCGTCGCTCGCGAGATAGGCGTGCTCCCGCTCCCGGACATCCGTCATCGGGTCGAGGCCGGCAAGGACATCGTCGACGAAGCCGGGATGGCACATTACGAGGCCGCCGTCGGGGAGGCCTTGCAGGAATTGCCGCATCAGCGCGCCGAAATCGGCCGCCCGCGTGAAATCATAGGCGCCGGCAAAGGCGGGATTGAAGCTGAGGCCGGCGTTGCCGGCGCGGCGGCGGAATTGCGCGCTGAGACCGTCGAGCACCATGGCCTTTGGCGTGGCCAGCCGCTGCCTCAGCGGAAGATTGCGGCCGCCCTGGCGGACCCAGGCGTTTGGCGCAGCCTCGGCCACCGCATCGACGAAGCCGTCGCGCACCTGCGGAAAGAGCTGCACATGCTGGTGACCGTCGACGAAGTCGGGGGCGCGGCCGAACGCGTCCATGAAGGCGGCGAGCTGCGCCTTCACCTCATTGCGGACGAATTCGCGGTCGAGCCGCCGTAAGACGCCCGCGCGCAACAGCTTCGGAAACGGCATGAACATGTCGCCGTCCAAGGGGCGGAAATGCATGGTGAGCGGCCGGAACGGCGCCGACAGCGTCACGTGCAATCCGATCCCGCAGCGCGGGCTCGCAGTCGCGGCGGCCTGGAGCGCTGCGACCTCGCTGCGCGCGATCGCAGGTCCCACCATCATCACAGAGGTGGCGTTGAGGCGCCCGCGTTCGATCAGGTCGCGGATGGCGCGGTTGACGCCCGGGCTGATGCCGTAATCGTCGGCGCAGAGCCAGATCTGTCGCGCCGGCGCAGCCGCGCTCATTCGGCCGCCGTCCTCTTGGCATCGTCGTCGGCCTTGCCCGCCTCGAAATGCTTCTCGCTGTGCTCGGCGACGAAGTAGATCGGGCGCGCCTTCAGCTCGGAGAGGATCTTGCCGATATATTCGCCGACGATGCCGATCATGATGAGCTGCACGCCGCCGATCGTCATCAGGCCGATCACGAGCGAAGGATAGCCGGGCACCTGCTTGCCGGTCGTGAGCACCTCCCAGAGGATCGAAAGGCCGAACAGGAAGGCGCCACCGGCGAGAATGACGCCGAAAAGGCTGGCGAACCGCAAGGGCGCCACCGAAAACGAGGTCAGGCCCTCGATCGACAGGCCGAGCAGGCTTGCGGCGTTGAAGGTGGTGACGCCATGGGCGCGCGCCGCCGGCTCGTAATCGACCCGGATCTGGCGGAATCCGATCCAGCTGGCGAGGCCTTTGAAGAAGCGGTTGCGCTCGGGCAATTGCCTGAGCGCGGCGACAGCGCGCGGGGAGAGCAGGCGGAAGTCGCCGGCGTCCTCGGGAATCTTCTGCCGTGCGCCCCAATTGATCAGCGCATAGAAGCCGTGCACGGCGAGGCGGCGCAGGAAGGTCTCGTTGTCGCGATGCGCCTTGGCGGTGTAGACGACGTCATAGCCGTCTTCGATCCAGTGCCGCACCAGCTGCTCGATCAGGGCTGGCGGATGCTGGCCGTCACCGTCCATGAACATGACGGCGCCGAGCCGGGCATGGTCGAGGCCGGCCATCAGCGCCGCCTCCTTGCCGAAATTGCGCGACAGCGACACCACCTGGACGTCGATCGCATCGGCCGGCAGGCTACGGGCGATCGCCAAGGTCGCATCCTTGCTGCCGTCGTCGACATAAACGATCTCGCAAGACAGCCGATAGCGCTCCCGCAGGGTTTTCGCGAGATCGCAGATTCGCTGATGCAGGCCGGCGAGGCCTGCCGCCTCGTTGTAGACGGGGACGACAATCGACAGCCCCTTCGCGGCGGCGGTGCTCGCGGTGGTCGTCATGCCTGATACGTCAGAGCCCAGCATCATCGGTCGAGGTTCCAGAGGCGTTCAAAGTCATCTCAACAGCATATGGTAGCTGCCGCTTGCTGTCGCAAAGCTGAACGGAAAAGCCGAACCGGCCCTGGGGCTCACCGCCGCAGGAACGTCTCGAGCTTCGCGAACAGCGGGTTCTCCCGGTCGAACACGTAGTCCAGCGAGACCACCGAGACGGTCTCGGCGCCATGCTCGCGCAGGAAGCTCGCCAGCGCATAGAGCTGCCCCGGCGGGCAGTGCAACGTCAGCATGCCTGACGAGGTCGGCCCGCCGAACGGAGCCTCGACGCCGAACCGGCTATGGGCTTCGCCGAGCAGGGCGGCGTCGCATTGCCGGAAGCGGGTGCGGACCTCGCGGTATTTGTTGGCCCGCGCCCTTGCGGCGATGTGATCGAGGATGATGCGTGCGGTCTCCCGTGCCTGCGGCGACCAGTCGGCTTCCTTCGAGGCGACCAGATTGGCCTGGCTGCGCAGGATCACGCCGTCGTCGAGCACCCGCAAGCCGTTGGCGGCGAGCGTCGCGCCGGTCGTGGTGATGTCGACGATCAGTTCGGCGCTGCCGGCCGCAGGGGCGCCTTCGGTCGCGCCGGCGCTTTCGACGATGCGGTAATCGGTGATGCCGTGGCTCTGGAAGAAGGCGCGGGTGAGATTGACGAACTTGGTCGCGACCCGCATCCGCATGTGATGCTGCTCGCGGAAACCCGTAGTGACGTCGTCGAGGTCGGCCATCGTGCGGACGTCGATCCAGGCCTGCGGCACCGCGACGACGACGTCGGCAAAGCCGAAGCCGAGCCCGTCGATCAGCGACACGCGCTTGTCGGCATCGGCGATGTTCTCGCGCACCAGATCCTCGCCGGTGACGCCAAGATGCGCGAAGCCGCGCGACAATTGCGATGCGATCTCGCTCGCCGAGAGATAGGCGACCTCGACATCGTCGAGGCCGGCGATGGTACCGCGATAGTCGCGGGCGCCACCGGCCTTCGACAGCTTCAGGCCCGCGCGGGCGAAGAAGGCCTCGGTGTTTTCCTGCAGGCGTCCCTTGGAGGGAACGGCCAGAACGAACGGCGCGCTCATGATCAGGCCCCCACCTTGCGGCCGATCCTGGTCAGCGCATCCACCCAGACCGAGAAGCCGACCGCGGCAATGGGTTCAGCCGACCCGAGCTGGGTCATCAGCCCGTCATAGCGGCCGCCGGCGACCAGCGGCTCGGCGCCGTTGCCGCGGTGATGCAGCTCGAATTCGAAGCCGGTGTAATAGTCGAGGCCGCGTCCGAACGCGGTCGAGAAGCGCGTCTGCTTCACGTCGATGCCGCGCGCGGCCATGAAGCCGACCCGGCTCTCGAACTGGTCGATGGCCGCAGCCAGGTCGAGCTTTGCATCGGCGGTGAGCGCGCGCAGCGCGGCGATGGAATCGTCGGGATTGCCTGATATCGACAGGAAGCGCTTGAGCACGGTGATCGCCTCACGCGGCAGCGCGCCGCCCTTCAGCGTCGACTGCTCGAGGAAGCGATCGGCGATCTCGGCGGTGGTGCGGCCGCCGACATTGGTGGTGCCGGCGATCGACATCAGGTCGGTGACGAAGGCGAGCGCGGCCTTGCGGTCGGAGCCGGCGAGCGCGGCCAGCACGCCCTGATATTCGCTGCGGGTCGCGGTGGTCGCAGCCGCCAGCCGCTCCAGGTCCTGCTCCAGGCTGATCTTGCGGTTGAAATCCTTGACCAGGCGGCGGCGCCAGACCGGATAGAGGTCGAGCGCGTCGAGCAGCGCGTTGAACAGCGCGACGTCGCCGGTGCGGATCTCGACGTCGCGGACGCCGAAGGCCGCGGTCGCCTCCAGCGCCAGCGCCAGCGTCTCGGCGTCGGCCGCGGCGCGGTCCTGGCGGCCGAACGATTCGATGCCGGCCTGCAGGAATTCGCTGGCCTGGCCGCTGCGGTAGCGAAACACCGGGCCGAGATAGCTGAACCCAGCCGGCTGGCCGGCGCGGCTGGAGGCGAGGTAGTCGCGGGCGACCGGAATGGTCAGGTCCGGACGCAGGCACAGCTCCTCGCCCGTGAGGTCGGTGGTCAGGTACAGGCTCTTGCGGATGTCCTCGCCGGAGAGGTCGAGGAACGGCTCGGCCGGTTGCAGGATCGCCGGCTCGGCCCTGACATAGCCGGCCTGCGCGAACGACAAGAGCAGCGTATCCGCCCAGGCGGCGGAGCCGGCAGCATTTGAGGTGGCAGTCGCGGTCATGACGGAGGTCCATCGTCCCGGTGGAACCGGGCAGGGCAGGTAAGGACAGGAATTGCGCAGCCCTTAGCATGGCCGGAAAGCGGTTTCGACCTCCAAAGGATCAATCGCTTAACGAGTTTGGCGCGAAGCAGGCCGGTCGGTCAGGTCCGCAAAGAAGGTCTGCTTTCAATTCGAATTGAGTAACATAATACCGCGGTTTCTTTGTTGCGGCTGGCGAGCCGGCGTCATTCGGTCGGCCGAGCGGCGTCTCTGACCGGCTCTAAGGCATCGGTCGCGACAAGGGCTGGTGTGGCCGCGGCGGACGTGGCTTCCTGAGCCAGCCGCTCTGCGCATTCGAGTACCTTCTGTCGTCGGCCGGGGTCGGTGAGGCGGAGAAAGGCCCTGATGAGGCGGAGCTCCTCGCACCGGCTTGCGTCCGGCACGACATCGTCATTCATCGCCTTGTCTCTCCCTTCGCGATCGTCACCTCGATGTGACCCGCGCTCTTCGCGAACGCATCGGCGCATGATGGGTCGATGCGGCCGACGCTCCGGCGTCACATTGAGAAACTGAGAACCGCTGGCAAGCCGCCGCATACTCATTTTGGGTATGGCGGGTGATCCGCTCGCTCCGGCCATCGTTTACAAGACAAATGCTGGTTTCCAATTCATGCGCAATACTTCAGACATCATCCGGACGGTCTCGCGACACACGCTGGCCTACATGCTGTTCTCGATGAGCGAGCTGTTCCGGCACTATGACGAATTCGATCCGCTCGACCTTCTGATCATTCATGCGGTCCTGAACGCGAACGTCATTCATGTGATGAACGATCCGGTGCTGGACGAGAAGTTCTCCAGCATCCACGCGGTCGAGCCGGACGTGATCAAGCAAGGCGTCTCCCGTGCGGCACTGTCTCGCTTCCTCAGCCTGCCGCTCGAGACGGTTCGCCGCCGCGTCACGGGATTGAAGCGGCGAAAGATCCTCGAAGAGACCAAAGCCGGACTCATCGTGACCGAGCAGAACGCGTTCAGGTTCGGAAACAACCACGAACTGCAGAAGACCAACATGCTGCTGCTGACCAAGCTGCTGCGCGATCTCAGGCGTGCCGGCATCAACGGGCCGGATGATCTGCGCGCTTCCAAGGCGGCCGCGGCAAGGAAAGCAAAGTAAGCGGCACAACATGAATCAGGGCGATATCGATATCGCGCGCAAAGGAGCGGAAACGCCGGCGGGCAGCCGCTCGACATCCTTCCAGCGTCTCAAGCCCTCGTCGGCCCTCGAGCTCCGAGCCTATGACATCGACCATTTCGGCGAAACGGAGAGATATGCCGGCGCGTCCAGCATGCCCTTGTCGCCGGGAGCGACGGCCATCATGCGTGCGCGGCTCGAGCTGCCGAGCCTGACCCTGTCCCTGGTGAAGACCTTTCCGCGGATCATTCGCGGCTATCAATTGACGAATGCCGCCGTCGTCGTGGTGCCGATGGATCAAGTCACCTCGGCCCGTATCAACGGGCAATCGATAGGGCATTCCGTCGTGGTTCTGAGAGGCGTCTCCGATTGCCTGGTGCACGAGCCGGAGGGCCGGCTGATAGCCGTCGTGTCTTTCACTCCGCCCCGGCGCGAGCCCTGGACGCAACTGGGTGACGGCTACCATCTGGTGAACCCGGCCTCGGACGTCCTTGCCTCGTTGCGCCGTCTGGTCTGCGTCACGCTCGAAATCGCAGCGCATGATCCGGACTTTCTCAACGAGCCGATGTCGCAGACCGCCGTCGAGCAATCTCTGCTCAGCACGATGGAAGCTGCGCTGAGCACTAGCGCAAAGGACAGACCCGTGTCGTCCACGATGGATGGCTATTGGCGCATCGTCGCAGACATGGAACGGCTGATCCGGCAGGATCTGACGATCTGGCACAAGACGCCCGAGCTCGCGGAGCAGGTGGGCGTCTCCGTCCGCACTCTCCAGAGCGCGACCCAGGCCATTTGCGGCCTCAGCCCGCATCGCTATAGCCGGGTTCTGCGCCTCTGGTCGGTGCGCAAGCAACTGGGCAACGGTGGGGGGCACCGCAGTGTGAAGGCCTGCGCGATTGCGCACGGCTTCGGGCATCTGGGCGAGTTCGCGGCGAGCTACAAGGCGGCCTTCGGAGAGCTGCCATCCGAGACCCTGCGCCGCGCCGTGCGGGACGCGATCTAGGTTAGCCCCCTTTACTGCCCCAATCGCCCAATACCGCCTGGACCAGTGCCAGCGCCGCCACGGCGGCGGTGTCGGCCCGCATGATCCGAGGGCCCAGGGCGAGCCGGAGGATCTTGGGCTGCCGCAGCAGCAGGGCCCGCTCGTCCTCGGCAAAGCCGCCTTCGGGGCCGATCAGGACGTCGATACCTTGTCCGGCCGCGCGCACGGCTTGCAGGCTCTGAACCGGGTTTTCGACCTCTGCTGCCTCGTCGCAGAAGATCAGCAGGCGGCCGGCCGGGCGCTGGCTGAGGAAGCGCTCCAGGGCCACCGGTTCGGCGACAGTGGCGATGCTCAGGATGCCGCACTGCTCGGCTGCCTCGACGACATTGGCCCGCATCCGCTCGGTGTTGACGCGGGAGGCCTGGGTGAACCGGGTCAGAACCGGATGCAGCGCGGCGGCGCCCATCTCGATGGCTTTCTGGACCATGTAGTCGAGCCGGGCGTGCTTCAGCGGGGCGAAGACGTAGGCGAGGTCGGCAAGCCGGTCCTGGGGCCGGGTCTGCTGGAGGATGACGAGGCCGTCCGGCCGCTTGCGGCCTTCAATGGCGGCCTGCCACTCGCCGTCCCGGCCGTTGAACGCCAAGACCTCGGCCCCGGCGGAAAGCCGCAGCACGTTGCCGAGATAATTGCTCTGGTCGCGGTCGAGCGGGACCCTGGCGTCCTGGGCAAGGGGGGCATCGACGAACAGGCGGGGGGCTCGAAAATCGTGGGAGGGCATCGTTCAAAAGTCCAATTTGGCGCCGTTATTAACCGAAAGCGGCCATTTCGGGGGTAAATATTGCCAATCCGCCGCGTCGGTGCGCCGCGCTCTTGCCCTATTCGGCGGGTTGTTAAGCGCCGGCGGGAATCGTAAAATCGCGAGCACGCTGGTTGCGCTTCGATTGGAAGACGCTGGACCCCGTAAGCTCCTGCCGGAGAGATTTTCTTGATGATCCGTCATTTGATGGTTCCGATCGCTGCCGCCATGGTCACCATGGGCGCCTCTTGTGCCTATGCGCAAAGCGCGTTCCCGGCTCCCCTGCCCAATCAGGCCCCCGCCAGTTCGCCGTTTCCGCCGGTGAGCGGTGCGGCGCCGACCGCGTCGGTCGGTACGACCCCGCAATCGTCATTTCCCGTGAACGGCGCGGCGCCGATCGGTGGGGCCGGTGCCTTCGGCGCGGCTCCGCCCACGCAAGCCGGTCCCGGCGAGGATTGCATGAAGGCCTTCATGCCCCTGCGCGAAGAAGCCGAGAAGCGCGGCAAGCTGATCAAGGCCGCGAGCGACCGTCACGCGCCGCCTGACGAGGCCTGCAAGCTGATCCGCAATTTCAGCCAGGCCGAGAGCAAGATGATCAAGTACATCGAGACTCACGCCGCCAAATGCGGAATTCCGGCGCAGGTCGGCGCGCAGATGAAGGACGGCCACAAGAATACCGAGGCCATGGCCAACAAGGTCTGCAACGTCGCGCAGCAACAGCAGGCGCGCCCCGCAGGCCCGTCGCTGAGCGAGGTGCTGGGGTCGGCCTCGGCGCCTGAGGCCAATGCCGGCAAGAAGGGCGGCAGCACCTTCGACACGCTCAACGGCAACGTCCTCACCCGATAATACACGCGCCGCCGATTTGAAGTTCCTACGGTGCTCGCCGCGAGATCTCATAGGAACTTCAAATCGATAAGCGGCACGCAAATTAGAGTTTTCTGGCTAGTGCCCTTGTAGTTTTCGAAGTTCGTACCGGATACGCCGCGATGGAATACGAACTTCGAAAACTGGGCACTAGCGCGTCCGCCCGCGTTGCCGATTCCACCGGCAACTGGGTCGATACGCTCGCGCCGCCATGGGCACGGCCTTACCTCCGCTTGTCCCGCTTCGATCGTCCGATCGGCTCCTGGCTGCTGCTGATGCCATGCTGGTGGTCGGCTGCGCTCGCGAGCGGCATGGCGCATGACGTCCGCGGACTGCCGCTCACCATCGTGCTGTTCTTCATCGGCGCCTTCGTGATGCGCGGCGCGGGCTGCACCTGGAATGACATCACCGATCGCGATCTCGACGACAAGGTCGAGCGCACCCGCTCGCGGCCGCTGCCGTCGGGGCAGGTGAGCACGAAGCAGGCGCTGGCCTTCATGGTCGCGCAGGCGATGGTCGGCCTTCTGGTGCTGCTGCAGTTCAACCGCTTCGCGATCGCGACCGGCATCGCGTCGCTCCTGATCGTCGCGATCTATCCCTTCATGAAGCGGATCACCTGGTGGCCGCAGATCGTGCTCGGGCTTGCCTTCTCCTGGGGCGCGCTGATGGGGTTTGCCGTCACCTTCGGCCGCATCGACGTCACTGCGCTGGTGCTCTATGCCGGCGCGATTTCCTGGGTGATCGGCTATGACACGGTCTACGCGCATCAGGACGCCGAAGACGACGCGCTGATCGGCATCAAGTCGACCGCACGCCTGTTCGGCGCGCATACGCGCCAGGCGCTGATCCTGTTCTACGGGCTGTCGGTGATGCTGATCGGCGTCGCGCTCGCCTCGGCCGATGCGCTCTGGCCGGCCTGGCTCGGCCTCGCCGCCTTCGCCGCCCATCTGGCGTGGCAGATCGTGCGCCTGCGGATCGAGGATCCGGATTTGTGTTTGCGCCTGTTCAAGTCGAACAAGCATGCGGGCTTGCTGCTGTTCGCGGGATTGCTCGCGGACGCGGTGATGCGGTCGGCGTAAATTCGTAGGGTGGGCATAGGCGCATTTGCGCCGTGCCCACGATCTCTCGATCATTGAAAAGAAGGTGGGCACGCTTGCGCTTTGCCCACCCTACGGCACCTGTGATTGCCGTCTAATTCCGCGCGATGATCTCGCGTTCTTCGCGATGCACGGGCAACTCGCGCGCCATCGCAACACGGCGGCGCATCAGGAATTTTGGGCGGCGGGCGCGGATCGCGTTGGCGCGGCGGCGGCGCGGTGCGGGCTTGCGGGCGCCCTCGTCGAGCTGCGGCAGCGCGAAGATTTCGCTCCAGACCGCCCAGGCCTGCGCGATCTCGTCGCCGTCGGCCCCGACCAGCAGCGGCACGGACAGCGAGGGATCGCGATGCACGAGGACGAGGGCTTGCGCCTCGTCATTGCCGCGCAGCGCGACGCCGGTGAAGTCGCTGACGCGGACGTTGATCGCCATCTGCATGCCGCGGACGGCACGGCGCAGCACGACACGTTCGCGATGAAGCTCGATCTGCCTCGTATATCCGTCGGCGCGCGGATCGTGCGCATCGAAGCGGACCGGAAGGGAAAGAGGGTCGAGCCGCAGCGAGCGGCTCGACCCGGCGGGGTGGGCCCCGCATGTTGCTGTTTGACGCCTCACGGCTTTCGTTCTCCCCGCCGGGATTATGTTCCCGGTCGATGCGAGGACCTTAGCGCGCGCCCTTCCGAAACCGCTTAAAAAGGCTGGTTAACCCACCGTCACTGCTCCTCATGATTGACAAGACCTTGGCGCGCATGATTGACGAGACGTTGCGCCGATGGTGAGAATCTGAGCTTTTGGCGGGCTGAAAATGCTTGAAGTCCGCGCGATCAGGGCACATCTGTGGGTTCCGGTCCCCGCACCCCGCCCCAACAGGATTTCGTTCGTGAACTCTTCACCGTCCGCAAGCTCGACCACAGCCAATCGCGACCTGTTCGATCAGTCCGCGCTCTCCGATCTCGCGCAGCGGCTGGTCGAGGCGGCCAGGCGCGCGGGCGCGGACGCGGCCGATGCGGTCGCGGTGCGCGGCGTCTCGCAAGGCGTCGAGGTGCGCGACGGACGCGTCGAGGAATCCGAGCGGTCCGAGGGCGACGATGTCGGCCTGCGGGTGCTGGTCGGCCAGCGCCAGGCCGTGGTCTCGACCAACGACGTCAGCGGCGATGCCGTGACCAAGCTTGCCGAACGCGCGGTCGCGATGGCGCGCGTCGCGCCCGACGACAAATATGTCGGCCTCGCCGATCCCGCGCTGCTCGCGCGCGATTTCCCCGATCTCGACCTGCTCGATCCCGGCGTGCCCGCAACCAGCGAGCTCGAGCGCCGCGCGCTCGCGGCCGAAGCCGCGGCTCTCGCGGTGAAGGGCGTGACAAAATCCGGCGGCGCCTCGGCTTCGGCCGGCATCGGCGGCATGGTGCTCGTCACCTCGACCGGCTTCCACGGCTCCTACCTGCGCTCCAGCCAGGGCATCTCGGCCACCGCCATCTCGGGCGAGGGCACCGGCATGGAGCGCGACTACGACTTCACCTCGGCGCCGCATGCCGCCGACCTGTTGTCGCCGGAAGCCGTCGGCCGTTCCGCCGGCGAGCGCACCGTGGCGCGCTCCAATCCGCGCAAGGTCGAAACTTGCAAGGTCCCCGTCGTGTTCGATCCGCGCGTTGCCGGCTCGCTGGTCGGTCATCTCGTCGGCGCCATCAACGGCGCCTCGATCGCGCGCAAGACCAGCTTCCTGAAGGACAAGCTCGGCCAGCAGCTGTTCGCGAACAACATCCGCATCATCGACGATCCCCTGCGCAAGCGCGGCCTGCGCTCGCAGACCTTCGATGCCGAGGGCGTCGCGGTGAAGAGAACCGCGCTGGTCGACGAGGGCGTGCTGACGACCTGGCTGCTCGATTGCGCCACCGCGCGCGAGCTTGGCCTCGTCACCACCGGCCACGCCCATCGCGGCGTTTCCTCCTCGCCCTCGCCCGGGCCGTACAATCTGCATCTGGAGCCCGGCACGCCGAGCCCGGCCGAGCTGATCTCCGACATCAGCCAAGGTTTTTACGTCACCGATCTGATCGGCTCCGGCGTCAACGGCGTGACCGGCGATTACAGCCGCGGCGCCTCCGGCTTCTGGATCGAGAACGGCGAGATCACCTATCCCGTCAGCGAAGTCACCATCGCCGGCCATCTGTTCGAGATCTTCAAGTCGATGCAGCCCGCGAACAATCTCGAATTCCGCTACGGCATCAATGCGCCGACGGTGCGCATCGAGGGTTTGACGCTTGGCGGACGCTGACGCGAACGACACGATCCTGGCGCGCGACGCGGCGCTGCTGCAGGACACGGTGCGGGAGGCGGGCGCGCTGGCGCAGTCGATGTTCCGCACCGAGCTGAAGAAGTGGACCAAGGGCGCGTCCTCGCCGGTCTCGGAGGCCGACATCGCCGTCAACGATCTGCTCGAAACGCGCTTGCGCAGCGCGACGCCTGATTATGGCTGGCTGTCCGAGGAGAGCGCCGATGACGCTGACCGGCTGTCGCGGCGGCTGACCTGGATCGTCGATCCCATCGACGGCACCCGCAACTATCTCGGCGGCCATGACGAATGGTGCGTCAGCGTCGCACTGGTCGCGGATGCCGCGCCCGTGCTGGCCGCGGTGTTCGCGCCGACGACCGGCGAGTTCTTCTTCGCCGCGCGCGGACGAGGCACGACGCTCAACGACAAGCCGGTGCGGGCGACCTCAGGAGCCGAGCTGGATTTTGCCCGCGTCGCGGGGCCGAAGCCGCTGGTCGAGCGCCTGAAGCCGTCGCTTGGCGACATCAAGCTGCATCCGCGAATCGGCTCGCTGGCGCTGCGGCTGTGCCGGGTCGCCCATGGCGCGCTGGATGCGGCTTTTGCGGGGGGCAACAGCCACGATTGGGACCTTGCGGCGGCCGATTTGATCGTGCAGGAAGCCGATGGTAGGATGAGCGACCTCTCCGGAGAACCCATCCTCTATAACCGCCGGGAAGTGGCGCACGGGGTGCTGGTGGCAGCGGGACGCGATCGTCATGCGGGCATTGTCGCGCATTTTCGAAACCGCCCCTTGGCCTGAAGCGCCCGTCGTCGTGCCTGTCGAACACTGTGCTTGTCGAACACTGCTTTGCCGGGCAGCCCGTTAGGAACAGAACTGATGCCAGATAGTGCCCCGCAACAATTGCTTCACCTCGTCATCGGCGGCGAGCTCGTCGATCTCGAGCAGAACGTCTTCAAGAATCTCGACGACGTCGAGATCGTCGGCCTCTATCCGAATTACGCCACCGCCCACGCCGCTTGGCGGGCCAAGGCGCAGAGCACGGTCGACAACGCGCAGATGCGCTATTTCATCGTCCATCTCCATCGGCTGCTCGACCCGAATCAAGAACCGGCACGTTGAAAAGACTGCTTCGCAATACGCTGCGGAGCAGCTGGTTTCAGCGTGCCGTCGGGGTTCTGGCGGCCGAATATCTGCGCCTGGTCTGGCGGACCAACAAGTTCACGCTGGATCCGCCCGACGTCTATGAACGCGTCGAGCCGCAGCTCCCGGCGATCTTCGCCTTCTGGCACGGCCAGCATTTCCTCACGCCCTTCATCAAGAACCAGAACAAGGCCTCCTATCGGGCCAAGGTCCTGATCTCCCGTCACCGCGACGGCGAGTTCAACGCCATCGCGGTGGAGCGGCTCGGCATCGGCCTGATCCGCGGTTCCGGCGATCATGGCGGCGCCTTTCACCGCAAGGGCGGAGTCGGCGCCTTCAAGGAAATGGTGCGGACGCTCCAGGACGGTTGTAATGTCGCGCTGACTGCCGATGTCCCCAAGCGCGCGCGCGTGGCCGGGCTCGGCATCATCATGTTGGCACGGGAATCGGGGCGGCCGATCATGCCTTTCGCGATGGCGACCAGCCGCTTCATCCGGCTGAAGAACTGGGACCGCACCACCATCAACCTGCCGTTCGGGCGGGGCGCCCTGGTCGGCATCAAGGAAATCCACGTTCCCCCAGATGCCGACGCCGCCACGATGGAAGCGTTGCGGCTGGAGCTGGAAGAGACGTTGAACGAGGCGACCCGCCGCGCCTACGCGCAGCTCGGCCGTCCGGGGCCGCAAGATGGCTAAATCGCTGCCCATTGCGCTGCCGATGACGTTGCGGATGTATCGGCGCCTGGCCGCGGGCCTGGTGCCGCTTGCGCCTGCGCTGATCAAGCGGCGGCTGAGGCAGGGCAAGGAAGACCCCGCGCGCGTCGGCGAGCGGCGCGGCATCTCACGCGACGTGCGGCCGCATGGCCCGCTGGTCTGGATCCACGGCGCCAGTGTCGGCGAGGTGCTGGCCGCGGCGGCGCTGATCGAGCGCTTGCGCGATCTCAACCTGCGCATCCTGCTCACCTCGGGCACCGTCACCTCGGCTGCCGTGGTCGCAAAGCGCTTTCCGCCCGACGTCATCCATCAATACGTGCCGTATGATTCGCCGCGCTACGTCGCGCGCTTCCTCGACCATTGGAAGCCGTCGCTGGCCCTGTTCATCGAATCCGATCTGTGGCCGAACCTGATCCTGGCCGGGGCGGCGCGCCGCGTGCCGATGGTGCTGATCAACGGGCGGATGTCGCCGCGCTCCTTCCCGCGCTGGCAGCGCATGCACGGCACCATCTCGGCGCTGCTGTCGCGGTTCGACATTTGCCTGGCGCAGTCGAAGATCGATGCCGAGCGCTTCTCCGCGCTGGGTGGCCGCGATGTCGTCACCACGGGCAATCTCAAGCTCGACGTGCCGGCGCCGCCGGCCGATCCCGCCAGGCTCGAACGGCTGATGGCGATGACGCGCGGCCGGCCGATCATCGTCGCGGCCTCGACCCATCCGGGCGAGGACGAGATGCTGGTCGCGGCGCATCGCAGCCTGGTCGGCTTCTTCCCGCAGCTCCTCACCGTGATCGTGCCGCGGCATCCCGATCGCGGCTCTTCGATCGCGGGCCTGGTCACGGCCTCGGGCCTGACGCCGGCGTTGCGCTCGCGCGAGGAGCTGCCGACCGCGACCACCGACATCTATGTCGCCGACACCATGGGCGAGCTCGGCCTGTTCTACCGCCTCTCGGGAATCGTGTTCATGGGCGGATCGCTGATCCGCCACGGCGGGCAGAATCCGATCGAGGCGATCAAGCTCGGTGCCGCCATCGTCCACGGGCCGCACGTCTTCAACTTCGCCGAAGTGTTCGAGGCGCTCGATGCGAGCGGCGCGGCGCGGCAGGCCGATACGCAGGAAGCGCTGGTCAAGCAGCTCGGCCTGCTGCTGGCCGAGCCGACCGTCCGCGAGAAGATGCAGCGCGCAGGCGCCGGTGTGGTCGAGCAGCTCGGCGGCGCGCTGGATCGCACCATGACGGCGCTCGAGCCCTATCTGCTGCAATTGCGGATCGAGATGGGGGCCGCCAATGCGTGAGCCGGCCTTCTGGTACCGGCCACGTTCTCTTGCCTCATATGCGTTTTGGCCGCTCGGAGCGCTCTACGGCGCGATCGCCGAATGGCGCATGCTGCGCCAGGGCGCCGACGCCGGCATTCCCGTGATCTGCGTCGGCAATTACCATGTCGGCGGCGCCGGCAAGACCCCGACCGTGCTGGCGCTGACGAAGCTGCTGCGCGCGCTCGGCGAGACGCCGGTGGTGCTCAGCCGCGGCTATGGCGGGCGCCTGAAAGGCCCGGTCATGGTCGATCGCGCCCGCCACAACGCGGCCGATGTCGGCGACGAGCCCTTGATGATGGCGCGCGACGTCCCGGTCGCGGTGGCGCGCGACCGTCTTGACGGCGTCGCGCTGGCGAAGTCGCAAGGCGCCACCATGATCGTGATGGACGACGGTTTTCAGAATCCGCGCCTGCTCAAGGACGCCTCGCTGATCGTGATCGACAGCGAGCGCGGCCTCGGCAATGGCGAGGTGTTTCCCGCCGGCCCCTTGCGCGCGCCGTTGCAGCCGCAGCTCGCGCGCACCGACGCGCTGGTGCTGATCGGCGACGGCCGCGCCGCCAACGACGTCGCCGCCGAGCTCGCCAAGCGCAACAAGCCCGAGCTGCGCGCGCGGCTGAAGCCGGATCCGGCCTCGCTCGCGCGGTTGCTCGGCCAGAAGGTGTTCGCCTTCGCCGGCATCGGTGATCCCGGACGCTTCTTCCGGACCCTTAGCGCCTGCGGCATCGAGGTCGCGCGCACCCGCGCCTTCGCCGATCATCACATGTTCTCGGGCGAGGAGATCGCAGCCCTCGCGGCGGAGGCCCTGCGCGAGCAGCTCACGCTGGTGACGACGGAAAAGGACCTCGTACGCCTGCGCGGCAGAGAGGGCGTGCCCGACGACATCGTGCCGTTTGCCGTCCATCTCGAGTTCGACGATCCCGACGCGCTGCGGCAGTTGATCGGCGACCAGCTCTACAGGGCGCGCGAGCGAAGATTCGGCAGGCGATGATCTCGTAGAGAGGCAAGGCTATTCCGCGAAGATTGCGCCTCGCGCTTTCCTGCGCGAACGCAACGTGTGATGGCGAATTGATTGGCGCGATGCGATGTGTGAACCGAGCTGTCATGTCGCGGGCGACAAAGTCTCTTCCGCACGTCCGGGAGTTGATGTAGCCTTTCATGAGAGCCGTCACCGGGACGTGCCGAACTCCCGGAAATTATCGGCGGCGTTTATGCCCACGGCGGGCAGTGTATCTTCATCATTTCAGGTGCGATGGCCGTAACGACCAGCTCGGAACGGCACGAAGAGGTATTGCTAAGAGTTCAGAGGAGAACATGCCATGCATTTTTGCCTCACCGGACAATACACACCACGCGCGCTCAACGCGATCTTGGAAAATCCCACGACCAATCGCCAGGAAGCGGCCAGGAAACTCATCGAGGCGGCCGGCGGAAAGCTGATTTCGATGTACAGCGTTGCGGCCGACGGCCCAGGGGTCCTGGTGATTTTCGATGTGCCTGATCCCAGTGCGGCTCCGGCCATTTCCGGACTGACCGTTACGGCAGGCACCCTGCAGAACGTGAAGCTGACCCGGTTGTTCACGCAGGACGAGATCAAGCAGGTCCGCCAGAACGCGGCGAAGCTGCGCTCCTCATATACTCCGCCCGGAGGCTGACATCCGGATCTCGAGCGTTGCCGCCGCAGGCGTTGCAGGCGGCGGCAACGCTCACATCGCAGAACAATCAATTCTGCAAGCCGAGGCGAGACGAAGGTCTCGCGTCCGTCGACGGACGATGCAATGCGGTGCGTGCTGCGTCCGGTGTCATGGGTCGGATGGACGTGCTTGCCAGCAGCCTCGGTTCCCCGCGGCGATCGTGCTTCAGCAGTCAGTTATGCTCACCACGCCCCAGCGGCCATCATTCCGACAATGGTCAGGCACGAGAGGCAGGCCACCATGACAGCATAATATTCGGGTGTATTCATTGCAGGCTCCCAAACTGTTGCCAATTGCTTGGTCATTGCTACGCGGGAGAGGTTGTCCGTCGTCGGGCCGCTTCAGTGCGGCGCGCGGTAATCGGGTTGGCGATGTATGTCCGTCTTGTCGTCGTCACCCCGATCCGCAGGATGATGATCCGCGTCCAGCGCCTGAGCGCGTTCAGTCGCGATCAGAAGCTGTTTCCGCATTTCAGCAAGACGGGCGCGACAATATTCTCGATAGAGCAACTCTAATATGGCGGGCATGATCACCCCCATCGTTTGGCTTTATATTCCGCCGCGAATTTTCCTGGTGAACGTAGCCGTCCAGATGACTCTTCGATATGAGCCCGTTCACAGACTGCGCCAATTCCAAAGCTCGATGGTCGTTTGGTTGGCTTGATTGTCTGCGCGATAAGAGGAGCAGGGCCAGTTACCTAACATGTAACTATAGCAGCCCTCTGTTTCACCAAGACTTCGTCGAACAACTTAAGGGCGCCGAATCGCAACGAAGAATCCAACCACAGCGCGAAATGAATGACCACTGAGTGCACGCACTGTTCGATGCAACGCGGAGCGGCGTGGCGGAGATGATCTTGGTGCAGGATGTGCTCGTGCCGTTGCCGCCACCGGAGCTGAGGTTGGCCGTTGGCAGGTAGATGGCGACGCCGAACGGACATTCAGCCGGCATTCATGGCCAGGCTCCTATCGATAGAGCTGCGTCCAGGAGAGGTCAGATGAAATTGCAGTCCGCGCGCGATGCTCCCGAGCCGCAATAGCCGAACCATGCCAAGAGCTCGATCTTGTAGGGTGGGCAAAGCGAAGCGTGCCCACGTGCTTCGTCGCGATCGTGCAGAAATGGTGGGCACGGCGCGTTGCGCCTTTGCCCACCCTGCGGGATCATTCCTGCGGTTTCGGCGCGCCGGGAAAATGCCGCTGCAAGACGGCGGCGGGCGTGGCGTAGGCCTCTTGCAGGTCCACGCTCCAGTACTTCAGCTCGTCGAGCGGGATCCGGACGTCCGTGATCGCGCAGCGCACGAAAGTCCCCGGCGAGATCACGCGGAAATCGCCGTCGAGATATTGCACCTGCGCTTCGCCATGGCCCGAGGGGCCGAACTTGTTCAGCACGGTCGAAAGTCTCCGTGGAAGGCCGCTCGCAAGGAAACCCCTGGAGGGCACGATGTGTTGGCCGGGATGTAGCATAGATAGGGCGGCTTGTCCGCCCGGTAAACCCACCGGCTTGTGATGTTTTGCCGCCGCTCCCGCGTGATCATGCCTTCCGCGAAGCAGCGCTGGTTCCGGCACCTCCTACGGCAGAGTCCGATGCGCCTTCGATTGACCGCCCTGTTCGCGATGCTGCTGATGTCGGCCGCGCGTGCCGCGCCGGCGCCGCAGCCGGTCGAGATTCCGCTGGCGTCGGGCGTCCTCCATGCGCAGCTCTACAAGCCCGACGGCACAGGCCCGTTTCCGACCGTGATCGCGCTGCATGGCTGTGGCGGGCTCAGCGGCCATTCCGATTCCGTCCTGCCGCGCTATCGCGACTGGGCCGAGCGCCTGCTCAAGGCCGGTAACGCGGTGCTGTGGCCCGACAGCTACGGCTCGCGCGAGCTCGGGCCGCAATGCCGCGTCAAGGAGATGCACGTCAAGGCGCGACGTGAGCGCGTCGGCGACATCGCGGCGGCGCGGGCCTGGCTGATGAAGCAGAGTTGGGTGGCGCGCGACCGCGTCAGCCTGATGGGCTGGGCCAATGGCGCCAGCGCGCTGCTCTGGGCCGTGCGTCCGCAGAGTGCCGCGCGGGACCTGGGTCCGGATTTGGGTCCGGATTTCCGCGCCGCGATCGCGTTCTATCCCGACTGCCGGATTTCCGCCGGCCTCGGCTGGAGCACGCGCGTGCCCACCCTGGTGCTGATCGGCGCCGATGACGACGTCTCGTCTCCGCCGGCCTGCCGCCAGATGGTCGAAGGCGCGCATGGCCGCAGCGCGCTCGCGCGCATCGTGGTCTATCCCGGCGCCGACCACGATTTCGACCGCGCCAACACGCCGCTGCACGCAGCTGCCGGCAGCGTTGATGCCGCGCCCGAGCGCGGCCATCCCGGCACGGATGCGCAGGCGCGCGCGGAGTCGCAGAAGGACGTCGTAAGGTGGCTGGCGCGGTAGCCGATGAGACGCCTTGGTTCGGCCATGATATCGATTCAACGCAATCCCATGCGCAACCGCATCGTCCTCGTCTCCGCACTGGTCGTCTTCACCGTCGCGCTCTTGCTGTACGAGGCCCATGCCGGCCAACAGCGCGCACCGGACCATTGCGGCTTCTGGACCACGATCGACGCGGGATTGTCCTGCCGCTGAAGCTTACGCTGCCAAATCCGTCACCCTGAGGTGGCCGCTTCTTCAGCGGCCCTCGAAGGGGCGACGGCCCGGCTTGGTCTCGGCCGTTCATCCTTCGAGGCTCACCTTGCGATGCGTTCGCATCGCAAGCCTCGCACCTCAGGATGACGGGCTGGCACTCGGAACGCTTCGACAGCGGAGCGCCGTCCTCGCGCCTCAGAACAGGCTGCCCTGATCCACCGGCTTGGCCACGCGCTTCGGTGCGGGCTTCGTCTCCTGCGCGGCCGGCTTTGGCTGCGCCGGCGCGCGTTTTGCCACCGGCGCCGGGCGATCCGCATCCGCGGTCGCGCCGACGCGGCCATCGGCGAACTCGATCTCGACGCGCGCGCCGGGACCGATCGCATCGGCCGCATGCACGGGATGGCCGGCCTCGTCGCGCACCAGCGCGAAGCCGCGCGCGAGCACGCTGCGATAGGACAGCGCCGACAGCAGCTTGCCACTGTTCTCGACGCGGGCATCGAGCCGGTGCAGCAGCGTCGCGAGCGCGCGCTGCGCCCGCTCGCTAAGGCGATGCGTGCGCTCGCGCTGGCGGGCAATCGCGTTCCTCTGCGCCTGCGCATTGGAGAGTTTCGAGGCGCGCAGGCGGATCTCGAGCCCGGCAAAGCGGTCGCGCCGCTGCCGCAGCAGCGAGCGCGCGGACAGGCCGAGCCGTTCGCCGCACACCGTCAGGCGATGGTCGGCCTGCGCGATCTGGCCGTGCAGCACCCGCAGCGTCAGCTTTGAGCTGGCCGCGGTGAACCTGCGGAAATGCGCGTGCGTGTTGGCCTTGAGGCAGCGGGGCAGGGAGGCGCCCGCCGCATCCAGCCGTTGCCGGGGAATGGCGAGCAGATCGCCGGCCGCCGGCAGCGCGCGCGCGGCGGCGCGCAGCTCGCTGCGGCGGCTTTCCTGGGCGCGTTGCCAATAGGCGCGGGTGCGGCGACCGAGATCGGCGACCTCGACGAACAGATCGCTGCGCACCGGCACCGCCATCTCGGCCGCCGCCGTCGGCGTCGGCGCGCGCTTGTCGGCGACGAAATCGATCAGCGTGATGTCGGTCTCGTGCCCGACCGCCGAGATCAGCGGGATCATGCTTTCGGCCGCCGCCCGCACCACGATCTCCTCGTTGAACGACCAGAGATCCTCCAGCGAGCCGCCGCCGCGCGCGACGATCAGCACGTCAGGTCGCGGAATCCTGCCGCCCTCGGGCAGCGCGTTGAAGCCGCGGATCGCGGCCGCGACCTGCTCGGCCGAGCCCTCGCCCTGCACCTTGACCGGCCACACCAGCACGCGGCGGGGGAAGCGGTCCTCCAGCCGATGCAGGATGTCGCGGATCACGGCGCCGGTCGGCGAGGTCACGACGCCGATCACCTCCGGCAGCCAGGGCAGCAGCTGCTTGCGCGCCTCGTCGAACAAGCCTTCGGCGGCGAGCTTCTTCTTGCGCTCCTCCATCAGCGCCATCAGCGCGCCGATGCCGGCCGGCTCCAGCGCCTCGATCACGATCTGGTATTTCGAGGAGCCCGGATAGGTCGTCAGCTTGCCGGTGGCGATGACCTCGAGCCCCTCCTGGGGCTTGAAGCGCATCCGGCCGTGCACGCCCTTCCAGATCACCGCCTCGATCTTGGCGCTCTCGTCCTTCAGCGCGAAATAGCAATGCCCGGAGGAATGGGCGCCGCGGAATCCCGAGATCTCGCCGCGGACCCGGACATGGCCGAAGGTATCCTCCACCGTCCGCTTCAGGGACTGGGAGAGCTCGGAGACGGTGAATTCAAAGGCGTTGTTGAGTTGTTCCGCAGGCGGCATTGAGCAAACGATTCGGGGTTATGGGGTCGGGGTCGAGGTTAGGGATTTTCGCGACGCGGCGCCAGCCAGGGAGTTCACCTCTCCATGGGGAGGTCCGGGTGAGGTGTCAGGGCGTCACTCTGCGCCACTCCCTCTTACCGATATTGCTTCGCAATCCGGCCTTTCCGCGCTTCGGCTACTCATTCCTCCTCGGTTTCCTCTCGCCTATCATGGCGGCGCTCAAGGCGTTGCCCACAGTGCACTAAATGATATCCGCTGCGCTGGCTTTGGAAACCAGTGCACTGTCACCGTAATACAAGGATATGAGGTCTGGATCATCGCGGATGGTCCGTTCGGCTAGCTTTAGAGACACATGGATGGGTTTTGCGGGCTCAGGCCATCCTACGGGCCTCAACGGGACCGGGAACAATGTGCAGGCCATCCGATTGGAACGTTGGTACGTCCAATCCGGGATAGATCAGCGGGTCTCCCGGGAGGCGTCTCTTATCGGGAAGGAGCGACCAATGGATGACGAACGGAAATCATCAAAGGCGGGTGAACAGGCCGCTGCAGGCTTGCGTGAAGCGACTTCAAAGGATGAAGCGAAAAACGAGGGCAAGATGGGGCACGATCTAGCGAAGGGGGCTGATCGTTTCGAAGAGCGCTCGAAAAGCTCGGACGGAAAAAGCGCAGAAGAGAAACAAAAAGGGTGAAGACCCGTCACGGCTTGCCGACAGAAGGTGTCCGCAAGCTGTTCGGACCTTTGGACTCGTAGGATGGGTCGAGCCCTTGCGAAACCCATCGCCTTCCTCTTCCGGCTCTCGATCATCGCGGCTGTCATCCGGCTGCAAGTGAGCGCGGATGGCCTGATCGTTTCGCTTTTCGAACGCTGAGTATTGTCTTGAGTGAGGCTGCGCACAGATGAGCCGGCTTCTTCGTGGCATTGCTGTCCGACTTCAAATGAGGGGACGGCAATGAACCACACCTGGACGGTTCGCTGGAAAGGCCTGATATTCGCCGGCTACGGCGTGCTGATTGGGCTCGTCGCGAACAAGTTTGTTTTCGACGGGCCGGGCTGGAGCAAGTTCCTTGTGATGCTATTCCTGGCGGGACTGCTTGGTGCGATTGGTCATCGCATCGGCCAGAAGCAAATGCGCGATAGCCTGTGACGTCAACAATTTCTCTTCGCATGCTGAGGCTCGTAGCTCGTAGGTGGGTTGAGCCCTTGCGAAACCCATCGCCTCTCTATCCCGTTCACCGCAATCGCGGCCGTCATCCGATTGTAAGTGACGACGAATCGCGGAGGGCGCCCGGCGGCTAGGACGCTTCGAGTGATGGGTTTCGCGAGGACTCAACCCATCCAACGGGCTCGGGTCCATTCAACGCAATTGACCGGGGTCGAGCTCGGCGGCTGCAGGCTGCGCCCGCATTCTGACAACGCGACAAACCCCGAAGCATTCTCGATGGAAAAGAGCGCTCAACGAGTTAACGATGCGCGTACCAAAGGATCACGTGCGCGGAAGCCGAAGCGTGAATGTCGTGCCGGACTTCTGGTCCGAAGTGACATCGATCTCGCCGCCATGGGCTTCGACGATCAATCTCGCAATGTAGAGCCCCAGCCCGAGGTGAGTCCCATGCTCGGCGGAGACCTCCTGGCCGCGCATCCAAGACTGAAAAATGATCTTCTGGTTCTCGGGAGGGATTGGGGGACCGAAGTTATGCACGGTCACGACGACCCCCTCGGGGTCTAGTCCCGATATCGCGACGGTAATCGCACCCGATGCCTCGCTGTACTGAATCGCGTTGCCCATCAGGTTGGAGAGCACCTGTCCCATTCGTGCCGCGTCCCAAAGGCCCGTCGGGTCACCTTGATGGGTGACTTCGATAATCTGGCCTGCGTTGATGCCCCGCAACTCGTCAGCGATTTGGTGACAGAGCCTCGCCATGTCCATTTTGGCTTTTTCGACGGGGATACCAGTGCCGAAAGACGAGCGTGTGAGATCCAGCAGGTCATCAAGGATGCGCGTAGCCCTGTCCGTCGTCAGGACCATCTCAGCCACCACTTTTGCCTGCTTCGGATCAGATGTTCCCGATCGTGCCATCCACCGCGCGGCCATGGAAGCAGCGCCTATGGGGTTACGCAGGTCGTGCCCAAGGACTCCAAGGAACAGGTTCCGCGAGTTGTTGATGGTCTTGGTGTAATGCGCCACCGACTCCGTCACGGCCTGGTCGATTGCTTCGTTGAACCGCGTAAGGTCCTCAACATCTGTGCTGGCAAGGCTTTCCTGCTTGGCCACCCATTGCTTCACGACGCTTGCACGTAGTGCCCGATATTCCGAAACCATCTGGTCGATGTCGAAACCATCGGCGAGGCGAAGTGCGGAATGAATTTCCGCCGCGCTTTGGCTAAAGGGTCCGTCCTCGACGGCCAAACCGTGCGACTTGTCCACTCGCTCGCGCGCGGTTTGCGGCGACTCCAGGTCCTCGGCGATGAACTTGAGAATGTCGGCAATATGGTCTTCGAGAGCAAGCTTCGACATCCCGTCGCTGGCCGGCGAACGGGTCCGCGCGAAGTCTGTCCATTCCTTGATGATTGCGGGTTGGTTGTGGCGAATGAAGTCGGCCAGGCGTTCCTGACCTTGGCCGACCCATTTTCCTGAATCACTCAATGTGGTCCCCAGTCCTCGATGCTAGCGGGAAACCTAGCACATCACCGTTCAAAACGGCACGGCATCATGGGCCGATAAGGGACAAGGCGCCTGTTATTCTCTTCTTGCGACGAGTTCGAGCCGCAGGAGCGCCTGGAACCCGTAGAATGGGTTGAGCTCTTGCGAAACCCATCGCCTCTCTATCCCCGTTCACCGTAGTCGTGGCCGTCATCCGATTGATCGCCGGCCCAATCGGCCGGGTCATTGCCAAGCTTGACGTGACCATGAAACGAGGAGGCGCCCCGTCACGCACCCGGTCGACGAGCCCGCGCTTGACCGGATTGATATGGACATAGTCGACATGCCGCGTGAAATCGACGTCGTCGCGAATGGTATGCTCCCAATATCTGCGCTGCCAGATGCCCCGTTCACCTTTGGCCGAGCAGCTTCGGGATATGCTCTCATTGCGCGCCAGACCGCGCGGAAAGGTGGATTTGATCAACTGCCAGCGCATTGCAAAATCGGCATCACCTTCCGGCAACGTCCACACCGTGTGAAGGTGGTCATGCAGCACCACGATGGCATCGATCGTGAACGGATGGCGTCGGTGCGTTTCGCGAAACGCCCCGCGCACACCTGGATATGATCTGTCAGCAACGCCAGCCTCCGCTCCGCCAGATTGACGATGAAGAAGAATCACCCACCCGGAACGAAGTTGCGGCGGTACGCGGTCATGACGCAATCTTATCACGAAACAAGTGCGATGGGTTTCGCAAGGGCTCAACCCATCCTACGGGCTACGGGCTCGCTAAAAGCTTCCCACGATTCGCTTCCTCTCGATCCCATTCACAAGGGAGTGAGTTATCCCAGCGATACGTTCAACATACTCGGGCGTGAAAACGATTAGCTTCTCACCCTCTTGGGTGTGGCCGTTACGATGAACACAGTCATGTCGATAGTCCACTGCTCGCATCAAAGTCTCGAGCTCATCTTTGCTGAGCAACTTGAACAGATCCATATTTAGGACGGTCTGGTAAAGAACGCGCACTCGCGCAATATTATGGTACATCAATGAGCGCAGATGCTTAAGTACAACTTTCCGGACAAGATTGGGATCAGCCGCTATCTGTGCAAGATTGAATTTCTCTTTTTTCAGGTCTGAATCTTCTTCGAGTAATCGATTCATGGCATCCGGCTCGGACGTGACATGGATTATCACGGTATCAGCAAGAAACGCTTCCATGGCCGATATTTGGTGAGCAAATACCATGCGGTTTATCAAGCTGCTCCCATCAGCGGGTAGCGCATTCTCGTTCAGCATGTTCCACGTTTCGCGGTGCGATTGCAAAAATACCGAAAAGGCGTTGGCGGGCGGCTCTGGCTCCTCCCAATCATCCTCATCTGGACCATCGTAGAACGCGGTACCAGCATCGACTTTCACGCCTGGATAATTGTTGAGTGTAAGGTCGCAATCCCCGCCATTATTAAGCACGTGGGCCGCAAACGTCTCATCGCACTCCCGGCACTCTAGGTCGAGATCGTCTTCGCTTGTCATGTCGGACGCCCGGTCGGCCAGCCAATACGGCTCCGGTACATCAATCCGGTCCATTATGTTCGCCCCGCACTTCGGGCAAACGAACGAAATATCGCACTTATATTCGGGCACCTCTGAGACCCCCTGCAGCTAATTAGAGAGTCAAACAGCGACACGAGCGCTATGTTGTGGTTTGGACGATTTTGCCGTCGGAAGTTCGTCCCAAGTTCGGCCATCCAATGTTCGGCCCGCTTGCTTCTTTTGAACGCCACCCCACTGTTTGAAATGGAATGCCACCCCGGCGGCATTGCATTGGTCACGGATGGACCGGACCCAGTTAGGGTCCATCGGCCGCGCGTTCGGCCCACTCTCTCCGCCTGCGATGGTCCAGTCAATGCCATCGAGCCTTAAGTCATCGAGAGGCCCAAGTAGCGGTTCGAGGCTGAGGAATTTGATAAATGCTGGTGTGGTTCGAAGATAGTCAATCCGATCTACGTACTCTTCACTCTCAACACTAACGCCCATCCAAACATTCTTGGACCAAGGCAGTCGTGGAGCAATTTCGGCAAGCCGATCAGCTCGCTTCGTCAATACTTGAAACGTGTGGTGCCGAGCCATTCTCATCACTTCGAAAACTCTTAAGACGAACTCCACCGGAATTTTCTCGTGGAAGAGATCGGACATGGAGTTCACAAATATGATTTTAGGCGCTCTCCATTTGAGCGGTATCTCCAGAGCTGCTTCGTCCAAGACGATTTTGCCATTCCATTTTGCGCGCCCTCCGGACACGCGAGTGGTGCCAGCGTATTTTGGCTGACCCATGGCTTCCAACCTGCGAGCGAGCCTCATCGCATAACAATTAGTGCAACCCGGAGATAAGATCGTGCATCCGGCTACCGGATTCCACGTCGCCTCGGTCCATTCGATCGGTGAATTCGTCGCCATGATGATCCTATTTAAAAGTTACCATTACTTGGTCGGCGAACGTACCTTTTCGGCGCTCAGAGGCTGGTGGACTAGCGGCCACTTTGCCCGCCTCTTCCAACTGCCCGAGCGCCTTCTTGTAATTCGTCTTGGTGTAAGGTCTGTCCACTGAATGATTTTCGTACACATGTCTCATTGAAAGTGTCTTTCCGGCGAACACTTTCGGTAAATCAGCAATAAGCTTGTCAAACGGTTGCGCGAGAGAAAACAAGAGGGGCGTTGAGGCATCCGCAGGGGAATAGGCAAAAGAAGCTACCCCCTGATCCTGCGTAGAGCTTTCCCCGGCCATGATCCCTTTCATGATTTCATAGCCCTTAAAGTGCTTGGATACGAAGATAAGGCTGTGCGATGTCCGCTTCCCTCGCTTGAACCGGAAAGGCAAAACATACGTGCCTCCCATCGCCTTGATCGCCTGTGACAGGTCTTCAAGTATCAGCGCTTCTCGTTGATCTGGCTCTTGCCCTTTAATTTTCTCTCGTAGGAGATTGGCCCGATCAACCCCGAACAAGGCGTTCATGTGATCCTCGACAAGGGCGTTGGAAAGTCCTGCGTTTATGCGGCCGTAGTTGAAGAAAAATACACAGTCACATCCCCAATCCTTGATCACGCCATTCACAATCTTGAGCGACAAGCCCTTGTACCCGAACGGATCGACGAATGTGAATGATGGAATCAACTTCTTTTCGGCGAAGTATTTTTCGGCGTCCTCTCCGACGACGTCTGACATAACCTCGGGTTTGAACTTTAGTTTTTCAATTCCTGGCAGCGCGTCAATTTCGGACAACAGCGTGGAGCTATGGTTCTTGTCCGCATCGTTGAAGAGAGTGACGAGCATCGATGCCATGTCTGGATTGGCTATCGCATGTTGCAAGACAAGAAGCGGAGTAGACGCCGCGCCATCTTTGTAACGACCGGGCCCTGCGTAAAGATCGATGTACGCTATCTTGCCGTCTCTCTGTTTTGCGCTGGGAGTAATAACCTTTGCCCAAGCGTAAAAGTACTTCTGAATAATCCGAGCCTTAGTTTCTGATTGATCGGTCCGCTCATCAAAAAACTTTGCAGTTGCCACCGGGCCCCCTCGTGCATCTTCGAGTAGATTCGTGACTAGCATACACGTTGCCTTGATCGATGGACCGCCGGCCTTATACAGTTCTTGTTTTGTTCTTCGTCCAGAAGTCGAAGTTCTGTCGGTTCGCCCGTGCGCACCGTTCCTTGTCAGCTTTAGACCGTGCTCGCGGGGGGCGATACCCTGGATTTATCGCCCATCGCTCGCTGGAGCGTTCATCAATGCGTCCTGGCTAGGCTCGAGCGATGTCTTTGGTTGAGGTTACTTCGGAATTCCTCCCGTTGACCTTCCCGCAAGGGAGAAGGGAAGAAGCGAGGCGCGTGCGCTCGGAATGGCCGGGAGTTCGGGCCGTATCCCCTTGAGCCCCACCCCGATTCATGCGACCTCCGCCCCCAGCAAACCCCTCATTTCTGAGCCTCTTATGCATATTCTCCTGCTCGGTTCCGGTGGCCGCGAACATGCCCTGGCGTGGAAGATCGCAGCCTCCCCCCTGGTGACCAAATTCTGGTGCGCGCCCGGCAATGCCGGGATCGCGAAGGAGGCGGAATGCGTGGCGCTCGATGTCGCCGACCATGCTGCGGTCATCGGTTTCTGCAAGGCGAACAAGGTCGAACTCGTGGTGGTCGGGCCGGAGACGCCGCTGGCGGCCGGCATCGTCGATGATCTCACAGCTAGCGGCATCAAGGCGTTCGGGCCGAGCAAGGCGGCCGCCCAGCTCGAAAGCTCCAAGGGGTTCACCAAGGCGCTCTGCACCGAGTTCGGCATTCCCACCGGCGCCTACAAGCGCTTCACCAATGCCGGTGACGCGCGCGCCTATGTGCAGAGCCAGGGCGCGCCGATCGTGGTGAAGGCCGACGGGCTTGCCGCCGGCAAGGGCGTCGTCGTTGCCAAGACCGTGGCTGAGGCCGAGGATGCCATCGCCATGATGTTCGAGGGCGCCTTCGGCGAGGCCGGCGCCGAGGTCGTGATCGAGGAATTTTTGCCCGGCCGCGAGATCAGCTTCTTCGCGCTGTGCGACGGCGAGACCGCCATTCCGCTGGCCTCGGCGCAGGACCACAAGCGCGTGTTCGACCACGACGTCGGCCCGAACACCGGCGGCATGGGCGCCTATTCGCCGACGCCGCTGGTGACGCCCGCCGTCCACGACGCGATCATGGCCAAGATCATCCTGCCGACGGTCTCAGGCATGAAGCAGCGCGGCACGCCGTTCCGCGGCGTGCTCTATGCCGGCATCATGCTGACGACGCAGGGCCCAAAACTGTTCGAGTTCAACGTCCGCTTCGGCGACCCTGAATGCCAGGTGCTGATGCTGCGCATGATGAGCGACCTCGTGCCGGCGCTGCTCGCCGCCTGCGACGGGCAGTTGAAGAATTTCGACCTGCGCTGGCACAAGGAAGCCGCGCTCACCGTGGTGATGGCGGCCAAGGGCTATCCCGGCGATTACCAGAAGGGCACGCGCATCGAGGGGCTCGATGACGCGGCCAAGGTGGGCAATGTCGAGATCTTCCACGCCGGCACGGTGGCGAAGGACGGTGCGATCCTCGCCAATGGCGGCCGCGTGCTCAATGTCTGCGCGCTGGGGGCGACCGTGACGGAAGCGCAGGCGAGAGCCTACCAGGCCGTCGATCGCATCCGCTGGCCGGAAGGCTTCTGCCGCCGCGATATCGGCTGGCAGGCGGTGGAGGCGGAGAAGGCCAAGACCTAGCTCGTCATTCCGGACGGCGCGCAAGACGCGCCGATCCGGAATCTCGAGATTTGTGTCACCGGATCGCCACATGCGCAGCCCAGAATGTGTAATCAGTCGCTGGGCTTAGTGACCCCGATGATGATACCGGTACTGTGCATGGGGTTGTTTTCGCACTTTTAGGTGTCGGGGGCCGGCCCCGGCTGCCCCCTCAAGGATGCAACAAGATGTCCGACCTCGCCGACCTCTATCCGGGCTTTGCCGCCGAGTGGATCGATACCTCGTTCGGCCGCATCTTCGCCCGCGTCGGCGGCAAAGGGCCGCCGCTGCTGCTTCTGCACGGCTTCTCCGAGACCCACGTGATGTGGCACCAGGTGGCGCCTGAGCTGGCCGAGCACTTCACGCTGATCATCGCCGATCTGCCCGGCTACGGCTGGTCCGACATGCCCGAGAGCGACGCGCTGCACATCCCCTACAGCAAGCGCGCGATGGCGAAAGCCATGGTCGAAATGATGGAGCGGCTCGGCCACGTGCACTTCGCGCTCGCCGGCCACGACCGCGGCGGCCGGGTCTCGTACCGGCTCGCGCTCGATCATCCCGGCCGGCTGTCGAAGCTCGCGGTGCTCGATATCCTGCCGACCTATAATTACTGGGAGCGGATGAACCGCGCCTACGCGCTGAAGATCTACCACTGGACCTTCCTGGCGCAGCCCTATCCGCTGCCGGAGACGCTGATCTCTGGCCAGGGCGAGTTCTTCCTGCGCTTCAAGATGGCGAGCCAGACCAAGTCGAAAACGCTCGACGCGATCGATGAGCGGGCGCTCGAACATTACCTCGCCCCGTTCCGCGATCCCGCCCGCATCCATGCGATGTGCGAGGATTATCGCGCCGGCGCCTATTTCGACTATGACCTCGACAAGGCGGATTTCGAGGCCGGCAAGAAGATCACCATTCCCATGCTGGCACTGTGGGGCAATGCCGGCGTGGCGCAAGCCGCCGCGACGCCGCTGGACACGTGGAAGCAATGGGCGACCAACGTTGCGGGCATGCCGGTGGATTCCGGCCACTTCCTCACCGAGGAGAATCCGGACGTGACCGCGAAGGCGCTGCGCGAATTCTTCGCGGGCTGAGCTGTGACGCTGCACGCCACACACTCAACTGTCATCGTCCGCGAAGGCGGACGATCCAGTACGCCGAGACGGTGGTGGTTGAAAAGATAGGCCACGGCGTACTGGATGCCCCGCCTTCGGGGCATGACAGCGGAGGGTGGCGCGTCAGCGCCGCTCCCGAAAGAACTCCTTGAGCAGCCGCGCCGCCTCGGTCTCGCCGACCCCGGAATAGACGTCCGGCGCGTGATGGCAGGTTGGGGAGGCAAAGAACCGCACGCCCGATTCCACCGCGCCGCCCTTGGGGTCGGCGGCGCCGTAATAGAGCCGCCTGACCCTTGCAAACGAGATCGCGCCCGCACACATGGTGCAGGGCTCCAGCGTCACGTAGAGGTCGCAGTCGACGAGGCGCTCGCTGCCGATCTTCGCGGCGGCTTCGCGCAGTGCGACGATTTCGGCGTGGGCGGTCGGATCATGGTCGGTCAGCGTCCGGTTGGCCGCGGTGGCGATCACCTCGTCATTGCGGACTACCACGCATCCGATCGGAACTTCGCCCGCCTTTCCGGCGTTTTCGGCCGTTTTGAGCGCCAAATCCATGAAAGAGGGGGCTTTCAAGCCTCGTATCATCGCCAGAAACCTGCTAGTAGCTCCGCCTTCAGCAAGAGTGGATACCGATTTTGCCTGAGCATGCGGCTCGGAACGAGCGCGCGCAATGCTCATCGCGCTACCCCCAAGTGAGATCATTCATGCCTCGCGACAGCGACAAAGACAACGATTCCCGCGGCCGGCGAGGCCCGCCCAAGGGCGGCCGCAGCGGCAAGGCGCGCGGCCCCGAGAAGAAGTTCGCCAAGCGCGGCTTCGAGGGCAAGAGCGAGGGTAGGGGCGACCGCGATAGCCGCCCGCCCCGTGGCGACCGCGACAGCCGTCCGCCGCGCGGGGATCGCCCGTTCCGCCGCCGCGAGGAGGGTGATGCCCCGCGCCGGGATTCGTCCGACCGTCCGCGCTTCAAGCGCGACGATCGCAGCGGCGAAGGCCGCGGTGAGCGCAGCTTCAA
Organism: Bradyrhizobium sp. A11; assembly: GCF_042077125.1. NCBI lineage: Bacteria > Pseudomonadati > Pseudomonadota > Alphaproteobacteria > Hyphomicrobiales > Nitrobacteraceae > Bradyrhizobium > Bradyrhizobium sp. A11. Next base: position 5,959,541 of record NZ_CP149509.1, on the reverse strand, counting down.
GCCGCGTGGCGACCGGCCATTCTCCGATCGTGGATCGCGCGATGGCGACAAGCGCTCCTTCAAGCCGCGCGGCGACCGCCCGTCCCAAGGCCGTGACGACCGTCCGCCGCGCAGCCGCGATCGCGACGAGTCCCGTCCCGCCGGCCGGTTCGGCGACAAGAAGTTCGGCGACAAGCGCCCGTATTCGCCGCGCGGCGACCGTCCGGAGCGTCCGTTCGAGGGCGAGCGGAAGTTTTCGCGGGGCGGTCCGGATCGCGACCGTGGCGATCGCGGCGAGTCAAAGCCCTGGCAGAAGCGCGACGACCGTCCGCGCGGCGATCGGCCGCCGCGCAAGGATTTTGGCAAGGATTTTGGCAAGGGTCCGCGCAAGGATTTCGGCGGCCGTGACCGCAGCGAAGACAAGCCCTGGCAGAAGCGCGACGATCGGCAAGGTGGCGGTGACGACCGTCCGCGGTTCTCGCGCTCACGCGACGATCGCACATCGGGCGATCGCCCGTTCCGCGAGCGGCCCAAATTCGACCGGCCGCGCGAGGATCGTCCAAAATTCGACCGGCCCCGCCGTGACGGCGATGGCGACCGCGGAGGGCGCGGTGGCGACCGGCCGAAATTCAATCGTCCGCGCGAGCGGTCGGAAGGCCGTTCCGATTGGCACGAGCATCCGCGCAGCGAAGGCCGTTTCGGTGATCGCCCGCGCCGTGAAAACGAGGATGAAAGCAGGATCTTCGAGAAGCGTCCCGCTTTCGGCGGCCGCGGTGCCTATCGCGAGCGCGATCGTGATGCCGACCGGCGGCCGCGCCGGGACGAAGAGCCGAAGCCGAAGAAGGCCGGCGAGCGCATCGCCAAGGTGCTGGCGCGTGCGGGCCTCGCCTCGCGCCGCGACGCCGAGGAGATGGTCACGCAGGGCCGCGTCACCGTCAACGGCCGCGTCATCAACTCGCCCGCGCTGGACATCACCAAGAACGACGTCGTCATGGTCGACGGCAAGCCGTTGCCGGAGCGCGAGCGCACGCGGCTGTTCCTCTACCACAAGCCGCGCGGGCTGATGACCACGCATGACGATCCCGAGGGGCGTCCGACCGTGTTCGACAATCTGCCGGAAGGTCTGCCGCGGCTGATCAGCGTCGGCCGGCTCGATTTCAATACCGAGGGCCTCTTGCTGCTCACCAACGACGGCGGGCTCGCCCGCACGCTGGAGCTGCCCGACACCGGCTGGCTGCGCCGCTACCGCGTTCGCGCCCATGGCGACGTCACCCAGGCGCAGCTCGACGAGCTCAAGAACGGCATCGAGATCGAGGGCGTCAAATACGGTCCGATCGAGGCGACGCTGGAGCGCGACCAGGGCGCCAATGTCTGGCTGGTGTTCGCGATCCGCGAGGGCAAGAACCGCGAGGTGCGCAACGTCTGCGCCCATCTCGGGCTCGAGGTGAACCGGCTGATCCGCGTCTCCTATGGCCCGTTCCAGCTCGGCGAGGTCCCGGAAGGCCAGGTCGAGGAGATCAAGTCGCGGGTGCTGCGCGAGCAGCTCGGCGACAAGGTGATCGAGAAATCGGGGGCGCAGTTCGACGTGCCCGCGAAGCCGGCCGCGCGCGAAGACGATGCGCCGCGCGAGACGAAGCCCGCCAGCAAGCGCGCCGTGATCAACGACCGCAAGGGCCGCCGCGTGCTGGTGCAGCGCACCGGCAGCGAGGAAGCGCGCGAGCGCAACGAGGAACAGGCCAGCGGCTACGGCCCGCCGCGCCGTCCCAAGCGCGGCTATCACGGCAAGCGCGACCTGACGCCGCGGGAGGATTGAGGTTGCGCGTCGTCGGCGGTCGCTTGAAGGGGCGCAATCTGGCCTCGCCGTCCTCGCGCGACATCCGCCCGACGGCGGACCGCTTGCGCGAGTCCGTGTTCAACATCCTCGTGCACGCCTATGACGATCCGATTGCCGATGCGCGCGTGCTCGACCTGTTCGCCGGCACCGGGGCGCTCGGCATCGAAGCGGTCTCGCGCGGGGCGAAGTTCACGCTGTTCGTCGACAATGGCGCGGAAGCGCGGGCGCTGCTGCGCAACAATGTCGAGACGCTGGGCCTGGGTGGCGTCACCAAGGTCTATCGGCGCGACGCGACCGATCTCGGACCTGCGCATCCCGTCGAGCCGTTCTCGCTGGTGTTCCTCGATCCGCCCTATGGCAAGGGCTTTGCGGAGAAGGCACTGGCGTCCTTGCGCGACGGCGGCTGGCTGACGCCGGGCGCGCTGCTGGTGGTGGAGGAGGCCAAGGCCGCGCAGTTCGTCACGCCGGAGGGCTACGACGAACTGGAGCGGCGGGCGTATGACGACACCGAGTTCGTGTTCTTGCGGAAGCCGTAGCGCCGCTGTCGTAGGGTGGGCAAAGCGTAGCGTGCCCACGATCTCTTGATGATCGAAAGAGGTGGTGGGCACAGCGCGCGAAAAGCGCGCCTTTGCCCACCCTACGGCACCTTCATCTACGCCCGAACAGCTTCTCCACGTCGCTCAGCTTCAGCTCGACATAGGTCGGCCGGCCGTGATTGCACTGGCCGGAGTTCGGCGTCGCCTCCATCTCGCGCAGCAGGGCATTCATCTCTTCCGGCCGCAGCCGTCGGCCGGCGCGCACCGAGCCATGGCAGGCCATGGTCGCCGCGACGTGCATCAGGCGGCGTTCCAGCGGCAGCGCCTCGTCCCATTCGGCCATGTGCTCGGAGAGATCGCGCAACAGGCCGCCGGCATTGGTCTTGCCGAGCAGCGAGGGCGTCTCGCGCACCGCGACTGCGCCGGGGCCGAAGGATTCGATGGCGAGGCCGAACGAGGCGAGCTCCTCGCTGCGCTCCAGGAGGCGCTCGACCGTGGCCTCGTCCATCTCGACGATCTCGGGAATGAGCAGGATCTGCCGCTGCACGCCGTTGGCTGCCAGCGAGGCCTTCAGCCGCTCATAGACGATGCGCTCGTGCGCGGCATGCTGGTCGACGATGATGAGGCCGTCGCGGGTCTGCGAGACGATATAGGTCTCGTGGATCTGCGTGCGCGCCGCGCCGAGCGGGCGGTCGACGAGGTCCGAAACCGGCTGCGTCTCGAACCGCACGTCCGCGCTGGGAGCACCGACATCGAACGCGGCCTGCGCGCGCTCGGCGAAAGCGGGCGCCGCGGAGCCCTCGAACGGCGGCATCGGCGCGACAGGCGCGGCAGGCGAGGCGCGCCAATCCCAGCTCGCGGGACGCTGCGGCGTGAAAGCGGGCCGGAACGCGGACAAGGCGCTCTCGCCGCTGTTGGCGGCGGTGCGGCGTCCTTCGCGCGCCAGCGCCTCCTTCAATCCGTGTACGATCAGCGCGCGGACGAGGCCGGCATTGCGGAACCGCACCTCGGTCTTGGCCGGATGCACGTTGGCATCGACCTCGCGCGGATCGAGCGCGACGAACAGCGCCAGCACCGGATGGCGGTCACGCGGCAGATAGTCGGAATAGGCTGCGCGCACCGCGCCGAGAATCAGCTTGTCCCGCACCGGACGGCCGTTGACGAAAAGGTATTGCCCGAGTGCGTTGGCCTTGGTCAGCGCCGGTGCCGCCGCATAGCCGGCGACGACGATGCCCTCGCGCTCGGCATGGACCTCGATGGCGTGGCTGCGAAACTCCGCGCCCAGGATGTCGCCGAGCCGGGTCAGCCGTCCGGCAGCGCCGGGCAGCGCGGCGGCCCAGGTCACCGGCGCGCGCTCCTCGCCGGCCAGCGTGAAGGCAATGTCGGGCCGCGCCATGGCGAGCCGCCGCACCACCTCGCGGATCGCCTCGGCTTCGGTGCGGTCGGTCTTGAGGAATTTCAGCCGCGCCGGCGTCGCATAGAAGAGGTCGCCGACCTCGACGCGCGTGCCGTGCGCCAGCGCCGCCGGCATGATCTCGGATTTCTCGCCGCCTTCGACCGTCAGTGCCCAGGCATGCGGCTCGCTGGCGTGGCGCGTGGTGATGGAGAGCCGCGCGACGGAGCCGATCGAGGGCAGCGCCTCGCCGCGGAAGCCGAGGGTCCGAATCTGGAGCAGGTCCTCGTCGTCGAGCTTGGAGGTGGCATGGCGCTCGACCGCGAGCGCGAGGTCTTTCGCGGTCATGCCGCCGCCGTCATCGGTGATGCCGATCCGCCGCCGCCCGCCGCCTTCGGTGAAGACGTCGATCCGGCTCGCGCCGGCATCGATCGCGTTCTCGACCAGTTCCTTGACCACGCTCGCGGGTCGCTCGACCACCTCGCCGGCGGCGATGCGGTTGACGATCTGCTCTGGAAGTTGGCGGACGGGCATGAGCTCACTCGGCGAATGTCCCAATCTAACGCCACCTCGCAACAAATGCATGGGGAAGGTTGCGCTTCCCACATACCAGATGTGGGAATCTCCAGCATTCACCGGTCGTTGGCGAATGCGGCGCGCGTTCGCGCATTGCCGCATATGAGGAATACAATTCCGCGAAACCGCCGCGAAATCCCTAAACCATCAACACACGATACGGCTTGGATGAGCACCGCGCCGTTCGCACGCTTGACGCGATGTCACGGTCCGATCCAGGCGAACGGCGCTGGGAACCATTGGACTGTCATCGCGGAAAATCCAGGAGAAATGGATGAAGTTGGTCAAGACCTCGATGATCGCATGCGCTCTGTCGGCTTTCATTGCGACGCCCGTTCTCGCGCAAAGCGCGCCCCCCACCGCCAAGCCGGGCGGCACCGTGCAAAGCAAACCCATGCAGGGCAGCACGATGGGCAGCGGCGACGAGGAGATGAATGCGCAGCCGGGCGCAGCGGGCGAGAAGACCGGCATGAAGTCGACCAAAAGCACCCGAGGCACGGCCGGCACCACGGGCAGCGCGACGCACAAGGGGACGGCCGACGATGCCGCCACCGGCGGTGCAGCCCCATCCAAGCGTTACTGACATCACGGCGGATCGTTCACCTCTTCCGCTTGCGGATGCGGGAGAGGACGGCGCGGAGCGCCGGGTGAGGGCTTTCTCGGCGTCGGGATTGTCCCATTGCGGAGACACCCTCTCCCCAACCCTCCCCCGCAAGCGGGGGAGGGAGTTCACTGCCGATGCCGATGCATCTTCGCGCTTTAATCGTCGAAGCTTCGGCCGCGTCCGGCCTTGATGTCGCTGCGGCGCTTCTTGCCTTCGAGACGGCGTTGCTTTGAGCCGAAGGTCGGTTTTGTCGCGCGCCGCGGCTTTGGCCGCACCATCGCCTCGCTGAGGATTTCGACCAGCCGGTCGATGGCATCCTGGCGGTTGCGCTCCTGGGTGCGGAAGCGCTGCGCGTGGATCACGATGACGCCGTCCTTGGTCATGCGCTGGCCGGCGATGCGGGCGAGCCGAATCGCCGCATCCTCCGGCAAGGTCAGCTTGCGCGTGTCGAAACGCAGCTGGGCCGAGGTCGCGACCTTGTTGACGTTCTGCCCGCCCGGGCCGGAGGCGCGGACAAAGCCGATCTCGATGTCGTCCTCGTCGATAACGAGATCGCGGGATATCCGCAGCATGGTGGCACCAGGAAAAAGAATCGGGTGCGCACAATAGCGGTTTTAGATGGGGTTCGTCATTCCGGGGCGCCCGGAGGGCAAGCCCGGAATCTCGAGATTCCGGGTTCGATGCTTTGCATCGCCCCGGAATGACAGCTATTTAGTTCGACTTCGTCGCCGGTGCCGCCCCCGGTTGCGCCGCGGCCTGCGGGGCGCGGCCGACGACGACGGTCAGCAGGCCCTGGCCCCAGAGCCGCCTGGCGGCCGCCTTGGCGTGGTCCAGCGTCACGGCATCGACGATGGCGTTGCGCTTCTCGATATAGTCGATCGGCAGCTTGTCCTGCTGGTACTGCAGCAGCGCTTGCGCCAGCTTGGAGGAGGTGTCGAGCGCCAGCATCTGCGAGCCCTTGAGGTAGGACTTGGCCTCGTCGAGCTCCTTCTGCGTCGGGCCTTCCTCGGCGATCCGGCGCACTTCCTTCTCGATGGCATCGATGGTGTCGCCGGCGCGGTCGGCGCGCGTGCCGGTATTGCCGATGAAGATCGCCGAATGCTCCATCCAGAGCAGCGATTCGAACACCGAATAGGCGAGGCCTCGCTTCTCGCGGACCTCGCGATAGAGGCGCGAGGACAATCCGCCGCCGCCGAGGATGTGGTTGACGACGTAGGCCGCCATGAAGTTGGGATCGCTGCGCTTCACCCCGGGCCCGCCGAAGGTGATCACGGTCTGCGGCACGTCGAGGGTGACGAAGGCGCGTTGCGGCGGCTTTGCGGCCTCGACGTCGGGGACCGGCGTCAGGTTGGCCTTGGCGGGCAGGGCGCCGAAGGTGTGATCGAGCAGCTTGCCGAGGGCCACCGGATCGACGTCGCCGACGACTGCGATCTTCAGCCCATCCCTGGCCAGCACGCGGCCGACATAGTCCTTCATGTCGGCGACCGTGATGGTCGGCACGCTGTCAAGGTTGCCGTTGGTCTGCCGGCCGTAGGGATGATCGCCGAAGGCGACCTCCAGGAATTTGCGGCTCGCCAGCGAGGTCGGGTTGGTGGTCTCGCGGCGCAGGCCCGAGATGACCTGGGAGCGGATGCGTTCGACGTCGGCGGGGTTGAAATGCGGCGAGGTCAGCGCGCCCCGCAAGAGATCGAAGGCCTCGTCCTTGTTGTCGCGCAGCATGCGCAGGCTGCCGCGGAAGGTGTCGCGGGTGGCGCTGAAGGACAGCTCGATGGCGCGGCGGTCGAGCCGCTCGTGGAAGGTCTTGGAATCGAGATCGGCGGAGCCTTCGTCGAGTAGGTCGCCGACCAGATTGGCGACGCCAGGCTTGTCCTTGGGATCCTGGGCCGAGCCGCCGGCAAAGGAATATTCCATGGCGATCAGCGGCACGGTCGCGTCCTGCACGAACCAGGCCTCGATACCGCCGGGCGAGACCAGGCGCTGGATCTTTGCGGCAGCCAGCGACGGCGACACCGCAGCCAGCGCGAGTGCGGCGCCCGCGATGAACGAGACTGCAACGCGTCGAAGGAAGGGATAGGTCACGAACGCTTCTCCTCGCGCTTGGCAGCACTGGTGTCCTTGATCAGATAGCCCGTGACCGAGCGCTTCTTCTCGAGCCATTTCTGCGCGACGGCACGGACCTGCTCGGCGGTGACCGCGCGGATGCGGTCGGGCCAGCTCCTGATGTCCTCGATCGACAGGCCGGTGGTGAGCGCGCCGCCATACCAGCGTGCCAGCACTGCCTGGTTGTCCTGGGCGTAGATCGCTTCCGCGATGAGCTGGGTCTTCACGCGCTCCAGATCCTCGGCGCGGATCGGGTTCTGCGCCACGTTGGCGATGACGCCGTCGACCGCCTGCTCGATCTCCGCGAAGCTGACGCCGGCTTTCGGCGCGGCCGAGATCGCGAACTGGGTCGGGTCGAGCGCGATGCTGGAATAGCTGGCGTTGGCTGAGACCGCGAGCGGCTTGTCGACGACGAGGGCGCGGTAGAGATAGGAATTGCTGCCGCTGCCCATCAGCTGCGCCAGCACGTCGAGGGCCGCGCTCTCGCCGGCCGCAGCGGTGGTTGCCGAGGGCACGAGATAATAGCGCCGCATGTTCGGCTGCTCGACGCGCGGATCGGCCAGCGTCACGGTGCGCGGGGCAGCGGGCTCTGGCTCCTGCGGACGGACGCGCCGTGCCGGGATGGCAGGCTGCGCCGGGATCGAGCCGAAATTGCGCTCGACCAGCGGGCGGATTTCGGCGGCGTCGACGTCGCCGGCGATCACCAGGATCGCGTTGTTCGGGGCGTAGAAGCGGCGATAGAAGGCCAGCGCGTCCTCGCGATCGAGCTTCTCAATCTCCTGATGCCAGCCGATCACAGGCCGGCCGTAGGGATGATTGAGATAGAGCGCTGCCATGATCTGCTCGTTCAACCGCGCGTCGGGATTGTTGGCGACGCGCATGTTGTATTCTTCGAGCACGACATCGCGCTCGGGCAGCACGTTCTCGTCCTTGAGGATCAGGCCGGTCATGCGGTCGGCCTCGAACTCCATCATGGTCGGCAGCTGCTCTTTCGGCACACGCTGGTAGTAATTGGTGTAGTCGACCGAGGTCGAGGCGTTCTCGTTGCCGCCGACGCGGAGCACGGTCTGGGAGAATTCGCCGGCGGGATGCTTCGAGGTGCCCTTGAACATCAGGTGCTCGAGGAAATGCGCGAGCCCGGATTTTCCCGGCGTCTCGTCGGCCGAGCCGACCTTGTACCAGATCATCTCCGTGACCACGGGCGTGCGGTGATCCGGGATCACCACGACCTGCATGCCATTGCTGAGCGTGAAGCTGGCGGGCGGAGCGGATGTGACTGTGGTCTGGGCGGGGGCCGCACCTGATGTCAGGACACTGGTCGAGAGCAGCGCGGCAAGGAGGCAGGCAGCCGATCGGGAAGCGGACATCATGATCCTTTTGGAACGCCGAGGTCCGGATCGCCGGCTCGGAGGCACCGCATGCTACACCGTGCGGCTGAGGCTTCGCGTCACGAAGCAGAGAACGCCATTAACGCGGGAGCAGCCAAGCCGAAGCCATGCCAACGGCCGGCAGCCAGCTCCGCGGCCCAAAATGCTCGGGCTCGGACAGGAGTGCTATTGCACCTTCTCCTTGCCGGACAGGATGTCGAAATAAGTTCGCTTCGAGTTGTCCGGCCCGGAGCCGTAGGCGTAGTTCGGCGAGGGCGTCTGGTATCCCGGCGGCGGCTCCACCAGCGATTGGCGCGGCGGCTCCGACGTAAACTGCTTCGACTCGGGCTCGTTGCCTTTGAACAATTTGAACAGTCCACCGGTGTATCCGAGCTGGGCGGGGCTGAGAGTCGGATTGGCGGTGGTGCCCGGCTGAACCGGATCATTGCTGGTCTTTTGGGCGGCGGCCGTCTTGTGGGCGTTCATCTCGGCGGGCGAGAGCGGCCGGGCATTCTTCAGATACTCCGCTGCCTTGTCGCCGCCCCCCTTCTTCCGCGCGGCAATGGCGTCCTTGCGACGCTTCTCGTCGGGGTCCTTCGGCCAGTTCGGCGCAACCGCGGCCTCCGCCGCGGCCGGCGGCGGCAGGTCGAGCTTGGGCGGCACGACCAGCGGCGAACGCTCACGGTATTCGATGCCAGGCTTCTCCATGCTCTTGGCGCCGAGGCCGGACATCAGATTGTCGATGAGCTTCTCTTCGAAGGTCATGTCGTCGTCCTCGTCGTCATCACCAGCGCGGGCGGCGCCGATCGACATGACGAGGCCAATGCCGAGCGCGACAGCGGACAATTTCAAAGCCTGCCAGAACCCCGATTGAGGGCCTCGAGCCATTGAAGCGCTGGTCTTCGAGCTGCGCATTACGATACCTGTTCCATATTGTGGCAGATCGCCGCTCAAACGCGGCCAGTCCCTCGCAAAACCGGGTTCCGCCTGCCGGTCCGTATCGGCCGGGATCAGGGCGCTTTTGCGGCGGGTACCCCCAGGAAGGAATCATACAATAGCGCCGCCACCCCAGCAACGATCGCTACGTCGGCGAGGTTAAACACGTACCAATTATAGGTATTTCCACCGATCTCGATGTGGAACAGCGCGAAATCGACCACCGCGCCATGGATCAGGCGGTCGATGCCGTTGCCGATGGCGCCGCCGATGATCAGGCCCAGCGCAACCGTGGCGAGCCTGGTGTGCGAGCGGGCCATCCAGATCGCCAACGCGACCACGGCGAGCGCCTTGACCGCCATCAGCGCGAGCTGCGCCGCCTGGCTGTCGTGCTGCAGCCAGCCGAAGCTGATGCCGATATTCCAGGCCAGCACCAGATCGAAGAACGGCGTCACCCTGACGACGCCGCGCCGGGCGAGGTCGAAGACGTTCAGCAGCCAGAGCTTCGAGGCCTGGTCGGCCACGAGCGTGACGATTGCCGCGAGGATGCCGGCGCCAAGCGGGGTCATGCGGGGAATCAGACCGCCACTCCCAACGCCTTCCATTCGCGCAGCGCCTTGGCGTCGCGCGGGGTGACGTCGGGGTACTCAGGATCGTCGCCGACAAACGGCGAGATCTTCCAGGACCGGGCGCATTTGGTGCCGACCGCCTTCTCCACCACGACCGCGACACCGGGCACCGCGTCGAGACGGAACGCAGCAGCCGGCGCCTCGCCCTCACGCACCTCGTAGTTCGAGGTGATGCAGACTTCGGCCAGATCGATGTCGAACAACGTCGCCAGCATGCCGCGGTCGGCGACATAGATCACCGGCGAGGCCTCCAGCGAGGAGCCGATGTTCTTGGCGGCGCGTTCGAGTTCGAGCGCGCCGGTGACGACGCGGCGAACGTTGCGGATCGTCTCCCACTTCGCGGCGAGCCTGTCGTCACGCAAGCCTTCGAGATCGGTCGGGAACAGCGTCAGATGCACTGACGGCTCGGCGCCGGGGCGGTACATGCGCCAGGCTTCCTCCGCGGTGAAGCTGAGGATCGGCGCCAGCCATTTCAGCACCGAGGTGCACAACAGGTCGATCGTCGTGAGCGCCGCCTTGCGGGTCAGGGAGGACGGCGGATCGCAATACAGCGTGTCCTTGCGGATATCGAAATAGAACGCCGAGAGCTCGCTGTTGAGGAAGGCGGAGAGGGTCGCGACCACGGTCTTGTAGTCGAACTCCCGATAGGCCTTGTCGATGGCGGCTGCGCGCACCGCCAGCTCATGCAGCATCAGCCGCTCGAGCTCGGGCATCTCGGCGGGTGCGACCGCCTCGGCCGGCTTGTAATGATGCAGCGTGCCGAGCATCCAGCGCACCGTGTTGCGCAGCTTGCGATAGGTCTCGACGGTGTTCTTCAGGATCTCGGGACCGATGCGCTGGTCGTCGGTGTAGTCGCACGACGCGACCCAGAGCCGGAGGATGTCGGCGCCGGATTCCTTGATGACGGCCTGCGGCTCGATGGTGTTGCCGAGCGACTTCGACATCTTGCGGCCGTCCTCGGCCTGGGTGAAGCCATGGGTCAGCACGATGTCGTAAGGCGCGCGGCCGCGCGTGCCGCAGCTCTCCAGCAGCGACGAGTGGAACCAGCCGCGATGCTGGTCCGAGCCCTCGAGGTACATCACCGTGTCGGTGCCGCCGTCGACCTTGCGCTTGATGCCGGCGAGGCCGGGAAACTGCTCGGGGTCTTCCAGCACGAAAGCGTGGGTTGAGCCGGAATCGAACCAGACGTCGAGGATGTCGTCGACCTTCTGCCAATCCTCGCTCGCGCGCTCCCCGAGGAAGCGCTCGCGCGCGCCTGTCGCGTACCAGGCGTCGGCGCCTTCTTTCTCGAACGCCTCGCCGATGCGGGTGTTGACCGCCTCGTCCTGCAGGATCTCGGCTGAGCCGTCGCCCTTCTCGCGCACGAACACGGCGATCGGCACGCCCCAGGCGCGCTGGCGCGAGATCACCCAGTCGGGCCGCGCCTCGATCATGCCGTTGATGCGGTTCTCGCCCGAGGGCGGCACCCATTGCGTCACAGAGATCGCGTGCAGCGCGCGGGCGCGCAGCGTGTCGCCGCTCTTGGTCTTGCCGTTCACCGCAACGTCCTTGTCCATCGCGATGAACCATTGCGGCGTGTTGCGGAAGATAACCGGCTTCTTGGAGCGCCAGGAGTGCGGATATTGATGCTTCAGCCGGCCGCGCGCGAGCAGCATGCCTTTCTCGACGAGCACCTTGATCACGGCCTCGTTGGCGTCGCCCTTCTCGCCCTTGTCGGTGATGACGCGCTTGCCGGTAAATCCGGGCGCATGATCGGTGTAGGCGCCGTTCTCGTCGACGGTGTAGGGGATGGCCGTGTTGATGCCGCGCGCATCGAGATCGCGTGCATGCGCCATCCAGACATCGAAGTCCTCGCGGCCATGGCCGGGCGCCGTGTGCACGAAGCCGGTGCCGGTGTCGTCGGTGACGTGGTCGCCCGGCAGCAGCGGCACGATGAAGTCGTAGCCGCCGCCAACGCCCTTCAGCGGATGGGCGCATTCGATCGCGTCCATGGTGTCGCCGGGAACGTCGCGGAGCTTCTCGTAAGCGGTCACGCGCGCCTGCTTGAAGACCTCTTCAGCCAGCGCGTCGGCGAGGATCAGGAGATCGCCGGTCTTGGTCCAATTGTCGGCGGGCGCATCCGTCACCTTGTAAAGGCCGTAGGCGATCTTCGGCGAGAACGAGATGGCGCGGTTGCCGGGCAGCGTCCACGGCGTGGTGGTCCAGATCACGACGCTTGCGGAGGCGAGCGCACCGTGCGCGGGCGAGGTCACCGGGAATTTCACCCATACTGTATCGGAGGTGTGGTCCTCGTACTCGACCTCGGCCTCGGCCAGCGCCGTCTTCTCGACCACGCTCCACATCACCGGCTTGGAGCCGCGATAGAGCGTGCCGTTGGCGGCGAACTTCATCAGCTCGCGCGCGATCTGGGCTTCGGCCGGGAAGCTCATGGTGGCGTAGGGATGATCCCAGTCGCCGATCACGCCGAGGCGCTTGAACTCCTCGCGCTGCACGCCGAGCCAGTGCGTGGCGTAGGCGCGGCACTCCCGGCGGAAGTCGATCATCGCGGCGGAGTCGCGGAAGTCGGGCTTCTGCTTGCCCTTCTTGCGATAGTGCTCCTCCTCGACCTTCCACTCGATCGGCAGGCCGTGGCAGTCCCAGCCCGGCACGTAATTGGAATCGAAGCCGAGCATCTGCTGGCTCTTGGTGACGAGATCCTTGAGGATCTTGTTCAGCGCCGTGCCGATATGGATGTTGCCGTTAGCGTAGGGCGGGCCGTCATGCAGCACGAACTTGGCGCGGCCGTGGGCAGCCTCACGCAGCTTCTCGTAGAGACCGATCTCGTACCAGCGCTTGAGGATCTCCGGCTCGCGCTGCGGCAGGCCGGCGCGCATCGGGAATTCGGTCTGCGGCAGGAACAGGGTCTTCGAATAGTCTTTGGCTTCGGACTTTTGGGACTTTTGCGGCTTTTCGGACATGAGGCTGACTGGCTCGGAATGGCGCGGGAACGGATGGCGATGCGGAAATCGCGGGGGTGAAACGACCAAATCCCGGTCTTGCGCCGAGCTCTTAAGCTCAGGCGGAAGCCGGGCCGCTAATCCCTATGATGCGCCGCGCAAACATGGGCTCTCCATAGCAGGGGGCCAAAGGAAGCGCAAAGGTTCGGGAAGGCCGGATTCGGGGCTCAATCGACGGTGCCGAGCCGTGGAAACGCGTCCGGGGCGGCGGCCAGGATGGCGCGGGCGCGGGCGGAATCGTCGTCCATCTGCCGGATCAGGGCCTCGATGCCCTCGAATTTCAGCTCCTCGCGGATGAAGCCGATGAAGGCGCAATCCAGCGCCTGCCCGTAGAGATCGCCCTTGAAGTCGAACAGGAAGATCTCCAGCAGCGGGGCACCGTTGTCGAAGGTCGGGCGGCGGCCGAAGCTTGCCACCCCGTCCAGCCGCTCGGTGCCGCGGCCGACCCGGACCGCATAGATGCCGTGCTTCAGGCCGCAATTGGCATCGAGGCGGATGTTGGCGGTGGGATAGCCGAGATCGCGGCCGCGCTTCTCGCCGTGGATCACCTCGCCGGTGATGAACCAGGGTGCGCCCAGCATGGTGGTGGCCTCGTCGAGCTGGCCTTCGGCGAGGGCGATGCGGATCGCGCTGGAGGAGACCGGCCGCTCGTCGATATCGACATGCGGCTGCACGTCGACCTCGATGCCGAGCCGGGGCGCCTCGTTGACCAGCAGGCTCGGCGAGCCGACCCGTCCCTTGCCGAAATGGAAGTCGTAACCCACCGCGATGCCGCTGACGCCGAGCCGTCCGATCAGGTCTTGGTGAATGAAATCTTGCGCGCTGGTTCCGGCGCGTGCCTTGTCGAAGGTCATGACCACGGCGCCGGCAAGCCCGGTGCCGGCCAGAAGCCGCAGCTTGGCCGGTTCGTCCGTCAGGCGGAATTGCGGGGTGTTGGGGCTGAAGAACCGCCGCGGATGCGGCTCGAAGGTCAGCGCCAAAGCGGGGCGGCCATGGGTCCGGCCCATTTCCAGGGCGGCGGCGATCACGGCGCGGTGACCGAGATGAACCCCGTCGAAATTGCCCATGGCGACCACGGCGCCCCTTGGAATCGCGGAAACGGGCGTGGTGTCGCGGATAACGTTAAAATGCGGGGCCATCAGGGGAATTCTCGAACCGGCGGGACCGGCCGGGACCGTGGCGCGACCGGCCCGATGAAGTCAAGCGGAAGGGGGAGCGCCGAATCCCACGCGATTTCAGTTCTTTCGGGGGGCCCCCAATTAACGCGCTGTTTAACGCCTTGGTGCTAGTCCTTGCATCTGGAACAGGCGGGCCCCGGCCCGGCAGGTCCGATCGTAAATATTCCTGGGTATGCGTTGGGGGAGTCGAGATGGCGGTTGATTTGTCGATGCCGGTTCTGGTGGTGGATGACTACAGCACCATGATCCGCATCATCAGGAATCTGCTGAAGCAGCTTGGCTTCGAGAACATCGATGATGCCAGCGACGGTTCGGCAGCGCTGAACAAGATGCGCGGCAAGAAGTACGGGCTCGTGATCTCCGACTGGAACATGGAGCCGATGACGGGGTACGACCTTTTGCGCGAAGTGCGCGCGGATCCGAACCTCGCCACCACGCCGTTCATCATGATCACGGCGGAATCCAAGACCGAGAACGTGATCGCGGCCAAGAAGGCCGGCGTGAACAATTACATCGTCAAGCCGTTCAACGCGGCGACGCTGAAGACCAAGATCGAGGCGGTGTTCCCGGACATGGCGAGCGCGTAAGCGCGATCGAAGCGTCAGGTGAATTCGAAAGGCCCGGGCTCGTCCCGGGCCTTTCTATATTTGGGTGTCGTTCCGGGGCGCCCGAAGGGCGAACCCGGAATCTCGAGATTTCCGGGTTCCATGGTCCGCGTCGCCCCGGAATGACGGCCAACTCATTACCACTTCAATTCGCGCATCAGCGCCTTCGGCGGGTGGCCGAACAATTCCAGCACCGATGCCGGGTCGAGCTGGTCGAGCCCCTCGAACTCCTCGGCATGGATGCCGCGGGTCACGAACAGGCAGTCGATGCCGAATTCGCGCGCGCCGGTTAAGTCGGTGCGGACGGAATCGCCGATCGCCAGCACCTTCTTCCGGTCGATCTGGTGGCCCTGGCGTTCCCCCGCGAGCGCCATCGCGCGCTCGTAGATCGGCCGGTGCGGCTTGCCGTAGAAGATCACCTCGCCGCCGAGCTCGCGATAGAGCTCCGCGATCGCGCCGGCGCAGTAGATCAGCCGGTCGCCGCGTTCCACCACGATGTCGGGATTGGCGCAGACCAGCGTCAGCTTGCGCTCGCGCGCCTTCAGCATCATGCCGCGATAGTCTTCCGCCGTCTCGGTCTCGTCGTCATAGAGGCCGGTGCAGACGATGTAGTCGGCCTCCTCCAGCGGCGCGGTCTTCGCGTCGAGGCCGCGGTAGATCGAATTGTCGCGTTCGGGCCCGAGCCAGAACATCTTGCGGCCGGGATGCTCGGCGACATAGAGCCGGGTCAGGTCGCCCGACGAGACGATCGCGTCGTAGGTCTCGTCGGCGACGCCGAGCTTGCGCAATTGTCGCTGCACGGAATCTGCCGGCCGCGGCGCGTTGGTGATCAGGATCACCGTACCGCCGTGGCTGCGATAAGTGTGCAGCGCCTCGCAGGCTTCAGGGAAGGATTCGAGGCCGTTGTGGACGACGCCCCAGATGTCGCTGAGAACGACGTCCACACCGCCCACGAGCTCGCGCAGGCTTTCGGCGAAATGCAGCGTGGTCATGATAGGTGCGACCGATCAGATGCGGCGCGCCAGCGCCGCGTTGCCGGTGATGCGTTGTGCCGGAGCAGCGGCTGACGCCACGCCAGATGTCGCGCCAGTTGTCGTACCTTGGCTGGGGGGAGCGGAGCCATTGGATCCTTGCGTGTCCTGCGCCTGGTTCGGCGCGGCCCCGCCGGTAGCAGATGCCCCTTCCGGCCGCAATGGTCGGGGCGGCGCGAACAGGAAGCCCTGGCCGAACCGTACGTCATAGTCGAGCAGGTCCACGACCGCGCGCTCGCCCTCGATCCTTTCGGCAATCAGGTCGATGCCGAAACGGCCGAGCAGGTCGGAGAGGTCGGAGGGATGGATGTCCGAGGTCGACGCCTGCCTGGGGTCGAGCAGCAGCGCGGCCGGCACCTTGATGAAGCGCACCCCGCGGTCGGCCAGCTCGCGCGGCTCGATGCGGAGATCCGTGACGTGGTCCATCGAGAAGCGGAAGCCGCGCTGGGCGAGTGCGGCGAGATTCTCGGTCTCGGCCGCGCCGAGATTGCGGAAGGTCGATTGCTTGAACTCCAGCACCAGCGAGGGCGCCAGCGCCCGGTTGGCTTCGAGGAAGTCGAGGCATTGTGCGAAGGTGGTGGAATTTCCGAGCGTTGACGCCGCGACGTTGCAGAACACTCCGACGTCCTTGTTGCGCACCATCAGGCGCCGCAGCACCTGCACACAGCGCAGCATCACCATGTTGTCGATGCGCCCGATCAGCCCCGAAGCCTCTGCGATGCTGATGAACTCCTCGGCTGCGATCAGCTGGTCGCGTTCGTCGCGCAGGCGCGTCACCGCCTCGTAGAACCGCACTTTGCGCTGCGGCAGCGTCACCATCGGCTGCAGGAAGATGTCGATGCGGTTCTCGTCGATGGCATTGCGCAACGTCGCCAGCAACTGAGTCTGGTTGCGCCCGGTGGCCGTCTGAACCGGGTTGGAGGTCGGGGTCTGGATCGCCGGCGCCGGCCGCGGCTGCGCCGAGGGAGGCGGAGGCGGAGGCGGAGGTGAAGGGGCTGCGGCGAGCGGGGGAGGGGCGGCCGGCCGCTCCTCGAACGGCGCAACCAGCTCGATCGGCGCCTCCGGCTCGGACTTCAGCTCGGACTTCAGCTCGGACCTGGCGACCGGGGCGGGCGCCGCCGCGCCGCCGGCCAGCATGTCCTCATGAGCCGACACGGTGGTGGCGAGCTGTCTGACCAATCCGCCGAGCTCGTTGATCTCGCCGACCACCGACTGGATGCGGTCGGAGTTGGTCGAATTGGACGAGGCGATGCGTGCCTCGATCGCGGCCAGCCGGCGGCCGAACTCGGCCACCTGGCGGGCGAGGTCGGCGGTGCCGCGCGACAGATCCGTGATCTGGCCGCCGACGTCGCTGCGGTCACGCAGCCGCATCGACACGGCGTTGTAGAGGATCAGGAAGGTCAGCGCGGTGAGCGCCACGATCGCGGATTCGGTTCCGCTGATGCCGGCGACGGCGTAGAGCACCAGCCCGAGCGAGGCCGCGACCAGAACCATGCAGATGGCGATGAAAATCGTCGAAATGCGAATCATGCCGCGCGTTACGCCTCAAGAGCTGACTGCCTCACCCGGGAAAACACGGGTCGCGTTCGAACCCGTCGCGGCTCATGCTCCCCCAAAGCAATGCATGACCCTAACATCATTGTTGATTCGAGGGGATAGTGACTGTCTGGCGGCCTGCATCAGGCTCGTCGCGGCTCCCATCAGCAAATCAAGGCGCTCTCAGCGCAAAATAACGCTGCTCTCAAGGCCAGCGGACCGCATGCGCCCTATCGTCCCGGCGTTTTCAACCCCAGGAGATTTGCCCATGTCGACATCCGCAGCCCTCAAACAGCCCACATCCCAGCCCGATCTTGCCGCCGTCAAGCAGCGCCAGCACGGTGCCTGGTCGTCGGGCGACTATGCCGTTGTCGGCACCACCTTGCAGATCGTCGGCGAACAGCTCTGTGAGGCCATCGACTTGCGCGCCGGCAGCAAGGTGCTGGACGTCGCCGCCGGCAACGGCAATGCGACGCTGGCCGCGGCGCGGCGCTGGTGTGACGTCACATCCACCGACTATGTGCCGGCGCTGCTCAAGCGCGGCCAGGAGCGCGCGGCGGCGGACCATCTGACGGTCGAATTTCGCGAGGCTGACGCCGAAGCGCTGCCGTTTGCGGACGCGAGCTACGACGTCGTGCTCTCGACCTTCGGCGTGATGTTCACACCCGACCAGGAAAAGGCGGCCTCCGAGCTTGCGCGCGTCTGCAAATCCGGCGGCAAGATCGGACTCGCCAACTGGACCCCGCAGGGTTTCATCGGCCAGCTGTTCAAGACCATCGGCAAGCATCTGCCGCCGCCAGCCGGGGTGAAGTCTCCGGCGCTATGGGGCACGCCGGCGCGGCTCGAGGAGATGTTCAAAAGCCAGGCCTCGGATATTTCGGCCGAGCCGCGCATGTTCGTGTTCCGCTATCGCTCGCCCGAGCACTGGCTCGACGTCTTCAAGACCTTCTACGGGCCGACGCTGAAGGCGTTTGCCGCGCTCGACGAGAGCGGGCAGGCGGCGCTGAGGCGCGATCTCCTGGCACTGCTCGGCGAGTTCAACCGTGCCAATGACGGCACCATTGTCGTGCACAGCGAATATCTGGAAGCCGTCATCACCAAGCGCTGACATGCCGCTCGATCGGGCCGGGTGAGCTCCGGCCCGATCGTCGTCATGGCTAAAATGGCGCGGCGTCAGGCCGGCGCGGCGGCGCCGACGGTGTCGGCCGAGACCGCATCGCGGGTGCCGAGCGGCTTGGGCTGCCCCGCGGTCGTGTCCCTCAGCGTCTGCCGCTCGATCTCCGAATTCAGCTCGGCGCCGAACATGATGACGATCGCCGACATCCACATCCACGTCATCAGGCCGATCGCGGCGCCGAGAGAGCCATAGGTCGCGTTGTAATTGGCGAACTCGGAGAGATACCAGGACAGCAGTGCCGAGCCGGCGATCCAGAGCAGGGCGGCGGTCACCGCGCCGAGGCTCAGCCATTGCCAGCGCGGTGCATCGCGGCTGGGCGCGAAGCGGTAGAGGATCGCGAGCGCCACCAGCAGGACGAGGAACATGAGCGGCCATCGTGCCAGCGCCACGATCAGCTTGCTTTCAGGCGCCATGCCGAGATGATTGAGCGCAAGCGGGAAGGCGACGACAACGCCCACCATCACCAGCAGCGCCACGATGCCGCCGATCGTGAAGGCGAGCGACACCATGTTGAGCTTGATGAAGCTGCGCTTCTCACGCTCCTCATAGGCCACGTTGAGGGCATCAAAGATCGCCTTGACCCCGGCATTGGCGCTCCAGATCGCCAGCAGGAGGCCGAACAGGAAAGTGGCGCCCAGCGTGGTATTGCCGTTCGACACCACGCGCGCCACCTGGTCCTCGACGATCTGGAACGAGCCCTCCGGCAGCATGGTCGCCAGCGTCTGCAGGTTGGCGCTGATCGTGGCGGGATCGGCGAACAGGCCGTAAGAGGAAACCAGCGCCGTGACCGCCGGAAAGATCGCGAGCAGCCCGAAGAATACGACGCCGCCCGCGGTCGCGAGCAGACGGTCCTCGTCGATGCGCTGATAGGTCCGCCAGAAGATATCCTTCCAGCCGGCCCACGGGATCGAGAACGGGCTCTTCGCATGGCGGCCGTGGCCGGGCTGCACGGCCGCGCGCGCCGGGTGTGTTTCCGGCGAATTCGCCTCGCCTTTGCGGTGGTCTGGCGGAGGGCCCGACCCGACCAGGCCCGAGCCCTGAAAGTAACGCTCCGCCGTCAGCACGAACACGGCTGTCGCCGCCACCAGCAGCCAGGAATCGATCTGTTCGGAGCGCCGCACCAGCATCAAGCGTCCAATCGGTGACCGTGCCGCCTGCGGCGCACCGCCGTATACCCCGCCAGTCCAATCGCTGCGAGCATCAGGCCAAGCTGCACGGGCCGGTTGGTGCGAACCGGCCAGGCTCTTGCGCCATGGCGGCGCTCGCCCGGCGCCAGCGGCGCAAGGGGAATCGCGGTCGCGACCTCTTTCACAGCCTCCTTGACCGTTCCGCGGGGAATCCGCGGGGTCGCAATGGCAACGCGCAACCGGCTGGCAAGCGGCACGATCGGCTTGGTTTTGCGGTTCGTCTGCGCCATCGCCACGCCGGCGCAGACCGCCGCCAGCACCAGCAGCACGCCCGCGACGACACCGAAACCCCAGAACTGCCCGTAGCTGATGGCGACCCAGCGGTACAAGGCGATCAGGCCAACGAAGAACGCCGCCATGACGAACAGGCCCGCTGCCGCGAACAGCCCGCCGGCCACGGCGTAAGACGTCACCTTGCCGGTGGCCTGGCTGGTCTGGTCGCGCAGATAGGATTGCGCGGCGCGTTTGACGTGATTGAGCTTCAGCGCCATGCCGGCGCGCAGCAATTCGCCCGATGGCGCGAGCATCTGGACATCCTCCGAGAGCAGCAAAATTCGTTCGGGGGATGAACGTGGCCGAATTTGACTTGTTCCGACCGCGCTCCGTCCATCCCGATGAATCAGCCGAGATCGGCGGCGGCGATCCAGAACACCTCGCCCTCGGACTCCTCGGTGTCGAGCCAGAGCAGCGGCAGGTCCGGGAAAGCCTCGTCGACCAGGTCCCGGCCGCGGCCGATCTCGCAGATCAGCCCGCCGCCCGGCGTCAGGTGATCGGGCGCCTCGCGCAGGATGCGGCGCACCACGTCGAGGCCATCGGCGCCGCCATCGAAGGCGAGCTTGGGCTCGGCCCGGCATTCCGGCGGCAGCGCGGCCATGCCTTCGGCATCGACGTAAGGCGGGTTGGTGATGATCAGATCGTACCTGCTGTCACCGAGGGGAGCGAACAGGTCGCCGCGATAGAGGCTGATCCGCTCCTCGAGCCCGTAGTCGCCGACATTGCGGGCGGCGACTTCGAGCGCGCCCTTGGAGATGTCGACGGCATCGACAACGGTATTCGGGAAATGATGCGCGGCGAGGATGGCGAGGCAGCCCGACCCCGTGCAGAGATCGAGCACGCGCCCGACGGCGGTGGGATCGTCGATCAGCGAGCCTGCCTCGCCATCGCCGCCGAAATGCGAATCCAGGAGCTCGCCGATGAAGGAGCGCGGAACGATGACGCGCTCGTCGACATAGAAGGGCAGGCCGCGCATGTAGATCTTGTTGACCAGATAGGCCGCCGGTTTGCGCGTGGTCACGCGCTGGTGGATCAGATCGAGGACGGTCCTGCTTTCCGCGGCCGTGACGCGCGCGCTGGCGAAGCTCTCGAGCTGTTCGGGATGCAGATGCAGCGCCTCGCAGACCAGAAAGGCGGCTTCGGCGACCGGATCCGTCGTGCCGTGGGCAAAAGCGAGCTTGGCCTCATTGAAGCGGCTCACCGCATAGCGGACGAAATCGAGCAGCGTGAGCAGCTCGCCGCGCCCCACTTTCGCGAGCTTTGGCGCGGCGCGCCCGCGCGCGGTCTTCTTGGATGCTCTTGCCATCAGGATTTGGTCCAGCGTGCGGCGGCTTCGTCGTCACGGGCCTGGGCTTCGACCCAGCCGGTGCCGGTGGCGCTCTCTTCCTTCTTCCAGAACGGCGCGTTGGTCTTGAGGTAATCCATCAGGAACTCGGCCGCCTGGAACGCGGCCTGGCGATGCTGCGAGGCGGTCAGCACCAGCACGATGTTCTGGCCCGGCATGAAGCGGCCGACACGGTGGATCACCGTGACGCCGTTGAGCGGCCAGCGCGAAACGGCTTCGTCGGCATGACGCCCGATCTCTTCCTCGGCCATGCCGGGATAATGCTCGAGCGTCAGCGCCGCGACCTTGGCGCTGTCGTCATCAGCGCGGCAGATGCCGGAGAAGCTCACGACCGCACCGATGTCGGTACGGCTCCGGGTCAGCACCGCGATCTCGCGGGCGATGTCGAAATCGTCTTCCTGAATCCGGATGGTGACGGGGCAGGTGGCGACAGCGGAGGTCATGGGCCTAGCCGCCGGTCATCGGCGGGAAGAACGCGATCTCGCGGGCCCCGGCGATCGCGGCGTCCGACTTGACGTGGGCGTGGTCGATGGCGGCGCGGATCACCTTCGGCTTCTCGAATGCGTAGGCATAGGCCTCGCTCTGGCCGGACAGCCAGGCGATCAGCTCCTCGACGGTACGCACGGTCGGCGGCGGCTCGATGGTCTCCTCCGCCTTGCCGACGCGCTCGCGCACCCAGGCAAAATACTTCACCTTCATCCCTCGTCCTCCTTGATGAGGTGATGGATGCCGGCGCGGAAATAATCGTAGCCGGTGTAGATGGTCACGATCGCCGAGGCCCACAGCAGCGCCAATCCGATCATCGAGACCACGGGCACCACCTCGTCGCCGGCAGGTCCGGCGAGCAGGAAGCCGATCGCGACGAGCTGGACCGTGGTCTTCCACTTCGCAAGCTTGGTCACGGGTACGCTGACGCGGAGCGCGGCGAGATATTCGCGCAGGCCCGAGACCAGGATCTCGCGGCACAGGATCACGATGGCGGCCCACAGCGACCAGCCATGGATGATGCCGTCGGCGGCCAGCATCAAGAGGCAGGAGGCGACCAGCAGCTTGTCGGCGATCGGATCCAGCATCCGGCCGAAGGCCGATTGCTGATTCCAGATTCGCGCATAATAGCCGTCGAGGTAATCGGTGACCGCGGCCGCGATGAAGAGGGCGACCGCGACCCAGCGCAGCCACAGCGGCTGATCCAGAATCGACTGCGCATAGATGCACCCGACCACGACCGGGATCGCGGCGATCCGGCCATAGGTCAGGAGATTGGGGAGGGACATCGCGCGGCTGGTGGTCCCTCGTGTCGTGGCGATGTTCATCCGTCCTACCAATACCGCTGCAGCCTGAAGGTCAACCGTTCCGCTCCCCAGATGGGGTGCGGGATGCGACGACGATATGACCGAGGCTACCTTTGGGTCCCCTTTAGTTCATCCCGGCTGGGGATGGAAATACTCGAAAATCCTGCGCGCGCTCTCGGCGCTCACCCCTGGAACCTTGCCGAGATCGGCGATCGACGCGCGCTCGATCTCCTTCAGGGTCCCGAAATGATGCAGCAAGGCACGTTTGCGTGACGGGCCGATGCCCGGAATCTCCTGCAAACCGGCCTCGCGGATGTCCTTCTTGCGCAGCTTGCGGTGCGAACCGATGACGAAGCGGTGGGCCTCGTCGCGCAGACGCTGGATGAAATAGAGCACGGGGTCGCGCGGCTCCAGCTTGATGGCCTCGCGTTCGGGCATGAACAAGGTCTCGCGGCCGGCATCCCGGTCCGGACCCTTGGCCACCGACATCAGCGACACCTGGCTCAGGCCGAGATTGGCGAAGATCTCGCGGACGGCGTTGAGCTGGCCGCGACCGCCGTCGATGATGACGAGGTCGGGCCATTGCGGAAAATCGTCGTCCTTGGCCTTGGTGCCGGCATCCTCCGGCGGATTGATCAGGCGCTTGAAGCGCCGCTCCAGCACCTCGCGCATCATGGCGAAGTCGTCGCCGGGCGTGATCCCTTCCGACTTGATGTTGAACTTGCGATACTGGTTCTTCACGAAGCCGTCGGGCCCGGCGACGATCATGGCGCCGACCGCATTGGTGCCCTGGATATGGCTGTTGTCGTAGACCTCGATGCGCTTCGGGACTTGGGGCAGGCTCAGCGTCGCGGCCATGGCCTCCAGCAGCCGGCTTTGCGTGGCGGTGTCGGCGAGCTTGCGGCCGAGCGCCTCGCGCGCATTGGTCAGCGCGTGGATGACCAGCTCCTTCTTCTCGCCGCGCTTGGGCGCGGTGACCTCGACCTTGTGGCCGGCCTTGATCGCCAGCGCATTGGCGAGCAGCTCGCTCTCCTCGATCTCGTGCGAGAGCAGGATGTTCCTGGGCGGCGGCTTGTCGTCGTAGAACTGCGCGAGGAAGGAGCCGAGCACCTCTTCGGGGGTGAACGACTTCTCCGCGCGCGGAAAGTAGGCGCGGTTGCCCCAGTTCTGGCCGGTGCGGAAGAAGAACACCTCGACGCAGGAGAACCCGCCTTCCTGGTGGATGGCGAACACGTCGGCTTCCTCGACCGTGCGCGGATTGATGCCCTGCTGCGACTGGATCGCCGAGAGCGCCGCGAGGCGGTCGCGGTACAGCGCGGCGCGCTCGAACTCGAGCTCACCCGCCGCCTTCTCCATCTCGCCGGCAAGCTCCTGCTTCACCGCGTGGCTCTTGCCGGACAGGAAGTCGCTCGCCTCGCGCACCAGCGTGGTGTAGCCGCCGAAGTCGATCTCGCGGGTGCAGGGGCCGGCGCAGCGGCGGATCTGGTAGAGCAGGCAGGGCCGGGTTCGGCTCTCGAAGAAGGAATCGGTGCAGGAGCGGATCAGGAACGCGCGCTGCAGCGCCGTGATGGTGCGGTTGACCGCCCCGGCGGAAGCGAACGGACCGAAATAGCGGCCGGGCCGGCTCTGCGCGCCCCGATGTTTCAGGATCTGCGGCGCCCAATGGTCGCCGGTGATCAGGATATAGGGAAACGACTTGTCGTCGCGCAGCTGCACGTTGAAACGTGGCCGCAGCTGCTTGATGAGGTTGGCCTCCAGCAGCAGCGCTTCGGTCTCGGTGTTGGTCGAGACGATCTCCACCGTCACGGTGGCGGCGATCATGCGCAGGATGCGCGCCGGCTGCGGCGCGCTCTGGCGCGCATAGCTCGACAGGCGTTTCTTGACGTTCTTGGCCTTGCCGACATAGAGCACGTCGGCATTCGCGTTGAGCATGCGATAGACGCCGGGCGAGGTCGGGGCGAGGCGGACCGCGCGCTCGATCGCCTCATGGCCGGTCGCCAGCGGCTCCTCGCCGACCGCGCCGCTCTCCTCCAGGATATCAGGCAGCCGCGAATCATCCTCGTCGTCGCCGCCCGGGGCGGCGGGATCGACGTCCGGCGCCGTCAACGCCTCCGGCGGCACGTCGCTCGCGGCAGCGCGGGGCAATTTGCGCGCGCGATCGTCCGGATTGTCGGTGGAATCGTGAACCATGGGGCGAATTTAGGCGCTCGGGGTGCCGATTTGAAGTTCCGGCCGCGCGGCACGCACAGGACGGCGGCGGTAACGCTTCCTTAAGTCTGTTAACAGCGCGGTAACCCGGCTTAACAGCCCTTTAAGCTAAAACTCTCGATAAATCCTACGCGAAAAAGTGGTGGTTCCGTAACCATGCGGTTTGCCTCGCGCGGCAAGCGCAGGCGCCGCAGCGGCGACGGCAGTTGCGTTGGAGTGTGTGATGAAGAGGCTCGTTGTGGGCGCGGCCGCGTTGGTTGCAGCCGGCTGGACAGCTTCGGCAGAGGCCGCCGATCTCAATTACGGGCAGCGCGCCCCCTATACCGTCAACCAGCCGCTCAATGCCTATAGCTGGGCGGGTCCCTATCTCGGCGGCAACATCGGCTACGAATGGGGCTCGGTCGACAACAATCCCTCGAAGCCGTCGGGCTTCGTGGGCGGCGTGCAGGCCGGCTACAATTTCCAGAACGGCCCTTGGGTGTTCGGTGTCGAGGGCGATATCCAGGCCAGCGGTGCCGACGACACTTTCGCGCCGTGGAAGTTCTCCAATCCGTGGTTCGGCACCCTGCGCGGCCGCGCCGGCTACGCCTTCAACAACGTGCTGTTCTACGGCACCGCGGGCCTTGCGTTCGGCGAGCTGCGTGGACAGACCTTCGGCTGGGCGGAATCGCACACCACCGCCGGCTGGACCATCGGCGGCGGCGCGGAAGTTGGCCTCACTTCGAACTGGAGCGCCAAGCTCGAATATCTCTACATCGACCTGTCGACCAGCCAGTTCGCAATTACGGGGGTGTCAAACGGCTATAGCGCCAGCGTCGTTCGCGCAGGCGTGAACTATCGCTTCTGATAGCTGAAGAAGAAAATACCGGACAACACCTTCCCGGCCGCTCGCGGCCGGGATTTTTTTGCGCGAAATATTGCGCGGCGTGCTTTGCGTCAGGCCCGCTAGGAAAGGATGACCAGGTTGACCGCCTTCGGTCCCTTCCCCTTCTTGTCCGGCTCGACTTCGAAAGTAATGCGCTGTCCTTCCGCAAGGTCCTTCAGTCCGGCCCGCTCCACAGCAGTAATGTGCACGAAGACGTCGCGGCCGCCGTCGTCAGGCTTGATGAAACCGTAGCCGCGTTCGCCGTTGAAAAACTTGACCGTTCCCGTCATGGCCATCGGGAAACTCCCCCTCATTGCTCCTCCGCCGCGACGCAGACTCACGTCGCGACATGACCGGGCCTTACGAAGCCCGGGAGAGCTGGCCATCCTTGGACGGACAATGACGGTCCGGCCGGATCTTTCTTAGGCCTTCACTCCGCCGCAACCATTCGCGGAAGCGGAACGTAAAGCCAGTCACAGAAACAGCATAATACGGTTCTCTGCGGATTGACTACCGCTCCTGCATATTTTTCCCAAGAATGCCGGAGTGTTACGGCTTTGCTTTAGGGCTTGGGTACCTCCAATCGGAATCTGGCAGCGCCGCCTTGGCCGAGCGGCATTTCCAGCTCGGGCAGGATGGTCTTGAGCTCGCCCTGCAGCGTGTAGGGCGGGTTGACGATCAGCAGCCCGGCAGAGGAAAGAGCCCCGCCATCGAGCTGGGGCGCGACGCTGAATTCGAGGCGCAGGCATTTTCCGGGTGGTTTTGCTGCGGCTGCGAGCCGTGCCACTGTCTGGGCCAGCGTGTCGGTGGCACGCCGGCTCTTGGCCGGATACCAGATGACATAGATACCGGTCGGCCATTTCGCGAAGGCGGTGGAGAAGGCTTCGCCCAACCGCTCGAACTCGTCCTTGGCCTCGAACGGCGGATCGATCAGCACGAGGCCGCGCCGCTCCTTCGGCGGCACGAAGGCCGGCAGTGCCACCCAGCCGTCGAGGTCGACCACGCGGGCCTGTTCGTCGCGGCGCAGCACGCCGATCAGCGCCTTCCGCGCCTTCGGCTCGAGCTCGCAGGCCACCAGCCGGTCCTGCGGCCTGAGCAGGCCGCGCGCGATCAGCGGCGAGCCCGGATAGGCCTTGAGCTCCCCCTTCGGATTGTAGGCGCGCACGATGTCGAGATAGGGCTTGGTCAGCGCCGCGCTCTCGTTCGACAAACGGGCCTGCATCAGCCGCGCGATGCCGGTGAGCCATTCGCCGCTCCGGCGCGCCTCTTCGCTGTCGAGATCGTAGAGGCCGGCTCCGGCATGGGTATCGATGACGCGGAACGGACCCGGCTTGTCCTGCAGATAGGTGATGATGCGGGCCAGCACGATGTGCTTGATGACATCGGCGAAGTTGCCGGCGTGGAAGGCGTGGCGGTAGTTCATGCAACAGCACTACGCCACGCGAGCGCTTGAGCAAAGAGGCGCAATCATGTGTCCCGGACGCGTCGCAGCGTGCAGCGCTGCGACGCTGAGCCGGGACCCAGGGGCCACGGAGGCTAATGCAGCATGGGCCCCGGCTCTGCAGCGCACCGCCGAAGAGGCGTTGCGCTGCGTCCGGGGCACGAGAGAAGGTCGCTGCGCGCAATAATGGATCAACCGCCCCTGATCGGCGGCATCGTCACCTGCTCGCGGCGGCAGGCGCGGCGGTCGGTTTCCTCGCAGGCGCGGAATTGCAGGTCCTTGCTCAGGCAGATGCGGACCTCGGAGAGACGGGTGCGGTTGCAGGTGACGGAGACGGCGGCATTGCTGAGACCGGGGTTGGCCTTGATGAAGGCCTCCTCGACCTCCGCCGGCGCCACCGTCTTGGCCTGCGACAGATCGAGATATTCGGCCGGGATCTTGATCGCGGCGCGCGCTTTGCGGATCGTCTCGAAATAGCTGCGGCCCTCGAGCCCCGAGCAGGTGCCGTGCTTGTCCCATTCGTTGAAGATCAGGCCCGTCGCCGGCATGAGGTCGAGCATCGAGGAGACGATGTTGCGGTTCAGCCGTGGTGCCGGGCGCTGACAATATTCCGGGAAGCCGGCTTCATATTGCGGCCACAGCCCATGCACCACGAACGCATAGGGCCGTCCGCCGCATTGCATCTGGGAACGGCCGCCGCGCTCGGCCGCTTCCTCGCAGAACGAGGGCGACCACGACAGCGCCAGCACATAGAAATCGAACTCGCCCGGTGCGTTCTGCCGCTTGTCCTGGGCCATGGCGTCACCGGCGAACGAGGCCAGGCCGGCGGCCAGGATCAGGGAAAGGGCCAGCGAGATCACTAGGCGAGAGAAGGAATGCAATCCGGGATGAAACATGGCAACGCCCCTCAACTAGACTGTGCAAGGAAGCCTAGCAGGCGAAAAGAACATTTCAAGAACAAAATTCCGGCGACCGCCGTTTGACCGCTGATGGCCGACGCAGGGTGCCCCGGACTCAAGGCCTGGCGGCGCGGCAGGCCGGATTGTAGGCCCAATTGCGGTCGAGCCCGACCACGCACCATTCGACGCCGCTGCCGTAGCCGGCGAAGCCACCATCCTCGATGAGCGAGTAGTGCACCTTGCGCACCTTGCCGTCGGTGAGCATGGCGTCAGCGCTGCAATAGCGGCGCGGGATGTTGTCGGACTGCCAGGGCCGGAACGCGGTCTCGTGAACGGCGGAGAAGCCGGTGATCTTCAACGAGGAATTCCAGAACGTGCTTTCCTTTTCCCAGAACTGGGTCGCGATCGTCGGCAGCGCCCGGTCGCAACCGGCGACGGCGCCGTCATAGCGCGGTCCGCTGAGCCAGAAATTCATCTCCAGCGGATTGGCGGCCCTGGCCTCGCCGAGCGACACCGCCCCGAGCATGAGGCCGAGCACGGCGGCATAGCGGAACGATTTCAGGGAGGGGGCGCGCATGGACAATCCGGACAGCTAAGGTCTTGCGAAGGTCGGACGGTGCCGCGAAGGCCAGGGGAGGTCAAGTGCAGCGCGGCAACACTTCGCCAGGACTTGACCACAAGGTCGCGGTCGGCACGGCTTCGGTTCTTTCCACTTCCATCCCGGCACCGTAGACTGGCGGCCAGCCAATTGGAGTGACGGGAATGCGAATCATTGCGGCCGCGGGTCTTCTCGCCAGCCTGGTTGCCTCGGGTATGACGGCGAGCCAGTCGGCGCGTGCCGACTATGTGCCGCCGTTCAAGGGCAACGACACCGGCGGCATCATCGCCTATTCGATGGCCACCCAGGTCGATGCCCGGCAGGTCGCGGTCGATCACTGCGCGCGCTACGGCAAGGTGGTCAAATTCCTGGGCGTGCAGGCTTATGAGGGCGGCTACATCTCGTTCTCCTGCCGCTGGGTGCCCTACGGCGCCGCCGAGCAGCCGATCCGCACGCTCTACTGAGGCGTTGTCGTAACGTCGTAATCTCTCAGTTCGGAGACCCCATGACGCGCAAACTCGCTTTGCTCGGCTCGGTGCTTTGCCTCGCGGTGACGGCGGGCAGCGCCAGCGCCGACGATCTACCGGTGCGCAAGGCCGGCCTCTGGGAAATGAAGCTGGCCACCTCAGGCTCGCCCGTGCCCGAGATGACCATGCAGCATTGCACCGACGAGACCGTCGACAAGGAGATGAGCAACAACGTCTCCCCGATGGCCAAGCAGATCTGCGCCAAGCAGGAGATCAAGAAGACCGCCACCGGCTATGTCAGCGATTCCGAGTGCAGTGTCGCCGGCGTCAACACGACCGCACGCCGAGATCACGGGCGATTTCAACTCGGCCTATACGGTGAAGACGACATCGCACGCGAAAGGCGGCGCCGCCGGCGCTGCGGGGCGCGAGACGACCATGACGCTGCAAGCAAAATGGCTGGGGGCGTGCAAGCCGGACCAGAAGCCCGGCGACATCGTGATGCCCGGCGGCTTCAAGATGAACGTGCGCGACATGGACAAGCTGAAGGCGCTGCTGCCGAAGTAGGGTGAGTAGTCGCTCGGAAGTTGGTGCGCTCCCTCGCCCCGTTCTTACGGGGAGAGGTGAAGCGACCTACACCGGGATCCGCACGCTCGCCCGCAATCCGCCCATCGGGCTGTCGCCGAGCGTGATGTCGCCGCCGTGGGAGCGGGCGATGTCGCGGGCGATGGCAAGGCCAAGGCCGGTGCCGCCTTCGTCCTGGTTGCGGGCGTTGTCCAGCCGCAGGAACGGCTTGAACACTTCTTCGCGCAAATGCGCAGGGATGCCCGGGCCGTCGTCGTCGACCGTCACGGTCAAATAACGGTGATCGCGCTGGCCGGTGATGGCGATGTTCTTGCCGTAGCGCGCCGCGTTGGTGACGAGGTTGGCGAGGCAGCGCTTGAACGAGGCCGGCTTCACCGTCACCACCGGCAGGCCGTGGAAGGCGACGGTCGCGGTGTGGCCATGGCGCTCGGCATCGCTGCGCAGCTCCTCCAGCGCCTGCGCCATGTCGGTCGGCTGCGACTGCTCGCCGGAATCGCCGCGCGCGAAGGCGAGGTAATCCTCCAGCATCATCGACATCTCGTCGACGTCCTTGCGCATGCCTTCGAGCTCGGGGCTGTCGCCGATCAGCGCCAGCTCGAGCTTGAAGCGGGTCAGGATGGTGCGCAGATCGTGGCTGACGCCGGCGAGCATCGCGGTGCGCTGCTCCATGGTGCGCTCGATGCGCGATTTCATCTCGAGGAAGGCGACGGAGGCGCGCCGCACCTCGCGCGCGCCGCGCGGGCGGAAGTTCGGCGCCTCGCGGCCCTTGCCGAAGCTTTCGGCGGCGTCGGCAAGCCGCAGGATCGGCTTGATCTGGTTGCGCAGGAACAGCACCGCGACGATCAGCAGGATAGAGGACGTGCCGACCATCCAGAACAGGAAGATCTCCGAGTTCGAGGCATAGGCGGCGCTGCGCTGTGCGAACACGCGCATCACGGCATCGTCGAGCTGGATGCGGATCTCGACGAGGTTGGAGCGGCCGACCGTGTCGATCCAGAACGAGCGTCCGATCTGGCGGCCGAGCTGCACCGACAGGGTCTGGTCGAGCAGCGAGAAGAACGGCTTCGGCCCCGGCGGCGGCATGTCGCCGGCGGGCAGGAAATCGACCACAAGGCCGAGCCGCTGCTGGGCGATGCGGCGGATCTGGTCGCGATCCCGGTCCTGCGGATAGCCCTTGTAGACGTCGATCAGGGCGGCGATGTCCTGCACCACCGCGGCCGAGAGACGGCGCGTCACCGTGTTCCAGTGCCGCTCCATGAACACGAAGGCGACGACCGATTGCAGCACCACCATCGGCACGATCATGATGAGGAGCGCGCGGGCGTAGAGGCCGGTCGGCATCCAGCCCTTGAACGCGTTGCCCATCCAGCCATTGGCGGCGGAGACGCGGCCGGCGGCGCTCTTCAGAAGCGTCAGGCCGGTATCGATCGTGCTCATCTGGCGCGCTTCACTTGATTTATGGCGAGGCCACCAGCCGGTAGCCGATGCCGCGCACCGCCTGGAGGAACAGCGGATTGGCGGGGTCGGTCTCGATCTTGCGACGGAGGCGGTTGATCTGCACGTCGACGGCGCGCTCGTTGACGCTGCCATTGCCGGTCAGCGCGCTGCGCGGCACGGTCTCGCCCGGCGTCTCCGAGAGAATGCGCAGCATCTCGCGCTCGCGGTCGGTGAGGTGGATGACCTCCTCGCCCTGGCGCAGCTCGCCGCGCTCGAGGTGGTAGATGTAGGGACCGAAGGCGATCTTCTCGATCGTCGTGGCCTGCGGCGGCGGGGCGGCGCGCTTGAGGATGTTGTTGATGCGCAGCGCCAGCTCGCGCGGCTCGAACGGCTTTGCCACGTAGTCGTCGGCGCCGATCTGCAGGCCCTCGATGCGGGCCTCCGCCTCGTGCCGCGCCGTGAGCATCACGATCGGCACCGAGGAGGATGTGCGGATGAAGCGGGCGAGATCGAAGCCGGTCTCGCCGGGCATCATCACGTCGAGGATCAAGAGGTCGAAATGCAGACCCAGCAATTTCGATCGTGCATCGCCGGCGCTCGCGGCGGTGGTGACGCGGTAGCCCTCGCCGGCAAGGAAGCGCGAGAGCAGATCGCGGATGCGGCGGTCGTCGTCGACCAGCAGCAGATGCGGCGCGTCGTCGGCAGGGCGCGCCGGCGGGCGGGCGAGAGTGGCAGCGAGCGACACGGTCACTCCTTGGTGGTTTGATTGACGGAAGCGAAGATGGTCTCGAGCACCTTGTCCGGATCGTCCCGATCGATCATCGCGCGCAGGAAGCGCTTGACCGTCTCGGCGTCCTGCGGACCGATCTCGGCGAGCGCCTTGGTGATCCGCGTGGTCTGCAGCCCGGCGAGCTTCTGCACCAGCGCCTCGCCTTTCGGCGTCGCATAGAGCAGGCGCTGGCGGCGGTCGTTGTCACCGGTCTTCTGCACGATGTAGCCCTCGTCCAGGAGCTGCTTGAGCACGCGGCCGAGCGATTGCTTGGTGATGCGCAGGACGTCGAGCAGGTCGGCGACCTTGAGGCCGGGATAGCGGTAGACGAAGTGCATGACCCGGTGATGGGCCCGGCCGAAGCCGAAAGCCTCCAGCTCCTGGTCAGGATCGCCGACGAAATCGCGATAGGCGAAGAACAGCAGCTCGATGATATCCCAGCGCAAATTGCCTCCATCGCCTGCCGCCGGCCGGGGCTCGGCGGCGTCTTCAGCGGGACTCGCGAAATTTATGTCAGGCATATTGACGTATCTTGGGTTCAATGTTACAAAACGATCAGCCCGCACGAAATTTTAGGTCGTTTCGCGGCGGGCGGCATCGAAGCGGGACGGCGGAAAGAGCCGGACAGGCGACGACGGCCGGATCAGATCTACCGTGCGATTGTCGAGCGGCATTTCGGCAAAACATACTGGACTTCCGCCTCCCGCAAAAGCATGTCCTCAACGACATGCTGGCCACGGGAAACCGGCCGTAACAAGGCTGGCGACGGGGTCCGGCCAGAAACCAATCAAGCCGGCCGGCCCCGACGGGGCGGGCGGGCGTGAGAAACAGCGCCGTTACCGGCAGCGGGAGCCAAGGACATGAGCATGACATTCGACATCCAGCCCGCAACCCATCCGACGCCCGAGAAGGACCGCGTCGCCAAGCTGGTCGACCCCGGCTTCGGGCGGGTCTTCACCGATCACATGGCGATCGTCCGCTACAACCAGGCCAAGGGCGGCTGGTACGAGGCGAAGATCGAAGCGCGCGCCAATTTCCAGCTCGATCCGGCCGGCGCCGTGCTGCACTACGCGCAGGAGATCTTCGAAGGCCTGAAGGCTTACAAGCGCGACGATGGCGGCGTGAACCTGTTCCGGCCCGACGCCAATGCGCGCCGCTTCAGGGATTCCGCCGACCGCATGGCGATGGCGCAGCTGCCCGAGGACGTCTTCATCGAGGCGGTCGAGCAGGTCGTGCGCATCGACCGCGCCTGGATGCCGGGCGGCGAGGGCAGTCTCTATCTGCGTCCCTTTATGATCGCGAGCGAGACCTTCCTCGGCGTCAAGCCGTCGTCCGAATACATCTTCTCGGTCATCGCCTCGCCGGTCGGCTCCTATTTCAAGGGCGGCCCTGCGCCGGTCTCGATCTGGGTGTCGGAGAACTACACGCGCGCCGCGGTCGGCGGCACCGGCGCGGTCAAATGCGGCGGCAATTATGCTGCCAGCCTGCGCGCGCAGGCGGAGGCGATGCAGCACGGCTGCGATCAGGTCGTCTTCCTCGATGCGATCGAGCGCCGCTACGTCGAGGAGCTCGGCGGCATGAACATCTTCTTCGTGTTCGACGACGGCTCGCTCTCGACCCCGCCGCTCGGCACCATCCTGCCCGGCATCACCCGCGATTCCATCATCACGCTCGCCCGCGATGCCGGCAAGACCGTGCGCGAGGAGCCGTATTCGCTCGAGCAGTGGCGCAAGGATGCCGCCAGCGGCCGGCTGAAGGAAGCCTTTGCCTGCGGCACCGCCGCCGTGATCTCGCCGATCGGCAAGGTGCGTTCGGTCAGCGGCGATTTCGAGATCTCGGGCGGCGCCGCCGGCCCCGTCGCCATGGGCCTGCGCAAGCAGCTCGTCGACATCCAGTACGGCCGCACCAACGATCCGCACAACTGGATCAGGAAGGTGTTTTGAGTGTCTCCCTCTCCCCGCAAGCGGGGAGAGGCGAAAGGCCGACACCATGAACGCCCCGCCTCGATCCCGCGACAAAGCCCAGGAAACATCAAGTCATCCTGGACATCGCACTCATGGCAACCAGACTCCCCCAGCCCATCAAATGGGTCGTTCTCGCCGCAATCACCGGCATCTCGGTGTTCGGCATCCTGACGATCGGCCCCACGCACGAGGTTGTCGCGCAAGACCGCTCGCCGATCGTCGACGTGCGCACTGGCGATCCCGAGATGAATGCAGCGATGGCGCGGGCCCGCGGCACGCTGCCGGCCTTCTGGGCCTCCTACGAGGCACAGAAGCCGTCCGAAACCGGGCACGCCCTGAAGGTGCGCTTTGCGACCCGCAAGGGCGGCGAGCACATCTGGATCGGCGAGGTGAAGAAGCAGCCCGGCGGGACCTTTACCGGCCAGTTTGCCAACCAGCCCCGCGATCTGCCGGGCAAGCATGCCGGCGACAAGGTTTCGTTCACCGAGGCCGACATCTCCGACTGGATGTTCATGCGCAACGGCAAGATCGTCGGTGGCGAAACCATCAAGCCGACGCTGAAATCGCTGCCGAAGGCGGACGCCGATGCGCTGCGGGCGCGGATGGAGCAGCCGTAGGGCAGTTGCCGCCTCGCGCCCCGGCTGGTAAACGCCGCGCATGGCCGAGAAACCCAAAAAATCCCAGAAACTGAAGGCGCGTCTGCCGCGCGGGCTCGAGGATCGCGATCCCGCCGCGATCCGGGCGACGCGCGAGATGGTCGAGAAGATCCGCGCCGTCTACGAGCTCTACGGCTTCGAGCCGGTCGAGACGCCGGCGATGGAATATACCGACGCGCTCGGCAAGTTCCTGCCCGACCTGGACCGTCCGAACGAGGGCGTGTTCTCGTTCCAGGACGACGACGAGCAGTGGATCAGCCTGCGCTATGACCTGACCGCGCCGCTGGCCCGCTATGTCGGCGAGCGCTACGGCACCGACGCGCTGGTCCTTCCCTATCGCAGCTATCGCGTCGGCTATGTCTTCCGCAACGAGAAGCCGGGCCCCGGCCGCTTCCGCCAGTTCATGCAGTTCGATGCCGACACGGTCGGCTCGGCGACCCCGGCGGCGGACGCCGAGATTTGTATGATGGCCGCGGACACTATGGAAGCGCTCGGCATCGCGCGCGGCCAGTACGTGGTCAAGGTGAACAACCGGAAAGTGCTCGACGGCGTGCTGGAAGCCATTGGGCTCGCGGGTGAGGAGAACGCGGCGCGCCGGCTGACGGTGCTGCGCGCGATCGACAAGCTCGACAAGTTTTCCGCCGACGAGGTGCGCAAGCTGCTCGGTCCCGGACGCTGGGACGGCGGCGAAGAAGGCAAGGGCGACTTCACCAAGGGCGCCAATCTGAGCGAAGCCGAAGCCGACGTCGTTCTCGCCATCACAAAGCCGCGCGACGACTGGAAAGAGGCCGTTGCCGCCGCAGACACCTACCTCGCCAAGAGCCCGGTCGGTCAAGCCGGCGTGAGCGAGCTGGAAGAGATTGCCAAGCTGGTCACTGCATCTGGTTACGGCGCAGACCGCATCAAGATCGATCCCTCCGTCGTGCGCGGCCTCGAATATTACACCGGCCCGGTCTACGAGGTTGAGCTCCTGCTCGAGACCAAGGACGAGAAGGGCCGCCCGGTGCGCTTCGGCTCGGTCGGCGGCGGCGGGCGCTATGACGGCCTCGTCTCGCGCTTCCGCGGCGAGCCGGTGCCGGCGACCGGCTTCTCGATCGGCGTGTCGCGCTTGCAGGCCGCGCTGACGCTGCTCGGCAAGCTCGATACCAAGCCGGACTTCGGTCCCGTCGTCGTCACCGTGTTCGACCGCGACCGCGTCGCCGACTATCAGAAGATGGTGGCATCATTGCGCAATGCCGGCATCCGGGCGGAGCTGTATCTCGGCAACCCCAAGAACATGGGCAACCAGCTCAAATATGCCGATCGCCGCAACTCACCCTGCGTGATCATCCAGGGCTCCGACGAGAAGGCGCGCGGCGAGCTGCAGATCAAGGACCTGATCGAAGGCGCCAAGGCGGCCGCCGCGATCGCGTCCAACCAGGAATGGCGCGAGAGCCGCCCGGCGCAGTTCTCGTGCAGCGAAGCCGATCTCGTCGCGAAAGTGCGCGAGGTCCTGGCCCGCCATGACGTAAAGTGGGGATAGCCATTCCGGCTGGCCGCCACGCCCGGGCTTGTCCCGGGCATCCACGTCTTGTTTGATGGGAAGAACGTGAATGGCCGGGACACGCCCGGCCATGACGAAAGCAGCAGGGAGACAACGATGCCTGAGATCACCATCAGCATGGCCGAAGGCCGCACCGACGAGCAGAAGGCCGGCATGATGCGCGACATCACACAGGCGCTGGTGAAGAATCTCGGCGTCGATGCCGATGCCGTCGTCATCCAGATCAACGAAGCCCCGCTCCGCCACAAGATGAAGGGCGGCAAGACCTTCGTGGAACGCGCGGCGGCAGCGAAGAAGTAGCCACTTCTCAAGCGTCAATCACCACTGTCGTCCCGGACAAGCGTCAGCGCCGATCCGGGGTCCATAACCACAGGGAGTGGTTATGGGCAGGTTGGGAACCCCGGGTCTTCGCCAAACTCGATCCGGTGGTTATGGGTTCCGGATCGGCGCGCGCTTAAGGCGCGCTTGTCCGGGACGACATCGAGCAAGACCCATGGACGCACGCGATTTCATCACGATCGGCATGAGCGCCGAGCGCACGCTGGTGGTGCCGGCCGAGCGCACGGTCGGGCATTTCGTGCCCGGCATGCCCTTCGTCTACGCAACTCCGATGATGATCCTGGAGATGGAGATGACCTCGGGCGATGCGATCCGCTCAGCGCTGCAGCCGGGCTGGGTCACTGTCGGCACCGAGGTCGACATCCGCCATCTCGCGGCCGCCCTCGTCGGCGCGACGGTGCGCACCACCGCGAAGGTCGTTGCGGTCGAGCGGCGCGTCATCCGTTTCGAGGTCGAGGCGTTCGAGGGCACGCGCAAGCTCGGCGAGGGCCGCCACGCGCGCGGTCTCGTCAATGTCGAGATGTTCAACAAACGGCTTGGGGCGTAGCGAGGTACGGTGCCGTAAGGTATGCAAAGGCGCAAAGCGCGTGCCCACCAGTGCTCCGTGATGGATACAGATCGTGGACTGCCTGCCCTACGGCACTTCTAGGGCGCTCCCCGCGACGAATAAAGCGCTTCTTGCTCCCTTCGGATGCGCACGGCAGGCAGGGTCTCGTCGATCGCCACATCGGCCCAGGTGACGCAGGAATCCTTTGCGACAGCCCTGGTCAATCGCACATTGTGGGCGAGCCCGAGCGGCAAATACCCCTTTGCAAGTGACGTGCTGGCCGGCGTCAGCTTTCCGAAGACCGTGTAGCCGCCTTCTCCATCCAGCATGTCTCCCGCACGCAGATCCTTCTTGGCGGTCGCCGCAACATCGGCGTTGAACGTCGTTGCGACGCCCGTCGCCTCCTTCCGCAGCCCGATCGAGGCGACCGAAATTCCAAGCTCCAGGCCGATGAGATGCCACTTCTTGTAGGAGCTCATATAGCTGCCGCTCGGATCGGTGACGACGCTGTACTCCTGGAAGCAGTTGCGGATGTACTCGCTGTCGCCTTCGAAGCAGACCCAGACGCCCTTGCGGATGTCGTTGGGGATCGGTTTGCCGTCCGCCGCCAGACAGGATACAACTTCGACTTGGCCCTTGGATTCCAAGACGCCGCCTTCGGAGCGGGGGCGCATCAGCGTCGGGATGTCGTCGACCGATCCCGGCGGGAATGCGAGGCCTTGCGAGGGCGCTGTCAAGCCAGTTGCATTTGCGATCGCGGCGGATTCGATCGCTGGCTTGGAGCCGTCGAGGAATGCGTTGAACATCTTTGGGTTCATGCCGCCGCGCGCGGCTTGCTCGGCTGAGAGGCCCCAATGGTCCCAGACCGTCTCAGGCGTCGACTCCCGATAGTGCGGCAGCCATTTGTGGCCGCGGCCGGCCGCGACGACCGGGAAACCGCAGGCCCTTGCCCAATCGACGAGGTCGCAGGCGAGGGCCGGCTGATCGCCATAGGCGAGGCTGTAAATCACGCCGGCTTGCCTTGCTCTTTGCGCGAGGATCGGTCCGCAGAAGGCGTCGGCCTCGACGGTCACGTTGATGACGGGCTTGCCGTTGGCAAAGGCGCCAAGACAGTGTTCGACCGCCGCGACCGGATTGCCGGTGCACTCGGCGATCACCTCGATGCCGCCGCACTTCACCAGCGCTGCCCAGTCGTCGGTCAGGAACGTCGTGCCATTCTTGAGGGCGTCGTTGAGCGAGGTCGCGGCGAATTGCTCGGAACGCCAGCCGACGCGATTCAGGTTTTCGCGGGCGCGAGACGGCGCAAGGTCGGCAATTCCGACGAGATGGACGCCGGGTGTGCGCAGCACCTGATGAAGGTACATTGCACCGAATTTGCCCGCTCCGATCAGTCCGATCCTGATGGGGCGACCGCCGGCTTGTCGTTCGAGAAGTTTCGCGTAGAGGTTCACGATCGCTCTCCCTGTCGGCAGCAGCCAGGATCGCCTCGCATTCGGACTGCCCGGGGGCCGGGTCCGAACCGCTCTCTGCCTACTTTGCCAATTCCTTCGACCGCTTTGTCGCAGCCGCAATCGCGCGGATCATCAACTCGCGCAGGCCCGGCTCTCCCATCAGCACATTGAGCGCTGCGGCGGTGGTGCCGCCGGGCGAGGTGACGTTCTGGCGTAGCGTGCCGGCGGGCAGCTCGGACTGGTGCAGCAGCTCGCCGGAGCCGGAGACGGTTTGGCGCGCGAGCTTCGTCGCGAGCGCCTCGGGCAGACCCGCTTCGACGCCGGCGCGTGCCAGCTCCTCGGCGAGCAGGAACACATAGGCCGGCCCGGAGCCGGAGACGGCGGTCACCGCGTCCATCAGGCCTTCGTCCTCGACCCATTCGACCGCGCCGGTGGCGCGCAGCAGCGCGTCGGCCAGTGCGCGCTGCGCGGTGCTGACGTCGTTGGCCGCGACGGCGACGGTGATGCCGCGGCCGATCGCGGCCGGCGTGTTCGGCATCGCGCGCACCACGGCGCCGCCGCAGACCTCCTGGAGCGAGGCGATCGTGGTTCCCGCCATGATCGAGACCACCGAGGTCTTGTCCGAGACGAACGCTTTCAACCTGGCGCCGGCCTCGCGGAACATCTGCGGCTTGACCGCGACGACCAGCGTCTCGACGGGGCCTGCCGTCGTCGCATCGGGATTGAGCGCGACGCCCCTGGCGGCGAGCGCGGTGATCTGGGGGGAGAGATGCGGATCGATCACGGCGACGCGGCGCGGGTCGAGCCCGCCCGAGAGCCATCCGGTCAGCATCGCGCCGCCCATCTTGCCGACGCCGGCGAGCAGGATGGTGCCGGTGATGTTTTGAAGGGGGTTGT
Source organism: Bradyrhizobium sp. A11 (assembly GCF_042077125.1). NCBI lineage: Bacteria > Pseudomonadati > Pseudomonadota > Alphaproteobacteria > Hyphomicrobiales > Nitrobacteraceae > Bradyrhizobium > Bradyrhizobium sp. A11. The sequence goes on along the minus strand of NZ_CP149509.1, from coordinate 5,920,301 downwards.
TTGCCATCGCCGCTGCCACACACTCAGTGTCGTCCCCGCGAAAGCGGGGACCACAGGCGGTTCTAGTGGATCGAGGTGTTGGCAACAAGCCGCGTGCCACGAGGGGCATCACGCGGTATGGATCCCGGATCGGCGCGCGCTTTGGGCGCGCTTGTCCGGGATGACGTAGGGAGGGAGCTGCGGCTCCCCATGCATTGCGAGCCCTACGCCTCTCCGACCGTGTCGAACATCGCGGCGTCCATGGCCTCGGTCGTGGTCTTGCCCGCCCACACCACGAACTGGAACGCGGGGAAATAGCGCTCGCAGGCATGGATGGCGCCGGCAAGCATGGCCTCGCATTGCGCGGTCGAGGCGGTGAGGCCGCCCGGCAGCACCAGGGCCTGGCGGTGCATCACCATGCCGGTGTTGGTCCACAGATCGAAATGACCGACCCACAGCTGCTCGTTGACGGCGGCGACGAGCCGCTGCACCTCGCCGCGGCGCGCGTGCGGAATCTTCATGTCGAAGGCGCAGGCCAGATGCAGCGCCTCGATCTCGCCCATCCAGGTGAAGGAGAGCTGGTAGTCGGTCCATTGTCCCTTCGAGACAATCGTGAGTTCGTCTTCGCCGGAGCGTTCGAACGGCCAGTTGTTGCTGGCAGCGATATCCTCGACCACCGCGAGCGGATGGCTTCTGGAATCGATAGTGCCTTCGAGCAGGGACATGCCGTCTCGACCTCTTGCCTTCTTGTTGTCCTTGATACGCACGCGGTCGGCCCGGCACGCTCTCCCTCAACGTCGCTGCTGCGATCCCTCAGGGTCGCTCTTGCGATCCCCAGGTCGCTGTTGCGATCCCCTCGGATCAGCGCGGGCCTGTCGCGGATCAAGTGATGTGATTTGCGGAATCTGCGCAACGGGGTCCGGAGTCCGTCCACAAGCCAGGACTCGTTCGTCCACAGCTCATCTCCGCCACAATTCTTAACGTCGAAAGCCTCGGATCCCGATCGAGGAGAACAAACCGGAATCGGATTCGGGGGCGCCAATCGTTAATTCCGTCCCGCGAGGGCCGGACCGCCAACAGGACCTCTACGCCGGCATGGGACCATGCGATTTGCCCATGCGGAACGCGCTTGCCGCGCCGGCACGCCGGCGGCATATTTCCGCCTAGGCCGTTCATCCCGAGCGGCCGATGTTCTCAGGGCGGGGTGAAAGTCCCCACCGGCGGTAAGGGCCGAAAGGCCCAAGCCCGCGAGCGCCTTCCCCAAGGGGTAACCCGAAGGGAAGGGTCAGCAGATTCGGTGCAACTCCGAAGCCGACGGTCAAAGTCCGGATGAAAGAGAACGGTCGGTGGCAGACGCATCGCAAGGTGCGGCTGCTTGTCGTTCCGTGTGCCCTGATTCTGGTCCTTAAACCGAGGAAAGCCATGAATCAGATGTTGCAAGACCCCCAAGTCCAAAACTCAGAAGTCCAACCGCCGCCGGTTCCGCAAGGACCCGCGACCGGGCATCCGCGCTTCGCCAAGCCGCAGCGGGTGGCTTTCGTACAGGCCTGCTGGCATCGCGACGTGGTCGAGGAGGCCCGCATCGCCTTCCTGAAGGAGGCGGAGGCAAGGCACCTCACCCATGTTGACGTGTTCGAGGTGCCGGGCTCGTTCGAGATCCCGCTGCACGCGCAGGTCCTCGCCAAGACGCGTCGCTACACCGCGATCGTCGCGGCCGGCCTCGTCGTCGACGGCGGCATCTATCGCCACGAATTCGTCGCCGACACCGTGATCAAGGCCTTGATGGACGTGCAGCTGCGCACCGAGGTGCCGGTGTTCTCAGCGGTGCTGACGCCACAGCAATTCCACGAGACCGAGGTGCACTACGACTTTTTCCGCAAGCACTTTGCCATCAAGGGCGTGGAAGTCGCGGCAGCCTGTGCCGAGACCTTGCTCGGCCTGGAGCGCCTGCGCGGTCAGGTCGCCGCGGGGATCGTGGGGTAGGCAGGCTGCCGTAGGGTGGGCAAAGCGCAAGCGTGCCCACCTTCTCTCGCAAATGAAAAAAGGTGGGCACGGCGCTTTGCGCCTTTGCCCACCCTACGAGACCTCTCGGATCGAAAAAATCAGTCGAACAGGCTCGACACCGACTCTTCCGCCGCCGTGCGCGCGATCGCATCCGAGATCAGGCTGCCGATCGGCAGCGTGCGGATGTTCGGCGCCTTGGTCACCGCCTCCGTCGGCAGGATTGAGTCGGTGATCACCAGCTCCTTCAGCTTGGAGCCGGAGATGCGGGCCGCCGCGCCGCCGGAGAGCACGCCGTGGGTGATGTAGGCGTAGACGTCCTTGGCGCCCTTGGCGAGCAGTGCGTCGGCCGCATTCACCAGCGTGCCGCCGGAATCGACGATGTCGTCGACGAGGATACAGGTGTAGCCGGCGACATCGCCGATCACGTTCATGACCTCGGATTCGCCCGGGCGCTCACGGCGCTTGTCGACGATCGCGAGCGGGGTGTTGATGCGCTTGGCGAGGCCGCGCGCGCGGGCCACGCCGCCGACGTCGGGCGAGATCACCATCACCTTGGAGAGGTCGAACTTGTCCTTGATGTCGCGCACCATCAGCGGCGCCGCATAGAGATTGTCGGTCGGAATGTCGAAGAAGCCCTGGATCTGGCCGGCATGCAGGTCGAGCGTCATGACGCGGTCGACGCCGGCCTGCGTGATCAGATTGGCGACGAGCTTGGCCGAGATCGGCGTGCGCGAGCCCGATTTGCGGTCCTGCCGGGCGTAGCCGAAATAGGGCAGCACCGCGGTGATGCGGCGCGCCGAGGAGCGGCGCAGCGCGTCGGTGATGATCAGGAGCTCCATCAGATGGTCGTTCGCGGGAAACGAGGTCGACTGGATGACGAAGGCATCCGAGCCGCGGACGTTCTCCTGGATCTCGACGAAGATCTCCATGTCGGCGAAGCGCCGCACCACCGCCTTGGTCAGCGGCAGGTCGAGGCCTTGCGCGATCGCCTGCGCGAGGGCCGGATTGGAGTTGCCGGCGACGAGCTTGATGGAGCCGTTTTTGGCCGACATAGACGCTTCCTCCCGCGCTTTGCTGGATACGACGTTCAACATCTCAGATCCCACTGGAAGCACGGTTACGACGGGCGAGGAAATATCAGGCGGGAGGCTGCAATGGCAACCCGGAAGGCTACGTTTTCCCTTCGAAAATCCTGAGTCGGGCCAACGGTTTGGCCGCAACTTGAGGCCGTGGTTTAGCGGGGGTTATCGCTCGGCATAGCCGAGCGCGGAGGACGGCATGTCCGACGTCGGCGCCTCGGGAATCACGCTCGCCACCGCCGGTCCCCGCAAGCCAGGCGCTGCGCTAGGCGTGTCCGGCGTGCCGTTGATCATGTTGGAAAGTCCGCTGAATCCGGCCTGGGCGATCTTCCGCAGCACCAGATCGTCGGCGGCCGCCCACGCGTCGCGGCCGGCCTTGACCGAGGTCGGTTCCTCGCCGGACAGGCGCAGCGCGCGCTGCTGATTGGCGTCGTAGACGTCCCAGACCCAGGCGATCACGGTCTTGCCGCGGACGATCTGGGCGGAGAGGTAGCTGCGCACGCGGTAGGCGGCCGAGCCCTCGCGGGAGACCACGGACAGGCTGCGCAGCTTGGATTCGCTGTCGAGCACGCCGACCATGCGGTCGAACACCTGCGGCGGCGGCCCGTCGATCGATTCGAACGCCACCGTCGCGCCCGAGCCGGTGCTCGGCGCCATCGCATAGGAATTGGCGGCGCCGCCACCGCCGGCACAGCCGCCAAGCGCGGTCGCAGCCGCCAGCAGCATGGCTGCCAGCACGCGCGAACCCGCACGGCCCAGGATGAATGACGCGTCCCTCATTATGGAGGGCAGCGATATCGTTAAAATCGATTAAGGTCTAGGGCGGCGGCGACACGGACACACAGTGTATCCGGGGGGCGCCGCTTGGCGCGAGCCAGGAATCCATTTCTCCGCGTGAATTGCCGCCCGATGGATTCCGGGTTCTCGCTTCGCGAGCCCCGGAATGCCACGGTGCGTTGCCCTTGTGTTCACGCTTCGAGCGCGATCGCATGGACGTGGCGGCCGTAATCCGGCTCCTTGCGATGCACCGAGCGGCGATAGCTGAAGAAGCGCTCGTCGGCATAGGTGTCGAGGCCGAGATCGTCGATCATCAGGATGCCGGCGGCCTCGAGCCGCTGGCGGATGAAGCCGGCGAGATCGAACATCGCGTGTCCCTCGCGCACCGAGGGGATGAAGAACATGGCGTTGTCCGCATCCGCCTCGACGAAGCGCGCCACGAACTCGTTGCCGACCTCGTAGCTGTCCTGCCGGATCAGCGGCCCGATCGCGGCGATGATGCCGCCGCGGGTGGCGCCGAGATCCTCCATCGCCGAGATCGTCGCCTCCAGCACGCCGGTGAGCGCGCCTTTCCAGCCGGCATGTGCGCCGCCGATCACGCGTGCATGGGGATCGACGAACAGCACCGGTCCGCAATCGGCGGTGGAGACGCCGAGCGCGATGCCGGGCGTTTTCGTCACCAGCGCATCACCCTTCGGCCGCGGCCCGCTCGGCCATGGTGTCTCGGCAACCAGCACGTCGGGCGAGTGGATCTGGTGCAGGCTGAGGAAGCGGTCCGCGCCGACACCGACATGTTCGGCCATGCGGCGGCGGTTCTCCGCAACGAGGCCCTGATCGTCGTTGGAGCCGAGCCCGCCGTTCAGCGCGGCATAGATGCCGCCGGAGACGCCGCCTTCGCGCGTGAAGAAGGCATGGCGCAGGCCGGGCACCGCTGCCAGCAGCGAGGAGGTGAGCGTCATCAATTGCCTCCGGCCTGTTCGAAATCGCTGAGGCCGGCAATGCCCGTCAGCCGCGGCTCGGAGATGCCGAGCACCTTGAACATCGAGCCCATGCCGCTGCGCCCGGTGTCGGTCAGGCGCTTGAGCGCGATCGAAATGTCGGTGGCGACTTCCGGCGTGGCCTTCTGCATCAAAGCGGCAGCCCTCGTATCGATGCCGATGCGCTTGAGGAAGTCGCCTTGCGTCACCGGCCCGTGCACGCGCGCGCCGACGTCCTCGGCCGCGCGCGCCAGCGCCTGGAAGTCGACATGGGCGGTGACGTCGGCCTGGCCAGGCGCCTTCAGGGGATCGACGAAGGTGTGGCGGGCAATCGCCTGGAAGGTGTCGCCGGCGTCGCTGCGCAGATGGCCGTAATCGATGATCAGGGCGGCGCCGTCCTGGTCGCGCACGCGGGTGGCGAGCTTCATGATCTCGCCGTCGGGCCGCCATTCGAACACGGCGCCGATAGGTGCGGCGCGCACCAGGGGCGGTAGCAGCACGTCGAAGCGCGGGGTCGGCTCCGGCGCCGCGCCGAACTGAAGCCTGCCGTTGCCGTCGATCTCGATCACGCGCTCGTGCCAGCCGTTCTCGAGGCGCACCATCTGGTGGATCGGCAGCACGTCGAAATATTCGTTGGCGAGGATAATGCTCGGCCCATCCGGCACGTCGTCGATGCTGTCGTGCCAGGAGATGTTGCGCACGGCGGACAGCGTCGCACCCTGCCGCTCGCGCAGGACCGGATTGACCTCGACCATGTGGATATGGAGGGCCTGGTACAGCGGCGGCAGCACGCGAAGCGCGCGCAGCGCATCCGCCATCATGGTGCCGCGGCCGGGGCCGAGCTCGATCAGCCGCAGGAATTGCGGCGAGCCCATCTGCTTCCACACCGAGGCGGTCCACAGGCCCAGCAGCTCGCCGAACATCTGGCTGACCTCGGGCGCGGTGGTGAAGTCGCCCTCACGGCCGAGCGGATCGCGCGAGACGTAATAGCCATGGCGCGGATGCATCAGGCACAGTTCCATGTAGCGCCAGACCGGCATCGGGCCCGACGCCTTGATCAGCGCCTTGATCTCGTCGAGTAGCGGCTGGTCGGTCACGGCGTACTTTCTCGAAATGAACTAACGAATGGCCTGGGCGGGCTGCGGCGCACCGCGCCTGACTGCCAATACAATAAGTATGAGGCCGACGATAAGCATCGGGATCGAGAGCAGCATGCCCATGGTTAACCCGCCCCAGAGGAAACCAAGCTGTGCGTCCGGTTCGCGGAAATGCTCGCCGGCGATGCGGGCCAGGCCGTAGACCAGGATGAAGGCGCCGAGGATCATGCCGGGCCGCTTCAGGGCACCGAAGCGGATCATGACCGCGAGCACGGTGAACAGCAGGATGCCTTCCATGCCGGCCTGGTAGAGCTGGCTCGGATGGCGCGGCAGCTGCGTCGGATCGTTGGGGAAGATCATGGCCCAGGGCAGGCTCGCATCGGTGGCGCGGCCCCACAATTCGCCATTGATGAAATTGGCGATCCGCCCGAGCAGCAGCCCGACCGGCGCGACTGCGGTGGTGATGTCGCCGAGCGACAGGATCGGGATCTTGTTGCGATGGGCAAACCACATCACCGCGACGACGCAGCCGAGGAAGCCGCCATGAAAGGACATGCCGCCCTCCCATAGCCTGAAGATCGCGGCGGGATGATCGATGAAGAAGGGCAGGTTGTAGAACAGCACGTAGCCGGTGCGGCCGCCGAGGATGATGCCGAGCGTCACCCAGAGGATGAAGTCGTCGATCTGGAGCAGCGAGATCGGCGCGGGTCCGCCCCACAGCCGCTTGTTCTTCAGCAGCGAGCGCGCATAGAGCCAGCCGAACACGATGCCGCAGATATAGGCCAGCGCATACCAGCGGATCGCGAACGGGCCGATCTCGAGCGCGATCGGCTTGAAGGCGGGGAAGTCGATCAGAAGAAGCTGCATCGAGCCTTCAATGTCCAAGCGAAATCGCGGCGGTCGGCGCCTTCAGGCGCCCTGTGATTCTTCTTATGCAGGGACGTCGAGTACGATTGCAAGGACACCGGGGCATGACAAGGTTACCACCCCGCGGCTCTTGAACCGCTCCGTTCGGATTGCCATTGTGTTTCGGAGAGTTCGCGCAAAGTTTATCGGAGGCCCGCCATGACCCAGACCAACAACCGGTTTTTCGACGAGATCGGCCGCCTGATGAACGACGCCGCCGGGGCCGCTCAGGGCGTCAAGCGCGAGTTCGACACGGTGATGCGGACCCAGGCGGAGAAATTCCTGCGCGATATGGATCTGGTCAAGCGCGAGGAGTTCGAGGCGGTCAAGGACATGGCGCGCCTGGCGCGCGAGGAGAACGAGGCGCTGAAGGCGCGCATCGCGGCGCTGGAAGCCAAGCTCGGCGGGTAGGGTACCCTTACCCTCCCCTGGAGGGGGAGGGTCGATCGCGCGTAGCGCGAGCGGGGTGGGGTGACGGTCCCTCCGCGTTGAACAGTGCCCGTGGGGAGAGATCACCCCACCCCGTCTCACATTTCGCTACGCTCAATGTGAGCCGACCCTCCCCCCTCCAGGGGAGGGTAAGAACCCGCTCCCGGCAGCCCATTCTCCTTGTCATTTCCGCATCTTCCGGGTAAAAGCCCGCCACGTTCGTGGCCCCCGCACCCCTGGAGGCTTGCTGCGAGCTATGCCATGGGCCGCGCTGCGGCCCATTAACTTTTGCAAAAACAAGGACTTAACGACATGGCGACGACCGTCAAGGAATTGAAGGCGACCGCACGTCCGAAGAGCGGCAAGGGGGCCGCCCGGGCTGAGCGTCGCGCCGGGCGCGTGCCCGGAGTGATCTATGGCAACAACCAGCCCCCGGTGACGATCTCGATCGAAGATCGCGAACTGCGCCAGCGCATCCTCGCCGGCCGGTTCCTGACCACGCTGGTGGACATCGATCTCGAGGGCAAGAAGCACCGCGTGATTCCGCGCGACTATCACCTCGACCCGGTCAAGGACTTCCCGATCCATGTCGACTTCATGCGGCTCGGCGAAGGCGCCACCATCCGCATCAGCGTGCCCTTGCACGTCGTGAAGGCGGAAAGCTCCCCGGGCGTGAAGCGCGGCGGCACCGTCAACATCGTCGCCCACGCGATCGAGCTCGAATGCGGCGTCGAGAGCATTCCGCAGTACATCGAGGCCGACGTCGGCGCGCTCGAAATCGGTCACTCGCTGCATCTGTCCGACGTCAAGCTGCCGGCCGGCGTGAAGGCGCTGACCCGTGAGGACGCGACCCTCGTCACCATCGTGCCGCCGTCCGGCTACGCCGAAGAGCAGAAGGCCGCGGCTGCGGCTGCGGCTCCGGGCGCTGCTGCGGCGGCTCCGGCCGCTGGCGCCGCGGCTCCGGCTGCGGGCGCTGCTGCACCTGCCGCCGCTGCCAAGGCTCCCGCCGGCGGCGACAAGAAGAAGTAATCTCTCAGATGAGCTGGCGCGCGGTTCCTGATCGCGCGCTGGCTGAGGGGCGCGCCGCGTCATGCGACTCTTTGTTGGGCTCGGCAATCCCGGCGCGAAATACGCACGTAACCGGCACAATATCGGCTTCATGGCCGTCGACGAGATCGCGCGACGCCATGGCTTTGCGCCATGGCGTCGTCGTTTTCAGGGCGAGACCTCGGAAGGCACGCTCGGACTTGAGCGCGTGATCCTGCTCAAGCCGACGACCTACATGAACGAGTCCGGCCGTAGCGTTCAGGAGGCGGCGAGCTTCTTCAAGATCGCGCCCGGCGACGTCACGGTGTTCCATGACGAGCTCGAGCTGCCGCCGGGCAAGGTGCGGGTGAAGATCGGCGGCGGTATCGCCGGCCACAACGGCCTGCGGTCGATCTCGGCGCATATCGGCAACGACTATCGCCGCGTGCGCCTCGGCATCGGTCATCCCGGCGTCAAGGAACTGGTGCACGGCCACGTGCTGTCGGACTTCGCCAAGGCCGACAACGACTGGGTGGCGACGCTGTGCGAGGCGGTGGCCGAGCACGCAGGCCTGGTTGCCAAGGGCACGGACGCGACCTTCGCCAACCGGGTGCATCTCGCCATGCAGGCCAAGGGATTTTTGACCAAGGACGACAACGGAGAGAAATCGAACTGATCTCTCTCCGTCATGGCCGGGCTTGACCCGGCCATCCACGCCTTTCTTTCTCCGCGGAGCGAAGGACGTGGATGCCCGGCACAAGGCCGGGCATGACGACTTCAACGAACGCATGCGCGCGCGGCGCGAAGACTGGAAGAGACCATGGGATTCAAATGCGGGATCGTCGGATTGCCCAATGTCGGCAAGTCGACCTTGTTCAACGCGCTGACCGAGACGGCCGCGGCGCAGGCCGCGAACTATCCGTTCTGCACCATCGAGCCGAATGTCGGCGAGGTCGCCGTGCCGGATCCGCGGCTGGAGAAGCTCGCCGCCATCGCCAAATCCGGCCAAATCATCCCGACCCGGCTGACCTTCGTCGACATCGCTGGCCTCGTCCGCGGTGCCTCCAAGGGCGAGGGCCTCGGCAACCAGTTCCTCGCCAACATCCGCGAGGTCGATGCCATCGCGCATGTGGTGCGCTGCTTCGAGGATTCCGACATCACCCATGTCGAGGGCAAGATCGCCCCGCTCGCCGACATCGAGACCATCGAGACCGAGCTGATGCTCGCCGACCTCGACAGCCTCGAGAAGCGCGTCGACAACCTCACCAAGAAGGCCAAGGGCAACGACAAGGACGCCAAGGAGCAGCTCGACCTCGTGAGCCGCACCCTGGTGCTGCTGCGCGAGGGCAAGCCCGCGCGTCTCGTCGAGCGCAAGCCGGAGGAGGAGCGCGCCTTCGCCATGCTCGGCCTGCTGTCCTCCAAGCCGGTGCTCTATGTCTGCAACGTCGAGGAAGGCTCGGCCGCATCAGGCAATGCGTTCTCCAAGGCGGTCGAAGAGCAGGCGGCCAAGGAAGGCGCGGTCGCCGTCGTCATCTCCGCCAAGATCGAATCCGAGATCGCGACGATCTCGCGCGAAGAGCGCGCCGAGTTCCTGGAGACGTTGGGCCTCGAAGAAGCCGGCCTCGATCGCCTGATCCGCGCCGGCTACCGGCTGCTCGACCTCATCACCTATTTCACCGTGGGCCCGAAGGAGGCGCGCGCCTGGACCATCCATCGCGGCACCAAGGCGCCCGCGGCGGCCGGCGTGATCCACACCGACTTCGAGAAGGGTTTCATCCGCGCCGAGACCATCGCGTATGAGGACTATGTCGCGCTCGGCGGCGAAGCCGGCGCGCGCGATGCCGGCAAGCTCCGCCTCGAAGGCAAGGACTACGTCGTCGCCGACGGCGACGTGATGCATTTCAGGTTCAATACGTAAGCCGGCAACACCGGTGCCGTAGTGCCGTAGGGTGGGCAAAGCGAAGCGTGCCCACCGCCTGTCACCATTGAGAAAGATCGTGGGCACGGCGCTGCGCGCCTTTGCCCACCCTACGGCTTCGCGCGCCCCGAAATGACGGCGCTACCGCATCCCGCCGCCCTGGTCGCGGATCGCGCCGAGATGTTCGTTGATGCGGAAGACGATCAGGATCAGCTCGGCGAGGATGCGCGAGAACACGATTCCGACGACGACGCTGGCGATCGAGGACAGCAGCACCAGGAAGCCGCCGAACGGGCTGATCGCCATCGCGGCGAGCCCGGAGAAGATGCCGGAGAGACCGAACAGGCAGATCAGCGCGATCACCAGCCAATAGAAGGTCTTGATGATCGTCGGCGTGATGAAGCGGTCCCATTGGAAAAGGTCGCTGAATGAAAACATTGCTCTCCCCAGGGCACTGGGCCTTGATAAACCGATCGCGGCCCTCGGTCGATCCGACTCGGATCAACGCCGCCACCCGGTATGTAGCACGAGCCATGCGGGCCGGCGGGTTGAGATTGCCGCAAAGTGCGGCCACAATCTGTCATTCCCGCAAAGCTTTCCCCAGATGACCCTGACCTTCGAAGATTTCCCGCCCGGCCGGTTCGGCACGTTCGGCCCGCGCCATGTCACCCGCGACGAGATTTTGGCCTTTGCCGCCGAGTTCGATCCGCAGCCGATGCACCTGGACGAGGAGGCTGCCAGCAAAAGCATGCTGCGCGGCCTGTCCGGCTCGGGCTGGCATCTCTGCTCGCTGATGATGCGGATGATGGCCGACGGCTTCATCACCCGCGCCGCATCGCTGGGATCGCCCGGCGTCGACGAAGTGCGTTGGCTCTCGCCGCTGCGGCCCGGCGACGACCTCATGCTCGAGGTCGATGTGCTGGAGGCGCGCACCTCGAAGAGCCGGCCCGAGCTCGGCATCGTCAAGTTCAAATGCACCGTGCACAACGCCAAGGGGGAGGCGCTCGCCGAGATGACGTCGCCGATCCTGATCAAGCGGCGCGAGGGAGCGGTCTGATGCGGTTCTTCGACGACATCGAGATCGGCCAGCGCCGCGAGATCGGCAGCTATACGTTCACGGCCGAGGCCATCAAGACATTCGCCGCCAAGTTCGATCCGCAGCGTTTCCATCTCGACGAGGAGGAGGGCAAGAACTCGCTGTTCGGCGGGCTTGCCGCGTCGGGCTGGCATGTCGGCTCGGCCTGCATGAGCCTGCTCGTCGCCGACGGCCAGCGTCTGGCGCGCGAGGCCGCTTCGCGCGGCGAGGAGGTCGCGGTATGGGGCCCGTCGCCGGGCTTTCGCGACCTGCGCTGGATCAGGCCGGTGCTCGCCGGCGACACCGTCGCTTATGTCAACGTCGTCACCGACAAGCGCATCTCGGCCTCGCGCCCCGGCTGGGGCATCCTGACCGCCCGCACCACCGGCACCAACCAGCGCGGCGAAGACGTCTATTCCATCACCGCTTCAGCCTTCGTGCCCAAGCGGAAGGGCGGTTAGATCTGTTCCAAGATGAACGGTCCAAATGATGCGCGAGTGTTGCCCGCGCGCTATGGACGCGATTCGGGGCGGCTGCCATAAGCCTGCGCAACATGGTTACCGCGAAGGGTTTCTGCGGAACCAGTGAGTTGCTAACTAATTATGAACCTGTCGCTGTCTATTTGAAACGAATTGGGCAGACGACAGGGGACGAGGACCATGGCAGATCGCGGCGCACTCAAGTTTGTTGGATTTATCTTCGCGACCGCGACGCTCGCAGTGATGCTGGTCGCCGGCATGGTGGTGAAGGGCTATGCCGATGGCGCCTACACCCTGGAAGCCTCGGTCGCCGAGGCGAGCCGGTAACACTTCGTTCATCTTTCGCGGCCGGCATCCGGCCGCGCCTCAGCGGCTATAGACGAACGCCAGGATGGCGATCGCAACCGCCAGCAGCCCGACAAAGCGCAGCATGATCGTGCCGAATTGATTCGGCGCGGGCCGCAACGGTATCGGGTCCGTGGTGTCGGGCCGAATGCTTTCCATCTGAAATGTCCCCCAGGCCCGGCCGCAAGGCTGCCGGCGCTGGCATTAGTCGTTGGGGATGAGCAGAGGGTTCAAGCTATACTTTTCTGTCCCGGACACGCTGCAGCGCTCTTGCGCTGCTGCGCAGAGCCAGGACCCATCGCGCCGCGCATGCGTCCGGGGCACGAAACCTCCCCGAATCAAAACCGCCGCGCTCTCTTCCGAGAACGCGGCGGCCGGTGATGCGGTGCTTGGCGATCAGCTGTTGCGCAGGCCGTCCGCGGCGCGCTTCCACTGCGCGACGTTGTCGGCGATCATGCGGGTCGACTTCATCGCGGCCTGGCTGAGCTGGGCATAGCCGGAGATCTCGCGCTGGACGCGCTGGCCTTCGGCATGGAGCAGGTCGCGCAGGCTCTCCAGCTCGGAGATCAGGTTCTCGATCTCGGCGAGCGAGGTGCCGGCGACGCGCTGGATCAGCGAGTTGACGTTGTTGACGGTGGCCTCCGCGCTCGGGTCGAGCGGCGGTGCGTCGGTGGTGGTCGACGCCGGGCGGCGCAGATAAGCGATATCGTTGCGGACGAAGTCGCGGATGCCGGCCTCGACCTCGGTCACGGCGGCGAGGTTGGTGTCGACCGTCTCGGTCTCGGTGGCTTCGATCTTTTCCGGACGCATGGCGTTCATCGTTGTTCCCCTGTTCGCGTTGAGCGCAGCGCGAGTGTCCCCCGCACGACGACGTCTGTGAGGCTTCCTTATCAGGGCGTCCGATTTTGACCGCAAATGGGCCGAGATGCGGCAAGGGCGGACCATTCGGGGGTTTTGCCGTGGCGTATGGTTAGGAGAGTGTGAACGCTGTTGCGCGCATCGGAACCCATCCCCTCATGGTGAGGAGCGCGCCCTTCGCGCGCGCCCTCGAACCATGCAGGCCCCGCTGTGGCAGAGGGCCTCGATCCCCTTCGAGACGCGCTCCTTCGGAGCGCCCTCAGGATGAAAGGTGGAGCGCGGGACTACCAGCTCTTCTTGAAGCCGGCCGTCACGCTCTTGTTGACCGCGCCTTGCGAGGTCTCGCCGACCGAGCCGGAGACGGTGACGTTGTCGAACAGCTTTTGCTCGGCGCCGACCTTGCGCAGCCATTTGTCGTCGGTGGTCGACAGCGTCTGGCCGGCGGTGATGCTGGTGCCGGTGTCGGTGAGGGTGACCCTGGCGGACTGGTCGGTTTCGTAATTGCGGATGATGTGGCCGCCGATGCCGGGCACGGCGCCGGTGCCCTGCTGGTTGACGCTGTAGCCGTTCTGGAGCGTCAGCGAGGTTTCGCCCGACAGCGGCATCGCTTTGGTCAGCGAGGCCCCGATCCTGCTCTGCTCGGCGCCGGGATCGACGCGGGCTTCCACCGCGGTCTTGTCCCAGATCGCGCCCGCGCCGGGCGCGGTTGCCGTCGCCCAGGCGCTGCCGGAGGATTGCGGCAGGTTGCCGCCGTTGCCGGCCTTTTGCGCCAGCAGCTCGGACATCGTCCGCGGCTCGCTCGTCACCGTCATGTCGGCGCCGATCCGCGTGTCCCAGAACGGGGACACGGACTGCTTCACCGTCACCGCCGAGGAGCCGTTCGCGTTGGCATTGGACGACCAGTCCAGCCCGTCCCTGGCGGCGGCCTGGGCGCGCTTCTTGGCGGCCATGGGATCGATGCCGGTGCCGGCGTCGACCGCGAGCTGGCTCCAGTCGAGCTTGTCGACGTCGATGTCCTTCATCACGTCGGGGTCGCTGACGTCGGGGGCCTCCGCCACGGCCTCTGGCTCGGCTGCCTCGTCGTCAGCTGCGGCCGCTGGAGGGGAGAAGGGCGGGATGATCTGCGCCTGTAACGTCAGGACCGAGCCCAAAATGAATGCGGTCGCCAGCATAGGCAGCCTGGTCCAGCCAAACCCTGTCGAGAATTCCATCGTCCTGCCCGCGAGCCCCAACGCATGCTGCCGAATCAATATATATCGGCCGTCGGCAAAGACCATGCGCCATTCCGCGCGGAAAATGCTGACCCATCGTTGCGAAATTGTGGCGCTGAAATTCAAGCGGCGAACCAACGGGCCGCGCGAGAGGCGCGCGCCCGATGACGAGCTTCTGGCGCGACGGCATCCGGCGGGGCTGGAGGCCAGGACGTCGCGGCCGGCATCGTCATCGGTCCCGAACGGCGGGGCCCGTTGGCGTCCCCCCTGGAGCGCGATGATCGTCATCGCGCTTCAGGTTGTCGTTTGCGCATGATCTTTTTGGAGAACCGCTGCGCACTTTGCGCTAACGCGGCCCTTCGGGTCCGGATCACGCGTCAGCCGACGCGGGTCATCTTCGGCAGATGAATGGCGCGGCCGAGCGCCTGCTCGACCAGGTCGAACGTGTCGATCAGGACGCGCATGCTGACGAGCTTGCCTGCCCTGAACTGGGCGAACTGCGCGACCCGCAGGCTGATCGGCTTGTTGGAATCCAGGGCCGTGAGCGAATAGCGCACCATCGAGGCGGCGGAATCGACGCCGAGCATGATGCTCTCGCGGTCGAAGCGGTGCACCTGGAAATTGTCGGCGAGCTGGTGGATGACCTCGAGCACGGCCGCCTTGCCCCGGCGTGCGCCGAGGAACGGAAACATGTCGATCGGGCCGTAGAGCGCCCACTCGACGTCCTCGTCGATCAGGGCCTCGATATCCTCGAAATGCCGGTCGTTGATCGCGCGGTGCAACGCGCGCGAGAAACGCCAGAGGCTGTGCTCTGTCATTTTGGGCAGTCCTGAAGCTGGCTTGCGAAAGGAAACGAAAACATCCCCACGCGCAGTCAGGCGCCGGGGATCAACTCATTTGTATACGAACAATGTAGCGGGCTTCGGCCAAAACGCAATTCACGTTTTTGCAATGCACCATTGAACGGATTTTGTGATATTTACAATAGAACCCCGTAATCTTCCGGGTTCGGTTCCGGGTTCCAGGCAAGCAGGGATCAATCCGCCTGCACGCCCGTGATCAACGGCCCGATCTCGCGCTCCAGCACCTGCTGCACCAGATCGTAGGAATCGATGATCTCGCGGATCTCGGCCACCAGCCCGCCCCGGAAAGTGTAGAACACCGCCATGTCGAACTGCACGATGCGGTCGTTGCTGCGCTTCCTGAAATAGGTCTGCATGTAGGTCGCGACCGCCTCGCCCTCGGCGACGATGTGCGGCGCCTTGTAGCGGATTTCGGAATAGCGCGACCAGATCGTCTCCCACAGCTCGCGCAATTCGGCCTTGCCGTGGCGCGGCACCATGTGCGGCAGCACGTCGATCGGCGCGTGGGTGAGGAAGTCGACGTCGTCGGTGCAGCATGCCAGCGCCGTCTCGATGTCCCCGCGGGCGAAGGCGTCGAGCAGATGCACGACCCGCTGGCGATTGAGCTTCTCGATCGACATTCCGCCCATCCTTTTTCTTGGCCGTTGTGCAACGCTAGCGCGTGGTCCCGCGCACCGGCAATCCGCGAAATCACAGGGATGTTCCTATGACGCGCCGGCGCAATGCCAGGTTCATGGCGTACAATTAAAAGTTGCGTTATGGGCCGGGTGCACGAATTGGTGCCGGATCAGCTGCGTGGTACGCCACGGCCCAGTGCGTAATGCGCAACTCGGCTCCGCGCAGCCGCCCTGAACCGCAAGTTGTAGTCTGTCATTCCGGGGCGCCGCGGAGCGGCGAGCCCGGAATCCATCGTGGGACAGGCGGCTATGGGGCGTGACCCGCCTCACATCACCCCATGGCCGGCAGGAGTAGCGTTATCCCATGTCATCAGGGAGACGTGCCATGGCTGCCATCGCCAGAGTCCGAAAGTCCCGTCTGCACAACGCGCTCGAAGGCCTCGCGCTGACCACGATCCTGCAGAGTTTTCCGACCTTCGCCCTGGCCGCCTTCCTGCTCAAGCTCTGCGGCGACCACGACCTCGCCGGCGACCCCGGCGTCGCCATCTTCGTCGCCATCGCCTCGCTCGCCCACGCGCTGCTGGCCGTGAGCTTCGGCCCCAGCGTCCCGCATTTGTTCAAGACCGTCTACGAGCCGAAATTCTTCGAGGCCCATCTGTCGCTGTCCGACAAGATCACCGCCTGGCGAACCCAGCCGGTCGCCTCGCTGCAACTCGTGACCATCGTGCTGCTGCTGTCGGTGATGGCCGTGGTGACGGCGAGCTTGGGGTAGGATGGCCCTCGTCATTCCGGAGCGCCGCAGAGCGGCGACGGCGCTAATGAACCTGCGCCGCCTACCTCTTCTTCCAGCCCCCGCGCCGCCCCGGCATCCCGCCCGTCGACTTCGGCGCCGGCCCGAACTCCGGTCCGGACTGCCTTGAGTCCGTCGGCTGGATGATCCGGCTGGTGCTGCCGAACGGCTTTGCCGGCAGGCTCGGCTTCTCGCGGTAGGGCAGGGATTCCGGGCCGTGCATCTCGTCGAGATGCGGCTTGTGCACCTTCGAGCCGCTGCTGCCGCCGCTTGCCTTCAGCGCGGAGCTCACGGTCTTCTTCTTCATCGCGCTGACGGGCAGGTTGGCGGCATCGCCGTATTTCCTCGTACCCGCATAGGCGCCGGCCTTGCCGGCGACGGTGCGCTGCTTGGCGGTGGGATCGTCGACCACCGCGAGCTCGGTGGCGCGCAGGCGCTTGACCTCGTCGCGCAGGCGGGCGGCCTCCTCGAAGTTCAGGTCGGCGGCGGCCTCGCGCATCCGCGTTTCCAGGTCGGCGAGCACGGCTTCGAAATTGTGGCCGATCGAGATGACGTCGTCGGTCATGTCGTGGCCGCCGACCTCGACCAGCACGTGGTCGCGCTCGTAGACGGAGTTGAGGATGTCGCCGATCTGCTTCTTCACGCTCTCCGGCGTGATGCCGTTGGCGTTGTTGTACTCGACCTGCTTCTCGCGGCGCCGGTTGGTCTCGGCGATGGCGCGCTCCATCGAGCCGGTCATCTGGTCGGCGTAGAGGATCACCTTGCCGTCGACGTTGCGCGCGGCGCGGCCGATGGTCTGGATCAGCGAGGTCTCGCTGCGCAGAAAACCTTCCTTGTCGGCATCGAGGATCGCGACCAGCGCGCATTCGGGGATGTCGAGGCCTTCGCGCAGCAGGTTGATGCCGACCAGCGCGTCGAAGGCGCCGAGGCGCAAATCCCTGATGATCTCGATGCGCTCGATGGTGTCGATGTCGCTGTGCATGTAGCGGACGCGGATGCCCTGCTCGTGCAAGTACTCGGTGAGGTCCTCCGCCATGCGCTTGGTCAGCACCGTGATCAGCGAGCGATAGCCGGCCTGCGCGGTCGCACGCACCTCGCCGACGAGATCGTCGACCTGGGTACGGGCCGGGCGAATGTCGACCGGCGGATCGATCAGTCCGGTCGGGCGAATGACCTGCTCGACGAACACGCCGCCGCTCTCGTTCAGCTCCCAGCCGCTCGGCGTTGCCGAGACCGCGATGGTCTGCGGCCGCATCATGTCCCATTCCTCGAAGCGGAGCGGGCGGTTGTCCATGCAGGAGGGCAGGCGGAAGCCGTATTCGGCCAGCGTCGCCTTGCGGCGGAAGTCGCCGCGGAACATGGCGCCGATCTGCGGAATGGTGACGTGGCTCTCGTCGGCGAAGATCAACGCGTTGTCGGGGACGTATTCGAACAGCGTCGGCGGCGGCTCGCCGGGACGGCGCCCGGTGAGGTAGCGCGAATAGTTCTCGATGCCGGCGCAGCTTCCGGTCGCCTCCATCATCTCGAGGTCGAAGGTGGTGCGCTGCTCCAGCCGCTGCGCCTCGAGCAGGCGCCCCTGGTTGTGGAGCTGGTCGAGCCGCTGCTTCAGCTCCGACTTGATCGACTTGATCGCCTGCACCAGCGTCGGGCGCGGCGTCACATAATGCGAGTTGGCGTACATCTTGATGAATTCGAGCTCGTCCTGCTTGTGGCCGGTGAGCGGATCGAACTCCTCGATGGACTCGATGGTGTCGCCGAACAGGTTCACGCGCCAGGCGCGGTCCTCATAGTGCGCCGGGAAGATGTCGATGACGTCGCCGCGCACGCGGAAGGTGCCGCGGGTGAAATCGGCCTGGGTCCGCTTGTACTGCAACGCGACGAGGTCGGCGATCAGCTGGCGCTGGTCGATGCGCTCGCCCTTCTTCAGCGCGAAGGTCATCGCGGTGTAGGTCTCGACCGAGCCGATACCGTAGATGCAGGACACCGAGGCGACGATGATGACGTCGTCGCGTTCGAGCAGCGCGCGCGTCGCCGAGTGGCGCATGCGGTCGATCTGCTCGTTGATCGAGGAATCCTTCTCGATATAGGTGTCGGTGCGCGGGACGTAGGCTTCCGGCTGGTAGTAATCGTAATACGAGACGAAATACTCGACCGCGTTATCAGGGAAGAAGTTCTTGAACTCGCCGTAGAGCTGGGCGGCCAGCGTCTTGTTCGGCGCCAGGATCAGCGCCGGGCGCTGCGTCTTCTCGATGACCTGCGCCATGGTGTAGGTCTTGCCCGAGCCGGTGACGCCGAGCAGCACCTGGGTGCGGTCGTTGCGATTGATGCCCTCGACCAGTTCGTCGATCGCGGTCGGCTGGTCGCCGCGCGGCTCGTAGGACGACTTGATCTCGAAGCGCACGCCGCCTTCGGACTTTTCCGGGCGCGGCGGCCGGTGCGGCGTCCACACCTTGGTGGAGCCGTCGTCCTTGCGGAATTCCGGCCGGCCCTCGCGGATCAGCGATTCCAGGGCATCGGCGGTGGCCTTGACGCCGAGCGCTTCCATCTTGCTGCGCGGCGGCCGCGCCAGCGCCTCGGCATCGTCCTCCTCGGTGGGAAGCCCGAGCTGCCGCGCCAGTTCCGGATCGAGCGTCGGGATGGTGGCCGCCGTGCCGTAATTGGCCTGCGGCGCCTCGTCGAAGCCTTCGGCCGACGCGCGGGCGCCCGCTGGCTGCGGATTTGGGCGCAGCGGCATCGGGCGTGCGGTATCTTGCGGAAACTCCTTCGGTGTCGAAGCCCGCGCGCGATGCGCCGCGGCCTCGCCGCCTGAGCGGCGGTCGCGCGAATTGTCCGGCGGCGGCTGCAATCCGGTGCCCGATCCGAGCCCGGCGTCGCCGCGATTGATCGCGGGATTAAGCAATTCGGCCAGCGCCGGCCCGATCGGCTGCACGTCGGGCCGATGCGCCTTCGAGTTCGGAGTCTTGGGGGATTTGCCGGATTTTTCGGGGGATGCAGGTTTCTTCGCCATGAGGCGAATATGGGACGAGTCCGCCTCCCGATAAAGGGCGAATGGCCGTCGCCATGCAGGCTGCTGACAGCAGGTTGTCAGCAGGAAGGAACCTTACGCCGCCGGCAGCGGGCCCTCGCCGTCCTCGTTCGCTTGATAGGGTTCGAGGATGTCGAGATGGAGGCCGCCGCAATCGGTGCAGCGCATGGCCCAGTACTCGCAGCCGGCGCGCCCGCCAATGACCCGGAGCACGGTGAGATCGCCGTCGCATTCCGGGCATTTGGACAGCACGGCGCGGGCGTAGATCCTCGGCCGCGACGGGTCTTCGAATTCGATGACTGACATGACCGGTTGCCCCTTCTTGACCTGCGCTGTCCCTGGTTGCCTGTCGTCCGGCCCGCTCATTCGTCGTCGCTGTCGGTCCGCCGGCGGAAGCGGTCGATGTGGTGCTTGGCGTCGGCGATCGCGGCGTTCTGATCCGGCCAGGCGAAACCGACCTCCATGGCCGGAAACAGCACGCCGTCGATGGCGAGGGGGCTGAGATCGGCGCGGCGGATGCGGGCGTGCCAGAGGCCTTTGCCAGCCTCGAAGGATTCGATGTCAAAGCCGTCGTAGAGGGTCGTCATGGTCGTCCCCGAAAGTGTTCCGTACGTGTCTTGTTGGAGGGTCAGGGGACCACGATTGCGATTTTCGGGATGTGAAGCCGTTCACAAGTGGGCGGCTTTTTTGCCCAAGGGGCCGATCAGGCGTCAGTTCCGCGCCGCCGTACGGCCGCTCCGCTTCACCGGCCGGGCCGCGGGTTCCGCCGCCGCCCGCATGATCCAGCGGCGGAACGCGGCAAAGTCGCGCTGCTCGGTCTGGAAGCTGCGATAGAGCAGATACCAGCGCATGCCCTTGGGCACCGAGAGGTCGAACGGCGCCACCAGCCGGCCGGCGGCGAGGTCGTCGTCGATATAGGGGCGGATGCCCATGGCGATGCCGAGCCCGTCGGCGGCGGCCTGCAGCGCCTGGCCGTAGAACTGGAACTCCGGCCCACGTGCGCTGATCCGGGTCGCGCCGGCGGCCTTCAGCCAGATCGGCCAGTCCTCGGGCGAATGTGCGACGCGGATCAGGCTCGGTCCCTTCAAATCGGCCGGGCGCTTCAGCCCGCTCGCGAGGCGGGGCACGCAGACCGGCGTGAGGTCGCCTGCGAACAGCGGCTCGGCGACGAGGCCGGGCCAGTCGCCGGTGCCGAGCTTGATGCCGCAGCTCCAATCCTCGCCGAACGGCACCGACGCGCCGCCGGTGGTGAAGCGTACCTCGATATCCGGCTCCTCGCTGCGAAACTCCGACAGGCGCGGGATCAGCCAGCGCATCGCAAAGGTGTGGCCGACGCCGATGGTGAGCACGCGGACGCTCGCCGGCGCCGTCACCTGCGCGGTGAGGCTGGCCAGCGCATCGAAGATCGGCGTCAGTCCGCTCTGATAGGCGCGGCCGGCCTGCGTCAGCACCAGGCGGTTGGCCTTGCGCTCGAACAGCGCGAGGCCGAGCCGTTCTTCCAGCAGATGCACCATGCGGCTGACCGCGGCTGCGGACACGCTCAGCTCGAGTCCGGCCGCGGCAAAGCTGCCGGTCCGCGCCGCCGCCTCGAATGCCTTGATGCCGTTGAGAAACAGCAGCCGCCGCAAATGCAGGACCCTTGTGCCAAGACCCTCAGGAAAGCTGAGGCCAGGGCAAGATAACTCAGTTTGCGAAGCAGGGGCAAGCGAGGCACTAGAATGAGCGCAATTCCTGCTGATTTGTTGGAGCGCGGGCGCGGCCTCTTCGCCTCTCCCCCGCTTGCAGGGCGAGGGGAATGAGCAGCTCCTCCCTTACATGCACCACGGAGATTTTGCTCAGTGACGCCCCTCATGATCGCTGCCCTCGGATTGCTGATGGTCGCCACCGCGTTCCTGTCGGGGCTGTTCGGCATGGCGGGCGGGCTGATCCTGATCGGCGTGCTCCTGGCCTTGATGCCGCTGCCGACCGCGATGGTGCTGCACGCGATCACCCAGATGGCCTCGAACGGCTGGCGCGCGTTGCTGTGGCGGGCACATATCCGCTGGCGGCCGGTCGCGAACTACATGGTCGGCGCCGCCGTCGCGCTCGCGGCGTGGTCGCTCACGCGCTACGTGCCGGACAAGCCGATGGCGCTGCTGTTGCTCGGGGTCACCCCGTTCATGGCGCGGCTCCTCCCTGCGAACATCAAGCCGGACCCTGATCGTCTCTGGCAGGGCACGGTCTACGGCACGATCTGCATGGGCCTGATGCTGATGACCGGCGTCTCCGGCCCGCTGCTCGACACCTTCTTCCTCGGCGGCAATTTCGGCCGGCGCGAGAAGGTGGCGACCAAAGCGATGTGCCAGGTGGTCAGCCATTTCACCAAGCTTATCTATTTCGGCGGCATCATCGATCAGGCCGCAAGCCTCGACCCCGTGCTCGCCGGCGTCGCGATCGCCGCCTCGATGCTCGGCACCACGCTGGCGCGGCGCATCCTGGAGGCCATGACCGATCAGCAGTTCATCGCCTGGTCGAACAAGCTGATCACCACCATTGCCTGCTATTACATCGCCTATGGCGGCTGGCTGTTGCTTCGCGCGCCGGTGCTGGCCGCTTTCGACAAGGGAGGTTTGCAATGAGCGAGACCGCCGATCCGCTGGTGCTGGACTTCGTCGAATGGGTCGCGCGCGAGCCGCGCGCCTATGCCGAGGTGATTTCGACCTGGAAGACCTCGTGCCCGCGTCTCACCATCTGGGAAGACGCCGCTGAGCGCGGCTATGTCGCGCGCGAGACGCTGCCCGGAATGGGGCTGATCATCGCGGTGACGGAGGATGGCGAGAGGCTGCTGCGCGCGAACGGGCGGTGATACGCAGATCTGTCTCCACATCGTCATTGCGAGCGCCGGCGAAGCAATCCAGAATGCTTCCGCGGCGGCAGCCTGGATTGCGTCGCCGCAAGAGCTCCTCGCAATGACGGAGCCAGTGGAGGCGCCTTTGTCACTCAAGCTCTACGAACTCGTCGGCACCGACCCCTCGCGCCCGTTCAGCCCGTATTGCTGGCGCACGCGGATGGTGCTGGCGCATAAGGGATTGGCGGCGGAATCGCTGCCATGGCGTTTCACCGAGAAGAGCACACTTGTGCCGCACGGCTCGGAGAAGGTGCCGGTGCTGCTGCACGATGACAGGCCGATCGTCGATTCCTGGAATATCGCGACCTATCTCGAAGACAAGTTTCCGGATCGTCCGTCGCTGTTCGGCGGCGAGGGCGGCCGCGCCATGGCGCGCATGATCAATGCATGGGGCGATATCGCCATCGTCGGCGGCATCTTCCCGCTGATCGTCGCCGACATTCCGAACAATCTCGGCGAGACCGACGCCGCCTATTTCCGGCAGTCGCGCGAGGCGCGCTTCGGCGGCAAGAGCCTGGAAGATGTCATGTCGAGCCGCGACACCGGCGTGGTCGCCTTCCGCAAATCGCTCGAGGTGATGCGCCAGACGCTGAAGAAGCAGCCCTTCATCGGCGGCGGCGCGCCGAACTATGCCGACTACATCGTGTTCGGCGGCTTCCAATGGGCGCGCGTGGTCAGCCCGTTCAAGCTGCTGGAGGCGGACGATCCGATCCATGCATGGCGCGAAAAACTGCTCGACGCGTTCGACGGCATGGCGCGGACATCGCCGGGGTTTGCGGTGTAGGGCGAGGTCTCCTCACTGTCGTTTCCGCGCGCGCAGTTTCGTAGGGTGGGCAAAGGCGCCCTCGCGCCGTGCCCACCACCTCTCTCGATCGCAAAACTGCGTGGGCACGCTTGTGCTTTGCTCACCCTACGATGCTGCCTCCGCCGCCGCCTTGCGCAAGCATTCGCGGCACAGGCAATCCTCGCCCGTGACCGGCATCGGTAGTTTCGCAACCTCTTCCGCGCACCAGCAATTGCCCGAGAGATCGCAACCAAACTCGGTGCCGCAGCGCGCGCAGGCGAGGCGGCGCGGTTTCGGCGGTGAGGATTCTTTCGGATTTGTCATGATTTGCGCCGAAGCTTCGCCGTGATTTTCATGTCGGGTTCATGCGTCGTTACGGTATATTAGGCGTCGCGCGCGGACTCGGAAAGCGGCTCCCGGCACGCGAAGGACAAATCGATGGCCCGCGATTCGCAAGCCGCGCTCGTTGCGCTCAACCGGTTCGGCTTCGGTGCCCGCGGCGGCGCCTCGGGCGATCTGATCAACGCAAGCTCGGATCCGCGCGGCTTCGTGAAGGCGGAGCTCGCGCGGCCGAGCGGCGTGCTGCTGGAGGCGCCCGGTCTGCAATCGACGCAGCAGCTGGGGCAGGCCGTCTTCGCCTATCAGGATCAGGTCAGGCAGGCGCGCGAGGCGGCAAAGACCGCCGCGCCCGCCGACATGCCGGCGCCGACCGAACAGAAGCCTGCGCCGCAGCCGCTCAACGTCATTCAAAAGACCTTCCGCGCTGAAGCGCTGGCACGGTTGCAGCGCGCGACGCTGGCAGAGTGCGGCTTCACCGAACGGCTCGTCGTGTTCTGGTCCAACCATTTCTGCATCTCCGCGAGCAAGGGCGAGCTGGCGCGGATCTGGGCGGGCGCGTTCGAGCGCGAGGCGATCAGGCCGCACGTGCTCGGGCGCTTCGCCGACATGCTGAGGGCGGTGGAACAGCATCCGGCCATGCTGTTCTTCCTCGACAACCAGCAATCGCTCGGCCCGGACTCGCGCGCCGGGCAGAATCGCAAGCGCGGCCTGAACGAAAATCTCGCGCGCGAGATCATGGAGCTGCATACGCTCGGCGTCGGCGGCGGCTATACGCAGGACGACGTCACCTCGCTCGCGCGCATCATCACCGGCTGGACCTTCGCCGGACGAAAGGGCCAGCTTGGGCCCCCCGGCTCCTTCGTGTTCAACGCCAATGCGCACCAGCCGGGACCGCAGGTGCTGCTCGGCAAGACCTACGAGGCGGCGGGGCTCGCGCAGGGCGAGGCCGCGCTCGCCGACATCGCACGGCATCCCTCGACCGCGAACTTCATCGCCAGCAAATTCGCTCGTCACTTCGTTGCCGACGATCCGCCGCCGGCGCTGGTCGCGCGGCTGCGCGACGTCTTCGTCAAGACCGACGGCGATCTCAAGGCGCTTGCGACCGCGCTGGTCGAGTCCGACGAGGCCTGGAAGGCGCCGCTGACCAAGATGCGCAGTCCCTACGATTTCCTCGTGGCGAGCGGACGGCTGCTCGCGCGCGTGCCGGAGGATCCCGGCGCCTATCTCAACAATCTCAATCTGCTGGGCCAGCCGCTGTGGTCGCCGGCAGGGCCGAACGGTTTCCCGGATACCAGCGCCGCCTGGGCCGCGCCCGAAGGGATCAAGCTCAGGCTCGATATCGCCGCGCAGATCGGCGCGCGGCTCGGCAACAATATCGACCCGCTCGACCTTCTCGAGTTCGCGGCGGCCGATGCGGCCTCGATCGAAACGCGCAGAACCGTCGAACGGGCGGAGTCGCGGCAGCAGGCGCTGGCGTTGCTCTTGATGTCGCCGGAAATGCAGAGGAGATGATCATGATCGACTGCGTCGAGAACCGGCTCCTCACCTCGCGCCGCGGTCTTTTGCTCGGCGGCGCCGCGTTCGCGGCCTGGGCTTACCTGCCGAAATTCGCACGAGCGGCCGACGGGCGCGATCCCCGGCTGATCGTGGTGATCCTGCGCGGGGCGCTCGACGGGCTTTCGACCGTCGCGCCGATCGGCGATCCCGATTATGCCGGCCTGCACGGCTCGATCGCGCTCGCCGCGGAGGGCGCGCATCCCGCGATTCCGCTCGATTCCTTCTTCGCGCTGCATCCGGCCATGCCGGAATTTTCGCGCATGTATCGCGACAAGCACGCGGCGGTGATTCATGCGGTGGCGACGCCCTATCGCGATCGCTCGCATTTCGACGGACAGGACGTGCTCGAAAGCGGCTATGCCGGGCCGGGTCGCGTGCAGTCCGGCTGGCTCAACCGCGCGCTGGAGGCGCTGCCGCGCGGCGAGCGCGTATCGAGCGGTCTTGCGGTCGGACCCACCACGCCGCTGGTGCTGCGTGGCAACGCGCCGACCGTCGGATGGGCGCCGGTGGCGCTTCCGCAGGCGGATGACGACACCGCGATGCGGCTCGTCGATCTCTACCGTCACCGCGATCCCGCGCTGGCGACGGCGCTGTCGCAGGGCCTCCAGCTCGACAAGGCCGCGAGCGGCGACGACATGAAACGCAGGCCCGGCAATGCGGTGGCGCAGATGCGCCAGGTCGCGCGCGGCGCGGCCAAGCTGATGGCGGCGGATGACGGTCCGCGCATCGCCGCGCTCGCCTTCGACGGCTGGGACACCCATGCCAATGAAGGCGGCCCGGTCGGCCGCCTCGCCTTCCTGCTCGGCGGGCTCGACGGCGCGCTCGCCGAATTCGAAAGCGGCCTGGGAGAGCGCTGGCGCGACAGCGTCGTCGTCATCGCCACCGAGTTCGGCCGCACCGCGCGCATCAACGGCACCGACGGCACCGATCACGGCACCGGCACGATCGCGCTGCTCGCCGGCGGCGCCGTGAAGGGCGGCCGCATCATATCGGATTGGCCGGGCCTCAAGCTTGCGAACCTCCACGACGGCCGCGACCTCAAGCCGACCACGGACCTGCGCTCGGTGATCAAGGGCGTGCTGCAAGGGCAGTTCGGCCTGTCCGATCGCGTGCTGGCGGAAACGGTGTTTCCGGACAGCGCCAGCGCGAAGCCGATGAGGGGATTGGTGGCGTCATAGCAGCCGCCGTCATTCCGGGTCCGCGCCTTGCGGCGCGTCCCGGAATGACGACATGATGGGCCGAGCATCAGGAGAACCACACCCATGTACATCGCCATGAACCGCTTCCGCGTCGCCAAGGGCTCCGAGGCCGCCTTCGAGCAGGTCTGGCTTTCGCGCGACACGCATCTGGACAAGGTGCCGGGCTTCGTCGAATTCCATCTGCTGCGCGGGCCGGAAGCCGAGGACCATACGCTCTACGCTTCGCACACGGTCTGGGCGAACCACGCGGCGTTCGAGGCCTGGACCAAGTCGGAGGCGTTTCGCGCCGCGCATCACAAGGCAGGCGACAACAAGCCGCTCTATCTCGGCCATCCCCAGTTCGAAGGTTTCGAGGTGATGCAGACGGTGGGACGCGGCGCCAAATAGCGCCGCCTGCCGCCATGCTGACGAGGCCGACAAAAAATGCGGCCCCTGTCAGACGCGGCGACTGACGGGGACCGCTTTGAGGCGCTTGACCGGTGACGGGGGCCTGATCAGACGCAGCTGCACCGTAGCCCCGCTATGTTACGCGCGGGTGACAGCGGCACTTATCCACAGGGCGCGCGCGGGAATCAGAAGACCTTGCGATAGACGATGAAGCCGGAACGCTCCGCGACCTTGTCGTACAGGCGCTGTGCCGTGAGGTTGGTCTCGTGCGTCTGCCAGTAGACGCGTGGCGATCCCGCCAGCTTTGCCCGTTCGTAGACGCCATGGATCAGGGCCGAGGCGACGCCCTTGCCGCGCGCGGCTTCGAGCGTGAACAGATCCTGCAGATAGCAGGACGGCTCGATCGCCGTGGTGCTGCGATGGAACAGGTAGTTTGTCATGCCGAGCAGCTTGCCGTCGCTCTCGGCGACGAGCCCATGCACGGGCTCATAGGCATCGAAGAAGCGCTGCCACGTCATGCGCGTGATCTCGGGAGCGAGCGCGGCCGGGCCGGAGCGGCCGTAGAAGGCGTTGTAGCCGTCCCATAGCGGCAGCCATTGATCATAGTCCTGCCTGGTGACGGAGCGAACGGTGAGCGACATGTGGATTTCCGCGATCGACGAAGCGTCTTTCATACGGGATGATGGGTGCGGTGATCAATCGCGCAGTTGAATCACTCCGCGACGCGCAGATACCGGATCAGGCCGCGGGCGGTGGGATCGCGCAGCGAGCGGTAATAGTCGGCGCGTGACGGCGCATCGGTGTGACGCACGAGGTCGGTCACCGGGGTGTAGCTGAGCATCCGTCCGCCGTCCGGCAGCGCCGTGCAGACGAAGCGCAGCACGTCGCCGCTGCGCAGGGCGATGTTGATCGGCGTGGCATCGCCGGTCCGCACCATCTCCATGCGCTGCGCGATGAAGGTGCCGAGCTCGTCTTCGGGCAGCTCGAACGCACCGGTGTCGCGGCCGTGATACATCAGCGCGACGAAGGGCGGCTTGCCGTCGGCGATCTGGTCCGGCAAGGCGAAATAATAGCGGAACGCGCGGTTTATGAACTCGGCGCGTGTCTCGGCATCGAGCAGCACGATGCCGATATCGACCTGGTCGAGCGCGGCCGACAGCCGCACGGCGGTGGCGTGGCTGCGGCGCTCGGCCGCGAACGTGCCGAGCAGCCGCTGGCGCATCAGGCCGGTGATGCCGGCGGTGCCGGCAGCGGTGACGGCCAGGAGGCCGAGCTGGACCAGATCGGCGATGGAGGCGGAAACGCCGTGGCGACCGAGCACGAGCAGCGTTGCACCGGACACCGCGATGGCCGCGCTGGTGACGGCGGAGCCGAGACCCGACAATGCGCCGGCGAGCGCCACGATGCCGACGAGCAGCGGAGCCGGCGTGGGCGTGGGGATCAAGCGATCGAACGGCATCGCCAGCAGCAGGGTTGCTGCCGTCAGCACCGGACCGGAGATCGCACGCCATCCGAACCGCATGGACAGTCTCGCCCTCACGACGGAGGTAAGACCGCAAGTCTGACGGATCGTTGCGCCGCTGCGATGCGGATTCGTGCGGTGTGCTTAGGGCGCGCTTGCTCGCAAGCCTAAGGCTTTCGGATGATTTTAAGCCAAGTGCGTGTGCTTGAGCGGCTGTTGCAGCGCAGGCGCATTCAGCGTCGACGTCCCCGGCGCCTTGCGCGTACCGACGACGATCAACAATGACGCCGCGACCAGGATGGCCGCAGTCAACGTGATTGCAACGACTACCACAGGTGATTTCATCGAGGTCCTGTCGCGATGCCGGCCGGCGCGGGGCATGCGGCGCCTTGAAGACAGGACCGGGATGAAACGGGAATCAGACCGGCAGGCCCATCGCCATGGTCGCCTTGGTCGACAGCACCGTCAGCGTGACGATCAGGCACAGCGAGAGTGCGGCGACGGCGAGCGAGGCCGCAACCGCGTTGGTCAGCCGGGAAGACGCGACGGTAGCGGGATGGCCCTGAAAGCCGGCCGTGCCGGACGCCCGTGTCATGGTCTAAATCCTTCAACGCGCGAGCGAATCACCCGCAACGTTCCACAATTTCCCAGCTTGAGCCGGCAACATTGCGGCGGCTATCCTGCTGAAAATGGCCGGAATGCGGCAAATAATACCTTTATGCCCGCTATTCCCCAGGGCAGCGGGTGGGGCCGATCATGCACTGGCGGCAATGCTGGCGGGGTCGTCGACGTCGGCCGGCCGCCAGTCCATCGACACGAAGCCGGGCGCGGCTTCCACCCGCTTCAGCCAGTCCCGGATTGCCGGGAAGGTCGAAAGATCGAAGTCGCAGCGGTCGGCCAGGTGGGTGTAGCCGTACAGCGCGATGTCGGCGACGGTGAGCTGGCGCGCGGCGAAATAGGCGTTGGTCTTCAGGTGATTCTCCATCACCTGGAGCGCGCCATAGCCGCGCTCCATCCAGTCTTCCAGCGAATGGGTCTGCAGGTCGCGGCCGCCCTTGACCAGCGACAGCCAGAAATAGGCGGCACCGATGTTCGGCTCGAGCGCGTGCTGCTCGAAGAACATCCATTGCAGCGCCTCGGCGCGGTCGATGCGATTCTCGGGTGCAAGCGGAGTGCCGACGGCGACGTACCAGAGGATGGCGTTGGACTCGGCGAGATAACGGTCATCGCCGACCTCGAGCAGCGGCACCTGTCCTGACGGGTTCTTGCTCAGAAAGTCCGGCGTGCGGCTCTCGCCGCGCAGAATGTCCACCTCGATCGCTTCGTAGGGCAGATTGAGCAGCGCCAGCGCAAGGCGGACCTTGTAGCTGTTGCCGGAGCGTTGCATCGAATAGAGCTTGTACATTCTGGAGTTCGATTCCGAAGACGGGAGACGCGGCGCTCGTTGCCCCTGAGCGCGGCTAAACAATGATGCCGATGCGAATCCGCCGCAAGGGTCAGCCAATAGAAAAACTCGAAAACCCTACCGCATTGCAATGCAGCGGAAGATCATTTCCGCGTGGCCATGCAAATCAGTTCACGCTTGCGTCAACGCGGGGACATATCCTCGCGCGCACTTGTGTGAATGGCTGAGCGGCAGTTACGAGGCGCTGAAACTTCACATCGTATTGGCCGGCCCTGACCCGTTACGTCGAGGTCGCGCTCGGCACCTTGGTGTCGAGCCAGCCAAGCTCCAGCGAAGATGGCGAGCCCAGGCATGGGCCGTCTGCTCGATCGCGAACGGCCTGAAATTGCTCCGAGGACAAGCCTTGCCGGATATGAGGGGTTTGCGCGGCAGGTTTGCGGAAAATTGCGGGAATCCTGCCTCGACCCGCTCCAGATCCGTAAACTTTCTCGAGATCGGGCCGAAGTTTCTTGCGGTGCAGCGGCTCACGTTTTAGGGTGGCCTCATTCCCACAATCGGAGTCGTGAGGCGAAAGGTTTCACGACGCTTGTCAGGAGATGACGATGTCCTTCCTTGCCGCTGCGCTCGACCGTGTGAAGCCGTCCGCGACCATCGCGGTCACGGATAAAGCACGCGCGCTGAAAGCGGCGGGCCGCAACGTCATCGGCCTAGGGGCCGGCGAGCCCGACTTCGACACGCCCGCCAACATCAAGCTGGCGGCGATCCGCGCCATCGAAGCCGGCAAGACCAAGTACACCGCGGTCGACGGCATTCCCGAGCTGAAGGAGGCGATCATCGCCAAGTTTCAGCGCGAGAACGGCGTCACCTACAAGCCGAACCAGATCATCGTCGGCACCGGCGGCAAGCAGGTGCTCTACAACGCACTGATGGCCACCATCAATCCGGGCGACGAGGTGATCATTCCCGCGCCGTATTGGGTCAGCTATCCCGAGATGGTGGCGCTCGCCGGCGGCGAGCCGGTGCCGGTGGTCTGCACCGCCGCGACCGGTTTCAAGCTGCAGGCCGAAGCGCTCGAGCGCGCCATCACGCCGAAGACCAAATGGGTGATCCTGTGCTCGCCGTCGAACCCGACGGGGGCCGCCTACACGCGTTCGGAGCTGAAGGCGCTCACCGACGTGCTGGTGAAGCATCCCCATGTCTGGGTGATGACCGACGACATGTACGAGCACCTCGTCTATGACGACTTCCAGTTCACCACGGTCGCGCAGGTGGAGCCGAAACTCTACGACCGCACCCTCACCGTGAACGGCGTTTCGAAGGCCTATTGCATGACCGGCTGGCGCATCGGCTATGCCGGTGGTCCCGCGCAGCTGATCAAGGCGATGTCGACGATCCAGTCGCAGTCGACCTCGAACCCGTGCTCGATCGCGCAATGGGCCTCGGTCGAGGCGCTGAACGGTCCGCAGGACTTCATCCCCGCCAACAACAAGGTTTTCAAGGAGCGGCGCGACCTCGTCGTCTCCATGCTCAACCAGGCCAAGGGGATCGAGTGCCCGCGTCCCGAGGGCGCCTTCTACGTCTATCCGTCCTGCGCCGGCACGATCGGCAAGACCGCGCCGTCGGGCAAGGTGATCGGCAATGACGAGGACTTCGTCACCGAGCTGCTCGAGACCGAAGGCGTCGCGGTGGTGCAGGGCTCGGCCTTCGGCCTCGGACCTGCATTCCGCATCTCCTATGCGACCAAGACCTCGGACCTCGAAGACGCCTGCAAGCGTATCCAGCGCTTCTGCGGCAATCTGCGGTAAGCCTGGCGCGGCAAGCGGAGTCCTCTTCTCGCTCTTGTGGGATCGGAGTTCTCTCCGCGAGTCTGGAATCGTAGGGTGGGCAAAGGCGCACGAGCGCCGTGCCCACCATCTCTCTCGATCGCAAAGAATGCGTGGGCACGCTTCCGCCGTCGCTCTTCGAGCTATGGCGGACAAGTCGCTTTGCCCACCCCACGATATCTGCGAAAGGGCCCGCCACTGGCGGGCCTTTCATTGTTTGCACGCTGATTGCCGTGCTCGATCTGGCACCACAAGCACACTTGTGGCATAGACGCGCAACGCGGGTGGCGCTCTCTCTGCTCGCATCACGTCATTGCCGGAGATATTGTTCATGCGCCGTTCGCTCCTTCTCGCCGGACTCACCGCCGCCAGCCTCGTCGCCTCGGTCGCGAATAGTGATGCGCAGCAGCAGCGGATGGCGCGGGTCGGCGTGCTCGAATGCCGCGGCGGCGCCAGCGTCGGCTTCATCGTGGGATCGGTGACTCATCTCGGCTGCGTGCTGCGCGCCGACGGCTTGCCCGATGACCGCTATGTCGCGACGATCCGCAAGGTCGGCCTCGACATCGGTATCACCCAGGAGACTGCGCTCGCGTGGGGCGTGTTCGCACCGGTCGACCGCCTCGGCCCCGGCGACCTCTCCGGCAATTACGTGGGCGCGCAGGGCAGCGCCTCGGTCGGCGTCGGTCTCGGCGGCAACGTGCTGGTCGGCGGCTCCAACAATTCGATCGCGCTCCAGCCGCTCAGCGTGCAGGGCCAGGTCGGGTTCAACATCGCCGCCGGCCTTGAGAGCCTGGAACTCCGCCCGGGCCGTTGAGCGCCTGGGGCGCCGCTGCTTTACCTCTCCACGTCGGGGAGAGTTGGAACACCGAGCCTAGCCCGTAGAATTATAAGACTTGATCGAACTGACGACGCACCGCAGCGACGTTTGATGCTTGCCAAATCTCGGGGAGGGGCAGAGCATCTGCGTTTGCCGACCCAATCACGGGCCGAGCTCCACACCAAGGAGGCGGCGAAATGGGACAAGACGTCAGAAGTCCCCGAGGTCCACGGTGCATCGCGCTGGTGGGCCCTTTCCAAAGCGGTAAAACCACACTTCTCGAGGCGATCCTGGCGCGAACGGGTGCAATCCCGCGCGCCGGCAGCGTCGATGCCGGCACCTCCGTCGGCGACGCCACGCCGGAGGCCCGTCATCACAAGATGACCGTCGGGCTGACTGCCGCCACCACGAATTTCATGGGCGACAGCTACACCTTCCTCGATTGTCCCGGTTCCGTCGAGTTCGCCCACGACATGCGCGCCGCGCTGCCCGCAGTCGATGCGGCGATCGTGGTCTGCGAGGCCGACGAGAAGAAGCTGCCGCAGCTTCAGATCATCCTGCGCGAGCTGGAGGAGCTGAAGATCCCGCGTTTCCTGTTCCTCAACAAGATCGACCGCGCCAGCCAGCGCATCCGCGAGACGCTGGCGATGCTGCAGCCCGCCTCCCGCGTGCCGCTGGTGCTGCGCCAGATCCCGATCTGGAAGGACGAGCTGATCGAGGGTTTCGTCGATCTCGCGCTGGAGCGCGCCTTCATCTATCGCGAGCACAAGGCTTCCGAGGTGGTCGCGCTCGAAGGCGGCGATCTCGATCGCGAGAAGGAAGCCCGCTTCTCGATGCTGGAGAAGCTCGCCGATCACGACGATGCGCTGATGGAGCAATTGCTCGAAGACATCCAGCCGCCGCGCGATGCGGTGTTCGACGATCTCGCCCGCGAATTGCGCGACGGGCTGATCTGTCCGGTGCTGCTGGGTGCCGCCGCGCGCGAGAACGGCGTGCTGCGCCTGATGAAGGCGCTGCGTCACGAGGCGCCCGGCATCACACAGACCGCAAAACGCCTCGGCGTGCCCGAGAGCAAGGACGCGCTCGGCTATGTCTTCAAGACGCTGCATTCGCAGCATGGCGGAAAGCTGTCGTTGACGCGGCTGCTCGCCGGCCACCTCGACGACGGCGCGACGCTGCAATCGTCCTCCGGCGGTGCGGGGCGGATCTCAGGCATCCTCGCCGTCAACGGTGCCTACGACACCAAGCGCGCCGCGGCAGAGGCCGGCGACACGGTGGCGCTTGCCAAGCTTGATCCGATCAAGACCGGCGACACGGTCTCGAACGGCAAGACACCGCCGGCGGCATTGATCACGATCGCGCCGACGCCGCCAGTGCTCGCGATTTCGATCGCGGCGGCCGATCGCAAGGACGACGTCAAGCTCGGCCAGGCGATGGCGCGGCTGCACGAGGAGGATCCCTCCCTGGTCGTCGTGCAGAATGCCCAGACCCACGACACCGTCTTGTGGGGGCAGGGCGAGATGCATTTACGCGTTGCCGGCGAGCGGCTGCGCGACCGCTTCGGTGTCAAGGTCACCTCGCATCCGCCCGCGATCGGCTACCAGGAGACCATCCGCAAGCCGATCACCCAGCGCGGGCGGCACAAGAAGCAGTCCGGCGGCCACGGCCAGTTCGGCGATGTCGTGCTCGACATCAAGCCGCTGCCGCGCGGCGATGGCTTCAAGTTCGCCGAGAAGGTGGTGGGCGGCGCGGTGCCGCGCAACTACATTCCGGCGGTCGAAGAAGGCGTCGTCGACGGATTGGCGCGGGGGCCGCTCGGCTTTCCCGTCACCGACGTGGAGGTGACGCTGACCGACGGCTCCTATCACAGCGTCGATTCCTCCGATCTCGCCTTCCGCACCGCGGCGCGGATCGGGCTGAACGAAGGCCTGCCGCAATGCCAGCCGGTGCTACTGGAGCCGATCCACGTGGTCGAGATCGTCTGCCCGACCGAGGCCACCGCCAGGATCAACGCGATCCTGTCGGCGCGGCGCGGCCAGATCCTCGGCTTCGACACCCGCGAGGGCTGGAGCGGCTGGGACTGCGTCCGCGCCATGATGCCGGAAGCCGAGATCGGCGAGCTGATCGTGGAGCTGCGCTCGGCCACCGCTGGCGCCGGCAGCTTCACGCGCCAGTTCGACCACATGGCCGAAGTCACCGGCCGCGCCGCCGACCAGATCATCGCCGCGCATCAGCACGCGGCGTGAAGCTGTCTCTCGCGTCGTAAGGGATCGCAGTAGGGGAGGCACCGGTCTCTCTCACGCCCTCTCCCCGTTCTTACGGGGAGGGCGCGTGGTGAGGGGCTGCCTCCACGAGCGTGCCCGTCCTTCAGGCCGCGCCGGCGCCCAAACCACCGTCATTGCTTCGTCGCAAGAGCTCCTCGCAATACCGGAGGAGACAGACGGGCAGCCACTTGCGCTCACCGCCAGATGATGTATTTTATATCATTGTATACGTTCTAGATATCATTTATGGGTCCTGGTAAGTGAGGCCGAGGTGATCACGTCATTCCAGATGCGGGCAGCCCGCGCGCTGCTCGGCATTGACCAGAAAACCCTGGCCGAGCTTGCCGGTGTGTCGTTGCCGACCATCCAGCGGATGGAGGCTTCGACCGGGAATGTGCGTGGCGTGGTCGAGACCCTGATCAAGGTGGTCGAGGCGTTCGAGCGGGCCGGTGTCGAACTGATCGGCGAGCAGGTCCGCAGCGACGGCGGCGGGCGTGGCGTTCGCCTGAGGGAGCCCGGACCGCCGCGCCGTGTCGGAGCATGATCGGGGCGCGTTGATCGCGCTCGGGATCAGGATGGGCTGGCGCATCGGTCGCAACACGGGACGCACGATGCTTGGGAGCATCGAGGGGCAGCGGAGCAATTTGCCGAGATGAGCATCACGAGCGATCACGCGGGCCGGCTGCACCAGCCGCGTCAGCCGACCTTTACCGAACTGTATCTGCCGAAGCTCGTCACCGTCTGGCGTGAAGGCTACGGCCTCGAGGATTTCCGTGCCGACGTCTTCGCCGGCCTGACCGTTGCGATCGTGGCGCTGCCGCTGTCGATGGCGATCGCGATCGCCTCGGGGGTGACGCCGGACCGCGGTCTCTACACCGCCGTGGTCGGCGGCTTCATCGCCTCGCTGCTGGGCGGCAGCCGGTTCCAGATCGGCGGCCCCGCCGGCGCGTTCATCGTCTTGGTCGCCGCGACCGCGGAGCGCCATGGCGTCGACGGCGTCATCCTCGCCACCATGATGGCGGGCCTGTTTCTGATCGCCGCGGGGCTGTTGCGGATCGGCACCTACATTAAGTTCATTCCCTATCCGGTGACGGTGGGCTTCACCGCCGGCATCGCCGTGATCATCTTCGCCAGCCAGCTCCGCGATCTCTCGGGCATCACGCTCGCGGGCAAAGAGCCCAGCGAATTCGTGCCCAAGCTGCTCGCGCTCGCCGGCGGCCTCGATACCCTCAATCCATCCGCGGTCGCGGTCGCCGTCGTCAGCATCGCCATTATCGCGGCCTTGCGGATCTGGCGGCCGTCCTGGCCCGGTATCCTGATCGCGGTCGTGTTCGCGGCCGTCGCGTGTGCGGTGTTCTCGCTGCCGGTCGAGACCATCGGCTCGCGGTTCGGCGGCATTCCGCGCGAATTGCCCTCGCCGGCCTTGCCCGCGTTCTCGGTTGCGAAGGCGACCGCCGTGCTGCCGGACGCGATCGCGTTCGCGCTGCTGGCCGCGATCGAATCGCTGCTGTCTGCGGTGGTCGCCGACGGCATGACCGGGCGCCGTCACCGCTCCAATTGCGAGCTGGTGGCGCAAGGCGCGGCCAATATCGGCTCGGCGCTGTTCGGCGGCATCTGCGTCACCGGCCTGATCGCGCGCACCGCCACCAACATCCGCGCCGGTGCCCGCGGGCCGCTCGCGGGCATGCTGCATGCGGTCTTCCTGCTGCTGTTCATGCTGATTGCGGCGCCGCTTGCGAGCTACATCCCGCTCGCAGCGCTCGCCTCGGTGCTGGTCGTGGTGGCCTGGACCATGGCGGAGAAGCACGAGTTCGGCACATTGCTGCGCTCGTCATGGGGCGATGCCGTCGTGCTGCTCGCGACTTTCCTGCTGACGATCTTCCGCGACCTGACCGAAGGCATCCTGGTCGGCTTCGCGCTCGGCGCGGTGCTGTTCATCCATCGCATGGCGGAAATGGCGGGCATCGAGGAACGCTCGCCGCTGGCCGTCGCCGACCGTCCCGACGACGGTAATGGCGACCGCGTTCCCTACGATCCCGCGCTTGCGGTCGATCGCGACGTGCTGGTCTATCGCATCACCGGTGCGTTTTTCTTCGGCGCGGCCTCGGCCATCGGAAGCGTGCTCGACGCCGTCGCCGACAAGCGCAAGGCCTTCGTGGTCGACTTCGCCGCAGTGCCGTTCCTGGATTCGACGGCGGCCAATGTGCTTGGCCGCGTCGCCGCCAAGGCGCACCGCGAGGGCATAAGGCTGTTCATCACGGGGGCTTCGCCGGCCGTCCGCCGCGCGCTGCTCACCCATGGCGTGACGCCGCCGCGCGCGCGCTATCGCCAGAGCCTCGAGCGCGCGATTGCCGACATCAAGGGTGGCGCAAGCGAGGAGACTGCCGCGAGCTGACGGCACGTCTTTCCCGCGCCCGGCCGGCCTGACCGGCGCTGTGGCGCCCGCTTGACAGAGCGGGCGCGACGCGAAATGGATCGCCTCGGAAGCACGACCCCGAGGGAAAGATGACCGCGCCCAGAACGCCTGCAGCCTGTCTGATCGGATGGCCGGCCGCGCATTCGCGCTCGCCGCTGATCCATCGCTACTGGCTGCGCACGCTGGGCATCGAAGGCGGCTACGTCATCGAGGCGGTTCCGCCCGAGGACTTGCGCGATTTCGTGCTGCGGCTGTCGCTGCGCGGCTTCGTCGGCGCCAACGTCACCATCCCGCACAAGGAGAGCGTGCTGGCGCTGTCGACGCCCGACGCCCGCGCCAAGGCCGTGGGCGCAGCCAACACGCTGTGGTTTGCCGATGGCGAGCTGCACGCGACCAATACCGACGTCGAAGGCTTCATCGGCAATCTCGACGCCAGCGCGCCCGGTTGGGACGCGGCCGAGGAGGCGCTGGTGCTGGGCGCCGGCGGCTCCTCGCGTGCGGTCGTGTTCGGGTTGCTCGAACGCGGCATCAAGCGCGTACATCTTGCCAATCGCACCGTCGCGCGGGCCGAGGCGCTGGCAAGGCAGTTCGGGGCCAACGTGCATGCTGTGAAATGGGATGGCCTCGACGACGTCCTGCCGCGCGCAAAACTTCTCGTGAACACGACCTCGCTCGGCATGCACGGCCAGCCGTCACTCGATGTCGATGTCGCGCGCCTGCCGCAGGCGGCCGTCGTCGCCGACCTCGTCTATGTCCCGCTGGTGACGCCGCTGCTCGCTGCCGCAGCAGCGCGCGGCCTGAGGACCGCCGACGGACTCGGCATGCTGCTGCATCAGGCGGTGCGCGGCTTCGAATTGTGGTTCGGCCGCCGGCCCGAGGTCACGGCCGAGCTGCGCGCGTTGGTCGAGGCCGATCTCACAAAGACTTGAGAGAATAGCGCAGGTGCTTCGGAGTTCTCCTTCCGTGGGGGCAATCGGAGACCGTCATGTCTGTGCAACGTGCAACTTTCACCCGTCCGCTGATCGCCGTCGCGATGCTGGCCATATCGACTTACTGCGCCTTCGCCCAGAGGGCGCCGGTGCCGACGCGCGTGCGCGGCACCATCGAAAGCGTCAGCAACGACACCCTGCAGGTCAAGTCACGCAGCGGCGAGGAGGTGAAGCTCCGCCTTGCTTCCGACGTGAACGTATCGGGGATTACCAGGATTTCACTCGCCGACATCAAGCCGGGTTCGTTCATCGGCGCGACCACGGTGCCGGGACCGGACGGCAGCCAGAACGCGGTCGAGGTCCACGTGTTTCCGGAGAGCATGCGCGGCACCGGCGAAGGCTCGCGGCCCTGGGACCTCAAGCCGAATTCCAGCATGACCAATGCGACGGTGGCCGAAAGCGTCGTCGGCAATGACGGCCATACGCTGCTGGTCAAGTACAAGGACGGCGAGAAGAAGGTGTTCGTCGCCGACAACACGCCGGTCGTGACCTTCGTGCCGAGCGACAAATCCGAGTTGAAGCCGGGTGCCAAGGTCATCGCCTTCATCAAGCAATTGCCGGATGGCTCGTTCGAGACCAACCGCGTCAGCGTCGGTCGCGACGGCCTGACGCCGCCGATGTGAGGGGGAAATCGTAGGGTGGGCAAAGGCGCGCCAGCACCGTGCCCACGTCTTTTCTCATTCGGCGAAAGGTGGTGGGCACGCTACGCTTTGCCCACCCTACGGCGCCTGCGTGCTCACATCGCGATGATATGATCGTCGATCTCGTCGATCCGGTTGACGCCGCACAGGCCCATGGTGGTGAGCAGCTCCTTCTGGATGATGTCGATCGCCTTGGCGACGCCGGCCTGGCCGCCGGCGCCGAGGCCATAGGCATAGGCACGGCCGATCATGCAGGATTTGGCGCCGAGCGCGAGCGCGCGCATCACGTCCTGGCCTGAGCGGATGCCGCCGTCGAACATGATCTCCATCTTGTCGCCGACCGCATCCGCGATCTCGGGCAGCACCTCGATCGAGGACGGCGCGCCGTCGAGCTGACGGCCGCCATGGTTGGACACAACGAGGGCCTGCGCGCCGGTCTTGGCGGCCTCCTCGGCGTCCTCGACGTCGAGGATGCCCTTGATGATCAGCTTGCCCGGCCAGATGCTGCGGACCCACTCGACGTCCTTCCAGCTCAGCGACGTGTCGAACTGCGAGGCGGTCCATTCGGCAAGGCGGTTGAGATCCTCGGTGTTCTTCACATGGCCTGCGATGTTGCCGAAGGTGCGGCGCTTGCCCTGCAGCACGCCGGAGACCCAGCTGGGCTTGCTGGCGAAATCCAGCAGCTTCGACAGCGACCATTCGGGAGGCACCGTCATGCCGTTCTTGATGTCGGCGTGGCGCTGGCCGATCACCTGCAGGTCCACGGTCAGCACCAGCGCGCTGCACTTGGCCGCGATCGCGCGCTGGATCAATTCCTTGATGAAGCCGCGGTCCTTCATGACGTAGAGCTGGAACCAGAACGGCTTCTCGACGCTGGCGGCGATGTCCTCGATCGAGCAGATCGACATGGTCGATTGCGTGAAGGGGATACCGGCGGCCTGCGCGGCGCGGCAGGCGTGGATCTCGCCGTCGCCGTGCTGCATGCCGAGCAGGCCCACGGGCGCGAGGATCAGCGGCATGGTCGAGGGCTCGCCCAGGATCGTGGTCGAGGTGTCGCGCTTGGAGACGTCGACCAGGATGCGCTGGCGGAACTTGATCGCCTGCATGTCCTCGCGGTTGGCGCGCAGCGTCTCCTCGGCATAGGAGCCGCGGTCGCAATAGTCGAAGAACGCCTTCGGCACGCGGCGCTTATGCAGGGCGCGAAGATCGTCGATACAGGTGATATGCTTCATGCTCGTTTCCCCGGCCCCCAAGCGTCTTGCATCGGAAGATTTCGAGGTCATCTAGCATGGTTGGATGCACAGCCAAATCGTTTGCGCGAGGTTTTGCAGGAGGCCGCCATGACCAAGCCGCACGCCGGACCTTCACCGGAGGAGATCAAGGAAAAGCATGATCTCGAGGAAGCGCTGGAAGAGGGGCTGGAAGAGACCTTTCCGGGCTCCGACCCCGTCAACGTCACCCAGCCGGCGCCGAGCCGGGAGGACGGCCACGTCAAGCGCAGCAGCTAGCGCCGGTTCCGCCCGATTCCGGCAGGATCACGGGAAATGGAGCGTTAACAAGACGTTATCGGAATCGCGGCGGGCTTGGTTCCGTAATGATTCATCATATTTTTTGAAGCCAAGTTAGCCGCACAGGCATTATAAGACCCCAGCAAATCAGGGATGCGGGGCCTGTTCGGGCAGCCCGTGGTTGTCGAGGGGACCCTGATCGTTGCGTTGGGGGACGATATGAGCCGCAAATATTTCGGGACGGACGGGATTCGGGGCCGCGCCAACGGACTGATCACGCCGGAGCTCGCCCTCAAGGTCGGCCAGGCCGCAGGCCTTGCGTTTCAGCGCGGTGACCACCGCCACCGCGTCGTGATCGGCAAGGACACCCGCCTTTCAGGCTACATGATCGAATACGCGATGGTCGCCGGCTTCACCTCGGTCGGCATGGACGTGCTGCTGGTCGGCCCGATGCCGACCCCGGCGGTCGCGATGCTGACCAAGTCGATGCGCGCCGATCTCGGCGTCATGATCTCGGCGTCGCACAATCTGTTCGAGGACAACGGCATCAAGCTGTTCGGCCCGCAGGGCTTCAAGCTCTCCGACGACGTCGAGCGGCAGATCGAGCAGTTGCTCGACGAATCGCTCGACAAGCGGCTCGCACAGAGTGCGAGCCTCGGCCGCGCTCGCCGTATCGACGGCGTGCACGACCGCTACATCGAATTCGCCAAGCGGACGCTGCCGCGCGACCTCTCGCTCGACGGCCTGCGCGTCGTGATCGATTGCGCCAACGGCGCCGCCTACAAGGTGGTGCCCGAAGCGTTGTGGGAGCTCGGCGCCGACGTCGTGCCGATCGGTGTCGAGCCCGACGGTTTCAACATCAACAAGGATTGCGGCTCGACCTCGCCGGAAGCGCTGTCGAAGAAAGTGCGTGAGATGCGCGCCGACATCGGCATCGCGCTCGACGGCGATGCCGATCGCGTCATCCTGGTCGACGAGCGCGGCCATGTCGTCGACGGCGACCAGCTGCTCGCGGTGATCGCGCAGAGCTGGAAGGAGGACGGCCGGCTGTCGCGGCCGGGCATCGTCGCCACCGTGATGTCCAATCTCGGGCTCGAGCGCTTCCTGAACGGGCAGGGGCTCGATCTCGTGCGCACGCCGGTCGGCGACCGCTACGTGCTCGAGCAGATGCTGAGCGGCGGCTACAATCTCGGCGGCGAGCAGTCCGGGCACATCATCCTGTCCGACTACGCCACCACCGGCGACGGCTTCGTGGCCGCATTGCAGGTGCTGGCGGTGGTGCAGAAGCTGCGCCGTCCCGTGTCCGAGGTCTGCCACCGCTTCGATCCGCTGCCGCAGATCCTCAAGAATGTCCGCCACAAGGGCGGCAAGCCGCTCGATGATTCCGACGTCAAGTCGGCGATCTCCGACGGCGAGAAGCGGCTCAACGGCCACGGCCGCCTCCTGATCCGCTCCTCCGGCACCGAGCCGGTGATCCGCGTCATGGGTGAG
The DNA here is from genome assembly GCF_042077125.1 of Bradyrhizobium sp. A11. Classification (NCBI taxonomy): domain Bacteria; kingdom Pseudomonadati; phylum Pseudomonadota; class Alphaproteobacteria; order Hyphomicrobiales; family Nitrobacteraceae; genus Bradyrhizobium; species Bradyrhizobium sp. A11. Next base: position 5,878,877 of record NZ_CP149509.1, on the reverse strand, counting down.
GGCGAGGACCGCATCCTGGTCGAAGACGTCGTCGACACCATCGTCTCCGCGCTGGGCCAGGCCGCGGCGTAAAGCACAGTTTCGTAGGGTGGGCAAAGCGGAGCGTGCCCACGCTTGCGTTTCCGTATCGGACAGGTGGTGGGCACGGCGCTGTGCGCCTTTGCCCACCCTACGATAGCCGACTCGCGGACAGGGTAGGACGCGCATCCCAGCCATTTGCGATTGGCGGTGGTTCGGCCGCTGCCAGCATCGTACCTAGCAAGTCGCGGCGGTTCGCCGCGCCGGGATCGCTGCATTGAACAAGCCTGTCGTCGTCTCAGAGGAAATGCTGACCGAGCCCGTCATCGTCGCTGACGTGGCACCCGCCGCCAAGGCGGCGGGGCCGGCTTATATCGTGCTCGCCGGCATCAGCTTCTCGCACTTCCTCAACGACACCATGCAGTCGCTGATCGCCTCGGTGTATCCGATCCTGAAAGACACCTACGCGCTCGATTTCGCGCAGATCGGCATGATCACGCTGGCCTTTCAGTTCACGGCCTCGCTGCTGCAGCCCGTGGTCGGGCACTACACCGACAAGAAGGCGCAGCCTTACTCGCTGGCGATCGGCATGGCCTCGACCTTCTTCGGCCTGCTGCTGCTCAGCGCCGCGCAACAATATCTCGTCATCCTCGTTGCCGCCGCGCTGGTTGGCCTCGGCTCGGCGGTGTTTCACCCGGAGTCCGCGCGCATCGCGCGGCTCGCCTCCGGCGGCCGCTACGGCTTTGCGCAATCGGTGTTCCAGCTCGGCGGCAGCTTCGGCACCTCGATGGGGCCGGTGCTGGCGGCGTTGATCGTGGTGCCGTTCGGGCAGGGCAGCATCGCCTGGTTCTCCTCGATCGCGTTCCTCGCCATCCTCATCCTGTGGCGCATCGGGCGCTGGTACGCGCCGCAGATCAAGGCGAAGCAGACGGCGGCGGTTCAAGCCCATCCCGACGCGCCGAGCTCGCGCCGTGTCGCCGTCGCGCTGCTCGTGCTGGTGGCGTTGCTGTTCTCGAAACAGCTCTACGTCTCGAGCCTGTCGAGCTACTACATCTTCTATTTGATCGACCGCTTCGGCGTGTCGACACAGGCCGCGCAGATTTACCTGTTTATCTTCCTGGCGGCGAACGCGGTCGGCGCGTTTCTCGGTGGCCCGCTCGGCGATCGCTTCGGCCGCAAGATCGTGATCTGGATTTCGATCCTGGGCGCGCTGCCGTTCACGCTGGCGCTGCCCTATGCAGGGCTCGTCGGCAGCGCGGTGCTCAGCATCGTCATCGGCCTGATCATCTCCTCGACGACGTCGTCGATCATCGTGTTCGCGCAGGAGCTGGTGCCGCATCGTTTCGGCATGATCTCCGGCGTGTTCTTCGGCGTCGCCTTCGGCATCGGGGGCCTCGGAGCCGCCGTGCTCGGCGAGCTCGCCGATCGCACCTCGATCGAGTTCGTCTACCAGGTCTGCGCCTATCTGCCGGCGATCGGCCTGCTTGCGGTGTTCCTGCCCAAGCTGCCGCGGCACACGCGTTAACGCTTCCTCTCCCGCTGCAGCGCACTTTCACCGATCGTTAGCAATTGCGCTCGAGCCGCCGCATTTGATGCGGCATTCCTGCAACGCTCAGGCGCCGTGCGCGCGAGAGTAGAGAAAAAATCAACCTTAAAAATTAGGGTTAAGTGGCGCTTAAACATTTGCTGGCATCGTCCGCTCCGTGAGTTTCCAGAACGTGAGGCCTGCGTGTTTGCCTCACCGGCCAAAAGGACGAAGCCAATGCGTAGCGTTAAGTCTCTCCTTGCCGCGGGTGCGGCAACCCTGATCTCGTCGATGGCTTTCGCCGCCGACATGCCGATCGCGGCGCCCCCTCCCATGTACGCGCCGCCGGCTCCGCCCGCCGACTTCGGCGGCTGGTATCTGCGCGGCGACATCGGCATGACCAATCAGAGCGCCAAGCGCGTCGAGAGCGCCCTGCCGGCCGGGTATTCGAAGACGACGGAAGGCCTCGGTTTCGACTCCTCGCCGCTGTTCGGTCTCGGCGCCGGTTATCGCTTCAACAGCTGGTTCCGCGCCGATTTGATCGGCCAGTATCGCGGCAAGGCCACTCTGCACGGCAGCGACAATGTCGTCGGACCCGGCTTCGTCGGCGTCAATAATTACAGCGGCAGCAAGTCCGAGTGGGTCGTCATGGCCAACGCCTATGTCGATCTCGGCACCTGGTGGTGCATCACCCCGTTCATCGGCGCCGGTGTTGGCGGCTCCTATAACAAGATCAGCGGTTTCCGCGACGACGGCGTCTCGTATTCTGGCGGCGTGCTGTCCAACAGCGTCGCCTACTTTGGCGACCACGGAAAGTGGAACCTGGCCTGGGCCGCTCACGCCGGTCTGGCCTACAAGGTCAATCCCGGCTTCACGGTCGAACTGGCCTACAGCTACATGAACCTCGGCGACGGCGCGCCCGGCAATTATCGCTTGTTCGACAACAGCGCCTCCGGCCCGACCTCGATCAAAATCAAGGACATCACCTCGCACGACGTCAAGCTCGGTGTGCGCTGGGATCTCAACAGCCCGCCGGTCTACGCGCCGCCGCCGCTCGTCACCAAGGGCTGATCGGTAGCCTCATCGGTTAAGCTCTCTTAACGGCGCGGGATCATCCCGCGCCGTTTTGCTGTGTGCATTTTTCATGGCGGGCTCCGACCAAGGCCTCCGGCGCAACCATTGGTTAAGGTTAACGGGCGATGATCATCGCAACAGTTCGGGTTCGATGGAGCGTTGCGATGCGTGGGCTTTTGTTGGCGGCAGCGATGTTGGGGACGGTGTCTGCCGCGAACGCGGCCGATATGCCTGACCTGCCGATCCTGCGCGGCAGCTTCACCGACGGGCTGACCAATGTCCGGGCGAACTGGCAGGGCTACTACATCGGCGGCCAGGGCGAGTACGGCACGGTCACATCTAAGATCGACTCGAACATCAACAGCGACCTTCAGGCAACTTGGAGGCCGACCGGGAATTACCCCTGGTTGGGTCTCGCCAGCGCGCAAAGCAGCAGCGCCGGCTGGGGCGCCTTCGCCGGCTACAACGGACAATGGGACGATGTCGTTCTCAGCGTCGAGGCGAACTACATTCATGGCGGCTTCAAGTCGACGTCGAGATCGGTCGGCCAGAGATTCGACTCCACCACGGGCGCGCTGCTTGCCACCACCGATTCATCGGCGGTCGTCGGCATCTCCGATTTCGGTTCGTTGCGCATGCGCGCCGGCTACGCCTGGGGATGCTTCCTGCCCTACGCTTTCTTCGGTGGCGGCCTCGGCAGCCAGACTGTCGAGCGCACCGTCTCGGCATCGCCGGTACCGACGCTGCCGCCAGCGCCCACGTCGTTCGCAACCAAGACCAAGCTGGTCTACGGTTACTCCGCCGGCGCCGGTGTCGATGTCATGCTGGTCGGCGGACTGTTCGCCCGTGCCGAATATGAATACCAGCGCGTGACGTCCGACATCGAATCGAATATCCACTCCGTCCGCGCCGGCCTCGGCTACAAGTTCTGACACGAGCTCGCCGCGCCGCGGTTGACAGTTTCGCTCCGTCCTGATGCTCTGTCGCTTCACAACGGGGCGGCGGCGATGAAGGTCTACGGCGACAGCAATTCCGGAAACTGTCTGAAGGTGAAGTGGGTCTGCGATCATCTCGCATTGCCCTATCAGTGGGTCGAAATCGACACCAGCAAGGGCGAGACGCGCACGCCGCAATTCCTCGAGATGAACGGCGCCGGCCAGGTGCCTACGGTCGCGTTCGACGACGGCCGCACGCTGGCGCAGTCCAACGCCATCATCCGCTATCTCGCCCGCGACAGCGCGCTCGTTCCGCGCGACGCCTTTGCGGCCGCGAAGATGGACGAATGGCTGTTCTGGGAGCAGTACAGCCACGAGCCCTATATCGCGGTGTGCCGCTTCCTACTCGTCTATCTCGGCAAGGAAGCATCCGAGCTCGACCCCGAGAAGGTCAAGCGCGGCTATGCGGCGCTCGACCGCATGGAACGGCATCTGGCGGCCAGCCGATTCTTCGCCGGCGAAGCGGTCTCGCTCGCCGACGTCTCGCTGCTCGCCTATACCCGCGTGGCGCACGAAGGCGGCTTCGACCTCGGCAAATATGCGTCGGTCCGCCGCTGGATCGGCGACGTCGAAGCATTTCTCGGTCTTCCGCCGGCGCGTTGAGCTTGGAGTTGTCGACATGAGCACCGTCTCCATTCGCAGCGCACGCCGCGACGACGTTCCCGCGATCGTGGCGATGCTGGCCGACGATCATCTCGGCCGCGCGCGGGAGCGCGTTGAGGATCCGTTGCCCGCCGCCTATTACGACGCGTTCGCGCGGGTCGAGTGCGATCCGAATCTTGCGCTGGTGGTGGCCGAGGCCGAGGGCAGGGTGATCGGCTGCCTGCAACTCGCGATCCTGCCGGGCATCAGCTCGCAAGGCGGCAGTCGCGGCCTGCTCGAGGACGTGCGCGTTGCCACCGATTGTCGCAGCCGCGGCATCGGCGAGCAGTTGGTGCAATGGGCCGTGGCGGAAGCCAAGGCACGCGGCTGCAATCTGGTCGAATTGCTGACGCACGAGACGCGAGCCGACGCGCAGCGCTTCTACAAGCGGCTTGGATTCACGGCCAGTCACGTCGGTATGACCGTCCGCTTCTGAGGCGGCTGCGCGCGAGCGTTGCACGATCAGCAAATTCAGAGCTCGCATTCGTTCGTGTTAAGAGCCGGTAAACTACCCGCTGGTCGTTCACGTTGATGAAGGAACGAACGGTGCTAGGCAGCGTCAGAAACCGGGCTCGGTCGGTTCGGGGATTTCGATGACAAGCTATTCCATGATCAAGGTCGGCAACGATTATGTCGTGCAGGCCAACGACAAATGCATTTTGAAGGTCGGCAGCCGCCGCCGCGCCGCGCAATTGATCAGCGAGGCCACGGACCTGCTGAATGCGCTCGCGGTCGTGGAATCCCCCGATATCGCACCGGATGCGCCTTCACTCCAGCGTGAGACGCCGGAACTTCCTTGACTGCCCAGCCCGATTCCCGTATCAGCCGCGGCGGGACACCTCCCCCCAACGGGAGGCTTACTATCTGGAAGGGTAGACGATGACTGTAGCGAAGCCCGCTTCGCGGCCGAACGTGCCGCATTTCTCCTCCGGCCCCTGTGCCAAGCGCCCCGGCTGGAACGCCCAAAATCTCAAGGACGCAGCGCTCGGCCGCTCGCATCGCGCGAAGGTCGGCAAGACCAAGCTCAAGCTCGCGATCGATCTGACGCGCGAAGTGCTCGAGGTGCCCGCCGATTACCGCATCGGCATCGTGCCGGCCTCGGATACCGGCGCGGTCGAGATGGCGCTGTGGTCGCTGCTCGGAGCGCGGCCCGTCACCACGCTCGCCTGGGAATCCTTCGGCGAAGGCTGGGTCAGCGACATCGTCAAGGAATTGAAGCTCAAGGACGTCACCAAGCTGAACGCACCCTATGGTGAGATCCCCGATCTCTCCAAGGTCGATCCCAACAGCGACGTCGTCTTCACCTGGAACGGCACCACCTCCGGCGTACGCGTGCCGAACGCCGACTGGATCAGTGCGAGCCGCGAAGGCCTGACCATCTGCGACGCGACGTCCGCGGCCTTTGCGCAGCCGCTCGATTGGACCAAGCTCGACGTCGTCACCTTCTCCTGGCAGAAGGCGCTCGGCGGCGAAGCCGCGCACGGCATGCTGATCCTGTCGCCGCGCGCGGTGCAACGGCTCGAGACCTACAAGCCGGCCTGGCCGCTGCCGAAGATCTTCCGCATGACCAAGGGCGGCAAGCTCAACGAGGGCATCTTCGTCGGCGAGACCATCAACACCCCGTCGATGCTCTGCGTCGAGGATTATCTCGACGCGCTGAACTGGGCCAAGTCGATCGGCGGCCTCAAGGCGCTGATCGCGCGTGCCGACGCCAACACCAAGGTGCTGGCCGACTGGAAGGCGAAGACGCCCTGGATCGACTTCCTGGCCAAGGACGCTTCGATCCGCTCAAACACCTCGGTGTGCCTGAAGTTCACCGATCCCGCGATCACCTCGCTCTCGGAGGATGCGCAGGCCGAGTTCTCCAAGAAGCTGGTTGCGCTGGTCGAGAAGGAAGGCGCCGGCTACGACTTCGCTTATTACCGCGATGCGCCCGCGGGCCTGCGCATCTGGTGCGGCGCCACCGTCGAAGCCAGGGACGTCGAGCTGCTGACGCAGTGGATCGACTGGGCCTTCGCCGAGACCAAGGCCACGCTCGCGAAGGCGGCCTGAGTTCTTACCCTCCCCTGGAGGGGGAGGGTCGACGCACCGTCAGGTGCGGCGGGGTGGGGTGATCTCTCCACACGGCGCACCGGCAATTCTCTTTGTTGCAGCTTCACCCCACCCCGGCGCTTCGCGCCGACCCTCCCCCTCTAGGGGAGGGTGTGAAGGACACATCCCAATGACCAAACCCAAAGTTCTCATTTCCGACGCGCTCTCGCCCGCTGCCGTTCAGATCTTCAGGGATCGCGGCGTCGAGGTCGACTTCCAGCCCAATCTCGGCAAGGACAAGGACAAGCTCGCCGAGATCATCGGCAATTACGACGGCCTCGCGATCCGCTCGGCGACCAAGGCGACCGCCAAGATCCTGGAGAAGGCGACCAACCTCAAGGTGATCGGCCGCGCCGGCATCGGCGTCGACAACGTCGAGATCCCCGCCGCCACGGCCAAGGGCATCATCGTGATGAACACGCCGTTCGGCAATTCGATCACGACCGCCGAGCACGCCATCACCCTCATGCTGGCGCTGGCCCGCGAGATTCCGCAGGCCGATGCCTCGACCCAGGCGGGCAAGTGGGAGAAGAACCGCTTCATGGGCGTCGAGATCACCGGCAAGGTGCTGGGCGTCGTCGGCTGCGGCAATATCGGCTCGATCGTCGCCGACCGCGCGCTCGGCCTGCGCATGAAGGTGATCGCGTTTGACCCGTTCCTGTCGCCGGAGCGCGCCAAGGATATCGGCGTCGAGAAGGTCGAGCTCGACGACCTGCTCAAGCGCGCCGACTTCATCACGCTGCACACCCCGCTCACCGAAAAGACCAAGAACATCATCGATGCGGCCGCGATCGCCAAGATGAAGAAGGGCGTGCGCCTGATCAACTGCGCCCGCGGCGGTCTCGTCGACGAGCAGGCGGTGGTCGATGCGCTCAATGCCAAGCACATCGCCGGCGCCGCCTTCGACGTCTTCGTCGAGGAGCCCGCGACCAAGAGCGTGGTGTTCGGCCATCCCAACGTGATCTGCACGCCGCATCTCGGCGCCTCCACCACCGAAGCGCAGGAGAACGTCGCGCTGCAGGTCGCCGAGCAGATGTCGGATTATCTGCTCACCGGCGCGATCTCGAACGCGGTCAACTTCCCCTCGATCACGGCGGAGGAAGCGCCGAAGCTGAAGCCGTTCATCTCGCTCGCCGAGAAGCTCGGCTCGTTCGCCGGCCAGCTCACCGAGAGCGGCATCCTCAAGGTCGAGATCACCTATGAGGGCCACGTCGCCGAGATGAAGATCAAGGCGATCACCTCCGCCGTGCTGTCGGGCCTGCTGCGCCCGATGCTGGGCGAGGTCAACGTCGTGTCCGCGCCCGTCGTCGCCAAGGAGCGCGGCATGGTAGTGGACGAGATCGTGCGCGCCGCCCAGAGCGACTATGAGAGCCTGATCACCGTCACCGTCACCACCGAGCGGCAGGAGCGGTCGGTCTCGGGCACCGTCTACGCCGACGGCAAGCCGCGCCTCGTCGACATCAAGGGCATCCGGGTCGACGCCGAGTTCGGCAAGTCGATGATCTACGTGACCAACGAGGACAAGCCGGGCTTCATCGGCCGGTTCGCGAGCTTGCTCGGCGACGCCAAGCTCAACATCGCCACCTTCCATCTCGGCCGCGTCGCGCCCGGTAGCGATGCCATCGCCCTGGTCGAGGTCGACGGCGCGGTGCCGGCCGACCTGCTCGCCAAGGTGCAGGCGCTGCCGCAGGTCAAGCAGGCCAAGGCGCTGACGTTCTGATCTTCACCTCTCCCGAAGGGAGAGGTCGGATCGCATCGCAAGATGCGATCCGGGTAAGGGGTTTACGCTCTCACCGAATGCTGCGGCCCCTCACCCGGATTGCTGACGCAATCCGACCTCTCCCCGCTGGGGAGAGGTGACAGAGCAAGCCGACAGAGCCAGTTCTAACCACGCCCGTCACCGTCATATTCCGACCCGCGGAACAACGCCGCCTCCTTCACCGGAGGCGGCGTTTTTGTTTCGCGCGCCTGCCCAACTTTGTGTACCACTGGCGCCCAGAACGCCTCGTAACTAGGCTCCGTTCAAAATCGTTCGACAAGGGAGAAACACATGCGTGAAGCCGTCATCGTTTCCTATGCGCGTACGGGCCTCGCAAAATCCGGCCGCGGCGGGTTCAACATCACGCCGCCGATGTCGCTGGCGGCCCACGCCATCAAGCATGCGGTGGACCGCGCCGGCGTCGACAAGGACTATGTCGAGGATTGCTATCTCGGCAATTGCGCCCATGGCGCGCCGAACATCGGCCGCCAGGCCGCGCTGCTCGCCGGCCTGCCGAAGACCACCGCCGGCGTCTCGGTCAACCGCTTCTGCTCCTCGGGGCTGCAGACCATCGCGATGGCCGCCAACTCGATCCGCTCCGACGGCGCCGACTGCATCGTCGCCGGCGGGGTCGAAAGTATCTCGATTCCCGGCGGCGGCACGCCGAAAGAATCGGTCGATCCTGATCTGCTCAAGGTCGCCCCTGACATCTTCATGGCGATGATCGACACCGCCGACATCGTCGCCGAGCGCTACAAGCTCAGCCGCGAATACCAGGACGAGTTCTCGCTGGAATCGCAGCGACGCATGGCCTCGGCGCAGCAGGCCGGCAAGTTCAAGGACGAGATCGTCCCGATGAAGACCAGGATGAAGGTCGTCGACAAGCAGACCAAGGCCGAGAGCATCGTCGACTACGTCGTCGACCGCGACGAGTGCAACCGGCCCGAGACCACGCTGGAAGGTCTCGCCAAGCTGGAGCCGGTGAAGGGGCCCGGCAAGTTCGTCACCGCCGGCAATGCCAGCCAGCTCTCCGACGGCGCCGCCGCCGTGGTGCTGATGGAAGCCAAGGACGCCGAGAAGCGCGGCCTCAAGCCGCTCGGCCGCTTCGTCGCCTGGGCCACCGCCGGCTGCGAGCCCGACGAGATGGGCATCGGCCCGGTGTTCGCGATCCCGAAGCTGCTCAAGCGCACCGGCCTGAAGATCGACGACATCGACCTGTGGGAGCTCAACGAGGCCTTCGCCAGCCAGTGCCTGTACTGCCGCGACCAGCTCGGCATCGATCCCGCCAAGTACAACGTCAACGGCGGCTCGATCGCGATCGGCCATCCCTTCGGCATGACCGGCGCCCGTCTCACCGGACACCTCTTGCAGGAAGGCGCCCGCCGCAAGGCCAAGTGGGGCGTGGTGACGATGTGCATCGGCGGCGGCCAGGGCGGCGCCGGCCTGTTCGAGATCTACAGCTGAGACCAGGCGACAGGAATGCGAAAGGGCACGGCGCAAGCCGTGCCCTTTTGTTATCCGGATCAGGCGGAGATGCGACGCCTGGGCGCTGTCGGCGGCGGCGGACCCAGGCAGCGCGCCACTGTCTCGAACAGCCAGGCGACACCGGCATCCGCCATCGCGGCTTGTGAGGCGACGACACGCACAGGGTCGGGCGTCCACGGAAACGGCACGGGACGCATCACCAGGTCGAAACGCGCGGCATGGCGTTCGACCAGATGGCGCGGCAAGGTCGCAATGAAATCGCTCTCGGCGAGCTGCGCCAGCGCCAACATGAAGTTGGGCACGGTCAGCGCCACGCGCCGGGAATGGCCCCGTTCGGCAAGCCTGACGTCGACGATCCCGAGCGCATCACCGGTCGCCGAGACCAGCATGTGCCGTGCTGCCAGATAGGTCGCGAGCGTGACCTTGCGGGCCATCGTGTGGCCCTTGCGCATGGCGACGACGAAGTCCTCCTCGAACAGCAATCGTTCGGCGTAACGCGACGGCAACGGACCGACCGGCAGCACGGCGAGCTCGAGCCGGTGCGAATCGAGCTCGGAGAGCGTGTCCTGCCACGCCTGGCCCGACGCCTTGCCCTGGCGTTGCGGCATCAGCTGCAGCAGCCGGATGTCGATTCCCGGGCCTTCCCGGGCCAGGGTCTCGAGGAGGGAAGCGAGAAACACCGCGGCCAGCGCATCCGGTGTGCCGATCGTGAACGAGCGCCTCGCCGTTCGCGCGTCAAAGGGCTCGGCGGCCGACACGATCGCATCGAGGCGCGACAGGAGTTCGGCGACGGGACCTGCAAGCGCGAGCGCACGCTCCGTCGGCTTCACGCCGCTCGGCGTCTTCAGGAACAACGGATCGTGGAAGATGCGCCGCAGCCGGGCCAATCCGTGGCTCACCGCCGAGGGCGTGAGCTTGAGCTTGTCCGCCGCGCGCGAGACCTGGCGCTCCTCCAGCACGGTGCTGAACACGACGAGGAGGCTGACGTCGACCCGGGCAAGCTGAGCAGGATTCAGCATGGTCCTGAGATCTTATCACTGGATTCATCACGGTCAAAGCGGCATGCAGCGATCTGTGCAACGGCATGAACCGTCAACACGGAGCCCTCGGATGAAGAACGATCAAGACTCTCGCGCAGCCGCACCCGCGGCGGTGTCCAGGCGTCACACGCTCGCAGGGATGGCGTGCATGCCGCTCGTCGTTGCCGAGGCGGCCACGGCCGACGACGTGATCGCGAAACTGATCGACCATACCCAGCAAGCGAACGCGGCGTTGATGCGCGGCGACGCCGGCACCTACCGGCAGATGGTCTCCCTCACCGACGATTTCGTGCTGATGTCGCCGTTCGGCGGGGTGCCGTCAAAGGCTGCTGAGTACACGCCTGAAAGGTGGGAGCGGATGGGCCGGTTCTTCAGGAACGGCACGCACAGGCAGGAGGTCGTCCAAACCTATGGCTCGCAGGACATGGTCGTTCTGGCGCTGATCGAGCGGGACAGCGTCGAGGTCGGAGGGCTGCCCGCGCAGGAATGGGCCCTGCGCGTGACGCTCGTCTACCGGCGCACGGGAAGCGAGTGGCACCTGGCGCACCGCCACGCCGACCCGCTCGCCAATGGCATCAGCCTGCAGCAGGCGGCGGCGCTGGCGCGCGGTCTGCCCGCAAGCCAGTGAGCGCCTCACGCCTTCGCCGGCACCGGTGTGAACACCACTTCGATCAGCGTGCCGTGGCCCGCGCTCTTGATGTTGAAACGGGCGCGGTTGGCTTCGACCAGGGCCTTGGTCAGCGACAGGTTCAGCGCCGCGCTGTCCGCGGCATCGCCCGGCGGCGGGGTGCGGAACGGCTCCATCGCCGCGGCGACCTCGCGCTCGGACAGGCCGTGGCCGGTGTCGCGGATGCGCAGCGCGATCTCGCCGCGGTCGGTCGTGGCGGTGGAGACGATGACCTGGCCGCCGGCGCTGGCGAGCCGGATCGAGTTCGAGATCAGGTTCATGGTGATCTGCCGCATCGCGCGCGCGTCGGCCGTCACCTGCGGCAGCGCATGCGCGAGCGAGGTGCGGATGATGATGCGCTCGCGATTGGCCTGCGGCTGCATCACCGTCACGCAGGCTTCGACGAGGTCGTTGAGGTTGAGGTCGGCGAAGGTGAGGTCGAGCTTGCCGGTCTCGATCCGCGACAGCTCCAGGAGATCGTCGATGATGGCGATGACACGCTCGCCGGAGGCGCGGATGTCCTTCATGTATTCGCCGTAGCGCTCGTTGCCGAGCGCGCCGAAGCGCTCCGAGATCATCACCTCGGCAAAGCCGATGATGGCGTTGAGCGGCGTGCGGATCTCGTGGCTGATCCGCGCCAGCATGTCGGCCTTGGCGTTGGCCGCGCTGTGGACGAGGCGGCGGGCCTGCGCCAGCTCGCTCTCGCCCGCCTTGCTCTGGGAGAGGTCGCGGAACACGGCGAAGAAGTTCGGCCCGTCGGGCCGCGTGCGGCCCATGATCATCGCGAGCGGAATGACGCCGCCCTTCTTCTCGCGGCCCAGCACCTCGCGGCCGTGGTCGAGCAGGCTCGCAATGTCCTGGCTCTTGAGGCTTTCGAGATAGTCGACGACGATCTGCTGGCTCTCGGGCGCGAACAGCGTCAAGAGGTTCTGCTCCAGCAGCGCCGTGCCGTCATAGCCGAACAGCGCCTCGGCGCTGCGGTTGCAGGCGTGGATGTTGCCTTCGGCATCGAACATCACGATGCCCTCGGCCGTGGTGTCGAGGATCGCGGCGAGGTCTTCCGCCTCGGCTTCGCCGACCGCGGGTTCGGGTTCGGCAGCGTAAGCGAACGGCTCCGGGACAATGGTTTCGGCGACGACCGTCTCCGCGACCACGGTCGCTGCGATGACAGGCTCGGCGACGGCAGGGGCCGGCTGTGGCAGCGCGCAGATCAGCGCATGCGCGCTCTCGCCGTCCCAGTCGATCGTGTGCAGATGTGCATTCGTGGTCGGAAGCGGCGTCTCGCCGTTTGCGACGGTGGCGCTGATCGTGACGGGCGTGCCGCCCTGCGAGGTGCTGCTCGCCGAGGACACGCCGGGCTCGACATAGAGCGCGTCCAGCCCGCCGGCGTCCTCCAGCGCATGGATGTCGGCATAGCCCATCCGCGCGAGGAACGCGGAATTGGCGTAGAGCAGGCGGTCGAGCCGATAGATCAGGATGCCCGTCGGCAACAAATCGAGCAGCGCGCGGTCGCGCGCGCTCATCCCGCGCGGCGGCGGCGCCGGCTCGGTCAGCCATTCGGCCGCAGCCTGCGGCGGCGTGGGCTCCGGCGCCGGCGGCTCGGTCGTGATCTCCGTCACGGGCTCGGACGCGTCCGCGATCGTCTCGCGCTCGCGCTCGAGCCGTTCGGACAATTGCCGGGCGAGCTCGTTGAACGCGCTGTTCTCGACCGGCGTCAGCGTCGGCGATCTCTGATCACTGATTGATCTGACATCGCCGGCCGGGCGGAACGGAACGACATTGGGCGGGGTTTCGACGGGCGTTTCCACTGGGATGTCCGGATCGTTTGGCGGTGAAGTCGCGTCGCTGCTGGGTTCGGGTCGTTCGGCTTCGGCGGTCGGCTCGGGCTCGGGCTCGGACGGCTCGATCGGCGGAGGCGGCACCTCCGCCACCGGCTCGGGCTCGTCCCCCGGCTCGACCTCGGGCTCGACCACATCGGCGGCCGGGCCGTGCTGCGCCGGCGGCTCGCTGAGCAGCTCGAAGCGCCTGAGCGCATCGAGCCGGTTGAGCGCGTCGAGATCGCGGCAGACGCCAAAGCCCTTGAAGCCGGCAAAATCGCGCGCGGCATCGTAAGTCGGCAGGCCGGCGAGCTCGACCGGCAGCTGCGCACCGCCGTCGGTCGGCCAGTTCACATTGATGCCGGCCCAGGTGTCGTGGCTTGCCAGCGCCTGCGCGATGCGCCCCTCTGGATCGAGCGAGAACGCCGCGGCGATCTCGTGCCAGGGACGGCCGAAGCCGCTCGCGGTGCGCGCGCCGATCAGGCGGATGAATTCGTCGGAGAGCAGCACAAAGCGGCCCTCCGCATCCGTCTGCCAGAGAAAGCGCAGCGGATGCTGACGCGGTGCGGGCGGCTGTTGGCCCGACGGCGGCTCGACCATGCCGGATGTGATCGGCGCGGCTTGCGGCGGCACGATGGCTTCCGGCGGGTTTTCAACCGGAGTCTTTGCCACGACGTCGGCGACCGTATCCTGCGGTTCGGGCGCGATCGTCTCGGCTGCGGACGTCTCGGCGAACGCATCGAACAAGGAGATCCCGGCCGAGGTGTGCTGCGACGGCGGCGGCTCGCTCGGCATGGTTGCGGCGGCTTGCGGCGCGGATTCAACCGGCGCCTTGTTCGCGACATCCGCCATGGTCTCAGGCACAGGCTCGGCAGGCATATGCGCGGCAGGCCCGGCCTGCGCGGCGGCAGCCGGCTCGATCAGCGCGACCAGGCCAACATCGGCGCCTCGGCCGACCCGTTGCAGCACCATCTGGCCGATCCCGATCGGCGTCTCGGCGCGGCCGTCGCGTAGCGCATCGCTGCGCGCCTTCTCGAGCCCGGCCTCGCCGAGATCGCGGAAGCCGAGCAGGGCGCGGGCGGCGTCGCTGGCGCCGACGAACAGGCCGTCGGGCGCGAACGCCGCCATCGGCATTTGCGCGCCTTCGACCAGGCGATGCAGCCGCTCGATCAGCGGCATGCTGCGCAGGCTCGGATCCATCGCGGTGACGAGCACGGCATGGCTGCCGTCGGCAAAGTCGAGCCGGCTGCACGCGCAGGTCATCAGCGTGCCGAGCCTTGCGCCGAAGCCGCGCAGACGTTCGAGCCGCACGGTGCCGTTCGCCGGCAGCTGGCGCGCGAGCCGGGCGACCTGGCGGCGGTGCGGGTCCGCCGGGCCGAACACCTTGCCCGCCAGTGCCGCGCTATGCGCCGCGCCGAACAGCCTTGCGCCGACCGGATTGCACCACAGCACGCGCGCGCCGTCGATCGACCACAGCCAGGCCGGCAGAGCGGAGGTCGCATGCACGGCCAGCCGCGGATCGCCCACCCCTCGCAACTGGAAATCCGAACTCGTCATCCGACCGGCTTTAAGTCTCACGCTGGACGCTGGCGGCTGCCGGGAATGACAGCCTTAAGAAAGGGTTAGTATCGCCCGCGCCCGCGCGCAGGTCCACGGCTCGCCCCTCCGCCGGTATCCCAAAGCCGCGATAACCTTAATCCCGCCACCCCCGCAAGCCGCAGTCAGGTTCATCCAAGGGATTCGGCGGGGAGGGCCTCCAGAGCAATCGGTTGTAACGCGAGCCGCCAACCTCCCCACACCTCGTCATTCCGGGGCGCGCGCAGCTCGAACCCGGAAATCCATCCATCCACCGTCTCCGCGGCCCAATGGATTCTCAGGTGCACAAGTGCGCACCATAGCTCCCTCGCTTTCGCTCGGGTCCCGGAATGACCGCAGCGGCCACTTCCTCACCTCAACCCCCGGTTCCCCCTTACCGGAACCTCACCCTCCCCGAGATTAAATTATCGCATTGCACCCTCCGGGCGCATTGCGCTGCACAATGTTGACATGATAGGCAGCCATAGTGCTGGGCGCTGGGCGAGCCATCTCATTCGTTTCGCGTTTCCAGTCTTCGTACCCGCTGAATGCGAAGGCCCGACAGGGGCCGGCGGGCGCGCCAGAAGGCTCACTCCATTTTTCAATTAGCGTGAGGGACAACCATGACAGGTGCGACTGATCCGTTTTCTGCCTCGATCATTCCGTTCGAGGTTCCCGAGCAGATGCGTGCGTTCGCCGAGAAGGGCGTGTCGCAGGCCCGCGAAAGCTACGCCAAGTTCAAGGACGCCGCCGAGACCCACAACGGCACCGTCGAGGCCGTGTTCACCTCGGCCTCCAAGGGCGCGAGCGAGTACACCGCCAAGCTGGTCGAGTTCATGAAGGCCAACAGCAACGCCCAGCTCGACTTCGCCCAGCAGCTGTTCGGCGCCAAGTCGCCGTCGGAAGCGCTGGAGCTGTGGACCGGCCATACCCGCAAGCAGTTCGAGACCCTGCAGTCCCAGGCCAAGGAACTGGTCGAACTGACCCAGCGCGTTGCCGCCGAGACCGCCGAGCCGATCAAGGCCTCTGCCTCGAAGTACATGCCGCCCGCCGCCTGAGCGGTCAGGCCGGTTTGATCTGAAGGAAACCCGGGCCAAGTGCCCGGGTTTTTTTCTTCGCCTCTGCCGCAAGCGCAGGGTAACCGCCGGAGCGCACGCCTTCGTCCTTCGAGACGACCGCTCCGCGGTCTTCTCAGGATGAGGCTGATGGGCACCGGTGTCCGCTCAAATTGCCGCCGCGCACTCCGCCCTCATCCTGAGGAGCCCGCGCAAAGCGGGCGTCTCGAAGGATGGCCGCAGAAGCCTTGCCAGGTGAGAGCTTTCCCCCAGAGGGGGTTTGTCCACAGCCGGGAGAGACACCCTCGCCATCGCCATCCAGCCCGATTTCATCGCACTGACGGTGATTTCCGCGGGTTTTTCACACCAATGCGGCCTTGCCAAACCGGGCCGTTGCACCTAGTTTCCGCCCCGTCCAGCCCCCTCGGTGATAAGCCTTTTTAGGCACCCCCTTGAGGGCGGCTCGCTAGGATGCAGTTGTAGCTCAGTTGGTTAGAGCGCCTGTCTGTGGAACAGGAGGTCGGTGGTTCGAGCCCACCCAACTGTACCAATGATTCCAAGACCCTGCTCAAAGCCCCAATGGCCGACTTGATCAGCCTCTAACTCACCTCAAATCTCGGGGAGGGTGTCTTTCGGTGAGCATGCGCCGAGCTTTAACCCCACACGCGAGCTCATCCATCCGCCGGGTGGTGCTTGAATGCACCTGTCCATGTGCTTAGATGCCAGTTGGCCAGTCTTTTGGGGCATCTGGCACGGAGCGGGACGGGTCGATGGCAAAGGATGCGCGTAGTGGCAAACGTGTGGGCTCAACCGCTCCGCACCGGCTAGGTGGGTCTGGCTCGCTGACCAGCAAGCGAACGAAGGCGATCGCGGCGTCGGTCCTTACAGAGCGGCTCGACCACAAGAGGCCAACGCGCAAGTCTGCTCCCGAGACATCGCGGAAGCCTGCGGATCGAGAACGCCTGTCCGCCGCCGAACCGGAGCAGACCTATCAAACTCCACCCGGCGCGGTTGTCGTGCGCGGGCATTTCGATGCGGTCACGGGGCTCTCGACAATCACCGATGCGCCGTCGCTCGGGCTCGGTAGGATCGCGGATCAACCGCAGGCCTCGGTCGAGCTGTTCGACGTCGTGATCGACGGCAACAGCCTGTTTCGCATCGAGCCCGCCGCGCTCAAGCGCCTCTCGAATTACAGCGACGACGAAATCCACGCCCTCGTGGTGCCGAAGCGCACGCTGGCGCGGCGGCTGTCGGAGGGCGAGCCGCTGACCGTCGAGGAGACTGACAAGGCGGTTCGGCTGGCGCGGGTCGACCGGCTCGCCGCAAACGTGTTCGGCGATGCCGCAAAGAGCCATCGCTGGCTGCGCAAGCCGAAGAAGGCCCTGGGCGGGGAGACGCCGCTGGCATTCCTCGCGACGGAAGCGGGCGCGCGCGTGGTCGAGGAGATGTTGCATCGGATCGACCATGGCATTTTTGCCTGAGGATTCGCCGTGCGGATCTGGCGGATCTCCAATTTCGACGATCTTTCCGGTATTGGCGGCCTGAAGGCCGAAGGCCGCTGGCACGATCGCGGTCGGCACGTGGTCTACGCCGCGGATCATCCGGCTTCGGCGCTAGTCGAAGTGATGGTGCATCTGGAAATCGATGCAGAAGACTTGCCGACGAGCTATCAACTGCTTGGTATTGACGTGCCGGATAAGCTGGCTGTCGAAAAGGTGAGCTTGAGCGATATTGAGAGAGTATCGCCGAAGTGGGCCGGCGATCCCAGGGTGACGCGTGACGTGCTGAGGCCATGGTTTGACGAGGCGCGCACCGCCGTGGTGTCGGTGCCGTCGGTCATCGTGCCGTTCGCGCAAAACTATCTCATCAATCCGAGACACGTGGATGCGGCGCGCATCCGCGTGTCGCATGTCGGGCGCTATCCTCACGACGAGCGGCTGTTTGGGCTGCGAACGGGCAACGTCTGAGGTTGATTGGTTTCCTGCTGAACACGGGGACTGTGCACGAGTTTCACCGTCGCGCCCTCACGCAATCATCGCCTTGATCTGCGCCGTATCCGCAAACTCGATCAGCTCCGCGATCTTCCCATCCTCAAATCTGAACAGGTCCAAGATCTCGGTGCTGACCGCCTTTCCGGTCGGGTGGTATCGCACATTGACGCGGGAATGGACGGCGACGCGGTCGCCGTCCACCAGCTCGGCCAGGATCTCGCGGCCTTCGAAGCCGAAGCCCTTGGTGAATTGGCCGAAAGCTTCGCGCAGGGTCGCGTGGCCCTGCATTGTTCCTGCTAATTCGAGCGCGCTCTTGTTGCCCATCAGGGTGAATGCGCCTTCGGGATGAAAGGCCGACACGAGGCTCTCGGTGTCACCGCCGTCACGCGCGGCGTAGCCGGCCCTGATCAATGCAAGCATGTCTTCGCGGTTTGCCATGTGCCCCTCCCTGCAATGTGTATCGGGGCAGCTTAGCGACCTTTGCGTGCAAAGGCAAAATGATCGCGAGATCGTAAGAGCTCCAGCGCGCCAAAGCGTGGTCGTTCGCTTTCGTTCCCCGCTTCCGGCAGAAAACGACGGGAGCACCGGCGAACCTTTCATGACCCCGGGTGTTTGTAGCTGCGGCAGGACTGACAAAGCTGAGGGAGCTGCGCTATGAACGGAATTATCTATATCATCGGCCTGATCGTCGTGATTGCTGCGGTGCTCTCGTTCTTCGGCCTGCGCTGATTGGCAATTTGGGCAAGGCCGAGCGGCGTCGACCGTAAAGCCTCGCCTCACCCCGTCACCACCCACGCCACCGCCGGCAGCGTCGCCGCCGCCAGCAACGTCCCCAGCGCCACCGCGCCCGCGACCGGGTTCACCAGCCGCTGATACCGCACCGCGAAGATGTAAGTATTGCGCCGGTCGGCATCGCTGCGAACAGCACGACGACGCCGGCGGCGATCGGCGGTAGGTCGAGCAGTTTTGCCAGAACGCGGCGGCCGGCATGGCGCCAGATTGAGTGCGCATCTCACCAGGATGCTCAGCTTCTCCCCCTTCACCGCGAAAGCGGGGCAGGTTCATGCCAAGCGATCAGCGCGGCTCGAAGCGGGGCCCATCCGCAACGTTGCTCAAAGCCAGCTTTGCCCGCCGCCACCGTAGCTCCTCCGTTCGCAATGCGCTATCGGTAGCGAGCCAATGACGTTTGATGGACAAGCAAGCAGGCGGAAAAGATCGTGAGTTTTTTCGAGCGTCTCAAGACAGCCGCGTCCACTGAGTGGCGGGCCTATACGGAGCATCCCTTCACGAACGGATTGGCAGACGGCTCGCTGCCCGAAACGGCGTTTCGTCACTACCTCGTTCAGGACTATTTGTTCCTCATCGAGTTTGCGCGGGCCTACGCGCTCGCGGTCTACAAGTCGCCCAGGCTTGCCGACATGCGTGAAGCCACGGCCGGCCTTTCGGCCATCCTTGATGTCGAGATGAACCTGCATGTGAAGCTCTGTGCCGAATGGGGCCTGTCCCCGAGCGACCTTGAACAAGCCCCTCCGGCGGCCGAGATGCTGGCCTATACGCGCTACGTGTTGGATGCAGGAATGCGCGGCGATCTGCTGGCGCTCAAGGTCGCGCTTGCGCCTTGCGTGATCGGGTACGCGGAGATCGCAACGCGGCTGGCGTCGCGGCCGCAAGCTGACGCTGCGACGAATGCCTATCGCGTCTGGATCAACGAATATGCCGGCGTGCCGTACCAGGAGGTCGCGGCAAAAGCGCGGACGCATATGGAGCATCTCGCCGATCTCTACGCCACGCCGGCCCGCGAGGCCGAGCTGATTGCGATCTTCAAGGAAGCCACCCGCCTGGAGGCAGACTTCTGGGAGATGGCCTGGCGCGCCGGCCGGGCTGTCGCATAGCGGTGTCGGCAAACGACAGGCCGCCTACTTCCCTCCCGCCACCACCCACACCACCACCGGCAACGTCACCGCCGCCAGCAGGGTGCCGAGCGCCACCGCGCCCGACACCGGGTTCACCAGTCGCTGATACTGCACCGCGAAGATGTAGGCGTTCGCGCCGGTCGGCATTGCCGCGAACAGCACGACGACGCCGGCGGCGATCGGTGGCAGGTCGAGCAGTCTGGCCAGCACGAACGCCGCGGCCGGCATGGCGAGCAGCTTGAGCGCGCACATCACCAGGATGCTCAGCTTCTCGCCCTTCACCTCGAAGCGGAACAAATTGATGCCGAGCGCGATCAGCGCGGTCGGCGAGCCCGCCTGTGCCAAGAGCTCGATGGTTCGGTCGACGACGGGGGTGAGGCCGAGTCCGGTGAAGCGCCAGATCACGCCGAAGCCGATCGCGAGCATCAGCGGATTGCGGGCAAGGTCGGCCAGAACGGGATAGATCACCGACAGCGCCGAGCCCGTTCGCTTGCGGCTGACCAGCTCCATCTGCAGGATGCCGCAAAGCCAGAGCAGCGGCGTGTTCACCGACAGGATCAGCGCCATCGGGCCCGCGGCCTCGTTGCCGAGCGCCGAGAGCACCAGCGGAATGCCGAGCATCACGATGTTGCCGTAGACCGAGCCGATCGCGAACACGACGCCGTCCTCGCTGCTGCCGCGCCGCGCGCGCAGCAGCGCGGAGATCGCGAGCGCCGCGATCCAGGTCAGGGCGAGCGCGCCGTAATAAGCGCCCCACATTCTGTAGGGACTGACATCGGGGAATTCCGAGACGACGATGGTGCGGAAGAGCAGGGCGGGGATCGCGATGCTGAAGGCGAACTCGCTGATGCCCTTGTGCGCGCTGTCGGAGACGAAGCGAAACAGCACCGCGGCATAGCCGGCGGCGATCAGCGCAAACACCGGCGCGACGATCAGAAGCGTGGCCATGCGTGCTTACGATCCCAGGGCGATGATCCGGCGCGCCATGCGCACATTGGCATAGTCGATCATCTTGCCGTCCAGCGTCACCGCGCCCTGCCCATTTGCCTCCGCCTGCTCCATGGCCTCGACGATCCGCCGCGCCTGTTCCAGCTCCGCGGCCGACGGTGTGAACGCGCGCAGCGTCGGCTCGATCTGGTCGGGATGGATGACCTGCTTGCCGTCGAATCCCATCACTGCTGCCTTTTGCGCGCTGCTTTCGGTGAGCCTCTCATCGCGGAACGCGCCGCAGGGGCCGTCGATGGCGAGAAGGCCGCGCGCGCGGGCGGCCACCAGCACGCGCATCATGGGATAGGCGAACAGGTCGAGCGGCGCTGCGGCATAGCCGCTTTGCGCCGATCCGACATGGCGGTAGCCGTCCGGCGACACGCCGATGTCGGAGGTGCGGGCGCCGATCGACGCCGCGAAGTCGCCGACGCCGAGATGCAGCGCGGCGACGCTGTCGTGGCAGGCGGCGAGCGCATCGACATTGACGAGGCCGAGCGCGGTCTCGATCAGCAATTCCAGCGCGGCCGGCGCGGCGCGATCCGGCGCGGCCGCACGCAGCTGCTCGGCAATTGCAACGATGTCGCTCATGCGCTCCGCCTTCGGCACGATCAAGGCATCCAGCCGCGGCAGCGCCGCCAGCGCGCGGACCTCGTCCGTAATGAACGGGCTGTCGACGGCGTTGATCCTGACCGTGACGCGCTTGTTGCCCCAGTCGAGCGCGGCGAGGGATTGCACGGCCTCGCCAAGCGCAAGGCTCTTCTCCGACGGCGGCACCGCGTCCTCGAGGTCCATGAACACCGCATCCGCCATCGAGGCCGCGGCCTTGGCGACGAGACGGGCGCGATGCGCGGGGACGGCGAGGTAGGCCCGTGTGGGCCGCTGATGCGCCATCGTCATGGCTCCTTCACCAGGCCGAGTTCACTGATGATGGCCTCATTGTGCTGCCCCACGTCCGGCACCGGATCCATCCGCGGCTTCAGGCCGGGAATGGTCAGCGCGGGCAGGAAGCTCATCACCGGCCCGCGCGGCGATCCCACGCTTGTCACGCGCGAGCGCGCATGCAGCTGCTCGTGCGCCAGGAACGCCTCGACCGAATTCAGATGCGCGTTGGCGACCCCGGCCTCATCCAGCAGCCGCAGCACCGCCTCGCCGGTCATCGCGGCAAAGCGCTGCTCGATATGCGCCTGCAGCTCGTCGCGGTTCTGCATGCGCAGCGGATTGGTGCGGAAGCGCGGGTCGTCGGCGAAGCCGGCATCGCCGAGCACGATGCGGCACAGCGAGCGCCATTCCCGGTCGTTCTGGATGCCGAAGAAGACAGTCGCGCCGTCGCCGATCCGGAACGGGCCGTAGGGCGCGATCGTGGCGTGCCGGGCGCCGGTGCGCGGCAGCGGCCGGCCGGTGCTGTGCGTGTAGAAGGCGGGATAGCTCATCCAGTCCGTGATGGAATCGAACAGCGAGGCCTGGAACGCCGTGCCCTTGCCGGTCCGCTCGCGGCGGTACAGCGCCATCAGGACGCCGTTGAGGATGTACATGCCGGTGGCGATATCGACCACGGAAAGCCCGACCTTCGCCGGCTCCGCCTCGGTGCCGTTGATGGCGAGCACGCCAGCCTCGCACTGGACCAGGAGGTCATAGGCCTTCTTGTCGCTGTAGGGGCCGCCGGGGCCATAGCCCGAGACGTCGCAGGCGATGATGCGCGGATGCTTTTGGAGCAGCGATGCGGCATCGAGGCCGAGCCGCTCCGCCGCGCCCGGCGCGAGGTTCTGGATGAACACGTCGGCCTGCGGCAGCAGGGCGTCGAGCACCTTGCGGCCGTCCTCGCTCTTGATGTCGATGGCAAGGCTTTCCTTGGAGCGGTTGGTCCAGACGAACTGGCTCGACATGCCGTTCATCACATGGTCGTAATCCCGGCAGAAATCCCCGCTGCCCGGCCGCTCGATCTTGATCACCCGCGCGCCCCAATCCGCGAGGTGACGGCTCGCCAGCGGCGCCGCGATCGCCTGCTCCAGCGAGACCACCGTGACGCCCGCCAGCGGCAGCTCCGCTTCGTTCCCTTCCATGCAACCTTCTCCTCGCGTGCGCTTTTCGACCGGCGCAGGAGACAAGCCGGCCACCCCACGCGCATCTTCTTGATCTTGCCATGATGCCCCCGTTTTGCCCGACAAGTCAAACAGGGCTTCGCTTAATCCTAAAAAATGCCGAGCGATTACCGTGACTTGGCTACTGTGCATGGGGTTGTTTTCGCAGTTTTTGTGAGAGACGTCTCTCACGTCATCCCCGCGTTCCCGGGTGGTCGTCATGCCCGGGCTTGTCCCGGGCATCCACGTTCTTGGTGCTGAGTGACAAGGCGTGGATGGCCGGGACAAGCCCGGCCATGACGCGTGGACACGTAGGAGGAAGCCTGCCCCGCCTGTTGCCGAGACCGCACAGCTTGCGGCTTTCGCATCTCCCTCCGTTGCCAACGAACAGCGGTTCACCCACTATCCGCGCGACTCGACATGTGGGGGATTCGATGCCGGCGCTTCGCTTCAAGACATCCTTGGCTGCTGCAACCCTCGCCATGGTCCTCGCCGTGCTGGTCCAGCCCGGCGCCGGCTTCGCCTACACCCAGGAGGAGCAGCAGGCCTGCACGCCGGATGCGATGCGGCTGTGCGGCGAGTTCGTTCCGAACGTCGATGCCATCACCGCCTGCATGATCAGGAAGAAGACGCAGCTCTCGCCGCAATGCCGGGTGTTCTTCCGCCCCGGACCCGAGCCCGGCGAGATGCGCGCCGGCAAGCCGACCAACATCGCGCCCAAAACCGCGAAGAAGAGCACCAAGCCGGCGGCCAAGAAGAAGAAGACCAGCGACGGCTGAGGACGCAGCGGCTGCGTTCCTGTTTCGAGACCTCGTAAGGTAACGGACTCCTTTTGTTCGCGCAGGGCGGCGCGAGGCCTGCGACATCGACGGAGAGGCGCGACGGAAAAGAGTCGGGGACGGATATGCGCGGCGAGGTTGCATTCCGCTTTGATGCCGAACGAATGCTCAAAAAACGCACACAACGCAGCGTCTGATGGCGGCTCGTGTCGCGCCTCGCACGCCGCAGTGTGACTCAAAAGCCAGCACGCCTTGTTATTTCGTGACCGCAGCGCAACTCCCGATAAATTTATCTTTCACGAATCAGCGCGGTGATTCATTTTCGCGGCCTGGGGTCAATCTGGAGGCCGAAGGTATGAACGTTATTGTTTTTGCATCGCGTAAAGGCGGCTCGGGCAAGAGTACCCTCGCCGCACATCTTGCCGCACAGATCAAGGCGAGCAAGCAGGTCATGCTCGTGGACGCGGACCCGCAGGGCTCGCTGACGCTGTGGCACAAGCTGCGCGGCACCAACGAACCGCCGATCAAGGCGGCCGTGAACTCCGTCAGCGGCATCGTCTCCGCTGCCAAGCGCGACGGTTATGAATGGGTGTTGATCGACACGCCGCCGAACCTCTCGGCCGTGGTCGACGACGCGATCAAGAACGCCACCATGGTGGTGATTCCCGCCCGTCCCGGCGTGTTCGATGTCAACGCGGTGCAGGAGACCATCCAGATGTGCCGCGCCGCGCGCAAGCCCTATGCGGTCGTGCTCAACGGTGCGCCGGCCAAGCGCGACGAAGCCGAGAGCCCGATCGTCACCATCGCCCGCGAAGCCCTGGCGAAATTCCGTGCGCCGGTGTGGGGCGGCCAGATCACCAACCGTTCGGATTTGCTGATGGCGCTGAGCCACGGCGAGGGCGCGCGGGAGTATC
This sequence comes from Bradyrhizobium sp. A11, assembly GCF_042077125.1. Lineage (NCBI taxonomy): Bacteria > Pseudomonadati > Pseudomonadota > Alphaproteobacteria > Hyphomicrobiales > Nitrobacteraceae > Bradyrhizobium > Bradyrhizobium sp. A11. The sequence continues at coordinate 5,854,472 of NZ_CP149509.1, read as the reverse complement.
AGGCCGAGAGCCGTGCGGCCCAGGAAATCGCAAGGCTGTGGGCGGCGATCGAGCGTTCAGTGAAGGCCATTCGCGGCACGGCGTCGGCGTCCGGCGCAATGCACAAGCAGGCAGCCTAATTTTTTTATAAATCATTCCCCGGACGAAAAACGCGCGGTGTCCGCGCGTTTTGCGTTTCTGGATGATGGTCCGTCATGCCCGGGCTTGTCCCGGGCATCTACGTTCTCGCCGTCATGTAGAAGTCCGTGGATGGCCGGGACAAGCCCGGCCATGACGACGAGGAATGAGAGCTGAACTGCAAGCCGAAGCTTACGCCACCATCAGCATGTAGAACACGATGACCGGCGACAGCGTGAGAATCACCGACCAGATGCCGACGGCCCAGAGAATGTCCTCGGTGGTAAAGCTCTGCTCGGTGGATAGCTTGCCGTATCCGGCGTCGAAATGCGACGCCATTTCATTCTGACTATTCACAATACGCCCCCGCGATTTCTTCGCTTATGGGCGTGAACGATACCCGGGATGTTTTAAGATTCCGGCTTGCAGGCTGCTGCGCATTTTGAACGCATTTGTGACGGCCGTTTAACCATCCGCGCGCGCTGCCGCCTCAGGCCAGCCAGATCCGAAACAGCAGCACCGGCATCAGGCCGAGCATCACCGCCCAGAACCCGAACGACGAAACGACGAGAATTCCCTGCAAAAGATCGGCCGGCGCGAATTGCCGGGCGGCCGTCGGCCGGACGCGATGCCCCATTGTCATTCCCCCTCTGGAAGCTCTTGGCGAGCAACGATAGGGACGGATGCGTAAACGAGACGTGGATGCGCCATGCGGCAGTTGCGAAGGGTGTTGGGGCGCGGTTAACCAAGGGAGGCGCTCTATCGCTCCCTCTCCCCGTTCTTACGGGGAGAGGGTGGGGTGAGGGGCTGCCTCGGCAAACACGGTGAGAGTTGGACTCGCGGAGGTGCCCCCTCACCCGGAATTTGCGTGCGCAAATTCCGGCCTCTCCCCGCAAGCGGGGAGAGGCGAAAGAAGCCGCTACGCCGCGATCTTCGCCCGCCGCTCGATCTCGCGATCGATCGCGGCGGCGAGCTCGCTGCTGACTTCCACCATCGGCAGGCGCACTTCCGGGCTGTCGATCAGGCCGCATCGCCACAGCCAGTACTTCGCCGGCGCCGGGCTCGGCTCGGTAAACAGCAGGCGGGTCAGCTCGGCAACCTCTTGCCAGCGCGCCTGCGCCGCCTCGTGGTTGCCGCGCTTGTGCTCGGCATATACAGCCGCAAAGGTCGCGGTCTCGACATGCGCCGACAGCACGATGCCGCCGTCGGCGCCGTCGGTGAGCGCCTCGAAATAGTTCGCATCCTCGCCGGTGAGCACGCGGAATTCCTTCGGGCGGTCGCGCAGCAACGCGATGGATTGCTCGCGGCTGGCGCCGCAATCCTTCAGGCCCACGATGTTCCTGTGCTCGGCGAGCCGCAGCATGGTCTGGTTGGTGATGTTCACCGAGGTGCGATAGGGAATGTTGTAGAGCGCAAGCGGCCACGCCGCGTGATCGGCCAGCGCCTCGAAATGCGCCAGCAGGCCGCGCTGCGAGGGCCGCACGTAATAGGGGCTCGCGATCAGATAACCGTCGATCGGCCAGTCCGCGGTCTCGTCGAGACGTTCCTGCAGCCGCGCGGTGTCGGCGCCCGACAGGCCAAGGAAGACCGGCAAGGTGCGGCGGCCGGCCGCCATCTCCTCGCTGACGACCGCGACGAGACGTTCGAGCTCGGCCTCGCGCAGCGTCATGCCTTCGCCGGAGGTCGCGCCCAGGATGAAGCCGTCGATGCCTTGCGCGCTGTAGTGCCGCGTCAGCCGCCGCAGCGACCGCTCGTCGAGGGCGCCGTTCTGGAACGGCGTCACCAGCGGCAACCACAGCCCGTGCAATTGTTCCTGTAGTCCAGTCATGTTTCCATCTCCTTCTCGGGAAAAAGACCTGAGACGGAGGGCACATGAAAAACCCCGTCCAGGCGGCGGGGTTTTCGAAGATTTGCAGCGATGACGAAGCTTGGCTAGTGCGCGCAAAAATCCGAGGCCCCGGGATGGGGGCCTTTTTTCGAGGCGACGGCCTCGAACGAGATTGCGCACGACTTCGTGATCATTTGCAAATGATGCGGGGTATGCGTGGAACTGTCAATACACGCGGAGGGCGAGGGCCATCTGCACGAAAAAAAGCCGGACCCGAAGGCCCGGCTTAGGTATTGGCCACGTGAGGCCGACACAATCACCTTCCAAGAGGGATTACTGAACTCCCGCGCCACTGGAGGAGGGGGACAAACGCAACGCGAAGGCTCAGCGTGCAAACAGTATGGGCTTGACGAGCGGCCTCCAGCAACAGCCGAGGCCGCATGTCAGTCATGCGGAAATTAGGACGGCCAGCGCTGCGCCTTGCTGACCACGAAGTCGCGGAACACCTGCACGCGCGCCACCGTTTTCAGCTCCTCGGGATAGACGAAATAGGTATCGAGCTGGATCGAATCCGACTCGCCGAACAGCTGCACGAGTTTGCTCTGTTCCTCGACGAGGTAGTCGGGCAGGGCGGCGATGCCGAGGCCCTGCTGACAGGCGCGCACGAGACCGAGGATGTTGTTCACCCTGAAATAGGCCTCGCGCGGACCGGAGCCGTTGCGCCCGGCTTCGACCAGCCAGTTGCGGTTCTGCAGATGTGGCGCGAAGTGGCCGTCGGCGAGCGTGATGATGCGGTGGGAGTCGAGCTCCTCCAGCGTGCGCGGCGTGCCGAAGCGCTTGATGTATTCCGGCGAGCAATAGGCGTGGAAGCCCATTGCGAACAGCTTGCGCTGGATCAGATCCGGCTGCGTCGGCTTGCGGGTGCGGATCGCGACATCCGCCTCGCGCATCGACAGATCCAGCTCCTCGTCGGTGACGATCAGCGAGATCCGGATCTCGGGATAGAGTGCGGTGAACTCGCCGAGCCGCGGGATCAGCCAGTTGATGCCGACGCCGGGCGTGGTGGTGATCTTGAGGTCGCCGCTCGGCCGCTCGCGGCTGTCGGTGAGCTTGGCGCGCGCCGCCTGCAACTGCATGAACACGTCATGCGCGGTGCGGAACAGCAGGTCGCCCTGCTCGGTGAGGATCAGGCCGCGGGCGTGGCGGTGGAACAGCGAGACCGAAAGCTCCTGCTCCAGCGCCGAGACCTGGCGCGACACCGCCGATTGCGACAGGCCGAGCTGCTCGCCCGCATGCGTGAAGCTGCCCGCTTCCGCCGCTGCGTGAAACACCTTCAGCTTGTCCCAGTCCATATCCGTAAATCCGTCGCGTGTTCGAGGCATGATCGTTATTCCGCTGCCGCGCGCTCGCTGGCGCGCAGGGCCAAGAAACGTTCGGCCTCGAGCGCTGCCATGCAGCCGAGGCCTGCGGCCGTCACGGCCTGGCGATAGGTCTCGTCGGCGACGTCGCCGGCGGCGAACAGGCCGGGCACCGAAGTGGCGGTCGAGTTCGGGGCGACCTCGACATAGCCCGACGGTTTCAGCTTGATCTGGTCTTTCACGAGCTCGGTTGCCGGCGCGTGGCCGATGGCGATGAAGACGCCGTCGGTCTTCACGTCCGTCAGCGCGCCGGTCTTGACGTTCTTCAGGCGGACATGGGTGACCTTGTTCGGGTTCTCGGTGCCGCAGATCTCGTCCACGGCCGAGTCCCAGATCACCTTGATCTTCGGATGCTTGAACAGGCGCTCCTGCAGGATGCGCTCGGCGCGGAAGTGATCGCGGCGATGCACGATGGTGACCTGCGCGGCATGGTTGGTGAGGTAGAGCGCTTCTTCGACCGCGGTATTGCCGCCGCCGACCACGACGACGTCCTTGTTGCGGTAAAAGAAGCCGTCGCAGGTGGCGCAGGCCGACACGCCGCCGCCCTGGAACTTGGCTTCGGACGGCAGCCCGAGCCAGCGGGCTTGCGCGCCGGTGGCGAGGATGACGGCGTCGGCGAGATAGACGTCGCCGGAGTCGCAGGTGAGGCGGAACGGCCGCTGCGCCGTCTCCAGCTTGGTGACCAGGTCGGTGACGATCCGGGTGCCGACATGGACCGCCTGCTTCTCCATCTGCTCCATCAGCCAGGGGCCCTGGATCACGTCGGCGAAGCCCGGATAGTTCTCGACATCGGTGGTGATGGTGAGCTGGCCGCCGGGCTGGATGCCCTGGATCAGGATCGGCTCGAGCATCGCCCGCGCGGCGTAGATCGCCGCCGTGTAGCCGGCGGGGCCGGAGCCGATAATGACGACCTTTGCATGAACGGGAGCGGACATTTCGATGGACGCCTTTCACGGGGGATTTGCAGCGCGGGCGCGGAACATGCCGGGAGGCGTTGCGGGGCGCTGAAATGTCAGAGCTAATCTAAGCCTTCTGGTGAGCTATGCAAGAATTGCATTCCCTATCGGCGGATTTTTCCAACAGGGAACAAAAGTCGATTGCGATGCACGCGCAATAAAATTGCGCTGGCGCTGCAGACTGGTTATGAGGATTGCGACAAGCCACCAAATACCGCCGTAAAGGCCAGGAGTTCCAATCACGTGTCGCGGAACCTAGACGAGATCGACCTGAAAATTCTCACCGAGATTCAGGCCGACGGTCGAATCACGAATGTCGAGCTGGCCAAGCGCGTCGGCATCTCGCCGCCGCCCTGCTTGCGCCGCGTCCGGGCGCTGGAGGAGGAGGGCTATATCCACGGCTACCGCGGCCTGTTGGACGCCCGCAAGCTCGGCTTCGACGTGACCGTGTTCGCCGCCGTGCACCTGTCCAGCCAGGCCGAGGCGGATTTGCGTGCCTTCGAGGACTTCGTCCGCGCCGAGCCGCTGGTGCGGGAGTGCTGGATGCTGTCGGGCGAGGTCGATTTCATCCTCAAATGCGTCGCCCCCGACATGGCGACGTTCCAGGATTTCGTCACGCATCTGACGGCGGCGCCCCACGTCCGCAACGTGCGGACCTCGCTGGTGCTGCACAACTCTAAATACGAGGCGGCGGTGCCGCTGGACGTGAAGGGGCGGAGGTCGCCTCTCTAGGCGTCCTGCCAGTTCCGTCATCCTGAGGTGCGAAGCACCGGGCGCAAAGCGCCCCGATGGAGAGCCTCGAAGGATGCGAGCCCGCATGCAGCGGCCCGTGCCAACAGTTGGGCCGTCGCCCTTCGAGGCTCGCCGAAAAGGCGAGCACCTCAGGGTGACGGTGAAAGTGACGGGCGCGCTGCTCCTACGCCGTCATTGCGAGGAGCTCTTGCGACGAAGCAATCCAGATTGTCTTCCGCCGAGAGATTCTGGATTGCTTCGCTGCGCTCGCAATGATGCGTGGAGACGGCACGTCTCGCTCACAGCAAGCAACGCGCCGAAACAAAAAGGCCGCGCAGATCGCGCGGCCTTTTCAAACGTCACGGTGCAGCGACAAGTCCTTACCGCCACTCCACCTTGGTGATCTCATACGCCTTGGCGCCGCCGGGTGCGTTGACCTCGACGGTCGATCCCTTCTTCTTGCCGATCAGCGCGCGCGCCAACGGCGAGGTGATGGAGATGCGGCCTTTCTTGGCGTCGGCCTCGACCTCGCCGACGATCTGCCACACCGTCTTCTTCTCGGTGTCCTCGTCGACCAAGGTTACGGTGGCGCCGAACTTGATGGTGTCGCCGGACAGCTTCGAGATGTCGATGATGTCGGCGCGCGCGAGCTTGTCCTCGAGCTCGGCGATGCGGCCTTCATTATGCGACTGCTCTTCCTTCGCAGCGTGATATTCCGCGTTCTCCGACAGGTCTCCGTGCGAGCGCGCTTCCGCGATATGCTCGATGATGCGCGGACGATCTTCCGACTGGCGCTTCTTCAATTCTTCCCCGAGCGCGACAAAGCCGGCCTGGGTCATCGGAACCTTTTCCATCTCTTCTCTCGTCCTTCAGCTGCGCGCCCCACGAAGACCGGGGCGCGGCAACCTTGATTCGTCGGTATTCCCGGGGCTGAACCGCGCCCACCGGGAGCTATGTGGGTCTGGTGCCGGAACAGAACAACCCACATGGCCGGACAGTTCCTCCGGCCATTGTGGCTTCATTGCCAATCACTTAGCGGCGGTTTCACCGCCGCTAGCAATCAGGTTTCCGAAAAGTAGCTCTGCAGGGTACGAACCTCAAGGTCCCCGCCCAGATAGGCCCGGATGCCCTGCGCGGCCGCCACGGCCCCGGAAAGAGTGGTGTAATACGGCACTTTATGCAAGAGGGCCGCGCGCCGCAACGAACGGCTGTCGGCCAGCGCCTGCGGGCCTTCCGTGGTGTTGAAGACGAGCTGGACGTCGCCGTTGGTGATGGCGTCGACGATGTGCGGCCGTCCTTCCAGCACCTTGTTCACCTTCTCGGTCGGGATGCCCTGGTCGGTCAGGAAGCGCTGCGTGCCGGAGGTCGCCAGCACCTTGAAGCCGAGCGAATGCAGTTCGCGCACCGCCTCGGCGATCCGCGTCTTGTCGCTCTCGCGCACCGAGACGAACACGGTGCCCTTGCGCGGTACCCGCGTGCCGCCGCCGAGCTGGCTCTTGGCGAAGGCGACCTCGAAGTTGCGGTCGATGCCCATGACCTCGCCGGTCGAGCGCATTTCGGGGCCGAGCACCGTGTCGACACCGGGAAAGCGCGCGAAGGGGAAGACCGATTCCTTGACGCCGACGTGCTTGAGCTTCGCCTTCTTCAGCTTGAAATCGGCGAGCTTCTCGCCCGCCATGATGCGCGCGGCGATCTTGGCGACGGGGGTGCCGACCACCTTGGCGACGAAGGGCACGGTGCGGGAGGCACGCGGATTGACCTCGAGCACGTAGATCTCGCCGTCCTTGATCGCGTATTGCACGTTCATCAGGCCGACCACGTCGAGCCCGAGCGCGAGCTCGCGGGTCTGACGCTCCAGCTCCTCGATCATCTCGGGCCCGAGCGAGTGCGGCGGCAGCGAGCAGGCGCTATCGCCGGAATGGATGCCGGCTTCCTCGATGTGCTCCATGATGCCGACGATGAAGGTGTCCTTGCCGTCACAGAGGCAGTCGACGTCGATCTCGGTGGCATCAGACAGATAGCGGTCGAACAGCAGCGGGTTCTTGCCGAGCACGGTGTTGATCTGCCCGGTCTTGTCGTTCGGATAGCGCGCCTTGACGTCGGCCGGCACCAGTTCTGGCAACGTGCCGAGCAGGTAGTCGTTGAGCTGATTCTCCTCGCGGATGATCTGCATCGCGCGGCCACCGAGCACGTAGGACGGCCGCACCACCAGCGGCAGGCCGAGATCGGCGGAGACGAGCCTGGCCTGCTCGACCGAATAGGCGATGCCGTTCTTCGGCTGCTTGAGGCGAAGCTTGTCGAGCACGCGCTTGAAGCGGTCACGGTCCTCGGCCAGGTCGATGGCATCGGGCGAGGTTCCGAGGATCGGGACTTCGGCGGCTTCCAGCGCGCGTGCCAGCTTCAGCGGCGTCTGGCCGCCGAACTGCACGATCACGCCGTGCAGCGTGCCATTGCTGCGCTCTTTGGCGATGATTTCCAGCACGTCCTCGGCGGTCAGCGGCTCGAAATAGAGCCGGTCGGCAGTGTCGTAGTCGGTCGACACCGTCTCCGGGTTGCAGTTGACCATGATGGATTCGTAGCCGGCATCATGCAGCGCGAAGCAGGCGTGACAGCAGCAATAGTCGAACTCGATGCCCTGGCCGATCCGGTTGGGTCCGCCGCCGAGAATGATGACCTTCTTCTTGTCGGACGGGGTGCTCTCGTCCGCCGGCGCGCCCGCGAACGGCGCCTCGTAAGTCGAATACATGTAGGCGGTGGGCGAGGCGAATTCGGCCGCGCAGGTGTCGATGCGCTTGTAGACGGGGCGAACGCCGAGCGCATGGCGCTTCGCGGTGACCTCGGCTTCCGTCGTCTCGGCCAGCACCGCGAGCCGCGCGTCGGAGAAGCCCATGGCCTTGAGCGTGCGCATGCCGAAGGCGTTGCCGGGCAGGCCGTGCTTCCTGACCTTCTCTTCCATGTCGACGATGCCGCGCATCTCGCCAAGGAACCAGGGATCGATCTTGCAGGACTTGAAGATGTCCTCGTTCGACCAGCCGAGCCGCATGGCCTGGGCGACCTGAAGAATGCGGTTCGGCGTCGGCGTGCCGAGCGCGGCGCGGATCGCGTTCTTGTCGTCGTCGCGGCCGAGGCCCTCGATCTCGATCTCGTCGAGGCCGGTGAGGCCGGTCTCGAGCCCGCGCAAGGCCTTCTGCAGGCTTTCCTGGAAAGTGCGGCCGATCGCCATGACTTCGCCGACCGATTTCATCGACGTGGTCAGCGTGGTGGAGGCGCCGGGGAATTTCTCGAAGGCGAAGCGCGGCACCTTGGTGACGACGTAGTCGATGGTCGGCTCGAACGAGGCCGGCGTGGCGCCGCCGGTGATGTCGTTGGCGATCTCGTCGAGCGTGTAGCCGACCGCGAGCTTGGCGGCGACCTTGGCGATCGGGAAGCCGGTGGCCTTCGAAGCCAAAGCGGAAGAGCGCGACACGCGCGGATTCATTTCGATGACGACCATGCGGCCGTCTTCCGGATTGACGCCGAACTGCACGTTGGAGCCGCCGGTCTCGACGCCGATCTCGCGCAGCACTGCCAGCGAGGCGTCGCGCATGATCTGGTATTCCTTGTCGGTCAGCGTCAGCGCCGGCGCCACCGTGATGGAATCGCCGGTGTGCACGCCCATCGGATCGAGGTTCTCGATCGAGCAGACGATGATGCAATTGTCCTTCTTGTCGCGCACCACCTCCATCTCGTACTCCTTCCAGCCGAGCACGGATTCTTCGATCAGCACTTCGTTGGTGGGAGACGCATCGAGGCCGCGCTCGATGATATCGAGGAACTCTTCCTTGTTGTAGGCGATGCCGCCGCCGGTGCCGCCCATGGTGAAGGAGGGACGGATGATCGCCGGCAGGCCGATCTCGGACAGCGCCATCATCGCCTGTCCGAGCGCGTACTCCTGGTAGCGCTTGCGGCGATCGCTCTCGCCCAGCGTCCACTGCCGCTCATGTTCCTCGAGCGCGGCACCGGAGAGCTTTTCGCGCTCGGCGAGGTACTTGTCGCGGAACGACTTCTTCAAGGCCGACGCGTTGGCGAGCCGCGACTTCGGCGTCTCGAGCCCGATCTTGGTCATGGCCTCGCGGAACAGCTGGCGGTCCTCCGCCTTGTCGATGGCGTCGGCGGTCGCGCCGATCATCTCGACGTCGAACTTGTCGAGCGTGCCCTGGCGGCGCAGCGACAGCGCGCAGTTCAGCGCGGTCTGGCCGCCCATCGTCGGCAGCAGCGCAAAGCCGCCGGGAATGACGTGGCGTTCCTTCTCGATGATCTTGGCGACGATCTCGGGCGTGATCGGCTCGATATAGGTCGCATCGGCCAATTCCGGGTCGGTCATGATGGTGGCCGGGTTGGAATTGACGAGGACGATGCGGTAGCCCTCTTCCTTCAGCGTCTTCACCGCCTGGGTGCCCGAATAGTCGAACTCGCAGGCCTGGCCGATCACGATGGGACCGGCGCCGATGATCAGGATGGTGGTGATGTCTGTACGTTTGGGCATCAACTCTCGCCGAAGTGGAATTTGGGCACAAAAAAAGGGCGCGCTGCTGCGCGTCCCTGTGGCCGAGAGCGCGGTGGTCTCCCCTCGCGCGCGGGTGGGTCTTAGACCAGTTTTCGGGGCGGCGAAACCCCGAAAAATGCCCATCAACCGGCAATTTTCAGGTTTTGGGTGGTGCCAGCCAGCGGGCAGTCCGTCTACGCTTCCGCTTGGCTCCAGCTACGCCGGACACGCTTCGCCCCTGCGGGTCTTGCGTGGCTGCGCCACGCGTAGCCCCGAAGGGGCGAAGCGTGGAGACCCGGCCTGGATTTGAACCAGGATGAAGAGCGTTGCACCGCCCTCGCGTAGACGCTTCCGCCACCGGGCCGCGGCGATCATGACCGATTGCAGCGCGACAAGCTACAACGGCTAATTGTTAAGCTTAACCAACCAGGGGCGGCCGGGCGATGAAGGTCATGCGCCAGCGGTTATGGCCGATATTGCCGTGGGCGCGCTGGACCGCGAACCCGGCGGCCCTCAGCTTGGCGGTGATCTCGTCCTCGCTGTAGCGCTGCAGCCCGATGCGCGTGCGCAGATGGCGGTAGTCCGACAGCGCGGTGCTGATCAGCCCGATCAGCGCATCCTTCAGGAAGCCGTGGCGGAGGCCGAAGCCGAGCAGCGCCAAGACGTCCCTGAACATGCCGACATTGGGCTGCAGGATGTCCCCCAGCACCAGCTTGCCGGAGGGCTTCAGGATCCGGCGGATGGTGAGCAGCGCGGCGTCGAGCTCGTCCGGCGCCATGTATTGCGCGACCGAGTTCATCACCACGAGGTCGATCGACTGGTCCTGCATGTTGCGGACGTCATCGAGCGAGCGGACGCGGATCCTGGTGTTGGGGGCGAAGCGCGCAATCAGCCGGCCGCGCACCCCTGGCGCGGGCTCGGCCAGGATCAGCTGGCCGCAGGCGGCCGCCACCTGGTTCGCCGACAGCGCCTCGCCGCAGGCATAGTCGAGCACCACCGCGTCGGGCGAGGAGATGTAGCCGATGATGTCCCGCGCGATGATCTGGAAGTGCAAGTCGCGATGCAGCTTGCTGACATAGATCGTATGCGTGGAGTCGTAATAATCGATCCAATCGTCCATGGTATCCGAAGGTCCCGGCCAAACGGTTCCTGATCGGGAACCGGCGCTGCCCGCCTTGCGTTAGGGGTGCGACGGCGCGCCGTCAATGTCCGCGTCCTAACAGGAAGGTCTCCCGTGAGCAAAACCAACAACAAGGTCTCGCCCGATCTCGATACCCCCACCGATCTGTCGCCCGACGGGGTCAAGAAGGTCTCGGAGGCGCTCAACGTGCTTCTGGCCGACGCCTTCGCGCTGTATCTGAAGACCAAGAATTTCCACTGGCACATCAGCGGGCGGCACTTCCGCGACTACCATCTGCTGCTCGACGAGCAGTCCGACCAGATCTTCGCCACCACCGACCAGCTTGCCGAGCGCGTCCGCAAGATCGGCGGTACCACCCTGAAGTCGATTGGCCAGGTCGCAAAGCTCCAGACCATCAAGGACAACAACGAGGACTACGTCCCGCCGAGGGAAATGCTGCGCGAACTGATGCAGGACAACAAGCACGTCGCGGCCGCGATGCGCAAGGCCCACGAGGTCTGCGACGAGGCCGGCGATGTCGCCAGCGCCAGCATCCTGGAAAATTTCATCGACGAGACCGAGCGCCGCACCTGGTTCCTGTTCGAGGCGACGCGGCAGGAAGGCAGCAACGCGGCGTAGGCTGCGCTGTCGTAGGGTGGGCAAAGGCGCGCTCTTCGCGCGCCGTGCCCACCATCTCTCTCGATCGCAAAATAATGCGTGGGCACGCTCCGCTTTGCCCACCCTACGCACCTTCGCTTGTAACTACCGCCACAGCCGCATCAACGCGCCGTCCCTCCCCGTCACGGGATCGGCCGGCGGCAGCGCGACTTGGGGAATCGTCGTCAGCGCCTTGGCGTGGTTCTCCGGCGTCGCGCGCGTGATCTCCATCTTTGCGCCTGGCGGATAGGCCCCGATCACGCAGAAATCGTCGCTCGCCTTGATGCATTGATGCCCGGTGCCGGCGGGCAGGATCGCGACGTCGCCCGCCTTGATGTCCAGCTCCTGGCCGTGGTCGCCGCCGAAGCGGACGCGCGCGCTGCCGCGCGCGACGCCGAGCACCTCATGCACCGTCGCGTGATAATGCAGATAATCGTAGACGCCATTGCGCCATGTGCCGCCCCAGCCATTGCCTTCGAACAGGTCTTCGATGGTCGCTTCCGGGTGCTTCGGATCGAGCTTCACCGCGCTTTGGTAGACCAGGAACGGGAGGATGTTGTTCGGCACGAGGCCATCGTCCTCGAACACGATGGCGAGCGGCTCGGCATGGTCGCGGACGACGGACATGGAGACTCCCACAGGCAACGGACCGGAATCAAGCGGGCGCAAGCGCTCTTGTTCCTGACGACACTCCATACGCCGGCTTGACCGAGATCAAGGCACTGGCGGCCGTTGGCGGGCACGCAAGTTCGAGGGAAGAAGAGGGAACGCCATGTACGCATCCGACGTTGCGCAGCGTCATTTCTCGGCGGCCGTCGACGAGGCGGAGACTGCAGGCCTCGGGCACGAGGCCGTCTGCCGGGCATTGCTAAATTTGGTGATTTCGAAATATCTGGAGACGAGGTCGGTCGCCGACATCCAGGCAGAGCTGCGCTTCATCGCCGAGAACTGCGATCCGGACACGGACTTCATGTTCATGCGTCCGTGACGGAGCCGGGCCCCGGCGGACTTATCCGCCGGGTGGTGTTGTCGCCTTACGCGCTCTTCTTCTGCCGCATCAGGTCGGCGAAGCGCTGGAACAGATAGTGCGAGTCGCGCGGGCCGGGCGAGGCCTCGGGGTGGTACTGCACCGAGAACACCGGCTTGCCGTCGAGCTGGATGCCGCAATTGGAGCCGTCAAACAAGGAAATGTGGGTCTGCGTCGCGCCCTTCGGCAGCGTCGTCTCGTCCACGGCAAAGCCGTGGTTCATCGAGGTGATCTCGACCTTGCCGGTGGTCTCGTCCTTGACGGGATGGTTGGCGCCGTGATGGCCCTGATGCATCTTCTTGGTCCTGGCACCGACCGCAAGGCCCAGCATCTGGTGGCCGAGACAAATGCCGAAGGTCGGCGTGCCCGACTTGATGACGTCCTGGATCACAGGCACGGCATACTTGCCGGTCGCGGCCGGGTCGCCCGGACCGTTGGACAGGAACACGCCGTCCGGCTTCATCGCCAGGATGTCTTCGGACGAGGTCGTCGCCGGCACCACCGTCACCTTGCAGCCGACCCCGGCGAGCAGGCGCAGGATGTTGCGCTTGATGCCGTAGTCGATGGCAACGACGTTGAACTCCGGCTTGTCCTGCCGGCCAAAGCCCTTGTCCCAGGCCCAGGGCGTCTCGTCCCAGGTGAAGCGCTGGCCGCTGGTGACCATCGGCACGAGATCCATGCCCTCGAGGCCCGGCCATTCGCGCGCCTCTTCCTTCAGGCCATGCAGGTCGAACTCGCCGGTCCTGGAATGCGCGATCACGGCATTGGGCATGCCCTTGCTGCGGATCAGCGCGGTCAGCGCCCGGGTGTCGATGCCGGAGAGGCCGATGATGCCGCGCGCCTTCAGCCACTGGTCGAGATGCTTGGTGGCGCGGTAGTTCGAGGGATCAGTGATCGCGGTGCGCAGGATCACGCCGCGCGCGCCCGGCGTCGCCGCCATGTTCACCGTCTCGATATCCTCGTCGTTGGTGCCGACGTTGCCGATATGCGGGAAGGTGAAGGTGATGAGCTGGCCGGCATAGGAGGGATCGGTGAGGATCTCCTCATAGCCGGTCATCGCGGTGTTGAAGCAGACCTCGCCGACGGCGTGGCCTTCGGCACCGAGACCAAAGCCTTCGAGCACCGTGCCGTCGGCGAGCACGAGGAGCGCGGTCGGTTTGTGGTCCGGCCAGGCGGGATCGTTGTCATGTTGTGTCATGAGCGCGTTTCATAGTCCCCGCGGGCGCCGCCGTCAAAGCGCCAGAGGTCGGATTCACATGCGTTTTTGCATATTTGACAGGCCTCCTTGGGCCCTTAAGCTCGGCCGCATAATTTCCGGCAATCTCAGGGGCTTGCGAGGCAATAATGGACCAGACGACCCCGATTCTGCTGGTTCCGGGGCTGGCCTCTTCGGCCCGGATCTATGCCCCCGTCATCCTGGCGCTGTGGCGACTTGGCCCCGTGATGATCGCCAACCATATCCGCGACGACAACATGTCTGATATCGCGGCCCGGGTGCTGAGCGAGGCGCCGCCGCGCTTCGCCCTCGCCGGCCATTCCATGGGCGGCTACATCGCGCTCGAGATCATGCGCCAGGCGCCCGAGCGGGTGGCAAAACTCGCGCTGATCAACACCCAGGCCCGGCCCGATACCCCCGAGGCGACCGCGCGCCGCCAGGGCCTGATGGCGCGCGCCAGGCGCGGCGAGCTCCGCGCCATTCGCGAGGAGAGCTTTCCGGAGCTGGTGCATCCGTCACGGCGCGACGATGCCGAGATCCTCAAGCTCGTGCACGCACAGGACGAGGATGTCGGCGTCGCGGGCTATCTGCGGCAGCAGGCCGCGATCATCGCGCGGGTGGACTCGCGCCCGACGCTGTCCGCCATCACCTGTCCGACATTGGTGCTGACGGGCGATGCCGACAACACGATTCCCAACGCGTTCTCGAAGGAGATGGCCGAGGCCGTCGCCGGCGCGCGGCTCGTGATCCTGGATCGCTGCGGGCACCTGCCGCAGGCCGAGCAGCCGGATGCGACCGTGCGCGCGCTCACCGAATGGTTCGCGAGCTAGGCGCTCACCCGCAATAGGCCGCCTTGGTCCACAGCGGCAGAAGGAAGAAGCCGACCACGGCAAGATCAACCACGTAGAGCACCGGCCGCGCCTTCGTCGAGACCGGGATCAATTGTGGCGAGTGCTCACCCTCGTAAACCACGAGCGGATCGAACTTCGGCTCCCAACCGAGCATGTACGTCATCAGGGATACGAAGTCGTAGACCGGCAGGTACATCAACAGGATCAGAAATAGGCCGTTCGCGGCGATCGCGAGCCAGCTCGAGCCGGTTTCTCCCGTGAAGCCCGGCAGCGTGTCGCAGGTGTAGGGGCCAAAACGGCTTGCCCAAAGCACCACCAGGCAGACTGCCAGCAGGGCGAGATGCTTTCCGGTCTTCATGCAAGCACCTATATTGGGCTAGGTTATTGTTGTAGATCACGAGTCTTTCCGGACTGTTTCCAAACGAGGCGACCATGCTGCGCGACGACATCAACAATGCGGTCAAGGAGGCCATGAAGGCCAAGGACGAGCGCAAGCTGTCCACGCTGCGCATGGTCAACTCGACCATCAAGAACGCCGACATCGACGCCCGCGGCAACGGCAAGCCGCCGCTGTCGGACGCCGACCTGCTCGGTGTGCTCCAGAAGATGATCAAGCAACGCCAGGAGGCGGTCGAGCTCTACGACAAGGGCGGCCGCGCCGAACTCGCAGCCCAGGAGCGCGAGGAGATCGCGGTGATCTCGGCCTACCTGCCCAAGCAGATGGCCGACGACGAGGTGAACAAGGCGATCGCGGATGCGATCGCCGAGACCGGTGCTGCCGGCATGAAGGACATGGGCAAGGTGATTGCCGTGCTGCGCGCGAAATACGCCGGCCAGATGGATTTCGGCAAGGCCAGCGGCCTGGTGAAGGCGGCGCTGTCGGGCTAGACGGCCGCTCCGAAAGGCGTGCCAGGAGCTGACAGACTATCGCCCTCGTCATGCCCGGCCTTGTGCCGGGCATCCACGTTCTTCAAAGTGGTAAGGAAGAACGTGGATGGCCGGGACGAGCCCGGCCATGACGAGAACCTCCGATGAGCAGGGCCTCTCCCGTGAGCACCATCAAACCGTTCCGCATCGCCGTCAGCGACGACACCCTCATCGACCTCAAATCGCGCCTCGAACGCACGCGCTGGCCTGAAGCGGAGCTGGTCGACGACTGGAGTCAGGGCGCGCCGCTGAAGTGGATCCGGGAGATCTGCGCCTACTGGGCCAGGGATTACGACTGGCGGGCGCGCGAGGCGAAGCTCAACCGCTTCGCGCAGTTCACCACCGAGATCGACGGGCTCGACATCCACTTCATCCACGCCCGTTCCAAGGAGCCGAACGCGCTGCCGCTGATCATCACCCATGGCTGGCCGGGCTCGATCGTCGAATTCCAGAAGGTGATCGCGCCGCTCACCGATCCCGCTGCGCATGGCGGCGATCCCGCCGATGCGTTCCACGTGATCTGTCCCTCGCTGCCGGGCTTCGGTTTCTCGGCCAAACCCAAAGAGATCGGCTGGGGCGTCGATCGCATCGCCGCGACCTGGGCCAAGCTGATGGACCGGTTGGGCTACACGCGCTACGGCGCGCAAGGCGGCGATTGGGGCTCGGCCGTGACGACCTCGCTCGGCGCGCAGGACCCCACACATTGCGCCGGCATCCACATCACGCTGTCCTTCAACTCGCCGCCGCGCATCGAGGGCGAGCCCACGGCGAAAGAGAAGCGCGCGCTGGCCGGCCTCAAGCATTATGTCGATCTCGACTCCGGCTATTCCAAGCAGCAATCGACGCGTCCGCAGACGCTCGGCTATGGCCTCACGGATTCGCCGAGCGGGCAGGCGGCCTGGATCCTGGAAAAAATCTGGGCCTGGACCGATTGCGACGGACACCCCGAGAACATCTTCAGCAAGGACGAACTGCTGGACAACGTCATGCTCTATTGGGCGACGGAGACGGCGACCTCCTCGGCGCGGCTTTACTGGGAAAGTTTCGGCAAGCGCCGCACCACGCCTGTGGTCGAGGTGCCGACTGGCGTCGCCGCGTTCCCCAAGGAGATCATCACGCCGGTGCGGCGCTGGATGGAGCCGAACTTTCCCAACATCACCCATTGGAGCGAGATGGAAAAGGGCGGCCATTTCGCCGCGTTCGAGCAGCCCGAGCTGTTCGTGCGCGATGTCAGGAAGTTCTTCGCGACGGTGCGGTAACTGCCTCGTCATTCCGGGGCGACGCGCCAGCGTCGAGCTATGATGCGCAATTGCGCATCAGAGAATCCATCAAGCGGCGTTTCCTGCGGCCCGATGGCTTCCGGGCTCGCCCTTCGGCGCCCCGGAATGACGGCGCGGGGCTTGTCCCGTGCGTTCGCGGCCCTAGACTAGACTGCACAAGAATAACAAGACCCCGGAAAACGCCAAGCCATGCTGACCGAAGCCGCGACCTATGACGAACTCGTCCGCAACTTCCGCTGGGACATCCCGGCGCGCTTCAATATCGCCGAGGCGTGCTGCGATCGCCATGCCGACGGCACCGGGCGGCTCGCGCTGATCTATGTCGACGAGAACGGCGGGACCAGCCGCACCTCCTTCGACGAGGTCGCCGAGATGTCGCGCCGCTTTGCCAATGTGCTGAAGGCGGACGGTCTGGCGCGCGGCGACCGCGTCGCGGTCTTCCTGTCGCAGTCGCTGGAATTGCCGATCGCGCATATGGCGGCGTTCCGCTCCGGCCTGATCTCGATCCCGCTGTTCGCCCTGTTCGGCGAGGACGCGCTGGAATTTCGCCTGTCCAACTCCGAGGCCAAGGCCATCGTCACCGACGAGGGCGGCTGGGAGAAGCTTGCGAAGATCCGCGACCGCCTGCCGGAGCTGAAGAACGTCTATATCGTCGGCACGCGTGCACCGGCTGGCACGACATCGTTCTGGGATGCGGTGAAGGCGGCATCACCCGACTTCGCGCGGGTCGACACCTCGTGCGATGACCCCGCGCTGATCATCTACACCTCGGGCACGACAGGAAATCCCAAGGGCGCGCTGCATGCGCACCGCGTCGTGCTCGGCCACCTGCCCAACGTCGAGATGTGCCACAACTTCCTGCCCAGGCCCGGCGATCTCATGTGGACGCCGGCGGATTGGGCCTGGATCGGCGGCCTCATCAACGGCCTGTTCGCGTTCTGGTATCACGGCATCCCCCTGGTCGGCCATCGTGCGCGCAAGTTCGAGCCGCAGGCGGCGATGCAGATGATGGCCGATCTTTCCGTGCGCAACGTCTTCCTGCCGCCGACCGCGCTGAAGCTGATGCGGCAGGCCGGCGTGAAGCATACCGGCGTCAAGCTGCGCAGCATCTTCACCGGCGGGGAATCGCTCGGCGGCGAATTGCTCGGCTGGGTGCGCGAGACCTTCGGCATCGACGCGCACGAGGTGTTCGGCCAGACCGAGTGCAATCTCGTGATCGGCAGCAACTCCAATTTGTTTCCGATCCGCCCGGGTTCGATGGGCAAGGCGACGTCGGGCTTCGACGTCCGCATCGTCAACGACAAGGGCGAGGAATTGCCGCGCGGCCAGCGCGGTATCATCGGCGTGCGCCAGCCGTGCCCCGTCACCATGCTCGAATATTGGCGCAATCCGGAGGCGACCGCGAAGAAATATGCCGGCGCGTTCCTGCTCACCGGCGATCTCGGCGTGCAGGACGAGGACGGCTATTTCTGGTATGTCAGCCGCGAGGACGACGTCATTACCACTGCCGGCTATCGCGTCGGTCCGTCCGAGATCGAGCACACGCTGATGAAGCATCCCTCGGTGGCGATGGCCGCGGTCGTCGGCATCCCCGATCCGATCCGCACCGAATCGATCAAGGCGTGGATCGTGCTGCGTCCCGGCTTTACCGGCACCGACGCGCTCGCCCGCGAAATCCAGGAGTTCGTCAAGGTGCAGCTCGCCGCGCACGAATATCCGCGCTTCGTCGCATTCGCCGAAACGCTGCCGATGACCGCCACCGGCAAGGTGCTGCGGCGCGAGCTGCGGGCCAAGGGCTGACGTTGATCATGGCAAAGGCGCCTCAAGCCGCGGGACTTCACCGCGCCTCGCTCGACAAGCTGCACGATCTCGATGCAGCGCTCGAGCTCATGTATTACGGCTGGCGCGGGATGACGCTTGAGGCGGACGCATATCTTGCCAAGCAGGGCCTGTCGCGTCCGCACCATCGCATCCTCTACGTGGTGGCGCGCCGGCCCGATATCGCGATCGGTGCGTTGCTCGAAGTTCTCGGCATTTCCAAGCAGGCGCTGAACCGGCCGCTCAATCTGCTGCTGGAGCGCAAGCTCGTGACCTCGAAGCGCGCGCCCGAGCAGCATCGCTCGAAGCTGCTGCGACTGACCGCCGCCGGGCAGCGCATCGAGCAACGGGCCTCGGACCACGAGCGCAAGGTCATGCGCGATGCGTTCGATCGCGTCGGGGCGCCCGGGGCTGCGGCCTGGATGGCCGTCATGGAGGCGATTGCCGACCACAATTGACGATCTATCAAGTCAACATGATTGACATGAGAGGCCGGCTTTGCCACTCTCCGCGCAAACGAGCGGGGAAGGGCCATGCCATGACCGGACGGACGATGAATCGCGCGGCCGCCGAGCCCTTCGTCGCGGCATGGTGCGCGAGCTGGCGCAAGGTCGATATCGACGCCGTCGTCGCGCATCTTGCCGCCGACGCGCAGATGCGCAGCCCTCTGGCGTTGACGTTGACCGGCTCCGCGGTCGTGGCGGGGGCCGAGAACATCCGCGCCTATTGGCAGAGGGCCTATGGCCACATCGAAAGCGCCGACCTGAAGATATTGAGCTGGAGCTGGGACGATACGATCGCGCGGCTGACCGTGTGGTGGCAGCTTGGCGACACCCGCGCCAGCGAATTCATGGATTTCGACGATGCCGGCCGCGTCATCCGCAGCGAAGCCTTCTACGGAAAATGACCATGCGTGTTTCGGATATCGTCCTGCTCCTCAACACGCTCTGGTTCGTCGGCGCCTTCATCCAGTTCAGCATCGCGCAAACCAACACGCTGAAGATATTGCTGCCGCGCGAAGAGCGCAGCAATCCGATCGCGCCGACCCTGGCGGCCAGCGTTGCGTTCCTCGGCGGAATGAACCTGCCGATAGGGCTGTTGTCGCTCTATCTTCTGGCGGCACGTCCGTCCTTCTTCCAGCCGGTCGAAGCCCAGCTCGTGTTGTTCGTGTTCTTCGCCGCCTGCCATTTCAGCCAGTTCGCCTACAATGTTCCGGTGCTGATGCGCGGCGGCCGGGTCGGGGTCGCCTACTGGCCGGTGCTGAAGGGCCCGATGCTCAGGATCTTCGTCATCGACGCGGGCCTGTTCGCGGCCAATCTCGCCGTGGCGCTTCTGCTCGCATCGCGCGTCTAACTATCGCGGCGGCGTTGCCAGGGCGGACCGCAGCATCGCGGCAAGATCCTGCCGCCGGAACGGCTTGGTCAGGATGCGGGCGTTGATCCCGTCCGGCGTCTTGACGGGATCCTGGCTGTAGCCTGAGGTGAACAGCACCTTGAGATCGGGCCGCAGCGCCGTTGCTTGTCTTGCGAGCTCCGGCCCAAACATGCCGCCGGGCATCACGACGTCGGTCAGCAGCAACTGGATCTCCCCGCTTCGGCGCAGCAATTCCAGCGCCGCGGGCCCGTTCGAGGCGGTGATGACGCGGTAGCCGAGCGCCTTCAGCTCGTTCTCGACATAGGCGCGCACCATGTCGTCGTCCTCGACGAGGAGGATGGTCTCGCGCTCCGCCTGTGTGACGGTCCGCTCCGCAGGCGGCGGATCTTCGCTCGGCGGTGTTGCGAGACGGGGAAAGAACAGCCTGACGACGCTGCCTTGTCCCGGCTCCGACTGCATTTGCACGAGCCCGCCGGATTGTTGTGCAAACCCGTAGACCATGCTCAGGCCGAGGCCGGTCCCCTTGCCGACCTCCTTGGTCGTGAAGAACGGCTCGAACGCGCGGCTCGCCACTTCGGAGCTCATGCCGCTGCCGGTATCCGTAACCGCCACCATGACGTAGTCGCCGGGCCGCGGCTCGCCGTTGACGTCGAGGTCGGATTCGCCGAGCGAGCTGTTGCGGACCTCGACGGTCAGCTTGCCGCCTTCCGGCATCGCGTCGCGTGCGTTGAGCACGAGGTTGAGAACCGCGGTTGCCAATTGGCCGGGATCGACGCTGGCAAGCCATAAACCCGGCGCGAACGTGAAGTTGCACTCGATGTGCTCGCCCAGGGTCCGGCGCAGCAGCTGCTCCATGCCGAGGATCTTTTCGGCGATGTCGACCTCTCTCGGCCGGAGCGGCTGCTTGCGTGCGAAGGCGAGCAGGCTGCGGGTCAGGTCGGAGCCGCGCTCGGCGGCGGTCGCGATGTCGCCGGCGATCCGCTGCAATTCCTTGTTGCCCGCCAGCCTGTCGGCAAGATGCTCCGAATTGCCGAGGATGACGGTCAAGAGATTGTTGAAGTCATGCGCCACGCCGCCGGTGAGCTGGCCCATGGCTTCCATCTTCTGGGACTGGCTGAGCTTGTGGCTGAGGTCGGCAATGGCGGCGCGTTGCTGCTCGAGCGACTCGGCGGTGCCGTTGAGCAGGGTCATCAATCCGCCGAGCTCGCCGCGCGGATGGGGCGGCGGAATTCGTGCGCTGAGATCGCCGCGCCCGAGCCTTTTCGCCATCACGGCGAGCCGCCCGACCTGGCGCCCGATGCTCACCGTGGTGAGGATCCACAAGCCGGCAAGGAGCATCAGCAAGGCCACTGCGAGAATCGCCATGTCCTCGTAGAGCCGGCGGTTGGCCGCCGCGACCAGTCCGTCCTTGGAACGTCCGACCAGGATGTAGAGGCCGGCCTTGCGGATCGAGGCATTGCGGGAAACGCCCCAGATCTGCGTGTGGCCCCCGCGGTCGGTGACCTCCCGAAATGGCTCGCCGTCGGGCGCTGCCGCGAAGCGAAACAGGTCGGAGCCCGCAATGGACCCGCCGACGGGCTCGCGCCAGCCGCCGCCCTTGGGCGCGGCCAGGACTGTACCCTTGGCATCGACGAAGAGGATATCCTTTTCGGCGAGCAGCCGCTTGTCGTGAAACTCCGCGAACTTGTTCAGGTTGAACGACGCGAGCAGCACGAACTTCAGCGCGCCCGTCTCTGATCGCACGGGATAGGCGATCTGGAGCACCGAGAGTCCAGTGAGGCGGCCGAACACCGGCTCTACCGCGACGACGCCTTGAAGAGTCTTGACCTCCTTGAAATAGCCGCGGTCGTTCAGGTCGAGCGTGCGGTTGGTGCGCAGCGAGTCGCAGAACAGTCTGCCGTCAGGATCGATGGTCAGGATGCCCGTGAACTGCGGATATTCCTCGCGGACATCCGACAGAAACGCCGAGCACGCCGCCTTGTCGCGCGTGTCGAGGTCGCGCGCACGAGCGAGACCATAGTGAAGCTGGGCGGTGCCCTGGATCTTCTCGTCCAGATCGCTCGCGATGTCGTCGGCGGACGCGGCCAGATTGGCCAGCGCCGCATCGATCTCGCTGGTCCGGTTCTGCATGAACCGCAGCCCGACCAGAATCGCCGGTACCAGCATGGCCGCGATGACGAGGATCAGTAACCGGGTACGCAGGCTCATCTGTTGGGCGGTCCGTTCTGATCATCGCGCGTTGGTTTGAAGGTAAAATTTGCGGACGATTGTCGGCTCAGTCCATAGCAATCTGCTCGAAAATCACATGGAAGAGTAAAGAATTCGAGGCGTGGCTCTGCTGGCCGCCGCTCCTTGCCGTCATCCGGCATTAAGTTGCACCTGCGCGCAGTGGCGCTAATATCGCGTTCAAGCCGCGCGCGACGCAAGATCGCGCCGATCTGTGGAGGATGCTGATGTCCGTTTCGGGCAAGGTCGATCCGGTGGTGCGTCCCATCGCGGCGAACGACATCGCCGAAGCGCTGGTCGAGGGGCTGCGTGATTTCCAGGCACTGCCGCTTTACGGTCTGTGCTTCGGCGCGCTCTACGCCGCCGGCGGCATCGCCATCATGCTGTGCTTCACCGCCTTCGGCATGGTCTATCTGGTCTATCCCCTTGCGGCCGGCTTCGCGCTGATCGGACCGTTCGTGGCGATCGGCCTCTACGAGGTCAGCCGCCGCCGCGAGCGCGGCCAGCCGGTCTCCTTCGGCGCGATCTGGTCGGCTGTGCGCTCGCGCAGCGAGATCGGCTGGATGGCGTTCGTCACGCTGTTCGTATTCGTGGTCTGGATGTACCAGGTGCGGCTCCTGATCGCGCTGCTGCTCGGCTTGAACGCCTCGTTCTCGAGCCTTCAGGAGTTCATGACGGTGGTGCTGACGACCAACGAGGGGCTGCTGTTCCTCGGCATCGGCAATGCGGTCGGTGCCGTGCTGTCGCTGATCCTGTTCTCGCTGACCGTGGTGTCGTTTCCGCTGCTGCTCGACCGCGAGGTCGATTTCGTCACGGCGATGGTGACGAGCGTGCGCGCGGTGGTCACGAGCCCGCTGCCGATGATCTCGTGGGCCGCCGTGATCGTGATGCTGCTGATCGTCTCGGCGCTGCCCTACTTTCTCGGGCTGATCGTGACGCTGCCGGTGCTCGGGCATGCGACCTGGCATCTCTACCGGCGCCTGGTGGTGCCGGTGTAGCTCGCTGCCTTCGTCCCTTGGGCAGTGTCGTAGGGTGGGCAAAGGCGCACTTGCGCCGTGCCCACGACCAGCTCAATACCGCAACAGATGCGTGGGCACGCTTCGCTTTGCCCACCCTGCGATAGTTTCGCTGGAAC
Organism: Bradyrhizobium sp. A11; assembly: GCF_042077125.1. NCBI lineage: Bacteria > Pseudomonadati > Pseudomonadota > Alphaproteobacteria > Hyphomicrobiales > Nitrobacteraceae > Bradyrhizobium > Bradyrhizobium sp. A11. The sequence continues at coordinate 5,831,265 of NZ_CP149509.1, read as the reverse complement.
GACGAACGCCTACGGCGTCTTGATCCCCATCGCCTTCAGCGCATCCAGCATCCGCTGCGGCGGACCCATCTTCACCGCCAGGGGCTTGCCGGTCTCCAGCAGGCTCTTGAGGCTGGACAGGATCGCGGGCCAGCCCGAGCGGCCGCCGGCGAGGATGTCGTCGCTGAGCGGCCGGTCGTGGCCTTCGCTCATGGTGAGACGAACCGCATCGCCAGCCTGCTCAATCTCGTAGGTCACGAGCGTCGGACCGAGCTTCTCGATCAATTCCGGCCAGTTGACGTTGAACGTGACCGCGAGCTTTCGCGGTGGATCGTAGGCGAGAACTTCGCCGCTGATGTGCAGCGCGCCGTCAGGCGTGCGCACCGTAAACGCGCCGCCAAGGCGCGGCTCGACCTCGACGGAATTGCCGAAGAAATACTGCTTGCTGAACTCGGCCGAGGTCAGCGCCTGCCACACCTTCTCCGGCGTGGAGGCGATGTAGATGGTGTAGACGGTCAGCGGCTTGAATTGCCCGATGTTCATCACATAACTCCTTCTATACCAAGCGCCGCGGGCGGGATCGTCGGCGCATCGCCGGTTTCCGATATGGTCACGTAGACGAAGTCCGGCTTACTCATCGCGCTTCTCCAACTGACGTTTCAACTCGCCGAGCGCGGTGAGCTTGCCGCGCTCGAATTTCCTGATCCAGCGTTCGCCGATCTGATGGATCGGCACCGGGTTGATGTAGTGCAGCTTCTCCCGGCCATGCCTGATGGTCGTGACGAGATTGGCATCCTCCAGAATCGCAAGGTGCTTGGTTACGGCCTGCCGCGTCATCGCAAGGCCCTCGCAGAGCTCGTTCAGCGTCTGGCCGTTCCTGGCGTGAAGCCGGTCCAGGAGCGAGCGTCGCGATGCATCCGCGAGCGCTTTGAAGACCTCGTCCATGGCAACGATGATAGGCAACCAAATGGTTGCATGTCAAGCGGGACCTCATTTTGGGCGCGCGAAGCGCGAACCTGGACTCTCGAATCGAGCTTTTTGTCGCGCGCAATCGGCCGTGCTAGCTTCTCATCTCAGCCAGCGCAGACTGGTTCCGGGAGGACTTTCATGTTCCGTTGCGCTTCACTTGCTGCCGCCGTTGTCCTCTTCGCCTGCAGCAACGTGGTCCACGCCCAGAAGCAAACCGTCGGCGCGCCGCCTGAAGCGTCCAACATGAAGCTCGTCGGCTATCATGACCTCCAGGCTCGCAGCGCCTATCAACCGACCATCCATCACCAGGGCGACCGCTGGATCGCCTATATCGGCCATCATGGCGGCACGGAGGATGTGCCCGCGCCCGTCAACCCGATGACGGGCAAGGCCGAGCCGAACGGAACGTCCATTGTCGACGTCACCGATCCCGCGCGTCCGAAATATCTGCGGCACCTGCCGGGGCAGGAGGGCAAGTACGAATCCGGCGGCGCACAGATGGTGCGGGTCTGCGACGGCAAGGCATTGCCGAAGGGCGATCCCAATGCGGTCTACATGCTCAGGACCTTCGGCAGCGAGGCGCATGAGATCTGGAACGTCACCGATCCCGCCAGCCCGGTGCTCATCACGCGCCTCGGCGGCTTGAAGGACACGCACAAGAGCTGGTGGGAATGCGACACCGGCATTGCCTATCTCGTCTCGGGGCCGCCGGACTGGCGCACGCGGCGCATGACGCAAGTCTACGATCTCTCCGATCCGGCGCGCCCGCACAAGATCCGCGACTTTGGTCTGCCGGGTCAGGAGCCCGGCTCGACCGGCGCGGTGCCGACTGCGTTGCACGGACCGATCTCGACCGGGCCCAACGGCAACCGCGTCTATTTCGGCTACGGCACCAACAAGGGCGGCATATTGCAGATCGTCGACCGCAACAAGCTCCTGAGCGGGGCAAAGGAGCCGACGCCGGACAATCTGCGCTATCCCGAGATTGCGCGGCTGCCGATGTCCGCCTTCAACGGCGCGCACACCACGTTTCCGATGCTCGACATGCCGATTGCCGAATTTTCCGAGGACAAGGACGGCAAGACCCGCGACATCGTCATGATCGTGAACGAAGCGATCCTCAACGAATGCGGCGAGGCGCGGCAGATGGTGTGGTTCGCCGACGTCACCACCGAGACGCGGCCGATGATGATCTCGAGCTACACCGTGCCGGAGGCGAGCGGGCAGTTCTGCCAGCGTGGCGGCCGCTTCGGCGCGCATTCGTCGAACGAGAGCATGGCGCCGGTCTATTACAAGAAGATGGCCTTCATCGCCTTCTTCAATGCCGGCGTGCGCGCGCTCGACATCCGCGATCCCTATCATCCCAGGGAGGTCGGCCATTTCATTCCGTCGATCACCGCTGCAACCGACAAGCGCTGCATTCCGATCGAAGGCGGCGAGCGCTGCAAGGTGGCGATCCAGACCAACAATGTCGAGACCGACGACCGCGGCTACATCTACATCGTCGACCGCGCCAATACCGGCCTGCACATCCTCGAGCTGACCGGCCCCGCGCGCGCGGCTGCCGGCCTGCCGAAGAACTGACGATGTGGTGTGCAACAAGCGGCGCTGGCGTTCCTCGAAACCCAGGAAATGAAGACGTGGGTGATGGCTGCGCTGGACGTAAGGTGAAGGGGCGTCTTCGCCTCTCCCCGCGTGCGGGGAGAGGCCGGAATTCGAGCGCAGCTTGAATTCCGGGTGAGGGGGAGCCTCCGCGAGTCCTTCTCTCACCGTCCCCGCGGAGACTCCCCCTCACCCTGACCCTCTCCCCGCACGCGGGGAGAGGGGAACAAGCGCGCTTCCGTTTCCGCCTCTCGCATGCATTAATGGCTCCAAACCGCTTTCAGCCGAGTCCCTCCCATGATGTCCATGCAAGCCTATCTCGCCTTCGTCGCCGCCTGCATTGCGCTGGCGCTGCTGCCGGGGCCGATCGTGACCCTCGTCATCGCCAACGGCCTGCGCCACGGCACGCGGGCCGCGCTCACCAACGTGGCCGGCGCCCAGGCCGGACTTGCAATCGTCATCGGCATCGTCGCGGTCGGCCTGACCTCGCTGATGGCGACCATGGGCTATTGGTTCGACTGGGTGCGCTTTGCCGGCGCCGCCTACCTGATCTGGCTCGGCATCAGGCTGATCTGGGCGCCGGTCGAGGGCGTCGATGTCGACACGCCGCCTCCGCCGCCGCGCGGCGGCTTCTTCCTTCAGGGGTTCTTGGTGCTGCTGTCGAACCCGAAGGTGCTGGTGTTCTTCGGCGCCTTCATCCCGCAGTTCATGGACATGAACCAGCCGCACTTTCCGCAGGTCGCGCTGCTGGGCGCCACCTTCATGGTCACCGCCGTGATGACGGACGCGCTCTATGCCATCGCCGCCGGCCGCGCGCGAAAGTTCTTCTCGGCGCGCCGCACGCGGATGATGTCGCGCATCTCCGGCGGCTTCATGATCGGCGGCGGGATCTGGCTGGCGCTGACGCGGGCGAAGTGAGCCTTACACCAGACGCTTCGCGGTCTGCTCGACCGTGATCTCGCCAAGTATCGCTGCAAGAATCCCGGCCAGCCGTTCGGCCCATTGCCGCTGGCCGGACTGGTCCGCGATCAGGTCTTGCCGGATCTCGATGCCGGTGTTGACGAGGCCGCGCCCTTCGCCGTGCACGGGGATGGTGTAGTCGGTGAGGTCGCTCACCGCATAAGGCTCGTTGTCGCCGACGACGAGGTCGCCGTCCGCGCGCAGATGCTTCAGCAGCAGCTGCGGCAGCACGGTGTCGCGATTGTAGAGCGCGGCGATGTGCCAGGGCCGCGCGACGCCGGCATAGACAGGCGTAAAGCTGTGCAGCGACACCAGCACGGTCGGCCGGCCGGCGCGCACGCGGCGGTCGATCGCGGCATCGATGCGACGATGATAGGGCTCGAAGATCTCGCGCCGCCGCGCCGCGCGCTCCTCATCCGAAATGCCTTCGTTACGCGGGATCGCGGTTGCTTCGGAGACGACCGGGATCGAGCTTGCCGCGGCAGGGGGGCGGTTGCAGTCGATCACGAGCCGCGAATAGCGCTGCGCGATCAGATGGGCATCCAGCAGCGTTGCGAGGTGCTCGGCGACGCCGGCAATGCCGATGTCCCAGGCGATGTGCCGCGTCAGCTCGGCCTCGGCGACGCCGAGGTCGCCGAGCGCGCGCGGCAATATCCGTCCGTAATGATCCGAGGTGAGCAGGAAAGGCGACGTCCCCCGCGCATTCACCTCATGCACGGGCGGAATGTCAGCTTCGCCGAGCAGTTGATCGGCCGCCTCGGCCGTATGCAGGTCCATCCTGATTGCCTATGAAACGATTACGTGTCTAAACGGAGTAACGATATTGCCCCGGCGTCGCAACGTTAGAACAGCATGACCTCCGATCGCCTCTTCGTCTACGGCACCCTGATGCGCGGCTTCGACCATCCGATGGCGCGGCTGCTGGCGGGGCACGCCGATTTTCTCGGTGAAGCGACCTGCCGCGGCCGGCTCGTTCTGGTGAAGCATTATCCGGGCTTGCTGCTGTCGGGCGCGGCCACCGATCTCGTCCATGGCGAGCTCTTTCGGATGCGCGTGCCGGACGAGCTGCTGCGCGAGCTCGACATGTACGAAGCCTGCGGCGAAGGCTTTCCCGAGCCGACCGAATATCTGCGCCGGCTGGTCGAGGTGACGTCGCCCGACGGCACCGCGGAGAAGGCCTGGACCTATGTCTACAACTGGCCCGTCACCGACCTGCCGCGCATCGAGTCCGGGCGTTTCCTGGAGCATTAGGCCGACAGCACTTCCTTCACCAGGCGCACGTCGACCTCGCGCTCGACGTAAGTCCATTCCTCGGTCTGCCTCAGCATCGTAACCAGCTCCTCGAACAGCGAGGCATGCGCGGGGGCGAATTCGAACCAGGTGAGGAAATCGAAGGGCTCGCCGAGGTCGCGGCAGTGATAGAGCTGGCGCGCGATCGCCGGCAGGAAACGAAGACTGCTCGCGATATGGTGCGATCTGTCCTCGAAGATCTTGCGCCGCTCCTCCTGCGTCAGCTCCCACCAGGCCTGCGACTTGCGGATCGGGATCAGCGCCGCGGAGGTCGCCTCGGGACGGCCGAGGCCGGCCTGCACGGCGACGAGCTTCTCCTTCTCGGCCCGCTCGGTGTAGCGCAAGCTGCTGGCAACGCCGACCAGCCGCCACGCATTGCGCGAGGGCACCAGCGGCAACGACACGGCCTCGCTGTCGGTCACCGACAGCGCTGGCACGAAGGGCAGGGGCTCGCCCGTCACCGGTGCAATCGAGGTCACACGCCAGCCCCCGCTCTGGCCGCCTCGAAACGTCCTGAACATGGGGCTATGGAAGCGTGGAACCGGGGCGGGTTCAAGCTTTTCCCGTCATTCCGGGGCGATGCGTAGCATCGAACCCGGAATCTCGAGATTCCGGGCTCGCGCTTCGCGCACCCCGGAATGACGGGAGGGCTGTGAACAGCGCGCATAATCCTGACAAACCTAACTTTTCGGCTCGCCGCACCTATATCCCTAGTCCCAGCCCACCTCACTCCGGATTGCGCTAGACAGAGCCCATGCGCTTCACGCCTCAATTCCTCGACGAGCTTCGGGCCCGGCTTTCGGTCTCCGAAGTCGTGGGCAAGCGCGTCAAGCTGAAGAAGGCGGGGCGGGAGTGGAAGGGGCTGTCGCCGTTCCAACAGGAGAAGACGCCGTCCTTCTACGTCAACGACCAGAAGGGTTTCTACCACGACTTCTCCTCCGGCAAGCACGGCGACATCATCAGCTTCGTGATGGAGACCGACGGCCTTCCGTTTGCGGAGGCTGTGGAGCGGCTCGCCGGCATGGCCGGCCTGGCGCTGCCGGCGGTGACGCCGGATGCGGCCCGGCAGGAGCAGCGGCGCCGCACGCTGCATGACGTCATGGACCTCGCCGCGACCTATTTCGCGGAGACGCTGGCCTCGCGCCTGGGTGCCAAGGCGCGCGGCTATCTCGCCGACCGCGCCATCTCGCCGGCGACGCAATTGCAGTTCCGCCTCGGCTATGCCCCGCCGGATCGCTTCGCGTTGAAGGAGCATCTCGGCAAGCTCGGCGTCTCTGTCGACGACATGGTCGAGACTGGCCTGCTGGTCGCCGGCAACGACATTCCAGTGCCTTACGACCGCTTCCGCGATCGCGTGATGTTTCCGATCACGGATCTGCGCGGCCGCGTCATCGCCTTCGGCGGGCGCGCGCTGGAGAAGGACGTTCCCGCCAAGTATCTGAACTCGCCGGAGACGCCGCTCTTCCACAAGGGCGACAACCTCTACAACCACCAGACCGCGCGCAAAGCCACCCATGATGGTGCGCCGCTGATCGTGGTCGAAGGCTATGTCGACGTCATCGCCATGGTCACCGCGGGTTTTGCCGGCAGCGTCGCGCCGCTCGGCACCGCGCTCACCGAGAGCCAGCTCGCGCTGCTCTGGAAGATGGCGGACGAGCCGATCCTCTGCTTCGACGGCGACCGCGCCGGCCAGAAGGCGGCCTATCGCGCTGCGGATCTTGCCTTGCCGTTCCTCGCGCCCGGCAAGAGTCTTCGTTTCGCGCTGCTGCCGGAAGGCCAGGACCCCGACGATCTCGCGCGCACCAGTGGGCGCGGCGCGATCGAGGAGGTGATCGGCGCGGCCCGCCCGCTCGCCGACATGATCTGGTCGCGCGAGCTCGAAGGCGGCAATTTCGCCACGCCCGAGCGCCGCGCCGCGCTGGAGGCGCGCATCAGGGAGCTCACCAACGGCATCCGCGACGAGGTGGTGCGGCGCTATTACCGCGACGAGTTCGTCGAGCGGCTGCAGCGCACCTTCGCCCCCGAGGGCGGACGGGGCGGCTTCAATGGCCGCGGCAATTTCCGCCAGGGCCAGGGAGGTGGCGGCCGCCCATTCCAGCCCAGGGGCGGGGCGGCGAATCGATTCGGCGGCCAAGGCTTCGGGGGCCAGGGCTTCGGAGGAAGGGGCCGCGGTGCGTTCGCCCCCACCCCGCTACCGTCTGGCCCCTACCAGGCGGCCAGCCCCCAGCTGGCGGCCAGCCCGATCATGAAGGGCCAGCGCAGCGCCATCTCGCGCCGCGAGGCCCTGATCCTGCAATGCCTGATCAACCACCCCTGGCTGCTGCACGACCACCTGGAGGAAGTTGCGGCTCTGGAGCTGGCCCATCCCGAGGCCCACAAGCTCAGGGCCGGCATCATCGCCGCCTTCGCCAACGACCATCACCATTCGCCCGACCCCGAGGAGCAGGCCGAGAAGATGCGGTCGGACCTCGCGAAGGGTGGATTTTCACAAGTTCTTCAAAGGGTTGAGAACGGCATCACCACCGCGGCGGTGTGGGGCGCGCGCGAGGGCGCGGCGCGGGACGACGTTCTTGCCACCTGGCACCAGCTGGTTGCCTTGCATCGGCAATGGCATTCACTACTTAGAGAGCTGAAGGACGCCGAGCTGGCCTTGGGGGAGGACCCCAGCGAGGCCAATTTGGCATGGCTGCGTGACGTCAAGGCTCGGATCGGCGAGGTCGACGGCACCGAAGCCCTGATCGAGGGTTTTGGCGAGCTGTCGGGTCGGTTCCAGAAGAGCATGTGATGAAAAGAATCATGCGGACGGCCGGGGCCGGAACCGCTAAAAGACTCGCCAAATCTTGGGTTTGGCGGCAAAAACAGGGTTAATCGAGGCTTAACGGTCTTGTAGCACTTTGGCCCAGAGGCGGCCGCAGGCAGAACAGACGCGTCAGGAATGAATCCGCGCAATCGCTGTTGGCACTACACCTGCATCCGCTGCGACAAAGAGGCTGACGAAGCGTTAGGCAATTCCGGCGAGAGAAAGTTGGGGGTGGCGAGAGACATGTGCGCCGCCCTTTCCGTGTCGAGAGCTGCCGAAGCGAGAGCGTCGAGCAACAGGTTCATGTGAATTCAGGCAGGCGCTGCCAAGCGCCTCGCATGAAGCGCGTTTAGGAGCAATGGATGGCCACCAAGGCAAAGACGCTGCAGGCGAAGGACAAGGAAAAAGACGACAAGGCAGCGGACGCGCCGGAGAAGGACTCCCAGGACGCGCCGTCGCCCTTGCTCGACCTGTCCGACGCCGCCGTGAAGAAGATGATCAAGCAGGCCAAGAAGCGCGGCTTCGTGACCTTCGATCAGCTCAACGAAGTCTTGCCGTCGGACCAGACCTCGCCCGAACAGATCGAGGACATCATGTCGATGCTCTCGGACATGGGCATCAACGTCACCGAAGCCGACGACACCGAAGGCGAGGAAGAGAAGGACGAGGGCGAGGACGAGACCGACAACGAGCTCGTCGAGGTCACCCAGAAGGCCGTCACCGAGGTCAAGAAGAGCGAGCCGGGCGAGCGCACCGACGATCCCGTGCGCATGTATCTGCGCGAGATGGGCACGGTCGAGCTGCTCTCCCGCGAAGGCGAAATCGCGATCGCCAAGCGCATCGAGGCCGGCCGCGAGGCGATGATCGCGGGGCTGTGCGAAAGCCCGCTGACCTTCCAGGCCATCATCATCTGGCGCGACGAGCTCAACGAAGGCAAGATCTTCCTCCGCGACATCATCGATCTCGAAGCCACCTATGCCGGCCCCGACGCCAAGGCCGGCATGAACAATGCGATGATATCAGGTCCCACCGGAGAGAACGGCGAAGCCACGGCCGAAGGCGGTGAGGCCGCCTCCGCTGCCGCGCCCGCCCATGTCGCCCCGCCGGCGGCGCCGCCGGCGCCGACCCCGTTCCGCGCCGCCGCTGCGCCCGGCGCCGCCGAAACCGAGGAGAAGGATCCGGCCGAGTCCGCCGCCGAGTCCGACATGGACGACGACGAGTTCGAGAACCAGATGTCGCTCGCGGCGATCGAGGCCGAGCTCAAGCCGAAAGTGGTCGAGATCTTCGACAAGATCGCCGACAGCTACAAGAAGCTGCGCAAGCTTCAGGAGCAGGACATCCAGAACCAGCTCCAGAACGAGTCGCTCTCGCCGCACCAGGAGCGCAAGTACAAGAAGCTGAAGGACGAGATCATCGTCGAGGTGAAGTCGCTGCGCCTCAACCAGGCGCGTATCGATTCACTCGTCGAGCAGCTCTACGACATCAACAAGCGCCTCGTCTCGCATGAGGGCCGATTGATGCGCCTTGCCGACAGCCACGGCGTCGCGCGCGAGGACTTCCTGCGCAACTACACCGGCTCGGAGCTCGATCCGCGCTGGCTCAACCGCGTCTCGAAGCTCTCCGCGAAGGGCTGGAAGAACTTCGTCCATCACGAGAAGGACCGCATCAAGGACCTCCGTCACGAGGTGCATCAGTTAGCAGCCCTGACCGGCCTCGAGATCGTCGAGTTCCGCAAGATCGTGCACTCCGTGCAGAAGGGCGAGCGCGAGGCACGCCAGGCCAAGAAGGAGATGGTGGAAGCCAACCTCCGTCTCGTGATCTCGATCGCCAAGAAGTACACCAACCGCGGCCTCCAGTTCCTCGACCTGATCCAGGAAGGCAACATCGGCCTGATGAAGGCGGTCGACAAGTTCGAGTACCGCCGCGGCTACAAGTTCTCGACCTACGCCACGTGGTGGATCCGGCAGGCGATCACGCGCTCGATCGCCGACCAGGCCCGCACCATCCGCATCCCCGTGCACATGATCGAGACGATCAACAAGATCGTGCGCACGAGCCGGCAGATGCTCAACGAGATCGGCCGCGAGCCGACCCCGGAAGAGCTCGCCGAGAAGCTCGGCATGCCGCTCGAGAAGGTCCGCAAGGTCCTCAAGATCGCGAAAGAGCCGCTCTCGCTCGAAACCCCGGTCGGTGACGAAGAGGATTCACACCTCGGGGATTTCATCGAGGACAAGAACGCGATCCTGCCCATCGACGCCGCGATCCAGTCGAACCTGCGCGAGACCACCACGCGCGTGCTGGCCTCGCTCACCCCGCGCGAAGAACGCGTCCTGCGCATGCGCTTCGGCATCGGCATGAACACGGATCATACGCTGGAAGAAGTGGGACAGCAGTTCAGCGTGACGCGCGAGCGTATCCGCCAGATCGAGGCAAAGGCGCTGCGGAAGCTGAAGCATCCGTCGAGGTCGCGGAAGCTGCGGAGCTTCTTGGATAACTGATCGCAGGCAGCGATCGAAAGCAAAACGACGGGCCTTGGCCCGCCGTTTTTGCTTTGCCGTCATTGCGAGCGTAGCGAAGCAATCCAGAGTCTTTCCGCGGAGGCATTTCTGGTTTACTTCGCTGCGCTCGCAATGACGTGGAGCAGCCGCGCCTACTTCTTCTTCGCCCCGACCCGCTCCAGCCGCTTGATCTCCAGCGCCGGCCGGCCGCTCTTCTCCGCGATCTCGCGGTCCTGTTCCATGATGAAGCCGCGCGCGGGCTCGTCGCCGTCGAGGCCGCCGAGCAGTTCTGCGGGCACGCGGCGGTTGGAGCGCTGGGAATCGTCTTCATAGACGACGTTGAAGAAGGCGAATTCGCCTTTGGGATTGGTTCCGGGTTTCTTGGCCATGGCGGCTTGTCGTCGATAGAGGCGCCATAGTCAAATGACTTTGCGCGCCTTTCGGGGGCGGCGGCGGAGCCGTGGCCGCGGACCCGATGCATCGGAGAACCCTGTCTCACCAATGTTCGCCTCATAAACGGCGGGCCGAAGCCCGCCGTTTATTTTGCTCTTCAGTGTCGCCCGGGGCTGGCGGGGCGACAACCTAAAATAGAATGTTATAGAAGACGCGCTGCGATGGCAAGGCGAATCATGGCGGCGGCGATGTCGCAGCGAGCGCATCAGATATGCGTTGGCGGCGATGTGTGATGTGGCGCCGCACCGAAGCAATTGTTTGAATTGTCAAGCCACTTTGTTCGTCTTTGCGTTCCTCGCGCCGCACGCATGTGGGCCGCGTCCTTGTCGGAAAGTTGCGCTGGCCTGCACGTCCTCCCGACTGCATGCAGATGACGTGATCGAACGCACGAAGCGGCTCGCATGGCGCCGCGCTTCTCATCGCGTGCGCGTGCGCCGCGTCACCTCCTGCACGGCGAGCCGCGATCCGTGCCCGCCGCCTTTGCCGCTGTCTTCCTTCCGCCCCTGCGCCATGATGGCGCTGCCCATCGCGGCCGAGCCGAAGGTGATGAGGAAGGACGCCAGCAGCAGCCCCAGCGCGACGCCGGGCGAGCTGTCGGCGAAGATCAGCTCGCGCAGACGTCCGGGATTGAGCCAGAGCAGCCCGCCGACGAGCAGCGCCGCGGCGCAGGCGCCGATCGCAAGGTTGATGGCGAGCAGGCGGAACAGGGGGATGCGGAGCAGGGAGCGGTGAGGAGGCTGAGGGTTGGACATGGCTGATTGCTTCATGCTGGCTGAAAGCGGCGATCGCGGCGCAAGCAACGGCATCATAGCGCCAACTCTCTCATCCGTCATTCCGGGGCGTGACGAAGTCGCGAGCTATGGTGCGCAATTGCGCACCTGAGAATCCATCAGGCGGCAGAGGCGGTGGAGGAATGGATTCCGGGTTCGCGCTACGCGCGCCCCGGAATGACGGGGACAAAGTGCGGCGATACCATTCCCCTCACGCCGCCGGCGCAGCCCGGCCGGCGGCTGCGTGCTGCTGCGCGGCCTGCTGGCGTTCCATCATGTTTTGCCACAGCGTGGCGATGCTCGCTTGCGTCTGCGGTGCGATCAGGCAATGGCCTTCGTTGTCGAAGCCGCAGAACCGCACCGACGGATCCTTCTTCACCTCGACCAGCGCCTGGTTGATCATCTCGAGGCAGGTGATGACCTCGCCGACGTCGTGCAGGCGGGTGTGGTGCAGGATGTCCATCAGGCGGAACGTCATCACCGCGGGCTGGCCGAAGCTGATGCCGGGACGGCCGAGCTCGAGCAGCACGTTGACCGCCGGCAGCACGCCCCTGACGTGCTCGAGCACGCCGGCGACGTCCTCCACGCTGCAGGCGACGAGATGGGACGCCTGGGGCGGGATCGTCACGGGGGCGCGGGGCGTAAGGCCGAGCGAAGAGATCACCTCCTGCTCGATCCATTGCCGCACCGCTGCGGGCGCATTGCGAATCTGCTCGGCGGTCAGGGTAATTCCGGTCATGGGTAAGTCTCCTGCGGTTCTCCTGTTGACGGCAATCTAGAAAGCAGGGAGTGAGACGGCTTGACGCGGATCAAGCCTGCTGTTTTGACGCTTGCCTCTTTCCCGGGCATGATCCGCGCTGCTTCGCGCCAGTTTTTTAGGGGATTGCTCCATATGCTGAGATCGCTTCTCGCCGCCGCGTCGGTGCTGTGTCTGGCCGGCGGTTCGGCGCAGGCCGCGCGCTGCGGCGGCGACTTCAACACCTTCGTCGCCGCCATGGCCCAGGAGGCGCAGGCGGCCGGCGTCTCGGCGAGCGTCACCAATTCGGCGCTCAGTGGCGTGGCCCCCGACCCTGCGGTGCTCGCCTTCGACCGCCGCCAGCGCTACACCTTCAACAAGACCTTCGAGCAATACGTCTCGACCCGCGTCGGCCCGGGCCGCATCAATGGCGGCCGCGCGATGCTGCAGCGCCACGCCGCGCTGCTCTCGCGCATCGAGCAGAAGTTCGGCGTGCCCAGGTACATCCTGGTCGCGATCTGGGGCCTGGAGAGCGATTTCGGCAAGGGCGACATCGGCAAGATGCCGGTGGTCCGCACGCTGGCGACGCTGGCGCATGATTGCCGCCGCACCGATCTGTTCCAGGGCGAGCTGCTCGCCGCCCTCAAGATCGTGCAGCGCGGAGACCTGCCGCTGCGCGACCTCATCGGCGCCTTTGCCGGGGAGATCGGCCAGACCCAGTTCCTGCCGTCGTCCTACATCAAGTACGGCGTCGATTTCGACGGCGATGGCCATGTCGACCTCCGGCACAGCATCCCCGACGTGCTCGCCTCGACCGCGAACCTGCTGCACACGAGCGGCTTCAAGATGGGCCAGCCCTACGGCGAGGGCACGCCCAACTTCGAGGCGATGCGCGAGTGGAACAGGGCGGTGGTGTATCGCAAGACCATCGGCTATTTCGCGGATCGCCTGGCGGGGCAGTAGGAACGCTGAATGCGTAGGGTGGGCAAAGCGCAGCGTGCCCATCACCTCCGTCGGAGGCAAGAGATCGTGGGCACGGCGCTTTGCGCCTTTGCCCACCCTACGGCTACGAGCGCGGACGAGCGACTTTGCCAACCACCCGTCATTGCGAGCGCAGCGAAGCAATCCAGCGTCTTTCCGCGGCGACAGTCTGGATTGCTTCGTCGCTACGCTCCTCGCAATGACTGTGGAGAGACATCGCCTGCCCCGACTTACGTTCCCTTCGCCATCTTCTCCAGCTTCCGTTGCAGCGGCGCCCAATAGGTGCCCGGGCGGAAGCGCTGCAGCAGGTCCATGAAGCGGGCGTCGTTGCCGATCAGGATGCGCGGCTCGTTCCTTTCGATGCCCTTGATGATGCGCAGCGCGGCGTCCTTCGGCGTGGTCTTGGCCGCGTTCTCGAACCGCTCGATCGACTGCGCGCGGCGGGCATTGTCGGTGACGCCGATTCCGGTGCGGGAATTGCGCGCGATCGCGGTGGCGACGCCGCCGGGATGCACGACCGACAGCCGGACCGGGCTGCCCGCGACGCTGAGCTCGTGTCGCACGCTCTCGGAAAAGCCGCGCACCGCGAATTTCGCCGCCGCATAAGCCGATTGTCCGGGCGGGGCGATGATGCCGAAGATCGAGGACAGGTTGACGATATGCGCTTCGCTCCTCGTCTTCAGATGCGGCAGGAAGGCGCGCGTGCCGTGCACCACGCCCCAGAAATTGATGTCGAACAGCCAGTCCATCTGCGCCTGGTCGATCTCCTCGAACGAGCCCATCAGCGCCACGCCGGCATTGTTGACGAGGATGCCGAGCTCCGGATGCGCGGAAATCGCCTCGGCCGCGAATTGCGCGATGTCGGCCGCTTCGCCGACGTCGACGCGATGCACGCTGACCTTGCGGGTCGATCCAATCTCTGCCGCCAGCGTCTTCAGCCCGGCCTCGTCGCGATCGGCGAGCGCGAGATCGCAGCCGCGCCGCGCAAGCTCGATGGCCAGCGCCCGGCCGATGCCGCTGGCCGCTCCCGTGATGGCGGCGGCGCCGCGAATCGCTGTCATGGTGTTCCCCCGTCCGATTCCCCCGCAGATGGAACTATGCTTTACATTTTTTCATAATGGAACCGAACTCCACGCGAATTTGCTCCTTAACATACGTTACGCAAGCGAGCATTGGAGACGCCGATGGGACAAGCGCAACCATTCCGAGCTACCGCGCTGATCGTGGAGGACGACGTCATGCAGCGCGAGATGTTGTGTCTCCTGCTGGAAGAGAGCGGCTATCAGGTGATCCAGTGCGAGAGCGCCGAGGCCGCCGAGCGCGTGCTCGAGAAGAGCGCCGGCGCGCTCTGCCTGATGATGACCGACGTGCAGCTCGCCGGCCGCATGAATGGGGTCGAGCTTGCCCATGTCGCCAAGGATCGCAATCCCAGGCTCGACGTCGTCGTCACCTCCGGCCGCCCGCTGATGCAGCCCTTGCCCCAGGGTGCGAAGTTCTGGGCAAAACCCTGGGCGCCGCTCGATGTGCTGCGCGAAGCCGAGCTCGCACAGCTGTCCTGATCCTCCTCGATCCGTCATCCTGAGGCGCGCGCGCCGCGGCGCGATAGCGTCGTGGCGCAAGCTTCGAAGGATGCACGGCCACCGATGCAGCCGGGCCGTCGTCCTTCGAGGCTTGCTCTGCAGCGCTGCGCGCAGCAGAACGCGCACCTCAGGGTGACGGTCTCAAGTTGTCTTGTTGGTGGAACAGGACGGTTCTCAACTCGTGTTCTTGAGGTCGAGACCTCGCTTCCGCGTCGCGAGGCGGGCTGCTATGGTTCGGCCATGTCCTGGTCCTTCCTGCTCACCTCGCTCATCGTCGTCGCCTCGCCCGGCACCGGCGTGCTCTACACGCTGGCTGTGGCGCTGACGCGCGGCTCGCACGCCAGCCTTGCCGCCGCCTTCGGTTGCACCCTCGGGATCGTGCCGCATATGTGTGCCGCGATGCTGGGGCTCGCCGCCGTGCTCCACACCAGCGCGCTCGCCTTCGCCGCGCTGAAATGGGGCGGCGTCGCCTATCTGCTCTACATGTCCTGGCAGGCGCTGCGCGAGAGCGGGGCGCTTTCGGTCGAGGGCAATATCGGCGAGCGCTCCAGCGGCCGCGTCATCGTCACCGGCTTCCTGATCAACATCCTCAATCCCAAACTGTCGATCTTCTTCCTCGCCTTCCTGCCGCAGTTCATCGCCGCGGACGAGACCCATGTGCTGGCGCGCATGCTGCAATTGAGCGGCGCCTTCATGGCGATGACCTTCGCGGTGTTCGCCGTCTACGGCCTCTGCGCCGCCTCGGTGCGCGAGCGCGTCATCTCGCGCCCGCGCGTCATGGCCTGGCTGCGCCGCAGCTTCGCCGCCGGCTTTGCCGCACTCGGCGCCAAGCTGGCGTTTGCGGAGCGGTAGTCTTCACCAGCCAATAAAAAAGCGGGCCTGTTGCCCGCCACATCCTCAATCCCCGACCCGACGCCCGGGCGGAGCGAGGCTCCACCCGGGCAAAGAACAAGCCTCGTTACTTCTTCTTCGCCTTCTTGGCCTTCTTCGCCTTCTTCTTCGTCGCCTTCTTCGCTTTCTTAGCCATAGGATCCTCTTAAGGGTTAATGGTGAAACGCGACACGAGGGATGCTCGGCGGAGGGCCAGCCTCGCAACATCCTCAGGCGCAAACTCAGCAGATTCGCAGGTCTCTGCCCCGCGCTGTCACATCGATGTCATCGCGTTATCCACAGCTCAGATGCATTTTCAGGTGATTTTGCCGCGCGAATCCGCTTCACGCCCCCGCCGCGGCGCGGCCCGCGCGTCCGCGGCAGGGCTCGATTAACGATGCCGGAGGCCGCTTTCGGGATTCATCAATCCAAAACCAACGCCGGAGTTTGCGCGATTGCGGTGAGACTCCATTAAGCGCGTCGCGCGCATGATCCTCCGCAAGAACACGGGGGCGGGGTAATGTACGGACGTTTGCCAAACGAAGAGGGCGGGACCATGCGCGTCCCGCAGTCGCCATGCTGAGCGTGCCGACACTCTGGACCGTTATCGTCATCAACTTCCTGGCGCTGGGCATGGTCTGGGCCTATGTGGCGCGCGCCTATCCCAAATTCGAGGCGGCGCGGTACTGGACGGCGGCCGCGTTTCTGGCCGCATCTGGCGCGGCGATCTCGATGCTGCGCGACGTGATGGACCCGCGCTTCCCGCTGATCGGCGGCGGCGGCATCATGATCTTTTCGTCCTGGCTCGCCTGCATGGGTGTGGCGCGGTTCTATCACCGGCCGGTGTCCTGGCCGGCCGCCATCGTCAATTCGCTGCTCGCGACCGCCGGGCTCGCGTTCTTCCTGGTCGTCGTCGACAACATGCCGATGCGGGTCGTGATCTACTCGCTGGCCCAGTCGACCCCGATCCTGCTGACGCTGCCGCTGCTGATCGGCGAGCAGAGCGGCCGGGAGAACCCCGGCGCCCGGCTCGCGGCGATCGTGGGATTTCTGCTGCTGTCGATTCACGCCGTCCGCTCCGGCGCGGCGCTGCTCGGCTATGGTGGCGCCATCACGGCGATCAACTTCAACGGCTTGCAGTCCATCATGATCCTGCTGCTGGTGTTTCTGGCCATGGGCTGGAATTTCGCCTGCCTGCTGATGGCGATCGAGCGGCTGCGCAACGAAGTCGCCGACCTCGCGCTGCTCGACGACCTCACCGGCGTCGCCAACCGGCGGCATCTGTTGCAACGCCTGACCGAGGAATGCGCCCGCTCCGAGCGCAGCCATCAGCCGTTCTCGCTGCTGGTGATCGATCTCGACGGCTTCAAGACCATCAACGACACCCACGGCCATGCCGCCGGCGATGCCTGCCTGAAGCACTTCACCCTGATGGCGCAGACGCGGCTGCGGCCCGGCGACATGCTCGCCCGCACCGGCGGCGACGAGTTCTGCGTCGTGCTGCCGTCCTCGTCCCTGCGCGAGGCCGCAATGATCGCCCGCCGCGTGCTCGAGGTCTGCCGTCAGGATGCCGAGACCTGCACCGGCAACGACATCCCGATCGCGATCTCGATCGGCGTCGCGCAATGGGATCACGGCATCGGCGCGTTCCCGGACCGCCTGATGGCCAATGCCGACCACGCCCTCTACGCCGCCAAGAAGAACGGCAAGAACGACTTTGCCGTCTACGATCCGGCGCCGCCGCTGTCGCCCGAACCGACCGGCTCGCGCGAGGCCTCGCACTATTTCGCCTGAGGCCATGCTAGATTGCGGCCGCCGTTGGACCCCGCATGATGATTGCCCGCCTGCTCGCGGCCGCTCTCGCCGCTCTCTGCCTGATTTTCCCCGCCGTCGCTGAGGACGCCGAACTGACAAGGCTCGCGCGCGCCTCCGGCACGCCCGAGATTCCCGGCCTGAAGATGGTCTGGCTGGCGCCGTGGGGTGAGGTCCGCGACGCAAGACCCTGGCGCAACATCATCGTGCACCAGACCGAGGGGCCGGCGGGCTCGGCGCGCGGCGGCGCGCTGGCGCAGGCCAAGGCCCCGACCCGCCGCGGCGTCACGCTGTGGGTCGAGACCGACGGCACGGTCTATTGGGCAGTCGCCGAAAATCTGGTGCCGACCCACGGCGACGGCGCCAACCGCAACGACAACAAGTACATCGACAACGGCCCGACCTACCGCCAGGTGGTGCGCGACAATTCGATCGGCGTCGAGTTCGCCGGCAATTATCCCGACGTCGCCGCAGGCCCGACCGAAGCGCAGGTCGCGGCGTGGAAGATCCTCGTGAAGGTGCTGCGCGCGCGCTACGACATCCCCCTCGATCGCGTCTACGCCCACAACTGGATCGACTACAAGGACGCGCGCTATTGCGAAGGCTGCTGGCTCGCGACCCTGGCGCGGATGTGGGGGGAGTAGACAGCGGGCGTCATTCCGGGGCGCGACGAAGTCGCGAGCTTCGGTGCGCGATTGCGCACCTGAGAATCCATTCATCCACCAACTCCGCGGCCTGATGGATTCCGGGTTCGCGCCAACAGGCGCGCCCCGGAATGACGGCGGCGCTCACACCGGCTGCGACATCCAGCCGAACAGCCGCGTCATCAGTCCCGGCCGGCGCGGCACTTCCGGCGGCGCGTCCGCGGCCAGCACGCGCTTGAAGAAGTAGTCCAGGAACACCATGTCGTTCGGCTCGGTGACGGTGAACGATTCCTCGCCGAAGAACACGCTGTAGCTGTAGAAGAACGGGCCCATCAGCGGGATCGTCGCCGTGCCGGCATAATCCTTCGAGATCACGAACTCCGACGGCTCGAGGCCGTGCTCGCGCATCGCCTGCTCGACCAGCGGCAACTTGCGCATGAACTCGGCCGAGAAGCCGCCGACGGTGGATTGCAGGATGATCGACACGGCGCTTGTTCACTCGCTGCTATCGGTCCGATCATTCTAGGTCGGTCGATTGGCAGCGCGGGTTCAAGGCAGGCCGGTTCCATGACGGCGGACGGATGTGGACCGGGGTGGCAGTTTCACGCGCCAACGTGATCCGCCGACCGCCACGCGGGCCGCGGAGTACTCGATGCCCCGGTCAAGCCGGAGCATAACAGCGAGGGTGGGCTGGCTTCGCGTCCAAACGATGCTCACGCCACAAACAAAAAAGCCGGCGTCACCGCCGGCTTTCTGTCTCTTTCGATCCGCCAATCTCTCTTCGCGGCCGAAGCCCCGCTCAGTGCGCGGCTTCCAGCGCGGCCTGTTCGGCCTTTGCGATCGTGCCCTTGACCGCGGACTGCACCTTCTCGAAGGCGCGGACCTCGATCTGGCGGACGCGCTCGCGCGACACGCCGAACTCGGCGGCAAGGTCTTCCAGCGTCATCGGCTCATCGGCGAGGCGGCGGGCCTCGAAGATGCGGCGTTCGCGCGGGTTGAGCACGCCCATGGCGCCATTCAGCGCCTCACGGCGATGATCATACTCCTCGTGCTCCGCCATCATGGCTTCCTGGTTGGGCGTGTTGTCGACCAGCCAGTCCTGCCATTCGCCGGCCTCGCCGTCGTCGCGGATCGGCGCGTTGAGCGACGCGTCGCCGCCGAGGCGGCGGTTCATGTCGATCACGTCCTGATCGGTGACGCCGAGGCGCTTGGCAATGACCTTCACCTGGTCGGGGCGCAGATCGCCTTCGTCCAGCGCGTTGATCTTGCTCTTCGCCTTGCGCAGGTTGAAGAACAGCTTCTTCTGGTTCGCGGTGGTGCCCATCTTCACGAGCGACCAGGAACGCAGGATGTACTCTTGAATCGACGCCTTGATCCACCACATGGCGTAGGTGGCGAGACGGAACCCCTTCTCGGGTTCGAAACGCTTCACCGCCTGCATCAGGCCGACATTGCCTTCCGAGACGACCTCGGAGATCGGCAAGCCGTAGCCGCGATAGCCCATGGCGATCTTGGCGACGAGCCGGAGATGGCTGGTGACGAGTTGGTGCGCCGCGTCGCGATCGTCATGCTCGCGCCAACGCTTGGCGAGCATGTATTCCTGCTGGGGTTCCAGCATCGGGAATTTGCGGATCTCGGCGAGGTAGCGAGATAGGCCGGATTCTCCATTGAGGACCGGCAAAGCAGCGGTACGGGCCATGGTGCGCCCTCCAAAGGTTCAGGCCCCCGATAGCGGCGGGCCAGGCAGACGACCGCTGTGTCAAAGCCGGTCGGGCTGCGATGTTCCGCGTCGGTCATTCCAACGCAAGCGCAATATACTCCATCGGGGGGCAAAAAGGGAAGGATTGCTGACGTCACGTCCCCGTGTGGCCGCTATAACTTTTTGTAATGTAACGCCTTTCTTAAAAGGGCTGCGTCATAGCGCCGCTTTCAGAGTGCTTTGCAGGAGAAGCAAATCCTCTGGTAGAGCCGCCTCCCAGTGCAGTAATTCTCCGCTCCTCGGGTGCTCCAATACGAGAAGGTAAGCATGTAGGGCCTGCCGTCCGAGCGCGGCGAGGGCGGCCTGCGATTCGGGACCGAGCTGGTTCGCCTTGGTCTTGAAATGCGGGCCATAGACCGCATCGCCCATCAGGGGATGGCCGATATGGGCGAGGTGGACGCGGATCTGGTGGGTGCGACCGGTCTCGAGCTCGCAGGCGAGCAGCGAGGCCACGGGCTTGCCGTCGCGCCCGGCAAAGCTCTCCAGGATCTCCCAATGCGTCACCGCCTCGCGCCCTCCCTGGCGCACCGCCATCTTCTCGCGCGCGTACGGATGGCGGTCGATCGGCGCATCCACGGTGCCGCGGTGCCGGCCGGGCACGCCCCAGGCAAAGGCCATGTAGCCGCGCCGCATCTCGCCGGTGCGGCCGTGATCGGCGAACTGGGCGGACAGCGAGGCGTGGGCCATGTCGTTCTTGGCGACCACCATCAGCCCGGTGGTGTCCTTGTCGAGCCGGTGCACGATGCCGGGCCGGCGCACCCCGCCGATGCCCGACAGCGAGGCGCCGCAATGGGCGATCAGGGCGTTGACCAGCGTGCCGGTTTCGTGGCCGGCGGCAGGATGCACCACCAGTCCCTTCGGCTTGTTGATCACGACGATGTCGTCGTCCTCGAACACGATGTCGAGGGCGATCTGCTCGCCCTTGGGCTCGGCGGGCGCTGCCTCCGGCACGTCGATTGTGATCGTATCGCCGGATGCGACGTGATAAGCGGGGTCGCGGACCGGGGCCGCCTTCAGGCTCACCGCGCCCGCCAGGATCAGGGTCTTGAGTCTTGATCGCGACAGCTCCGGCAGCCGCGCCGCCAGCACGCGGTCGAGCCGGGCCGAACCTTCGTCGCCGGCGACCACGACCTCTAACCTCTGCGCTGAACCCGGGCTTTCCATGACGACGTCTGACACCGCTGTTCCCGAACCGACCCCCGAGCAGGCCGCGCTGTTCGCGCGGGTGCGGCGGATGATGCTGATCGCGGGGTTGACCACGGCGCTGGCGATCTGCGCCGTGCTGATTGCGGTGGGCTACCGCCTTTTCAAGTCGGAGGGAAGGGCGCCCGAGGCGGCCGGCGACGTCACCGCCACCCTGCCCAAGGGCGCCAGGATCGTCTCGACCGGGGTTGCCGGCGACCGCCTCGTGGTCACGCTGGATCTCGGCGGGGTGATCGAGATCCGGACCTTCGACGCCCATACCCTGAAGCCTGCCGGACGGCTGAAATTCGCCAATGAGCCGTAAAAGGCCCGCCGGGGTCCTTGCGGCGGACAAATTTCGAGGCTATTGGCTAGCCCTCACGCTCCCTTCGTCTAGCGGTTAGGACGCGGCCCTCTCAAGGCTGAAACAGGGGTTCGATTCCCCTAGGGAGCGCCAGCAAACTCAGACACTTAGGCAGCCGCCAGCCGCGTTCGTCGAATAATGGTTGAATAAGACGCTGGTGAACAGCGGCGAACGCTTGCGGAATTCGCTCCCGACATTCGCAGACTGGCCTCGGCGCGGTACCTCACTGTGGCTCGAGCATTCTCGAAAAATTTGCTCGCCGCCCTTGGTGTCCGGAAATATTCAAACCGCCGCTGACGTGCGCTGTCGTACGCGAGCGCCCTCGGATGCTCGCATTGACGTTGCTCATCGCACAATCAACTCTTTTCCTTGTCGAGCTTCGTGCGAATAGGAGGGCCACGTGACATACAATCGACGAGAGAAAAACTGGCGAACAGCAGTCGCAAGCCGATCTATCCGCTCCGAAAGCCACATTACCGAGCACGATGCCATTCACCCAGCGGCTCACCTGCACGATGGACGATGCATGTGAAGTGACCGGCTTGGGGCGCACGAAGCTCTACGAGTTGATAGGAACTGGGCGTATCGTCACGACAACGATCGGACGTCGGCGACTAGTAGTGGTGCGCTCACTTCTGGCGCTCCTTGACACCAACATGTCGAACTAAACGGGGCCCGGACCATCCCCGGTAGATCCTTGACGTCGTCGAGTTGCGCAAATCCCCTCGCGGAGAGCTTGTGCGACCACCTCTCCCGACCGCGTCTAGTCGGTGACTGGTCCTCTCAATAATCACCGTAGAGCTCATTTGAGCTTCTTTACGTCCTCGTACAAGCGCTTCAGGTGCTCGTCCGACATATCGACAATGGGTTCGTACATGAATGAGTTCACGTGAATGTTTTCGGGCGTCATAAGGGCGACGCGATCGAGACAGTTGATCTGGGCCGTTTCCTTCGGAAAGCTTTCCTTGAACTTACCGATCAGGGCTTGCGTCTGATTGTATTTGATTGTTGCGAGAAATTTCGCGTCGTTTATCTTCGCGATCATGAAGCGTTCCCGCGCTTAGTGTAGGTAATATTGCTGCTAGTTGTGATTGAAGGGTCTAGCCATGGAGAGTTTAAGTCAACCAGCGCGCGTACGCCTGGATGTCGATCATCGGGACCGTGCCGCTGAACTGTAGAGTCGAGATGAGGTTGAACAAAAAGGCGGTCGCGGGCCGTCCGTCCTTCGTGAAGGTGTACGCGTTGCCTCTTGCGTCAAGCGTGAAATGTCCATGTGCGGCTACACAGCCCATATTCAGGCGTTCAATCTCATCGGTAACGCCGAGGGCTTTTTCGAGTGGCTCGCCGAAGGCAGGATTCCAGTCGCTCTCAAAAGTGAGAAGGCCGCCGAGAATCGGAATGAGCTGCTTTGCTGGATAGGTGCCGCCCGCATGAGGAATCGGAAGACTTGTACGATGCAACCGCCGTACGGTCGCAACTTTCTTTTGCGCATATTCGACCTGCGCGGCGTTGATGGCCTGCTTGGCTTCGAATGCAGCGTATACGCTTTCCGCGGGCACTATGGTTTGTCCCTGAAACTTAAAGATGAAGGGCGAGTACTGGCGGTCGAAGACCACCACATCGATCTGGTCGCTGAAATTGCCTTGGCTGTCGACGACGTGAGCTGACGCCGCCTGGTAGCGTTGCGGAAGGTATGCTTGCAACATATCCAGCCAGACCTGTTCGCTCGCATCGCCCTTTGTTCCGGGGTGCGCGAACGACTTCCGGGCAATCGCCAGCTTCTGCTGAATCTCTTCGTGAAGCCCGGACAACAACTCCGTCAACGACCAGCCGCTCATGCCGACTTCTCCTGAAATGGCGGCGTAGGCACCACTGCCTTCGCGATCTCTATGGCGCGCGCGGGAGTGACGGCCTTCGTCGGGTAGGCGTCCAGGATGATTGCGGGAAGCAGTCGCTGTGTCAGGTCCGAGAACGTGTGCCCATAAGGCATGCCCGTCTTCGGTCCTGTGGCCGTCACAACTTGTTCAATCTGCGTCGCGGAGAAGCCGAGCTCGCCAAGCGGGCGGCCAAGAAGTGCACGTCGCTGCGCGTCGTCTGGCCGTTGGAATTGCAGGATATCCGCCGCGCGACGCCGCAAAGCGGGATCAAGCGCGCCAAGCCGGTTGGTGCACATGATCACAGCAGCAGGCAGCGAGCCGTTTCCGATGCGATCGACTCCGCGGATGAATGCATTCACCCCAGCGCGGTCTTCGTGATGCATTTGCGCGGCCTCACGGGATTGCGCGAGCGCGTCGGCTTCGTCGACAAGCAGGATGATGCCACCCCGAGACTTGCCGGTTGCAGCCTTCAACTTGGAAGCGTCTGCTACGGTATGATCGAACGCGGCGGAGATGAGCTGGGTCATTTCGCCGACGCGGCCTTGGCCTCGGGTGGCAAGGCTGAGGGGAAAAAGAGTCACGTCAATATTTTCCTGGCGCGCCACCTCATCGCCAATCGTCTCGGCAAGTTCGGTCTTGCCTGAGCCAACGTCCCCTGCGAGCACCACGAGCGGCGGCCGCCGCAGGATGCTGCTCAACGAACCGTTGAGTTGCGGGTGATGGGCTTGAGCCCATTTCTTCAGGCCGTCGGGATTGATCAGCAGGCCGAGAATTTTCATGAGACGCTGCTTGTGGTCATCCAGCCCCACGAGAGCGGCGAGCCGCTGGCGCGCAAGCGGATCTGGGAAGGTCAAGCGGCGCTCAAAGAGGTCATCAAGGGTAGGCTTCATATTCATTACCAGCTCCGAACGCTCTGACGGTTGAGGGCTTGTCCGCCGGCCGAATAGGTGCGGTCGGCGGAAAAGTAGCCGGACACGCCGGGATTGTCGGAATCGCCGCGCGAGAAGGGCAGCAAGCGATGCACGGCGGCACGTGTGGCCTCGCTCGCGGTGAAGTAAGCTGAGGAATATGTCAGGAACGAACCAAAGCTGGCATTGCTCACGTCGGCACCGGCGCGCACCTTTCCCGGATCGTCGTCGTTGGCCGCCATGCCCTGCAGGTCCTGCGCGGTGTAGCGCAGCGTCGGCTCGATCCAGGAGCCGCTCCGCTGGTAGCCGTAGGTGACTTCGGACAGGAACCCAGCCTTCAGAAGCTCGGTGAGTTCAGTCTCGTAGTTCGCGATCCGCGTGTCGCTCGGCTCTCCATAGAACCGCTGCACACGCTTGAGATCAGCCGCAACTTTGGACGCCATGTGGCGCGCATGCGTCACGGTGAAGGCCGCGGTTTCCGTCAGTGCATAACTCGTGCTCATGTTCTCTCACACCTGAAATGAGGATCCAAAGACCCGCTGCCAGTACCGAACCGTTTCTCCTTTGGTTGGCGCGGCGAGCGCCGCGTCAATCGCATCACCCGCGTCGAGTGCGGCATCGACAATGGCGTCGGCCTGTTGCGCCGTATAAAGGCGGCTGACGTTGTTCACCGCGTTGACCGGATCGATGATCTTCACAGGCTCGGTGATCGTGCCGACGCTGGAAACTGGGTAGTAGTCACCGAAAACGATGAGCTGGCGGAAATTGCTCTTGGCGACGTAGGTGAAGAAATGCTGCAGCGCTTCCGGATAGTCCGAGAGATTGGCGCCGCCGTCGGCGAGATGAGCGAGTACCAACTCGACCATAAAAGACTTGAAACGGAAGCCTTCCTGCTCGTTCTTCAGCTTGCGCGTCCAGAACTTCAGGAGACGCGCAACCTGCGCGAAGTCCTTTTCATGTGCCGCTTTCCGCTTGCGAATGAACTCAAGGTGGTAGGGAATATTGGTCTTCAGGAAGGAGCCGTCTTCCTGGCTCACGAGGTTGCCATACCAATCCTTGTCGCCATCATAGAGGATCGGGACAACGTCAACGTCGAGGCCGGTGCCCTTGAAGGACACGGTCACGCTATAGGTCTGCGGCTTGACTTGGTCGGGCGAGAAGTTCGGGAATGCCTTGCGAAGCCGTTCGGCGAGGTATTCGATTAGCGCGCTGACATCCTTGGGCGCGTTCGCTCCGCTGATGTAGCAGGCCACGTCGATGTCGTTGAGCGTGCGAAGGGCGGTACCCTTGGCAAGACTGCCCGACAAAAGCATTTTGCGGAGCGAAAAGTCCGGGTGTTCGGCCAGATAGGTTTCAAGCCGCTCACGCAGACGACGCACTTGCGCGCGGTACTCATCGGCCTGCTCCTTGGGAAGGTTTACTCGCTCGGAAGCAAAGCGGACGATATCGGCATGATCAACGTGGCTGCGGCTCATCGTTAAATCCAAAAGCAGTCCGTGCAGCGGCCAACGGAATCGTTGACTACGCAACGGGGATGGGTCTAGTCTTCCTATGGATAAAGAAACACGACCTGTCAAGAAACTATACTGATATTCGGAGTGCGCAGTGGACAAGCCCGCCGCCAAGCCCCGCTGGGGTGCGGAACAACGTCTTGAATTTATTGAGTTTCGTCTGTTTTGGGAGGGGAGCGTCAACCGCTCGGACTTAAAGGAGAGATTCGGGGTGTCGATCCCCCAAGCCTCCGCTGACTTAGCTCAATACCGCGAGCGGGCTCCGGACAACCTGCGCTACGACAGCAGCGGCAAGCGCTACCTTCCGTCCGACACCTTTGAGCCGCGTATCCTGAGGCCGAATGCCGAGCGCTATCTCGCCCAAATGCGCGCCCTTGCTGAGGATGTTATTTCGCCGCTCGACACGTGGATGCTTCCGCTCGCGGAGGTGGGGGTGACGCCCGTTCCGTCGCGGCGAGTGGACCCGGAAACGTTACGCTTTTTCCTGACAGCGATACGGACCGAGCGTTCCGTGCACATCGAATATCAGTCGCTGAACGACAGCAGGCCGGAGCCCATGTGGCGCTGGATCACGCCACACGCGCTCGGTACAGATGGCTTGCGATGGCACTTACGAGCCTTCTGTCACATCGAGCGTGCTTTCAAGGACTTCATCATCTCAAGGTGCCTCGCTGTCGGCCTAACGGGCGCGCCTGAAGCGAAGTCATCTGATGATCACGAATGGCATAGCACGTTCACCGTGGTACTCGTGCCCAACCCAAAACTCTCCGCGGCGCAACAGAAAACGATCGAGCGCGACTACGGCATGAGCGATGGCCGTTGTGAATTGAAGGTGCGGCTCGCCTTACTTTACTACCTCGACAAGCGTCTACGCCTAGACGTTGCCGAGAAGCAGGATCGACCTAAAGAAACACCTATAGTTGTGGCCAACAAGAAAGAGTACGATAAAACTTTACGACGAATCGCATACTAGCCGACGTTTTTGAGGGACACGGTGCAACCCACCTACTTCTCAACATTCCTGCTGGGTGAACAAGCCGACACTCCGCCGCCGACTGTGGCGGAGGTTCTTGAGCATGTGGCGAATTGGCTTTTTAAGAACGCGCGCAGGCCGCTTGCCCGTCCGGAAGATTGGTCAAACCTCACTGAGCCCCTTATGTTTGCGGGTGGCGAAAAAATCCAAGTGCTTCGTTGGCAAGATGAGATTGAAGAACGGGATGTCGCCGCTGTCCGGTTCGAGCACGGTGACCCGCAGTCGCGGCTCCTCTGGCGAACCGACTGCATCATTGTGCGTTCTGAAAAGCCGCAGCCAACATTGCGCTTCTCGGTCACGGTCGCGGCCGGGGGCGCTGACGACCGTTCGTTCGTGATGCGACCGCCGTCGTCTCGACCGCGCATTGTATACACGATTATGGATCGATACGGCGGGCGTGCGGAGTTTCCGCTGAAGTCGAAATACTTCAATATTGCTGCCAACGAAGCCGAGCCCTTCACCGGCTTCTTGCTCAACCCTAAGCGCTCAATGCCGGTTGTTTTCATCAGCCGCACCAATCACGATGAATCGCTTCTGTGCGATCCATCGCAGCTTGCGAGCACGCTAGTGGGAATCGCGTATGTGTGCGTCGCTGATTCCGTCCAGCTGAGCTGGAACCTTACCGATTACCTCGATAATCGGCTCAACGCTTATGATGGAACTGTGCGCCTTTATTGGCCGCGCATGCAGGCCGAAGACGCACCTTATCGACATCGTTGGTGGAACGCGCAGCAGCTTCGCGAGCGGAATATTAACGCAGAATTACTGCGCCTGATCGGTACAGCTTCGATTACGCGCTATGCGCCCGGTCTCGTTCGCTGGGAGGACATAGAACGTGAAAACACCCGCCGCACAATCCACGTCTTGCAAAAGTCAGCCCAAAACGAGTCACGTAAAATTTCCGACGAGTGGTTGCGGCAATACGAGACGGACCTGGGAGCTCTCGATGCGGTGCGCAAAGAATTAGCGGCAGTATCGGAATCGCTGTTGGAGCGCGATGGTGAGATCCGGCTTTGGAAGAACATGTATCTTCAGGCGCAGCGTTCGAAGGCCGCCGATCGTGACAGCCAGCCCGCTGATGTGCCGGGAATTGAAACGACGGATGAGGCGATTGATGCCGCGCGCAAGGATTTCGCAAACCGCATAGAAGTACTCGACGGTCGGTTGTCAAAGGAGGCCTCTCAATTTGAACAGCCGGAGTTGTTGTATGCAGCTTTCAATTGGTTGGCGACGACGTATTGGAACGCGCGCACAGGAGTTGAGAGATGCGCTGATTTGGACCACTCCTGCCGAGAAAGCTGCCAATTCAGGTACAATGCCCACCAGTCTGAAATCACAATGAGTACTTATGCGGCAGACTACGAAGTCACTTACGGCGGCGCCCGAGTCAAGCTAAGAGAGCACATCGGATACGGCGTTAGCACCGAGCCGCGCCACACGATTCGTGTCGCTTTCTTCTTCGACGACAAAGCGCAGAAAGTGGTTATAGGCTATGTCGGGCAGCACCAGGCCACCCGCAAGTCGAACTGAAATTCTACGGATGCTCGGGGCAGGACGCACACAAGCGATCTAGATGCATTGCCCGATCATGCCTGCTTTGCCTGCGCGATCTGTGAATATCGCGAGAGTCGATAGCGAAGATCGCGGGCCAGTTGGTCAAAGGTTACTACCGAGACCTTCTTTGAGTGTACTACCGTGTGATCTTGGCGCCATCTCAGGCGAATCTTCTCACGTGCCTCGAGCTGCTGATCTCTTCCGACAACAACCAGTCCATTAAAACTTACATGCCGTGCCCCAAACCGATTTTCATAATCGTCAGATTTCTCCATATCGCCAAGCTTCCAAAACCAGTCCAGAACTTGTGAAAGCCCATGCTCAAGGCGCGGCGCCCATTCAGGCGTTGCCTTCTTGCCTGCCGTGACAAACAAGCTGTTCGGCTTAGCATCCTCAAACTCCACCAAAAGAAAGCTCTTTGACGTCGAGTCTCCTATCGCAAGATCGCAGGCAAAATCACCAAAGATGTCGTACTCCGTTGCGATGCGATCCGGATTGGCAATATCGGGGACGTACGTGCTTATGAACGAAGCGAGCTGTGTATTCTTTTTGAAGAACGGAAGAATGTCGTCTCGCTCGCTGAGTTCTGTTTTTGAGCTGAGCAGCTCATCAAATGTATCAAGCTGCGCGGCGCACTCGTCGACCGAAAAAGAGTGAGAAGCGAAGGTTTCCACCGTTCTGCTTTCCAATCACGGTGATCTCAAGCGAGAAGATTTCGCCTACGCCCATTTAGCGTCCGCCTTATGCTCGCTTGCTCTGTCGGTTCGCCATCAAGCTTGTCTTGGTCACGATGTGGCGGCAAAAATCTTGGCTCGCTCCTTGGCTGAATATTCGGACGTCTTGGCCTTGCTGATAGTGCGGCCAGATCTGCGGGCTGACTTTCAGGAGGAGGAAGAGCCTGAAAAATTCTGGCGCAACCATGTTCAGCGAGGCAGGGCGAGAAAAGCTATCTTGGCCGCCTTGCCCCTGAAGGAACACGCTCAGACTTGGTGGGTAGAATATGAAACCTTCAGAAGGGAAGAAGGAAAGTTTCTGTCGTCGTCGGTACACCCGAGCTACGTCAACGCCGCAATGATCATGTTTGCCGTTGACCACGAGAAAGAACCGTGGCCAGGATTTCTAGGGCGAGTGTCGGATGCCTCAGTGCGCATGCTGATCTATGCCATGCAGTGCCTCAGCCTTATCGTGTTCTTGAGCCGGCTTCCTTTTGGCGACGAGAGATTTCAATTCTCCGCCGGGCTCGAATTTGATCCGAAGAACAAATTGCACCGGCAAGTTGAAGCTCGGCGATATGTTCTTGTTCGTATTCTTCGGTTCCTAGGGATGCGGCGCTCTGAGAAAGGGGTGTTTAAGGTGAAGGAGCCGGCGCAGTTGAAGAAATGGGCCCTGGAAGAGCTGCGCAATAAGCTTCATGAATAGCGATGAGACATCTGCTCCCCGGATCTAACCACTATCCTGTCCCGAGTGATCTTGCCTTCCGGGTCTGCGCCTCACTTTGCGATCTAAAGTGAGATTTTATTCTCCGCGCGCAGCTCTTTCGCCAGAGCCTTGCGGTCGCTGCCCGACGGGGGCGTAGGGTGATCTTCGGGGCCATCCGGACATCCAGGCGCAAAGAGATCGGATCGGCGATCCGGAGCCGGCTACGGCGTCTCGAACGCCGGCCAGCACCCGTCTTCCTCATGCCTGCCGGTCCGCTGCTGGCAGGTGGTGTCGAGCAGCCGCTGCGCGACGTCCTTCCAGATCGCGTTGCCGCCATATAAGCGGACGGCATCGGCAGTCTGGATTTCCACGGTCCGCTCGCAGCGACGGCAGGAGATGCGGAGCACGTGGCGCTGAATCTCGGAGAGGCGTCGCTGCCGCATCTGGGCCTCGGTCGCGATGGCGCGAGGGTCCTTGAAGACAGACTCCCAGTATTCGGCCGGGAGCGGCGCATCTGGAGTCGCAGAGGGGGAAGCCGGCCTCCGGGCAGCTTCGGCGGCTAGTTTTTCCATTTGCTTCGGGGTCGGCATGCGCCAGCTCGCGGGTCGGTCGGTCATTCCGAATTAGAACATAAAGTGAACAAAAGTCGAGTCCGCCCATCTGGTCGCCGAGAAAAAATCGTCCCGTTGGCCCGGGCGCGATGTCGGAACCAAGGCCTGCAGATCGTCTTGAATCCGGCAATCAGTATCCGAGTTTCCTGGCCATGGCCCCCCGCGCTAACTGGAAAGGCTTCCTGCGCCTTTCGCTCGTCACCTGTCCGATCGCGCTGTATCCGGCCACCTCCGAATCCGAAAAGGTTTCGTTCAACCAGCTCAATCGGAAGACCGGCCATCGCATAAAGTACGCCAAGATCGACGCCGACACGGGCGAGGAGGTCGCCAATGAGGACATCGTCAAGGGCTACAAGGTCGACACCGACACCTTCATCGAGGTGACCAAGGAGGAGCTCGAGAACGTCGCGCTGGAATCGACGCGAACCATCGAGATCGACGAGTTTGTCGACCGTAGCGAGATTGATCCGCGATATCTGATCCGGCCCTATTACCTGTGTCCCGACGGCAAGGTTGGGCACGATGCGTTCGCCGTCATCCGCGAAACCATCCGTGAAATGAACAAAGTCGCGATCGGACGCGTGGTGCTGACCAATCGCGAGCACATCATTGCCCTCGAACCCATGGACAAGGGCCTGATGGGAACGCTGCTGCGCTACCCTTATGAGGTGCGTTCTGCGGACGAGTATTTCGACGAGATCCAGGACGTCAAAGTCACCAAGGACATGCTCGATCTCGCCAGGCACATCGTCAATCAGAAGGCGGGTCACTTCGAGCCAAACAAGTTCGAGGACCAGTACGAAACCGCCCTCATTGATCTCATCAACAAGAAGCGCGCCGGCAAATCCGTCACCGCGAAAGCGCGACCACGTGGCGAGAATGTCGTCGATTTGATGGACGCATTGCGCAAGAGCATTGGCGACGAAAAGGCGGCAAAAGTCTCCAAGACGGCCAAAAAGCCGCGCAAGGTCGCGAGCGGTCAGAAGGAAATGCTCATGCCGATCGCCGGCAAGAAGCCGGCGAAGGAAGCTACGGCAAAGAAGCCAGCGGCAAAGGCGCAGCGGAAGTCAGCCTGAGGAGCAGTCCCTGGACCCCGATCGTCAATACGCGGTTGCGTCCTTGCTTTTTGACTTCGTCAAAAGCCCGTCATTGCGACATCTGCGCGATCCCCACAGCGTAAACAAGCTCGCGCGAGATATTGTGGAGGCACTCGATCGAGCGAGCTCAGTGTGGAAGAAGTGGGAGGCGGGTCGGGAAGAGATCGCAAACGCTGCGGCTCCCTGCTGGATACCTGTAGAGGATCTTCAATCTTTTCTGAACACGTTGCCCGGTCCGCCGGTGACGAAAACCGATGTCGAGCAGCGCCTGCGCGCGATCTGGGAGGAGCCGCATTCAATCTACCCAAAGGATGAACTCAGGGACAGTTGTCTCGCGCTGTATCAAGCAGAAAAGGCGTCGGGCACAGAAATGCGTGCGATCATTGGCGCGCTGCAAGAGCACATAGAGCGTGAAGAGGAGCGGCTAAGGCAAGAGCAACAGGAACAGTACCGCCGGTGGAGGGAGGAGGAGCGAGTAAAGTTGGAGCAGCGCTTTCTCTTGGGCGCCGATTGCGGATGGACTAAAATCGAGAAGTCCGATGCGTTCTATTGCCGCCGCAATGGCCGCGCGTTTCGTATCGGGCAAGGCAAGGACAAGCGCTGGATCATGTACCGAATCAAAGAGATCGCCGATAAGGGCGAGTTGCTGGGCACGTACCAAGGCCGTGGTGACGCGAACAAGGCGCTCGCGAAGATTGCTTATGCTCCTGAGCCGCAGTCATGATCTCGTCAAAGGCGTAAAATGGCATTTCGTGTCTTGATCATCGGTGGCACGGGGCAGGTGGGTGCTGCGGTGGTCCGTGCCCTCGCCGCGGAGCCTTCCTGCGCTGAAGTCGTGATGGTCAATCGCAGGGCGACCTCCCTGAGCGCTGGTCCCCGTGTGCGGCAGGTGGTCCTTGATACGGCCGCTGTAGAGTTTCCCTCAGAGGTGACCAAGCTTGCCCAAAGCATCATGGCGCAAGGCGATCCCGTCTATGGGGCATCCTGTGTCGGCGTCGGTCAAGGCAGCCTGAAGTGGAGTGAAGAGGAACTAAAGGCTCTTGAAATTGGCGTGGTCGGTGGCTTTGCCCGCGGTTGTCGAGACGGGGGTATCACGCATTTTTCTCTGCTCTCGGCAGTGGGAAGCGCTGCGAAAAGCAGGATTCGCTATGTGCGCGTAATGGGGCTCAAGGAAGAGGCAGTTGAAGCAACCGGTTTCAAACGGCTCGCGATATTTCGCCCGGGGATCATTGCAGGCAATGTTCACACGCCGGGCTATGTAGCCTGGTTGGGACGCCTGATTCCGGGGCGTTTTGGCACGATCGAGCAGGACGATATCGGGCGCGCCTTTGTCGCCGAATTCATCGGCGGCTCGGCCCAAACTGGGGTCGCGTATCTTGAGAATGGAGCGATGAGACAGCGGTCTCGTGCGTTGAAATAGTCCACTAATTGCTCAGTCAGGGACATTCCGGGCAGGTATCGCCGATCGAGTCCAGCACCTGGCGAACCTCGGCCCCGGCTTCATCGGCGGAGACGCCTGTTGGCGGATTTCGACGGGCGATATCATCGGCCCGGTCTCGCGCATGTGGATCGGCGCGATCCTGCATCCAACCGTGCTCCTCGCATTCGCGGATAGCGCCGGCTTCCTGGAGCACGTGGATTGCCCATCCGCGCAGTGTCCGTATCGGCGGCCTTCGTTCACGCGTCATCAGCATCGAAATGGCTCCTCATACGACGAATCGTTATGTCCGCCATTCGTTCCCCTCCTACCACAAAGCTGGGATTCGTAACGGCGGGGCTCAAGATTTGCAGTTCCATAAGTGGCCGCGAGTTGTTCTCGCGCAGTGGGTAGCCGACTGAATGTTGCGACGGGACGACGCCAGGACAGGTGAGAATAATCGAAGAGGTGCTACGGAATTTGAATCCTTGACGCGCAGAAAAAGCCCGCAAACGGGGCCAGACTTTTCGAAGTATGTTTTCGTGGTTTTCTTCTTAGGCACGTGCGGCAATGGCCGCACCGGGCTCTCGTGAACCGCGCCGCTTCGCGTCACGGCCTTCGGCTTCGATCCCTCGCGCAAGAGGATAGTGTGTCGCTCGCCGGAGGCACTCGCACGAAGGGCTGCCGCTTCGCGGCACCGCTATCACTGCCCGTCGCGCGGGTGCCTTCTTGAACCGGTCTCGCGACTGCACTCGGTCCCGGGTCCCGCCGCTTTCGCGTCGGCGCTATGCTGACCCTCCTGCGGGTGCCTCTTTTGATTCTCTCACTCTGGTCTTGTTCTCACCTGCGCTGACTTGCTCAATATTCCAACGCTCGAGAGCTTAGTCCGTATGTCCTTTAGCGCCTCCATAGCGGCGCCACCGGTTTCCGTCACAGTTGAGCCGCCGCCGCGTATGAAGGCGCGGCGGCTCGACATCGGAGAATGCAGATGCAAAAGGTTCTTTACGTGGGGCTCGACGTTCACAAAGTCAGCATTTCGGTGACAGTGGCTGAAGATGGACGCGAGGGAGCGGTCAATTTCATCGGAGCGGTACCAAATACGCCGGCGGCACTATCCAAGCTGAGCAAACGCTTGGCCAAGGACGGCCATCGACTGGAGTTTTGTTACGAAGCTGGCTTTTGCGGCTATGTCATCTATCGCCAGCTGACCACGCTGGGACACGGTTGCACTGTCGCCGCAACATCCATGATCCCGCGCAAGCCGGGGGAACGGATCAAGACTGATCGCCGCGACTCCCAGAAGTTGGCAATTTTGCACCGCTCTGGCGACCTCACGCGGGTATGGGTTCCAGACGAGGGACATGAGGCCATGCGTGATCTCACCAGGGCTCGGATGGATGCATCGATGCACCTCATGCGGTCACGACAGCAATTGCTGGCATTTTTGCTGCGCCACGGCCGCTCCTACGATACCGGCAAACACTGGACACAACGACATCGTTCGTGGCTTGCAGGCCAGACATTCGATCAGCCCGCGCACCAGATTGTCTTCCAGGACTATCTAGAAGCAGTTTGGACAACCCAGGAACGGCGCGACCAACTCGTCGGTCGCATCAGCGCCATAGCTGCCGATTGGACGATGGGACCCCTCGTGGAAGCGCTACGCGCGTTGCGAGGGCTTGATTTTATATCATCCGCAACATTTGTCGCGGCGATCGGTGATCTGGCTCGCTTCGAGAGTGCTCGCCATTTAATGGCGTATCTCGGCCTGGTGCCTTCAGAGCAGTCGAGTGGTGAACGGATCCGACGTGGCGGTATCACTAAGACTGGCAACACCGAGGCTCGGCGCATGCTGATCGAGGCCGCCTGGAGCTATCGTTATCCGCCTCGTGTCGCGAAAGAGAAGGCTGAAGTGATCGTGCGTCTTCCAAAAGCAGTTCGGGATATTGCTTGGAAGGCGCAGCTTCGGCTCTGCAAACGATATCGGATGCTGAGCGCCGCTGGAAAGAAGCCTACCGTCGTCGTGGCAGCAATCGCGCGCGAGCTCTGCGGCTTCATCTGGGCGATCGGCCGGGAGGTGAAGCCGGTGACAACGTAGTCAAGCTGACGCCGGCCTGTTTGGCCGGGAGCAGGACACTCGGTCAGGGCAACCCTCGAGAGCCCCATCGGGCCGGTTCACCCCGACGCCCGCTCTAAGTCCGAGGTGGGCCCGCGGCGAAAAACGCTCATGCGGTCTCGACCCGCGAATGGAAGATTGATCGACCGTCGCCATCGTCGTTCTGCTCCCGACCTGACAGCATCACCTCGCAACAGTACTCACCAGCGCACCTCCGGTGCGATGATGGACGCTCCGCGTCTTTCTCCTTGCAAAAGGACATGGAAGGGGCTCCGCCCCTCGCGCGCGCCAGGGTAAAGCGCCGGCTGGCGCCGGCGCCGACCCGAGCGGTCTCCCCGGTCTTCCGTGCTTTCGAACGGGCATCACCTTCTCGAACGGCTGACATGCGCCCGTGCAGACCCGCTCTTCGAGCGGCCCTTTCGGGCGGGCGATCCCCCTCCGCTCGGGTCGCCCTGGCACTTGCTACCCCCGGTCTCGCCGACGGGCAGGGGTGCAGGCGCGGACTGCGCGCTGCACCCAAATGTGGGCTACGATCCAACTGAGCTTCGCTATATGCGGTGACCTGCGAGGCAGCCTCTCATCTCCTTCTGCGCTGGCGAGGCGATCGGGCAACGGATATTGATCGTGTCCTGGCTTCGCGTACCGAGAGCGTTATCGCACGAGTAATTCTGGACTGCGCCGTCGTTTCTTGATGCGAAGATGCGGTTGGGTTCGCTTGATTTTTCCGGTCGATTGTTCTTGCGTTTGATGCGCAGACGTTGGCTTTTCTTTTGATCGATCCGGCCGTTTTCCACCGCTGTGGTGGGCGGTGGCCGCCATGGTCATCGCCATCAGTTCCGTCACGGACTCGCGTCCAACGCACCCTCGAATGGCTGATCAGGCCCGAGGGACGGCAAGAGCCTCGATCGCCTTCCCGCAACGGCTCACGCCTGCTTTTTTCCCCTGCCGCCAAGGGGCGGCATTCCTCGCGGGAAGTCAAAAAAGCAGGCTTTCGCCGTCCTCCGCTGGCGCTGCGGGCCTTACGGCTGCGGGCCGATCGCTCCCCGGGCCAAGGATCGCCATCGAGGCTGCGATGGGCGCGGCCCGAGCAACAGACAGACGGAGATCACCATGGCGACCCTCGGCACCTTCACCGCTTCGGACGACGGCTACAGCGGCTCGATCAAGACGCTGACGCTGAACATCAAGGCCAAGTTCTTGGCCTCCGAGAAGGACAACGACAAGGCTCCCGACTACCGGATTTTCGCCGGTAGCACCGAATTCGGCGCCGCCTGGAAGAAGACGGTCCGCGACAGCGACCGCGAATATCTCTCGGTCAAGCTCGACGATCCGAGCTTCCCGGCTCCGATCTACGCCTCGCTGGTCAAGGTCGAAGGCGAGGAAGGCTTCTCCCTGATCTGGTCGCGCCGCAACGGCGACTGACGCCGGGGATCATTGGCCCCGCCTCCTCGGAGGCGGGGCCTTCTTTGCGTTTCTATCGCCGCTTGGAAGGAAGGTAAAAGAGCATTTTCTCCCTCCAAAGAGAGGCGCGCAGCCGTGTATTCGCGGCGCAACTTGGGCCGGTTCGACGCGCCGAGTGGCGACGAATGGAGCTTTTGAGACCTCTTCGTCGCGTGGTTTGCAAGCTCAATCACCGCTTACGTGGTCGGCCAATTGCGCCGCTTCGACTTGATAGCCCGCACCAGGACCATGCCTCGGATGCGTAACCGAACGGCCTTCCCGGCGAGGTAATCGGCTCTCGATCGCGAGAAACTCGCGCACTAACGCATTCATCGAAGCGTTGCCCACGCGCCGTTTTGTGCGTTGAGTAACCGCTCTCGGCAAGGCCCGTCTCCTTCGCCCAAAGGGACGATTCCCTGCTCATGGCGTTACGACCTATGGCAGCCGCCCCCCATCCGAAACCCTCGCACGCTTCCTTTTTTCCCCGCCGCAAGCCGGCTCCTCGCGGCCGCTTCGCTGCAAAAAAGGAGCGGGCTCAGGTGCGCCGCCGCGCTTCGCCCCAAGGGTTCGGATGGGTGCCGGCCGCCATGACGGTCTTGCCATCGCAGGGCATCGGCCCTTGCGGCAACGAAGGAGATAGACCATGACCGCGATAGGATTCGTCACCCGCACACTTTACGGTGGCTTCAGGGGCCAGCTCAAACTTCTGCCCATTTGCGTCGACATCGACATCGTGCCCAACCGCGACAAGTCCGGCGATACATCACCGGACTTCCGCATTTTCACCCACGGGCTCGAGGTCGGATCCGGCCGGATTTTGACCGGCGAGGGCCGCGGAGCGGACTATCTCAGCTTGTCATTTGCAGCACCTGGCCTCGGAGGTCGTAAGCTCTGTGCCAACCTTGGTCGAACGGCTGGCCTCCACGGTGACGGCAGCTTCTTCCTGATCTGGAATCCTGTCGATTAGGTCGAAAAACTGGGCTCCCGCGCATCGCGCGGGAGCCCATTCTTATGTCGCGGATACAAGGTTTTGAAGATCGCAGACCGGTGTAAGAGCGCCTCCAACTGGGGCACGTCGAAGAGCGAGCGGCGACTGAACTGCCTGCGAAACATCTCATCATGATCGAAGAAACACACTCGCACGGAACGGAATCTTGCCTCGAATTGAAGGTCGTTCGATGGCTTTTTCTCATCGTTTCGAAGCACAAAATCACTCAGTCGCCGCTGGCGTGTGCGTCAAATTATGCACGGCAGAGAGGACAGAATTGATGGTTTGGACGCGTGCCGAAGGGTCGAGCTTTTAGCGTTCTTCTGCCTCAAATCGCTTGTTTCAAGCTGGCGCATCGGGTGTGCCTTAGCTGGGACTTTTAGCATCAGGATCGCCCTTTTTGCAGACAGAAGGGGTCTAGTTCTGTGCGTTGATCCCTGGACTATCCGTCACTAAAGGACCTCGCCCACGCGGGCAGGAGTTCGCGGAGGAGTGCAATAATTGCGTATTGATGGCGTACGGGCGATGCCTTCGGCCCGCGCTCTACTCGTCGCTTCGCTCCTCACCGAGCCACCCTAGGGGTGTCTCGGCCCTTCGGGTCACGATCGCTATCGCAAGCGCGCAAGCAGTGGGACTTCGCAAATCAACTGCCAAGTCGCGGCTGCTTTTTCTCAATGGGTCGGCCGTCAGCCGACGTGTTTCTGCGGGCGCTATTGGAGGATCCGCCGCAATGATCCGAGCTGCTTTTTGTCGCACATCTCCCTCTTTTACAGACAAGAAAAGATAGGAGATTTGTCTGCTGATCCGTAGATCAGCAGACACGAGTTCGTCAAACAGAGGAAGAGTGAGCGAGCAACAATGAGCAGAGGGAGTAGGGCAAGATAAAAGCACTGTCGCCGAAAGGCGGCTAAGTGGTTGTCTGCACATCCAAGACTTGTCGCTAGTCGCGCGCACGGTGTCGCTACGATGCGGTAAGCCCTTTGACTTGCTGATGATGCACGTCTGTATCAGATCTCAACTGCTTCTAGTTGCCGTGAGCGCAGCGGACTGAGCAACGAGATCTGTCGAAGAGTTTCGAGGAACTCGGCGAGCCACGCGCGGTCTTGCGTCGACGTTCCGCGGTAGTGCATGGCGTGGGCTTCGAAGGTGCGCGTCGCACGAGCATGTTACCGCGCCCCACGCGGCCAAGCACGCCGGCCACAACCGGGTTCTCTCCGAAACCAAATCTCAAGGACGAGACGATCGTCGCGGCTTAGGCAGCCCGCGTTTCCACGCCGAGCGAGCGCAGCGCAGCCCAATAGCCGGGATAGGTCTTGCCCACGCACTCGGGTCCAGAATGACGATCCCGCCGATCCTGAGCGCCGCGAGCGCAAAGCTCATGGCGATGCGGTGGTCTCGATGCGAGTTGGCAAAGTCTGGCCGGCGAGCCTCTGATAGCGATCTGGCGGAACAGCCGCTCGGCCACCTCGAGGATACGATCCCGGCTATCGCCTTCAATATGTTCCGCAACCAGTGTCATCTGTCAGGACTCGTCAATCAGCGTTGCTTCTCAGCAAGCGGAATTGCGTGGGGGTCATCGCTCCCATGCTGCTGCGCGGCAGGCTGCTCGGGCTTGCCGGCCTCGTCCAGGCTCTTCCTGAACCACAGGGCGTAGAGGCCCGGCAGGTACAGCAGCGTCAGGAAGGTCGCGATGAACAGACCGCCCATGATGGTGATCGCCATCGGGCCCCAGAAGGCCGAGCGCGACAGCGGGATCATGGCCAGGATGGCGGCGAGCGCCGTCAACACCACCGGACGGGCGCGGCGGACGGTGGCTTCCACGATCGCCTCGCGGCGCGGCAGGCCGTGAGAAACGTCGGTCTCGATCTGGTCGACCAGGATGACCGTGTTGCGCATGATCATGCCGGCAAGCGCGATCAGGCCGAGCAGCGCCACGAAGCCGAACGGGGCATTGGCGACGTTGAGCCCGAAGGAGGCCCCGACGATGCCGAGCGGCGCGGTCAGGAACACCAGGATCAGGCGCGAGAAGCTCTGCAGCTGGATCATCAGCAGCGTCAGCATCACCATGACCATCAGCGGGAAGAGGATGAAGATCGAGGCGTTGCCCTTCGCAGACTCCTCGAACGCACCGCCCGCCTCGATGCGGTAGGCCGGCTCAAGGTGGTCAATGATCGGCTTGAGCTTCGGCGTGATCTGGCTGGTGACGTCGGGCGCCTGCACATCGTCGGCGACGTCCGAACGCACGGTGATCGCCATGTCGCGGTTGCGCCGCCAAATGATCGGGTCCTCGTGGGCGTACTCGATCCTGGCGATCTGCTGCAGCGGCACGACCACACCGTTCTTTGAGGTGATGGTGAGATCGCCGACACCGCCGAGGTCGAGGCGCTCGGACGGGATCGCGCGCGCGATCACCGCGACCTTCTCGATGCCGTCACGGATGGTAGTGACCTGCGCACCCGAGATCAGCATTGCGAGCGCCTGTGAAACGTCCTGCGGCGTCAGGCCCATCGCACGGGCGCGGTCCTGGTCGACGACGAGCTTGAGGAAAGGCGACTGCTCGTTCCAGTCGAGCTGGACATCCTTGACGCTCTTGTTCTGCCGCATGACGTCGCGGACCTGGTAGGCGATCTCGCGCACGGTGTTGGCGTCGGGGCCGATCACTCGGAACTGCACGGGGAAGCCGACGGGAGGACCGAAATTGAAGCGGTCGACGCGCACGCGCGCCTCGGACAGGAAGCCCTCGGCAGCCGCGTTCTCGATCTTGGCCTTGATGCGCTCGCGCGCCTCGACGCCCTTGGCGACGATGACGATCTCGGCAAAGGCCTCGTTCGGCAGCTGCGGATTGAGGCCGAGCCAGAAGCGCGGCGAGCCCTGGCCGACATAGGACGTATAGGTCTCGATGTCCTTGTCGTCCTTCAGCAGCGTCTCGGCCTTCTTCACGGCCTTTTCGGTGACGTTGAAGGCGGTGCCCTCGGGCAGGCGCAGCTGGAAGAACAGCTCGGGCCGCTCCGACAGCGGGAAGAATTGCTGCTGGACATGGCCGAACCCGACGATCGAGGCGACGAAGACGCCGACGGTCGCGGCCACCACGGTGATGCGGTGGTTGACGCACCATTGCACGATGGCGCGCAAGCCGCGGTACATGCGGGTCTCGTAGACCGCGTGCGGATCGTGGTTGTGGTGCGCCTTCATCTCCGGCAGCAGCTTGACGCCGATATAGGGCGTGAAGATCACCGCCACGAACCAGGAGGCGACCAGGGCGATCGCAACGATCCAGAAGATGCTGCCGGCATATTCGCCGACCGCGGAATTGGCAAAGCCGATGGGGAGGAAGCCAGCGGCCGTGACCAGCGTTCCCGTGAGCATCGGAAACGCAGTTGATTCCCAGGCAAAGGATGCCGCGCGCATGCGGTCCCAGCCCTGCTCCATCTTCACCACCATCATCTCGACCGCGATGATGGCGTCGTCGACGAGCAGGCCGAGCGCGATGATCAGCGCACCCAGCGTGATGCGGTGCAGGTCGAGCGACATCATGTTCATGACGATGAAGACGATGCCGAGCACCAGGGGCACCGACAGCGCGACCACGATGCCGGTGCGCCAGCCGAGTGCCAGGAACGAGACGAACAGCACGATGACGAGCGCTTCCATGAAGGAATGCACGAACTCGCCGACGGCATGCTCGACGACCTTGGGCTGATCGGCGATCAGCTTGACATCGATCCCCTGCGGGACCGCCTTCATGAAATCGGCCGTCGCCTTCTCGACCTCCTTGCCGAGGTCAAGGATGTTGGCGCCCTTGGCGGTGACGACACCAATGCCGATCGCGGCCTTGCCTTCCTGACGGACGACGAAGGCCGGCGGATCGACATAGCCATGGGTGACGGTGGCAATGTCGCCGAGGCGGAACACGCGGCCGTTGCTCTCGACCGGGGTCTCGGCGACGGCCTTGGTGCCGTCGAGCGCCCCGGTGACGCGCAGCGGCACGCGCTGCGAGGAGGTCTCGACCGTGCCGGCGGGCGTCACGTTGTTCTGCTTGGCGAGCGAATCGAACAGCGCCTGCGGCGTGATGCCGAGGGTCGCGAGCTTGGCGTGGCTGAACTCGACGAAGATGCGCTCGTCCTGGTTGCCGTAGACGTCGACCTTGGTCACACCAGGCACCTTCAGCAGGCGCTGGCGAAAGCCTTCGGAGATCTTCTTGAGCTGGGCGTAATCGGCGCCGTCGCCGGTCATCATGTAGAGGATGGAATCGACGTCGGAGAACTCGTCGTTGACGACGGGGCCGAGGATGCCGGACGGCAGCTGGCCCTGGACGTCGACCAGCTTCTTGCGCAAGAGGTAGAAGAGATAGGGCACGTCCTTCGGCGGGGTGCTGTCGCGGAAGGTCACCTGGAGCGCGGTGAAGCCGGGCTTGGAATAGGTCTGCACCTTCTCGAAATAGGGCAGCTCCTGGATCTTCTTCTCGATGGGATCGGCGACCTGGGTCTGGATCTCCTGCGCGGTCGCGCCCGGCCACAGCACGGAGACGTTGACCACCTTCACCGTGAAGAACGGATCCTCGGCCCGGCCGAGCTTCTCATAGGAGAAGTAGCCGGCGACGCCGAGCATGACCATAAGGAAGAGAACCAGCGTCGGGTGGCTGACGGCCCAGGCCGAAAGGTTGAAGCGCTTCATCGCTCTCTCCGGAAAATCGATCCAATTGCCAAAACGACAGCCACTCTGTTCAATCCGTCGTCGCGAGGCAGCGAAGCAATCCAGGGGGCTGGGCAGGTTCTGGATCGCTCCGCCGCTTCAGCCCCAGCATTTGCGCTCGGGCCGAAACTCGCCTTGCAACGGACGTGTAAACTCTAGAAAGACAGTGATGACTGGATCCGTACCTTCTGGCTCGGATCAAGCTTCTGCACGCCGAGGGCGACGATCTTGGCGCCCTCTTCCACACCGCCGGTGATGATGACGTCGCTGCTGTCGTAGGACTTCACCACAACCGGCCTCAAGGTGAGCGCCCCGTTGTCGTCGACAACGTAGAAGGAGGGCTTGCCGCCTTCGTTGAACAGCGCCGACAGCGGCAGCCGCGCGACGCGCTCGGTCGCGGCGTCCGACAGCGTCAGCGTCGCCGTCATGCCGAGCGAGACCTTGTCGTCGGCCTCGGGCAGCGAGAATTTCGCAAGATAGGTGCGCGTGGCCGGATCGGCCGTCGGCGCGATCTCGCGCAGCTTCGCGGTATATTTCTTGCCCGGCTCCGACCAAAGAGTGACGCTGGCGGCGCCCGACTTGGCACGTCCGACCAGCGTTTCAGGGATCGCGACGACCGCTTCCTTCTCGGCAAAGCGGGCGACACGGATCGAAGCCTGGCCCGCGGCGACCACCTGGCCGGGCTCGATCAGCGTTGCGGTGACGACGCCACGGGCATCGGCAACCAGTGTCGCGTAGGAAAGGGAATTCTTGGTCAGCTCGACCGAACGGATGGCGCGGTCGAGACGCGCACGGGCCTCGTCGGCGGCGGCGCGGCTCGAATCCATCGCCGCATCGGTGGTCCAGCCTTTGGCCTTCAAATCCTTGGCGCGCTGCTCGGCAGCGGCGGCCTGGGCCAGCACGCCTGTGGCAGCCGTCTGTTCGGCAACCGCCTGTTCGGCCTGGAGCTTCAGATCGACTTCATCGAGGGTCGCGAGCGGCTGGCCGATTTCGACGGTCTGGCCGACTTCGACGAGGCGCTTGGCAACCTTGCCGGCGACGCGGAAGCTGAGGTCACTCTCAATCCGCGGCTTGATGGT
This sequence comes from Bradyrhizobium sp. A11, assembly GCF_042077125.1. Classification (NCBI taxonomy): domain Bacteria; kingdom Pseudomonadati; phylum Pseudomonadota; class Alphaproteobacteria; order Hyphomicrobiales; family Nitrobacteraceae; genus Bradyrhizobium; species Bradyrhizobium sp. A11. The sequence goes on along the minus strand of NZ_CP149509.1, from coordinate 5,788,274 downwards.
GCCGACGAAGCTCCGCTCCGGCGTCTCGGAATCATAATGCACGGTCGCGACCAGAACCGGCCGCGGCGGCTCGGCCTTCTCGGCCACGGTGTCATTGCAGCCGGCCAGCGAAGCGGCCGTCAGGGCCAGCGACACGCCTGTCAACAGCCTGGAATAGGTCAACAAAACCGACCGGACGAACATCGAAGAACACTCCTGCGTCTCGAATGAGAAGACTGTCGACTAATCAAAAAAAGTGCTTGCTCTCATGGCCGCCGATCTAATCCCTGTCAGCTTGTGGGATTGCGCGCCGTGACGATCCACGTCGCTCTGTCGATCATCACCGATCGCTCGCCGGGGCAGCCCGCAAAGGCGGCACGAACCGCGGCCAATGCGCGGGCCCGGATGTCGTCGGGCTGGTCAGCCAGCAGGCGCGACAGCGGGCCGACCTCGAACGTCATCTTCACAGCATCGTCGATCGCCGCGTCCCGCGTCGCGCCCTCGCCAAACGGGATGGAAGCATCGAAGGGCGCGAAAGCGATATCGGTGAAGCCGGCCGCCGTCAGGATGCGAGCCACCCGCGCCCGGTCGCCGAACGAGAATGGGCCGGGCGCTTCGGGATCGGGCGGCGCCATCGGCGGGACGATGCCTTTGATCGCGTCCATCGGCAGGCGCACCCAATCGTTCTCGGCCAGGCCACGCCAGCAGACGAAAGCGACCCGCCCGCCCGGCTTGAGCGCACGGCGCATATGAGCGAACGCCGCCGTAGGATCGTCAAAGAACATCACTCCGAAGCGTGAGAACAGGATGTCGAACGCGCCCTCGGGCAGCTCGGCGCTGCTGGCGTCGGCCACCTGGAACTGGACCGGTGTATCCTGTGGCGCCAGCGCGCGCGCTCGGCCGATCAGCGCTTCGGATATGTCCACGCCCAGCACATGGCCCCCCGCGCCGACGCGGGCGGCCAGAGCCAGACTCGACGCGCCCGCGCCGCAGCCGACGTCCAGCACGCGCTCGCCCGTCGCGGGCGCGGCGGCTTCGATCGCGGTCTGGCCGAACACCGCCGCCATGGCGTCGAGCCGGGCCTGGTGGGCGACCCAGCGCTCCCCGCTTTGGCCATTCCAGTCGGCCACCTGATAAACTTTCTTCTCTGCCATGCCACAATCCTTGTTCTGATTTTGGTCTTAACTCGGAATCCTTTGATCGAGACGAGGGGTCCGGATCGCTGCCAAAGCGCGCATCATCTCGAATAGATGCGATTACGCTGACGATCTTCTTGCCACGGGCCTCTATCGCACCACCGCTGATCTGCTGGCTTATGCGCTCCGCCAACAGAAACGCGCTGCCAAGACCGATTTCGCGCAGCAACACCACAAACTCCTCGCCCCCAAAACGCGCGACGTTGTCGACAGTCCTGACTTCGGCCTGGACGAGTGATCCTCTACTCGGCCCATGCCGCGATCCGTTCGGCGATCACCTCGGGGGCCTCGATGTGCAGGAAGTGACCGACGTTGGGGACGACCTCCATCGCGCGCCAGGCGGCGAACCGATGTCGGTCATCGACTTGCGCAGGGAGGATGCAGCCGTCGTTGGCACCGTGAAGCTGCAACATGGGCACCGTGATCGGCCGAGACATACGGCGCGTCGCCCCAAGCATGCCAGGCCGCAGCATCGCCCGGTAGTACTTCAGAGGCGCGGGCATGCTCGCCCGCAGGTGCTCGTGTAGCTCCGCCTTGAGAGCGGGATCGAGCGAGAAGCCGGGCGACCACTGTTGCCAGAGGCGGTCGATGAAGGCGAGATCGCGGGCGGTGGCGATCCAGCCGCTTCCCGGCAGTTGAAAGAGCCCCATGTAAGAGCTCCGGCGCAGCTGAGCGGGGTCCGTCAGCCGGCTCATGAAGGTGAGTGGGTGCGGGATTGCGAGCGTGACCGCGCGTTCGATCCGCTCCGGCGCGGTGACGCAGGCATCATATGTGATCAGCGCGCCCCAGTCGTGGCCAACCAGCTCCACGGCTCGCCCCGGAGACCAGCGGTCGATCAGCGCGAGCACGTCGCCGGTGAGGGCTGCGAAGTCGAACGGTCCCGCCGTCGGGGACGGCGCGTAACCGCGAAGCCAGGGTGCGACGACGTGACGGCCACGGCGGCCGAGCTCGGCAAGGAAGGGCTTCGCGGTCGGCGGATGGTCCGGGAAGCCGTGCAAGACGATCGTCGGTTCGCCATCGGGATCACCACCCTGCAACGCGTGAAAGGTGCCGTGTGGCAGGTCGAAGGTGACGTGTTCGAACTCCATGCGTGGGGCTTCTCCAACAGCGGTCGGACGAGAGATGCCGATGCTGGCTTCGGTGTTTCTGGTTTTGGACACGTGCATCTCCTCAGGCGTCAGGTGAACTGCGGGGTCAACCGGCCACTCGGTTCTCGATGACACCGGTTCTGTGCTCTCAACCCAGCATCGACTGCTGGGCGAAGATACCCGCCATCGCGCCGTGCCATATTTCCGGAGTCAGGCCGTGCAAAAGCCGGGGACGGCGACCTTCTGGAACAGGTGCGGGGTGGCTACGACGGATGGTGGATAGGCCGAAACCTTCGCGACGAATTCGGGACGGGAGAAGGCTTCGCGGAGCGTCTCTGTGGATTCCCACACCACATAGTTCAGGAAGATCGGGCTATCGCCGATCGCTCGGTGCAGTTGGGTAGAGATGAAGCCACGCTGCTTCTTCAGGGTTTCGCCAGCGGCTATAAAGGCGTTTAGGAAGCCCTCTTCGTCACCGGCACCGACCGTGAATATGTTGATGAGCACGATTGGCGCGGCCGAGATGCCAAGTTGGCGCTCAAGCGGGAATTCATCGTTTAGCGGCTTGAATTTCTTTAGGACTTCCATGTGGAGTATCCCCGTCTGATGTGAAAAACGAAACTGGCGTGTTCGATGCTGCTTGCTCTCAAACCACCATCGACTGCTGGGCGAAGATACCCGCCATCGCGCCGTGCGATGATGCCAGGGTGACCGATGGCGGCGTGATGGGATTGGCAAGGTCGCCGGCGGCGTAGATGCCGGGCATGCTGGTTTCGCGGCGATCGTCGACCTTGAGGATGATGCCGAGGGGGGTTTTGACCGTGGCGAGGCCCAGTGATTCATGCAGGCTTGCGGACGGCTTGTTGCGCGGGTGAGCGAACAGGATGTCGACCGCGACATCGGGGCCCGCATCGAGCCTGACGGTGGCGTTATGGGCCCCGCGTTGGGCGATCCCGGTGATCCGGCCATCGACGACGGGTACGTTGCGGCGCGCCAGATCGGCCCGGATATCGGGCGGAATGTCGTGACCATCGGCGAAGAGGGTCAAATTGTCGGTCCAATCGCGGAACAGCCTGACCTGGTTGTGCGACTGCGGGCCGGACCAGACGAGGCCCCAATGCTGGCCGGCGACTTCAAAGCCGTCGCAATAGGGACAGGGCACGATGGACGTGCCCCAGCCTTCGGCAAAGCCCGGAACAGCAGGCATCTGGTCAGTGAGGCCATAGCTCAGGATCAGACGGCGCGCTCCAAAGCTTTTGCCATCGGACGTGAGGACGGAGAAATTGTCGATGGCGCCGGAGATGCTGTCGGCCCGGGCACTGACCAGCTTGATCGTGGGATAACGCGCCAGCTGCCGTCGCGCCTCGGCCAGGATGTCCAGCGGCGGCTTGTGATCGTGGCCGAGCAGGCCGTGCGAGTGGCCGGCGAAGCGGTTGCGCGGCAGACCGGTATCGAGAACGGTGACCTTGCGGCGGGCGCGGCCGAGCTGAAGGGCGCCGGCGAGACCGGCAAAGCTGCCGCCGATGATGATGACGTCATCCATGGTGATACGCTCCGTGTTGTGGGTGGAGGGGGTCGGCTGGGGCCCGTCGGTGGCCTGGGCGCGGGGGAGGCCGATGGTGGAAAGCGCGGCCAGCTTCAGCAGGGTCCGTCGTTGCATGGGATCTCTCGTGTCAGGTCGGCGCAATATCGTCAGACGATACGCGCTCGAGACGGGCAGCGAGCAGGGCTTCGGCTTCGCCGAGAAAGTCGCCCATCACTGTGTTGGCCGGCCGGACAATGCCGCATTCGAGATCGCCGGGCGCCCGGGAAGCTTGATTTGGAGGACAAGTTGAAACCTACCCATTGGCTTGCACATTTAGGATACTTCATAGTATCGTAATTCTGAATTAGAATACTGTCAAGTACCGGAATTGCCGTGACCGAAAACAAACAGGGCCGGCGCGGCCGGCCCGCCAACGAGGCGCTTGGCCAAACGATCGTCGACGCCGCGCGCGAACTCTTTGTGGAATTGGGTTTTCAGGCGACGACATTGGACAAGCTCGCCCGGCGGGCGAAGATATCCAAGCTCAGCATCTACAGGCATTTCGAGAACAAGGAGGCGCTGTTCAGCGCGGCCATCGCGGCCGGCTGCCATCAGTCGTTTACACCACAGATCCTTCTTGAGGGCGGCGACGGTTCGGTCGAAGATCAGCTCATGGCGGTGGGATCATTGCTGCTTCGCACGCGGTTGAGACCGGACGTCCGCAGTGTCGAAGCCATGGTCATGGCCGACAAGACGAACCAAAAGTCGTTAAGCAGGCTCCATTTCGAAGCCGGCCCCGCCCATGTCATCGCCCAAACCGAGGTCCTGTTGCGCCAGTTGCACGCGAAGGCGGTTCTGAACGTGCCCGATCCTCACCGGTCCGCCCGCTTGTTTGCCGCGCTTTTCAAGGGATCCGATCTCCCGATGATCGGACGCTTCGATGAGGCGAGAGCAGAGGACGACAACGAAATCGAATCCTATTGCCGGTCGGCCGTCGCCATGTTCATCGCCGCGCACGGTGGCAACGACCGCGCGGGCGGATGTTGGCCTGCCCCGAGCTCAGAAGACAAAATGTGAATCGTGCGTGACCGATGTGGTCAAAACAACCGCGACCGGTTTGAAAATCATTGAGGCGCGCGGCAAGCTCCAGCAGGCGACGCCGTCTGAAGGGTCTGCCTTTCGGCAATGACCCGAACGCGCTATGCAAAACGTTGGTAGAATTCCAGCTCCATGACGCCCGCCCCCGCTACATCACTGCGGCCCAGCGCTGTGATGCTGCGGAAATAGTCCTGGATCGCGGGCGTGTTCAAGCTGCCGCCCGCGAAATCCGTCTCGATCGCGCCGGGCGCGACGAGGGGCTCGTGTCGGTCAGGGAGCGTCGATTGACCGCAGCTGGAAGGTCGGCGTCTGGCCCTTCTTGGAAGGATCCATGAGGTAGCCAATCTGGCCTTCAGCTACCCAAAGCTTGTCGCCGACGCGCGCGACGCCTGTTGGTCCAGCGAATTCCTTGATCGTTTCGATTTGGGCCCTGTCCCCGACGATCGTGACCTTAGATAGCGGACCGGCGCCTTCAACCATCACAAATCCGGTCTTGTCTGCCCTAAGACCGTCCGGAAACTTGATCGGGCGTGACGTCTCAAGCTTCGTGACGGCACCCGCGACTCCCGATTTGGATTCGATGCGGAAGAGTTCGCCGCTTTGGAAGGTGTTGACGTACAAGGCGCCATCCGGTCCGAACGCAATCCCATCAAGCCCCCCCTTCAGCTTGTCGTCCTGGACCCAGACGTCCAGCTCGGAATATCCCTTCTTCAAGCGGAGTATCTGTGGCTGCAGAGTATTCGTGACGTAGAGAGCGCCGTCCGGTCCAATCGCGAGATCGTTGCAGAGCGAAGGTTTCGCGGGCAGTTGGGCACTGATTTTTCCCTCCCCGGTTTTGAGGTCAAATCCCTTAACGAACGAGCCTTCGATCGTGTTTGGACCTTTGACGCCGAGCGGGGTGGCATCGTTCGAACAGACCCAAAGAAGCCCTGACTTCTCATCGGCGAGAACGCCGAACGTCGATCGCGTATCGAATGTCCCCGGCTTGATCCAGGCTTCGGCCTCGGAGGCGCCCGGCTTGACGCGCGCGATTCCGCCGTTCGTCAGGCTGCTGGCAAAGAGCGTTCCATCCGTTGTGGCTGCCAGACTTTCCGGGAACGGCGATCCTGATAGGATCACGGTCTGCGATCGGGCCTCACTTGCAACCGAGGCCGCGACTATGCCTACCACCGCTGCGATGACCAGGCGGGACAGGTCTTGAAATAGGTCTGATTTGTTAGCGCGCATGCGTTCCTCCAAGCTGATTATATGGTCGACGTCACTTCTGAGGGATGTTGAGCCACTCAATCAAAGATTGTCATCTTGCGAGAGGGAAGACGGTGGTGCTCGGGCAAGCACCGCAAGCAGCGCCGGAATAGTCAGAGCCAGCGGCGAACCTCGGCCTTGTAGCGGCGGTAGTCGTCGCCGAACTTCGCTTCGAGATAGCGCTCCTCGCGGGCGATCACCTGCGTCTGGATCGCGATCAGAACCAACGGGAGCAAGGCGAAGGCGATCGGCCCGTCGAAGCCGATCGCAAGGCCGGCATAGATGAGCGCCATGCCGAGATACATGGGGTTGCGGGTCCACCGATAAGGACCGGTGGTTGCGAGGAGGGTCGTTGGCTGCGACGGCCGAGCGTTGGTGCCCAGCCGCCGGAACAGCCCCGCCGCTGCAAGCATCATCGCCGCGCCGGCAACGAACAGCAGCGCGCCCGTCGCGACCAGCAACCGCCAGTCGATGCCGAAAGAGCGCAGGGTGACGAACCGCTCCGCCGCCAGCCCCAACAGCAGCGCTCCCAGATAGACGAAGGGCGGAGGGAAGCGCACACCCGCGCTGTCCGGTTCGACGGCCATGCTCATCTCCAATCCGTGCTCTCAAACCAGCATGGTCTGCCGGGTGAAGATACCCGCCATCGCGCCTTGCCATGATGCCTTCAGCACAAACCTGTTGACCTGTAGGGCTTGGACAGACCCTAGATCGTCTCTCTGACGCGCTGTTTCTCCAAAGCTGATGACTTCGTCGACTTAGTACGCTTCTCGCAAGTGTCCTTGCTGAACGACCTTTTGCTCCCGAAGCTGACGACATTCCGAAATTTCGTTCGGGGTAGTGAGTGGTCCAACGCACAAACGCGTCGGCCTGGCAAAAGCGGAAGTGACTGTCACACATCTCCGCTTCCCCGACGGGCCAATTCCGGACAAAGACTGCGCTGACCAATCCGGGCCCAAGCCCATCCTTTGCCCAACCGACGCTCGCGCCGCCGTCGCATGGATGCCTCAGACCGGCAGCTCGTTCTGCTTCCGCAGGCTTTTGTCGAAAGCCGACGCGGGGACGAAACGGCGCAGCAAACTGACCTGTTTCGCCATTTTTCCCGCTGCATAGCGTCTTCTCGGAACGGCAGCGGTCGCTGCCTTCAAGATCGTCTCGGCGACGACTTCGGGAGCATCTCCTGCTTCTATCGCTTTTCGCATGGTCGCATTCATGCCGGCTCGCGCGGAGTCATAGATGTCTAGCAACTGATCCGGCTTGGCGAGATTTTCTTCAAACGACGTGCGCGTATAGGCGGGCTCGACCAACACAACGCGAATTCCAAATGTCCGTAGCTCGTGATCAAGCGATTCGGAGTAGCCTTCGATGGCGTGCTTGGTCGATGCATAGAGTGCGGAATAGGGAGCCGGGATCAGGCCGAGCACCGAACTCACATTGACGATTCTGCCGCTGCTTTGGCGTCGCATTGCCGGCAAGACCGCGTTGGTCATGCGGAGAACGCCGAAGACGTTGACATCGAACAGCGCCTGAGCCTGTGCAGTCGAAGACTCTTCCGCGCCACCGATCAAGCCGATGCCGGCATTATTGACAAGCAGGTCGATACGCCCGGCCTTACCCAGCACTTCATCGACAAGTTTCGCGACGGACACATCATCGGTCACGTCGCAGGTCAGCATGGTAATGCCGTCGGCTCTTCCGGAGGCGGCGCGACGGCTGGTGCCGACCACGCGATATCCCGCGTTCTGCAGGGCTTTGGCTGTTGCGTATCCTATGCCGGAGGATGCGCCTGTCACCAGGGCGACGCCGGAATTGGTCTTGTTCATGGAAATCACTTCCATCTTTGTGTTGAAAGGGTATTCACCCCACCCTGATGGGGTTTCCGCTGGACGAGACGGTGCTAGGTGCCTCGGCACGGCGTTACGGTTTCTCGGCAAGCCACGCGACGAAGTTGCGTGCGTGGTCGGCCCAAAGAGCCGGACGTGTCATCGAGAGGTGGCCGGCCGATCCATCGGAGACGTCACGTACGACGAACCGCCCGCCGGGGACGATGCGGATGTCGTGCTGAAGCGTCTGAAGGCTGTCTCGATAGAACTCATCGTCGGCAAAGTTCACCGCAAGCACCTTCGCCTTCACGCGGCTCAATCCAGGCCGGGTGTCAAAGTCGCGCGATGCTTCCAAGGCGTACATCACATCGTTGGCATCGACCGGGACGGCTTGCTCTCTCACGCTGCGAACGAAGGCATCCGCGCTTTCGGTGGTGGCTGCTGCCTCTTGCAGGCGGGGTACGCCGTCGATCAAGAGGCGCGCGATCGCGAGCCCGTTGGTCGCGGAGGGCGGCTGCTGTTTGTAGTTGCCGCCCGCCCAGGCTGGGTCGGACTTGATGGCGTCCACCACCATCCTACGCCACAGGAGGTTTCGTCCCGCGATCGGCGATGGAAAGCATGCGATGGGCATGATGCCGTCCATCGCGTCCGGATAGGCTTCCGCCCACTGCCAAGCGTTCATGCAGCCCATTGATATTCCGACGATGGCGCGCAGACGCGCAATCCCGAGCACCTCCGTCACCAGCTTATGCTGGAGGTCGACCATGTCGCCGTAACCATAGCGCGGAAAGGACGCCCGCAATCCGTCACTCGGCTTGCTCGACCGACCATGGCCGATAGCATCGGGCAGGATCACGAAATATCGGTTGGCATCGAAGGGTGCGCCCGGCGCAAACAGCGCTGTCCGAAACTCTGGCGTCAGCAAGGCCTGACCGCTGGCGCTGGTCCAGTGGAGCATCAGGACTGCATTGTCGATCGCGCCGTGACTATTCCGGCGAGGCTGGCCGAGCGTGGTGTAGTTCAGGCGAAGCTCGGGGAGCGTCTCGCCGGCGCGGAACCGGTAGTTCGCAAAGATGGCGTTCGCCTCTTTGGGCGGGGCCTCGTAAGATTGTGCGGCCTGCGCCCCGGCATCCGAAGCCTGCGCTATCGACAAAGCGGCGACAGCCGCCGCGGAAAGCGCGATCTTCAACAAGGTCGTCATCTCTGGACTTCGTTTCACGGGTACTTCTCCTGCATCAGGCAACGGCCCCTCCGGCGTTTCCCATCGGAAGGCTTTCCGTCCAGCGCCGGAAAAGGGCGCGCCGGACTTCGAAGGACAACCGCGCCCGCGGCAACCGGAGAAGGGAATCTGTGCTCTCAAACCACCATCGACTGCTGGGCGAAGATACCCGCCATCGCGCCGTGCGATGATGCCAGGGTGACCGATGGCGGCGTGATGGGATTGGCAAGGTCGCCGGCGGCGTAGATGCCGGGCATGCTGGTTTCGCGGCGATCGTCGACCTTGAGGATGATGCCGAGGGGGGTTTTGACCGTGGCGAGGCCCAGTGATTCATGCAGGCTTGCGGACGGCTTGTTGCGCGGGTGAGCGAACAGGATGTCGACCGCGACATCGGGGCCCGCATCGAGCCTGACGGTGGCGTTATGGGCCCCGCGTTGGGCGATCCCAGTGATCCGGCCATCGACGACGGGTACGTTGCGGCGCGCCAGATCGGCCCGGATATCGGGAGGAATATCGTGACCATCGGCGAAGAGCGTCAAATTGTCGGTCCAATCGCGGAACAGCCTGACCTGATTGTGCGACTGCGGGCCGGACCAGACGAGGCCCCAATGCTGGCCGGCGACTTCAAAGCCGTCGCAATAGGGACAGGGCACGATGGACGTGCCCCAGCCTTCGGCAAAGCCCGGAACATCAGGCATCTGGTCGGTGAGGCCATAGCTCAGGATCACACGACGCGCCCGAAGGCTTTCGCCATCGGACGTGAGAACCTTGAAATCGTCGATGGCGCCGGAGATGCTGTCGGCCCGGGCACTGACCAGCTTGATCGCGGGATAACGCGCCAGCTGCCGTCGCGCCTCGGCCAGGATGTCCAGCGGCGGCTTGTGATCGTGGCCGAGCAGTCCATGCGAGTGGCCGGCGAAGCGGTTGCGCGGCAGGCCGGTATCGAGAACGGTGACCTTGCGGCGGGCGCGGCCGAGCTGCAGGGCGTCGGCGAGACCGGCAAAGCTGCCGCCAATGATGATAACGTCATCCATGGTGATGGGCTCCGTTGGAGGACAGGTTGCAACCTACCCGGCTTGCATATTTCAGATACTTCATGGTATCGTAATGCAAGAGTTAGAAAACTGTCAAGTACTGGAATTGTGGTGACCGAAAACAGACAGGGACGGCGCGGCCGGCCCGCCAACGAGGCGCTTGGCCAAACGATCGTCGACGCCGCGCGCGAACTCTTTGTGGAATTGGGTTTCCAAGCGACGACATTGGACAAGGTCGCCCAGCGGGCGAAGATATCCAAGCTCAGCATCTACAGGCACTTCGAGAACAAGGAGGCGCTGTTCAGCGCGGCCATGGCGGCCGGCTGCCAGCAGTTGTTTGCACCACAGGCCCTTCTTGAAGGCGACGACGGTTCGGTCGAAGATCAGCTCATGGCAGTGGGATCATTGCTGCTTCGCACGCTGTTGAGGCCGGACGTCCGCGGTGTCGAAGCCATGGTCATGGCCGACAAGACGAGTCAAAACGCGTTAAGCAGGCTCCATTTCGAAGCCGGCCCCGCCCATGTCATCGGCCAAATCGAGGCCCTGTTGCGTCAGTTGCACGCGAAGGCGCTTCTGAACGTGCCCGATCCTCACCGGTCCGCCCGCTTGTTTGCCGCGCTCTTCAAAGGATCCGATCTCCTGATGATCGCGCGCTTCGATGAGGCGAGAGCAGAGGACGACAACGAAATCGAATCCTATTGCCGGTCGGCCGTCGCCATGTTCATCGCCGCGCACCGTGGCAACGACCACGTGGGCGGATATTTGCCCCGCCCAAGGTCAAAAAACAAAATTTGAATCGAGCGTGACCGAGTCAGCCAGCAGGTCAAGGCAGGCCAGCCGATCATGGAAATTGACGAGTCGGCCGTACGGTCCGACTAACGTCCGCTTTGGGTCCAATCGCGTCACTTTGGCCGCGTGCCGTTCTTTTCTGGTCTACCCCTGTGAGCGGACATCGTCAGACGGCCCCGGCATGTCTCACACGGGCGCATTCGCGGACATGCCCGATCCCGGGCTTCGAGGTTCGCTTGACCCAATAGAAGGCATCAGAACACGCCCCTTCGTTTCGATGAGTGAAGGGATCCTTCTGACTAAACGGAAGCTGTTAGGGGGCCGCCAGTGCGCGTGCGATTGCCTCCTTCACGAGGCTGATTGAACGTTCAAGTCGATGCAGAAGAGAATTCAGATCAGAAGAAGTGACCTCTTCTAAGTGTAGATTGTCGTCCGCAACGGACTGAGCGATAAGCTGGTCAATCGAGCCGGCGATGGAGGGCAGGCCGTCGCTTATGTCTTCGCAAGCAATTCCGCGCACACTCAATCGAATGTGCCCGTCCGGCGCCACTGTGACGTTGAGCTTTGCGGCCTTTAGTATTGTCGTCTCGACGATCGAGGCGGGAAGTTCCAGCGCGCAGACGACATTCCCGGTTTCGCGACAGCGAAAGCCAGCACGATAACCCGTCGGGCCAAAGGGGCCGGCGCCATCAACTGCGAAGAATGCTTCAAATGTGCCCGTCATCTCTCGTCATCGGTTCCCGTCAGGAGCACGACGGGCAAAAAAACTCGCTTAAGTCACGGCACGGCAGTAAGCCGCGATCGATCATACATATTATAGTTGATAAACTTAAATTGTGTAATCGATTTTCTTTCCGCGCATGGATATGCGCCGGCTGGTTGGCCAAAATGTCAAAAGAATTCGGCTTGAGAAGAAGCTGACCCAGGAGCAGTTCAGCGACATTTCCGGGTTTAGCCAGCAATATCTCAGTGGGCTCGAGTCAGGACACCGCAATCCGACAGTTGTGACACTGTACGAGATTGCGAAGGCGTTAGGGGTCAGTCATTTGGATTTGCTGCAGCCACCACAGTCCCGACAGAAGCGCGGCAGCTGAGGTGGTTTGCCTTGATTGCCCGCGAGCTTGGCGTCGAACGTCGGAAACTCTTGAAAAATTAGTGGCTAGTTTAAGCCGCCTACTAACGGTCCGTTCTCGGGACTGCGAGTTCACCTGATAGCTCACGTCTTATTGTACTGTTTCGTCACGCGTCTCCAAGCTTGCCACAGCTTGCTCTACGAGCGGTCGCGTAGATTGAAATAGCCGTGCCTGATCCGCGCGATTTTCGCGCCCATTGAAGTTTCTCCGTTGTTGCGCATTGTATGATTCCAACTCGCCTTTTCCGAGAGCAATAGATGTGACGAGCGGCAATCTCAGTGAGCTTGATATCTGCGGCCCCCACCTTGCTAATCGTTGCTGGTGTTCGCGACAGTGACGCCATTGCTCGAAGAGCCGTGTCCGAGACCACCGATGCTCGAGGCTGTCGGCTGCGGTCCCCCTGTCTGTTGGGACTTTAGTTCCCACGGACACAAAAGGAGCTCTAACGGCTTTTCACGACAAGGAGAATCTACCATGGGCGCCCGATCGGAGTACGACGGACGAGAGCAGTCGCAATCCGCTTCGTTCAACGCAGCAAGCAGAGGATCGAAGTCACTTCCCTTCGCAGAGCGGCTCAGCTGTACGATCGACGAAGCCTGCGAAGCGACCGGATTGGGGCGCACAAAGCTTTACGAGCTGATAGGGGCTGGCCAAATCGTCACCACAACTATTGGGCGTCGGCGGTTGGTGATGGTGCGATCACTCATCGCGCTCCTAGGCGCGCGTATGTCGGCGTGAGCTATTGTCGCTTCGGTCCTCTCTTCAAGCAACGTTCATGCCCGTCTTCCCATGGGCACCACATTTTCGCCGCTCCTAGGTACCAGCGGCACAACTGCAGCCCTAGCGAGCTCTTCGAGAGCTGTCGCAATGTATTTCGCGTAATGCCGCTCGATCATTTTGACGGAGGTGTTGTGCAGTTTAGCGACGTGCTGGATCGGTAATCCCTTTCGGAGACCGCGCACAATGCTCGAGTGCCGCAAAGCATAGGGAATAACGTCAGGCATAGCGGTGCGTTCGCGAATAGCGCCCCAAGGGCGTGTAAGTTCAGCTCTTTTCCACGGGCCGCGTTTGGACCTTTTCCATTCGATGCCGTTGGGCGCCTGCTCGTGGATCCAGCGCTCGAATAGCGTCGCATCGCTCGGTCGTCCAACGATCGCGGGCAAAAGCGTCTCAATGACATCGTCACCTACCGGCACGGGGACTGAGCCGCCATTGCCGCCACGACCCTTGTACGAGCCCGGCACCATTAGACGCCGCTCAGAGGCCTGTAGGTCGCCCACACGCATACGCCTGACCTGGGCGTACCGCGCGCCGGTCGCCGCTAAACATACGACGATCTGATACAGATCGCCGTCGAATTCCTGCTCCCTGTCAACTTCCAACGCGGCTTGAAGTATTTTTGCGACCTGCTGATCCGTGAGGATCTGGTTGTCTCGAGCAACCGATGTCTCATCATCGTCATCGATCCGCTCGGCTTTGAAGCCCGCTTTCACGTCGGTGAGGAACGTGGGGTTTAGCTTCTTTCGATCCGCGGAAAGCCGGGCCCATGAGGCGTTGAGAGCGGCCTTCAGGTCATTCATAAGCCGCTGCTTTGTCGTGACCTTAAGTCCCTTCGGTAGGCCCTCACGCCACGTCAGCATATCGTCTTCCTTCAACGCGTGCAGACGCACCGTCGCGAGAGGAGCGGCTTCCATAGCTTGCTGCTTGCCGCGCTTTTCTTGACCGAGAACGTATCGCCGCAGCCTGTTGCCGGCATCGGATCGCATGTCGCGACCTGTTCGCCGCCTTTCTCGAGCGTCGCGTTCCTCGATGTAGGCCTCAACGGCCGATCGCACGGTAGGGGCCGGCCCCGCCGCTTGCGCCGCGGCTTCTGTCCTGGCCTGTGCGACTGCTTCTCGCGCTGCCTTGTTGGCCTGCTCGAAAGTTCGGACTCCATCGGCCGGCTTGTCGTTGACGTCGTTGGCGATGCCGATAGAGGCCTGCTTGTAGCTGGCGCCTTCGTGGTGGTTGCGCCAGCGGACAAGCCAAACGCCGCTCTGTTTTCCTTTGCGATAGCCCAGGTGAGCTTCCGCATCGAGGCGGCGCCAATGCAAGCCAAGTCCTAGCCTGGAGCGCGCCTTTGCTGTCGTAATTTGAGCCTCTATGAGCGCCTTCGACACGTTTCACCACACTGGCACACGTTGAATATCCGTCGAATATGCATCGCCGTGCAGCGGCGGACAATAGTGAACCATCCGTATTTAACCTATTGATTTTATTGGACACCGGCGGATAGCCGCGGACCAGCGCGGACCCATTATTTGGCCCTCTCAAGGCTGAAACAGGGGTTCGATTCCCCTAGGGAGCGCCATTGTCTCGAAGCCGAGACTTCCCCTGATCTCGATTTGATCGTTCCACCCCTCGGGTGAACTTGTGGCATTGGCGATCAATATCCGGGCCGGCAACGCGTCAGCAGGCGAGATCGAGCGGTTGTGGGATCAGGTTGCCGTGTTCGAGGTTGAGCCCTCGATGCGCGCCCTCGGCTATCGGCCGCATTTTACATTTGCCATCTACGACTCGTCGGCGGTTGACGAGAAGGCTGCGTGGGATGCGATGCTGGCAGCTGTTGCCGGCCAGACGCAACTGCGCATCGAGTTCAAACGAATTCGCTGGTTTGAAAGTTCTCCGCTCGTTCTCTGGGCGGAGCCGGAGGTCGACGAAGCCCTGGCTCGCATCCACGCCGTCATCAGCGCGGCGATCGATCCGGCGCATTGTCGTCCTCACTACCGGCCCGGCGCCTGGACCCCCCATTGCACACTCGGCACCGCCGTTGCCGATGAGCGGCGCGAAGATGCGATTGCCTTCGCTCGGACGTTTGATCGCAGCATTGGAGTGCTGTTCGACGTGGCGGACTGCGTCGTCTTTCCGCCGGTGCGGATCATCGCCGAACGGAAATTGCAGCGGTAATCGGTCGTCACTTCGGCGCCCTTGATTGCAAATGCATCAGCTCATGCCGTGCTGCCACCCCTCACGCCGTCGTCCCGTCGATCGACCGCCGGATCACCTGCTGCACTTGCCCGTTCGACAGAAACAGGTCGTGGTTGACGATGCCCCAGCCTTCCGCCGAGGCATCGACCACGCGGACGCCGAGCCGTGCGATGGCGGCCTTCTCGGCGGCGCCGACGCGGGTCATGCCGCCGGCGAGCTGGCCTGACAGCGCCAATGCGCGGTCGTTGGTCGCGGCGATCACGGTGATCTTGCCGGCCAGCGGGCCGATGCGCTGGACCGCCGACGAGAACACGTCCATGTCGATATCAGGGGCGGCAAACACCACCGCGCCGATCTTGCCCGTGACCGTCTCGCCGTATCGCGCATGGAGCTGGCGCAGGCTCTCTAACGTCAGCATGGTTCCCATGCTGTGCGCAACGATGTGCACGCGGCCCGTCCCCGGCGCCGACACCAGCGACGAGAGCACGCGCTCGAAATCGTCGCGCGACCACATCGCGCTGTCCCGGTCATAGGCGTAGTCGAACAGCCCGGCCTTGGACGGCCAGGCGAACACCATGGTACGGCCGCGGAACTTGATCGCATCGGAGAGATAGGCGCCGTCCAGCACCGCCGTCTCGAACGTCTGCTTGAAACCGTGCACATAGATCAGCACGTCGCCTCCGTCGGCCTGCGCGGCGAGGTCGCCGGCGTCGGCCGGCACCGGTTCGATCCGATCAAGACGCCAGCCGCCAAGTCCGACCGAGGCGAGCGACAGGCGGCTCTCGTCGGGCGCCGCCAGCTTGGCCCGCGCCACCGTCATGCTGGTCGCGCGCTCCGGACCGAACCAGGGCTTGCTGCGAGCCCCGTTCGCGGGCTTGCGCGTGGTGGCGACAAGCAGAGTGGGATCGACCGAGAGCGACGAGGCATCGTAGCGCGCGCCGGTCGCGCCGAGGCCGGCGCATCCGCCGAGCGCGAGCGCGCTGCCTGCGGACATGAGTCCGCCGAGCAAAGCGCGGCGCGACAGTTTGGGATGTGTTTGAATGAGATGTCGGCCTATCAAGAGGAACCCTGGAACTTCGCCCCCCACAGCGCGCCCAGCCCGCTCACTGAATGACAAAGGGGGCGAGATGACGGCGGAGCCGCCTCGCGCGAAGTCGACGTTCAGGCGGAACGGCGCCAACCGAACGTCAGTTCAATCCGTGATCTCGATGGCATTGACCTCGCACCAGTCGCGCAAAGCCTGATCCCTCGCCTCGTCCCTGTAGTGATGCCAGGCGTCGGTGGCGCGTCGTCGCGACACCATGCTCTTGAAGTTCTGGTAGGCGCCGCGTCTGCTGAAGATGTCGCGAACCTCGTGGACATCGTCCGGCAGGACCTCGCGCGCGAAAGCCAGCACGAGGGGCTTGCCAAGGTCGAGATCCCGCGCGGTCGGAACCTGCAGATATTTGGACTCGTCTTCGATATCTTCAGGCAATTGATCGTCCTCGAGGTCCTGCAGGTCGTCGTCCTCGAACTGGTAGTAGATCTTGCCTGTCTGCCTGCAGACGAACGTGCAGCATCCACCGGAGCCGGTGTCGGCGAACTCGAAGGCCTGGATGATGTCTGCGAAGCGAACTGGCATGGCCGCTCCCCTGCGGCGCAAGATACAGCTCAGGCGATCATAAGAAAAGTGGAGCAAAGCCTGGCCCGTGCCGCCCGTCAGGCGAAACACCGCCATTGCTCTGTCAACCCCTCCGTCCAAAAGCATTCCACTTTACCGAAATTCGGATTTGTCGTATGTGTCGGCCATTCCAGCCCGCCACCAAAGGGGCGGTCGTACGTCGTTTCGAGCGCGGGCTGGGAGTTGCGGTGGACGCGGGCGGCGTTAAAGGCGGAGCTTACGCGTGCAGGGCGAGATCAACCTCGTGAGCAGGCGTGACCCGCAAAGACGAACGGCGCTGCTTGCGTACGGCGAAACCGTGTGGTCCTGGCCGTCGTTGCTACGGTCAAGCTTTCGCGGAGATGCTGGCGAGCCCAACCGGGCAGGCTGCATCATCCAATTCGCGGGGCGAGGGAGGCCAGAAGGAAAGTTCGGCTCCCGGGAGAGCGCGGCATAGGCCGTCAAACCATCGCGCAGGGAAGGCTTGGTTTCGGCTGCCCTGTGTCTCCCCTGTGCACTGCGTGTGCATCTGTTCAGCACGGGGGTCTTTACGGGTGCCGGCCGGCGCCCGGCCTTCCCTGCGCCCTTTCCTTCGAGAGGTGTGAAGAGAAGCACAGCTCGGGCAGATCATGCCGCGAGAGCGCGAACGCGTGCCCGATCAACCTGCGACAATCGTGCAGGGTTCACGGGCCGGTTTCAGCCTGGCGCGAGGCCTGGCGCAACCGAATCTCAACCGTACCCATGTAGGCCTCTCTTTTGTCATCCACGGTCTCCTACCACGGGTCTCTTGCATGAAATCGGCTTGGCGTTTCTCTCTCTTGCTTGTCGTCCAATTCCTCATGGCGGTTTCCGCCCACGCGCAGGAAGGCCAGGTCGTCAAATTGTCGGCCGGCATCGAATACCAGCGCATCGCGCGCTGGGATGCCGATCAGCTCAACAAGATCCTGCAGGTGGGTACGCCTGCTTTTGCCGGCATCACGACGGCCTACAGCCCGGCGCGCAATGCCGTTCGCCTCTATCGCGTAACCTATTCGTCCGTCGTGCCCGAGCGCGGCAACAAGCCGACGATCGCGTCCGGATTGCTTGCGATCCCCGAGGACAGCGGCACCTCGTTCCCATTGGTGTCGTATCAGCACGGCACGGTCTACGGGAAGCAGGAGGTCCCCTCCTTTCCGCAGCAATCGCCGGAAACGCAATTGATGATCGCCCAGTTCGCAGGTCAGGGATACGCCGTGATCGGCGCCGACTATTTCGGGCTCGGAACGTCGTCGGAGCCGGAAGGCTACATGGTGAAGGCGAGCCACCAGCAGGCAACCTACGACATGTTGATGGCAAGCCGCGCCGTGCTCGATCATCTCAAGCTCGCCACGACCAAGCTGTTTCTCGCGGGCTGGTCGCAAGGCGGGTTCGTGACCATGGCCATGCTCGAAAAGCTCGAGCAGGCCGGGGTCAAGGTCGACGGGGCCGTGACCGCGAGCGCGCCGGCCGACGTGTTCGTCGCGCTGAATGGCTTTCTCAATTTCCCGCGCAAGAACGACGCGAGCTGGGTCAACTCGCTGTTCATCCTCTCGGCCTTTTCCTTCGAAAACTATTACGGCGTGCCGGGACTGGCGCGCTCGCTGATCGCCGAACCCTATTATGAGCTGGCACGCAAAGCCTACATGCGCGAGCCCTTCAATCCCGCCGACGTGCCGGCCGACCTGCACAAGCTGCTGCGGCCCGATTATTTCGATCCGCAGTTCTTTGCCGCCTCCGCCTATGGCCGCCTCGTGGCGCAGACGCAATCCTATCGCTGGCTGATCAAGAGCCCTGTGCGCAACTATTATGGCGAGAGCGACGAGGCCATCAGCGTCGGCCTCGGCCAGCTGCCCATGACCTACCAGCGCGCGATCGGCAGCGGCAACCCGGTGGTGGAGGCGGTCTCGACCGGCCAGACCAGCCATCGCGGCACCTTCGCCACCGCCGTGCCGCAATGGAAGGCGTGGTTCGACGGGCTGTAGCGCGGATCGTCGGGCCTTCATGGTTTGAGACGCCCGCGTTGCGAGCCCGTCACCATGAAGGTCGATGATCCGTTTCCGCGCTCGCACTCCTCATCCTGAGGAGCGCGCATTCGCGCGCGTCTCGAAGGATGGCTGCACACGATGATGCATGCCGCACGAGCGTCTCCGGAACTAGTCGTTGCCGCGTAAATCTGTCTTGATGGGCGACGTTCCGATTTTCTGGAGTGACGATATGAGCGGCTTGGTGATCTCTGGCGGCCGGGTGGTGGATCCCGCAAGCGGCATGGACGCAGTCGGGGATGTGGCGGTGGTGGACGGCAGGATCGCCGCGGTCGGCGCATCGCTCGGCGGCGCCGAGCGGGTGATCGACGCGAGCGGGCTCGTGGTCGCGCCCGGCTTCATCGATCTGCACGCGCACGGCCAGTCGATCCCTGCCGACCGCATGCAGGCGTTCGACGGCGTTACGACCACGCTCGATCTCGAGGCCGGCGTGCTCCCGGTCGGGTCCTGGTATGAGCGGCAGGCCCGGAAGGGGCGCGTGCTGAATTACGGCGCCGCCACCAACTGGGCCTTCGCGCGGATCGGCGCGATGACCGGCTCCAACGCCGAGAGCTCGCTGGAGGCGTTCGGCAACGCCATGCGCGACCGCCGCTGGATGGACAACGTCGCGACCGACGTCGAGGTCTCGGGCATTCTCGAGCGCCTCGGGCGAGGGCTCAACGAAGGCGGCATCGGTATCGGCATCCTCAATGCTTACGCGCCGGGCGCCGGCGTGCAGGAGTTGACCGCGGTCTGCCAACTGGCCGCGGCCAGGAACGTGCCGACCTTCACCCATGTCGCCTTCATGTCGCGGATCGACCCAGAGAGCGCGGTGGAAGCCTATATCCGCCTGATCGGCTATGCCGGCGCCACCGGTGCGCACATGCACATCTGCCATTTCAACTCGTCGAGCAAGACCGACGTCGAGCGTTGCCGCGCGCTGATCGAAAAGGCGCAAGGACAGGGCCTGCCGATCACGGTCGAGGCCTATCCTTACGGTACCGGCTCGACCGTGCTGGCCGCCGCCTTCTTCAGCGACCCCGAATTCGTCGAGCGCAACGGCACCGGCTACGATTCCGTGCAGCGCGTGACCGACGGCTATCGCTTCCACGACCGCGAGGAGCTGCTGAAGGCGCAGGCCGAGGAGCCGTCCTCGCTGGTGCTCTGGCACATCCTCGACACCGAGCACAATGCGCATCACCGCGACCTGCTCGACATGTCGGTGCTCTATCCCGGCGGCGCCATCGCCTCCGATGCGATGCCGTGGACGACCTCTGACGGCAAGACCTACACCGGCAATGCCTGGCCGCTGCCTGACGATGCCACCTCGCATCCGCGCTCGGCCGGTTGCTTCACGAAATTCATCCGCGAATGGGTGCGCGAGCGCAAGACGGTGTCGCTGCTGGAAGGCGTGCGCAAATGCGCGCTGATCCCGGCCGAGATCTTGTCGCAGAGCACGCCGGCGATGCGCAGCAAGGGCCGGCTTGCTAGAGATGCCGATGCCGACATCGTCGTGTTCGACTACGAAAAACTCTCGGACCGCGCCACCTTCACGGCGATGAACCGTCCCTCCGACGGCGTGCGGCACCTGATCGTCAGCGGTGAAGTGCTGATCAGCGACGGCATTCTCGACGTCGCGGCGCGGCCGGGCAAACCGGTGCGCCGCCCCGTCGTCGAGGGCTGACCCCATGCCGGTCCCCATTCTGCTGGTCACGGGCTTTCTGGGGGCGGGCAAGACCACTGTCGTGAACCATCTGTTGGCGCATGCGCAAGGACGACGCATTGCCGCTGTCGTCAACGATTTCGGCGCCATCAACATCGATGCGGAGCTGATCGCGGGTGCCAGCGACGGCGTGGTCAGCCTCGCCAATGGCTGCATCTGCTGCTCGCTGGAGGGCGATCTCCTGCGCACGCTCTCAAGGCTGCTGCGGCGCGATCCGAAGCCCGACTATATCGTGATCGAGACCAGCGGCGTCGCCGATCCCGCCGACATCGTGCGCAATCTGATGGATCCGGTGATCCTGCGCGAGGCGCTGCTGGAGACGGTGCTGTGCGTGATGGACGCCGGCACACCGCCGGCCGCCCTCGACGATGCCCTCCAGCGCTCGCAATTGCGCGTCGCCGACATCGTGGCGCTCAGCAAGCTCGATCTGGCGGACGAGGGCGCGGCGACGCGGATGCGCGCCGCCATCCGCGCGCAACGCGTTCCCGCCGTGGTCGTCGATGCACCACACGGCGCAATCCCGTCCGCGCTGCTGTTTCCCGCCCATGTCGACCGCGCGTCAGTGCCGCGCAGCCCCGGGCCGAAACGGCCGGCGGAGGACCGTTTCGAGACGCTGAGCTGGACCTCCGAACGCCCGCTCTCGCTGCCGCGCCTGCAGCAGGCGATCGCCACGCTGGCGCCGAAGCTGGCGCGCGCGAAAGGCCTGTTCGAGACGGTCGAGCAGCCCGGCCGCCAGATGGTGTTTCAATTCGCCGGCGGCCGCGCCACGCTGGCCCCCGGCGATGCGCCCGCGTCGGACGTGCCGCGCGCGCGGATCGTCTTCATCGCCGAACTCGGGATGCTCTCGCGCGCCGAGCTCGACGGGATCATGGCGGCGTGCGTTGCGAACGAGTAGGGCGGTGCGCGCCGATCGCAGGCGCATCGGCTCAAATCGGGCGACGCCTCAATCCTCGACCGGCAGCGCATCGCCGTGCACGTACCAATCGGCGCGCGACGTCCAGTGCACGTGGGGGTCGGGTGTCGCATCCAGCTTCTCGTCGAACGCGCCGGCGTGGATGATCGCCTCTGGTCCAGGGCCCGTCGAGGCCTCAGCACAGGGCAAGCGCGTTGACCGCCCGTGTCGCCGCGTCTTCCTTGCCGGAGCCGACCAGCTGGCAGACGATGGATTCGAGCTCGCCCGGCTGCTTGCGGCGCGCGACTGCCAGCAATTGCATCAATCCGGCCTCGTCCTTCGACAACCGCCGGCAGGACGGCGGCATGAAGCACAGCTCGCATGGCCGGCCGCTGCGCAGGATTCGGACCAGCGCGGCAGCGCGTGCCACCAGCAGCGGACTGTCGGAGACGCCCGGCGCCTCGTCGGCAAAGCGATAGGCCGCTTCCCAGCAATCGGACGCGCCGGTCGTATAGGCCGCCCCGATGAACCGGAACAGCGACAGTGCGACCCGGCAGAACTCGTCGCAGCTTTCGACGCAGGGACGCATTGCAAGCGCGGCCTGGAGCGGGCAGAGCCGCGGCTGGCCGGCGTCCGGGGCCGTCGCAGAACCGCAAATATCGGAGCTCATGAACGATCTCGTCAGTGCAGCGTCGGGCTTCCGACTAGCCAGCTCTTCATCGCCATGGTGCGGTCATGGTCGAAAGACCTCACCTGGCGGTCGGGCAGGATGAGGCCGGCCATGCGGAAGATCGTCGCGAGCCCCCGCACGGGCGGCAGGGCCCAATCGGCGCCGACCGGCGGCAGCCAGCTCTCGAACCGCTCGCGCACGACGTCGATGCGTTCCTGTTGTGCGGCGGCGATGGCATGCAGGATTTCCCGCTCGCTTTCCGACACGCGCGGGCAGGTCGGGCAGTGCACCTCGATGGCCGTATGGGCCGTGCAGGCGAATATCTCGATGATGGATTCCAGCGAGGCCACGGCATCGCCCACGCGGAAATGGTCGTACACCTCCTGGATGTCGGTGGCGGTCGGAACGGCACCTCCGCTGCGTGCCTTGGCCCGGAATCCCCAGAGGAAGAGCCGTTCCGCCGCGCTCAGGGCGGGCAGGTCGAGAGACCTTGGTGATGTCGATGGATGCATGGAGCCTCTGGCCCTTGGCTGCTCTCACGCCACGGCTGGCGCTGGTTGTCTGCATCGATCGTTCTGCCAGAGCCCCCGCCAAGTCAACGCGCGGAAGGCCGATATCGAGGTGTTCTAGATTTGAAGAGGTTTACGTTCGAATGCAGGGGCCAGGTCGCCGGACGACGACAGCGATGCGCGGCGGCGGGCCCGCGGTGGCCGCCGTCGGAATCGGAATGCTTAAGGCTTTGCTAAGGGGGGCGGGATAAATTGGCATATCTGTACCGCCAATTTTGCGAGCCCCGATGATTTTCTCCCGCATCAGTTTCAAGCTGGTCCTCATTGTCGGCATCAGCCTGCTTGGCATGATCGCGCTGGCACCAATCGCGCTGTCGACCCTGCGCACCCAGATGGTGGCCGATCGCCAGGCCAAGACGCAGCAGATGGTCGACGTCGGCTACGGCATTCTCGCCCATTATCAGAAGCTCGAGAGCGAAGGGAAACTGCCGCGCGAGCAGGCCCAGGCCGCCGCAACGGCCGAGATCAAGAGCTTGCGTTACGACAAGGTCGAATACTTCTGGATCAACGACATGACCCCCAAGATGGTCATGCATCCGATCAAGCCGGAGCTCGACGGCAAGGATCTGTCCGGCATGAAGGATCCCGCCGGCAACGCCCTGTTCCTGGGTTTCGTCGACGTGGTCAAGAAGCAGGGCGCGGGCTTCTACGGCTATCTCTGGCCCAAGCCCGGCTTCGACCAGCCGGTCGGGAAAATCTCCTATGTGAAGGGCTTTGCGCCCTGGGGCTGGATCATCGGCACCGGCATCTATCTCGACGATGTCGACACGGCGTTCCGCCAGAACGCGATGACTTTCGCCTATGTCTGCCTGGCGGTGCTGGTCGTGGTCCTTGCAGCCTCCTTCCTGATCGGCCGCAGCGTCACCGGACCGCTGGCCCGGATCACCGCGCTGACCGAGCGCCTCGCCGCCGGCGACAGCGCCTTCGAGGTGCCCTACATCGATCGTCGCGACGAGGTCGGCGGCCTCGCCAAGGCACTCGCCGTGTTCAAGGACAATGCGTCGGCCGTTCGCCAGATGCATGCCGAGCAGGAAGAGATGAAGCGGAAAGCTGATGACGAAAAGCGCAAGGCGATGACCGACCTCGCCGGCAAGTTCGAGGCGAGCGTCCAAGCCGTCGTCCGCGACGTCTTCAACGAGGCGCGCGCGATGCAGCAGGCCGCGCAGGGCATGTCGGAGACCGCGAACAAGGCGAGCGACCGCGCCAGCTTCGTCGCATCCGCCTGCCAGCAGGCATCGACGAACGTGCAGACTGTGGCCTCCGCCGCCGGTGAGCTGTCGTCCTCGATCTCGGAGATCAGCCAGCGCGTCGCGCAGGCAGCGACCGTGGCCGACAAGGCCGCCGCCGACGGGCAGCGCACCAACGACACCGTGCAGGGGCTGGCTGCGGCCGCGCACAAGATCGGCGAGGTCATCGACCTCATCAACCAGATCGCCTCGCAGACCAATCTGCTCGCGCTCAACGCTACCATCGAGGCGGCGCGGGCCGGTGAGGCCGGCAAGGGTTTTGCGGTGGTCGCGAGCGAAGTAAAATCGCTGGCGAGCCAGACCGCGAAGGCAACCGACGAGATCGGCGCGCAGATCACCGCAATCCAGGCCGAAACCAACCAGGTCGTCGGCAACATCGAAAGCATCCGCGCCACCATCATGGAGGTCAACGAGATCTCCTCGTCGATCGCCGCCGCCGTCGAGGAGCAGGGCGCCGCCACGCAGGCGATCGCCCACAGCGTGCAGGAAGCCGCGTCCGGTACCGACCGGGTCTCGCAGAACATCTCCGGCGTCACCGAGGCCACCGCGGCGACCGGCCAGGCCGCCGGGCTCGTGCTGCAATCGAGCGGGCGGCTGACGCAGAAGCTGCAATCCCTCGAAAACGAGGTAAGCACCTTCGTCGCGGGCGTACGCGCGGCGTAGCGAAACGCACTACGTGGCGCCTGATATTTCCGCGCCGCGGCATCGGCCGCGACGCCGGTGCTGTTTTTCTTGACATGACCTCTGCCGTGCTCGACGTGTAACGACGTCGATCGACGGCACCTGCGTGCCATCGCGAGAAGAAAAGCAACACGGGAAGAACGTCATGAACGCGGGCCGCGACGAGAAGGACGACCTCGCCACCTTTGCGCGGCCCGTGGGACGAGGCCTGGCCGAAAAGCAGGATCTCGATCCCAATCGTTCTGCTGCCGTCTGAGTGAGAGATATCATGTCGTTCAAGAAGCTCCTGATCGCCAATCGCGGCGAGATCGCCATCCGCATCGCGCGTGCTGCGGCCGATGCCGGCATCGCGACGGTTGCGATCCATCCCGCCGACGATGCGCTGTCGCTGCATGTGCGCGCTGCGGACGAGGCGGTCGAAATCCCCGGCCGCGGCGCGCGGGCCTATCTCGACATTGATGCGGTGGTGACGGCGGCGAAAGGCGCCGGCTGCGACGCCGTGCATCCCGGCTATGGCTTCCTCAGCGAGAACGCGGCATTTGCCAAGGCCTGCGCCGATGCAGGTCTTACCTTCGTCGGCCCGAAGCCGGCGGCGCTCGAGCTGTTCGGCGACAAGGTCGCGGCACGGCAATTGGCAAAGCGCTATGGCGTGCCGATCATCGCCGGCACCAGCGGGCCGTCGAGCCTCGAGGAGATCACGGCGTTCTTCACCTCCCTCGGCAGCAACGCGGCGATCGTGATCAAGGCGATGGCCGGCGGCGGCGGCCGCGGCATGCGCGTGGTGGAGAAGGCGTCCGATCTCGCGGAGGCCTATGCGCGCTGCCAGTCGGAGGCCAAGGCCGCCTTCGGCTTCGATGGGGTCTATGCCGAGCGCCTGATCCGGCAGGCGCGCCATATCGAGGTGCAGATCATCGGCGATCGCCACGGCGCCATCTCCCATCTCTGGGAACGCGAATGCACCATCCAGCGCCGGCACCAGAAGCTGGTCGAGGTGGCGCCGAGCCCCTCGCTGAGCGATCCCCTGCGCGGCCGCATCATCGATGCGGCGAGGCAGCTCGCGGCGGCCGCGGCCTACGACAATCTCGGCACGTTCGAGTTCCTGGTCGACGGCACCGCCGAGGACAGCTTTGCCTTCATCGAGGCCAATCCGCGGCTTCAGGTCGAGCACACCGTGACTGAAGAGGTGCTTGGCCTCGATCTCGTCCGCGCCCAGCTCGCCGTCGCTGCGGGGGCTTCGCTGGCGTCCCTCGGCCTCGCGCAGGAATCCATCCCGAAGCCGCGCGGTCATGCCATGCAGCTTCGCGTCAACATGGAGACGCTGGACGTGTCAGGCGCGACGCATCCGACCGGCGGTGTGCTCGCCGTGTTCGAGCCGCCCTCAGGGCCCGGCGTCCGCGTCGACAGTTTCGGTTACGCCGGCTACAAGACCAGCGCCGCCTTCGACTCGCTGCTGGCAAAGGTCATCGTGCATACGCCGGGCGAAGCCTGGCACGATGTGGTCGCCAGGGCATCGCGTGCCTTGCGCGAGTTCCGGATCGACGGCGTCGTCACCAACATCGCCTTCCTCCAGGCGGTGCTGGCGCATCCCGATTTCAGGACCAACCGCATCGCGACCGATTTCATCGACCGCAACATTGCAAAGCTGGTCGAGGCCGCCGATGGCGCGGCCAAGCCGCTCTACTTCGCGGCGGTGGAACGAAGCGGCGCGCACGCTGCTGAGGCGCATGTCGCGCAAGTGGTGCCCGAAGGCGCGGTGATGGTCGCGGCGCCCTTGCAGGGCACCATCGTCACCATTCAGGTGAAGGAAGGCGAGATCGTGCGCCCGGGCCAGCAGCTCGCGGTGATCGAGTCCATGAAGATGGAGCATCTCGTCATGGCCGAGCAGGGCGGCCGGGTCATGAAGCTCGTCGCCGGCGACGGCGTCACGCTGCTGCATGGTGAGCCGATCCTGTATCTGGAGCCGCTCGACGTCGCGGCTGATCGCACGACGGCCGAAGCCGATATCGATCTCGATCACATCCGCCCGGATCTTGCCGAGCTGATCGCCCGTCAGGCCAACACGCTGGATGCGAACCGCCCGGCCGCGGTCGAGCGCCGCCGCAACACCAACCAGCGCACCGCGCGCGAGAACGTCGCCCAGCTCGTCGACGAAGGCTCGTTCATGGAGTACGGCAGCCTTGCGATCGCGGCACAGCGCCGCCGACGCAAGCTCGACGATCTCATCAAGAACACGCCGGCCGACGGCCTCGTCATGGGCGTCGCCACGGTCAACGCCGAGAAGTTCGGCCCCGAGGGCGCACGCTGCGTCGTCGTGGCCTATGACTACACCGTGCTCGCGGGCACGCAGGGCCACATGAACCACAAGAAGATCGACCGCATGCTGACGCTGGCGGAGGATTGGCGCGTGCCGCTGGTGTTCTATGCCGAAGGCGGCGGCGGCCGGCCCGGCGACACCGACCGGCTCGGCATGACCGGGCTCGACGGCCCGTCCTTCGTGCAGTTCGCAAGGCTGTCCGGGCTCGTTCCGGTGGTCGGCGTCGTCTCCGGCTATTGCTTCGCCGGCAACGCCGCGATGCTCGGCTGCTGCGACGTGATCATCGCCACCAAGAACGCCTCGATCGGCATGGGCGGTCCGGCCATGATCGAGGGCGGCGGCCTCGGCGTCTATCACCCGGCCGAGGTCGGCCCAGCCTCGTTCCAGGCGCCGAACGGGGTCATCGACATCCTGGTCGAGGACGAGGAGGAGGCGACGCGTGTCGCGCAGAAATATCTGTCCTACTTCCAGGGCGCGGTGACGGAGTGGGAAGCCGCCGATCAGCGCCTGCTGCGGCGCGCCATCCCCGAGAACCGGCTGCGCGTCTACGACATCCGCAGCGTCATCGACCTCGTCGCCGACAAGGATTCCGTGCTGGAGCTGCGCCGCGACTACGGCGTCGGCATGATCACCGCGCTGATCCGTATCGAAGGCAAACCGTTCGGCCTGATCGCCAACAATCCGCGCCATCTCGGCGGCGCCATCGATGCCGATGCCGGCGATAAGGCCGCGCGCTTCCTGCAGCTCTGCGACGCCTTCGATCTGCCGATCGTCTCGCTCTGCGACACGCCCGGCTTCATGGTCGGTCCGGAGGCCGAGAAGACCGCGATCGTGCGCCACGTCTCGCGCATGTTCGTGACCGGCGCGAGCCTCACCGTGCCCTTGTTCGGCATCGTGCTGCGCAAGGGCTATGGTCTCGGCGCGCAGTCGATGATCGGCGGCGGCTTCCACGCCTCGTTCTTCACCGCGGCCTGGCCGACCGGCGAGTTCGGCGGCATGGGCCTGGAAGGCTATGTCCGCCTCGGCTTCCGCAAGGAGATGGAGGCGATCTCCGATCCCGAGGAGCGCGAGACCTATTATCGCAACAAGGTCGCCGAGCTCTATGCCAACGGGAAGGCGGTCTCGATTGCTTCGGTGTTCGAGATCGACAACGTGATCGACCCCGCCGAGACCCGGCGCTGGATCATGGCCGGCCTGCGGACGGTGCCGAAGCCGCCGGCGCGGACGGCGAAGAAGCGGCCGTGCATCGATACGTGGTGAGGGCGGTGCAGCAATCGGTTCTGCCTGCGCATCTAGGCATTCTGCTTCGATACCGTCATGCCCGGGCAGAAGCGCGAAGCGCGTCTTCGCGCTAGATGTCCCGGGCATCCACGTTCTTTCGCACGCGCGGCAATACGGGGATGGCCGGGACGAAGCCCGGCCATGACGGCGTTGAGGCAGTGTGTCTTCATTCCCCAAAACCGGTTCCCGATTGACATCCCCGCCTGTAGTGCCAGACTTTGCACAATAATACAGGGTGGAGACGTCCGCGATGGCCAGCCTGTCGGCCTCGAACCATGTCGCCCGCGTCTTGTCCGTCGCCAATCATGTGGCCGACGTCGATGCCTCCGCGCGGATTGCCAGTTCCTGGCGGCGGTGCCTCGTCAACCACAAGCTCGATCCGGCGCGGCAGGGACCGCCGCAGACCTTCACCGAGGCCGAGGTTCGGCATGCCGCCGAGCCGATGGAGGAGACGATCAGGCTCGTAACGCCCGAGCTCGACGATCTCGCCCGTGCGCTGCGTGACGCCGGCTATTGCGTCAATCTTGCTGATGCCAATGCAACCATGCTGTTCAGCCGCCTGCCGGGCGAAGCCGACGCACGGATGTTTCTGGACTGGAAGATCTACACGGGCTCGAATTTCGCCGAGACGTTCGAGGGCACCAATGGGCTCGGCACCGCGCTGGCCGAGGAGAAGCCGATCCTGGTGCATCGCGACGAACATTTTCGCGCGCAGTGGCACATGTTCTCCTGCGCCGTGGCGCCCCTGTTCGACCAGGCCGGCCGGCTCGCCGGCGCCGTCAACATCACCTCCTGCCGCGAGGATCTGGAGCGCACCGCGCATCAGCTCGCGCTCGCGGTGACCATGCAGGCGACCCGGCGAATGGAGGGCGCAATCTTCCGGGCCCATTTCCGCAGCGCCTGGATCGCCACCGTGCCCGGTGACGGCGGCAGCGGCCTCATCGCCTATGACGACGACCGCCGCGTCGTCGGCGCCTGCCGCTCCGCCCGTGCGCTGCTGGGCCTCACCGACGGCATGATCGCCTCCGGCATCGACGTGTCCCGCTACGTCCGTTTCGATCATCAGGCCGGGCGCGGCACCGACGAGTTCGTCGAGCTGCGTCGGGCGGATGGCAGTCCGTTGGGCCAGGGGCATCTGGCGCCGCCGATGCGCGCAAGGCCCATCGCACCGCGCCGTGACGCGCCCGTAGATCGCTTCGACGCACTGCATCGGCTCGCCGGCCGCGATCCCGAAATGGTCAAGAGCGTGAAGCGGCTCGGGGCCGTCATCGATCGCGATCTGCCGGTGCTGCTGCAGGGCGAGACCGGCGTCGGCAAGGACGTGTTCGCGCGCGCCATTCACGCGGCGAGCAACCGGGCGCGCAACAATTATGTCGCGCTGAATTGCGCGGCGATGCCGGAGAGCCTGATCGACGCCGAGCTGTTCGGTTACGAGGCCGGCGCCTTCACCGGCGCGCGGCGCGACGGCTCGAAGGGCCTGATCGTGCAGGCCCATGGCGGCACGCTCTTCCTCGACGAGATCGGCGACATGCCGATCGCACTGCAGACGCGTCTGTTGCGCGTGCTGGAGAACCGCGAGGTCTGGCCGCTCGGCGCGCTCAAGCCGGTCGCGGTCGACATCCGCCTGATCAGCGCCACCCACCGCGATCTCGGCCGCATGGCCGAGGAGGGCGCCTTCCGCGCCGATCTCTATTTTCGCCTGCGCGGCCTGGAGGTGCGTTTGCCGGCGCTGCGCGAGCGCGCCGACCGGGACGACATCATTCGCCAGATCGCGCGCGAGGAGGCGTCGAACTGTCGCTTCTCGGACGAAGCGTGGTCGCAGCTCTCGGCGTATCCCTATCCCGGCAATATGCGCCAGCTTCGCCACGTGCTGCGGCTCGCCGGCTGCACCGCGGAAAACGGCGTCATCACCGATGCGGACCTCGATCTGCCGTCGTTCGGCGGACGGACGGCAGAGCCGGATCTTGCCAGTGCCGAACGCGCGACCATCATCGCAGCCTTGCACCGGCACGGCGGCCGCGTCACCGAAGCGGCGCGCGCGCTGAAACTCAGCCGCGCCACGCTTTACCGGAAGATCAAGCTCATGAGGATCGACGCTGGCTCGCGGTAGATCGACCGGCCGAAGCCACCGCGAGTTCCATTGGCAACCTCGCGCGGCGCGCGAATAGTTCTTCAGGACAATCGGTTGCTTGCTGGCTCGAAATAAAGTTCGACCAAGCTCATGCTCGCGGCGGTCATTCTGCAGCAGTCGTCGCTCGGCAGTATGTTGCCGGCGCGAAACCTTGCGTTGAGTCAATGTGTGAGGTGAGCGACTAGGCCTAGCCTGTTCCATACGGCGCAAGATGCGCGCATTTTGGGGCAGGGTCCATGTCGCATATCATTGTCGATCCCGTCGGTTCCTACTCGTGCATCCGCAACCGGTTCCGTCGGCTCGTCTGCCATTTTATCGCAGCCGCGCTGCTCGGAGTGTCATCCTTGTCTGCTCCGGCGTTCGCTCAAGGCGGTCCGATGATGCCTGGAGATGCCGTCGTCACGGGCTTTTCCGGCTTCAAGCCAATCGACATGCAGGGCGCGCCACCCGATCCTCTTGCGCGATTCTTCATCGACGCCGAAGGCAGCTCCATGCAGGTGCTGCGGCTGCAGCCGGACGGAGCGCCGCAGGGGCAGTTGATCCCGGCGCAGCCGGTCATGCAGGTCAATGCAGGACAGATCGGGCAGGTCTTCGCCATCACGCTGGCGCCACCCGTCAACGCCGCGCCAGGCGCTACGCAGGCTGTGCCCGACATCTATCTCGGCGCCACTTCGGCCTTCGGCATCCAGATCGTGAAGCCGGGCTCGACCGGGCAACCGCAGCGAACGCGCATCGGCGACCCTGCGGCGCAGTGGATGGTAGGCCAGTTCGGCACCGCGCTCGGCGGCGGGCCGGGAACCATCTATCGGATTGACGGTCAAACCGGCGCTGCCTCGCTGTTTGCCAGTCTCGACAATTCGGGACCCGGACTGGGCGATGTCGTCTATGACCCGGTCACGCAGCAGTTCCTCGTGTCGGATCTGGACACCGGCCTGATCCATCGGGTCGACGTCAATGGCCAGCTCCTCGACAACTTCGATCACGGCCTCGCCGGGCGGCCCGTTCGTGGTCTTCCGCCAGTGCCGGACGACGGCAAGCGGATGATGATCCAGGATCCCGCCTTCAACAGCGAGAATACGGCGACATGGGGATTCACGCCGCCGCCTCGCATGGTCTATGGCATGGCGGTGTTCGCCGGCCGGTTGTATTACGCGGTCGCTGACAAGCCGGAGATCTGGTCGATCGGTATCCGTCTCGAAGGCGATTTCGCCAACGACCCGCGATGGGAGTTCGACGTGCCGGGCGTGCCGCCAGGCGCACTCGTCACCGATCTTGCCTTCGACAATCAAGGGCGGCTTCTCCTGGCGCTGCGCGGTGCACCGCGCGGCAGTTACGACTATTCTGTCTTCGCCGAAAAAACCAAACAGACCGACGTCAAGCGCTTCCGCCGCGAGGTGCCGGATGATCCGGCTACGCCGGGCTATTGGGTCCCCGCGCCTGAGGAATACGCGATCGGATTCCCCGAGCCTTTCCGCAATGCGAATGGCGGCGTGGCGCTCGGTTATGGCCATGAGCCATCCGGCGCCATCAATCGAAGCTGCTCGTCCTTCGTATGGTCAACCGGCGAGAACCTGCGCAACAACCCGGCGCTCGCTGCCGGCGGTCCGCTCGAGGTGCATGGGTTGCAGGGCAATTCCGCATCTCTGGTGCGGCCACAGAATGCGCCGCCCACCACAAGCTATTTCGTCGACTATGACGGCACGTTCGGAGATCCCGAGCGTGCCGGTCACGTCGGCGATGTCGAGATCTGGCAGACCTGCGACCGCGCAGCCGCCTTGCCGGAAGGCACGGGCGATCTCGGAATGTTCGGTTTCTGGGGCGGCGCGATCTACTGGCCGGTGCTCCCGCCGGATTGGACGCCGCCGCCACCGCCGCCGCCACCCTTCGACTTGCGGCTGGAAAAGAGCGCGCACTCGACGTCTTGCGTGCATCATATGGGACCTGGCTTGTGGTGCCTGTTCACCGTGCGCGTCACCAATCTCGGTCCGGGCGACTATTTCGGCCCAATTGCGGTCGATGACACCCTTCCCGGTGTGCCTCCCGGTGCGACTGTGCACGGCCTGCCGCCGTGGGCCTGCGTGCCGGCTGGTCCAGGCATTCATTGTACGCATCCTGCGATGCTGTTGCATCCAGGCGACAGCGTCGATCTGCTCGTATCGGTGCATCTGTCTCCCAACTTCACCGGTTGCTCGATCAACAACAATGCGGTCATCGCCTGGCCGCCCGGTGGGGGCGACATCAATCCCGGCAACGACGCCGACAGCGACAGCATGGTCGTGCCCGGTCCGAACTGTGGCGGTACGAACCTCCAGATGGAGAAGACGAAATCGGGAACGGACTGTACGGCTGCCGCCGGCATGCTCGATTGCCGCTTTGCCATCATCGTCCACAACACCGGGCCTGGTGCATATTCCGGCAACGTCACGGTGTCCGACACCGTGCCGGCCGGCACGATGGCCTACTTTGATGGCGCGCCGCCCTGGATTTGCGGCGGCGGGCCGCCGACTTACACCTGCACGCTCCCTGGTGCGAACATTCCGCCCGGCGGCGTGGTGCATCTCGTGATGCATGTTCGGCTGCCGCTCGCAGCAGCCGGTCATGTTCAGGGTTGCACGATTCCGAATGAGGCGCGGATCATCTTCCCCGCGAGTGGAAGTGCGCAGAACAGCAATGCTGCCGACGATGTCGGCTTGGCGACGCTCGCCGTGCCGGCAAATATCTGTCCAATCCTGATCTCGGCACCGCAGCCACCACCACCACCGCCGCCGGCGCCAAAGCCCCCGCCGACATGCCCGCCCGGCTACGTGGCCAAGGGTACGAGTTGCGATCCGCGGCAGCCGAGTTGTCCGGCCGGTTGGACGACGACACCGATCGCCGGCGTGTGCTGTCCGCCCGGCCAGCCCTGGAATGGCCGGCAGTGCGGCGAGCGGCCGTCGCCGCCGCCGCCGGCGCGGTGCCAGCCTGGTTGGACACCGACGCCGGTCGCGGGCATGTGCTGTCCTCCCGGCCGGCCCTGGACCGGCAAGCGTTGTGGCCGGGAAGAGCCGCCGCCTGCCGAACGGTGCCGGCCTGGTTGGACACCGACGCCGATCGCGGGCATGTGCTGTCCTCCGGGTCAGCCCTGGACCGGCAAGCGTTGCGGCCGCGAGGAGACTCCGCCTCAGCGCGTCTGTCCGGAAGGGACGGTCGGCACGCCGCCGAACTGCCGGCGCATCGAGCGGCACTGTCCGGCGGGGATGGTCGGCACGCCGCCGGACTGTCGTCGCATCGAGCGGCGCTGTCCCGCCGGGATGGTCGGCACGCCGCCGAACTGTCGTCGCATCGAGCGGCACTGTCCCACCGGGATGGTCGGTACGCCGCCGAACTGTCGACAGGTTCAGCGCAGGTGCCCCAGCGGCATGCAGGGGACTCCGCCAAATTGTCGGTTGATCCCAACACATCGCACTCCGATCGAATGAGTGCGTGGTGTGCCGGCCTTCGTGCCGGCACATTCCGTCCGGCGCTGGATTTGTGGAGGAGTGGCAAATGCGAAACTTGGCTTTCGGGCTGTTCGCGACCTTGCTGGCAGTGATGACCGTTGCTGCGAGTCCATCGCCCGCGTCTGGCCGGCACTATGCTCGGAGCCATGAATACGATCGAATGTACCCATCGTCCGAGCTTTATCGAATGCATCGAATGCAACGGGCTCGCCGACCGCCGCCGCAAGTCCCGCGATGGCCGTGCGATCCCGGACCCCGGGGTGAGTATTGTCGACAGTGGTATTCGCAACATCCGCCAGGAGGGCGCTGATCTGATCCGGAGGCATCCGCCGCAATCCGTCGGCAGCACAGGACCAGCAACACAATCGCGGACGCTTGATGGTGAGCTGCAATGAACACTGGATTCATCGCTCGGCCGAGTCGTAGGGCTCTCTTGCGGATCATGCTCGTCGTGGCCGCTGCCAGTGTCGGTGCGGCGGAGGCGCGGCAGGTGCACCCGGTACCGACCTCCAGGTCGGGTGCCGGTTACGACGGATATTGGAATGTCCTCATCATGACCGAGACCGGCACATGTGATCGCACCTATGGTTTTCCTGTCCAGATCGCGGGTGGGCGCGTGCTGTCAGGAGGCGTGGCCGAGGTTGCAGGCAGCGTCGGTCGCAACGGCCCTGTCGTCGTGCGGGTGTCATCCGGTGGTTCGTATGCCAACGCTCGCGGCAGGCTTGGGGCTGGTTTCGGCAGCGGCCGCTGGAGCGGCCGCGGGTCTGCAGGCTTCTGCGGCGGCCGCTGGCAAGCGAGGCGGGGTTAGGTCCGTCTGACCTGCGATCGGACTTGGGCAGGCGGCGCCCCGCTCGGACCCGAGAACGAACCATTCGAGACGGCGCACTTGATCTGCGCGGTGGGTCGCCACAATCCATGGGGTCCATGCGCGGGTTCCCGGCGTTTGCTGGCCGGCCGCCCCGCTGCCGCCTGCGGTGCTTCCGACATACATGTCCCCGCATCGTAGGAGAGAGGAGACGGCTCGATGGAGGAGATCGAAGTCTTTCTGGCTGTCGTCGAGGCCGGCAGCCAGACCGCGGCTGCGCGGCGGTTGGGGCGCTCGCTCCAGTCGGTCAACCGGGCGCTGGCTGCGCTGGAACGCAGCGTCGGGGTCGAGCTGGTGCGGCGGACCACGCGGCAGTCGGTGGCGACGGAGGCGGGGCTTGCGTTCTATCGCCGCGTCAAGCCAGCCTTTGCCGAGATCGGCGAAGCGCGTCTGGAGGCGGCCAACCGCCGTATCGAGCCGTCGGGGTTGCTCAGGATCGCCGCGCCGATCCAGTTCGGGGCCACCCATGTCGTGCCGGCGATTGCCGAGTTCATGGCGCGCTTTCCGCAGATCGAGGCCGACGTCAACATGTCCGACCGGCCCATCGACGTCGTCGGTGACGGCTTCGATCTCGCCGTCCGGATCAGGGAATTGCCCGACTCCTCGCTCAAGACTCGGCGGCTGGGAGAGTTGCGCACGGTTGTCTACGGCGCGCCCGATTATTTCAAGCGCCACGGCCGCCCGCGCCAGCCCGGCGATCTTGCCGATCATCAATGCATCCTGCGCAGGACTGCTCAGGGCGAAGCCGATATTTGGCGGTTTCGGATCGACGGCCGCTTGACCACGGTACAGGTGAATGGCCGTTTTCGCACCGACAGCACCACGGCGGCGCATGCTGCCGCTCGTCATGGCATCGGTGTCGGATATGGTCCGTTCTGGCAGATCCGCGATCTCGTCGACCAGGAGGCTCTCGAAATCGTGCTCGCGGATTTCGAGGCACCGCGAACGCCCGTGCGTGCAGTGTTTCCACCCAGCGCCATACCGCCGGCCAAGACGCATCTCTTCGTCGATCTCCTGGCCGAGAGGCTGAAGCTCGAGCGGCTTTGAGCGACGTCCGGAACGCATTCTACCGATTGGTGGGAATGTCTATCTCGCGCCGCGCCCGTTGTCCCGGCGCCGGGGCCATCGCAGCTTGACGCGCAAGGGCACTTTCGCCCTGCGAGAAGGACTGCGCCATGACTCCCAACAGACGGACACTGCTCCATGCGGGCGTCGGCGTCACCGCGACGCTGGCTTCCGCTGCTCTTGCCGGACAGCCGCCCGGAACGCGCGATTCGCAATCGCCCGGGCCCCTGCTCGCGAGCGATGCAGAATCTCGCGCGGCGGCCGCGCAGGATTTCGGCCACATCGTGGATAGACGGCCTCGGGCCGTCTGCAAGCCGGCGACGAGCGGCGAGGTCGCTGACATCATGCGCTGGGCCAAAGACCAGGGGTTGAAGGTTGCGGCGCGCGGGCAGGGTCACGCAACCTACGGCCGGGCCATGGCCGAGGACGGCATCGTGATGGATCTCGGCATGCTGGCCACGATCCATTGGATCGAGCCGGATCGCGTCGTGGTCGATGCCGGTGCGACCTGGCACAAGGTGGTGGATGCGACCTTGGCCAAAGGGCTCGTTCCGCCGGTCCTGACCAATTACCTCGAACTGTCCGTCGGCGGCACGCTTGCCGTCGGGGGAATCGGGGGATCCTCATCCCGGTACGGTCTCCAGACCGATCAGGTTCTGGAACTCGACGTCGTCACCGGCGAAGGCGTGGAACTGACCTGTTCGCCGACCTCGCATCCCGAGCTCTTCGATGCGGTTCGAGCCGGACTTGCGCAATGCGCGATCATCGTCAAAGCGACGCTTCGGTTGATGCGCGCACCCGAGCGGGTTCGCCGATTTCAGCTGTCCTATCCCGACCTTGCCTCGCTCACGGCAGATCAACGGCGCGTTCTGGAAGAGGCGCGCTTTGATCAGTTGCAGGGGGCTGTCGTGCCCGACGGCACCGGCGGCTGGCGCTATCAATTGGAGGCGGGCGTCTTCTACGACGGCAAGTTGCCTGATGACGAGGCCTTGCTCGCGGGCCTGGCGGACAAGCGCGAGACCGTCTCCGACCTGACTTTCGGCGAGGACGCGAACGCGTTCGCCAAGCTCGAGAAGATCCTGCGGGCGAACGGCCAATGGCTCAATCCGCATCCCTGGCTCCTGACCTATCTGCCGGGCAGCAACGCGCCGAAGATCGCGAGCGATGTCATTGCCGAACTGAACAGCGATGATCTGGGCCCGTTCGGGCGCATCACCTGCTATCCGATGTTCACTGACCGATGCCGCACGCCTCTGCTTCGGCTTCCTGACGAAGGCGTTGTGTTTCCGTTCAATTTGATCCGTATCCCGGCGTCGGCAGACAGAGCGAATGCGGAGCGGCTGGTCATGCGAAACCGCGAGCTCTATGAGCGTATTCGCAGCGCAGGTGGGGTGTTGTATCCAGTGAGCGCGTTTCCGATGTCGTCCAGCGATTGGACGGATCATTTCGGTGCGCGATGGCCGCTCTTGCGCAAAGCCAAGCAGAGGCATGATCCCGGCAGCCTTCTCACTCCGGGCTATGAGCTGTTCTAGATCGCCGATCCGGCATCGGCCGCGGCATCGTCAGGAGAAATCCGTCCAGCTCAAATGCCGCGCGTCGAGGTCGCCGATCGTCACGCCCTCGCGCATCTCCCGCGGCGTATGGAAGTTGCTGCGCAAGTACACGAGCGGCGTCGTCATGGCCGAATGCGAGACGTCGCGCACCTCGCCGACGAAGATCGAATGCGTGCTGGTCTCGAACTCCTGCGCCAGCACGCAGTCGAACGCGGCGACCGCGTCGCTCAGCACCGGGGCGCCGGTCGCGCCGCGCCTCCACTGCCCGAAGGCGAAGCGGTCGTCGCCGTTGATGCCCTTCTGGCCGCTGAAGGTGAGCGCGAGCAGCGCGTGATCCTCGTGCAGGAAGTTGATCGCAAACGCGCCTTCCTCGCGGATGCGCGCATGGGCGCTGGCATTGCGGTTGACGCAGACGATCAGCGAGGGCGGATTGTCCGACAGCGAGCAGGCCGACGTCACCGTCAATCCCGTGCGCTTGCCGTGCTCGGCCCCCACCGTCACCAGTGCCACCGCGCCGGCGCATTGGCGCATCGCCTGCTTGAAGTCCTTGGCATCGACCGTCACGCCGACATCTCCGAAATGAATGCGGGTGCGGCACGATCGCGCCGCACCCGCGATGCGTCAAGCCGCCTTCTTTGCGGAGCCGAGGTGCGCAAGGCGCGGCATCACCTCGTTCTTCAATAGCGCGAGCGAGTGGTGCCACGCTTCCGGCTTGTGCTTGTAATCGAAGCCGAACACGCAGAGCACGCCGAAGCCGCCAACCTCGTCGTAGATCTTCTCGATCTTCTCGGCGACCGTCGCGGGCGAGCCGACGATCCAGTTCCGCTTGGCGCAATATTCGACCGTGACGTCGCTGTCGGGCACGTCGGGCGCGTGCTTCAGATAGTCCTTGAAGCCGAAATGGCCGAGCAGCGGCAGGAAGTACTCACCCATCATCCGGCCCATCATGTCGCCGGTCGAGAGCTTCCATGCCTCATCATCGGTGTCGGCAACGAACACCTCGCGCACCAGCCGCCAGTCCTGCCGGTTCGGCTTGCGCCCGGTCTTGGCGGCCCCGATCTCGACCGAGTCCCAATGGCTGGAGACATAGGCCGGGTTGAGGTTGAGGCTCATCGGGATGAAGCCGCGCTCGCCGGCGAGCTTCAGCGTGTCCGAGTTCTTCGACAGCCCGGCGACGCCGATCGGCGGATGCGGTGCCTGCAGCGGCTTGATGTGCGGCTTGAGGAAGTCGAACATCGTGTCCGGCTTGGAGACCGTCCAGAACTTGCCTTTGTAGGTCCAGGGCGCGGGATCGCTCCACATCTTCAGGATGATCTCCAGCGCCTCGCGGGTCATGTCGCGGTTCTGCCCGCTCATGCCGTCGACGTTGAACATCGCCCAGTCGCTCGGCAGGCCGGATGCGGCGACGCCGAAATTGAGCCGGCCCTCGGAGAGATGGTCCAGCATCGCGACGCGGTTGGCGAGCTCGGCCGGGTGGTGATAGGGCAGCAGGAAGCCGCCCGGTCCGATGCGAAGCTTCTTGGTCTGCATCAGCGCCTGCGCGATCAAGAGGTCGGGCGTGGGATTGGGTTCCCAGGGCGCGGTGTGATGCTCGCCGATCCAGGCTTCCTGATAGCCGAGCTCGTCGAGCCAGCGCAGGACCTGCAGATCCCAATCGTGTCCTTCCTTCAGGCCGCACTCCGGCGGATGCGAAGGCATCGTGAAATAGCCGATCTCCATGGGTTTCCTCATCTGATGTTGACGCGTCTTGTCGCGCGTTGACGGAGTTGAGCGGAGAGGCTTCAGCAAGCGCTGTGCCAGCGCCATGGAGGCTCGAATTGGAGAGAAAGGGCTGGTTTGCCCGCGCAATAGCCGGTATCTCGACCAAGGCCCGCACGAGTTCGTCTCATTGTCGCGAGACGGCGTCTTGCAGGTGAGACAATAGATGAGACAAGAACCTGACCGTGGACGAGGGCAGTTTCGCATGACCGATCCCGCTTATGTCGCGGTGGACTGGGGCACCAGCAGTTTTCGCCTGTGGCTTGTCGATCGTGCCGGCCAGGTGCTGGCCGAACGCCGCAGCGATGAAGGCATGCTGGCCGCCGCCAAGACCGGCTTTCCCGCGGTGCTGCAATCGCATCTCGCGGCGGTCGAGGCGCCGGATCATCTGCCGGTTCTCGTCTGCGGCATGGCCGGCGCCAAGACTGGCTGGATCGAGGCCGGCTATGTCGACACGCCGGCGCCGCTTTCCGCCGTCCTGAACCAGGCCGTGCACGTGCCCGGACAGGCGCGCGACATCCGCATCCTGCCCGGCATCGCACAGCGCGATGCGGCCGCGCCCGACGTCATGCGCGGCGAGGAAACGCAGCTGCTGGGCGCGCTCGGCCTCGATGCGGTGGGCGAGGCGCTGGTCTGCATGCCCGGCACGCATTCGAAATGGGTGCGCGTCAGGGGCGGCATCGTCGAACGCTTCTCCACCTTCATGACCGGCGAGCTTTTCAGCGTCGTCGCGCGCGAGACCATCCTGTCGCTCGCGGTCGCGGGCGCCGACGAAGCCGAGGACGTCGCGAGCTTCAAGACGGCGGTCAAGGCCGCGTACGCGGCGCCGGCCTTCGCCGCGAATCTCCTGTTCACGGCGCGCTCGCGCCAGCTGTTGTTCGGCGGCACGCCGGCTGCGGCGCGCGAGACGCTGTCGGGCACGCTGATCGGCGCCGAGCTGGCCGCCGGCCTTTCCGGCGCGGTGCCGCAAGCCGGTGTTACGCTGATTGTCTCGGGCCGGCTTGCGATGCTGTACCGGCAAGCCTTCGATGCGCTGTCGGTCGCGGTGCAGCCGGTCGATGCGGACGAAGCCGTCCGCCGCGGCCTGTCGATGGCGGCTGCTGCGATCTGGACGAAATAGAAGGATATTCGAGATGAGCGTTGCCTTTCCGTCGATGAAGCGGCCGCTGGTCGCGATCCTGCGCGGCGTCAAGCCCGAGGAGACCGAGGCCATCGTCGGCGTCCTGATCGAAGCCGGCTTGACCGCGATCGAGATTCCGCTGAACTCGCCCGATCCGTTCCGCTCGATCGCGATGGCGGTGAAGCAGGCGCCATCAGGCGTGTTGATCGGCGCCGGCACGGTGCTGTCCACCGCGGATGTCGATCGCCTCAACGACGTCGGCGGTAGGCTGATGGTCTCGCCGAACCTGGACACGCAGGTGCTGGTGCGTGCACATCAATACGCCATGGTCACGCTGCCCGGCGTGTTCTCCCCGACCGAGGCCCTGCTTGCCGCGCGCTCCGGCGCGTCGGGCCTGAAATTCTTTCCGGCGAGCGTGCTTGGTGCCGCCGGCATCGCCGCGATCCGCGCCGTGTTGCCCTCAGGCGTGATGATCGCCGCCGTCGGCGGCGTCTCCGACCAGAATTTTGCCGAGTACATCAAGGGCGGCGTGACCGCGTTCGGGCTCGGCTCCAGCCTCTACAAGCCCGGCATGAGCGCCGCCGATGTCGCCGCGCGTGCCAAGGCGACGGTCGAAGCTTACGATCGGGCGATTGCGAAAGGCTGAGCCGCAATAAACCAGCTGTGAACCCGTCACCGCCTATTGTGCCTCATATTGCCGCAATGCCGATGTTGACGCATCGCGCAGTGTGACCGGCGCAGCAGGAGACCGACATGGCGATCAACAACGTGGCCGATCTGTTCGTGGCAACGCTCGAGCAGGCCGGCGTCAAGCGCATCTATGGCATCGTCGGCGACAGCCTGAATGCGCTGACCGAGGCGCTGCGCCGCCGCGGCACGATCGAATGGATCCATGTCCGCCACGAGGAGGTCGCCGCCTTCGCCGCCGCCGGCGAGGCCGAGATGACCGGCAGCCTCGCGGTGTGCGCGGGCTCCTGCGGTCCCGGCAATCTGCATCTGATCAACGGGCTGTTCGACGCGCATCGCAGCCGCGTGCCCGTGCTGGCCATCGCGGCGCAGATCCCGACCGCCGAGATCGGCGGCGGCTATTTCCAGGAGACGCATCCGCAGAACCTGTTCCGCGAATGCAGCCATTATTGCGAGCTGGTGTCCGACCCCAGCCAGCTTCCTTTCGTGCTGGAGAATGCGATCCGTGCGGCGGTGGGCCTGCGCGGCGTCGCCGTCGTCGCCATGCCGGGCGATGTCGCATTCCGCAGCCCGCCGAAGCGCGCGCTGTCGACGACGCGCGGCCTTGGCGTGGTGGCGCCGAAGGTGGTGCCGCAGGCCGGTGAGCTCGAGGCGCTCGCGGATCTCCTCAACGGTGCCGAGCGCGTCACCCTGTTCTGCGGCCGCGGCTGCGCCGGTGCGCATGCGCCTCTGATGCAGCTCGCCGAGGCGCTGAAGAGCCCGATCGTGCATGCGCTGGGCGGCAAGGAGCACGTCGAGTACGACAACCCCTACGACGTCGGCATGACCGGCTTCATCGGCTTCTCCTCGGGCTATGCCGCCATGCACGCCTGCGACACGCTGGTGATGCTCGGCACCGATTTTCCCTACAAGCAGTTCTTCCCGACCGATTGCCAGATCGCGCAGATCGACATCCGCCCGGAGAACCTTGGACGACGCTGCAAGATCGATCTCGGCCTCGTCGGCGACGTTAGGCTCACCATCGAGGCCCTGCTGCCGCTCTTGAAATCGAAGACGCAGCGCAGGCATCTCGACGACGCCGTCGCGCACTACAAGAAGGCGCGCGAGGGCCTGGACTCGCTCGCCAGGGGCACGCCAGGGAGCAAGCCGATCCATCCGCAATATCTCGCCAAGGTCATCAGCGACCATGCCTCCGACGACGCGGTGTTCACCGCCGATGTCGGCACGCCGACGGTGTGGGCTGCGCGCTATCTCGACATGAACGGCCGCCGCCGGCTGATCGGCTCCTTCGTGCACGGCTCGATGGCCAATGCGATGCCGCAGGCGATCGGCGCGCAGGCAGCTCAGCCTGGCCGGCAGGTCATCTCGCTTTCCGGCGACGGCGGCTTCACCATGCTGATGGGCGACCTGATCACGCTGACGCAGGAGAAGCTGCCGGTGAAGGTGGTCGTCTTCAACAACGGCGTGCTCGGTTTTGTCGCGCTGGAGATGAAGGCGGCCGGCTTCGTCGACACCAATGTCGACCTCGAGAACCCGGATTTCGCGGCGATGGCGCGTGCGATGGGGATTTTTGCCAAACGCGTCGAGGATCCGGGCGAGCTTCCCGGTGCGGTCAAGGAGATGCTGGCGCATGACGGGCCGGCGCTGCTCGACGTCGTCACGGCCAAGCAGGAGCTGTCGATGCCACCGACCATCACCGCCGAGCAGGTCAAGGGCTTCAGCCTCTGGGTCTTGCGCGCGGTGATGAACGGCCGCGGCGACGAGGTGCTGGATCTTGCGAAGACGAATCTGCTGCCGCGATAGTTCGGCTTAGGCGGCTCGGTTTACCTCTCCCCGTCGGGGAGAGGTGAAGGTCTGCCAATGCAGCACGCTGCCGACCAGCAGGGCCGGCAAGAAGCCGAGCACGATCAGGAAATGCGGCAGAACCTCCGACGAGACGAAGGCGATCGCGATGTCCGAGATCAGCCAGAGCGCCGCGAACATCACCGCGAAGTCCGTTCGCGGGCAGCGCAGGTAGTAGAACACGGCGGTGATGAATATCGCGGGGCCGATCGCGACCGCGATCATGATCGCGGTCAGCTCCTTCGGCGTCACCGCGTCGAGCATCATCGAGGCGAGCAGCCAGAGTGCGGCGAACATGGCGACGATGTCGAGCGGATGCCGCAATCCAATACCTCTCGCGGGGACGCGCTATCGTTGTGGCCGCAGCCGTGGCCGTCAAGTTAAAATGCGTTCATTCGTCGTCACTTCCCGGCATCGGACGCAGCATGAAATGACCGAAGGCGGTGGCGATCGGCTTCGCCGCATCGTCCTGCCATGCGCGCGCCTCGAAGGCGACGATACGCCGGCCCTGCTTCACGATCGAGACATTGGCAAACGTGTCGAGCGCGCGACCCGATCGAAGGTAATTGACGGTGAGGCCGATCGGCTTTGGCGGCGCGGCGGTACCGAGCTCGCGCGCGACGCCGATGACGGCCGTGGTCTCGAGGAAGGCGCCCGTCATGCCACCGTGGATCGCAGGCAGGATCGGGTTGCCGATGATCTGCGGCGAGAAAGGCATCGTCAGCGTGCCGTCGTCGTTGACGCGGATGCCGAGCGC
This sequence comes from Bradyrhizobium sp. A11, assembly GCF_042077125.1. Lineage (NCBI taxonomy): Bacteria > Pseudomonadati > Pseudomonadota > Alphaproteobacteria > Hyphomicrobiales > Nitrobacteraceae > Bradyrhizobium > Bradyrhizobium sp. A11. The sequence continues at coordinate 5,744,866 of NZ_CP149509.1, read as the reverse complement.
GCGCGCGAACGGGCTGCGCGCGAACGGCCCGTCCGGATCCTCCGGCGCCTCCAGCACCGGGACGCTGCGTGCATCCATCTGGCGATCGGCGAGCATGTTGGTACGGTTGGCGCCGATCATGAAGCAGGCGGTCGCGGTCGCGACCGGATCGTCTTCCGAGTCCTGATAGGCGGTGGAGCGCACGAAGGCGATCGAGCGCGTGGTGCGGTAGCAGACCGAATGCGCCTTGATGTCGAGGCCTGGCGTCGCCGGCTTCTGGTAGTCGATGCGCAGGTCGAGCGTCGCGATCGCGCGCGTGCCGTCGAGTGCGAGCTGCACCGCCATGCCGCAGCTCTCGTCCAGCATCGCGGTGACGACGCCGCCATGCAGCACCCCGGTCTCGGTGTCGCCGACGAAGACGGGCCGATAGGGCAGGCTCGACCAGGCTTCGGCCGGCGCGAAGCGGTCGAGCTGGAGCCCGCTGATATGGCCGTAATCGGAGCGGCGGCCCTTGATCGCCTCGGCGAGTTCCTCGAACGGGAGCGTGGTCGGTGTGGTGCTCATGGGGACGTTCTAGACCAGTGTCGGCCGCCGCGCAAAAAGCCCCGGATAGGCCCCCGCACCGCAGGCGGTTTGGCCTCGACAGAGCGGGCCGAAGCGCCGATGGTGGGCGCTTCGTACGCCAACGAACTGCAAGGAGCGCCCATGGCCGACCCCGAAACGCCCGCCGCCAATCAGGGGCCCGTCACCATATCGAGCTCCAGCGCGGAGCGGGCGCCGATCGTCTATTTCGACGGCGCGTCCTGCTTCGGCCATCACAACGGCGCGATCCAGATCGAGCTCGCTGCGAACCTGTTGATGCCGGTCGGCGCCGCCGTCAGGGTCGACGTGGTCCAGACCGCGCACCTGCGTTGCAGCGTCGCCGCGGCGCTGGCGCTGCGCGAAGCGCTCGACAAGGCGCTAGCGATGTACCAGCAGGGCCAGAAGCAGCCGATGGCGGAGGAGATCCCGGCGGTGAAGAACTGAGATCGCATCCGGGCTACCAAGCGGCGCGGAACGGCTCCGCCTCAACCGACATGCACCTTCGGCTTCTTGCCGCCGTTCCACTTGCCGTCGAGCGCGCGCTCGATCTGGGCGGCGAGTTGCAGCAACAAGCCGTCATTGGCCTGCTTGGCGATGGCCTGGATGCCGAGCGGCAGGCCGTGGTCCTGCGTTGCCATCGGCATCGAGATCGCCGGCATGCCGCAGAGATTGGCGAGCGGCGTGAAGGCGAAGAAGCGCCAGAGATTGCCGAACCAGTCCAGCACGTCGGGATTGTCGGCGATGGTGAGATATTCCCTGGTGCCGACCTTCGGCGTCGGCAGCGCGGTGATCGGCGTCAGGATCACGTCCCACTGCTCGAAGAAGGCGCCGAAGCCGCGCGAGGTGGTGTTGAACACGCCCTGCATCTTCGCGCGCTCGGCGAAGCTGGTGTGGCGGCCGGCCTCCCAGATCCGGATGTTCATCGGCTCGATCAGATCTTCCGGCGGCTTGTCCAGCCCGCGCGCGGCGAGCATGTTGGAGATCACCACCGCGAAGTTCGAGATATAGCAGGTGGTCTGCGCGGCGAAGGCGGCACGGAAGTCGAGCTCGGGCAGCGCATGATCGACGTGATGGCCGAGGCCTTCGAGGAAGCGGCCGGCCTTCTCCAGCTCGGCGGCGATCTCGGGCGTCGCGGTATAGTCGCCCCAGCTGTGCGACAGCGCGATGCGCAGCTTGCCGGGATCGCGCTTGATCATCTCGGAATAAGGCTGCGCCGTGGTCCAGAACGGCATGAACTCGCCGGGCGCGGGTCCCCTTGCATGATCGACGAAGGCGGCGGTGTCGCGCACCGAGCGCGACTGGCAGCCCTGGATCGAGACGAGGCCGGTCAGGTCCGACATGTGGGGCGCCAGCGAGAACACGCCGCGCGAGACTTTCAGGCCGATATTGCCGTTGACGCCGGCGGGAATGCGGATCGAGCCGCCGCCGTCGGTCGCATGCGCGATCGGCACCACGCCGGCGGCAACCATCGCGGCGCTGCCCGCCGACGAGCCGCAGGTGGTGTAGTCGGTATTCCAGGGATTGCGCGTGACGTAGACGGCCGGGTTGTCGGCCGAAGAGCACACGCCGAATTCCGGCGTCGTGGTGCGTCCGATCAGGTTGAGGCCGGCCTGGCGGAATTTGCCGGTGAGGAACGTATCGGCGCTAGCGCGATTGCCGCGCATCAGCAGCGAGCCCATCTCCTGCAGCCGGCCCTTCATGGTCGGCCCGAGATCCTTCATCAGGAAGGGCAGGCCGGCGAAGGGGCCTGCGAGATTGGCGCCGTCCTTGCTGGGATCGGCGATCACGTCCTCGAACAGCTCGACCACGCCCGAGAGCGCCGGATTGACCTTGGCGACGCCCGAGGCGGCCTGGCGCGCCAGATCCTTCGCCGTCAGCTCGCCTTTGCGGACGCGGCCCGCCAGCGCGACGCCATCGTGCTGCGCCCATTCACTCCAGCTCATCGGCAAAGTCATGAAATCCAAATCCCCTCAAGGTGCGCCGCCAGCTTTTTCGCAAGGGAGGGCCTGAATCAACTGAGCCGGCGCGAGGGGCAGGGTTGCGCGGGGCGGAGGGGTCGCGGGGCGCCGTCTCAATCCGGCAGCGGTGCGAGAATTGCAACCACACATTCGCTGCCATCGCCGGCCGGGTTGCGACGAATGATGGCGGAAGTCGAAGAACCAAGTGCTGTCTCATATTCCGTCATTGCGAGAGGCCCTTACGACTTCGCTCGCAATGACGGTGCGGAGAGAGCAGGCGCAAGCTCCGCTCGTGCCCCGGACGCAGCGCAGTGTCGCTTCGACGATGCGCTGCAGAGCCGGGGCCCATCTCGCTATAGCTGTGCCGCCTCCTGGATCCCGGCCGGCGCTGCAACGCTATTCGCGTTGCAGCGCCGGCCGGGACACGTGAAGCGTCAGTCACGCGCCTCCCCACGAATGTGGCGAGATCGCATCGGTTCGAGAAAAAATCCCTTGTCGACGGCCCTCCGCCGTACCTTGATGAATCAGCCCCGGTTGGTCCATAAGCGGCGTCCCGTGGCCGGTGCTTCGCCGCCGCACCACGGGCTTGGATAGAGGGAATCTCGCGTGGCAAATATCAACCAGAAAATTGCGCAGGAGCTTGGGGTCCGCAGCGAGCAGGTCGAGGCGGCGGTGACGCTGCTCGACGGCGGCGCCACGGTTCCCTTCATCGCGCGCTACCGCAAGGAAGCGACCGGTGCGCTCGACGACGCGCAATTGCGCACCTTGGAGGAGCGTCTGGTCTACCTGCGCGAACTCGAAGACCGCCGCAAGGCCATCCTCGAATCGGTCCGCGAGCAGGGCAAGCTCGATGCCGCGCTCGAAGCCTCGATCATGGCTGCCGACAGCAAGGCGCGCCTCGAAGACATCTATCTGCCGTTCAAGCCGAAGCGCCGCACCAAGGCGGAGATCGCCAAGGAAGCGGGCCTCGAGCCGCTCGCCAATCAACTGCTCGCCGAGCCCGGCAACGATCCGAAAGTCGTGGCCGAAGGCTTCATCAATGCCGAGAAGGGCGTTGCCGATGCCGCCGCTGCGCTCGACGGCGCCCGTGCCATCCTGGTCGAGCGTTTCGACGAGGACGCCGACCTGATCGGCGCATTGCGCGAGGAGATGTGGACCAACGCGCGCATGGCCTCCAAGGTGCGCGACGGCAAGAAGACCGAGGGCGAGAAGTTCGCCGACTATTTCGACTTCTCCGAGCCGCTGACCAAGCTGCCCTCGCATCGCATCCTCGCGATGTTCCGGGGCGAGAAGGAAGAGATCCTCGACCTGCAAATTCAGGCCGAGGCCGAGGCGCCGCCGCCGGGCGTGCCCAGCGCCTATGAATTGAAGATCATGAAGCGGTTCGGCATCGCCGACCTCAAGCGCCCCGGCGACCGCTGGCTGGTCGATACCGTGCGCTGGGCCTGGCGCACCAAGATCCAGGTGCATCTGAACATCGATCTTCGCATGCGGCTGTGGAACGCGGCCGAGACCGAAGCCGTGCGCGTGTTCGCCTCCAACCTGCGCGACCTGCTGCTGGCGGCGCCAGCCGGCACCCGCGTCACCATGGGGCTCGATCCCGGCTACCGCACCGGCGTCAAGGTCGCGGTGGTCGATGCGACCGGCAAGGTGGTCGATACTGGCGTGATTTATCCGCACGAGCCGCAGCGGCAGTGGAACGAGTCGCTGGCGACACTCGGGCGCCTGGCGATGAAGCACAAGGTCGAGCTGATCGCGATCGGCAACGGCACCGCCTCGCGCGAGACCGACAAGCTCGCGACCGAGCTGGTCAAGGGGCTCGCAGAGCTGAAGATGTCCAAGATCGTGGTGTCCGAAGCCGGCGCGTCGGTCTATTCGGCCTCCGCCTTCGCCTCCGAGGAATTGCCTGATCTCGACGTCACCCTGCGCGGCGCGGTGTCGATCGCGCGCCGGTTGCAGGATCCGCTCGCCGAGCTCGTCAAGATCGAGCCCAAGGCGATCGGCGTCGGCCAATATCAGCACGACCTCGGCCAGGCCAAGCTCGCCAAATCGCTCGATGCCGTTGTCGAGGATTGCGTGAACGCCGTCGGCGTCGACGTCAACACCGCCTCCGCACCGCTGCTCGCGCGCGTGTCGGGCGTCGGCGCCGGCCTTGCGCAGAGCATCGTGGCACACCGTGACGCCAACGGCCCGTTCAAGTCGCGCAAGGCGCTGAAGGACGTGCCGCGGCTCGGGCCGAAAGCATTCGAGCAGTGCGCGGGCTTCCTGCGCATCCTCGGCGGCGAGGACCCGCTCGATGCTTCCGGCGTGCATCCGGAAGCCTATCCGGTGGTGCGCCGCATCCTCGCAGCCACCAAGAGCGACATCAAGGCGCTGATCGGCTCGAGCGAGATCGTGCGCACCTTGAAGCCGAAGGATTTCGTCGACGAGACCTTTGGTTTGCCGACCGTCACCGACATCCTGCGCGAGCTGGAAAAGCCGGGCCGCGACCCGCGCCCGGCGTTCAGGGCCGCAGTGTTCAAGGAGGGCGTCGAGGAGATCAAGCACCTCAAGAAGGGCATGATCCTCGAGGGCACCGTGACCAACGTCGCCGCGTTCGGCGCCTTCGTCGACATCGGCGTGCACCAGGACGGCCTCGTGCACATCTCGGCAATGTCCAAGACCTACATCAAGGATCCGCGCGAGGTGGTGAAGCCCGGCGACATCGTCAAGGTCAAGGTGCTGGACTTCGAGGTCGCGCGCAAGCGCATCTCCCTGACGCTGCGCCTCGACGACGAGGTCGGGCCCAAGAAGGATGCCCCCGGCATGCAGCGCGACAACGGCGCACGCAACCCTTCGCGCATGACCTCGTCGGCCCCGCGCAAGCAGGAGTCCTCTTCCGGCGGCGGCGCCCTCGCCGAAGCCTTGCGCCGCGCGGCCGAGAAGAACGGCGGCAAGCGGGTGTAGCAGCCAAGCAGCCCGACATAGGCCAGCCTCCATCCACGTCGTCATTGCAGGTCAGCGACGACGTCGCCCGCCGCGCAATGGACTTGGCGTCAGCTCGTCGCCGTCGCAGCGCGCCTCCACGGTGCGGAGATCGCGCTGGGCGACAACGGGCCGGGACTGACGGTGCAATTACGGTTTCCGTCGCCCACGAGCTGGAGGTGCGTTGATGCCGATCGACGTCTCGATATCGCGGGGTCATTGAGCCACCTCAATATGGGCCGAGGCGGATCGGCCTAGCCTTCGACCGCAATCTTGCTGCCTCAGGTTGCGGGGGGACGATGCGCATCGAATTTCCAACCGACTGGCGAAGGTATGGTGCGGCGGTCGTCACCGCGATGCTGCTGCTCGCGTCACCGGCGCGCGCGGGGTGCAGCCTCGAGGACCTCGCCAAGTCTTTCTACGGCACGCTCAAGGCAACGTATGATTGCGAGTCGCTCTGTTCCGACAGCGAGACAAACTGCGACATCGCGATCGCGCTGGATCTGGCCCTCGCCGGCGTGGCGATCCAGGGCTCGGACACGGGCAAGGGACAAGATCTGGTCGATCAGTTTTGCGCGCAGGCGACGGGCTCCGGCGACGTGATCGCCGACAAGCTGCAGGCGATATTCGGCAGCTCCATTCCGGCCGACATCTACAAGAAGCTGAAGGAGAACAGCTCGGCCCAAAAGATCGCGAAATGCTCCTGCGAAACCGAGCAGAGCACGAATTCCATTGGTTTCGACCTCGGCGAATGCGCTCAGGATTTGCTGTGCGGCGGGTTGGGGATTGGGTGCAACTGCACGCGGCCGCCGCCGCAGAAGGCTTATTGCGGGTCGGTCGACGTCAAGCATTGCCAACCCATGGGTCACTTCGACCAGATGAAGGATCCAGCCTGCATCCCGTACAGCTCCATCTCCAATTGCAATCCGAACTGGCAGAAGTGCGGATACGGCGACAACATCCCGACGGTCGCGAAAGCGGACACGCCGGACGGAACACTGGCCATCTGGCTGCCGCCGACGCAGGAGAATACCGGCTGCGACCCCGTCCAATCCTGCTTCTGTCCCAAGCCGATGGTCCCGGCTTGGCATGAGGTGCCAAATCCAGGGACCGACGTGCATCGCTGGCTGTTCGCCTGCGATTGCCCGTATGAAGCCGATAATCCGGATCGCCAGACGCATCCCGGCCCGATCCTGCCGAGCGGACTGTCACAGTGCCTCTGCGACAACACGAATCAGCCGGCAAATCTCGGCTTCGCGCCGTTCGGCATGTGCCCGCCGCCGGCATGTCCCGCGGGACAGATACGCATCGGCCAGAGCGGCGAATGCGTGAAGCCGTGCGCGGATCCGACCCAGGGCATGGCGTTCGACGGCAGCTGCTGCAACCCCGCGCAGATGACGACCTGCGGGCAATGCTGCCCGCCAGGGACGATACCCGATTCGAACAGCGGCACCTGCGTGCCCAAGCCAATCGTGAAGTAAGGGGCTGCAATCGTGAAGCCTCGCCGACACGACTCGATCTCAACCGGTGGCCGCGCGATGCGGCGGTCATCCGCACCAGCGTTTCGCCAGGTCGGTTCGAGCGCCTCGTGGATTGCGGCCGTCATCGCTGCCATGATCGTGATGGCGTCGCCAGCACGGGCGGGCTGCAACCCCAGCGACATATTCGATGCCGCCAAGCAGTCGGTGAGCGGACTGTCGGATTGCGCAGGGGCCTGCGCGGACGGCGTTGGCTGCGCTGCGGCGGCTGCGGCGACCGGCGTCCTCACCGAGGTCGCCGCGGCGGCGGGGCAGGGTGCGGTCGATTCGTTCTGCAGCAAGGTGCAGGGCACCGCCTCGCAGATCCTCGGTCAACTGCAATCGGCGGGCGGCTCGAAGATCGGGCAGAACGTGCTCGGCGAGCTTGCCGATGTGCTGTCCGCTGTCGGCTCGCCGGCGAAGGTCATGCAATGCGCCTGTGCGACCGAGCAGGGAGTCGGCGCGCTGGGCAGCGACCTTGGCGACTGCATGGAGGACGCGTTGTGCTGGCTTCAGGATCAACTGGGGTTCGGCTCCTGCGACTGCACGCGGCCGCCGCCGGCGCTCGCCAGTTGCCCGTCGATCGATGTCAAGAAATGCAAGGAAGACCACAGCTACTCGGGAATCTGGAATCCGGCATGTATTCCCTCCGGCTCCATCGGCTACTCCAACCCGAACTGCAAGAGCTCCGGGAGTTACATGGAGCCCTGGCAACATACGTTGACGTGTACCACGACGGCCGAGGGAACTCTTGTCGTGACATTGCCTCCAACTGCCGAGGGTACCGGTTGCGGAGGTGCCTACTACTGCTTCTGCCCAGCACCGATGAAGGCCGACTGGCACCAGGTTCCTAATCCCGGCTCCGGCGACGCCCGTTACGCCTTTTCGTGCGATTGCCCGGATGGCACGCATCCCGGCGAAACGATGCCGAACGGGATCTCCTCCTGCCTGTGTGACAACACGAACCAGGCCGCGATCTTCGGCTTCGCGCCGTTCGGCATGTGTCCACCGCCGGCGTGCCCCACCGGACAGGTCCGCATCGGGGGAGTCGGCGATTGCGTAACACCGTGCGCCGATGCGAGCCAGGGCATGACCTTCGACGGCAGCTGCTGCAATCCCGCTCAGATGACCTCGTGCGGGCAGTGCTGTCCGCCCGGCACCTTGCCTGACCCGAAGAGCGGCACCTGCGTCCCCCGACCTCAGCCCCCGAAATGAGGCGACACAACATGATGGATCATCGTCGACACAAATCGCTCGTCGTCTCAGCCCGCGCGATGCGCTGCATCGCGATCGCATCGAGCCTGGTTCTGGCGCTCGGCAGTGCGGCCTCGGCTCAGGCGCCGCGCGGCGTCTACGCGCCGGGGCAGGCTGCGGTCACCGGCTTCTCCGGTGGGCTCCGTCCATTCGAGATCGAGCTCGGCCAGGACGCCGATGCGCGCTCGTTCATCGATCCCGACGGACCCTCGCTGCGTGTCGTCGATCTCAGCCGCATGGGCGGTCCACCGGAGGCGCAACTCGTCGGAGCGCCAAAGCCCTTCACGGTGAGCGCGAAATGGATCGGGCAGGTGTTCGGCGTCGCCCTGGACGACCAATCGCCCGCCAACATCTATGCCGCGGCAACCTCGGCCTACGGGCTGTCGATCGTTGCGCCCGGAAGCGATGGCAAGCCGCAGCACGTCAGGTTCGGGACAAACGGTGCGGCTTTCATGCCGGCGCAGTGGGGACCCGGAGGCGGGCCCGGGTCGATCTGGAAGATCGACGGCCTTACCGGCGAGGTGAAGCTGTTTGCGAATGTCGTCACCGCCGGAAGGGCGAACTCGGGCGCAGCGCTCGGCGGACTGGCCTACGATCCCGCTACGAAGTCGCTGTTCGTCGCCGACCGCGAGACGGGTCTCATCCATCGCTTCGGCATGAATGGCGCTGATCTCGGCGTCTACGATCACGGCACAACCGGCACCGCCGCCGTCGGGATTGCGCCCTCGCCGGCAGCTGCCGGGTCCGGCATCAATCTGACCAGCCCGCAATTCGACAGTGCGCGGCCCGAGACCTGGGGCTACGCAGAGCCGGGACGGCGGGTGTTCGGCCTCGCGGTGCGCGATCATCGTCTCTACTACGCGGTCGCCGAGGGATCGCGGATCTGGTCGGTCGGCCTCAATGCCGATGGTTCGTTCGGCCCGGACATCAGGATCGAGGTGGCGGCGTCGCTCGCGGCCGGCGCCACCGAGATATCGCGCATCACCTTCGATGACGCAGGACGGATGTATCTCGCCGAGCGCCCGGCACCGACCGGCGCCCAGGATTTCGAAGCGCTGTCGGTGCCGTCGATCGGCCGCGTGCTGCGCTATACGGTGATCGGCGTCACGGAGGCAAAGCAGCCGATCTGGCAGGCCGTGCCGGACGAATATGCGGTGGGCTTTCCCGAGACCTTCCGCAACGACAATGGCGGCGTCGCCATCGGTTACAGCTACGACCAGCACGGCAACATCAATCCGCGCTCCTGCGGCGGCTTCGTCTGGACCACCGGGGAGCAGTTGCGGCACGCCACCGATCCCAAGCTCGCCACACAGATCGGTCAGAGCGATATGCTTGCAATCGACGGGCTCCAAGGCAATCCGGCCTGGCGCATCCGCCGTGACGACGCGCCGCCGCGGCTCAGCTATTTCATCGACTATGCCGACGCGCCGCCGGATCTGTCCGCACGGGGACATCTGGGAGACATCGCCATCCTGCGCACCTGCGCCGAACAGCCGGCACAACTTCTGCCGGGCTTGCGCCCCGTCGGCGTGCCGCTGCCGCCGCCGCCGCCGCCGAGCTTCCGAGCCTGTCAGACCCATGTGTGCGGCCCCGGGGGCAAGCCCGTATGCCCGATCAATCAAGTGTGGAGCAACGGCGCCTGTGCCTCGGACTGCGCAAAGTCCGAGACTCTGGTCAACGGCAAGTGCTGCTCAGCGGTTGATCTTCGGCCCGGCGGCGCTTGCGGCAATCCCTCGACCGACATCGGCAAGCCGATGTGCGGAACGACGCAAACGGCGATCGGTCCCAACCACGAGTGCTGCGAGAACGATCACATCTATACCGGTTCGGGCGGGGCGCAGCTTTGCTGCGCGGGTGCTCTGGTCAACGGCAAGTGTCAGCAATTCATTCCCAAGATTCCGGGCGGGATATGTCTGGACTGCTGTTCGCCGGGTTACGTGAAGATCGCGGGCAAATGTTGCCTGAAGAGCCAGGCGACCTCGAAGGGGGTGTGCTGTCCGGTCGGCCAGACTCCGAGCGCCGACGGAACGCAATGCCAACCGAAGTTCAAGATTCCGAAGATTTCGCTTTGTTGTGCCGCCGGCTATGTGCCAACCGCGGCGGGAAAGTGCTGCGCGGCCGGAAACCTGACGTCGAGCGGCGAGTGCTGTCCTGCCCCGGTCAATCCGAACGATCGCTCGCAGTGTGTCGCACAGAGCGGCAAGAAGTTTTCGCCGCAGCAACCCTGCGCGGCAGGCGAAACGCGTGACGACAAGGGCACCTGCGTGGCGCGCACGCCGAAGCCTGTGCCGGTCAAGCCTTCGCCCGTTCCCGTGCCGCGTCCGTCGAAGCCGAAGGCGCCTGGAGAACGTGAGCCTTCTACGAGCCGTCCGATCAGCTGTCCGGCCGGAACCGTCCCAGGGCCGTTCGGGAAACGCTGCTTGCCGGCCGGACCTCGCCGGGTTGCGCCGCCTCAGCCTAGCCGGGTTGCGCCGCTTCAGCCCGGCCGTGTTGCGCCGCCTGTGCGGCAACGGGAGCGCTAAAATGCTGTTGAGAGGTAAGTGGAGGAATTCGGCAATGCCAACGATGATCGACAGACCAAGGCTTGCGTTACACCGGCTCCACGGAGCCGCGCTAGGCATATTCGTCGCTGCCGCAATTGCGGTGCCGAGCACGGCGTACGCAGAGATGCAACGTAGGGACGTCGACGAGGCCATCCAGCAATATCTCGCCGCGCACCCGGAAGCCCTCGGCCCGGCAATCGAAAAATACCTGGCCGATCACCCCGAGGCGGTGCGCAATGCGCTCGTGGCCCTCATTGCCAAGCGCAACGCCACCGCGCAGACCGCACCGACGCCTGCGGCGAGCAACATCAGGCAGGTGATCAGTGACAACGCCAAGGCGCTGTACACCGCGCCGCTGCAGACGACCCTCGGCGCCGCCGAAGGCGCCCGCACTTTGGTCGAGTTCTACGACTTCAACTGCGGCTATTGTCGTAAGGCCCTGGGCGACACGCTGGCGCTGATCGCCGACGAGCCGAGCGTGCGCATCGTGCTCAAGGAGCTCCCGATCCTGGGCCCCGACTCCGTCGAAGCCGCCAAGGTCGCGATCGCGCTGCAGATGCATCATCCCAGCGCCGCCGAAACGCTCGAGTTTCATCGCCGCCTGATGGCGACGCAGGGCCGAGTCGATCGTGCCGCGGCGCTCGCGGTCGCCGCCGATCTCGGCTTCAACGCCGGGGAGATCGAGAAGAATGCGGCCAGCGCCGAGGTGAGCGAGGCCTTGCAGCAGAACATGCGCCTCGCCTCAGCGCTCGGCATCAACGGAACGCCCGGCTATGTCGTCGGTGACAGCGTGATCCCCGGCGCGGTCGGCGCCGCAGCCCTGAAAGCGCGCATTCAGGCCGCGAAGGTACCGTGATCGCCTGAGCGCGCGCCGACCCTAAAGCTCGATCACGCCGCGACGGGCGGCGTGAGCCACCGCATCGGTGCGGCCGGTGGCATCGAGCTTGTCGAGCAGCGAGCCGACATGGAACTTGACGGTGTGCACGGAGATGCCGAGCCGGCGCGCGATCATCTTGTTGGAGGCGCCCTCGGCCATCAGTGCCAGCACGTCGAGCTCACGCTGCGTCAGTGCGATGTCGTCAGGCATGATGCGCGGATCACGCGCGACGATCGTCGCCGCGGCAGATTCGCCGGGCGCGGCAAGGCGTAGCCCGGCGACATTGCCGAGCAAAGCCGCCAGGCGGCCCGCGAGCGCGGGATCGTCGATCTCCAGGGACACCACGATCTCCGGGGAGCTGTCTTCACTCACGTCTCCGGCCTCTCGCCGACCGTGACCTTGAAGCCGGCCGGCTCGCCGCCGCGGCGCACCGCGAGGTCGATCACCGCGCCGACGCTCGAAGGTCCAAGCGTCCGCGACAGCGCGCGCACGCCCGACAGCTTCTGGCCGTTGACCGCGACGATCACGTCGCCCTGACGGATGCCGGCTGCGGCCGACGGTCCGGTCTTGTCGACATTCATCACCATCGCGCCGACGCCGTCGTCGAGCCGCACCGGCTGCAGCCCGAGGCCGAGATAGCCGCGCGCGATGCGGCCGCGCGCCTCCAGCTGGGAGGCGACCCGCTCGATCGTCGCCGTCGGGATCACCAGCACGCGCCGCGGGCCGAGCACCGCCGTGCCGAAGGCTTGTCCCGAGGCATCGAGCGCAAGGCCGCCCTGCTGGCTGTCGCGCAGGCGGACGTCGAGCTCGATCCGCGCATCGATCTCGCCGCCGCGCAGGGAACGCCAGCTCTTTCCGGACGCCGACACCATCCCGAGCGCCGCGCTCGGCGTGTCGCGGTTGGTGGCGACCACGACCGCCAACGCGCCCAGCGGCGGGACAATTGCCGCGAGCTGGACCGGGGTCGACGCGATGTCGGCGCGCAGCAGGGCGATGTCGGTGGTGTGGTCGCGGCCGGCGACCGTGGCGGCACTCGTGCGACCGTCCGGCAGGCCGATCTCGACCTCGCCCTCGTCGGCCAGCGCCTCGTCCGCGGTGACGATCAGGCCGCTCTTCCAGACGAAGCCGGTCGAGCGAAAGCGATGCGAACGCACGGAGACGATCGAGGGTGCGGTGCGCGCCACCACGTCCGCGAGGGCGGATGAGAATGACGACAGGGGGCTCGGATCGGTCATGGCGTGCTCCTGTGATTGCCCTCAATCTGGGATGTCGCGGGCAATTGCGAAACTGGCCGGGTGGCCAGGACAGGGACTGCCTCCGTAAAGCCGACGAACATGTGATTGGGAGGGCCTCACGGGAACGTGTAGCAATCCCGGGATTACGCCCCTTGGCCTCAAGAATTGCGAGCCGTCATGACCGTCGACCTCACCCGCCGCACCCTGCTGCAACTCGCCGGCGCGACCTCGCTTGCGGCGGCCGCCACGGCGGCGGCACGCGCCGAAGGCATGCAGCAAGGCGGCGGGCCGACCTATGCCAGCCGCACGCCGATGCGGGTCGGCATGGTGACGCTGCGGGTGAAGCACCTCGACACGATCGCGGATTATTATCGCGACGTGATCGGCCTCACCGTGATGGAGCGGTCGGCGACTGCGGCAAAGCTCGGCACGGGTGGCGTCACGCTGGTGGTGTTGGAGGCCCGGCCCGATGCGGCGATCGAGCCGCGCAACGCCGCCGGTCTCTATCACACCGCCTTCCTGATGCCGACCCGCAAGGACCTGGCGCGCTGGCTGGTCCACGCCGCTTCGCACCGCGTGAAGCTGTCGGGCTTTGCCGATCACCTCGTCAGCGAATCCGTCTATCTCGACGATCCCGAAGGCAACGGCATCGAGGTCTATGCCGATCGCGATCCCTCGCAATGGCAGTGGAGCGAGGGCAGCGTGAAGATGGCGGCCGACGAGCTCAACATTCCTGACCTGCTCTCGCTGACCAATCCACGCGTGCCCGATTATGCCGGGGCGCCCGAGGGCCTGCGCATCGGTCACATGCATCTGCGGGTCGGCGATCTCGCGCAGGCCGGCAATTTCTATCATGGTGCGATCGGTCTCGATCCCACCCGCAGCCGCAGCGGCGCGGCATTCCTGTCGTCCGGCCGCTATCATCATCACCTCGGTATCAACGTCTGGCAGAGCCAGGGCGCGGGCCAGCGCGACGATCAGACGACCGGCCTTGCCTGGTTCTCGCTCGTGACCGACAAGCCGGACATTCTCGCCGCCCAGGAGCAGCGCCTGCGCAAGGCCGGCGCGAAGGTCACGACGCTTGCGGACGGCCTGGAGGCGGTCGATCCCTGGGGCACGCGGATACGCTTGCTCAAGGCTTTATAGTTGTTCAGCCTGCCGCGCGCTGGACGCCGGCGTATTCGTCCGACCAGACGCAACGTCCGCCTCCCGCACGCTTTGCCGTATAGAGCGCACGATCGACCCGTTCCAGCAATTGCGAGGCCGAGCCCGCAGTGATGGTCCCGGTACTGACGAGAATGCCGGCGCTTGCGCCAATGCAGACCGGAATGTCCGTCAGCAGGAACGGCATCGACAGCTCGCCAATGGCCTGACGCGCCAGCGCGAACGCCTCCTCACGACCGGCTTCGCCGGCCCTGACAGGTCGGAGCATCATGAATTCGTCGCCGCCAAAGCGTGCCGCGATGCCGGTGTTGCCGACGCACGACGCCAGCCGCTCGGCCACTTGGCGCAGCAGATCGTCGCCGGCCTGATGGCCGTGACGGTCGTTGATGGGCTTGAAGCCGTCGAGATCGATGGCGACGATCGCGAAATCGCTGCGCGTCTCGGCCAGGGCCTGGAAGAACGCGGCGCGGTTCGGCAATCCCGTGAGAAAGTCGTGCGTGGCCTGCCGCGCCAGCCGATGCTTGGCCTCGACGCGTTCGACGAACGCGGCAGACAGGTGCTTCGAGGCCTCGCGCAGGGTCAGCCAGAAGAACACCAGCATGATCGCGCCGATCTTGTAGGCGAATTCGGGTCGGAGCAGGCCGCCGACAATCGTCGGCAGCAGGAGGATGGCGGCCGTGTTCAGGATGATCCAAGGGCGGATCGCGGCGCGCGAGACCATGCCGACGCAGAACGACATCGAGAGGCCGAACGCGATCCACGCGCCTGGGTCATCGTCGAGTTCGAGCGCACGATAGGAGAGCAGGCCTAGCGCAAGGCCGAATGCCGACGCGCCGGCGCCGTAGAGCCGCTCCCAGCGAACCACGTCTGCGTCCGACAACTGCGTGGCGCGAGATTTGTAGCGAAGCAGGGAATAGACGCGGGCGGCCGCGGTGACGAAGATTAATCCCGAAATGACGGCGTAGCCTATGTCACCGCTCATGGCCGTCAGCGCCACGGCGCCCGTTACGGATGTCACGCCGATGGCGGACACTTGCGGCAATGACGTGTACAGGAGATCGACGAGCTCGCGCCGGATGCGCGGATCGGGATGCAGATACCTGGACAGCATTGTGAGAGGCATGCGGGCACCATCGTCATCACTCCCTAATACGGAGTAGGGCGATGGGCGCGGCATCATGGCCAGTTCGCAACATCCTTAAGAACTGGTCAATGCCCGCCTTGCTGGCGATTTCCTCACATGTTAGCAGCAATCAACGGGGCCTTTGGCGGGCTCCGATGCTTGGACCATCGACCGACATGTCCGAATTCCACGGCGTCTTCCCCTATCTCGTCTCGCCCGTCGATGCCGGCGGCAATGTGCGCACCGAAGTCCTCCGCAGGCTCTGCGACGACCTGATCGGCGCCGGCGTGCACGGGTTGACGCCGCTGGGCTCGACCGGCGAGTTCGCCTATCTCAATGCCGCCCAACGCGCCTCTGTCGTGCAGACCACGATCGAGGCCGCCAAGGGCCGCGTGCCGGTGATCGCCGGCGTCGCCTCGACCTCGACTGCGGATGCGGTGGCGCAGGCGAAGGCCTACCAGAAGTCTGGGGCCGACGGCATCCTGGCGATCCTGGAAGCGTATTTCCCGCTCACTGATGCCCAGGTCGAATCCTATTTCCGCGCCATTGCTGATGCCGTCGACATTCCCGTCGTCATCTACACCAACCCGCAATTCCAGCGCTCCGATCTCACCCTCGACACCATCGCGCGCCTCGCCGAGCATCCGCGCATCGGCTACATCAAGGACGCCTCGACCAACACCGGCCGGCTGCTCTCGATCATGAACCGCTGCGGGGATGCCTTGCGGGTGTTCTCGGCCTCCGCCCATATCCCGGCCGCGGTGATGCTGATTGGCGGGCTCGGCTGGATGGCAGGCCCGGCCTGCATCATTCCGCGCCAGAGCGTTGCGCTCTACGAGCTCTGCAAGGCCGGTCGCTGGAACGAGGCGATGGTGCTCCAGCGCAGGCTGTGGCGCATCAACGAAGCCTTCGCGCGCTTCAACCTCGCCGCCTGCATCAAGGCCGGGCTCGCGATCCAGGGCTACGATGTCGGCGACCCCGTGCCGCCGCAGGCACCGCTGACCGCCGAGGCGCGCAAGGTCGTGGAGACGGCTTTGCGCGAGCTGACATAGCGCTTGCCACGCGGCAATTTGCCCCGGCGACCTGTCGGGAGCAAAATGGCTCTTACCTGACAGAGAAACTTCCGTGCGCTTGCGGCGTTGCCGCGTGAGCGACCTCTGTCGCCCACGCATGTGCACCTCAGAGCCCGCATCCAGCACAAGATACGGTGATCACTTATGAACCGTCGCTATGCGATTGCCGCGGCAGCCTTCGCCGCCCTGCTGCTCGCCGTCACGGCCGCGAAGATCCTGCATGTCCCGATCTCCTATGTCCCATGGGCGGCGCCCTCCGCGCGCGCCATCGAGCAGCGCGGGCCCCTGTCGGATGGCGAAAAGGCGACCATCGACATCTTCGAGCGCGTGTCGCCCTCGGTCGTTCAGGTCGCCGTGAAATCGGCCGCCAGTCCTCTCATGGGCGACGAAGGCCAGGGTGGCGGCGGCGCGTCCGGCACGGGCTTCGTCTGGGACCGCGAGGGTCATCTCGTGACGAACAATCACGTCGTCGCCAATGGCAGCGAGATCGCCGTGCGCTTTGCGTCGGGAGAGGTCGCGCAGGTGGACCTCGTCGGCAGGGCTCCCAATTACGATCTCGCGGTGCTGCGAATCCGCAGCGTGCGCGAGCTGCCGGCGCCCGTGGGACTCGGCAGCTCGAGCGACCTGAAGGTTGGCCAAGCCGCCTTTGCGATCGGCAATCCGTTCGGGCTGGATCAATCGATGACCTCCGGCATCATCAGCGCGCTCAAGCGCAGGCTTCCGACCCATGGCGGCCGGGAGATCGCCAACGTCATCCAGACCGATGCCGCGATCAACCCCGGCAATTCAGGCGGTCCCTTGCTGGATTCCGCCGGCCGTCTGATCGGCGTCACGACCGCGATCATATCGCCGTCCGGCTCGAACGCCGGCATCGGCTTCGCGGTGCCGGTCGACGTCGTGAACCGGATCGTCCCCGAGCTCATCCGCAACGGCCGGGTGCCGACGCCCGGTATCGGCATCGTGGCCGCCGGCGAGGATGTTGCCACCCGGCTCGGCGTCGAGGGCGTGATCGTGGTGCGGACCGCCCCCGGCAGCCCGGCCGAGCGGGCGGGGATTCGCGGCGTCAACTTTTCGACAGGAGCAGTCGGAGACATCATCACCGCGGCCGAAGGCAAGCCGGTTCGGCGCCTCTCCGACCTGACCGACGCGCTGGAGCAGGCCGGGGCCGGCAAGACCGTCCGGCTCACGGTCAAGCGCGGCTCGGACAGCCGTGATGTGGATGTAGGCATCATCGATATCGACCGGTCCTAGCCGGCCGATCCGCAGCCGCCGCATGGGGCACGGAGGCGCATTGCAGATGTGCCGGGGCTCGGTTGTCTGGCCCGCAAAATCCGTTAAAACCGCCGCGGTCGCTTTTGCGGATTTCGAGGACACAGCGGAATGAACATTCTTCCCGGCAATTTGCGTTTCGGAGCGGGGCAGCCCGTCAAGCGTTTGGAAGACCAGAGACTGCTCACCGGGAAGGGGCAGTTCATCGACGACAAGCCGGCCGACGGCGCGCTGTGGTTGCACGTGCTGCGCTCGCCGCACGCCCACGCCAGGATCGTCTCGATCGACACTACCGCCGCAGCCGCGATGCCCGGCGTCACCGCCATCTATACCGGCGCCGATCTCGTCAAGGACGACATCGGCGCGATCCCGACCCTGAACATCTTCAAGCGCCCCGACGGCAAGCCGATGACGGTGCCGCCGCGCCGGCTGCTGGCCCATGAGGTTGTGCGCTATGCCGGCGAGGCCGTCGCCGCGGTGGTGGCGTCCTCGCGGGTGGAGGCGCAGAGCGCGGCCGAAGCGATCGTGATCGAGTACGACGTGCTGCCCGCGGTGGTCGATCCCGTCGAGGCCGTCAAGCCCGGCGCGCCCGTGGTGTGGCCGGAGGCGCCAGACAACATCGTCGGCGCCATGTCTTACGGCGATGCTGCCAAGGTGGACGAGGCGTTCGCCAAGGCGGCGCATGTTGTCGAGCTTGATCTCGTCAGCCAGCGCCTGGTGCCTTCCGCGATGGAGCCGCGCTCGACCATCGCGGAGATCGACAAGAAGACGGGACGCCTGCTGCTGCACGTGCAGTCGCAGACGCCGGCCTCGACCCGCGACGTGCTGGCGGAAGCGGTGCTCAAGCGTCCCAAGGACAGCGTCCGCGTCCTGGTCGGCGACATCGGCGGCGGCTTCGGCCAGAAGACCAACCTCTATCCGGAAGACGGCATCGTCGCCTATGCCGCAACCAAGCTGAATAAGAAGATCCGCTGGCGCGGCGACCGCACCGACGAGTTCGTCGGCGGCACCCATGGCCGCGATCTCACTTCGACCGCCTCCTTCGCGCTGGATGAGAAGGGCAAGGTGCTGGCCTATCGCGTCAGGTCGATCGGCTGCACCGGCGCCTATTCTTCCGGAGCGGCCAACATCATCCCGCTGGTGCTCGGGCCGTTCGTACAGACCGGGGTCTACGATCTGCCGCTGGTGCATTTCGAGGTGCAGTCGGTGATGACCCACACCGCGCCGGTGGGCGCCTATCGCGGCGCCGGCCGCCCCGAGGCGGTGTTCATCGTCGAGCGTCTCTTTGACGCCGCCGCGCGAAAAATCGGCATGGATCCGCGCGCGATCCGCAAGGCTAATTACATCAAGCCGGCGCAGCTGCCCTACACCAATGCCGCCGGCCAGGTCTACGATTCCGGCGCCTTCGCCCACATGCTCGACCGCGCGGTGAAGCTCGCCGATTGGGACGGCTTTGCCGCGCGCAAGAAGGCGGCGAAAAAGAAGGGCCTGCTCTACGGCCGCGGGCTCACCTCCTACATCGAATGGACCGGCGGCCGCGCGCATACCGAAAAGGTCACGTTGCAAGCGACCTCGCAAGGGCGGGTCGTGCTGCATTCCGGCACCATGGCGATGGGGCAGGGCTTGCAGACCACCTACACCCAGATGATCTCCGACACGCTCGGCATTCCCATGGAGAAGATCGACGTGGTGCAGGGCGACACCGATCTCGCCACGGGTTTTGGCAGCGTCGGCTCGCGCTCGCTGTTCGTTGGCGGCACGGCGGTCGCGGTTTCCTCCAACGATCTGATCCAGAAGGCGCGCGAGAAGGCGGCCAACGTGCTGGAGACCTCGATCGAGGACATCGAGTACCAGGGCGGCATGCTCACCGTGGTCGGCACCGACCGCCGCATCAGCCTGTTTGATCTCGCCGAGAAGGAGAGCGGCGCCAAGCTCAGTGTCGATTCCGAAGGCGAGGTGGATGGTCCGAGCTGGCCGAACGGCACCCATATCTGCGAGGTCGAGATCGACCCCGAGACCGGCGTGTCCAAGGTCGTGCGCTACACCACGGTCGACGACGTCGGCGTCGCGGTGAACCCGATGCTGGTCACCGGGCAGATCCATGGCGGCGTGGCGCAAGGCATCGGCCAGGCGCTGTATGAAGGCGTGTCCTACGACGCCGACGGCCAGCTGCTGACCGCGAGCTATCAGGACTATTGCATCCCGCGCGCCGACGACGTGCCGCCGATCGTGGTGACGCTGGATGATTCCGCGCCCTGCCGCACCAATCCGCTCGGCGCCAAGGGCTGCGGCGAATCCGGCGCCATCGGCGGGCCGCCCTGCGTCACCAACGGCGTGATGGACGCGCTCGCCGAGCTCGGCATCACCCAGCTGAATACGCCGCTGACGCCGCAGAAGGTGTGGCAGGCGATCCGGGACGCGAGGGCGGCGGGGTAGCGTTGTCGCGCGGGCTGCCACCACACACGCAACTGTCGTCCCGGGGCGCGCGAAGCGCGAGCCCGGGACCATAACCACAGGCGTTATTGTGGCGCGAAGCTGGTAACTCCGAGTCCCCGTAACCACATCTCCCTGTGGTTATGGGTCCCGGATCTGCGCTCGCGCTTGTCCGGGACGACACCGAGTGTGTTGGGACAGCCGAGCTAAATCCCCAGCATCATCTTCGCGATGATGTCGCGCTGGATCTCCGAGGTGCCGCCGAAGATGGTGTAGGCGCGCCCGTTGAGATATTCCGGCACCATCGTCAGCATCTCCTCAGGGATAACAGGCTCGTGGTTGAGCTTGTAGAGCGGGCGCATCGGCTCGACGGCAAGCGCGTCGTGGCCGATCACGTCGGCGCCGAGCCGCGTGACGGCCTGGCGGATCTCGCTGTTGCGCAGCTTCAGGATCGAGGACACCGCGCCGGGATTTTGCCCGGTCTGCAGCGCCGAGAGCACGCGCAGCTCGGTCATCTCCAGCGCGTCGATGTCGACCTCGACCTCGGAGATGCGCGTTGCGATGTCTGGGCTGTCGATGGCGCGTCCGGTCAGGTCCGACTCGGCAAGGTCCGCGATCGCCCTCAAGCCCTCGCGCAACTTGGCCGAAGCGATGCCCGCGCCGCGCTCGAACTCCAGCAGATATTTGCCGTAGGTCCAGCCCTTGCCTTCCTCGCCGACGCGGTTGGCAACGGGCACGCGGACGTCGTCGAAGAACACCTGGTTGACCTCGTGGTCGCCGCCGATGGTGAGAATGGGACGGGTGGTGATGCCCGGCGTCTTCATGTCGATCAGGATGAAGCTGATGCCGTCCTGCTGCCTGGGACCGTCGCTGGTGCGCACCAGCGCGAACATGCGGTTGGCATGGTGCGCGTGCGTTGTCCAGATCTTGGTGCCGTTGATAATGTAATCGTCGCCGTCGCGCACGGCGCGCGTCTTCAGCGAGGCGAGGTCGGAGCCCGAGCCCGGCTCGGAATAGCCCTGGCACCAATAATCCTCGCCGGAGAGAATCCGCGGCAGGTAGAAGTTCTTCTGCTCCGGCGAGCCGAAGCCGATGATGACTGGCCCGACCATCTTCACGCCCATCACGTTGACATTGGGCACGCCGGCCCGCGCGCATTCGGTTTCAAAGATCCAGCGTTGCGACGGCGTCCAGGCCGGCCCGCCATATTCGACTGGCCAGCCCGGCGCACCCCAGCCCTGGGCGTGCAGCGCGCGCTGCCAGGCCATGCCGATGTCGGGGTCGGAGAACACCGACGGCGTCAGCGCACTCGCGCGCTTCATCTCCTCGGTGAGATTCCTGGCGATGAAGCTGCGCACCTCACTCTGGAAAGCGCGCTCCTCGGCATTGAACGACAGGTCCATGATGCTCTCCCGATGTCAGGCCTTGCGGCCGAGTTCGGCGTGGCGGGCATAGTGATGCGCGCTGCCGCCGAACAGCGTGTCGAAGGCGACGAGGCGCTTGAAATAGGCGCCAACCTCCAGCTCCTCGGTGACGCCCATGCCGCCATGGAGCTGGATCGACTGCTCGCCGACGAAGCGGGCGCATCTGCCGATCTTCGCCTTCGCGCCCGACGCCGCCCGGGCGCGCTCGGTCGGCGCAGCGTCCACCTTCAGCGCGGCGCGCAGCGCCATCGAGCGCGCCTCGTCGACCTGCATGGCCATGTCGGCGAGCCGGTGGCGGATGACCTGGTTGGCCGAGAGCGGCCGGCCGAATTGTTTCCGGATCTTGGTGTATTCGAGCGTGGTGTCGAGCAGCGTCTGCATGATGCCGACGGCTTCGGCACCGAGCGCGGCCATCGCGCGGTCGACGGCCCATTCGATCGCCGGCAGCGCGTCGTGGCCGTCGCCGAGCAGGGCGTCTTCGGGCAGATGCACGTCCGACAGCTCGATGTTGCAGGCGCGTCCGCCGCCGAGGCGCGCGTAGTCGGAGATCGCAAGGCCCGGCGCCGTTGCCGGCATGGCGAACAGGCCGATCCGTCCCGAAGGGCCATGATGGTCGTGCATGAGCGCGGAGACGATGATCTCGTCGGCGGCATGGCCGTCGAGCACCGCGATCTTGCTGCCGGACAGGCGCCAGCCCTGCGCCGTCTTGGTCGCCGATGTCGCGACCTTGGCGAGGTCGAACCGCGCCGCGCGCTCGGAATGCGCAAACGCAAGCTTCAGTGATCCGTCGGCGACCTTGGGCAGGCTCGACTGCTTCTGCTCATGGCTGCCGCATCTGGCGATCAGTGCGGCGCCCAGCACCACGGTCGCCACATAGGGCTCCGACACCAGCCCGCGGCCGAAGGCTTCCATCAAAATGCCGATCTCGACCGCGCCGCCGCCGAGCCCATCGAATTCCTCGGGCAACGGCAGCGCCAGCCAGCCAAGCTCGGCGAACTGCTTCCACACCGCGGGGCTGAAGCCGAGCGGATCGTTCGCCATCTTGCGGCGGTGAGCGGCATCGTAGCTTCCGGCCACGAAGCGCTCTGCGCTGTCGCGCAGCAGCTTCTGCTCGTCACTGAGATTGAGATCCATGTTGTTTACTCCGCCGCCGCCGGCTTGCGCACGGAAGGATGCAGGCCGGACGGATCGACGATCATGCCGAACTCCTGAAGATTGTGGGCGTGGCAGAGCTGATGCAGCGCGAAGGCCTGGTCGATCGCGGCGGGCTGGCCCATCACGTCGACCGAGCGGTTGACGGCTTCCTTGGTCATCTTCAACGCGAAGGACGGCTTTGTCGAAATCCTGCGCGCCAGCTCCAGCACCCGTGACGACAATTCGCTGCGCGGCACGACTTGGTTGACCATGCCGAGCTGGTGCGCCTCCTGCGCGCTCCAATTGTCGGCGGTGAACAGGAATTCCTTGGCCTTGCGCGGACCCAGCTCCCAGGGGTGCACGAACCATTCGACGCCGCAGACGCCCATGGTGACGACGGGGTCGCAGAATTGCGCGTCGTCGCTGGCGACGATGAGATCGCAGGCCCAGGCCAGCATCAGCCCGCCGGCGATGCACTTGCCGTGCACCTCGGCGATGGTGGGTTTCGCCAGATTGCGCCAGCGCCGGGTGATCTGGAGATAGATTTCCTGCTCGCGCGCGAAGCGGCCATGGGCGTTCGGCTCGGCGAAACCGCCCCAATTTCCGATCGGCGGGAAATCGACGCCGGCCGCATTCTTGCCGCCGGGGCGCAGATCGTGGCCGGAGGAGAAGTGCGGGCCATTGCCGGCGAGAATGATCACCTTGACCGCATCGTCCTGCACCGCCGCGTCGAAGGCGGCGTTGAGGTCGTAGGTCATCTGCAGGTTCTGCGCGTTGCGCGCCTCGGGCCTGTTCATCACGACCCGGGTGATATCAGGCTCGGGCC
Source organism: Bradyrhizobium sp. A11 (assembly GCF_042077125.1). Lineage (NCBI taxonomy): Bacteria > Pseudomonadati > Pseudomonadota > Alphaproteobacteria > Hyphomicrobiales > Nitrobacteraceae > Bradyrhizobium > Bradyrhizobium sp. A11. Next base: position 5,721,511 of record NZ_CP149509.1, on the reverse strand, counting down.
GCTCCACGAGGATGGTCTCGAACGAGGTCATCGCGTTCCCTCTGACGATTTTCGTCTTGTTGCGGGGAGTTGACTATGTCGGCCCGTGCGAGGCAAGAGGCTTGCGTCAGCCGGCTGGGTGGACTCCTCGCAGTCATTCCGGGGCGCGAAGCGAACCCGGAATCTCGAGATTCGGGGTTCGATGCCCGGGGACCACGCTTGCGCGGTCCCGTCGCATCGCCCCGAATGACGGAAAAATCTCGACACTCCGCGGAGCCGTTCTGGTAGTTTGCGCCAGATTCCACCGGGAGAAATTTAATGCGCAAGATCCTGACCGTGCTGGCGGCGCTGGCCTCGCTAAGCCTCACCAATTGCGGCTACAACGCGATCCAGAGCGAGGACGAGCAGATCAAGGCCGCCTGGTCCGAGGTCGTGAACCAGTATCAGCGCCGTGCCGACCTCGTGCCCAATCTCGTCAACTCGGTGAAGGGCTTTGCGCAGCAGGAGAAGGACGTGCTGCTCGGCGTCACCAACGCACGCGCCAAGGTAGGCAGCATCCAGGCGACGCCCGAGGTGCTGAACGATCCCGCCGCCTTCCAGAAGTTCCAGGCGGCCCAGGGCGAGCTCTCCAGCGCGCTGTCGCGGCTGCTGGTCGTGACCGAAAACTATCCGCAGCTGAAGTCCGACGCCCTGTTCAAGGATTTGATGTCGCAGCTGGAGGGGACCGAGAACCGCATCACGGTAGCGCGCAACCGCTACATCAAGTCGGTGCAGGATTACAACGTCACCATCCGCTCCTTCCCGAGCAACGTCACCGCGATGGTGTTCGGCTACAAGGAGAAGCCGAACTTCTCGGTCGAGAACGAGAAGGCAATCTCGACCGCGCCGAAGGTGGATTTTAACACCGCTCCCGCGCCGTCGAAGTAGCGGCGCGTTCGACTCAGATGCGCGCCCAACCCACCGCTGTCATTCCCCGCGAAAGCGGGGAATCCAGTACGCCGCGGCTCCGCCGGATCCCGCTGGCGTCTCTGGAATACTGGATCGCCCGGTCAAGCCGGGCGATGACAGCGAGAGTGTGGTCGGCGATTGTGGTATTCGCGCTGCTGCTCCCCTTCGCGCTCCCCGCCTCCGCCGACGTCGCCGTTCCCCAGCTCACCGGCCGCGTGGTCGATCAGACCGACACGCTCTCCAGCGCCGACATCGCCGCGCTGTCGCAAAAGCTGCAGGACTTCGAGAGCCGCAAGGGCAGCCAGATCGCCGTCCTGATCGTGCCGACCACGCAGCCGGAGACGATCGAGCAGTTCTCGATCCGGGTGGCGGAGGCCTGGAAGATCGGCCGCAAGAAGGTCGACGACGGCGCGATCCTCGTCGTCGCCAAGAGCGACCGGCACTTGCGCATCGAGGTCGGTTACGGCCTCGAAGGCGCTCTGACCGACGTCACGTCGCGGCGGATCATCGATGAGGTCATCACGCCGAAGTTCAGGGCAGGCGATTTCGCCGGCGGCATCTCCGACGGCGTCGACCGCATGATGCGGGTGATCGAAGGAGAGCCCTTGCCGTCTCCCTCGCGCACCGCGAACTTCGCCCACAATCTGGACGACCTCGTACCGGTGTTTGCCGTGGCGCTGTTTGCCTCGATCGGCGTGGGCGGCTTCTTCCGGGCGATCCTGGGACGGTTGCTCGGATCACTGGTGACCGGGGGCATCATTGCGGCGGTGACCTGGGTCATCCTCGGCTCCGCAGCGCTCGCCGCCGCCGTCGGCGTGCTCGGCTTCATCATCGGTTTCATCGCCGATCTGTTTTCGGCGATCACGCCGGGCACCGGCCGCTCGCGCGGCGGCTCCTGGTCGAGCGGCTCGTCGGGAGGCGGCTGGAGCAGCGGATCGTCGAGCAGCGGCGGGTTCAGCGGCGGCGGGGGCAGTTTTGGCGGCGGCGGCGCCTCGGGGAGCTGGTAGCGGTCATGAGCATCAAGCGCATTGCCAGACATCTCGTGCAGTATCATTGGCGGGCAAGGCAGATATTTCCGCCAGACGTCCTCGCCCGCATCGAGCAGGCGATCAGGCGCGGCGAAGCCACCCATTCCGGCCAGGTTCGTTTCGTGGTCGAAGGCGCGCTCGACGGCGTGCCGCTGTTTCGCAACCAGCCGGCGCGGGCGCGTGCGCTCGACGTGTTCTCGCACTTACGCATCTGGGACACCGCGCACAACAACGGCGTCCTGATCTATCTCCTGCTCGCCGATCGCGACGTCGAGATCATCGCCGATCGTGGCATCGACGCGAAGGTCGGCGCGGCGGGCTGGGAGAGCATCTGTCACGCCATGGAGTCGGAGTTCGCCTCCGGCCAATTCGAGCGCGGCGTCATCGGCGGCATCGAAGCGGTGTCGCGCCAATTGGCGCGGCATTTTCCGCCGCAGGCCTCGCCCGCGAACGAGCTGCCGGATGCGCCGGTCGTGATGTGACGGACTGTGATGTGAGGGGCGGGTGCTGCCCGCTCCGTCATTGCGAGGAGCCGTTGCGACGAAGCAATCCAGACTGCTGGATTGCTTCGCTGCGCTCGCAATGACGATGTGGCTAGAGCGGGCGCTCGATCTATCACCGGCGCGTAGCCTCATTCCTCCGCCGTTCATCTTGCCCCGGTTACAAATTGTTTCACGCCCGCCACACCGGTTCCATCTTCCCGGCCTAATTCGGCCCCGGATAATTTCCTAAAACTTCGGTAAGCGGGTCCCAAGGTAAGGATTTCGCAAGCAATGAAAGTTACCAAAAGGTCAATCCAGAGCGGAGTATTTGAACCGTGAGCGAACCAATGGCTGAGCAGGCTGCCCAGGACAACAGCGTCGTCGAAGCCGGGACGACCGTGCCGCAGGCTGTCGAGGCTGCCGGGATCGACGCCCCCTCGATCGCGCCTGACCACGAGGCGCCGCCGAAGCCCGACCCGGTGAAGGTCGAGCCACCGAAGATCGAGGTGCCGAAGATCGAAGCCAAGGTCGAGCCCAAAGCCGAGAGCAAGCCGGAGCCGAAGCCCGGCAAGCTCATCGTCATGGCGCCCTCGGAGCGCAGCTGGGACCGCGAGGATTCTGCTCCGCATATGAAGGCGGACGCGCTGCGCGAGGCCGGCAGCAAGCGGCGCCTGTCGGCGATGGCCGCGGTGGTGGCGATCGCAGCCGGTGTCGGCGCGATCAGCGGCGCGCTCGCAACCGCCGGCATGATGCATTTCGCAAACCCCGCCCAGGCGCCGGTGCAGGTCACTGATACCAGCGCGCTCGATGCTTCGGTTGCGCGGATCGATGCCGATCTCGTCGCGCTCAAGGCCAATGTCGAGCACAGCTCGAAGACGGGTCTCAGCCAGTTCAATCGCGCCAACGACCGTCTCGACAAGCTCGAGAAGGCGCAGGCCGAGCCGCTCGCCAGGATCGCAAAGCTGTCGGAAGCGGTCGACAAGCTGCGTGTCACGCCGCCCGCCGCGCCGGCGCAGGCTGCCGCAGCTGCGGCGCCCGCGAAGGAGATCACCGGCTCGGTCGCGCCGACCCAGGTTGCGACCGCCGCCGCAGCGGCCCCGGTGGCTGCCGCTCCCAAGCCCGAGGTCGGCCGTCTGCCGACTATCGAAGGCTGGCGGCTGCGCAACGCCGGCAACGGCGGTGCGCTGATCGAGGGCCGCGATGGCCTCTACGAGGTCTATCCCGGCGACCCCATCCCCGGCGTCGGCCGCGTCGATGCGATCCGCCGCCAGGACGGCCGCTGGGTGGTCGTCACCAGCAAGGGGCTGATCGTCGCACGCTGAGCGTCCGATATTCGACTTCGAAGAGGCGTTTCACCAGCATGTGAGGCGCCTTTTTGCTTGAATAGGTGTCCCGGCGCGGTGTTACCTAAGGCATGAGCCGCGCGCTGCGAATTCTCGTTGCTGCTGCCGTGTTGCTTGGCGGCGCCGCCTCGTCGTCGGCCGCGGAAACCGCACAGCTGACGCGCGGCACAGCAATCACCGATCCCGATCTGTTGCGCAAGCTCGACGACGGCGACGTCCTCACGATCGCGCGCCTGCTGGCGCCGGAGCGCAAGGCGGACGGTCCGCTGACGACCGACCGGCTATTCGCGGCGCTGCCGCAGCTCAAGGAGATTCCTCCCGCGATCGACGCGGAGCTCGAGCGCTACATCGCCAGGCAGAAGGCGGCTTGGCCGACCGAGACCATCGGCACCGGCGAAGGTTTCGACGTGCAGCTGTTCGATCGGGCCAATCTGACATCGCCCGACACGCGCTTCGTGCTGGCCGGCATCGTCAATCGCATGGACCGCGCCTATGTCGCCGAAGAATCTTGCGGCGAGATCCGGTTGATCTACCGGCTGACGCGGTTCGACGGCGGCAAGCCCGCGACGCGCCTGCCGATGACGTTCAATCTGGTGCTGAAAGCGCGGGATGCGCGCCAGAGGGAGGGGAACGGCAAGCCGGTCAGCTGCGCCGAGATCGCGCGGCGCTGGCTCGACAACGGCAACTGGCAGGAGCTGATCGGTGGCCGGGACGATGCCATGCTCGACCGCATCGAGACCAACATCCAGCTCTCTGTCGCGCCGAAATCGGCGCTACACGATTTCCGCTCCGACTATCTGCTCAAGGTGTTCAAATACGACGCCGCGACGAAGACGTTCGCGGAGGCGGTGCTCGAGAACCAGATCGACCGCGCCCGCATCCTTGCCGACGAGGCGCTCCGGCGCGATTTCAAGCACTGGCTGCTCGCACCCGGGAATCTGCGCGAATTCGATCGCGGCACGGTGCTGATCCCGGAAAGATTCCTGGCCAAGGCTGCGGTGGTGCCGACGCCCGCCGGCCTCGACGCTTCCGCGCTGCAGCCCGAGTTCGGCATGGTGCAAGGAGAGGAGAAAGGCGAGGGCGGCGACCCGGTCTTCACCGATGACGACGTGGTCGGCGCGCTGAAGCAGGCCGCCGCGCGCGGAGACATGCAGAACATCCGCTCGGTCGCGGGCTTTCAGCGTCGTCTCAATGACGTCACCTGCTCAGGGTGCCACCAGACCCGCGGCATCGGCGGCTTCCATTTTCCAGGCGTCGACTGGCTCGCCGACAAGCCGTCCAACGCGGCCATCGTGCCGGCCTCGCCGCATTTCGTCGGCGATCAGCTGCGTCGCCGCGACATCCTGACCGCCTTCGCCGCGGGTAAACGTCCTGATTTCTCACGCGGATTCGCCAGCCGGCCGCAGACCCGCGGCAGCCGCGAGCTCGCTGGAAGCGAGTATCAGGACGGCTGGGGCGCGCATTGTTCCCTTGCAGATGCGGGATCGGGAACGCCGGACAAGAGTTTTACGTCATGGAACTGTGCTAACGGTCTCAGCTGTCAGGCCGCCGCGGCCTCGCGCCGCATCGGCATGTGCTTCATCAAGACGCGTTAGCCAACAAGCGATTTGGATGATTCATGATGGATACGGGCAACGCCAACAAGGCGCGCAATCGCCAGATCGCGCAGAACGAAGAAGCCAAGCAGGTCGCCGGCAGCGCCCGCGTCAGCGTCTGGGCGATCGCGATGGCCGTCGTCGTCGGCGGCATCCTGTTCACGCTCGGCTGGCTGTCGCTGCGGTAGGATCTGTCGACTGAGTCTCGGAACGAGCCGCGAGGGTCGCGTCGCCCCGCTTGCGGGGAGAGGCCGACGCGCGAAGCGCGGCGGGTGAGGGGGACTCTCCGCGAGTCTCGCCGTCACCGTCCCCGTGGAGACTCCCCCTCACCCCAACCCTCTCCCCGCAAGCGGGGAGAGGGAGAAGAAAGAGCCCCTCATTTCGCGTAATTCGTCATCCGCTTGCCCGGCAGCAGCTCATAGGCCGGCTTCCAGCCGGGCAGGGCGGCGATGCGGCCGAGCCAGGCGTGGATGGCGGGATGGCTCGTGGCGAAGTCGAACCCGTGCTCGTCGCTAGGGTAATGCAGGTAGGCCATCATCGAGATATCGGCGACCGTCGGCCTTGCGCCGATCGCGAAGTCGTTGTGCTGAAGATGCCCGTCGAGAATGCCGAGGAAATCCTCAAGCCGGCGGCGAAAATGCTTCAGCACCTGCTGATCGTTCTTCTCGGTGAAGGCGCGCATGAAACGATAGGTCGCCATGTAGCCGGTGAGCTTGTGGTTGTCCCAGAACAGCCAACGCAGCAGCTCGAAGTTTTCGTTCTCGGTCTCGGCGCCGAAGCGGCCATATCGCTCGGCGAGCTTGAGCAGGAGCGGCGCGGTCTGCGTCATCTTCACGCCGTCGATCTCGAGCACGGGAATCTCGCCCATCTCGTTCACCGCCTTGCGCCATTCCGCCGTGCGCGTGACGCCGCCGGCAAAATCGGTCCAGACCGGCTCGAACCTCTCGCCGCACAGCGTCAGCATCAGCGCCAGCTTGTAGCTGTTGCCGGATTCCGGGAAGTAGTGCAGGCGATAGCTGGGCATGGGACCTCGCGACGTTGATGTCTTGCCGAATATTATACCGGGATGGTCCTGCGCCGTCATTGCGAGCGCAGCGAAGCAATCCAGCAATGCATCTGCGCGCGCGAGCTATTTCGCTATCGTCGTCCCGGACAAGTGCAGCGAAGCGGAGCGCTGAACCGGGACGACAGTGGAGTGCGAGGCGCCGCCTTAGCCGACAGCCCCCGAACCCCGCAGCTGCTTGATCGCCGCCTCGTCGTATCCCGCCCCGCGCAAAATCTCGTCGCTGTGCTCGCCGACGGCGGGCGGCTTGCGCGGCTGCACCTTCTTGGTGCCGTCGATCCAGATCGGGCTGCTGATGGTGAGCATGGTGTCGTTCTCGAACGGCACCAGCACCTCGTTGTCGAGCATCTGCTTGTCGTTCGGGATGTCGTCGAGAACGGCGACGACGCCGAACACGAGGCCATTGCCGTCGAGGATCTTGCGCCATTCGGCGAGGTCCTTCGTCGCAAAGGTCTCGTCAAAGATCCTGATCAGCTCGACCGAGCGGGCGTGGCGGTCGGCCTTGGTGGCGAAGCGCGGATCGGCGATCAGGTCCTCGCGCCCCAGGCACTTGGCGAGCGTCGGAAACTGCTTCTCCTCGCTCAGCAGGGACAGGATCAGCCAGCGGCCGTCCTTGCACTGGTAGTGGTTGGCGACCGCATTCAGCGCGCGCTCGCGCGAGCGCCGCTCGCCGAACTTGGCTCCGCAGAGTTTTGCCTGCGCCAGCACGCTCGCGGCCCACACCCCGTTCGCCATCAGATTGGAGGCGACATGCGAGCCCTTGCCGGTCTTCTCGCGCTGGTACAGCGCGGTGACGATGGCGCCGTAGAACGCCATGGCGCAGGGATGGTCGCCCATGCCGGCGACCGAGCGCGCCGGCGTGGTGTCGGTGTCGGCGCGGACCAGATCCATCAGGCCGGAGCGCGCCCAATAGGCGTTGCTGTCGAAGCCGGGCTTGTTGGCCTCCTCGCCCTTCTCGCCATAGCCGGTGAAGGAGGCGTAGATGAGCCGGTCATTGAGATGGGCGAGATGGTCATAGGTGATGCCGAGCTTGGCCCGCACCGGCGGCGGCATGTTGGTGATGAAGACGTCGGCTTCTGCCACCAGCTTGTACAGCACGGCCTGCGCCTCCGGCTTGGCAAGGTCGAGCGCGATGCTCTTCTTGTTGCGGGCTTCCAGCAGCCAGGCGAAATTGTGCTCGCCGGTCGGATAGCCCGGCAGGTTCGGCAGGTTGCGATAAGGGTCGCCGGCGCCGGGCGGCTCGATCTTGATGACGTCGGCGCCGAAATCCGACAGCACGGTCGCGGCCGCGGGCGCTGCGATGAAGCTCGCGCAGTCCAGAACCTTCAGGCCGGCAAAAATGCCCTTATCCATCGCAGCGTCGCTCCCTTGGCTTCGGTCGTTTCCCGCGCGCTGGAATTGCCGCGGGCCGGTGGTAGGAGCCATTAGACCGATGTTTCCGCGGGATGCAACGGCGCCCGGCGCAGGGCCTCACTCCTCGCCCGCAAGCAGCGCAGCGTTGCCGCCGGCAGCAGCGGTGTTGATGGTCACCGTCTGCTCGGTGGCGAAGCGCGCGAGGTAATGCGGGCCGCCGGCCTTGGGGCCGGTTCCGGAGAGGCCGTTGCCGCCGAACGGCTGCACGCCGACCACGGCGCCGATCATGTTGCGGTTGACATAGATGTTGCCGATCTCAGCGCGATCGATGATGGCTTCGACGGTGTCGTCGATGCGGGAGTGGATGCCGAGGGTGAGCCCGTAGCCGGTGCGCTCGATCGCCTGCAGCACGCGCCCGAGGTGTTCCGCACGATAGCGCACGACATGCAGGATCGGGCCAAAAACCTCCTCGGTGAGCTGGCCGGCGTCCTTGAGCTCGAAGATGTGCGGCGCGACGAAGCAGCCCTCCGGTGCGTCGCCCGCAAAGTGGAGTTTCGCCTCGCGCTTCATCCGCGCGACATGCGCATTGAGGCGCTGCTTGGCCTCGAGGTCGATCACCGGGCCGACATGGGTCGCGACATCGGAGGGATCGCCGATCTTCAATTCGCGCGCAGCGCCCGCGATCATCTCGATCATGCGGTCGGCAACGTCCTCCTGCACGAACAGGAGACGCAGCGCCGAGCAGCGCTGGCCGGCGGAACGGAACGCGGAGGTGACGACGTCGTCGGCGACCTGCTCGGGCAACGCGGTGGCATCCGCAATCATCGCGTTGATGCCGCCGGTCTCGGCGATCAGCGGCACGATCGGCCCGTCCTTGGCGGCGAGCGTCCGGTTGATCAGGCGGGCGACCTCGGTCGAGCCGGTGAAGACGACGCCCGCGATGTCAGGATGCGCCGTCAGCATCGCGCCGATCTTGCCGTCGCCGGTGACGAGATGCAGCGCGGTTCCGGGGATGCCGGCCTCGTGCAACAGGGCGACGGCTTCGCGCGCGATGCGCGGCGTCTGCTCCGCCGGCTTTGCCACCACGCTGTTGCCGGCCATCAGCGCGGCCGCGACCTGACCGAGGAAAATCGCCAGCGGGAAATTCCATGGCGAGATCGCAACGAAGACGCCGCGGCCGCGCATCGCGAGCGCATTGCTCTCGCCGGTCGGGCCGGGCATCGCGGTATCAGCGCCGAACAGCTTGCGGCCTTGCGCAGCATAATAGCGGCAGAAATCCGCGGCTTCCCGCAGCTCCGAGAGCGCATCGTCGAGCGTCTTGCCGCCCTCGGCTTGCAGCAGCGCGATGAAGCGGACGCTGCGGCTCTCCAGCAGATGCGCCGCCTGCTCCAGTGCCGCCGCGCGCGTGGCCGCCGGCGTCCGGCTCCAGGCGGCAAAGCCCCCGCGCGCCGCAGCGACTGCCGCATGGGTCTGATCCGGCGTGGCATCGGCGATGGGCTTGAGGTCTACGGCCTCGGCCTTCACGCCGGCCAGCAATTGGTCGAGCGCGAGGCGCGCGCCGAATTCGACGCCGCGCGAATTGCGCCGCTCCGGCGCGAACAGGTCGGCCGGCAACGGAATCCTGGAATGAGCTGCCGCCTGCGGCCGGACAATGGCATCCGCCGGACGCTGCAGCAGTGCCGTCACCGGCACGCGATAATCGGCAGCCTGCGCCACGAAGGAGGAGTTGGCGCCGTTCTCCAAGAGGCGCCGCACCAGATAGGCCAGCAGGTCGCGATGGCTGCCGACCGGCGCATAGGTGCGGTAAGCGATGTCGGGCTTCTCCTTGGCGAGCTGCTCGTACAGCGCCTCGCCCATGCCGTGCAGGCGCTGGAATTCGAAGCCGCCGCCGCTCGCGGCGAGCTCCAGCACGGTCGCGACCGTCAGCGCGTTGTGGGTGGCGAATTGCGGGAAGATGCGCGGTCGCAGGGCCAGCAGCTTCGTCGCGCAGGCAACGTAGTTCAGGTCCGTCATCGCCTTGCGCGTGAACACGGGATAGCCAATGAGCCCGCGCTCCTGCGCGCGCTTGATCTCGGTGTCCCAATAAGCGCCCTTGACCAGGCGCACCATCAGCCTGCGGTCATGCGCGCGCGCAAGTGCATCGACATGGTCGATCACGGCGGCGGCGCGCTTCTGATAGGCCTGGATCGCAAGGCCAAATCCGTCCCAGCCTTTGAGCGAGGAATCGGCGAGCGTTGCCGCGATCACGTCGAGCGACAGTTCCAGCCGGTCGGCTTCCTCGGCATCGACGGTGAAATTGAGGTCATGGGCCTTGGCACGCTGCGCCAGATCGAGCAGCAGCGGCACCAGCTCGGCCATCACCCGCGCGCGGCTGATCGCCTCGAAGCGCGGATGCAGCGCCGAGAGCTTGACCGAGATGCCGGGCCGGTCGGGCAGGGAATGAGTGCCTGCGGCCTTGCCGATGGTTTCGATCGCGCTGGCATAGGCATCGAAATAGCGCGTCGCGTCGGCCGCCGTGCGCGCGCCTTCGCCGAGCATGTCGAAGGAATAGCGCGACTTCTGGCCGGAGCGCGGCTGCGCCCGCTCCAGCGCCTGCTCGATGGTCTCGCCGAGCACGAAATGATTGCCCATCAGCCGCATCGCCTGGCGCGTCGCGGTGCGCACCGCCGGCGCTCCCAGCCGCTTGACGAGGCGGCCGATGGTGCCGTCGGGCGTTTCGCCGGGCTGGATCACCCGCGCGGACAGCCCGAGCGCCCAGGCCGAGGCGTTGACCAGGAAGGCCGTGGACTTGGTCTCGTGGTGGATGAAGTCACCCTCGCCGAGCTTGTCCTCGATGAACTGGTTGGCGGTGCGGGCGTCGGGCACGCGCAGCAGTGCCTCGGCCAGCACCATCAGCGCGAGGCCCTCCTTGGTCGAGAGCGCGAACTCCCGCAGCATGTCCTCGACCCCGCCAAGATTACCTGCAAGCCGATCGTCGCGCTTGCGGATCGCCTCGATCAGCCGGGTCGCGGTCCGGTCGATCCGGGCTTCCTGCGGCGGGGAGAGATGCGACGCCGGCAACAGCTGCGCAGCAAGCTCGGCATCGTCCGGCGAGTAGGGGGCGGCAAAGGGAGGCGGGATGTTCGGCATGGCGTGTCCTGTGGCTGAGTTCAGGATAAAGCCCGCGTGACCGTAGTTCGATAGACAATCTAGCAAATTTGCCTTAGAAAACGAAGATCGATGGGCATATGACCTCAGATAATATGGAACTAGATAGGATCGACCGGAGAATCCTCTCGATTTTGCAGGAGGATGGGCGGATCGCCAATGTCGACCTCGCCGAGCGCATCGGGCTGTCGCCGACCTCGATCGGCGAGCGGCTGAAGCGGCTGCAGCGCGAGGGCTTCGTCGAGGGCTACGGCGCGCGGCTCAACCCGCATCGGCTCGGCCTTGGCCTTCTGGTGTTCGTCGAAGTGCTGCTCGACAAGACCACGCCCGACAATTTCGAGCGGTTCGCGCGCGCGGTGAAGCTCGCGCCGGAGGTGCTGGAGTGTCACATGGTTGCCGGCGGCTTCGACTATCTTGTGAAGGCGCGGCTCGCGGACATGTCCGCCTATCGACGCTTCCTCGGCGAGACCCTGCTGTCGATGCCGGGCGTGCGCGAGACGCGGACCTATGCGGTGATGGAAGAGATCAAGCGCGACGCACCGTTGCCGGTGGGCTGACGAAATGTCGTCGCGATTGTCATTGCTGCGGCGTCGAACAAGCGGTCTTCGCAGGAAAAATAGCTATCCTCGTGCAATCGCAACGCCTGTCGTCGAATGCACTGGCCGTCTTCTGAAATTTTCTTGGCCCGCTCCCGGAAGGTGATCCGGGAGGCAGCAAAGGCTGGCGGGCTTATACTTTGAGGTTCTCTGCGGAAGTCTTGCCCCGGTTTGCGATCTCTTCGTATTCCACCGTCTGTCCCTCGTTCAGGGTCGACAGACCGGCCTTCTGCACTGCCGAGATATGCACGAACACATCCTTGCCTCCCGACGCAGGCTGGATAAATCCATAACCCTTCGTCGGGTTGAACCACTTGACCGTACCTTTAGCCATCACGACTTCTCCGCGGGTCTTCCTCCGAAATCTCCGAACCGCCAGTCCCCGCCAACCGGCCGGTTCGGTCCTAACAGGATACGCGGAATGTGGCGGGCTTGGTAGCTCAAACCACATCGGCATTTCGCCGAATTCCGCTCAACTTCGCGGCGCTTTTGCCGGTTTTGCCCGTTTCGCGGTCAAACAGCCCGCGTGCTGCGCGCTGTCAGTCAATACGTCGCGGCCAGGAAATCGACGATCTTGCCGACATCTGCATCGTCGATCGGCGCGCCATAGACCTTGATCATCTTGGTCACCTCGGCCTGCCAGAAGCCTTTCCTGTCCTTCATCGGCGGCTGCGTCTTGATGTAGTCGGCCGAGTGGCAGGCGCTGCAATTGCCCTTGACGACCTCGAGGCCGGGGCCCGGCTTGAACGCGGCGACCTCATCAGGGGTCTTGTAGTTGACCGGCGCGGCAAGTGCCGAACCCATCGCGGCGACAAGGCCGAGCGAGACGGCGAGGAGAACGGTGCGCTGCATGATCATTCTCCCTCAGGCGGCCGTCACGCGGACGGTCTCGACCACGTTGCGCAAATAACCCGCCGGGTTCCAGCGCGGCGTGTCCGGCTGCGTCTCGCCGCCATTGCCGGTGGCGCGCACCTTGAGCTCAACGCTGCCCGCCGCGAGCTTCACCGGCAACTTCCATTCGCGGAAGGCGTATTTGCCGAGATCCTTGCCGAGCTTGGCGTTCACCCAGCTCTTGCCGCCGTCAGTGGAGACCTGGACCTCCCTGATGCCCTTGCCGCCGTCAAAGGCGATGCCGCGCAAGGTCACAGCTCCCGCCTTCAGCTTGGCGCCGTCAGGCACGCTGGTGATGAAAGAGCGGATGGTGAAGCGGTTGATCGGGATGGTCGCCTTCGGCGCGGTGCCGGGCTCGACCGCGTTGTTCGGTGTATCCGGAATGCGATAGGCCGACTTCATCCAGAAGCCGTCATAGACATTGTCGATGACGGTGATCTCGTTGAGGTGCTTGACCCAGTAGGTGCCGTAATAGCCGGGCACGATCAGGCGCAGCGGGAAGCCGTTGAGGAACGGCAGATCCTCGCCGTTCATGCCGTAGGCCAGCATGACCTCGCCGTCATTGGCGTGATCGATGTCGAGCGCCTTGACGAAGTCAGGCGTCTTGTCGCTGACCGGCCCGTCCATGCCGTTGAATGTGACCTGCTTGGCGCCGCTCTGCACGCCGGCCATGTCCAGCACGGCTTTCAGCGGCACGCCGCGCCAGCGCGCACAGCCCATGGCGCCGTTGGCGAGCTGGCCGCCGGCGACGCGCGGCTCGAAGAAGCCGCGGCTGTTGCCGGAGCACTGGGCGACGGCGACGATCTCCGTCGACTTCATCTTCCGGATGTCCTTCAGCGAAAGTTTGAGCGGCTTGTCAACCTTGCCCTTGACCTCCAGCGTGAATTTGTCGGGATCGAGATCGTAGGGCAGGTCGGAGAGGTGATAGCGCACGAAGAACGCGTTGTTCGGCGTGATCGGACCGTCGTTGAAGATCGCAAACGGCGTCTCGAGCTGCGGCGGCCGGCTGGTGAGGCCGATCATCGGCCGCTTCTGCGGGTATTTCACCAGCGGCCGTTCGCCATTGGCGAACGGAAGCGTGACGGTGCCGAGTGCCGACGCCCTCGTGGCATTCAGTGTGGCCGCAAGAGCGGTCAAGCCCGCTCCCTTGAGCAGGTCGCGTCGATCGAACATCCTCGTCTCCTCCCGGAGCCTTTCTTCTGTCAGCGGCCATCACCGCGGACCCGCGCTCATCTGTTGCAACGATCGGAACGAAGTCAATTCGTGCTTTCGCAGCAGGCCCATTCCGCTGCGTCGCAGCAGGCCGGTGTTACGCGGCGATGAGATTGAGCCCAAGCTGTAGCCGCGACGGTGGTGCACCACCTCTCCCGCTTGCGGGAGAGGTCGGCACGAAGTGCCGGGTGAGGGCTCTCTCCTCTAGGGGGCTGTCCCGTTGCGGAGACACCCTCTCCCCAACCCTCCCCCGCAAGCGGGGGAGGGAGACCTTACGCCGCGACGCGCTCGCTGCGATCGACCAATGCCGCCAGCTCCCGCGCATCCGCCACCACCCGCACGGCAAGCGGCTCGTCGCGGCCGCGGATCGCGACCTCCTGGTGCGGCAGGGCATCGTCGGGGAGGCCCGCGCTGCGGCTGATCTCGTCCGAGACGATCGCCTCGCAGGCCAGCGTCTTGGTCATGTCCTGGAGGCGGGCGGCGACGTTGACGGCATCGCCCAGCGCCGTGAAGACGATGTGATCGCGATAACCGATGTCGCCGATGATGACCTCGCCGCCGTGAATGCCGATGCCGAAGCGGATCGGCTGGCGAAGATCATGGCTCAGGAGCCGGTTCAGTTCGTCGAGTTGGGTGGCGATGCCGCTTGCCGCCTTCAGCGCTTGCCGACAGGCGGTTTGCGGATCGGCCGTGAGCCCGAACAGCGCCAGCATGCCGTCGCCGACGAACTGGTTGGGCTGGCCGCCATTCTCGATCACCGCCTGCGACACCGCGCCGAGGAAGCGGTTGACGATGAAGACGGTGTCGAACGGCAGCCGTTTCTCGGCGAGCTGCGTCGAGCCGCGCATGTCCACGAACAGGCTGACGAGATAGCGCTCCTGGCCGATGCTCGCCGGCGCCGAGGCGTGCGCGGTCGCCGTCGTCGCTTGCGGGGTGAAGAGCTGGAAGAAGGAGAGGTCCGACGTCGGCCGCAACTGGCAGGCCAGCCGGATCGAGGGATCGTTGGTGCCGACGCGCGTCAGCACGAAGGCTTCGCGCTGCGACGGCTCGGGCAGCGTGGCATGATCGCCGATGATCCGGATGCGGCAGGTCGAGCAGCGGGCCCGGCCGCCGCAGACGCTGGCATGCGGCAGATTGTGGCGCAGGCTCGCCTCCAGCACCGAGAGGCCCTTGGGAACCCGCACCGTCTTGCCGTTGCCGTAGGACAGCGCGATCACGCCGCCGCGGCGCTCCCGCCAGGCGCGCACGCCGCGCGCCGCCAGCGCCAGGCCCACCAGCCCGAAATAGGCGATCGTGAAGCCGCCGGTGATGCGATCGAGCGTCGCGGCCTCGGCCGTGGTGCCGACCTGGCGTCGGGTGAGATTTTGCGCGCGCCATTCGCCGTCTTCGGCTTCGAGCGCGACGCTGCGGCCGCCCTGGTAGATGCCGAGCAGCGACAGCGTCGGGATCAGCACGGCGGCGGCGAGCAGATAGGGCGCCGCGCGGGTGAAGAACGGTTTGAGGCGCAGCCAGAAATAGATGCCGATGCAGCCATGGACCCAGGCGATCACGAGCAGGATCGTCATCTGCCAGAGCCGGCCGGGCGCGGCGACGAAGAACAGGTAGAGCTCCTGCGGGTAGAGCTTCTGGTGATCGTACAGCGTGTAGCCGAGCCGCACCCCGACCACGTGGCCCATGACCAGAGCAGGGATGCTCAAGCCCAGCGCGAGCTGCAGCGGCTCGGTCGTCCGCCAGCGGAACTGGCGGCGCTGATACAGCGCGTAGATGCCGAGCCCCATATGCGTCAGCGCAGCGGTGTAGAACACGATCGCGACGGGCAGGAACTGCCAGAACAGGATGTGGTAGGTGACCCCGGCTTCCATGGCCTCGACCGAGATATTGCCGAGCGCATGGTTGAGGAAATGGCTGATCACATAACAGAACAGGATCACTCCGCAGACGAGCCGCACCTGCCGTACGCTGGTCGCGCGGACGAGTTCGGACATCTGTGCAGCAGCGGTGGCCATGATTCGGGTTGTATCAGCTCGGAAAGCAGAACGGCCAGCCTAGCGTTTAATTCCCGGGGGTGACAGGTCACATGCGCGGCAAGCCCCACTGTCGTCCCGGACAAGCGCGCCCCCAGGCGCGCGCAGATCCGGGACCCATAGCCCCAGGGAGATGTTTGGGGCCGGTTGGCAACCGCGAGTTTTCGCCAAACTCCTCCCTGTGGTTATGGATCCCGGGTCGCGCTTCGCTCGCCCGGGACGACACCTGGGTTGGGGCCCCCCCGCATTGACTCCCCCTCCCGGGTTGGCGAAAAGCGCGGCCGTGACGATCGCTGCCGATATCCCTGTGAAGCCAGACGGCGCCGAACGCCGTCTCATCCTTGTTGCCGTGCTCGTCATCGCCGCGATGACGCTGCTGCGTATCGTCTACGCCTCCGCGATCGAGCTGCGTACCGACGAGGCCTATTACTGGACCTGGTCGAAGGAGGGCGCGCTCAGCTTCCTCGACCACCCTCCGGGCATCGCCTGGCTGATCCGCCTCGGCACTGCGATCTTCGGCGACACGCCGCTCGGTGTCCGCTTCGGCGGCATCGTCGCGATGCTGCTGACGCAGCTGTTGCTCGCAGACATGGTCCGCCGCCTCACCCATGATGTGCGCGCGATCGCGCTCGCGGTGCTGATGCCCGAGGCCGCGCTCTATTACGGCCTGCTGATGGCCAAGGTCGCGCCCGATGTCGCCATGATCCCGTTTGCGGTGGCGATGATGTGGTCGCTGGTGCGGTTGTCGCAGAGCGGCGACGGACGCTGGTGGCTGGCGGCCGGCCTGTTCGCCGGCCTCTCGATGCTGTCGAAATTCACCGCGATCATGTTCGCGCCGGCGGTCGCCGCCTTTCTGCTGGTGCCGGATTGGCGCTGGCGCTGGTTGCGCAGCCCCTATCCTTATCTCGCCGTGCTGGTTGCCACCCTCGTGTTCTCGCCGGTGCTGATCTGGAACGTGCAGCACGACTGGGCCTCGTTTCGCTTCCAGGGCGTACGCGCCACCGCCAGTTACGGCATCTCGCTGCGGACGCTCGGCGATTACATCGGCCTGCAGTTCGGCCTGGTCGGCTTCGTCATGCTGCCGGTGGTGCTGACCGGGTTGGTGCTGACGGCGTGGCGCGGCTATCGCACGCGCGAGCCGGTCGCGATCCTGCTGTCGACCGCGGTGCTGGTGCCGTTCCTGTATTTCCTCGCGAAGTCGACCACGCTGCGGGTCGGCGATACCTGGCCGATGTTCATGTGGCCGGTCGGCTTCGCCGCTGCCGCCGTGAACCTCGTGGCGATGATGAAGGAGGATTGGTCGGCGCGCATGCTGAGATCGTCGCTGTTCTGGGCGAGGACCGCCATCGTCTCCGGCATCGCCTTCGTCGTCATCGTGTTCCTCTACTACGTCGCCGCGCCGTGGAATCTGCTCGGCAGGATCGACCCCATCGGTGCCGAGGCCGGCTATGAGCAGGTTGCCGCACGCGCGCAGGCCGCGCTGGACGAGACCGGCGCGACCTGGATCGCCACGACCGATTACCGCACCTACGCCATGATGCGCTGGCTGTTCAGGGGGCGCGTGCCCGTCATCGAGATCAACGAGCGCGGCCGCTTCCAGGGTTTCGCCGATCCCGGCATGGACCGGATCAAGGGCCACGCCGGCATCTATGTCGGCCGCGAGCCGGACAACCGTTCGCCGCTGTGGCAGAACATTCCGGCGAAACGTGAACAGCTCGGTCAGGTCGAGCGGCGCTGGCGCGGCCTCGTGATGGATACCTACGCGATCGAAAAGCTCTCCGGCTGGACCCCGGAGCTGTCGCCGCCGAAGGACTCGCCGCTGTTTCAGTGGAAGGTGCTGGCGGGGGAATTCAGCGCAAAGCTCGCGCGGTTTCTCTTACCCTCCCCTGGAGGGGGAGGGTCGATCGCGCGCAGCGCGAGCGGGGTGGGGTGATCTTTCCGCACGGGCACTGTTGGAGGTGGAGAGACCGTCACCCCACCCCGGCTCATATTTCGCTGCGCTCAATATGAGCCGACCCTCCCCCTCTAGGGGAGGGTAAGGAAGAGCGGCCCACTACTCCTCCCCATCCTTCTTCCGTAGCAGATCGCTCGCCAGATCCGACAGCTTCGGCGGCGGCAGTGCGGCGAACGGCAGCGGGCGCGTGACGTCGATCGCGGCGAGGCCGAGCCGCACCGTCAGCAAGCCGTTCAGCACGCCTTCGCCGAGCCGCTGCGACAGCTTCGCCGCGATGCCGTGGCCGAGCATCTGCTGCACCAGGCTGTCGCTCGCGGCCATGCCGCCGGTGATGGCGAGATGGGCGATGACGTGGCGCAGCAGGCGGATCATGCCGAGCGCGCCGGGGCGGCCGCCATAGAGAAAAGCGAGCTGGCGGATCAGGCGCAGCGCGGCGACGAACACGAACAGCACGTCGATCGCGGCGCGCGGGCTCACCGCGGTCACGATCGACACCTTCTGCGCGGCCGACGACACCAGCCGCCGCGCCTCCGCATCGAGCGGCGACATCAACTCGCGCTCGGCGAGCCGGATCATGTCGGCGCCGTCGATGATCTCGCCGGCATGGCTTTCCAGCGTGGCGCGTGCGCGCGCCAGCTGGGGGTTCTGGTGCGCGATCTTGAGCAGGTCCTGCACGATGACGCGGCTCTCCTTGCGGTCGTCGCTGGCAAGGACGGCGGCTGCGCGCTCGTGCAGTTTCTCGATCGTCGCAAGACGCGCGAGGCCGAACGCCTCGCGTCCGATCACCACGGCCAGCGCCAGCGCGGTGACGGACGCGAAAGCGAGGCCGACGAAGCCGAGCGTTTCGCTCCGCGCGAACAGATCCTCGATCAGATGGACCACGCCGAGCCCGGTGCCGAGCAGCGTCAGCCCGGCAAGCCCCGACCAGAACAGCGTGCCCCACGGAAAGCCGCGCCGCGCCGGCCGCGCCGCCGCGATGGGCACCGGCAGCGCCTGCGGATCGTGCTCAGGCGTGATCTGGATGGTGGCGCGGCCGAGCCGTGCTGTCTCGTCGGCCTCGGTGACGACGACGCCGGGATCGTCGAGCCGGAACGTCGCCGGCCGCCGTGGCTTCGATCGGTCGTTCATGCGAGCTTGTCTCCGATCAGGAACTGCAGGGCGCGGTCGAGGCGGATGTGTGGCAGCGTCGGCGGCTCGGTGCCTTCGCGCTCGAGGGTTGGCGGACGGAAGCGCAGGAAGCGGAAATCGCTTCTCTCGGCAGCCTCGGTCGCAAGGCCGCGGAACGCATCAGTGCCGTTGAACAGCGGCTCGGGGTCCAGCGGCAGGTCGCCCGGAAAGGTCGCCACTTCCGTGTTGCCGTCGAAGAACTCGCCGCCGGCGCTCTCGCCGGCGGCGGGCGTTCCCAGGATCGACGGCAATTTGTCGCGGCCGCGCGCGACCTGCGCTTCCCGCGTGGCGCGCACGGCGGCCAGCGCCACCACGTCGATGGAAGCGCCGGTACTTTCCGCGCGCGCAACGGCGCCCGAGACGGCGCGGCGCAGCACGGCCTCGAGCCGGTCGTGGCTGGAATGATGCAGATGGTCCGCCTTGGTCGCCGCGAACAGGATGCGGTCGATGCGCGGCCGGAACAGGCTGGACAGCAGCGTGCTGCGGCCGATGTTGAAGCAATCGAGAATGCCGGCCAGCGCGGCTTCGAGATCGTGCAGCGCCTCGGGACCGGAGTTGAACGCCGACAGCGCATCGGCCAGCACGATCTGGCGGTCGAGCCGGGCGAAATGATCGCGGAAGAACGGCCGCACCACGACGTCCTTGTAGGCCTCATAACGGCGCACCATCATCGCCCACAGCGATCCCTCGCCCGCCTGGCCGCCGATGGGCACGTCGAGCGGCGCGAAGGTCAGCGCGGGGGAGCCTGCGAGATTGCCGGGCATCAGGAAGCGGCCGGGCGGCAGCAGGCTCATCGCGAAGCGCTCGTCGCGGCAGGCGCGCAAATAATCGGTGAAGAGTCTTGCAGCGGCGAGCGTCGCCTGCTCGTCCTCGCGCCCCTCGGGCTTGAGTGTTGCGAGATGGGCGTGCCATTCGCCGGCGAGATGCGCGCGCGGCGCCTCGCGCGACAAGGCCAGGCTCTCCGACGACCATTGCTCGAAACTCTTTTGCAGCAGCGGCAGGTCGAGCAGCCATTCGCCGGGATAGTCGACGATGTCGAGCGTCAGCGTGCGGTCGGCGCCGTTCGGGCGCTGGTACTCGATCACGAGCCGGAGCTCGCTGATGTCGACGGTCGAATTCGGCCAGCGCCGTTCCTCGACCAGCGCGCGCAGATGGCTCTCATAGGCAAAGCGCGGCACGGCATCGTCGGGCTGCGGCGCCAGATGCGCCCGCGCGATCCGGCCCGAGGCATAGGCGTCGAACACCGGAAACCGTCCGCCGCGGGTGAGGCCGTGGACCAGCGCGGTGATGAACACGGTCTTGCCGGCCCGCGACAGGCCGGTAACGCCTAACCGCACCGTCGGATTGAAGAAGTGCTCGCCATAGTCGATCAGCGCCTGCGCGGACAGCCGCGCTTCTTCGACCATGTCATGGAAACTGAATGCCATCTGAACGTTAGAGGATCCGGGGCGGGAGGAATGTGCGGCCGTTCACAAAAGTGGCAATTGCGTGAGGAAAATCAAGCTCCATACTTCCACCGCCTTTATCGGAGAATCAGCCGTTTGAACGACGCGCCGATCCCGAAACACCCATAGCAGAGGGCACCACCTCTTTTTGCGGATTGCCATGACCGTCTTCCAACTGAAACAGCTTGCCTCCAGCTCTGTCCACGCCGCGGCCGACGCGATGGGCTGGCATTACGACCGCGCCGAGCTCATCGCCGACGGCGTCGTCCACGCGATCGGAGTGCTCGCCGGCATCGTCGCCGCCACCGTGCTGGTGGTGCTGACGGCGATCTATGCCGATGCGACCGACGTTGTCGGCGTCTCGATCTACATCGCCGGCCTGCTCTCGATGCTGGTGTTGTCGGCGACCTATAACCTCTGGCCGGTGTCGCCGGCCAAATGGCTGCTGCGCCGGTTCGACCATTCCGCGATCTATCTCCTGATCGCAGCGACCTACACGCCGTTCATCCTGGAGGTGAAGGACAGCGGGTTTGCGCTGGTGCTGCTCGCCGGCGTCTGGTGCGTCGCCATATCAGGCATCGTGCTGAAGCTTTGCTACCCTGGCCGCTTCGACCGCGTCTCGGTCGGCATTTATCTCGCAATGGGCTGGAGCGGGGTGATGCTCTACGACGCCGTGGTCCGGGCGCTGCCGGCGCTGGCGCTGGGCTTCATCCTGGCCGGCGGACTGCTCTACAGTTTTGGCGTGATCTTCCACGCCTGGCGGCGGTTGCGCTTCCAGAATGCGATTTGGCACGGCTTTGTCTTGGCCGGCGCGGCATGCCATTATACCGCGGTGCTCGACCTCGTGTTGAGCTGAGCAAGCTCCGCGCCGCGGAATAAGTGCGCGCGGTGTCAAGCGGTATGAGACAAGAGGAGACGTCGCATGCAGGTGACCGGCAAGGTCGTGGTCGTCACGGGCGGCGCAAACGGCATCGGCAAGGCGCTGTGCGAGGCGTTTCATAACGCGGGCGCGGCCAAGGTCGTGGTCGCGGACATGGACGCCGCCAATGCAAGGGCTGTCGCCGCCATGGTGGACGGCGCGGCCTTCAAATGCGACGTCGCGCAGGAAAAGGACATCGCGCATGTCATCGAGGAGACCGAGCGCCAGTTCGGTCCCATCGACCTGTTCTGCTCCAATGCCGGCATCGGCGGCGGTTTCGATCCGATGTCGGAGAATGCCGGCGGCGCCTCCGACGAGCCGTGGCAGCGCAGCTGGGCGATCCACGTCATGGCCCATGTCTATGCGGCGCGGCATCTCGTGCCCCGCATGAGGGCGCGCGGCGGCGGCTATTTCCTCAACACCATCTCGGCCGCTGGGCTGTTGTCGCAGGTCGGCAGCCCCGCTTATTCGACGACCAAGCACGCCGCGGTCGGCTTTGCCGAGAATCTCGCGATCTCGCACAAGGCCCACAACATCAAGGTCTCGATCCTCTGCCCGCAGGGCGTCGACACCAACATGCTGCGCTCGATCCCCAAGGGTCCGCAATCCGGCGACGGCGACCTGACGCCGGAACAAGTGGCGAAAGACGTGCTCGCCGGCCTCGAGCAGGAAACGTTCCTGATCCTGCCGCACCCCCAGGTGCTCGGCTACATGCGCAAGAAGACCGAGAATTACGACCGCTGGATCGGCGGCATGGCCAAGATCCAGGCCAGGATGCGGGAGGATTTCGGGAAGTGAGGGAGGTAGGCTGTCGCCCCGATTGACGCTGTCATGCCCCGCGAAGGCGGGGCATCCGGTACGCCGCGGCCTCTCGACTCAATCACAACCGTCTCGGAGTACTGGATCGCCCGCCTTCGCGGGCGATGACACCGAGGTTGAGGTCACACCACCGGCGCCATCTCGTCCTCCACCCGGCTCTGCCTAAGCGCCCGCGCGTAGAGCATCATGCCCTCGCGCACCTTGCGTTGCTCGGCGTCAGTCAGCGCCGCCAGCGCGCCGCGTACCTGCTGACGGCCGAAGGCGTGCAGCGCCTCCAGCGTGCGCCGGCCCTTTGCAGTGAGCGAAAGCCTCTTGCTGCGTGCATCCGTCTCGTCCGGTGTCTCGCGCAGCTCGCCGCAATCGATCAGCTTGCGCACCAGGCGGCTGACGCTGGATTTCTCAAGACGCAGGAAATCGCCGAGCTCGCCCGAGGTCAGGGGGCCGCGGATGCCGATCTCCAGGATGGTGTGCACCGCCGAGGGCGGATAGTCCGACGCCGCCACCGTCGCATCCATGAAGCCGAGCTCGCGCACCATCAACCGCGAGGCGGCGCGGATGTCGTCGATCAGCGTAAGCTCCGTCATCCTTGACTCCCGGCATATAGTTGTATCATACAACTATATGGGCGCAACGGCGCGCGCAAGCGTTTTGGAGTGGACCATGAGCGGAGCTTTGCCGAGGGCGATGCGAATGAGCGGCAAGGTCTGCCTGGTCACCGGCGGCGGAAGCGGCATCGGCCGCGCCACCGCGCTGCGGATGGCATCCGAGGGCGCCGAAGCAATCCTGGTTGCTGGCCGCCGCGAGGCCGAGATCGAGGCGACCGCCGCCTCGTGCCGCGAGCTCGGCACGGAGGCGATTGCGCTCAAGACCGACATCACGCGCGAGGACGAGGTCGAACGGCTGATCCGCACCGCCGTCGAACGCTGCGGCCGGCTCGACGTCGCCTTCAACAATGCCGGATTCCAGGAGCGCCGCGCGCCGCTGGAGGAGCAGGGCACCGAGATCTACGACAGCGTGTTCGACACCAATGTCCGCGCGCTGTTCCTGTGCCTGCGGCACCAATTGCCTGTCATGCTGGCGCAGGCGCGCGGCAGCATCGTGGTCAACGCCTCCGTCAGCGGCGTGCGCAATCCCAATCCCGGCTTCTCGCTCTACTCGGCCTCCAAGGCCGCCGCGATTTCGCTGACGCGTTCAGTGGCGCTGGAGAACGCTCCGCGCGGCATCCGCATCAACGCCATCGCGCCCGGCCGTGTCGTCACCGACATGATGCTGCGCGCCGGCGTCGGCGACGTCGCGACGGTGAGCGCAGGCCTGCCGCTGCGCCGGATGGGAAGTCCGGAGGAGGTGGCGGAAGCCGTGGTCTGGCTGTCGTCGGATGCGTCATCCTACGTCGTCGGGCATGTGTTGGCCGCGGACGGGGGATTTCTGGCGTCGTAGTTGGCCGCGCTCGCGCAACAAACTCGGTGTCGTCCCCGCGAACGCGGGGACCCATACCTCCAGGAAGAAGTTTGGCGAAGACTGGCCGTGTTTCTGCCTGCGGTAGTGACACCTGCGCTTGACCGAAAGATCACGCGGTTTGGACCCCTGCGTTCGCAGGGGCGACAGGCTCAATGCTTCTGCCCGTATAGCACCGGCACCGCCGAATCCACGACGACCTCGACAAGGCTCGTGCCCTCGAATGCCATCCCGCGCTTCAGCGCCTCGCCAAGCTCCGCGGCCTTCGTCACCCGCACCGCATGGCATCCCATGCCCTCGGCGAGCCGGACGAAATCTATCCCCGGCAGCTCCAGCCCGGGCACGCCCCGCACCTGCATCACCTGGCTGAACGAGCGCATCGCACCGTAGCCGGAATTGTTGAGGACAATGACTGTGAGCGGCAGCTTGCGCTGCGCGGCGGTCCATAGCGCCTGGATCGAATACATCGCCGAGCCGTCGCCGATCAGGCACACCGTGCGCTGCTTCGGCTTGCCGAGCGCCATGCCGACCGCGGCGGGCAGCGAATAGCCGAGGCCGCCGCTCGCCATGGTGTAGAAACTGTCCTGGCCGGGCATCGGCAGAAACTTCTGCATGGCCGGCCGGTGCGAGGGCACTTCCTCAACCAGCGAGGCGCCGTCCGGCATCGCCTGCAACAGCGAATGCAGCAGGAACTCGACCGGCAGTGGATCGGCGGCTTGCGGCGCCGGCGGCAGCGTGCGGCCCTTCGGTGTGGTGCGCTTGCTTTCGGGGAGCAGGTCAAGCAGCAGGCTCAGCGCCGGCTTCATCGTGGCGATGATGCTGGTGCCGACCGGAGTCACGGCTGCCGCGTCAGGATCGTCCGTGATCTGGAAGATCGTCGCGCCGCCGTCGAAGATCGCGGCATGGCCCTCGACATGGAAGGTGAACACCGGTGCGCCGATCACGACGACGAGGTCGTGCGCGCGCAGCGCGTCGGACAGCTGTGCCGGCGAAGCGTGCAGGAAGCCGGCGAATTGCGGATGCCGCTCCGGGAAGGAGCAGCGTGCCGAGAACGGGCTGACCCAGACGCTCGCCTTGGCCTTTTCGGCCACACGCACCATCAGGTCCACCGCGCCCGCGCGGTCGACGCCGGGGCCGACCACGAGGGCAGGGTGCTTTGCGCTGGCGAGCGCGGAAACCAGCGCCTTCATCGCGTCAGGCTCGGGGCCGATCTCGCGGCTGACCTTGCGCGCTTCCACGGGGGTGGTCGCGTGAGCCCAATCATCGATCGGGATCGACACGAAGGTCGGCCCGCACGGCGGCTGCATCGCGGTGTAATAGGCTCGCGCGATCGCGGCCGGAACGTCCTCCGGCCGCGCCGGCTCGACGCTGTACTTGACGTAGGGCCGCGGAAACTCCGAGGCGCGCTCGGCATAGAGGAACGCCTGCAAGGGCAGGATCGAGCGCGCCTGCTGGCCCGCGGTGATCACCAGCGGGGTCTGGTTGCGATGCGCCGTGTAGATGTTGCCGAGCGCGTTGCCGACGCCGGCCGCCGAATGCAGGTTGACGAAGCCGGCATTGCGTGTCGCCTGCGCGTAGCCGTCGGCCATGCCGACGGCGGACGCCTCCTGCAGCGCCAGCACGTAGTCGATGTCGTCGGGCCAGTCGGACAGGAACGGCAGCTCGGTCGAGCCGGGATTGCCGAACACCCTGTCGATGCCGAAGCCGCGCAAGAGGTCGAGCGTCGCCTGCTTGACGGTGACGGACTTGCTGCCGGTCTTGCCGTTCTTGGCCATGGTTTCCGTCCCCTTCTTATTCCTCATCCTGAGGAGCGCGTCTTCGCGCGTCTCGAAGGATGAAGGCCCGGCTGGTGGCCTCGCCCTTCGAGACGCGCGCGAAGGGCGCGCTCCTCAGGGTGAGGGTCTAACTTCCCACATCGCTGTTCGCAACGATGCGGACGGAGCTACCACACCGCCGTGCCCTTCATCGTCGGCTGCCCCTCCGCGTTCGCCGTCCACAGCTCCATGCCCGCCTCGGTCTCGTTGGCGTTGACCGAGAACTCGCTGCCCTCGAACAGCGGCTGCAGCCCGCGATAGGTGAACTTCTTCGGCGCCTTGCCGCCGCGCAAGCGCGCCGCCATCTCGATGATCAGTGCCGCCTGCAGCGGTCCGTGGAAGATCAGGCCCGGATAGCCCTCGACCTTGGTGACGTAGTCGCGGTCGTAATGGATGCGGTGGCCGTTGAAGGTCAGGGCGGAATAGCGGAACAGCAGCACGGGATCCGACACATGTGTCTCGCGGTGCTGCGCCTTCGGGGGCGGCGGAGGAGCCTTGCCGCCAGCCGGCGCGCTGCTGGTCATCTCGCGATAGACGATATCCTGCCGCTCGCGGATGGCGGTGCCGCGCGGCGAGGAAATGCTGTGCTCTACCGAGACGAAACACAGCGTGCCGGTCGAGCCTGACTTCACCTGCACATCGGCGATGCGCGAGGTCCGGGTCGATTCATCGCCGACGCGCAGCGGCTGCAGGAACTCGATCTCGCCGCCGGCCCACATCCGGCGCGGCAGCGGCACCGGCGGCAGGAAACCGCCGCGGGTGGGGTGGCCGTCGGGGCCGAGCATCGACATCGGAAACACCGGCTGCGCCAGGCACCAATGCACCGTGAACGGCGCGGCGTCGCCCTTCCTGGGCTCGCCGATGTCCTGGAACAGCGTCGCGCGCAGGCCCATGACGAGCTGCGCGGTGACGATGTCGGTCGCCTCCGTGCTGCGGCCGATCCATTGCCGCAAATGATCGATGTCGAGCTTCTCGGTCATGACGCCTCGCTCTGTTACTTCTTGGACTGCGGATTTTCGCCGATCGCGGGCACGGCGCCATAGCTGCGCGTCTCGCCGACGATGATCGGCGCCGGCGCGGGATAGCTGACACGGCCGTTCGGCGTGTCCACCTCGATGCGGCGCAGATGCGGATGCTTGGCGAGATCGGCCATGGTGTTGACCTCGGCAAAGGCGATGTCGGCATCCGACAGCCGCTTCAACAGCTCGTCGCGCGTCATCTTGCCGAAGATGTCCGCCACCGTCTGGTCGGTGAAGTCGCGGTTGCGTACGCGCTCGACCATGTTGGCGACGCGGGGATCGGCCGGCAGGTCCGGCTGATCCAGCACCTTGGCGCACAGCGTCTTCCACTCGCGCTCGCTCTGGATCGAGATCAGGATGTCCTTGCCGTCCTTCGACGTGAACACGCCGTAGGGCGCGATCGAGGGATGGCGCAGGCCCATGCGCTTGGGCGGATTGCCCGCTTCGGAGTTCAGCAGCGGCACGGTGCACCAGTCCGCCATCACGTCGAACATGGAGATGCGGATGTCGGCGCCCTTGCCGGTGCGCCCGCGCGCGATCAGCGCCTCCAGGATCGCCGCATGCGCGGTGGCGCCGGTGGCGACATCGACGATCGACATGCCGACGCGCGAGGCGCCATCAGGGTTGCCGGTGATCGAGGCAAGGCCGCTCTCGGCCTGGATCAGCAGGTCATACGCCTTGCGATGCGCGTAGGGACCCTCGTCGCCATAGCCGGTGATGGTGCAGGAGATCAGCTTGGGATAGTCCTTCAACAGCCGCTCGCGGGAGAAGCCGAGCTTGTCCATCGAGCCCGGCTTGAGGTTCTGGATCAGCACGTCGGCGCTGGCGATCAGCTTCTCCAGCTCGGCGCGGCCTTCCGTCGTCGTGAGATCGACCACCGCCGATTGCTTGCCGCGGTTGAGCCAGACGAAGTAGCTGCTCTGGCCCTTAGCCGCCGCGTCATAGCCGCGGGCGAAATCGCCCTCGGGCCGCTCGATCTTGATCACCTCGGCGCCGGCATCGGCCAGGCGCGAGGAGCAGAACGGCGCCGCCACCGCCTGCTCGACCGCAATCACCCTGATCCCGTCAAGTGCTCCCATGGCCGGACCTCAATACGAGCGCGGCATGCCGAGCACGTGCTCGGCGACGTAGGACAGCACGAGGTTGGTCGAGATCGGCGCGACCTGATACAGCCGCGTCTCGCGGAACTTGCGCTCGACGTCGTACTCCTCGGCAAAGCCGAAGCCGCCATGGGTCTGGATGCAGGCGTTCGCCGCTTCCCAGGACGCGTCCGCCGCCAGCATCTTGGCCATGTTGGCCTCGGCGCCGCAGTCGAGCCCGGCCTCGTATTTGCGCGTGGCTTCCTTCACCATCAGCTCGGCCGCGCGCATCGAGGCGTAGGCCTTGGCGATCGGGAACTGGATGCCTTGGTTCTGGCCGATCGGCCGTCCGAAAACGCTGCGCTCCTTGGCGTAGTTGGTCGCCTTGGCGATGAACCATTTGGCGTCGCCGACGCATTCGGCTGCGATCAGGATGCGCTCGGCGTTCATGCCGGAGAGGATGTAGCGAAAACCCTTGCCCTCCTCGCCGATCAGATTCTCCGCCGGCACCTTCATATCCGTGAAGAACACTTCCGTGGTGGCGTGGTTCATCATGGTGCGGATCGGGCGGATCTCGAGGCCGTTGTTCTTGGCCTCGCGCATGTCGACGATGAACACCGAAAGGCCGTCCGTGCGCTTCTTGACCTGCTCCTTCGGCGTGGTGCGCGCCAGCAGCACCATCAGGTCGGAATGCTCGGCGCGGCTGGTCCAGATCTTCTGGCCGTTGACGATATAGCTGTCATTGCCGTCCTTGCGCGCGAAGGTCTTCAGCGAGGAGGTGTCGGTGCCGCTGGTCGGCTCGGTGACGCCGAAGGCCTGCAGCCTCAATTCGCCGCTCGCGATCTTCGGCAGGTACTTGGCCTTCTGCTCGGCATTGCCGTGCCTGAGCACCGTGCCCATCGTGTACATCTGGGCATGGCAGCCGCCGCCGTTGCAGCCCGCGCGCTGGATCTCTTCCAGGATCGCCGCCGCGGCCGACAGCTTCAGGCCCGCTCCGCCATATTCCTCGGGGATCAGCACCGAGAGGTAGCCGGCCGCGGTCAACGCGTCGACGAAGGCCTTCGGATAGGCCATCTCGCGATCGAGCTTGCGCCAATATTCGCCGGGAAACTGCGCGCAGAGCTTTGCGACGGCGTCGCGGATATCGGCGTAATCTTCGGTGTGGTGTTCATCGCTCATGGCGTTTCCCGTTGGTAGCGGCAGTTAAGATAACGCCGGCCGATCCCAAGGCGTTGTGAAAACAACGCCAGCCCCCTATGCTCATTTGTTATAGCGTATGGAGTAGCCTTCCAGGATTGGCAAGCATGGATTTCCGGCAGCTCAGGACCTTCAGTTGCGTGGCGGAGCTCGGCAGCCTGTCCAAGGCGTCCGACACGCTGCGCGTGGCGCAGCCGGCGCTTTCCAGGCAGATCAAGCTGCTGGAACACGAGCTGCGCACCGAACTCTTCACCCGCAACGGCCGCGGCATGGTGCTGACCGAGGCCGGCCGGCTGCTGCTGGCGCGCACCTCCGGCATCGTGCGGCAGATCGACCAGATCCGCGACGACATCCAGTCGTCCCAGGGGCCGCCTTCGGGCCAAGTCGTGCTCGGCCTCGTTCCTACCGTCAGCTGCGTGCTGTCGGCGCGCTTTGCGCGGCGCTGCGTCGAAAAATTTCCCGGCATCTCGCTGCGCATCGTCGAGAGCTACAGCGGCCATCTGGTCGAATGGCTGCATCGCGGCGAGATGGACCTCGCCATCCTCTACGGCCGCTCCGCCGATCTGCATCTCAACGTGGAGAGCCTCGGGCGCGACAACATCGTCGCGGTCGGCCCGCGCGGCTGCGGCCTTGCGCGCAAGAAGAGCGTCGATGTCGGCTGGCTGTTGCGGCAGCGCCTGGTGCTGCCCTCTCATTCCCACGGCCTCCGCGCGCTGATCGAGCACGCAGCCGCCCAACGCAAGATCAAGCTCAACGTCCAGCTCGAGGCGGATTCCTTCCGCGTGCTGACGAGCCTCGTCGAGGAAGGCCTCGGCTTCGCCCTGCTGCCGCCCTCGTCGGTCCATGGCGAGGTCGCGGAGGGACGGCTGGAAACCGCTTCCGTCTCGAAGCCGATGACGCGCGAGCTCATTTTCGCTTCTCCGATCGACCGGCCGGTCTCGACGGCCTCGCTCGCCGTCACGGCGCTCCTGCGCGAGGAAGTCGCCGCCTGCCGCAAGGACGGCGTGTGGGACATCAAATTGAGTTAGATGTGCCGATGTCGTAGAACAGTCAGGCGCCGACTTGCCTTCGCATCTGGCGCGAGCTGTCATGCCGGAATTTTATAGCCGGAAGGCGTGTGGAGCCTGCCGTGCGTCAGGGGCCATGCGCTCTTCGCCTCGCCCTCGGTGTCATTGCCCGCGAAGGCGGGCAATCCAATATTCCAGAGGCGACGCGGCTGGAACCGAGGGGCTGCGGCGTACTGGATGCTCCGCCTTCGCGGAGCATGACAGCGGAGGGTGATGAAGCAGCCTGACCTAAAAGCCTTCGTAGTAGCGCGCCTACCCCGGAATCCGCACCGGCAGCGTCTCATACCCCTTGATGAAGCTGGAATAGATCCGCTTGGGCTCGCCGACCACCTCGATGCGGTCGAAGCGCTTCAGCATCTCATCCCAGACGATCTTGAGCTGCAGCTCGGCGAGGCGCATGCCGACGCAACGGTGGATGCCGAAGCCGAAGGAGAGGTGGGTGCGCGGGCGCGGACGGTCGATGATGAACTCGTTCGGCCGGTCGAACATCTCCTCGTCGCGGTTGCCGGAGACGTACCACATCACGACGCGGTCGCCCTTCCTGATCTGCTTGCCGCCGATCTCGGTGTCCACCAGCGCGGTGCGGCGCATATGCGCCAGCGGCGTCTGCCAGCGGATCACCTCGGGCACCATGGAGTCGATCAGATCCGGATTGGCGCGCAGCTTGTCGTACTGCTCCGGGTTCTCGTTCAGCGCCAGCACCGAGCCGGTCATGGTGTTGCGCGTGGTGTCGTTGCCGCCGACGATGAGCAGGATGATGTTGCCCATGAGGTTGTCGGGGTCCATGTGGCGCGTGGCGTCGTTATGGGCCATCAGCGACAGCAGATCGTTGCGCGGCTCCGAGTTGACGCGCTCGTTCCACAGCCTCGACATGTAGGCGTAGCACTCGTCCATCTCGCGGCGGCGCTCTTCGGCGGAGGCGACGATGCCGCTCTTGGGCAGCGCGGTCGAGACGTCCGACCAGCGCGTCAGCTTGCGCCGCTCTTCCCAGGGGAAGTCGAACAGGGTCGCCAGCATCTGCGTCGTCAGCTCGATCGAGACGCGCTCGACGAAATTGAAGGTCTCGTTGCGCGGCAGGTTGTCCAGCACGGTCTGCGAGCGCTGGCGGATCAGCTTGGCGAGCTCGTCCAGATGCGTCGGCGTGAACATCGGCGACACCGTCTTGCGCTGCGCCGAATGCTTGGGCTGGTCCATCGCGATGAAGCTCGGCCAGTCGTAGCCTTGCGGCACGTCTCGGATCGAGATGCCGCCGAGCGTCGAATCCGAGGAGAAGATGCCGTGGTTGGTGTCGACATGCATAATGTCGTTGTACTTGACCACCGACCAGTAGGGCTCGATCGGCGCGTTGGTGCAGTAATGCACCGGCTCCTCCTTGCGCAGCCGCTCGAACCACGGCCACAGCGTGTCGTCCTGGAACAGCCGCGGCGCGCCGGGATGGAATTGCGACAGCGGCGTCGCATAGGCCTCCTCGCGGGCCCTGCGCATGCGTTCGGCCTTGTCCACCTTAACCGGCGCTTGGATGTTCATCGTCGTGCTCCAGTGTTTCTCTTCACTTCGCCTCTCCCCACTCGCGGGGAGAGGCCGGATTGCATCGAAGATGCAATCCGGGTGAGGGGGACTCTCCGCGAATCCGTCTCTCAGCGTGTGTGCGGAGAGAGCCCCTCACCCCGACCCTCTCCCCGTAAGAACGGGGAGAGGGAGATGTCCTAAGCCGCAATCTTCACCGGCAGCTCTTCCAAACCCTTAACGAAGCTCGAATAGACCCGCTTGGGTTCGCCGACCACGTCGATATGGTCGAACCGCCCAAGGATCTCTTCCCAGATAATCTTGAGCTGGAGTTCGGCAAGCCGCAAGCCCACGCAGCGGTGAATGCCGAAGCCGAAGGACAGATGGGTGCGCGGGCGGGCGCGGTCGATGATGAAATCGTAGGGCTTTTCGATCGCCTCCTCGTCGCGGTTGCCCGAGACGTACCACATCACGACCTTGTCACCCTTCTTGATCTGCTTGCCGCGGAACTCGAAGTCGGAAAGCGCGGTGCGGCGCATATGCGCCAGCGGCGTCTGCCAGCGGATCACCTCCGGAACGAAACTGTCGAGCAGCGCCGGATTCTCGCGCAGCTTGCGATATTGCTCTGGATGCTGGCTCAGCGCGAGAAGCGAGCCCGACATGGTGTTGCGCGTGGTGTCGTTGCCGCCGACTATCAGAAGGATGAGATTGCCGAGGAAGTTCTTGGCATCCATGTCGCGCGTCGCGGCGCCATGCGCCATCATCGAGAGCAGGTCGCTCTTCGGCGGCTGCTCGGCGCGTTCCTTCCAGAGCTGGGAGAAGTAGGCCGCGCATTCCCCAAGCTCGGCCAATCGCTCCTCGTCGGTGGCGACGAGGCCGTCAGGGCCGGGAATCGTGGTGGCGATGTCGGACCAGCGCGTCAGCTTGCGGCGGTCCTCCCAGGGAAAGTCGAACAGCACCGCCAGCATCTGCGTCGTCAGCTCGATCGAGACACGGTCGACCCAGTCGAACACCTCGCCGCGGGGCAGGTTGTCCAGGCACTCGGCCGAGCGCTTGCGGATGTTGAGCGCGAGATTGTCGAGGTGCGTCGGCGTGAACATCGGCGCCACGGTCTTGCGCTGCGCGGCGTGGCGCGGCGGATCCATCGAGATGAAGCTCTCGCGGCGCAGGTCCGGATCGATGTCGCGGATGGTGATGCCGCCGAGCGCGGAGGCCGAGGAGAACACCGAATGGTTGGTCTCGATCTCCATGATGTCGTTGTAGCGGGTTACCGACCAGTACGGCCCGAACATCGAGTCCTTGCAATAATGCACGGGGTCTTCCCGGCGCAGGCGATCGAAATAGGGCCAGAACGTATCGGTCCTGAACAATTCAGGATCGCCCGGATCGAATTGCTCCAGCGGCAACGAACTGGCGCGATCGCGCAATGCGTCGAGCTTGGCCGCGCTCATGGTCCCATGCATGACCGTTCTCCCTGGCACGAACCGCGCGTTCTCGTTGAATTCTGCGCTGCGGTATTTGATTTGCAATTACAGCCGGTTGTCTGCGCCGGAGCAAGGGAGAGTTTTGCCACATCCAACTTTTGCGAGAGGGCCGCGGGACGTTCCTTAGCGTGATCCCCCGCACACCGTTCGTCGTGAAATCGTGCCAGAAACCGATTGGAATCGAGGTAAATCGAACCCGGCCGTGTTGGGGATCGACCAACCTCTGATCTATAGTTTGATTGGAATAGACCGACATCCCGAGGTTGCCGCCGTGAACGACATGCAATGGACCCCGATCGGCTCCGAGCCCATTCCGCCGCCGCTGCCGCCGACGCGGGTCGAGTTTTCTGGCAACCGCTCCGACTTCCGAAAGATGGTCACCAAGGGTGCCATGCTGGAGCTCGTCACCTTCGGCTTCTATCGGTTCTGGCTCGTCACCGACATTCGCCGTCATCTGTGGGCGCACACCGCGATCGACGGCGATGCCGCCGAATATACCGGGCGGGCCAGGGAGCTTCTGGTCGGCTTCTTGTTCGCGCTCGCGATCCTGGTGCCGATCTACCTCGCCTATTTCCTTGTTGGCATCGAGTTCGAGCGCTGGCAGAGCTTTGCCTCGGTGCCGCTGTTCATCGGCTTCTACGCCTTCGGTCAGTTCGCAATCTTTCGCGCGCGACGCTACCGGCTGACGCGCACGGTCTGGCGCGGCGTGCGGTTCTGGATGGACGGCTCGGGCTGGGCCTATTCGTTCCGCGCCATGGCCTGGGGTCTGCTGGTGTTGTTGACGCTCGGCCTGGCGCTGCCGTGGCGCGAGGCCGCGCTCGAACGCTACAAGATGCAGCACAGCCATTACGGCGATCTGCGCGGCGATTTCGAGGGCGATGGCTGGACCTTCTTCAAGCGCGCCTGGTGGCTGTGGCTGCTCAGCCCGATCGCGGTCGTCATCTTCCCGCTCGCGCCGTTCTTTTATGCCGAATTCAAGGCGCGCGAATGGCGCTGGTGGCTCGATGGCATCCGCATCGGCGGCGTCAGCCTGTCCTCGGACCTGCCTCATGACGCCTTTTACGGCCTGTACTGGAAGGTGGTCGGCTGGTGGATGCTGCTCACGGTCGCCTTCGCTGCCTATATGGGCGTCGGCGGCTTGCTGCTGGTTCAGCTGAGCGGCGTTCCGGCCGAGGAGATCTTCGCCGGTGACAACGGCACCAAGAGCATCCCCATGGTGGTGATGATGGTAGCAGGCTATTTCGCCCTGGCGCTGGCGATCAACATCGTGATGCGGGTCTATCTCCAGCGCGATCTCTGGGCCAAGGTGCTGGAGACCGTTGCGGTGCACGACATCGCGGCCGCGGCGGATGTGCGCGGCAGCGGCCAGCTTGCCAGCGCGCTCGGCGAAGGTTTTGCCGACGGGCTCGATGTCGCGGGATTCTAGGCTGTGAGTGAAACATTTGCCGCGACGCCGGCGCAGTCAGCGAAGCCGACCATCTTCTTCGACGGAACGTCGAGCCGCAGGCGGCAGGTCACGCTGACTTTCGGCGATGCGCTCGAGATCGCCGAGGAGGGTGGGGCGCCGGTTCGCTGGGCTTACGCCGACATTCGCCGCGCCGACAGTCCGTCCGGCATCTTGCGCCTTTCGTGCATCGCCGCGCCGCCATTGGCGCGGCTGGAAATCCGCGACGCTGTGCTTGCGGCAGACGTGACGGCGCGCTGCATGCGGCTCGACGAGCACATGACCTCGCGCCGCGGTGTCGCAAAGATCGTCGGCTGGTCGGTGGCCGCGGCCGTCTCCATCGTCTGCGTCGTTCTGTTCGGCGTGCCGCTCGCTGCCGACCGTCTGGCGCCGCTGGTGCCGAAACCCGTCGAACGGCGCATCGGCGACGCCGCCGAAGTGCAGGTGAAGACCATCTTCGGCCGCAATGCGTGCGAAGATCCCGCCGGCAAGGCCGCCTTCACCAAGCTCGTCAACCGCCTGCGGGATGCCGCCGGCCTCGACGACGATTCCATGACCGCGGGGGTGCTGCCGACCTCGGTGCCGAACGCGTTCGCGCTGCCGGGCGGCAAGGTCTACGTGCTCAAGGGGCTGCTCGACAAGGCCGAAAGCCCCGACGAGCTCGCCGGCATCCTCGCGCACGAACTCGGTCATCTCAAGCATTACGACAACATGCGCGGGCTGATCTACAACGGCGGCACCTCGTTCCTGATCGGCCTCCTGTTCGGCGACGTCACCGGCTCGTCCGCGGTGATCTTCGCCTCGCGCAGCCTGGTCGAAGCCTCCTATTCGCGCGAGGCCGAGACTGCCGCCGATACGTTCGCGATCGAGGTCATGCACAAGCTCGGCCGCTCGCCGAAGCCCGCCGCCGAATTGATGTTCCGCATCACCGGCAAGGAAGGCGGCTCGACGCTCACGACCATCCTCGCCAGCCACCCGCCGACCGAGGACCGCCTCGCGCGCATGACCAAAGAAGATCGCCCGGCCTCCGGCCCGCCGCTGCTGACGGACAGGGAATGGCAGTCGCTGAAGCTGATTTGCGGCAGCGGGAAGGTGTGAGCGGACCGCCGATCACTTCGCCGGCGCAGCCGGCGCGTTCGAGCCGGTGGTGACGCTCGGCGCATTGTTCGGACTGGTCGACGTCGCCTGCGGTCCGACCTCGCGCCCATTATAGAAGAAGACGGTTGCGATCACGGCGATCACGAAGATCGCGCCGATCGCCCAGCCGGCCGGGCTGTTGCGGCGCGCTCTGTCGGCCCTGCGGTCGTTGTCCTGATAGGTCATCGAGCTCTCCATGCTGAAAGCAGGAGAACCGCGCGCGGTCGAAGCTGTTCCTAAGCCGGCGGAACGCCGCCGAGAGACCTATCGCGTTCCGTAGGCGCGGTCGCCGGCATCCCCAAGTCCCGGGAGAATAAAACCGTTGTCGTCGAGGCCTTCGTCCACCGCCGCGGTCCAGATCGGCACGTCCGGATGCAGTCCGCGCAGCCGTTCCAATCCTTCCGGGGCTGCGATCAGGCAGGCGAGGCGGATGTCCCTGGCGCCGCGCTCCTTCAGCCGGTCGATGGCGGCCACGGCCGTGTTGGCGGTCGCGACCACCGGCGTCACCACGATGGCGAGGCGCTCGCTGAGATCGGACGGCGATTTGAAGAAATACTCGACCGCGGCAAAGCTGTGCGGCTCGCGATAGAGCCCGATATGGGCGACGCGCGCGGTCGGCACCAGGTCCATCATGCCGTCGACGAAGGTGGTGCCGGCCCGCAGCATCGGCACGAACACCAGCTTCTTGCCGGCGATCTTGGCCGAATGCATCGTCGCCAACGGCGTCTCGATCACGGTGTCAGTGAGCGGCAGATCGCGCGTCACCTCGTAGCAGAGCAGCATGCCGATCTCCTTGATCAGCTCCCTGAACGATTTGGTCGAGATGGACTTGTCCCGCACCAGCGTCAGCTTGTGCTGCACCAGCGGATGATCGACGATCGTGATGCCTTCCATGATTCAATCTCCTGAAATTCATCGAGTCGTCATTGCGAGCGTAGCGAAGCAATCCAGAGTCTCACCGCGGAGGGATTCTGGATTGCTTCGCTGCGCTCGCAATGACACGAGTGGTCGCAAATCTTCGTTCATGCTTTAAAACACAGTGCCGTCACTGATCACCTTGAGCGGCGGCGAGCCGTCGGGACGGCGGGCGAAAGCGATGGCGCGGCCGGCAGCCCAGGTGCCGCCTTCCAGGATGCTGGCGAGCGGCAAGGTCTGCGGCGTGCGGCCGAGCTTGGCGCGAACGAGGTCGGCGAGCCGGTCCAGCAGTGCGACCGTCAGCGCCCGCCATTCCACGACCAGCAGCGAATCCACCGCATGCGCGCGCCCGGCATCGGCGCCATCGCGCAGGCGCAGCACCTCGTGATCGACGAACAGGCCGCCATTGCGATATTCGGCCAGCCCGGTCAGGCCGTCGATCTCGGTGACGTCGAAGCCGGCGCGCTGCAGCGGCTCGATCAGCGAATAGCTCAGCCATTGCGACAGCTTGTGCAGCGGCACGAGGCCCGCCGTTGCGTCGTCGGCCTTGATCGCGGGATGGCGCCAGCAATCGCCGAGCGGCACGCCCCCAAGCTCGAGCCGCGAGGGCCAGATCGGTCCGAGCTGGTTCAGCATCGCGGCGAGGATCGCAGGCGCGGCAACGGCGCCGCCCTTTGCCTGCGCCGCGATGTGATCGAACAGGCCGCCCGGCCGTGGCGTGTCGCGCAGGCCGAACACGTCTGCGCGCTCCGCCGCCAATGTGCCCAGGCGCCGCAGCAGGTCGACGCGTCCCTCGAGGCCGAGCAGCGGATTGGCATCGCTGACCTGAAAGGCGGAGGTGAGGGAGGCGAGCGGCAGTCTTGCCAGCACCTCCGCATCGGCCCTGAACGGCCCACGGGCGTCGCCCGAGAACAGGCCGCCCGCGAACATGTCGAGGCTCGCGATCGCAAGTCCTTCCGAACGGCCGATGGCTTGTCCCGTCACAGCATCGCGATATCGCCACGCCGCGCCCGCGCCGGCATCGAGCAGCACGCTGACGATGGCAAGGTCGAATTCCGCCCGCGCCCGTGCCGCGCGGTCCGGCCACGATGAAGCGTCCGCAAGCCGCGCCCAGCGGTCGACGCCGCCGGTCACAAAATGCCGCCAGCGCGCATGGAACGGAATCTCCAGCGTCGGATAGGCCTGTCGCGTCACCGCGAGCACGGCTTCCGCGACACCATCCATGCGGTCGAGATCAACAGTGAAGTGGTGCAAGCCGCCGGCAAGGCCGATATCGAGCATCTGTCCGGCACGCGCGCGCACCGCTCCTGCGCTGAGCAGGGAGCGGGCCTGTCGTTCCAAAGCGTCCGCCATCGCGCGATCAGTATTTTTCCAGCGAACGTCCGACCACGCCATCGACGTCCTTCTCCGGCGCGATGTCGGTCGAATAATAGCCGGCGGCCTTCTTCGCGGCGATCTCGACATAGGCGTCGGCCGGGATCAGCTCCGGCGGGATCGGCACGCGCTCGACGATGTCGATCCCCTGCGAGGTCAGCGCATCGTATTTCATGTCGCTCATGGACAGGAAGCGGTCGATGCGCTTGAGCCCCAGCCAGTGGATCGTATCCGGCATCAATTGCTGGAAGCGCGCGTCCTGCACGCCGGCGACGCATTCGGTGCGCTCGAAATAGGCCGCAGCGGCGTCGCCGTCCTCCTGGCGCTTGCGCGCGTTGTAGACCAGGAATTTGGTGACCTCGCCGAGCGCGCGGCCCTCTTTCCGGTTGTAGACGACGAGCCCGAGCCCGCCCTCCTGCGCGCCGCGCGCGGATTCCTCGATGCCGTGGATCAGATATGGCCGGCAGGTGCAGATGTCGGAGCCGAACACGTCGGAGCCGTTGCACTCGTCGTGCACGCGGCAGGTGATCCTGGTGCGATGATCCGGCAGCTTCGTCACATCGCCGAACATGTAGACGGTGGTGCCGCCGATCGGCGGCAGGAACACCTTCATGTCGGGACGCGTCACCAGTTCGGGGAACATGCCGGCGGTCTGCTCGAACAGCGTGCGGCGCAGCTCGGTCTCGCCAGTGCCGAAGCGCGTCGCAAGGCCGGGCAGGTACCAGACCGGATCGATCGCGATCTTCACCACGGAGACGCTGCCATTGGCGTGCACGACCTCGCCGTCGGCGCGCAGCCGTTTCGCGGCGAGCGCCTCGCGGATTTCCGGCAGGTCCAGCCGCGCCCGCGTCACCGCGATGCTCGGGCGGATGTCCGCGCCCTCAGTGATCTCCTGGCGAAAGTTTTCGGCGACCAGATGCCCCCAGGGATCGAGCGCGACGATCTTGGCCGGATCCTGCCACTGCTCGAACGGGCCGATGGTCGCGGCCGGAAACGTGTTGGTGAGGTCGGGCCGGCGGATCGGATCGAGCGCGCCGGCGGACACCGCGAGCGCACGGTACATCGCGTAGGAGCCACCATGGCTGCCGATCACGTTGCGATCGCCGGCGCGCGATACCGTGCCGATGACCGGGCCACGGGCGCGCGCCTCGGTGGCGCCCCAGTGGATCGGAAAGGCGGAGGTCCGGCCCGGCTCCGGATGGGAGGTCAGGCGGATGTGGTCGGTACGGTTGGCGCGGCTCATGTCCAGGCTCCCAAAAAGCCAACGGCCCGCCGCTCGGACGGGCCTGGCTCGCTTGCGAGGCCGAACCGGCGGCGCAAGCTCAATCCAACATATTGTAACCGCGGCGAGCGACAGACAAGTTAATCGTGCGCGGCGGCCGCGACCCATTCCCGCGCTCGTCGGGATCGAAGAGAGGCGCCAGAATGTTTCCTATATCTATGTAATTGCTGTCATTTTTGAAGGGGGCGTCCGGCGCCTCGGCGGCCCGAACAGGTGACTGGATAAAACCTGCATGTTCGGACATATCGACCGGATCGGCTCTGCCCCCGGAGACTCCCATGCCCGCCAGCTACATCGACCCCCGCAACGGACAGCTCTATCCCCTCGACCAGCCGCGCTGGTGCTCGGAGGAGCGCACGCCGCTGCTGGTGACGCCGGGAGCCGGCATCTCGCGTGACGATATCGATAGCCGCACGCGCTCGCTCTGGCGCTATCGGGCCGCACTGCCGGTCGAGATCGCAAATCCGATCACGCTCGGCGAAGGCTGCACGCCGCTGGTTCAGCAAAATTGGGGCGAGCTGCGCCCGTTGTTCAAGCTGGAATGGTTCAACCCGACCGGCAGCTTCAAGGACCGCGGCTCCGCCGTGATGCTGTCCTTCCTCCGCCAGATCGGCGTCTCGGCCATTCTCGAAGATTCCTCCGGCAATGGCGGCTCGTCGATGGCGGGCTTAGGGGCCGCCGGCGGCATGCGCGTGAAGATTCTTGCGCCGGCCTCGACCTCGCCGGCCAAGATCGCGCAGGTGCGCGCCTATGGCGCGGCGGTGCAGCTCGTCGAAGGCCCGCGCGAGGAATCCGAGGCCGAGGCCATCCGCCAGTCGAGCCAGACGTTCTATGCCAGCCACAATTGGCAGCCGTTCTTTCTGGAAGGCACCAAGTCGCTCGCCTACGAGATCTGGGAGGATCTCGGCTTTCGCGCGCCCGACAACATCATCGTTCCCGTCGGCGCCGGCAGCAGTCTCCTGGGCTGCGCCTTCGGTTTCCGCGAGCTCAAGAAGGCCGGCCAGATCGCGAAGCTGCCGCGGCTGTTCGCCGCGCAGCCGCTCAACTGCTCGCCGGTCGATGCGAGCTTTCAGGCCGGCGTCGACACGCCGGTCGCGCGCGAGGTGAGCAAGACAATTGCCGAAGGCACCGCCATCAAGCATCCGCTGCGCCTGCGCGAGATCATCGCCGCCCTGCGCGAGAGCGGCGGCGGCACCATTGCGCTCACGGAAGCTGAGATCGTCGCCGCGCTGCGCCGCCTTGCGCGCCAGGGCCTGTTCACAGAGCCGACCAGCGCCAGCGCGGCCGCCGCATTGGACAAGCTCGCAGCCGCCGGCGCTATCAAGGCGAACGAGACCACGGTCGTCATCCTCACCGGCACGGGGTTGAAGGCGGCAACGACGGTAGCCGATCTGGTGCAGTAGAGGTGGATGCCGCTTACCCTCCCCTGGAGGGGGAGGGTCGATCGCGCGAAGCGCGAGCGGGGTGATCTCTCCACTCGGGCATCGCTTCGGTGGAGAGACTGTCACCCCACCCCGGCTCACATTCTCGCTGTGCTCGAATGTGAGCCTACCCTCCCCCTCCAGGGGAGGGTAAGCAACACCTCACTCCTTCAGATCGTTCACCTGCTTCACCCACGCCCGCACGTCCTTGAGCACGGCGGGCAGCACGGCCTTGACCTCGGCGAGGGTCATGCCTGCCTTGATGCGGGGGTCGTACAGCAGATTGAGGATGTACTGGTCGTAGACGTCGAAATAGCCCATCGAGACGTTGTCGTTGAACATGGTCCAGGGCACGCTGGTGGTGTCGTTGATCGGCCCGAGCGATTGCAGCAGCTCCTCATAGGCGCAGTCGAGAAAGACGAAATCGCCGTTGTCGACGGTGAGGATCACGTCGGAATGCTCGATCTCGAAATTGTCGTTCTTGCGGAAGCCGGACAGGCATTGCGGGTCGAGCGAGGAGCGGATCTCGCGCGCCTTCGCGGCGCCGTAGAAGCTGGTGAGGGTGCGGTAGACATCGCGATCGCGTACCAGCTTCACCCGCACATTGGCCGCTTCGGAGGTCGCAGTCATGGCGATGTCGAGATGCTGCACGCGCTTGCCGATGTCGGCCACGACCTTGGCCAGCTGCGCCTTGCGATCGGCGCGGTCGCTCTCGGCGTAAACGCGCACCGGTCCGTCGAACTTGCGGATGCGGTCGACGCGGCCGGCGAGGTGATATTCGGCGCCGAACGCCGTCTTCAGGAAACCGTCGACGATCTCGCCGTCGGTGAAGCTCTTCTTCTCGGCGCGCTGGCGCGCGGAGACCGCGGGCAATTCACCGGCGGCAGCCGCGACCGTGATGTCGGGCATCAACGTGAGCGCCGCCAACGCCAGCAGGGCGGAGCGAAGGGCAGCCGAGGACGGATTCAATGCGCTCATCATCCTGCGACGCTGCCGCATTCACGCCGCGCGCACAAGGGCGCAAGGTCACAGGTCTCGCGGTTCCCCGGCGTTGTCTGTCGCAAGGGAGTGAGAGTGCGTAGGGTGGGCAAAGCGGAGCGTGCCCACGCATCTGTGGCCGGATCGGAAAGATCGTGGGCACGGCG
This sequence comes from Bradyrhizobium sp. A11, assembly GCF_042077125.1. Taxonomy (NCBI): domain Bacteria; kingdom Pseudomonadati; phylum Pseudomonadota; class Alphaproteobacteria; order Hyphomicrobiales; family Nitrobacteraceae; genus Bradyrhizobium; species Bradyrhizobium sp. A11. The sequence continues at coordinate 5,680,207 of NZ_CP149509.1, read as the reverse complement.
CTTCGCGCCTTTGCCCACCCTACGAGGGCTTGGCTCTCATCAGTTGTTCAGCACCACCACAGGGGTGCCGACCGCGACGCGGCTGTAGAGATCGCTGACGTCGTCGTTGGTCATGCGGAAGCAGCCGGAGGAGACCGCCTGGCCGATCGTCTCGGGCTCGTTGGAGCCGTGAATGCGATAGAGCGTCGAGCCCAGATACATCGCGCGTGCGCCGAGCGGGTTGTCGATGCCGCCCTTCATGTGGCGCGGCAGGTCGGGGCGGCGGGCCAGCATCTGCGAGGGCGGCGTCCAGTCCGGCCATTCCTTCTTGGCGGTGATCCTGTGCACCCCGCCCCAGCGGAAGCCGTCGCGGCCGACGCCGATGCCGTAGCGCAGAGCCTGACCGTTCCCAAGCACCAGATAGAGCCGGCGCTCGGCCGTGTTCACCACGACCGTGCCGGGCGCATAATTGCCGTTGTACATGACGGTAGTGCGGGGGATCGGGCTGGCGCCGCTGCCGAGAAAGCCGGTGGAACTGGTGCCCGTGAAGTCTATCATTCCCGCCGCGGATGCGTCGGCCGCGCCGGCCAGCACGAGCGCCATTGCGGCGATCTGCGCGGCAAAAAACCGGATCATTGCTTCCCCCAGAGAAAAATCGATTCAACGAAAGCCACAGGCCATATTTGCGGGCATTTCGCAAGCCACGGGCCCGTGAGGCAGGCATCCTTAACGGATGGTGTCACCAAATCGGCAACCGCGTCAATTTGCTCAAGAACGTCAGACTCCGTTCCAACTCCACCGGAACGGAGCATTAGCCAAACCCGCGCATCGTCCTGCGGGGCAGGGCCGCGATGCCGGCTCTTGCTTTGACGGGCCGCGCGAACAATGATTGATCGCATGGATCGCCGGAAGCGACCGGTTGCGGAGCAAAAAGAATGAACGGTGCGGAAAGCCTGGTGCGGACAATGGTCAAGGGCGGGGTGGACGTCTGCTTCACCAACCCGGGCACTTCCGAGATGCATTTTGTCGCAGCGCTCGATCGCGTGCCGGGCATGCGCTGCGTGCTCGGCCTGTTCGAGGGCGTGGTGACGGGCGCGGCCGACGGCTATTTCCGCATGAAGGGAACGCCGGCCTCGACCCTGCTGCATCTCGGCCCCGGCCTCGCCAACGGCCTTGCCAATCTGCACAACGCCAAGAAGGCCAATTCCGGCATCGTCAACATCGTCGGCCAGCACGCGGTCTACCACATTGGCTACAACGCGCCGCTGACCTCCGACATCGAGGGCCTGGCCCGGCCGATGTCGTCCTGGGTCCGGACCTCGCCGGATGCCAAATCGGTCGCCGCTGACGGCGCCGCGGCCATTGCCGCCGCCAAGAGCGCGCCGCCGCAGATCGCCACCCTGATCCTGCCCGCCGACACCGCCTGGAACGAGGCCGACGGCATCGCCGAGGTCCCGGCCGAGCAGCAGCGCGCGAGCTATTCACCGCAGGCGGTCGAGCAGGCCGCAAAGATCCTGCATGGAGACGGCGAGGGCACGCTGCTCTTGATGACCGGCAGCGCGCTGAGCGAGCAGGGCCTGGCGTTCGCCGAGCGCATCGCGAACAAGACCGGCTGCACCGTGATGGGCCCGACCTTCCGGCCCAAGATGGCGCGCGGCCGCGGCCGCTTCTCGATCGACCGCATCCATTACGTGATCGAACAGGCGCTGCCGATGCTGGCCAAGTTCCGTCACATCGTGCTGGTCGAGTCCGACGATCCCGTGGCGTTCTTCGCCTATCCGAACAAGCCGAGCATGCTCAAGCCGGAAGGCTGCGAGGTCCATCGCATGACCTCCTGGGGCGAGAACTCGGTCGGCGCGCTCGAGGCGCTCGCCGGCGCGGTGAAGGCCAGCGCCAGGGACGTCAAGCCGCAGGCCCTGCAGGAGCTGGTCAAGCCGACCGGCGCGCTGACGTTCGCCTCGATCGCGCAGGCGATCGCGTGCGCGATCCCCGAGAACGCCATCATGGTCGACGAGTCCCTGACCACCGGCCGCGGCTTCTTCCCGCCGACCGCGGCGGCGGCTCCCCACGACTGGCTGCAGAACATGGGCGGCTCGATCGGCTTCTCGACGCCGCTGTCGATCGGCGCCGCGATCGCCTGCCCGGATCGCAAGGTCATCACCATGGTCGGTGACGGCAGCGCGATGTACACGATCCAGTCGCTGTGGACCCAGGCCCGCGAGAATCTCGACATCGTCACCATCGTGTTCGCCAACCGCATCTACCAGATCCTGCGCGGCGAGTTCGACAATGTCGGCGCCGGCGAGCCCGGCCAGCGCGCCAACGACATGCTCAGGCTCGACCGTCCGACGCTGGATTTCGTCGCGCTGGCCAAGGGCATGGGCGTGCCCGGCCGCGCCGTCACCAATGCCGACGAGTTCAACAAGGCCTTGGCCGAAGCCGTCGCCGAGCCCGGGCCGCGGCTGATCGAAGTCCAGATGTAGGGGCGTACGCAGCGCGGAGCGCCGAGAGCCCGGAGGCACGATGCAGACCGAGCTGAACAAGGTGGTCGCGGCTGTCAGGGACTTCTACGCCCACGAGGGCTTCCTGTTCGAGAAGGACATCGGCGAGCGGGCGCTGACGCACCGCTTCGCCGTGCATCTGGAGAAGCAATTCGCCGGCTGGTCGGTCGACTGCAATTACGACCGGCTCGGCGAGCGCACGCTGCATCTGCCCCACGGCACCATCATCTCGACCGACGATCATCTGGGAAAGTCGATCTACCCCGATGTCGTCGTGCATCAGCGCGAGATCCCGAACAATCTGCTCGCCGTCGAGATCCGCAAGGCGAGCAATCACACGCCGCTGGAGCACGACCAGCACAAGCTGAGGGCGCTGACCGACGTCCACGTCTGGTTTCCCTACTGGATCGGCGTGCTGCTGGTGCTGGACAAGGACCGGGTGACGATGTCGGAGGTCTATGTCAGCAGCGCTGCCGACGACACGCTGTCGCGCTGGTTCGCGGCGCGGCTTGCGGAGGCCGGCCTCGGCGTCGCGGGGTAGCAGGCGCATTCATGCCGGCAGGACCCGCTCCGGGTGATCGCCGACGACCCGTCTGCCTTGCCGGTGACCTTGCTGGTCGCCGTGTCGTCCGAGACCGGCAGCGGACTGGCGAGCAATGTGATCTCGGCCACAGTTCTCGTGTGGGATCGGACCTAATGTTGACAGACTTGCACGCGTCGATGCCGCAGGCCTAGCTTTGGCCCGTTGGGATCAGGCAATTCTGGAGGTTCTGATGCAAAAGTCATACTTGCTGGCCGCGACAGCGGCGCTGGCGCTCATCATGCAGACACCGCTCGCGCTGGCCCAGACCGCGCCCGCCGCCGGCGGGACCGCCCCGCCTGCGGCGACAGCCACCGCGCCGGCGACGACGGCGGCACCGGCACCGGCTGCGACCACCGACAGCGCCAGCCAGCCGACCGACGCCAAGAAGAGCGCATCGAAGAAGCCGGCAAAGAAGAAGATGACGCGGCAGCAGGAAATCGATCACTCCGTCGACACCGGCACCGTGCCCGCGCGCTATCGCAGCTCGGTGCCCAAGCAGTACCATCAATATATTCCGTTCGATAAGCGGTGACGGATCGCGCGGCGGGATGCTGGGCGTCGCGCCGCTGGTGGCTTCGAAGAACGGGGCTTTCGAACGGCCGGGCCCTCCGACCAACGGTCTGCGACGAACCGCCTCTGCCCGGCGGACTCCGCTCGCAGATCCCCGGTGGCGGTCTGCGGGAGCAGTGCTAGAGTAGGCCGAAGCCGGGGGGAATGATGAGCGACGACGTGAAGGATGCTGGCCTTGTGGCCATGATCAGCAGCATCCTCGGAGGCAACAAGCGCGCAGACAATGTTGCACCGCCGCCGCTCGCCGAGGCGCCGCCGACAATGCCCGCGAACGGAGCGGAACCGGTTTCCGCGCCCGTCGCCGAGGCAACCTCGATCCGGCAAGAGGATGCGTCCGACGCTGCACCGGCCAAGATGGAGCCGGTCGAGCAGCCTGCAAAGATCGTCACGACCCGGGATGGCAGACAGCTGCTGCCTGCCGAAGCGATCGCCGATCTCGTGCTGGGCGAGTTGCGCAAGCTGGAGGATTTTCCGGCGACCGGGGCCTCGATCACGGTTTATGGCTACCGGCAATGGAACGCGATGATCACCTTCGCGCCGTTCTCGACCAGCTTCCAGAATGCAACGCGGTTCCGCCAGGCCTTGCCGGATATCGTCTTCAAGCTCCGTCGTTTCGTCGAACTTGAGATATAGTCCGGGACAAGCGGCGTCGCCTGGCGCCGCCCCGGAACGGTTCGACAGGATTGTTGCATTGAGCGTCGCCTTTACCAAGGAAGAAAGCGCCGAGACCGCGTCCGAGACGCTGTTGCCGGATCGCCCGATCTCGCCGCATCCCAACCTCGTGACGGAAGCCGGCCTGCAGGCGTTGCAGACGCAGCTTCGAGAGGCCCGCGAGGCCTATGAGACCGCGCAAGCCATCGAGGACGTCAACGAGAAGCGGCGGCAATCGGCCGTGCCCTTGCGCGACGCCCGCTATCTGACGGAGCGGCTGCGCACGGCGCAGCTCGTTCCCGATCCGGTGTCGAACGATATCGTTGCCTTCGGGAGCACGGTGACCTTCAGCCGCGCGGACGGCCGCGTGCAGACCTATCGCATCGTCGGCGAGGACGAAGCCGACCCGAAGGCCGGGACGATCTCGTTCGTCGCGCCGGTGGCGCGGTCGCTGATGGGCAAGGCGGTTGGCGATATCGTCGGGTCAGGCGCGCAGGAGATCGAGATTTTGTCGATCGCCTAGCAATGCGCGCTATCGACAGGAGCGATCTCATTCGCCTAAAGCATGATCCGGAACAGCGCGAGGCCGTCGTCTCCGCCAAACGAAGCGCGATGGTTGGATGAGACGGTTTCTATCGGGAGCGTTGCCGTTCTACGCGCTGGCCGGCCTTGCCGTGTGCATGTACCTCGTTCTGTACAGGACGAGCCTGTTCGACTTGAACGCGATCGTCCATGGCGCCACCGGGTCGGCATGGTTTCCGGCCTTCATGTTCGTCTGCGTGCTGCTGGAAGCGGTGTTCCCGTACTTCGGCTATTTTCCCGGAACGGCCTTGATCCTGATGTCCGTGGCGCTCAATCCCAAGGCCGTGGACGGCTCCGTCTTCACCGCGGCATGGCTCGCCATCATCCTTGGCGCCGTTCTCAGCTACGGACAGGCTCGCTTCTTCAGGCCGTTCCTGCAGCGGGTGGCCTCGAAGGCGGCCCTGCGCCGATGCGAGTCGCTGTTCGATGCCTACGGTCGTTACGCACGCATCGCCTTGTTCATTCATCCCAACGCCTGCGCGATGTATTTCACGGCGCTCGGGCTTCTCGGCCGCAATTTGACGCGGGAGCTGGCTTATCTCTGCATCGGAGCCGCGGCCGCCGTTGGCATTCTGTTCGTCATCGTGACCCGGCTGGTGTCGTCCGTCGGCCCCACCGATGACGGGGAGTTGCAGCTGCTGCTGGCGGCCGCGCTGGTCGCCATCGGCACCCTGGCCGGTCTCTACACGGCGTGGCGGCCACAGCGGGTTGCTTGAAGCGTGAGGCGGCGTGCGCGGTGCATCTTTCTAATTTGTGTCCCGGACGCGCTGCAACGCGTGAGCGTTGCTGCGCTGAGCCGGGACCCAGGAAGCCAGGCACTCGCTGAGACATGGGCCCGGCTCTGCAGCGCACCGATGAAGGAGCGCTGCGCTGCGCCGGGGCAGGAGAATGGAGTTCCAGGCGTAACTGCATCAATAACGTCATTGCAATGACGACGAACGAAGGTTGGATCGCCGCGAGCTCGTTCAACTCGCCCGCAAGCGGGAGGGAGCAGACCTCCGTCGTGGCAAGCGATGCGCCTTCAGGGGCGGATCGGCCAGGGCGTCAGCATCGGGCTCGGTTGAACTATCGCTGGGGCGGCCCCGTCATCGCCAAATACTAAGGCGTGGCGGGCGCGCCACTGATCGTCTGCGATCAATAGATCGCTGCGCTGATCGAGGCATAATTTAATAGCGCGCCTCTACCCCCAAGCTTAGTGCAATACGCGAGCGCCTTCTGCTAGCCGGACTTTCTCTCTTAGGCCCTCAAGATCCTTTACTGCCTTAAGCAATCTCACCAAATCGGAGATTATGTGTGCCAAAGTAGGCTTTTGCGGCTTTGAGGTTCGAGATTTCTGTTTCATCGCGAAACGGCTCCCTGCCAGGACCGGTGAAGATAGGCCGGGATTGGCAAGGACCGTGCCAGCGACGCGAACGGCATTTCAGACCAGAGAGCGCGCAGGAGGCAAGTGAAGTGAAAGGGTTATCTGGCCGGCGCCCCTTTCCATCCATACGACTGGCGCGCGATCTGGCCAGTGATGTCAATGTCCTTTTCGTCAGAGAGGCGCCAGGCCGCCACTCCGAAGCAGACGGTTAGAACCACGGCTGTTGTCAGCAGCAGCATCGATAGAAACTGGCTCACACCTACACCCCCGAACGACCACGCATGAGCGAGCGACCATGGAACGTCGATTCGGAAAATGCAGATGCTTTGACCTATTGGCAGAATATCCCCAAGCCACGCGCGAAAGCGCAATTATCCCTGGGTGCAGCTGTCATCGTTCCAACCGTGAAACTGTGCCAGGCCCTGATGCGGAGCGCCGATCCATGGTTCGGAAAGCAGCCGCTTAAGAACGCACGCCCGAACCGGTCCGCGGCCCGGGGGGCAAAGTGCAGGCGGGAACGTTTGTTGCTGGCGCGAACCGCGTTGAGAACGTTGCGAACTTCGCATCCCGCGTCGCCGAAAGAGCGGCCGAAATAAACGATGAAGATCCGATTGTTGCTAGCGCAACGAGCACGACCCCGAAAATTAGGCTACGCATTTAAAACCTCCCTCGCTCATCTCAGCATCGGACCGCGTTGTTTCGGCATTGCTTCGTCTGGCCGCCAAAATGGCTTCGTGCACACGACCGTGAAGTGCGCCGAGAGCGCTTACCAGCCCCCGATGACCATGGCGACGGGCCCGAAGATAATCCATAGGACATATTTAATTCCCCACGGAGGAATGTTTTAAATCGGCCATTTAAAGCTAGAGTGTCGCGGCAGAGACTTTCAGGCTCCCGGGCCATGATTGCCGCAGCTGGCAGGTTACAGGGCATATCGACTGTTCTGGCAGGCTTTGGGCTTGACCGGGGCAGAATGCGAGTTCCCATTTAAATCTCCACTTCGAGATGAGTCGGGATTTGCCGTGGATATTTACTTGCTCTCACTCGCGGCGTGCGTTGTCGGGGTTCTTCTATTCATGGCATTCCATCGATAGGGCCGACAACGGACGCAACAGTTACATTGAATCCTCAGCCCAAGCCGAAATTAATAATTTGGGCCGGTTGTTTTTGACTGTGCACAAATGCTCGCGTTCAATTCCAAGGGTTGGAGGCGAACGTGTTTTTGAATTGGGTCCTCGTTATCCTTATCGGCGTCAGCGTTGCGGTCCTGATAGCCCACGCGATTGACGCGATGCGTTCCTGAGGTGCCCTCTTGGCGATGGTCCGATAGACCTTGCCGGCAGATCATGAAGGGACTGGAGGCAATCCGAAATCAGCCGCCGCAATAGCCTCACTTGGACCTGGCGTTTCTGCCACCATGTGGACCGAAGCAAATTGGTCCCAGCGGCAACTTGTGGAACTCGCCGCTTTGGTAGATCGCGGAGCGAATTGACGCGCAGTCGATTGAAAATCAACTAACGATACGTCTGGTCGGAAGCACCTGATGGTGGAATAATTCCCGACGCTTTCTTGATTTAATTTTGACGTCGGCCGCGAACGGCCGGCGATGTGGATTTTCATCATGGCCGCGCTTCCTCAGGACGTGGTGACGGATTTGCAGCAGGAGAATGCGCGGCTCCAGGCCGAATTGCGCGCCGCACAAGATCGCGAGAGCGCCACTGCGGACATCCTCAAGATCATCGCCAGTTCGCCATCGGAGGTGAAGCCGGTATTCGATGCAATTGCGAGGCAGGCCAATGCCTTGCTTGGCGGATTTTCGACCACCGTATTCCGCTTCATCGACGGCACGGCCCATTTGGCGGCATTCACGCCGACGAATTCTGCCGCCGACGAGGCCTTAAAGAACATGTTTCCGAGGTCAATTGCCGAGTTTGAAAGTTTTGCAGATGTCCAGGCGGGTAAGGTGGTACCGACTCCCGACACTGAAGCGCTGACGAACGAAATTAAATTCATCGCTCGCGCCCGCGGCTTTCGCAGCATGTTGTTCGTTCCGCTCGCGACCGGCGGCGTGGTGATCGGCATGATCAGCGTAACGCGGACCGAGCCCGGTACTTTCGCTCCGCATCATGTGCAACTTCTGCAGACCTTCGCCGACCAGGCCGTTATCGCCATTGAGAATACGCGGCTGTTCAATGAGGTGCAGGCGCGTACCGACGACTTGCGGGAATCGCTGCAGCAGCAGACCGCGACCGCCGATGTCTTGAAGGTCATCAGCCGCTCCGCGTTTGACTTGCAGCCGGTGCTCGACACGCTGACAGAATCAGCGGCGTGGCTCAGTGGTGCCGACATGGCGGCCATCGTCCGGCAGGACGCCGACGGCGCCTACTGTCATGCAACGCGATACAATTTCTCGCCCGAGTGGGCCGAAGTCTCGGCGGGCATTCGGCTTAGTGCTGGACGCGGCAGCGTCGTTGGGCGTGTGCTGCTATGCGGCAAAGCCGTCCAGATTCAGGATGTCCTGGTCGATCCCGAATATGCCTATCCCGAGCAGCAGAGGGCCGGCGGTTATCGCACCCTCCTGGGCGTGCCCCTGCTTCGGTCCGGGGAAACGATCGGCGTGCTGTTCCTGGGCCGTAAGACCGTGAACTCGTTCACGGACAAGCAGATCGACCTGGTCTCCACTTTCGCCGATCAGGCCGTGATCGCGATCGAGAATGTCCGGCTATTCGATGAGGTCCAGGCGAAGACGCGCGATCTCGCCGAATCGCTTCAGCAGCAAACGGCCACGGCCGATGTACTGAAGGTGATCAGCCGCTCGACCTTCGACCTGCAAACCGTGCTCGATACGCTGGTCGATTCGGCGGCGCGGCTGTGCGAAGCGGAGATGGCGTTCATCATGCGCCGCGAGGGCGATGAATATCAGGCCGGAGCAGCGGTAGGGTTCTCCAAGGAATACATCGAGTTTCTGCGGGTTCACCCGATTTTCCCCGGACGGAGCACGGTCACAGGTCGGGCCGTGCTGGAACGCCGTCCGGTGCAGATCCTCGACGTCGCTGCCGATCCTGAATACGGCCTGCAGGCGTCGATCACCATGGCCGGTCAGCGCACCGCGCTCGGTGTTCCTCTCCTGCGCGAGAATGAGCCGATCGGCGCGATCGTGATCGCCCGCAAGCGCGTGCAGCCCTTCACGGAAAAGCAGCTCGAGCTCGTCACCACGTTTGCCGACCAGGCCGTGATTGCCATCGAGAATGTGCGGCTCCTGGAACAATTGCAGACCAGGACGCGGGATCTGTCCGAGGCGCTGATGTACCAGACCGGCAGCGCCGATATCCTGCGCGTCATCGCGTCCTCGCCGACCGAGGTCGGTCCGGTGCTCAAGGCCATTGTGGAAAGCGCATGCGGACTTTGCGAGGCCTATGATGCGCTGGTCGTTCTGAGGGACGGCGACGATCTCGTTATCCAGGCGCACCATGGCCAAGTTCCCGTGGTGTGGAGCCGACGATCGATCAGTGCGGAATCGCCCACCGGCCGGGCCATTATCGATCGCCGCACAGTTCATGTGCACGACCTGCTCGGGCCTGAAGGGGAGGAATTCCCGACGGGACGAGAATATGCGCTTCGCTCCAGCGTTCGGACCGTCCTGAGCGTGCCGCTTTTGCGAGAAGGCGAGAGCATGGGGGCGATCGTGCTACGCCGTACGGAGGTGCGCCCGTTCGGCGAGAAGGCGAGAGCATGGGGGCGATCGTGCTACGCCGTACGGAGGTGCGCCCGTTCGGCGAGAAGCAGATCAACCTGCTTCAGACCTTTGCAGACCAGGCAGTCATCGCCATCGGCAACGTGCGTCTGTTCGAGCAGCTGAACGAATTGCTGGAGCGACAGACGGCAACGTCGGAGGTGCTGGAGATCATAAGCGCTTCATCGGGCGCCTTGACCCCGGTCTTCGACAAGATGCTGGAGAATGCGACCCGCATTTGCGGCGCAGGTTTCGGCACCATGAATCTCTACGAGGACGGCGGCTTCCGCACGGTGGCGCTGCATAACGCGCCACAGGCTTATATTGACACCCGGCTATCCCAGAAAATTCGCCCGCACCCGGCAAGCGGGCTCGGCACCGTCGAGAAAACTCATCAGACGGTTCATATCGACGATATCAGGACTCAGCCGCCCTACGTCGAAGGCAACCCGAACGTTCGCGCGCTCGCCGATCTGGCCGGTGCAAGGACGCTCGTCATCGTGCCAATGCTCAAGGAAGATGAGCTGATCGGCACCATCACGATCTTCCGGCAGGAAGTTAAGCCCTTCACCGACAAGCAGATCGAACTCGTATCCAATTTCGCGCACCAGGGCGTGATAGCAATCGAGAATGCACGCCTGCTGAATGAACTGCGCGAGCGCACAAGGGAATTGTCACAGTCGCTCGAGGAACTTCGAAATGCGCAGGATCGGTTGGTCAACACCGAGAAGCTTGCCTCGCTCGGGCAGCTTACCGCCGGCATTGCACATGAAATCAAGAACCCGCTCAACTTCATCAACAATTTCGCTGCGCTGTCCTCCGAGCTGATCGACGAGCTCCGCGACGGGCTGCGCTCAGCCACGTTTGGCGAGGCAGCAAGGCAGGACATCGACGCGCTGATACACCTGCTGCAGGGCAATCTGGAGAAGATCGTGCAGCACGGAACGCGCGCCGATTCCATTGTCAAGAATATGCTTCTGCACTCTCGCGAGGGGGCAGGCGAGCGCCGCTCGGCCGATATCAACGCCATCGTCGAGGAGAGTCTCAACCTTGCTTATCACGGCGCGCGCGCTGAAAAAGCAGGCTTCAATATCACGCTTGAAAGGAATCTCGATCCATCCGCAGGGGCGCTCGAGCTGTATCCGCAGGAAATCACGCGGGTGGTCCTCAATCTCGTTTCCAATGGATTCTACGCGGCGAGCAAACAAAAAAGCGCCACCGGCGACGGCTTCGAGCCAAGGCTGCGCGCGACGACCACAAATCTGGGCGGCTCCGTTGAAATCCGGATTCGCGACAATGGCGCCGGCATCCCGGCCGACGTGAGAGAGAAGATATTCAATCCATTCTTCACGACCAAGCCCGCAGGCGAAGGCACCGGCCTCGGCCTTTCAATTTGTCACGACATCATCGTGAAGCAGCACGGCGGCAGCATCGAGGTCGATACCGAGCCCGGCGATTATACCGAGTTCATCATTACGCTGCCACGTACGCTGGCTGCACCATCGCGAACCGGAGGCAGAAGTTGAGCGTCTACATATTGGTCGTCGACGACGAGCCGGACGTCGAGGCCTTGTTTCGCCAGCAGTTTCGCCGCGATTTGCGCGCCGGCCGCTTTCTCATGGAGTTCGCGTCTAGCGCGCCCGCGGCCCTGGAGCGCGCGGTCGAGATGGAGGATGCCACCCTGATTCTGATCCTGTCCGACATCAACATGCCCGGAATGAGCGGGCTGGAGATGTTGCCCATCGTGCGTTCGGTTCGCCCCGATGTGCCGGTCATCATGATCACGGCCTACGGCGACGCCGAGACCAGGCGCAAGGCGCTGGCGAACGGCGCAACCGATCTGATGACCAAACCAATCGACTTCGCGGCGCTGCGCCAGGAGATAGACACAAGGCTTGAGCAGGCCGCCTGACCATTCTTGTGGTCGATGACAAACCGGAATGTCTCGCAAGTTGGAATAGCGCAGCTCATCTGACTTCGATGTTCACCGAAAACACCGGGAGGTTGAAAATGAAGACGCTCTTGGTCCCGCTTCAAAATATTCCGATGATGACATCCACGCTCAATGTCGTCGTAGGCCTCGCGCGACGTACTGGCGCCTATATCGAAGGCTTTCCGCTGCGATTCAGCATCCCGCCATATGTGGCCTCAGAATTGGCCACCGGCATCCTCCTGGATTCGTTTGAGGCGAAGAGCGAGGCCGAATTGAATGACATGCGCAACTCCTTCGAAGCATTCATGCTGAAGCACGACATTCCTCGAGCCAGTGCGGGTTCAGGTCGGCCATGCTTCGGCTGGCTGGAGAACGCGCCCGAGGGCGAAGACTTTGTCGGAAATTATGGGCGCGCTTTCGATCTGATCGTGATGGCACGGTCTGACGTCGATGCTGCGGGCCTTCACCGTCGCGCGATCGAATCCGCGCTGTTTGAGAGCGGCAGGCCGGTCCTGCTGGCGCCGTTGAATGCACCGCCAAGCGTCGCGACAAACATCATGATCCACTGGAATGGTAGTACCGAGCAAGCGCGGGCAAACGCCTTTGCCATGCCGCTGCTTCGCTTGGCGAAAAGGGTATCGGTTCTAACTGTCATTGGCGGCCAGGAGGTAACAGGACCATCTGCCGATCGGATCGTCGAGCAACTGCGCTACAATGACATTGCAGCCGAGGCCATAAGGGTCGAACTGGGGAATCGCGATACCGGCGAGGCGGTCCTCGATGCCGCCAGGACCAGGGGCTGCGATCTCCTGATCAAGGGCGCTTTCACCCGCACTCGGCTGCGGCAAATGATATTCGGCGGGGCGACCAGCTACATCATGGAACACGCGGATCTGCCGGTCCTGATGGCTCATTAGAGCGGTAAGCGGCTCTGTTTTGCCCGGCGGAGCAAGATGAATTCGGCAGGAGGGCAGGGGATGGATGGTGGGCGCACAAGGGATCGAACCTTGGACCTCTCCCGTGTGAAGGGAACGCTCTCCCGCTGAGCTATGCGCCCGGGACCATCATGCAGACGGCCGGACCTTATCGGCCGGCCGGCGCATCGGAGCCCGCGATTTAGAAGTGCGGGCTTGAGGTGTCAAGTTTCCAGGTGCCGCGGGGCCGGAAAACCTTGCCCCGGTCACCTGACGTGCCACCGAGGCGCGATTTGGGCCGCTTACGCGCCCTGCTGGCGGGCGCGGGAGGCGTGGGCCTGCAGCGCCCGGATCCGCTCGGCCAGCGTTCCGCCGCCTTCGGGCAGGCTCGGCGTGCCGTTGGTCGCGGCGTCGTTGGCCGGGCGCGGCGCCGGCTTCGGCGGCTGGCCGGCCTCGGCCGCCAGCAGCGCCTCGATCGGCGAGTTAGGGCCTTCGAGCTGCATCGCGAGCTTGGCCACCTCGGCGGCGATGTCGTTGATGCGCTCGCGCAACAGCGCATTCTCCATGCGCTCGGTCGCCCAGGAGCTCTCCGCCTGCTGCTGGATCGCGTTGACATCGCGCTGGAGCTTGGCGCGCTCCTCGCGCGCGGTGCGGAGCTGCGCCTCGAGCGCGGTCTTTTCCGCGCGCAGGGTCTCGACGGCGGCCGACGACTTCGCGCTGCTCAACCCGGCGATGTCGACGCGCAGGTCCTTGATGGTGCGCTCGGCTGCTTCGTTGGCCTGGCGCAGCTGGTTGTTCTCGTACTCGCGCTCGGCGAGCAGCTTGCCCTGCGTGGCGAGGCGGCCTTCGAGATCGGTGACGCGGCCGGACAGCATCTCGGCTTCCTTGACCTGCAACAGCAGCTGGCGGTCGAGCTCGGTGACGCGCTGGCTGAGATTCTCGACCCGGCCACGCGCCTCGCCGAGTTCGCGCGAGGCGGTCTCGGATTCGGTGCGCTCCTGCGCGAGGCGCGCCTGGGTGGCGGCAAATTCCTTCTCGGCGTCGCCGACGCGGTTCTTCAATTCCTCGATCTGCGCGCGCACGGCGAGCAGCTCGACCTGGCGGCTCTCCGCCATCATCGAGCGATCGGAGAGTTCAGAGTTGATCCTGGCGAGCTCGGCCTGCTTGTCGGCCAGCGCGATCTCGGCTTCGCGCAAGGCTGCGGTCTTGGTGTTGAATTCCTCCTCGGTGGCGCGGAGCTGCTCCTTCACCGCTTTCTCGCGCGCCTCGAGCGCGAAGATCGTGGCGTTCTTCTCGCCGAGCTCGATCTTCATGCGGTTGATGGCGTCGCTCTTCTTGCCGAGCTCGGCGAGCTGGCTCGTGGTCTTGTTCTTGAGCTGGTCGACGCTCATCTCCAGCCGCCGCGCCGACATGGCGAATTCGGCGCGGAGCTGGTCCTTGTCGGCCTGGATCTCCGCCATCGACAGCGGCGTGGCGGCTTCCAGCCGGCGCGTGGTCAGGCGCACGGCGCGGTTATGCACCAGCGGCACGATGGCGAGCCCGCACAGCATCGACAGCAGGAAACCGATCGCCAGGTACATGATCGGCTCGACCATGGGGCAGAACTCCCAAGCTTAAGGAAAAATTCACCAACGACCATGCCATGGGGCGCCGGCAGAAAGCCAGCCCCGGCCTGTCGTTAACCTTGATCCGTAACCGGATGGGAGCAGAAGGACCTAGAACGGGTTCCAGGTCGCCCGCGGGGTGTATTTGAGATAGCCGATATTGGCGCCGAGCCGCAGGCCGAGCCCAGAGCGGATCGGCACCAGCACGATGTTGTTGGCGGTGAGCGCCGTCATGCCGAAGCCGCCGATGATATAGGCCGAGCCGTCGAGGCCGGCGAAGCGCTGGTAGATCGCGTTGGTGGCGGGCAGGTTGTAGACCAGCGTCATGGTGCGCGCGCCGTCGCCGCCCCAGTCGAAGCCGAGCGAGGGGCCCTGCCAGTAGACGCGCAGATCCCCGGCGTTCTTGGTGTAGAGCGTGCCTTCGCCGTAGCGCAGCCCGGCGACGAACGCGCCGGAACCTTCCTCACCCAGGATGTAGCCGTTGGGCAGGCCCCATTGGCTGACCGCCTTCTCGATGATCGAGGCGAGCCCGCGCGAGACGTTGCCGAAGAAGCGGTGGCCGGCCGTGACGAGCTCGTCCGGTCCGTAGGTGCTGGGCGTCGGGGTCCGCTGCGGCGGCGGCAAGTCCGGCGGCGGCGCCGTCTGGGCCGAAGCCGGCACGATCCAGCCGACCATCGCGGCAAGCGCGAGCGCAGCAAGGCGTGATGCGAAAGTCATGAAAGAACCCCTGGTACCGAATCCGGTCGCTTCCTTAACCTGACGCCAACAGGCATGGCTCTAGGTTGCGCCGGATGTCCCCTCGACTCGGATGTTATCCGTAGCAACTATGACGGCACAACGGCAGGAAGATAGCCCTTTGCGCCCCGGAATCGCCTTGATCGGGCTTCTCGTCTGCCTGCTGTCGGGCATATGGATTGCCGGCTCCGGCTTGCCGGCCGAGGCCGCCACCACCGAGCGAGTCGTCGTCAACCGCTTCACCGGCGTCGCCATCGAAGGCTTCGACCCCGTGGCCTATTTCGTCGATGGCCAGGCGGTGCAGGGCACGGCGGAGTTCGAGGCGAACCTGTGGGGCGCGGTCTGGCGCTTCCGCAACGAGGGCAACCGCGCCTCCTTCCTGGCCCATCCCGAAATCTATGGACCGCAATTCGGCGGCTACGATCCCGCCGATATCGCCCGCGGCGTCACCATCGCCGGCAATCCCCGTTTCTTCGCGATCGCGGCGCAGCGGCTGTATCTGTTCAGCCGGGAAGCCAATCGCGACGCCTTCGCCGCCAATCCCGAACGGTTCCTCTATGAGGTCGGCAAGCGCTGGCCGGCGCTTCTGGAACAGCTTGGTCAGTAGCGGCCTACCGCCTGTGGATCGCCCCAGGCGATGAATTCCGGGATGATGAAGCCGCGCGCCTGCCGCGCACCGAAGCGCAGCTCGCCGCCTTGGCCGTCGGTCACCCTGCCGCCGGCCGCGGTCACGACCGCAGCACCGGCCCCGACGTCCCATTCACAGGTGGGCCCGAAGCGGGGGTAGATGTCGGCGCTGCCTTCCGCGATCCGGCCGAATTTCACCGCCGAGCCGCAGGTCTTGCGCACGGCGTTGGGCCTGCCATCGATGAAGGCCTCGCTCCTGGGATCGCCATGCGAGCGGCTCACCGCTGCGATCCAGGGCTCGCCCCGTGCCGGCAGCTTGCGGGTGTGGATCGGCTCGGCCGCGCCGATGGTCGGGCCGTCAAACCTTACGCGCTCGGCGCCGCGGCCGACGATGCCGCGCCAGAGCACGCCGAGCGCGGGCGCGCTGACGATGCCGAGCACCGGCACGCCTGACGTCACCAGGGCGAGGTTGACGGTGAACTCGTCGCGACCGGCGACGAACTCCTTGGTGCCGTCGAGCGGATCGATCAGGAAGAAGCTGGCCTCGAACGGCGGCGAGGCGAGCTGGGCCCGCTCTTCCGAGAGCGTCGGGACGTCGCCTGCGAGCTGTGCCAGGCCCTCGGCAATGATGCGGTCGGCGGCGAGGTCGGCCTCGGTCACGGGCGAACCATCCTGCTTGCCCTCGACCCGCATCGCCGCGCGGTTGACCGACAGGATCGCCTCGCCCGCCTTCACGACCAGCGCCGTCAGCGGCTCCATCAGCCCGGAGGCGGCCGCGCCGTCGATGATCCGCTTCACCTGGATGCCTCAATCATCGGCAATTCGTTCCTTCTGGACTGATTCGGCCCGATCGATTGATGGGGCTTATGTCCGCCTCGACCCGATCGCAAGCTAGCTGCCGCGGGCTGGCGAATGTTAGAACCCGCAGCATCCGTCAAGCATGCGTGATTCGCGGCGTCCAGCGCCGTGCAATTCCAGGAACCCTCCAGGACCCCTTTATATGTCTGACGCCTCGTCGCCCGCGACCGCTACTGCTCCCGATATGCTCGAACTCGCCGCGCTGCTGTGCTCGCGGGTCTGCCACGATCTCATCAGCCCCGTCGGCGCCATCGTCAACGGGCTCGAGGTGCTCGACGACGATCCCAAGCCCGAAGACCGGGAGTTCGCGCTCGACCTGATCCGCAAGAGCGCCAAGACCGCCTCGGCCCGGCTCCAGTTCTGCCGTCTTGCCTTCGGCGCGGCCGGCTCCTCCGGCGCGCAGATCGATCTCGGCGATGCCCAGACCATGGCGAAAGGCCACATCGAGGACGGCAAGTGCTCGATCACCTGGAATCTGCCGCGGCTCCTCCTGCCGAAGAACCGCGTCAAGCTGCTGCTCAACATGCTGGTCGTCGCCCAGCACACGATCCCGCGCGGCGGCATGCTGACGATCGACCCGATCGGCGAGGGCGAGACGATGAGCTTTCGCATCACCGCGACCGGTCATAACGCGCGCCTGCCGCAGAACATCTCCGAGCTGCTGAGCGGCGAGCGCGGGCCGGCCGCCGATGCGCACGCGATCCAGCCTTATTATACGCGGCTGCTGGCGCAGGCCTGCGGGCTCACCGTGAAGCTCGCGCCGGAAGGCGAAGCCATCACCGTTACCGCTTCGTAAACGGCGCGTCGCGCCCGGCCTCTTAAGCAAATCTTTACGAGGCGCTTCGGCTTGTCCGGAGCGCCTTATCTCTTTGTTGGTTCCGTTCTTTTGCACATACTCAACCAATATTAAACGCTTTGCGGTGAAGCTGGCATCATTCCGAAATGGCGCATCACACCTCGTGCGCGCCCTTCCTTATGAAGGCCTGTTTTCATGGATGATCTGTTGCGGGAGTTTTTGACGGAGACCAGCGAGAGCCTGGACACCGTGGACAATCAATTGGTGAAGTTCGAGCAGGAGCCGAACAACGCCAAGATCCTGGATAACATCTTCCGCCTGGTCCACACCATCAAGGGCACCTGCGGCTTCCTCGGGCTGCCGCGGCTGGAAGCGCTGGCCCATGCCGGCGAGACCCTGATGGGCAAATTCCGTGACGGCATGCCGGTGACGGCCGAGGCCGTGACGGTGATCCTGTCCTCGATCGACCGCATCAAGGAGATCCTCGCAGGGCTCGAAGCCACCGAGGCCGAGCCCGAGGGTAACGACCGCGATCTCATCGACCAGCTGGAAGCCATGGTCGAGCAGGGCATGGCCGCCATGTCAGCGTCGGCTTCGCCGATCGCGGCAGGCGCTGCTGCTCCCGCACCCGTCGCCGACGCCCCGCCGCTGGTGCCGGAAGCCCCGGCTGCCGCACCCGCCAAGGAGATGGCCACGGGCACGCTGATCGACCAGACCCTGGAGCGTCCGCTGCGTCCGGGCGAAGTCTCGCTCGACGAGCTCGAGCGCGCCTTCCGCGAGACCGCGATCGAAGCGCCGGTGCCCGCGCCGGTTGCCAAGGCCGAGGTGAAGCCCGAGGTGAAGCCCGAGGTTGCTCCCGAAGCACCGGCCGCCAAGGACGCAAAACCCGCCAGGGAGAAGGCCGCGCCGAAGAAGTCGATGGCCGACGAGGGCGCCTCTGAAGGCGACCGCATCGCCAACCAGTCGATCCGCGTCAACGTGGATACGCTGGAGCATTTGATGACCATGGTCTCCGAGCTGGTCCTGACCCGCAACCAGCTGCTGGAGATCTCCCGCCGCAACGAGGACACCGAGTTCAAGGTGCCGCTGCAGCGCCTGTCCAACGTCACCGCCGAGCTGCAGGAAGGCGTCATGAAGACGCGCATGCAGCCGATCGGCAATGCCTGGCAGAAGCTGCCCCGCATCGTCCGCGACCTCTCATCCGAACTCGGCAAGCAGATCGAACTGGAGATGCACGGCGCCGACACCGAGCTCGACCGCCAGGTGCTCGATCTGATCAAGGACCCGCTCACCCACATGGTGCGCAACTCCGCCGATCATGGCCTGGAGACCCCCGCCGAGCGCCTGGCCGCCGGCAAGGGCGAGCAGGGCACCATTCGCCTGTCCGCCTATCACGAGGGCGGCCACATCATCATCTGCATCGCCGACAACGGAAGAGGCCTGAACACCGAGAAGATCAAGGCCAAGGCGATCTCTAGCGGTCTCGTCACCGAGGTCGAGCTCGAGAAGATGAGCGAGGCCCAGATCCACAAGTTCATCTTCGCTCCGGGCTTCTCCACCGCGGCCGCCATCACCTCGGTCTCGGGCCGCGGCGTCGGCATGGACGTGGTGCGCACCAATATCGACCAGATCGGCGGCACCATCGACATCAAGAGCGTGGCCGGCGAGGGAAGCTCGGTCACCATCAAGATCCCGCTGACGCTCGCCATCGTCTCCGCTTTGATCGTGGAAGCCGCCGGCGACCGCTTCGCCATCCCGCAGCTCTCGGTGGTCGAGCTGGTGCGGGCCCGCGCCAACTCCGAGCACCGCATCGAGCGGATCAAGGACACCGCGGTGCTGCGCCTGCGCAACAAGCTGCTGCCGCTGATCCACCTCAAGAAGCTCTTGAAGATCGACGACGGCGCGGCCTCCGATCCCGAGAACGGCTTCATCGTGGTCACTCAAGTGGGCAGCCAGACCTTCGGCATCGTCGTCGACGGCGTGTTCCACACCGAAGAAATCGTGGTCAAGCCGATGTCGACCAAACTGCGTCACATCGACATGTTCTCCGGCAACACCATCCTGGGCGATGGCGCCGTCATCATGATCATCGACCCCAACGGCATTGCCAAGGCGCTCGGCGCCGCCGGCTCCTCGGCCCATGACATGGGCGACGAGAACGGCGCCCATCACATCGGCTCGGGCGAGCAGACCACTTCGCTGCTCGTGTTCCGCGCCGGCTCCTCGCAGCCCAAGGCGGTCCCGCTCGGCCTGGTCACTCGGCTGGAAGAGCTGCCCGCCGACAAGATCGAGTTCTCCAACGGCCGCTACATGGTGCAGTACCGCGAGCAGCTGATGCCGCTCGTGGCCATGGAAGGCGTCACCATCGCCAGCCAGGGCGCCCAGCCGATCCTGGTGTTCGCCGACGACGGCCGCTCCATGGGCCTCGTCGTCGACGAGATCATCGACATCGTCGAGGAACGCCTCAACATCGAGGTCGGCGGCTCCTCCTCCGGCATCCTGGGCTCGGCCGTGATCAAGGGCCAGGCCACCGAGGTGATCGACGTCGGCCACTTCCTCCCGATGGCGTTCTCCGACTGGTTCACCCGCAAGGAGATGAAGCCGTCGCTGCACTCGCAGTCGGTGCTGCTGGTCGACGACAGCGCGTTCTTCCGCAACATGCTGGCCCCGGTGCTGAAGGCGGCCGGCTACCGCGTCCGCACCGCGCCGACCGCGCAGGAGGGCCTGGCCGCGCTGCGGGCCCAGAGCTTCGACGTGGTGCTGACCGACATCGAGATGCCCGACATGAACGGGTTCGAGTTTGCCGAGACCATCCGCGCCGACAACAATCTCGGTTCGATGCCGATCATCGGCCTCTCCGCGCTGGTGTCGCCGGCGGCGATCGAGCGCGGCCGCCAGGCCGGCTTCCACGATTATGTCGCCAAGTTCGACCGTCCCGGCCTGATCGCGGCGCTGAAGGAGCAGACCGCGGGCGCCGCCGGCGCCTCCGAGCTGAGCCGGGCCGCAGCGTAACCCAGGGGATCAGGAGACAGGCTTATGGCCAACAACAAGATGCAGTCCAGCGAAGGCGCCATGGTCGAATACGTCACCGCGATGATCGGCGGCCAGCTGTTCGGCCTGCCGATCTCCCGCGTCCAGGACGTGTTCATGCCCGAGCGCGTCACCCGCGTGCCGCTGTCCTCGCGCGAGATCGCCGGCGTGCTCAATCTGCGCGGCCGCATCGTCACCGTGGTCGACATGCGCGCCCGTCTCGGCCTGCCGCAGCCCGAGGACGGCAAGGTGCCGATGGCGGTCGGCGTCGATCTGCGCGGCGAATCCTACGGCCTTCTGATCGACCAGATCGGCGAGGTGCTGCGCCTGCCCGAGGCCGGCATGGAAGAGAACCCCGTCAACCTCGATCCCCGCATGGCCAAGCTCGCCGGCGGCGTCCACCGCCTCGACGGACAGCTCATGGTCGTCCTCGACGTCGATCGCGTCCTCGAGCTCGCGCCCGAGATGATGGCGGCCTGATACCGCGGCCTCACTGCCGACGGACCTGCAATTGGAAGTGCCCCCCAACGGGGGGAGGAAGCAGAGGTTCACATGCGCACTTGTCTCGTCGTTGATGATTCCAGCGTCATCCGCAAGGTTGCGCGCCGCATCCTGGAGGGCCTCGACTTCCAGATCCTCGAAGCCGAGGACGGTGAGAAGGCGCTGGAAGCCTGCAAGCGCGGCTTGCCCGACGCGGTGCTGCTCGACTGGAACATGCCGGTGATGGACGGTTACGAGTTTCTCGGCCATCTCAGGCGGATGCCCGGCGGCGACCAGCCCAAGGTGGTGTTCTGCACCACCGAGAACGACGTCGCGCATATCGCGCGCGCGCTGCATGCCGGCGCCAACGAATACATCATGAAGCCGTTCGACAAGGATATCGTCACGGCGAAATTCCAGGAAGTCGGCCTTATCTGAGCGATCCGCCGGTGGCCGACCGGATCCTCCGGCGCCTGTTTTCAACTGTCTCCTTTCAGTCTGAGTTGGTGAGTAATGAGTGTTGCGTTCGCAGGTAATTCGACCACGACCGGCTCGCGCGAAGCGGGGCCGCTGCGGGTGATGATCGTCGACGATTCCGTCGTCATCCGCGGTCTGATCTCGCGCTGGGTCGGAGCCGAGCACGACATGGAGGTCGCAGCCTCGCTTCGGACCGGGCTCGAGGCGGTCAACCAGATCGAACGCATCAACCCTGACGTCGCGGTGCTCGACATCGAAATGCCCGAGCTCGACGGCATTTCGGCGCTGCCGAGACTGCTGGCGAAGAAGCGCGATCTGGTCATCATCATGGCCTCGACGCTGACCCGCCGCAACGCGGAAATCAGCTTCAAGGCGCTGTCGCTCGGTGCGGCCGACTACATCCCAAAGCCGGAATCGACCCGCGAGGCATCGGCCGCGGACATCTTTCATCACGACCTGATCCAGAAGATCCGTCATCTCGGCGCGCGGCTGCGGCGCAAGTCCGCAGTTGCGAGCCCGCCGCTGGCGCCCGCGAGCCCGGCTCCGGCCCCGCGCGGTCCCGTTGCCCGGCCCGCCGCGCCGGCTGCGACCGTGCCGGCCGCGCCGTCGGGATCGCTGGCGCTTCGCCCGTTCTCCAATCAGGCCCCCAAGGTGCTGCTGATCGGCTCATCGACCGGCGGTCCGCAGGCGCTGATGGCGCTCGTCACCGAGCTCGGCCCGGTGATCGACCGCTTCCCGGTGCTGATCACCCAGCACATGCCGCCGACCTTCACGACCATTCTCGCCGAGCATCTGGCGCGTTCGAGCCGCCGGCCGGCAGCCGAGGCGGTCGACGGCGAGCCGGTGAAGCCCGGACGGATCTATCTTGCGCCCGGTGGCAAGCACATGCGCGTCGCACGCAACGGCGCGGACACCGTGATCGCGCTCGACGACGGCCCCGCGGTCAATTTCTGCAAGCCCGCGGTCGACCCGCTCTTCATCTCCGCCATCGACATCTGGCACGGCAACATTCTCTCCGTGATCCTGACGGGCATGGGGTCGGACGGCATGCGCGGCGGCAAGGACATCGTTGCCGCCGGCGGCAGCGTCATCGCGCAGGACGAAGCCTCCAGCGTGGTCTGGGGCATGCCCGGTGCGGCGGCCAATGCCGGCATCTGCGCGGCCATCCTGCCGCTCAACCAGATCGGCGCCAAGGTCAACCGCCTGTTCGCGGGAGACCGCTCGTGACGCCTGTCGATTACGACTATCTGCGCAAGTTCCTGAAAGAGCGCTCCGGCCTCGATCTCTCGCCCGACAAGCAATATCTGGTCGAGAGCCGGCTCTTGCCGCTGGCGCGCAAGGCGAGCCTTCCCGGCATTCCCGATCTGGTGCTGAAGATCAGGAACGGCGACGGCCGGCTTGCGACCGACGTGGTCGAAGCCATGACCACCAACGAGACGTTCTTCTACCGCGACAAGATCCCGTTCGATCACTTACGCGACACCATCCTGCCGGGTCTGATCCAGGCGCGCGCGGCGCGCAAGAGCCTGCGCATCTGGTCGGCGGCGTCCTCGACCGGGCAGGAGCCCTATTCGATCGCGATGTGCGTGAAGGAGATGGGCGCGGCTCTCGCCGGCTGGCGCATCGAGATCGTCGCCACCGACCTGTCGCAGGAGGTGCTGGAGAAGTCGAAGGCCGGCGTCTACAGCCAGTTCGAGGTGCAGCGCGGCCTGCCGATCCAGATGCTGGTCAAATATTTCAAGCAGACCGGTGAGCTCTGGCAGCTCAATGCCGACATTCGCGCCATGGTGCAGTTCCGCCAGCTCAATCTGCTGCAGGACTTCTCTCATCTCGGCACGTTCGACGTGATCTTCTGCCGCAACGTGCTGATCTATTTCGACCAGGACACCAAGGCCGTGATCTTCGAGCGGATGGCGAAGGCCCTGGAGGCCGACGGCACGCTGCTGCTGGGGGCCGCCGAATCCGTCGTCGGCATCACCGATGCATTCCGCCCCATCGCGGACCGCCGCGGTCTCTACCAGCTCAATCCCGCCCGCTCCGGCCGCCCGATGGGCGGATTGATGCCGCAGCCGCTGAAGCTCGCCGCGGCGAAGTGATCTTCTCCTCGTCATTCCGGGCTCACTCGCTTCGCGAGCGCCCCGGAATGACAATTCACAAAATCGCATGCGGCAGAAACCGCGAGCGGTTGCCCGTGATCGGGCTCTCGTCCTCGCGGATCGACAAGCCGCACGGCTCGTGATTCACCAGCCAGCTTCCCACCACCGGATAGAAGCCTGAGAAATTCGGCAGCGGTGCCAGCGCCTGGCGCACGAAACCCTCGGCGCCGTAGGGGCCTGCCTGCTCGTCGAGCGGCATCCCGCCGGACACCAGGGTGACGTTGGCGCCTTCGCGCGACAGCAGCGGCTTGCGCACATAGGACGTGCCGAGTTCGGCGGCGCGCGGATCATCCTCGAAGAATGCCGGCAGCAGGTTGGGATGGTTCGGAAACATCTCCCACAGCAGCGGCAGAATGCCCTTGTTCGAGAGCACCGCCTTCCACGGCGGCTCGATCCAGCGCGTCGGCGCATCCTTCAGCTTGGCGCCGAAGGAATCGTGGAACATCCACTCCCAGGGATAGAGCTTGAAGGCGAGCGCGATGTCGTTCTCGTCGAGATCGACGAAGCCGCCGCCCTCGTCGCGCCAGCCGATCTCCTCGATGTCGAGCAGCCTTGTCGGGAGCCCGGCCTGGCGGGCGGTGTCCTCGAGATAAGCGAGCGTGCCGGCGTCCTCTGCGTTGTCGGTGATGCCGGCGAGATGGAGATGGCGCCCGGCAGCAATCTCCTTCCACGCCGCGATCAATCGCTCATGGATGGAATTGAACTGATCGGCACGGGAGGGGATGACGCGGCGTTCGATCGCCTGTTCGAGCCAGGTCCATTGAAACACCGCGGCCTCGAAGATCGAGGTCGGCGTGTCCGCGTTGTATTCGAGCAGCTTTGCCGGACCTTTGCCGTCATATTTCAGATCGAGACGGCCATAGAGGCTGTGATCGTCGCGCCGCCAGCTTTCGGCGATCAGGCTCCAGAACGCGTCCGGTATCTGCAAACGCCGCAAATGGCGCTCGTCGCCGATGACGCGGCCGGCAAGCTCGAGGCACATCGTCTCGATCTCGCCGGTCGGCGTTTCGATACCGCGCTCGATCTCGTCGAGCGTGAAGCCGTAATAGGCACGTTCGTCCCAATAGCGTTCGCCGTCGATGGTGTGGAAGACGAAGCCGCATTTTGCTGCGGTCTCTCGCCAGTCGTCGCGCTCGAGGCAAGTGATCCGCTGCATGGATCAACCGCCGCCGGAGAAGCCGTGGCCGAACGAGCCGAAGCCACCGCGGCTCACGCTGCTGTGGCCGGAATCGGACGAGGTCGCCGACGATGAATGGGACGACGAATCGCTGCTGAACAAGCTCGATCGCGACGACCAGCGCGAGCTGCTGCCACTGCCCGACGAACTGCTGCTGCTGCATGTCGTGGTGGTCTGCCCCGGCACGGCGCCAGGGGTCGGCTCGCAGTTTTGCCGCGGCATCAAGGTGTAGGCGGTGGTGCCGACCGCGATCGTGCCCATCACCAGCAGGGCGACATGGCCGGAGCGTTTCGTCTGCGCCTTTTGCGGCGCTGGCTCGGGGACCGGCCGGCGCTTGCCGAACTTGATTGTGACGGGTGGGTCGGCCATGTCAGTAGATCATGCTGGCGGCGTTGAGGAGGCCGGCGGCGAGCGAGGCCAGGCCGAGCCAGATCGCAGGCGCGAGCTCGCCGGCATCGATACGCGTCGACAGGTTCGGCACCGGAACCTTGACGAGATAGAACACGATCACCTGCACGATCAGCGCGATGGTCGCCCAGATCAGGCAGTCCAGCACGTTGGCCGAATGCGCGATGGCGCTGACCAGCGGCGCGACGAAGCCGAGCAGGCTGAGTCCGAGCGCGATCGCCGCAGCCGGCTGGTTGTCGCGGATGAGCTGGAATTCGTTGTGCGCGGTGATACGGGTATAGACGAACAGATACGCAACGATCGCGATCAGCCCGGTGCAGAAATAGACCAGGAAGGCGGGCAGGCCGGCCAGTGATTGCAGGATCATCGTTCCCCCGTCGTGCAGCGACCATTCGTCGGCCGGGGAAGGATAGCGGTTCAAACGTTAAGCGAGGGATGAAGCGATGCCCAAAAACAAAACCCCGCCATTTGCGGCGGGGTCCAGGCTGGGAGGAGCGAGCCCTAAGGGCTCGCGACGTAACTCAAAAGGTCAGGCGGGGATGCGCTCGTCGGCCTCGTGCGGCTCGCGCAGCACGTAGCCGCGGCCCCACACGGTCTCGATGAAGTTGCGGCCCTCGGAGGCGTTGGCCAGCTTCTTGCGGAGCTTGCAGATGAAGACGTCGATGATCTTCAGCTCCGGCTCGTCCATGCCGCCGTAGAGGTGGTTGAGGAACATTTCCTTGGTGAGGGTGGTGCCCTTGCGGAGCGAAAGCAGCTCCAGCATCTGGTATTCCTTGCCGGTCAGATGCACGCGCTGGCCGCCGACTTCCACCGTCTTGGTGTCGAGGTTGACGACGAGGTCGCCGGTCTGGATGACCGACTGGGCATGGCCCTTGGAGCGGCGCACGATGGCATGGATGCGGGCCACCAGCTCGTCCTTGTGGAAGGGCTTGGTCATGTAGTCGTCGGCGCCGACGCCGAGACCCTTGACCTTGTCCTCGATGCCGGCGAGGCCGGAGAGGATCAGAATCGGTGTCTTGATCTTGGAGACCCGGAGCTGCTTGAGCACGTCGTATCCGGACATGTCGGGCAGGTTGAGGTCGAGAAGGATAATGTCGTAATCGTATAATTTACCGAGATCGACGCCTTCTTCCCCCAAATCGGTCGTGTAGACGTTGAAGCTCTCCGACTTCAACATCAGCTCGATCGACTGCGCGACGGCGCTGTCATCTTCAATCAGCAAAACGCGCATGCCAGTTCCCCATAGTCGCCGCTCCTGGGCGTCAGGTCGGCCGCATTCGCGGCACTCAACAAAACGCCTTTGAACAACTGATTCGGATCCTGACAACAGATGGTTAACAAATCCTGATTCTGGAACGCAAGTCCCTCGGGTGCAATTTTTGTCGAATCGCCCTAAGGTCTTGCGGTGAAGCAGCTTTCGTCACCCAGCTCCGTTCAAGTTCCACTTTAAGAGACGGGCCTAACCGACTCCCGCGACTCAGCCTTCTTCTGAAGGGGAGTCACGCTCAGTCACAAAGACAGTGACGCAATGATTAATGATGCGGGTAAACACGAAGTTAAGCGGCGTTCAGAAATATGGCGAAACTTAAGGTTTCCTCCGTGAAGTCCCGGGGATCGCTGCGGCGGCCGGGAATTCGCGAAGGCGACCCATTACATGAAGGCCCTCATATTGAACGCGCGCTCCTGATGAAGGCTTCCCGATGAAGGCTCTTGCCGAACAGATCGGCGACATCGACGGCATCAATATCTACGGCCGCGTGGTCGGCGTCCGCGGCCTGATGGTCGAGGTGGCCGGTCCTATTCACGCCATGTCGGTCGGCGCGCGGCTGGTGATCGAGACCGGCGCCAACCGTTCGATTCCTTGCGAGGTGATCGGCTTCTCCGGCAACAATGCTGTCGTGATGCCGTTCGCCGGCCTCGACGGCGTGCGCCGCGGCTGCAAGGCCGTCATCGCCAATGCCGCCAATCTGGTGCGGCCCTCGTCGGCCTGGCTCGGCCGCGTCGTCAACGCGCTGGGCGAGCCGATCGACGGCAAGGGACCGCTGCCGCAAGGTGCCTCGCCGATGCCGTTCCGCAACACGCCGCCGCCGGCGCATTCGCGCAAGCGCGTAGGCAGCCCGCTCGATCTCGGCGTGCGCGCGATGAACACCTTCCTCACCTGCTGCCGCGGCCAGCGCATGGGCATCTTCGCCGGTTCCGGCGTCGGCAAGTCGGTGCTGCTGTCGATGCTCGCCCGCAACGTCGACGCCGATGTCAGCGTCATCGGGCTGATCGGCGAACGCGGCCGCGAGGTGCAGGAGTTCTTGCAGGACGACCTTGGCGAGGAGGGCCTGGCGCGCTCCGTCGTGGTGGTCGCGACCTCCGACGAGCCGGCGCTGATGCGGCGCCAGGCGGCGTATCTGACGCTCGCGGTCGCCGAATATTTTCGCGACGAGAACAAGGACGTGCTGTGCCTGATGGACTCGGTGACGCGCTTTGCCATGGCCCAGCGCGAAATCGGCCTGTCCGCCGGCGAGCCGCCGACGGCCAAGGGCTACACGCCGACCGTCTTCACCGAGCTGCCGAAGCTTCTGGAGCGCGCCGGCCCGGGCCTGGGGGAGGGCGCCATCACCGCGATCTTCACGGTGCTGGTCGACGGCGACGATCACAACGAGCCGATCGCGGACGCCGTGCGCGGCATCCTGGACGGCCACATCGTGATGCAGCGCTCGATCGCCGAGCGCGGCCGCTATCCCGCGATCAACATCCTCAAATCCGTCTCCCGGACCATGCCGAAATCGGCCGATCCGCAATTCTGGCCCGTGATCCAGCGGGCGCGCCAGGTGATGGCGACCTATGCCGACATGGAGGAATTGATCCGGCTCGGCGCCTACCGGGCCGGCTCCAGCCCGGAAGTCGACGAGGCGATCCGCCTGCACGAGCCGCTGGAGGCCTTCCTGCGCCAGCGCAAGGACGAAAATGCCTCGCTTGCGGACGGCTACCGCCAGTTGGCGCAAATCCTCGGTAATTTGGAAACGGAACGCTAACTTTGTCCGGTCATCATCCGATCCCACAGAGTAGTAGAGCCGGTCTGGGCCTCCATCGGGCCCGTGGGGTGACCGGTATCGTCCCACGTGCAGCGGGGGGACTTCTGGGGAGTACGAGTCGATGAAGTCACGAGATACCCTCATTCGCCTGAAGAAGTTTCAGGTCGACGAGAAGCGCCGCCGGGTCACCCAGATCGAGACCATGATCGCCGATTTCCAGCGGATGTCGGTCGATCTCGAGCGCGAGATCCAGACCGAGCAGGAGCGCGCCGGGATCAACGATCCCTCGCACTTCGCCTACCCGACCTACGCCAAGGCCGCGATCCAGCGCCGCGAGAACCTGACCCGCTCGGCCGACGAGCTCAAGGGCCAGCTCGACGAAGCCAAGGCCGCGCTGGCCGAGGCCTTCGAGGAGCTGAAGAAGGTCGAGCTGCTCGACGAGCGCGACCAGGCCCGCGAGCGCGCCGAAGAGAATGCCCGCGAGCAGGCCGACCTCGACAGCATCGGCCTGATGCGCGCCCGCATCGGCGCCGTCGCCTGACGGCCGACAAGCAAGGCTACCAAGAAATCCGCAGAACCCGGACCCGCAAGGTCCGGGTTTTCGCATGTGCTGTCCACAGCGTGGCGCCGCGCCCCTTGGTGGTCGGCTTGGCCGCGCGCTATGGTGATGGGGATGAATGCTGTGCCAGCGACGGCGGTGCCCACCTCTCCCTTGGGAGAGGTCGGCGCGGAGCGCCGGGTGAGGGGTGACGGTCTCCCGTTGGCCCTGCGCCCCCTCACCCGATTTGCTGGGCAAATCGACCTCTCCCCATCGGGGAGAGGTGACGGCAAGCGGCAGGCCGTGTGTCAGGGGGCTGAATGCTGACGCCAGCAGAGCTGGTCGGGTTGATCGAGGCGGTGGCGAAGGGCGATCAGGCCGCGTTCGAGCGCCTCTACGCCGCCACGCGCGCGAAACTCTATGGCGTCGTGCTCCGTATCTTGCGCCGGCAGGATCTCGCAGAGGAGGTCATTCAGGAGACCTACGTCAAGATCTGGAACGGCGCCGGCCGGTTCAATCCGGCGCTGTCGTCGCCGATCACGTGGATGGCCTCGATCGCGCGCAACGGTGCGATCGACGTCGTCCGCAAGAAGTCGGAAACCTCCATCGAGGAAGAGCCTCAGGCGATGGAGGTTGCGGCCGACAGTCCCGACCCGCTGGCGCGCCGGGAGATGACCGAAGAGCTGAAGCGGCTCCTGGAATGCATCGGCCGGCTCGAGCCGGACCGTCAGCGGCTCGTGCTTCTCGCCTATTACAACGGCTGGAGCCGCGAGCAATTGGCGGAGAAATTCGCAGCCCCCGTCAACACGGTGAAGACGTGGCTCCGGCGCAGCATGTTGGATATCCGGGAGTGCCTCGGACTATAGAGGATGATGAGAGTGCAAAAGATCGTGCAGAGCTCTTGCTTCACCTCTCCCATAGGGAGAGGTCGGATTGCATCGCAAGATGCAATCCGGGTGAGGGGCTGTGCTCTCTCGTGCGACCTGAACCCCTCACCCGATTTGCTCGGGACGATGCTGCGCATCGCCCGGGGCAAATCGACCTCTCCCTTCGGGAGAGGTGAGGGAACGTGATGGCCTATACCGAGGACCATATCGCGCTCGCCGCGGAATATGCGCTCGGCACGCTCGATGCCGACGAGCGTGCGCAGGTCGAGACCATGATGGCGGTGGACGAGGCGTTCGCCGCGATCGTGCAGGCCTGGTCCTTCCGGCTCGGCGGTCTCAACCAGATGGTCGGCTCGATCGAGCCGCGGCCGATCGTGTGGGAGAACATCAGGGCCGAGATCGTGCGGTCGTCGCAGGCGCAGCAGCCGCCCGCGCTTGCGGAAGCTTCGCCGCCGCCACCTCCGCCTGCACGGGAGCTGCCCGCTGCGGGGGCGGCAGAGCCGGCGACGGAGGCTTCGCCGACACCGGCGGGGTCGCAGGCCGAGGCCGCGCCGCCGGAGATGCCGCGTCCGGAGCCGGACACGCTTGCCGACGTCGCGCCGCAATTCATCCCGCAGGTCCATGCCCCGGATCTTGCCGTCGCGCGCGCGCCGCAGGCGGCGGTCGTCGACGATGGCAACGTGATTCGTCTCGAGGGTCGCATCAAGCGCTGGCGCTCCATCGCATCCGTCGCCGGTGCGCTCGCGGCGGCGCTGCTCGTGACGCTGTCGCTCCAGATCTTCCTGCCCGACGCGCTGCCGAACGGCTTGCGTCCCGCACCGCGTATCCAGACCGTGGAAGTGAAGACACCCGCCGCGCCGCTCGCCGCGTCCGCGCAATATGTCGCGCTGTTGCAGGGCCAGGCCGGCGGTCCGGCCTTCATTCTCACCGTCGACGGCGCGACGCGGAATTTCACGGTGCGCAAGGTCGGCGCGGCGCCGGAGCCCGGCAAGAGCTTCGAGCTCTGGCTGATCTCCGACAAGCTGCCGCGCCCGCGCTCGCTCGGCGTGATCGGCTCCGGCGATTTCACCGCGCGTCCGCTGCTCGCCTCCTATGATGCCGAGATCGTCAACGGCGCGACCTACGCCGTCACCGTCGAGCAGGCCGGCGGCTCACCCGACGGCCGGCCGACCTCAGCCCCGGTGTTTTCCGGCAAGCTGATCGAGACCGTGCCGCCGTCCCAGCCGCAGGCGCCCGCGAAGAAATAGGTGCCGTAGCCCGGATGGAGCGCAAGCGTAATCCGGGGCCGCCGTCCCGCATTTCGCTTGCGCTCCGTGCGGGCAACAAGATCCCTGTCGCCAGCGTCCATCCCGCCGTCGCATCCCGACAAGCCCCCCTGAATCGGCCCCCGATTTGAACCTCGCCGCAATCCGTGGCGTCAAATTTCCGGAAATTGCAGTCGGCGCCGCCGATCGCGGAGCCGAAAGAGGGGCTAGAGATCAAATGGATGCAGCGAAAACGCCGGGCATCGTCGTTCACCAATATACGGGACTGCCGCAGGGTGCGGCGTTCGAGCATTGGCGCGAGCGGGCCGTCGGTCCCTGCGGCCTCGACATCGGACCGAGCCATGGCGACAGCATCGATTGCCGGCTCCAGGTCAGCGTGGTCGACAACATCACGCTCGTCATTCCCGAAGGCGCCTCCGCGCAATATTCCCGCACCCAGAGCCATCTCGCCGACGGCAGCGACGACCTCGTCCTGATCGCCGCCCATGCCGGCCGCGTCCGCGTCGGGCAGAACGGCCACACCGTCGAGCTTGCCCCCGCCCAGATGGTGCTCGTCGACATGAGCATCACCGGCACCGTCGGGCACACCGACGAAAACCGCTTCACCACCATCCGCATGCCGCGCCGCGCGCTGCTCGACATCAATCCGCGCGCCGAGGGCAAGCTGTCGCAAGTGCTCTCCGACGGAGCGGTCGCCGAGACCATCTTCCGCTACCATGCGCTCGCCGCCAATCACGCGCCGCATCTCGACGCGGTGGGCCAGCGCCTGACCGCGCAGCACATGGTCGATCTCGTCGGCCTCCTGCTCGGCACCGATGCCGAGCACGCGAGTCTCGCGCGCGGCCGCGGCCACGCGGCGGCGCGGCTCGACCTGATGCGTGCCGACGTGATGGCCGCGCTCGGCCGCAACGATCTGTGCCTGTCCGAGGTCGCGACGCGCTCGGGGCTCAGCCCGCGTCAGGCGCAACGTCTGTTCGAGCAGGCCGGCACGACCTTCACCGAATTCGTGCTGGAGCAGCGTCTGCTGCAGGCACGCAAGCTGCTCGGCGATCCCCGCGCCAGGGCGCGCAAGATCAGCGACATCGCGCATTCCTCGGGCTTCGCCGATCTGTCCTATTTCAACCGCGCCTTCCGCAAGCGCTTCGGCGCGACGCCGTCGGAATTGCGCGAGAGGTAAGCTGCGGTTTTCCGCAGCGGCGCGGCGCTAGCACGGTTGGTCGATCCGGCCGAATGAGCTATATCGGGCTCGGCGGGCAGACCGCAGGATTTTCTTTGGAAAGCACGGTCCACGGACATGGCGCGTATTGTCGTGCTCGGCGCTGGATTTGCAGGCCTGTGGGCGGCCATCGGTGCCGCGCGCAAGCGCGACGAGATCGGCGCCGGCCGCGATATCGAGATCTGCTTGATCGATCGCAATGCTTATCACAACATTCGTGTGCGCAATTACGAGGTCGATCTCAGCGAGGTCGCGATACCGCTATCGAAACTGCTCGATCCCGTCGGCGTCAGTCACGGGATCGGCGAGGTCGAGGCCATCGATCCAGTACGGCGCGAAATTTCGCTGGTCACAAGCAGCGGCGATGAGAAGCTGGTCTATGACCGTCTCGTGCTGGCGCTCGGCAGCGAGGTGATGCGTCCCGACACTCCCGGACTCGCGGAGCACGCGTTCGATGTCGATAGCTACGCTGCGGCGCTCCGCCTCGAGGACCATCTCGCCCGGCTAGGCCGCAGCGCGCCGTCGCAGGGGTATTCGACCGTCGTGGTGGTCGGCGCCGGCTTTACCGGCATCGAGGTGGCGGCCGAGATGCCCGACAGGCTGGCCCGTGCGGGACTTGGCGGCAGCCCCCGTGTCATCCTGGTCGATCCCAATCCAGCGGTCGGCGCCAGCATCGGCGCGGCGGCGCGTCCCGTCATCGA
The DNA here is from genome assembly GCF_042077125.1 of Bradyrhizobium sp. A11. Taxonomy (NCBI): domain Bacteria; kingdom Pseudomonadati; phylum Pseudomonadota; class Alphaproteobacteria; order Hyphomicrobiales; family Nitrobacteraceae; genus Bradyrhizobium; species Bradyrhizobium sp. A11. Next base: position 5,647,417 of record NZ_CP149509.1, on the reverse strand, counting down.
GACGGCGTTGGCCGCGCTCGACGTCGAGATGCGTCTCGGTGTGCGCGTCGTATCGGTCGAGTCGGCCGGCATTCGCTTGAGCTCGGGCGAGTTTATTCCGGCTCAGACGGTGATCTGGTGTGCCGGGATGCGTGCGAGCCCCCTGGCGGCAAGTTTTCCGGATGCACGCGACCGGCTCGGACGCCTCCTGGTCGATCCCTTCATGCGGGTTTCGAATGTCGGCGGCGTGTTCGCGGCCGGCGACGTCGCTTCGAGCGTGGTCGACGGGCTGCATCCGACCGTGATGTCCTGCCAGTTCGCGCGTCCCATGGGCCGCTTCGCCGGCCACAATGTTGTCGCCGATCTCACGGGCTTGCCGATGCTGTCGCTGCGGATTGACTGGTACGTGACCGTGCTCGATCTCGGCGGCTGGGGCGCCCTCTATACCGAAGGTTGGGATCGCGACGTGAGGTCGACCGGCGCAGCCGCGAAGGCGACCAAGGAGATCATCAATCGTAAGCGCATCTATCCGCCGCTCACCGGCAACAAGGACGACCTGTTCGCGGCGGCAGCTCCGACCGTGCAGGCGCCGCCACCCACTTATGGAGCGTGGTCGCACTAGCCAATCTGTGAGCTGCCGGCCCGCGGTGTGCAGGTTGGAGCTTGGCGGGAAGCGCAAGTTGCTCCCTCATTGCGAGCTGGCACTCGCGAATCCCGGACGTCGCTTCGCTCATCCGCGCTACAACCCTACAAGGCCTTGCGTTGCCCGACGGGCAAACACACAAGCCCTCGGTCAATCCGCGTCACCGAAAATATTCCGCTTTACCGAATTTCGGAAATGACGTATGAATCATTCACCACTCTCGTGCCCCGGACGCTGCGCAGCGCCCTCCTCGGCGGTGCGCTGCAGAGCCGGGGCCCATGCAGCAGTGAGCGCTGCGGCTCACTGGGTCCCGGCTCTGCGCAGCAACGCTTGCGCGTTGCAGCGCGTCCGGAACACGCGATTCATGCATTGACGTCCCCACACGCTCCGTCATGGGGTGCGCCGTGCCGAGCTTGAGGCGGATGCAACCAGAAGCAATCGCGACCCCAGACATGAGAAAGCGCCCGTGGGGGGCGGGCGCTTTCTGTAGTCGACTTGGGGTTGGGGTCGTCTACATATCCACGTGGCGACTTTGGGGGGCTGATAAAGAGCCGCGTGAATTCAAAAAACTCGTGTTCTCCTTAGCGAACGAGCGACGTGTTCGCGCTGGTGATGGTCACCGGCTTGCCGGCCTTCATGACGCGTGCAGTCTGGGTGAGGCCTTCGTCCGAGCTCGTCGCGCGCGCAGTAATGCCAAGCCCCGCAACGGCGATGCCGGCAACGAGGGCAACGACCACGATCTTCAAGTGGGTCGAGCGATCTGCGCTGTAAATCGAGTGGTTCATGGAAGGCTCCTGCCGCCATCTACCCGAAGTAGTCGCCTGCGTGTTTGGGCAGGTTCATGCTTCCGGTGCCCAACAACCTAGTATTGGGGGGATTCGTTCCCAAGAGGCCATCACAAGAGCGTGACAGGACGTGAGAAGTCGCGATCGAAAGCGACCCCTGATCGTGCATTTTTTGCAATTATTTCAAAGCTGTAATGTGCCGGTCAGGCGCCTTTTCGACAGCTGGTCGACAAGGCACCAGAACTCAAAAACCATTTGCCTGTGCCGAAAAACACACGGCTTCTTAAGACAAATCAGACGCTTCCGACCGTTTTCAACCTCGCCCTGGGGTGGATTTCAGCCTGCGACAGCACGGTGGTCTGGGCCCGGAACCGCTCCACCAGGGACCGGACGAAGGGACGAATAGCCGCAGAGGTGACCAGCACCGGCGCCTCGCCCTCGCGCGCGGCACGCTCGAAGGCTTCGCGCACGGCGGTCATGAATTCCGACAGCTTCGAGGGCTGCATCGCAAGGCTGCGCTCCTCGCCCTGGCCGATGATGGATTCGGCAAAGGCCTGCTCCCATTTTGCCGACAGTGCGATCAGCGGCAGATAGCCGGCGTAGGAGGTGTTCTGGGCGCAGATCTGGCGCGCCAGGCGCGCCCGGACATGCTCGACCATGGTCGCGGGATTGCGCGAGAAGGCCAGCGAGTCCGCGATGCCTTCGAGGATGGTGGAGAGGTCGCGGATCGAGATCCGCTCGGCGAGCAGCAATTGCAGCACGCGCTGGATGCCGGAGACCGTGACCTGTCCCGGCACGATGTCCTTGACCAGCTCGCTCTGCTCCTTGGGCAGCTCCTTGAGCAGCTTCTGCACCTCGCCATAGGAGAGCAGGTCCGACATGTTGGCCTTGAGCAGCTCGGTGAGGTGGGTGGAGAGCACGGTGGCGGCGTCGACAACGGTGTAGCCCTTGAGCGAGGCCTCCTCCTTGAGGCTGGCATCGACCCAGGTCGCGGGCAGGCCGAAGGTCGGCTCGGTGGTGTGGATGCCGGGCACCTGCACCTGGCTGCCGCCGGGATCCATGACCATGAACTGGTTCGGCCAGATCTTGCCGGTGCCGGCGTCGACCTCCTTGATCTTGATGATGTAGGTGTTGGCCTCGAGCTGGACGTTGTCGAGGATGCGGACCGCCGGCATCACGAAACCCATCTCGATCGCGAGCGAGCGGCGCAGCGCCTTGATCTGCTCGGTTAGGCGGTCGGTGCCGTCGGGGCCGTTGACCAGCGGCAGCAGGGCATAGCCGAGCTCGATCTTGAGGTCGTCGATCTTGAGCGCGGCCGAGATCGGCTCGTCCGCCGCGGCGGCGCCCGGCGCACCCGGCGTTCCCGGAGCGGGTGCGGCCTTGGCGGCTTCCTCGGCCCGGGCGGTGACGCGGTTGCGGTTGCGTGCGTTCCAGGCCAGCGCGCCGGCGCCGGCGCCGAGCGCCAGGAACGGGAGGGTCGGAATGCCCGGCAGCGCCGCCAGCACCAGCATCACCGCCGAGGACATCGCCAGCGCCTGCGGATAGCCGGAGAACTGCTTCATCAGCGCCTTGTCGGCGGCGCCGGAGACGCCGGCCTTGGAGACGAGCAGGCCGGCCGCGGTCGAGACGATCAGCGCCGGCACCTGGGTGACGAGGCCGTCGCCGACGGTCAGGAGCGTGTAGGTGCGGCCGGCGTCGGCAAACGACATGCCCTGCTGCGCCACGCCGATGATCATGCCGCCGACGACGTTGATGAAGACGACCAGGAGGCCGGCGATGGCATCGCCCCGGACGAATTTGGAGGCGCCGTCCATGGCGCCGAAGAAGCCACTCTCGTCCTCCAGCTCCTTACGGCGCTCCTTGGCGACCTTCTCGTCGATCAGGCCGGCTCCGAGGTCGGCGTCGATCGCCATCTGCTTGCCGGGCATGGCGTCGAGGTGGAAGCGCGCGGCGACTTCGGCGATACGGCCCGAACCCTTGGTGATGACGACGAAATTGACGATGATCAGGATGGCGAAGACGATGATGCCGATGACGAAATTGCCGCCCATCACGAAGTTGCCGAAGGCTTCGATGACGTGACCGGCGGCGGCCGTGCCCTCGTGCCCGTGCGACAGGATCAGGCGGGTCGAGGCCATGTTGAGCGACAGGCGCAGCATGGTCGAGATCAGAAGGACGGTCGGGAAGGACGAGAATTCCAGCGGCGTCTGGATGAACAGCGAAGTCATCAGGATCAGGATCGAGAGCGTGATCGAGATCGCCAGGAACACGTCCAGCACGATCGCAGGCAGCGGCAGGATCAGCACCACCAGGATGGTGAGAACGCCGAGCGCCAGCGCGATGTCGCCGCGCTTGAGGACGGTGACGATGTCGTTGAGGGAGGGGATCGAGGGCCTCGTGCTGCCTACGCCCTGTCCTGCGGTGACGTCGACCATGGTAGCTGCCTCCCCGCGCGACTGCCGTCCGCGCGCCCCAAACGTCTGCGCGGCGGCCGATGGGCCGCCGTTCCGAAAGTGAGGCACCGCACTGGCGTCCACGGGGTTCCTCCCGTTCTACGCGGCCGACGACACTCGACTTCACCCGGCAATTCTTGCCGGGTGTATGGTTAGCAAAGGGTTAACGCAGGGTGGGAAGTGAGGCGGGGCGGGTGTTTCGGGGCCCGGCTGTGGTCATTCCGGGGCGCGCGAAGCGCGAGCCCGGAATCCATCGGGCCGCATACGCTATGGAGAAATGGATTCCGGGCTCGCGCCAAAGGGCGCGCCCCGGAATGACGGTCGGGGAAAAGCCCCCTATTTCGCCTTCTGCATCTTCGTCACCGTGTACCCCGAGGCCGCCTCCTCGGCCTCGAAGGTCACCTTGTCGCCGACCTTCACCTGCTTGAGCATGGCGGGATCCTTGACCCGATAGACCATGGTCATGGGGTCCTCCATGCCGAGGCTCTTCGCCGGACCGTGCCTGAGCGTGATCTTGCCGGCGCCCTCGTCGATCTTCTTGACCTCGCCGCTGATCGCGGCGCTCTCGGCGGCGAGGGTTGCAGTCGCAAGGCCGACGGTCAGCGCCAGCGCGGCAGTGATACCGTTGATGCGGTTCATGTGAATCTCCTTTCGCGTTACTTCACGGTGACGTGGCCGACCATGCCGTACTCGCGGTGGTCGGGAATGAGGCACGAATATTCGAAGGTGCCGGGCTTGCTGAACTTCCAGAGGATCTCGGTCGTCTTCTTTGGTGCAAGCCGCGCCGCATTGGGCTCGTCGTGCTCCATGTGCGGATGCTTTTTCATCTGCTCCGCATGCGCGAGATTCTCTTTGGTCGTGGCGAGCAGGAATTCGTGGTCCTCCTTGCCGACATTGCGCAGCACGAAGCGGATCTGCTCGCCGCGCTTGACCTCGATTTTCGCAGGCGTGTAGTCCATCTCGTTGAGCAGGATCTCGATGGTGCGCGCGGGCTTCTTGGGGTCGCCGGGCTCGCCGGCCGAAAAGGTCGCGTGAGAGTGCTTGTCGTGCGCAAGGGCCGGCGCGGTCGACAGCGCAATCAGCGCGAGGCCGAGCTTGATCGTCTTCATGGTCAACTCCAGTTGATGGTTCATCGAAACGCTCACATCTTGTGCTTCATCGGCGGGCTGCCGGATTTCTGCCGTGCCGGCTCCGGGGCGGGTGCGGCCACTTCGTAGGCGACGGTGCCTTGCGGGAATTTGTACGGACCGGGATCGCGATAATCGTCGCGCGCGAGGTCCTCGCGGATCTTCATCACCGTGAACATGCCGCCCATCTCGATCGGGCCGAACTGGCCGGTGCCGGTCATCATCGGCAGCGTGTTGTCCGGCGTCGGCATCTCCATGTTGCCCATCGCCATGCCGGTCGAGCCCATCGCCATGCCGTCGGGCGCGAGCTTGCCCACGGCCTTGGCGAGATCCTTGCGCGACACGCCGATCAGGTTGCGCACGTCGTGCCCCATCGCGTTCATGGTGTGATGCGACTTGTGACAGTGGAATGCCCAGTCGCCGGGATTGTCGGCGAGCACGTCGAACACCCTGACGGCACCGACCGGCACGTCCGTCGTCGTCTCCGGATATTGTGCGCTCTCCGGAATCCAGCCTCCGTCGGTGCAGGTCACCGCGAAGCTGTGGCCGTGCAGATGGATCGGATGGTTGGTCATGCTGAGATTGCCGATGCGCACGCGCACCTTGTCGCCGAGCCGGACCGGCAAGGGATCGATGCCGGGAAACACCCGGGCATTCCAGGTCCACATGTTGAAGTCGGTCATCTCGTTGACATGGGGCAGGTAGGTGCCGGGGTCGACGCGATAGGTGCTCATCACGAAGACGAAGTCGCGGTCGACCGGCCGGAAGCTCTGGTCGCGCGGATGCACGACGACCATGCCCATCATGCCCATCGCCATCTGTACCATCTCGTCGGAATGCGGGTGGTACATGAAGGTTCCACTTTTCTTCATCTCGAACTCGTAGACGAAGGTCTTGCCCGGCTGGATGTGCGGCTGGGTCAGCCCGCCGACGCCGTCCATGCCGCTCGGAATGATCATGCCGTGCCAGTGCACGCTGGTGTATTCGGGCAGGCGGTTGGTGACGAAGATGCGGAGCTTGTCGCCCTCGACCGCTTCGATCGTCGGTCCGGGCGACTGGCCGTTATAGCCCCACAGATTCACCTTCATGCCCTCGGCGAACTCGCGCACCACGGGCTCGGCGACGAGATGGAATTCCTTCCAGTCGCCGTTCATGCGGAACGGCAGCGACCAGCCGTTCAGCGTCACCACGGGACGATAGTCGGGTCCGCTGGCGGGATGGAGCGGCGGCTGCATCACCACCTTGTCCATGTGCGGGGCTTCCGGAATCGACGCGGCCTGCACGCGGCCTTGAACCGCAGACGCGCCGACGAGCGCGGCGGTCCCCAAAAATCCTCGGCGGGAAAACATCTCGGTCTCCGTGTCAGTGGCCGCCGCCGGCGGCAGGCGCTGCCGCGGCGATGGCGGTTGGATTGTCGCCGCCGGCGGCCGGCACGCCGCCGCCGTTGACGGCGGTCTGCAAGTCGGCCTGGGCGAGAAAGAAGCGCTGCCTGGCGTCGATCGCGCCGCGCAGCGAGGCCAGGCGCTGCCGCGCCTCGGTCAGCAGCGCGAAGATGTCGACCTGCATGCTGGAGAAGCGCAGTTGCATCTCCTCGGTGATGATCTTGCGCAAGGGGATGATCTCGCGCTGGTAGTGGCTGGCGATGTCGTAGCTCGAGCGATAGATGCGATAGGCATCGCGCGCTTCCGAGCGCACGTTGACGGCGCGCTCGGTCAGGCGGTTGAAGGCGAGATTGTAGGTCTCCGCCGCCTGCCGCACCCGCACCTCGCCGCCGTCAAAGATCGGGATCTGGAACTGGACGTCGAAGCCGCGTTCGCGGAAAGACGGCCCTTCCGGATCCTGCGTGCGGCGGGCGATGCCGGCGAGGTCGAGCAGGGTCACGAAGCGCGTCGCCTCGGTGAGGTTCAAGGCCTTGGCCAGTGCCACCAGCTCCAGCCGCGCGATCTGCAGGTCGATGCGATGGGCAACCGCGTCGGTCTCGATCGAAGGCAAGGTCAACGGGCGGCGCGGCAGCGGCGGCAAGGCGTTCGGCAGGCGGAAGTCGAGGCCGCCGTCCCACAGCCCCATCAGGCGTGCCAGTCTTTCGCGCGAGCTCGCTGCCATCTGCCGTGCGGTGGCGAGGTCGGCGGTGGTCTCCGCGTAAAACACCTGCTCGCGCGCCTGGTCGAGCTTGTTGAGGGAGCCGGTCTCGCCGAGCTTGACGGCGAGCTGTGCGGTCGATTCCGCCGTCGCCTTGGCGTCGGTCAGCAGCGCCACCATCTCGTTGCCGGCAACGGCGCGCCAATAGGCGCGGCGGACGTCGGCTGCGAGCCGCAGCGTTGCCAGCGCCGCGCGCAACTGGGCCTGACGAAAATGCTCGCGGGCGATCTCGGAGCGGAACGGCAGGGTGGCGAGCGCGAGGATGTCGCCGACCACCTGGCGCTCGATCTCGCTGGCGCCATTGCCCGTGATGCGCGAGACCGCGAACACGGGATTGGGCGGCAGGCTCTGCTCGACCAGGTCGGTCTCGGCCAACGCCAGCTCGTTATAGGCGGCTTGCAGTCCCTTGTTGTTGAGCAGCGCGATCTGCACCGCGCTCTCGACGCTCAGCGTGCGCGCCAGCAATTGGTGAACGCGCCCCTCGACCGCGCCGGCGCCCTCAGTCGTTCGCACGAAGGCGACGTCCTTGTTGATGGCCCGGCTGGTCAGCTCGGAAACGGCGCTCATGCCGCTGTCGGGCGAGAACGCGGCGCAGCCGGAGACGCTGAACGCGATGAGGACGAGCAGGCCTCGCGCAAGATGGGATGTCATGGCGCGCTCCTACCGGTCCTGCTTCGACTGCGGCGTCACCGCGTCGTTGCGGCCACGCCATGGCGCGGGCGTCGCTGGCCGCAGGCTGGTGTAGGGCGCGATGGTCGACCGATAGCCGACCGGCGCGACCTTCGCCGCCGGATCGGCCGGATCGGCGGCCGCGACCTGCGTGGTGGCCGGCATGCAGCCGGACAGCGCCAGCGCAACCAGGGCCAGCAACGGCCAATAGAATCGAAAGTGTCGTCCACGCACCGCAGTTGTTGCGGCGGACTCCGCCCCGGAAAGCGTCAGCATGATTCATCCCTGATCTGAAAGACCACAGGCTCGCGCGCGCGAAAGAGCGCGCAACGGCCCGAAATCGTCGCGTCAGATCAGGCGATGGGAGGGCGGTAGTGCAGGGGCGGCGCCGCGCTGTGCAGGCCGGCCACGATCTCCGGCGCACAGGCGGTGACAGGCAGAAGCGGCATGGCGACGCTGGGCAGATCGGCCGGCAATGCGCTCACGCACATCATTGCGCAGCAGGGGCCGACAGTGCCCCGGTCGCCATGGTGATGCGGCGCCGGCGCATCCCGTTCGGCGGTCTGGTGATGCGCGTGCGGTCCGGCGTGCTGATGCGAGCTGGCGTCATGCCCGTGGCCAGCAGGCATCTGATGATGCGCCGGCACGGCCTCATCGAGGCAGGGCGCCGGGCCGTTGCTCCAGGCGAGGCTTGCTGCCGGCGCGAGCACGCAGAACAGATAGGCGAGGGCAATGAGGCGCCCTACCTTGATCCGCACCGATCGTCTCAATCGCAGCAACATTGCGTCGTCAGGTTCCCACGCGGCGATGGTGCCTGCGTTGATTGCAAGCTAATCGCAAAAGCGGCGGCCGCCAAGCACCTTGTTACCGCAGTGCACAGCGCATGCCCAATATCGCGCCACGATGCTTGACCATCAAGCGCCCAGCGAACATGTTCCGGCCGTGCTCGCGCCAAATCATCCAGGACAGAGACCGGCCTCCTTCACGCCTGATTCGCGTCAGGCCTGGGTGCGCCTCGTACTTGCGCTCGTCATCGGCTCGATCGGCGCCGTCGGCATGTGGGCGGTCGTGGTCGTGATTCCCGTGGTGCAGGCCGAATTCGGGGCGACGCGCGGCGCCGTGTCGCTCGCCTTCACGATGATGATGTTCGGTTTCGGGCTCGGCGGGGTGATCGCCGGCAAGATCACCGACCGGTTCGGCATCGTGCTCGCGATGGCGATCAGCATTGCCTTTCTCGGCATCGCCAATGTGCTCGCGGGCCTGTCGACACAGCTCTGGCAGTTTGTCGCCGCCTATTTCCTGATCGGCCTCGGCACCTCGGCGACCTTCGCGCCGCTGATGGCGGAAGCCTCGCATTGGTTCGAGCGCTATCGCGGCCTTGCCGTGACCATCGTCGCCAGCGGCAACTATGTCGCGGGAGCGATGTGGCCGCCGATCGTGAGCTGGGGCACCGAGACGATCGGCTGGCGCTACACCCATATCGGCATCGGCATCGTCTGCGCCAGCACGATGGCGCTTCTGGTCCTCGTCCTGCGCGCGCAGATGGGCGACGACCATGTCCGCGACCATGCCAATGCGCCGCCGCCCCGCGTCGATCTCAAGCTGTCGACCAACACGCTGACCGTGCTGCTCTCGATCGCCAGCATCTCCTGCTGCGTCGCCATGGCGATGCCGCAGGTGCACATCGTCGCCTATTGCGGCGATCTCGGCTACGGCGTGGCGCGCGGCGCCGAGATGCTGTCCTTGATGATGGGCTGCGGCATCATCAGCCGGATCGGCTCGGGCTATCTCGCCGACAAGATCGGCGGCATCCGCACGCTGCTGGTGGGATCGCTGGCGCAGGGCTTCGCGCTGGTGTTCTATCTGTTCTTCGACAGCCTCGCCTCGCTCTATCTCATCTCCGCGATGTTCGGCCTGTTCCAGGGCGGCATCGTGCCGAGCTACGCCATCATCGTGCGCGAGGCGATGCCGGCGAGCGAGGCGGCGACGCGCGTCGGCATCGTGATCTTCGCCTCGGTGTTCGGCATGTCCTTCGGCGGCTGGGTCTCGGGCGTGATCTTCGACGCCACCGGCTCCTACGGCGCGGCGTTCGCCAATGGCGTGGCCTGGAACGCGCTCAACATCAGCATCGTCGTGCTGCTGCTGATCCGCTCGCGGATGAGCGCGGTGAAAGCGGGCCCGGGGTTTGCGACTTAGACCGGCTCTTCCCTTCGGCAGCGAACAGCCGGATCTCGCATTTTCCGTTCGACTAATGCTTCCGCTTTGCGGCCGGCTTGGCTGGCTTGGCTGTGCGTACCTTGACTGCGCCTGTCTTGACTGCGCCTGCCTTGGCCTTGCCGGCCGGCTGCACGCGCAAGCCGTCGACGAACACGTCGAGCATGCGCAGCACCGAGGATTGCCAGCCGGGCTGGTCGTGCATGTAGCACATCCCGATCAAGGCCCTGAGCAGGTCCTCCGGGCTGATGTCGCCGCGCATCTGGCCGGCCGCGACGGCGCGGTCGAGCAGCGAGCCGATCGCCTTGGTCAGCCGCTCCATCGAGAACGCGGCGAGCTCCGACGAGCTCTGGAATGTCAGCGCCAGCGCGGCCGACATGCCTTTCTTGGTGGCAACGAACTCGACCCCCGAGCGCAGCCAGCGCCGTAACGCGTCGACCGGGTCCTTGGCGTTCTTCAACTGCTCGGCCAGCTCGCTGAGTTGCTCGACCTCGCGCCGGTACACCGCCTCGAACAGATCCTCGCGCGTTGGAAAATGCCGATAGAGCGTGCCGATGCCGACGCCGGCGCGCTTCGCGACGGCTTCCAGGCTGGCCTCGGGGCCTCCGGCGCTGAACACGGCCTTCGCAGCCTCGAGCACGCGGTCGCGGTTGCGCACGGCATCGGCGCGGGGCTTCCGAATCTGGTCGGCGTGGTCGTCCATGGTGCGCAATGTAGATCACGAATTGGTTAGATTGAACCCTCGCCGGACCTTCGCAGGGCTGCATCGCGTTGATGGTGCAAGCGCTTTCGACGAATTCCAAATATTTTCGCACCGGCCTTGTTAAACGGAGGGTGCCTCCGTATCTTCGCTGAGCTGTTGGCCGGCTTCCCACTGGCTGACGCATATCGACGGCGGCCACGGCGGTGGCGCGCTGCGCGATGATTCATGTCCAAATCTGATCGGAGCCTTGTATGAACCACTCCATCAGCCTCACCTTGAACGGTGCGCGGCGCGACTTCGTCCTCGACGATCCGCGCGTCACGCTGCTCGATCTCCTGCGTGAGCGCCTCCATCTCACCGGAACCAAGAAGGGATGCGATCGCGGCCAGTGCGGCGCCTGCACCATTCTGGTCGACGGCAAGCGCATCAATTCCTGTCTCGCGCTCGCCATCAGCCATGACGGCGCCGACATCCTGACCATCGAGGGCGTCGCGCGCGGCGACCAGCTGCATCCGGTGCAGGCCGCCTTCATCGCCCACGACGGATTCCAGTGCGGCTTCTGCACGCCGGGCCAGATCATGAGCGCGATCGGCATGATCCAGGAGGCGCAGGCCGGTAACGATCCCGAGCGCATCCGCGAATGCATGAGCGGCAATCTCTGCCGGTGCGGCGCCTATGCCGGCATCGTCGATGCCGTGCTCGATGCGCAAGGACAGATGGACCAATCCAATCAGAGGCGCTCGGCATGAAACCGTTCGATTACGTCCGGCCTGCGACGGTCGCCGAAGCCGTTGCCGCCGCCGCTCAGCCGGGTGCGGTCTACCTCGCCGCCGGCACCAATCTGCTCGATCTGATGAAAGGCGGCGTCAGCCGTCCGGATCGCCTGGTCGACGTCACCCATCTCGACGGGCTCGATGCCATCGAGACGCTTCCCGACGGCTCGTTGCGCATCGGCGCGCTGGTGAGCAATGCCGACCTCGCGCATGATCCGGCCTTTGCAAAGTCCTATCCGGCCGTCGCCGAGGCGCTGCTCTCCGGCGCTTCGGCGCAATTGCGCAATGCCGCGACCGTCGGCGGCAATCTGCTGCAACGGACGCGTTGCGCATATTTCTACGACACCGCCAGCCGCTGCAACAAGCGCGAGCCCGGCAGCGGCTGCGATGCCCGCGAGGGCGAGAACCGCGGCCACGCCGTGCTTGGCTGGAGCGAGAGCTGCATCGCCACGCATCCATCCGACTTCTGCGTGCCGCTGGTCGCGCTCGACGCCATCGTCGAGATCGAGGGCCGGAACGGCCGTCGCGAGATCGCGCTCGACGAGCTGCATCGCCTGCCCGGCGACACGCCGGCGCGCGAATCCGCGCTCGAGCCCGGCGACCTCATCGTCGCGGTGCGCCTGCCGCCGGCGGCGCGCACGTTCGCGGCGCATGCGCGCTACCTCAAGGTCCGCGAGCGCACGTCCTATGCCTTCGCAGTCGTCTCCGCCGCCGCCGCGTTGCGGATCGAGAACGGCAAGATCGCGGACGCCCGGCTTGCGCTCGGCGGCGTTGCCGCAAAGCCCTGGCGGGCCCGCGCCGCGGAAGACGTGCTGAGCGGCGTCGCGCCCACGGCAGACGTCTTCCAGGAAGCCGCCTGGCGTGCGCTGGCCGATGCGAAGCCGTCCGGCGACAACGCCTTCAAGATCGAGCTCGCGCGCCGCATCGTCGTGCGCGCGCTGCGACTGGCCGCCGCCGGTACGCCTGCGCGCATCCCTGCGCTGCCGGCGTCTCCCTTTGCTTCCACGTCCGGAGCCGTTCATGTCTGAGCTCAACCTCACCAGCGCACCTGCCCATATCAGGCACGGTTCGAACATCGGCCAGCCGCTGACCCGCCGCGACGGCGTCCTCAAGGTCACGGGGCAGGCGACCTATGCCGCCGACAATCATCCGCCCGGCATGCTCTATGCGGTGATCGCTGTTTCCAGCATCTCGCATGGCCGCGTGGTCTCGCTGGACGTCGCCGCCGCAAAACGCCATCCCGGCGTCGTCGACGTCATGACGCCGGACCACAAGCCGCAGCTGGCGATCGATCCGGAGATCAAGACCAATCCGTTCGTGTTCCGGATGGAAGCGTTGCAGAGCAAAGAAGTCCGCTACGCCAGCCAGCCCATCGCGGTCGTGATCGCGGAAACGCTGGAGGCGGCGACGGAGGGCGCGGAGCTGCTGGCGCCGCGCTACGAGGCCTTGCCTCCGCTGGTCGGGCTCGACGCCGGCGCGAGCTTCGTGCCGCCGGTCGTCGGCGTCGGCAACCCCACCGAGAATCACCGCGGCGACATCGAGGCCGGCCTTGCCGCGGCCGAGAAGCGGATCGAGGCGACTTACGAGACGCCGCCGCAATATCACAACGCGATGGAGCCGCACGGCATCGTCGCAAGCTGGGATGGCGACAGATTGTCGATCGACATGCCGACCCAGGGCCTGAAGCTGTCGCTGGCGCGCATTGCCGAACTGTTCGGCATCGCGCACGACAAGATCCATATCCGCAGTCCCTTCCTCGGCGGCGGCTTCGGCTCGAAGGGGCTGATGGGCGGGCCGCCGGTGCTCGGCATCATGGCGGCGAAGCTGGTCGGCAAGCCGGTCAAGCTGGTGCTGCGCCGTGAGCAGATGTACGGCCCGGTCGGCCATCGGGCGCCGACGCGTCAGCGCCTGCGTCTCGGCACTGACGGCGAGGGACGTCTGACCGCTCTCGATCACCATACGCGGACCGTGTCGAGCACGTTCGACGATTTCTACGAGCCCGCGGCCGATGCCTCGCACACGCTCTATGCGGCCCCCGCGATCCGCACCTCGCACGACGCCGTACGCGTCCACACGGGAACGCCGCTGTTCATGCGCGCGCCCGGCGAGGCGACGGGCTCGATTGCGCTGGAGAGCGCGATCGACGAGATGGCCTGGGCCTGCGGCATGGATCCGCTCGCCTTCCGCCTCAAGAACTACGCCGAGGTCGAGCCGATCAGCGGCAAGCCGTTTTCTTCAAAGGCGCTGCTGGCCTGTTACGAGCAGGGCGCCGCGCGCTTCGGCTGGGCCAAGCGTTCGCTGCAGCCACGGCAGATGCGCGACGATGCCGGCCTCCTGGTCGGCTGGGGCATGGGCACGGCGACGTTCCCGGCGCTGATGTTCCAGGCGGAAGCGCGCGCGGCGATCCGGCGCGACGGCTCGGGCGTGATGGAGATCGGCGCGCACGACATGGGGCAGGGCGCCTGGACCGCGCTGGCGCAGATCGCGGCCGACCAGCTCGGCCTCGACATCGATCGCGTCGAATTCAAGGCCGGCACGTCCGACCTGCCCGATGCCGGCATCGCCGGCGGCTCCGCGCATACGGCGACAGCAGGTGCTGCGATCCACAGCGCCGGCGCGGCCGTGATTGTGAAACTCGCTGACCTCGCGACCGGTGACGAGCGCTCGCCGCTGTTCGGCGCCGGCAATGCCGGCGTGATCGCGCGCGAAGGACGGCTGGTCCGGCGCGACGACGAGAGCCGCGGCGAAAGCTATTCCGAGATCCTGGCGCGTGCCGGCCTCGCCGAAGTCGAAGCCCGCGGCACCGGCGCGCCGAACCCGGCCGCGATGGAGGAATACGCGATGCACGCGCACGGCGCGGTGTTCGCGGAGGTGAAGGTCGATCCCGAGCTCGGCCAGATCCGCGTCAGCCGCATGGTCGGGGCCTTTGCCGCCGGGAGGATCGTCAATCCGCGCATGGTGCAGAGCCAGCTGTTCGGCGGCATGATCTGGGGCATTTCCTTTGCGCTGCACGAGGAGGCGATTACCGATCGCCGGACCGGCCGCATCATGAATGCCAATCTCGGCGAGTATCATGTCCCGGTGAATGCCGACGTGCCGCCGCTCGACGTCATCACGGTCGAGGAGCACGACCCCCACGTCAACGCGCTCGGCATCAAGGGCGTCGGCGAGATCGGCATCACCGGCAGCGCCGGAGCGGTCGCCAACGCGGTCTGGCATGCGACCGGCGTTCGTGTCCGCAAGTTTCCGATCCGGATCGAGGAGCTGCTGACGCCGCACTGAGGCGGCAGGTGAGGCGAGGTCTCCTCGCTCCGCCGGGTGTCAGTTCATCATCTTGCGGAGGGTCTTGATCTGCACTCGTAGCGCCGCGACGTATTTCTCGAGGGCTGCGCGCAGCTCTCGCGAGTGCAGCTGGTCGGCGTCGCTCAGCACATCATGGAGTGCGGCTTCGGCATTCACGGGGATGGTCTTCATGCGCGAACTCCGTCTACGAAGCGGCCCCGGAGAGCCCAAGAGAGCCTAAGAGTCCGGGGCCATAACCTCAGCACCTCTACGCCAGGCTGCTCGGCTATGCTTCTCAATATAGAGGCGGTTTGGCCGCCGGAAATTGAGCTGGCTCAATCTGCTTCGGAAAAGGCGGGGCCCCGTATCCTCCCGGATGCGGCCGATCGCGCGTCAGAACGTCGGCGGCGTGCAGGCCGAGATCACCTCGCACGGCTTGCCGCCGACGCAGCGGAAGCGATGCGGTCGGCGGCTCTCGAAATAATAGGCATCGCCCGGGTTGAGGATGCGCCGCTCGTCCTCGACGGTGACCTCGAGCTTGCCCGAAATCACGATGCCGCCTTCCTCGCCCTCGTGGACGAGGTGGACGCGTCCGGTGTCGCTGCCGGGCTCGTAGCGCTCTTTCAGGATCTGCAGATTGCGGCCGAATAGATTGTCGCCGATCTGACGGTAGGAGATCGGTTTCTTGCCGACCTCGGTGAGCTCCTCGGCACGGTAGAAGATCTTGCGCCGGGACTCCGGCTCCAGGGCGAAGAACTCGGCGAGCCCCATCGGGATGCCGTCGAGGATGCGCTTGAGCGCGCCGACCGAGGGGTTCATCTGGTTGGATTCGATCAGCGAGATCGTCGAGTTGGTGACCCCGGCGCGCTTGGCCAGCTCGCGCTGCGACAGCTTGTGGCGCGCCCGGATGAATCGCAGCCGTCCACCGATGTCGACGCTCATGAGCCCAGGTCCCTGTTGCGAGTGTTGCGGATCGCGCAAATATGGACCGGCAGGTCTAGACAAATCAATAGCTTGCGGCGCACCAGAAAAGGACTTGTTGCGCATGCCAAGCCGTGCCTCTGCTATGAAGTCAGCAAAGGAGCGCGGCCGTGACCCTTCATCAGATTCCGAACACTATCAAGACCGACTCGTTCTGGATGCCGTTCACGGCCAACCGGCAATTCAAGAAGGCACCGCGCCTGTTCTCCTCGGCCGAGGGCATGCACTACACCACCGTCGACGGCCGTAAGGTGATCGACGGCTCCGCCGGCCTCTGGTGCGTCAATGCCGGCCACGGCCGCAAGCAGATCGCCGCCGCGGTCGAACGCCAGCTGATGACGCTGGACTTCGCGCCTTCGTTCCAGATGGGCCATCCGCTGGCGTTCGACTTCGCCGAGCGGCTCGCCGAGATCGCGCCGAAGGGCCTCGACCGCGTCTTCTTCACCAATTCCGGCTCCGAGTCGGTCGACACCGCGCTGAAGATCGCGCTGGCCTATCACCGCGCCACCGGCCAGGCCAGCCGCACCCGCCTGATCGGCCGCGAGCGCGGCTATCACGGCGTCGGCTTCGGCGGCACCTCGGTCGGCGGCATGGTCGCCAACCGCCGCGCCTTCACGACCCTGCTGCCGGGCGTCGACCACATCCGCCATACCCACGACCTCAGCCGCAACGCCTTCGCCAAGGATCAGCCGGAGCATGGCGCCGAGCTCGCCGACGATCTCGAGCGTCTGGTCGCCCTGCATGGCGCCGAGACCATCGCCGCCGTCATCGTCGAGCCGGTGCCGGGCTCGACCGCGGTGCTGCCGCCGCCGAAGGGCTATCTGCAGCGCCTGCGCGAGATCTGCGACAAGCACGGCATCCTCTTGATCTTCGACGAGGTCATCACCGGCTTCGGCCGTCTCGGCACGCCGTTCGCCGCCAATTTCTTCGGCGTCACGCCGGATCTGATGACAACGGCCAAGGGCATCACCAACGGCACCATTCCCTGCGGCGCGGTGTTCGCGAGCCGCAAGGTTCACGACGGGCTGATGGTCGGCCCGGAGAACCAGATGGAGCTGTTCCACGGCTACACCTATTCGGCGCATCCGACCGCCTGCGCCGCCGGCATCGCGACGCTCGACATCTACAAGGACGAAGGCCTGCTGACGCGCGGTGCGTCGATCGCCGAATATTGGCGCGATACGCTGCACCAGCTGAAGGGCCTGCCGAACGTCGTCGACATCCGCAATTGCGGCCTGATGGGCGCGGTCGAGCTGGCGCCGCGCGACGGTGTCGTCGGTGCGCGCGGCTATGACGTGATGGTCGACTGCTTCAACACCGGCCTTTATCTGCGCATGAGCGGCGACTCGTTCGCGATGTCGCCCCCGCTCATCGTCGAGAAGAGCCATATCGACCAGATGGTCTCGATCCTCGGCGACGCCATCAAGAAGGTGGCCTGATAATTGCTCTCGCCGCTAGCGAGTTGTGTTCTTGCAGCGGCGAAAAGTGATGCCGCGGGAGTTTGACCAAGCGTGAAAGTTCTGATCCTCGGCAGCGGTGTCATCGGTGTCACCTCTGCCTACTACCTCGCACGTGCCGGCCACGAGGTGACGGTCGTCGACCGTCAGCCCGAGCCGGCGCTGGAGACGTCCTTCGCCAATGCCGGCGAGGTGTCGCCCGGCTATTCCTCGCCCTGGGCCGGCCCCGGCGTGCCGGTGAAGGCGGTCAAGTGGCTCTTGATGAAGCACGGCCCGCTGGTGATCCGGCCCAAGCTCGATCCCGTGATGTGGGTCTGGCTGCTCAAGATGCTGCGCAACTGCACCAGCGCGCGCTACGCGGTCAACAAGAGCCGGATGATTCCGATCGCGGAGTACAGCCGCGACGCCTTGCGCGATCTGCGCCGCGACATCGGCATCCAGTATGACGAGCGCGCGCAAGGCACGCTGCAGCTGTTCCGCTACCAGGCCCAGCTCGACGGCACCGCCGAGGACATCGCCGTGCTCAAGCAATATGGCGTGCCGTTCGAGGTGCTGAGCCGCGAGGGCTGCATCGCAGCGGAGCCGGCGCTCGCGGGCGTCAAGGAGAAATTCGTCGGCGGGCTGCGCCTGCCACAGGATGAGACCGGCGACTGCCACATGTTCACGCAGGCGCTGGCCAAGCATGCCGAAGCGCTCGGCGTGCGCTTCCTGTTCAACACCTCGATCGACCGCATCGTCACCGAGGGCGCCCGCGTCAGCGGCGTTGCGACCAGCGCCGGCCTGTTGCAGGCCGACGCCTATGTGCTCGCGCTCGGCAGCTGGTCGTCCCGGCTGGTCGCGCCGCTCGGCATCTCGCTGCCGGTCTATCCGGTCAAGGGTTATTCGATCACGGTACCGATCAAGGACGCCTCCGGCGCGCCGGAATCGACCGTGATGGACGAGAGCTACAAGGTCGCGATCACGCGATTGGGCGATCGCGTCCGCGTCGGCGGCACCGCGGAAATCTCCGGCTATTCGGACAAGCTCTATGACGCCCGCCGTGCAACGCTCGATCATTCGCTCACAGACCTGTTCCCACGCGGCGGCGATCTCACCAAGGCGACATTCTGGAGCGGCCTGCGCCCGATGACGCCCGACGGCCCGCCCGTGATCGGCCGGACGCACTACGCCAATCTCCACCTCAACACCGGCCACGGTACGCTCGGCTGGACGATGTCCTGCGGCTCGGGCCGCGTGCTCGCCGACATGCTGTCGGGCAAGAAGCCGGACATCGACGTCAGTGCGCTGTCGGTGGAGCGGTACAAGCACCGGTTCGGGTAAGACTTTCTGCGCGTCATTGCGAGGAGCGAAGCGACGAAGCATTCCAGACTGTCTCCGCAGAGGCATCTCTGGATTGCTTCCGCCTTCGCCAAAGGCTTCGGCGGACAAGTCGCTGCGCTCGCAATGACGATGTGGAGGCGACGTGCGTCCAAATCCATCACCGTCACCCTGAGGCGGCCGCTTCTTCAGCGGCCCTCGAAGGGCGACGGCCCGGCTGCATCTGGGCCGTGCATCCTTCGAGGCTTTCCGCGGAACGCGTTGCATCCCACGCCTCGCGCCTCAGGATGACGGGTCGAGCCCGCGGTTCGCGGGATCAAGGTCGCTTCCGACGCGCAGAGATGATGCGGGCGATGTGGCCATCATCGCCGTACATCTTGTCCCAAAGATTGACGCCGGACGCCCACGATCTGATCCAGTCCTCGAAACTGGGAGAGTCCTCGAAGAATGCGTCGGTCCAGTCGTCTCCATCGTGTTCGTTCGGATCGAAAACCTGCATCCTTGAAGCCGGATCCAGACAATCGATGCAAGAATAGATGGCGCATCCCCAATAGCAGATCGGTAGCAGGCCATGGGGCCATCTTAGCTCCGGTGCGCTTCGATAGACCTCGTAAAGCGCAACAGCGGTCCTGTCGGTGTCGTCGGGAACTCCGTTCGTCAAACCGATGATTCCGTATCCAGGTCCGAATCCTCCATTTCCGATCTCTGCGTAAATCCGCTTCAAAAGCGCCGGCAGCCGAAAGCGGAGGTGCTTCTCGTCATCGGCGATATCGCCTGCATTAGCGGGAATCAGCCCCGTGCGTGGAGTTCGGCCCAGATCTGTAACATCAGTCTTCAGCCGTTGTCGGATCGCAGCAATGATGAGGTCATCCATCGACGAGGGGCCTTAGCCTTTGGGAACGCCCTCGTACTGTGCGTGGAGGTGGGAACGGCTGCAACTTACCCCGCCCCCGTCACGCAATTCACCCACAGCACCACGGCGTTCGCATCATTCGCCGGATTGGAGAACCGGTGCGGCCGGCGGCTGGCGAAGCGAAAGCTGTCCCCTCGCTTCAGCGACCAGGTCTCGCTGTCCACCGTCAGCAGCATCTCGCCTTCGAGCACGAGCCCGGCTTCCTCGCCGTCGTGGGTGTAGAGTTCGTCGCCGGTGGAGCCGCCGGGCTCCAGATGCACCAGGAACAGGTTGAGCTTGCTGTCGGCGCTCGCCGGGCTCAGCAGCTGCTTGGATACGCCGGTGCGCCACAGCTTCAATTCCGGGCGCTGCAGCCCGCGCGTCACCACCTGGTCGGATCCGCCGTCGGCGCTCGGGCTCGCGCCGAACAATGCGGCGATGCCGACGCCGAGCACGTCGGCGAGCGTCGCCAGCACGCGCAGCGAGGGCGAGGACAGGCCGCGCTCGATCTGGCTGAGGAAGCCGATCGACAGCTCGGTGCGCGCCGCAACCGTCTCCAGCGAGAATTGCCTGACGCGCCTGAGATCCCGGATGCGGCGGCCGACCGCGACGTCCATCGCGGGCTCCGCCGGTTTGGTCACGGCCTTGGACTTCGCCCGCTTCGCCGGCTTTGCGGCGGCCGGTTTGCGCATTCTCTTGCCACCGCTCACGTCAAACCGCTTCCTTCATGTGCATGAAAACCGCTTGCATCGTCAGCGAAAGTGTGACCAAATTTTCATATTGGTGAAAATAGGCCGAAACGGCGCGGCCCGCAACGTCTGATCACGACATCCGCGAAGCGCCGCCGCCGGCCGGGCCCAAAGGGGGATGCGATGAAGCGTTTTGGTCTGGCCGCGGTCGCGGCACTCGCACTTGCCACCGTCGTGCCGGCGTCGGCGCAACAGGTGCTGAAGGTCGGCTCGACGCCGACGGGCATTCCCTTCACCTTCCTCGACACCAAGACCAATACCATCCAGGGCATCATGGTCGATCTCATCACCGAGGTCGGCAAGGACGCCGGCTTCAACGTGCAGATCGAGCCGATGCAGTTCTCGGCGCTGATCCCGTCGCTGACCTCGAGCAAGATCGACATCATTGCCGCCGCGATGTTCATCACCCCGCCGCGCAAGGAGGTCGTCGATTTCTCCGACCCGATCTACAGCTACGGCGAGGGCCTCGTGGTGCCGAAGACCGACACCAAGTCCTACGCCACGCAGGACGATCTGAAAGGCGCGACGGTCGGCGCCCAGGTCGGCACCGCCTTCGTCGACGCATTGAAGAAGACCGGCCTGTTCGCCGAGGTGAAGGCCTACGACACCATTCCCGACATCCTGCGCGACGTGAACACCGGCCGCCTCAAGGCCGGCTATGCCGATTATCCGATCCTCGCCTACAATCTGAAGCAGGGCGGCTTCCCCGAGGTGCGGCTGGTCGACGGCTACAAGCCGGTCACGGTCGGCTCGGTCGGCATCGGCGTCCGCAAGGGCGAAGCTGCGCTGCTCGGCAAGATCAACGCCTCGCTCGCGAAGCTCAAGGCCAACGGCACCATCGAGAAGATCCTGGATAAATGGGGCCTGAAGGCCCAGGGTTGATCAAGCGGTGCTGATCGTCAGCGACGGATCGATGAAGGCTGCGCGATGAAAGGATTTTGGCACGACGCCGCCGAGTTCTTCCCGATCCTGATGAGCGGCGTCGCGCTGACGATTCTCGTCACGATCGGCTCGCTGCTGCTCTCGACGGTGCTTGGCCTCGTCTGGGCGATGATGCGGGTCTCCGGCATCAAGCCGCTGTCGATGCTCAGCGCCAGCCTGATCAACGTGATCCGCGGCATCCCGATCATCGTGCTGTTGTTCTATCTCTACTTCGTGATGCCCGAACTCGGCGTCACGCTGTCGGCCTTGCAGGCCGCGATCCTCGGCCTCGGCATCGCCTATTCGGCCTACCAGGCCGAAAACTTCCGCGCCGGAATCGAGGCAATCGACAAGGGCCAGATCGAGGCGGCGCAGTCGATCGGCATGGGCTGGTGGCTCACCATGCGCCGCGTGGTGCTGCCGCAGGCCGTGCGCATCGTGCTGCCGCCTTACGGCAACGTCATGATCATGATGCTGAAGGATTCCTCGCAGGCCTCCACCATCACGGTCGCGGAGCTCGCGCTGCAGGGCAAGCTGATCGCGTCCTCGACCTTCAAGAACACCAGCGTGTTCACGCTGGTGGCGCTGATGTATCTCACCATGAGCATTCCGCTGATCCTCCTGGTCCGTCACTTCGAGAAGCGGGCCGGCAAGCGATGATCGAGCTGAACGACGTCCACAAGAGCTTCGGCAAGGTCGAGGTGCTCAAGGGCATCACGGCCTCCGTCGAGAAGGGCGAGGTGGTCTGCATCGTCGGTCCCTCCGGCTCCGGCAAGTCCACCATCCTGCGCTGCATCAACGGGCTGGAAAGCTACGATCGCGGCGACATCAGCATCGAGGGCCTGAAGGTCGACCGCGATGCGCCGTCGATCGTGAACATCCGCACCCAGGTCTCGATGGTGTTCCAGCGCTTCAACCTGTTCCCGCATCGCACAGCGCTGGAGAACGTGATCGAGGGACCGCTGTTCGTGAAGAAGGAGCCGCGGGCCCAGGCGCTGGAGCGCGGCCGCGCGCTGCTCGCCCAGGTCGGCCTCGCCGAGAAGGCCGATGCGCATCCGCCGCAGCTCTCCGGCGGCCAGCAGCAGCGCGTCGCGATCGCGCGGGCGCTGGCGATGCAGCCCAAGGCCATTTTGTTCGACGAGCCGACCTCGGCGCTCGACCCTGAACTGGTCGGCGACGTGCTCGGCGTGATGCGCAAGCTCGCCGACGACGGCATGACCATGGTCGTCGTCACCCACGAGATGGGCTTTGCCCGCGACGTCGCCGACCGCGTGCTGTTCATCGACGGCGGCGTCATCGTCGAGCAAGGGGCGGCCAAGACCGTCCTCAATCAACCCCAGCATCCGCGCACGCAGGATTTTCTCCGCCGCGTGCTGCATCCGCTCTGACCGGTCTTTCGCCATGTCGCGCCTGCCTTTGCCGCCCTCGCTCTATGCCGACACCGCGGTCGCGCCGGTGGCAACGCCGCCGCTCGACGTCGACAGGAATGTCTCGATTGCGATCGTCGGCGGCGGCTACACCGGGCTTTCGACCGCGCTGCACCTGGCCGAGCAGGGCGTCGAGGCCCTGGTGCTGGAGGCGCAGGAGCCGGGTTGGGGCGCCTCCGGCAACAACGGCGGTCATACCAATCCCGGGTTGAAGCACGATCCCGATCAGATCGAGGCCGATTTCGGCCCTGAGCTCGGCCGCCGCATGATCGAGTTCGCCTACGGCACCACCAACTTCACCCATGATCTGATCCGCCACTACCAGATCCCGTGCGAGGCACGGCAGAACGGCACGCTGCGCGCGGCTTACAACGAGGCGAGCGCCGCCGCGATCGAGAAGACAACGCAGCAATGCATCCGCCGCGGCATGCCGGTGACCCATCTGAACCGCGAGCAGCTCCGCGCGATGACCGGCACCGACCGCTACATCGGCGCGATGCTGGATACGCGCGGCGGCGATCTGCATCCGCTGAGCTATGCCCGCGGCCTCGCGCGCGCCGCGATCTCGGCGGGCGCGAAGGTGCATGGCGAGACGCCGGCGCTGTCGCTGCGCCGCGAGGGCACCCGCTGGCGCATCGAGACGCCGCGGGCAATCGTGCATGCCGACAAGGTCCTGCTCGCCACCAACGGTTTCACTGACGATCTCTGGCCGGCGCTTCGCCGCACCATCGTGCCGGTGTTCTCCTCGATCGCCGCCACCGCACCGCTCTCCGATGCGGTGGCGCGCTCGATCATGCCGACGCGTCCGGTGCTCTACGAGAGCGGCCACATCACGGTCTACTACCGCATCGATCAGGACAATCGTCTCCTGATGGGCGGCCGCGGCCCGATGCGCTGGATCAAGTCGCCGTACGATGTCGCCTATCTCATGCGGTACGCTGAGCGGCTATGGCCGCAGCTCAAGGGCGTTGCCTGGACCCACGGCTGGAACAGCCGGCTCGCCATCACCGCGGATCACTATCCCCATGTGCATGAGCCGGCCGAGAGCGTCCTGATCTCGCTCGGCTGCAACGGCCGCGGCGTTGCGCTCGCGACCGCGATGGGCGCGCAGCTCGCGCGCCGGCTGATCGACGGCGCCAAGGCGGAGATCGACATGCCGATCACGGGCATCAAGCCGATTCCGATGCACGCGTTCTGGCCAGTCGGAGTAACGACCGCTGTGATCGCAGGCCGGGTGCGGGACCGGCTCGGCATCTGAAAAAGGCGCCGCCCGGTGAGGAGCGACGCCTAACGCAATGGCAGATTGGGCTTCAGCAGCGGCCCTGCTTCCACAGGCCGGGCGGGCAGCTGTGACCGCGCCAGCCGACCTTGCGCCCGTGGTACCATCCGAACGACTTGCCATGGTGATGATGGCCCATCTTATGGCCATGACCATGGCCGTGACCGCCGCCATGACCGCCGCCATGTCCGCCCTTGGCCAGTGCAGGGCCTGTCAATGTAAAGCCGGCCGCGATGATCAGCGACGCGGCGAGCGCAAGTTTCTTCATCATGTCCTCCACAGGGATGAGCGCATTTGTCCGTTGAGCGAACGAACCGTACGCAGCTAAGTTCCCCGCGAATGTGGAGGAGTGATGATGCTCGCCCGGATGCGTAATCGCACGAGAACTCAACGCGCGCTGGCAGACTCGCGCAGCGATCCCTCGCGCTCAGGCTTCCGCGACCGCGTCGGCCCAGGGCTGGAAGATCTCGACCGCGCCGAAATTCGTGTCGCCCTCGCGCATCACCACGCTCGGGCAGGCGAATTTCTGCGGTAGCGTCTGCACGCGGGTCTCTTCATAGTCGAAGCGCGCGGCCAGAGTCTTGCGCACCTCCTCCGGCAGGCGAGCATCGCCGATCACCACCGCGCCTTCGCTGGCGTCGATGCGCGGCTGATGGATCGCGGCGTCGAGGTCCATGCCGTAATCCATCGCGAACGAGACGAGCTGCAGCACCGACGGCAGGATGCGGCGGCCGCCGGATGCGCCGACCGCGAGGCGCTTGCCGTCCCCGGTCTCGGCGATGACGGGCGTATAGTTGCAGAGGCAGCGCTTGCCGGGCGCGAGCGAGTTGGTGGTGCCGGGCGTCGGATCGAACCACATGATGCCGTTGTTCATGGCGATGCCGGTGTGCGGCGTCACATATCGCGAGCCAAAGGACGAGAGCAGCGTCTGCGTCACCGCGGCGATGTTGCCGTGGCGGTCGACCACGGAGAAATGCGTGGTGCAGGCCGGGGCCAGATATTCGGCGCCGAGCGAGCGTTTGCCGTCGGCATCGCCCATGTCCTTGAGCCGCTCGCGGAAGGCCGCCTGCAGAGCGAGTGCATATTCGGCATAGGCGGCCGCGTCTGGCGCGCCTGCCGGCGTCAGGCTCTGCTGCAGCAGGCGCAGCGCGTGCGCCATGGTGGGCCCGGCCGTGAGCTCGGGCGTCGCATACACCTTGCCGCCGCGATACGGGATCGTCAGCGGCTCGCGCAGATGCGCGCGGAAGGCGGCGAGGTCCTCGACCGACAGCGAACCGCCGTCGGCCTTGACGTCGGAGGTGATGCTCCGGGCGAGATCGCCGTGGTAGAAGTCGCGCGGCCCGGCCTCGGCGAGATGCGACAGCGTCGCCTTCAGCGTGTCCTGCGGCAGCCGCGTCTCGGCCTTGATGCCCCATGGCGCGCTCGGCGGCAGGCCGTCCTTCAGGAATGCCGCCGCGCTGGCGGGATAGCGCCTGAGATCGGCGGCCGAGCCCGAGATCGTCACCGTGGTCCACCAATCGACCAGCAGGCCTTCGCCGGCGAGCCTGGCCGCCGGCGTCACCAGATCCTTCCACGGCATCTTGGCGTAGCGGCGATGCGCCTCCTCCATCCCGGCGACGACGCCGGGCACGGCGATCGAACCGGGACCGTGGATGTTGCGATCGTCCTTCACCCGCGGCCAGGGGAAGAGATCGGACGCAGCGCCTTCGCCGCTGAGCGGATAGTCGGCGACGCGCAGGCTCTGCGGCGCGCACATGCCGTAATCGATTACTTCATAGCGATTTTCCTTGGCGCGGAAGAGCACCATCGCACCACCGCCGCCGATGCCGCTGTTCCAGGGCTCGAGCACGTTCAGCGCCATGGTCGTGGCCACGACCGCGTCCACGCAGTCGCCGCCCGCCGCCAGCACCTGTGCCCCGACTTCGGCCGCCCGCCGCGATTGCGAGGCGACGATGCCGCCCTTGGACGTGACGGCGGGTTTGCGGACGGTTTGGTTGAGGCTGAACTGATGAGGCATGATGTCGTCTTGTTGTTCTGGGCTGGCTTCGCTGCGCTGACTTGCTCCGCGATTGGCGAAGCCCGCGGACAATGGCACATTGCGGCCAACGAGAACATCCAAAGGGAGGCGCGACATGGCTGGTGTGAAACGGGCGCGGGATGGCGCGGTCGGAATCCTGACGCTCGACGAGCCGGCGAGCCTGAATGCGATGACGCCGGACCTGCTCGGCGCGCTCGCCGCCGCCATCGGCGAGATGTCGCAGGACGAGACTATTCGGGCCCTGGTCCTGACCGGCGCGGGACGCGGCTTCTGCTCGGGACAGAACCTGAAGGCTTCGGAGGCGCTGGGCGAAGATATCGCGGCCGGCGTCATGCGTTTCTACTGGCCGGCCTTCAAGGCGCTCCGCGAGTGCCGCGTGCCCGTCGTCGTCGCCGTGAACGGGGTGGCGGCCGGCGGCGGCTTCAGCCTCGCCATGGCCGGCGACATCATCGTCGCGGCGCGGTCGGCCAGCTTCATCCAGGTGTTCAGCCGCATCGCGCTGGTGCCGGATCTCGGCTCGACCTGGCTGCTGCCGCGGCTGATCGGCCGGCAGCGCGCGCTCGAGCTGATGCTGCTGAACGAGCCGCTGACGGCAGAGCGTGCCCAGGAGATCGGCCTGGTGCGCCAGGTCGTCGACGACGCGAAGCTGATGGACGAGGCGCTTGCTTTGGCGCGCCGGCTCGCCGAGGGCCCGACGCGCGCTTTGGTCGCAACCCGCCTGCTGGTCGAGGAGAGCGAGCATGCGACCTACGAGGCTCAATTCCGCCGCGAGATCGAGCTTCAGGCCACCATCCGCAAGAGCGCGGATGCGGTCGAAGGCCGCAATGCCTTCGTCGAAAAGCGCAAGGCGAAGTTCACGGGGAGATGAGGCGGGAGCACGCCTGTCCCCCCAACCGTCATGCCCGGGCTTGTCCCGGGCATCCACGTCTTCGTGTCCGCATCCCCAGAACGTGGATGGCCGGGACAAGCCCGGCCATGACGAAGGATAGACGGAGACTAACGAGGAAGCAGCGGAGACCGCAGCGTCACAGCCCGCGGTTCAGCCGGCTGGCCTGATACTTGGCGCGCCATTTCGGGCCGGGCCCGCGCATATAGTGGAGTTCGGGGCGGTAGGGGTCGCCGGCGACCCTGACCAGCGTCTGCCATTTGGCGGCGACGAAGCTCAAGGGGTGGCGAAGGAGGCTCAGGGAGGCGATCAACATGACATCACCTCAATGCGGCTTGCCGAGCATGGCGGTGAAGGGGAGATCGAAAATCTCCTCGCCGTCGTCGTCGCTGACATGGATCACCCAGTCGCGCCAATCCTCGTTGCTCGGCGTCAGGATCATCGACCGCATGATCTGAGAGGCACGGTCGCGCGCCTCGGTGAGATTGGAGACGGCGGTGCCGTAGCGGTCGATCAGCGTGCCCTCGGTATTGGAGCAGTGAAAATAGACCTGGACCATATGCGCCTCCTGGCGGAGCAACTAGGATGGCAAAGCGATACCACCTGAAGCCTTCGCGAAACATTCGGGTCGATTCCGGTGAGGGAATCTACGGAGATTGGTCGTCACGAAGATCGTTACAGGTTTAATCACAGGCGAGTGATGTTGGGCTGGACCGCGTTTGCGCGTCATGGAACAGGTTTTCGGCGGAAAGTCTGGGAGGCCGCCGTGAGCTATTTCACATTTGGGAGGCTGCGCGCATGTGCGTGGGCGCTTGCTGTCGTGCTCGGGCTCGGCTCGGTGGCGTCATCGGAGCCGCTCCGCCGCAGCGGCTACGCGGTCGGCACGGACACCTGCGGCAACGGCGATCTCGCTTTCCCCAGGATCCAGATCGACATGAAGGCCGGATTTTGCGCCGGGCTCGTCGCCAGCGAGGAGGATCGCCTCATGTTTCCACGGTCGATCGTCCAGGTTCCGGGCCGCGATCTGTTCGTGGTGGCCGACATGGGCGGCTGGGGCCACAGCGACGGACGGCTGCTGCTGCTCGATCCGCGCGCGCCGCAGGCCGGGCGGCTCAAGGAGCTTCTCGCGGGAATCGAATATCCGTTCGGCCTCGCGATCGGTCCGGACAAGAAGCTCTACGCCTCCACCGCCGAGACGATCTTCCGCTTCGATCCGCTCGCCGACAATCCACGCGGCACGGTCGAAACCATCATCCGTCACTTGCCCGGCCGCCGGATCAAATTGCCCGACGGCACCAGGCTCGAGGAAAGCGCGCATCCGCTCAAGCAGTTCGTCTTCGACAGGAACGGACGGCTGTTCGTCAATGTCGGCTCGCACAGCGACGACTGCATCACGCCGGCTCCGATCACAAGACCTTGCGCGGCGGCCGAGGGCGCTGCGGCCCTGGCCTCGATCTGGCTGTTCGCGCCGCCCGCGGGCGGCGTCTTCCCGGCGCTGAATCCCGGCGATCCCGATCCGCCGCACACCGTCTATGCACGCGGCCTGCGCAACTCGATGGCGCTGGCGCTGCATCCGAATTTCCCCGATGCCGGCTACGCCTTCCTGCAGGGCGAGAACAGCCGCGACCTGCCCGATATCTTCAAGCCGAACGAGGAGATCAACGCGATTGTGCAGGGCGGGCATTATGGCTGGCCCTATTGCTACGACCTGTCGACGCCGAGTCCCGAATTCAGAAGCGTGCTGCAATCCGGACCCTACAAATCGTTTTGCACGGCAGGCGCGCTCTACAAGCCGCCGCTCTCGCTGCTGCCGCCCCACGGTGCGCCGCTCGCGATGCTGTATTATCACGGCATCAAATTCCCGGAGCTGGAAAGCAAGTTGTTGGTCGGCCTGCACGGCTATCGCCCGACCGGCAGCCGCGTTCTCGTCTACGACGTCGACGATCGCGGTTTTCCCAGGCCAAGCCCGGCACCGGTGCGCTATCACGTCAGTTGTGCGGCCGAGCCGACGCGCAGCTTTCAGACCGAGGCCGGCGACGTCGCCGCCGCGCCGTTCGACGAGCTGATCGCGGGCTGGCACCGCGTCAACGGCGCGCGGCCGCAAGGCGCGCCGGTCGGCATGACGGTCGCCGAGGATGGCGCGATCTGGCTGGTCGAGGACAAGAACCGCAGCGTGATCCGCATCGACCGTGCCACGGGCGATCCGCCGCCACCGCTGCCGTGCGACACGCGCAGCGAGGCGATGATCGACCAGCTTGCAGCCTTCGTCGCCCGGGACGCGCAGAACAGCACCCGGCTGAGTACGCTGCGCAAAGGCCTTGTCGAGCGGCATTGCGTCGGCTGTCATTCGGACTTCGGCTTGAAGCCGGGACAATCGGAGGCGGAGAAGGACGGCGCTGTGCTCCGCTTCATGCTCGCGCAGGACGGCTGGATCTATCCGGGCGATCCCGCTTCCGGCAGGCTGCGCACGCGCCTGCGCGGCATCGGCGCGGAGAAGCTGATGCCGCCGGGCGGCGCGAGCCTGCCGAAGACCGAACCCGGCTATGCGCGCCTGCTCGACACCATGGACCTGCTTGTTGCGAAGATGGTTCCGGGCACGCGGATGCGAATCAAGCCCGGCCCGCCGCACCGCAAGTTCTTTGGCAAGACCGGCAAGGAATGCGGCGAAATACCGGCTGGGAAGGTCGTTGTCGTGACACAAAGCAGCGCTGTAGACAAACTCGGCTTCAGCCGATTCTTCCGGCCGGCCGACCCTTACCTGAACGGCGAGTGCACCGACGGCGATGGCTATTACATCCGGCAGGAATTTCTGGTGCCTGTGCAGTAGCGTCCTCCTCGCCGTTGCGACGGCTTCCGCGCGAGCGGAGACGAAGCTGTTCGAAAGCGTGCAGGTGACGCCCGCCGGCGAATACACCTTCGGCATCGAGGGCCCCGCGGCGGACCTCGACGGCAATCTGTTCGTGGTCAATCTCGGCAAGCCCGGCACCATCGGCAGGCTGCCTGCGGGCGGTGCGGCGTCGGAGCCGTTCACGGCGCTGCCCGAGGGCAGCATCGGCAACGCCATCCGCTTCGATCGCAGCGGCACCATGTTCATCGCCGACTACAAGAAGCACAACATCTTCGCGATCCCGAAGGGGACGACCGCGCCGGCCATCTGGTTTCACTCCGACGAGATGAACCAGCCCAACGACATCACGATCGCCCGCGACGGCACGATCTATGCGAGCGATCCGAACTGGAAGGGCAGGGAAGGCCACATCTGGCGGATTGCGAAGGCCGCCGACGGCACCGTGCAGGGACAGCCGATGACGTCACCGCGCGCGATGGGCACCACCAACGGCATCGATCTCAGCCCTGACGGCAAGACGCTCTATGTCGGCGAATCCAGCAACGGTCAGATCTGGTCCTATGCCATCAACGGCACCGAGCTGACGGCGGCAAAGCTGGTCAAGACATTCCAGCCCGACACCGTCGACGGCTTGCGTACCGATATTGCCGGCCGTCTCTATGTCGCGCGCATCCTCAAGGGCACGGTCGCGCTGCTGAAGCCCAATGGCGCGGTCGAGCGCGAGATCGCACTCAAGGCCAAGGAGCCGACCAACATCGCCTTCGGCGGCAGCGACGGAAAGACCGTCTTCGTCACTCAGCGTCAGGGCGGCTTCATCGAGTCCTTCCGCACCGACCAGGAGGGCCGCGAGCACTGCCTGCAGCGCGGGCGCTGCTAGAGCGCAATTGCCTTAGGTTGAATCGGTTGCCGCGGGTGGTTCACCTCTCCCGCTGGCGGGAGAGGTCGCGCCGTAGGCGCGGGTGAGGGCTCTCTCCTCTCGGGGATTGTCCCATTGCGGAAACACCCTCTCCCCAACCCTCTCCTGCTTGCGGGAGAGGGAGTGCACCGAACTCGCTGCAACGATCGAGCCTCGCGCGATAGGTGCGGCATTCTTCTTGCTTGCATCCTGCGGCCGCAGCGATCAAGACATCTGTGGCATCTTCAAAGCGACCACGGAGTGTTCGAGTGAAAGCCGTCCATACCGAACTGCACCGCAGCCACGATCCGCAATTCTTCCTGGTTCGCGGCGTCGTCAAGCGCACCACCGAGCAGCCGGAGCGCGCCGACCGCCTGCTCAAGGGCTTGAAGGACGGCAAGCATCAGCTGGTCGAGCCGACCATTTTCGGGCAGGGGCCTCGCGCGCGCATTCACAGCCCGGAATATCTGTCGTTCCTGAGCGAAGCCTGGGACGCCTGGACCGCGCTGGGCGATTCCGGCCCGGAGATGATCGGCAACATCCACCCGGTGCGGCATGCGGCGACCTATCCGACCCATATCGTCGGCAAGCTCGGCTGGCACACCGCCGACACCGCGGCGCCGATCGGCCCGGGCACCTGGGCCGCGGCCTGTGCCGCAACCGACGTCGCGGTCACCGCCGCGCAGATGGTGATGGACGGCGAGGACGCGGTCTATGCGCTGTGCCGTCCGCCCGGTCACCACTCCTATCGCGACATGGCCGGCGGCTTCTGCTTCCTCAACAACAGCGCGATTGCCGCGGCCCATCTGCGGCAGAAGCACGAGCGCGTCGTCATCCTCGACGTCGACGTCCATCACGGCAACGGCACGCAAGGCATCTTCTACGCGCGGCCGGACGTCTACACGGTGTCGATCCACGCCGACCCCATCGCGTATTATCCCTATGTGTGGGGCTATGCGCACGAGCGGGGCGAAGGTCCGGGCCTCGGCACCAATCTCAACATCCCGCTTCCGATCGGCACCGGCGATGACGGCTACATGCAGGCGATGGAGGTCGCAGGCAAGGCGATCGAATCCTTCGCCCCCGGCGCGCTCGTCATCGCGATCGGTCTCGATGCTTCCGAGCACGATCCGCTGAGGGGATTGGCCGTCACCACGCCGGGCTTCCGCCGTATCGGCCAGGCCATCGCCAGGATGGGCCTGCCGACCGTGTTCGTCCAGGAGGGCGGTTATCTCTCGGATATTCTGGGTGCGAACCTGACCTCGGTGCTGGCCGGGTTCGAAGAGGCGAGGTGAGGTCTCTTCACCTCGTCGGGTCGGTCGTCATGCCCGGGCTTGTCCCGGGCACGCGCCGCCGCGAGCGACGAACGCTCAATCCGCGTCAGCTCGAGACCTGTGCTTGTTTCGCTTTACCTTGATTCGAATCGTGAGTTTCCCCCGTCTTCCGGCGCGGCTATGAGTGCGGCCTGATGGCCATTTGAGCGCGCTCCATGCATTCCGTTGCCCTGCTGACTGCCAGCTACGCCAAGGATATCGAACGCTTTTCGCTGCTCAGCGAGAGCGTCGACACCTGGCTGACGGGATACACGCGGCATTATGTTCTCGTTAACGATGAGGACGTGCCGCTGTTCGCGCGCTTCGCCTCGGACAAGCGGGTCATCGTTCCGGCCTCGCGCTACCTGCCGAAATGGCTGTTCGCCCTGCCGCCGGCGCTTCAGTTCATCAGCAAGCGGCGGGTCTGGCTGTCGCTGCTGTCGTCGCCGGTGCACGGCTGGCACATCCAGCAGATCCTGAAGATCGCCGGCGTTCTCAACGCGCCCGAGCAGCGCGTCTGCATTCTGGATTCGGACAATCTGTTCTTCCGCGAATTCGACGTTGGCCAATATGCCGGCGCCGAGAAGACGCCGCTGTTCGTCACGCCGAAGGACATCGGCGCCGACCACCCGCTGCATGGGCTGTGGCTGCGGACCGTCGATCAGCTCCTCGGCATCAAGGACCGCTCCTTCCCCGCCGACGATTATGTCGGCAATGCCTTGGTCTGGGACAAGGACACCGCGCGCGCGATGACCGCCGCCATCAAATCTGCGACGGGGCTGAACTGGGTCCTGGCGCTGTGCCGGAAGAAAAAGTTCTCGGAATACCTGATGTACGGCCATTTCGTCGCGAGCTCGCCCGCGCATCTGGCCACCCACCGGGTCACCGAAGACAGCATCGCGGTCTCGCATTGGGACGACACGCCGCTCGACCGTCCCGCCATCGAAGCGATGATGCGCGCCGCTTCGCCCGATCAGGTCGCGCTCTGCATCCAGTCCTATTCCTCGACCTCGGTCGACGACATCCGCGAGGTGTTCCGCCTCTCGTCGCGCGATCGCCGGGCTCCGGGCCTTGCACCCGATCACATCGACGACGCGGCCGCCTTCGTCGCGCCGAAGACGCGCTGAATCCGGCGCCTTCAGGCGTCTTTCGTGAACTTGCTGATCACGTCCAGGAACGGCTTCGGCTTGAACTCGCCGTCGAGCGGCAGCGGGCGGTTCGGCTGCTTGTCGGCGCGGGCGAAGGTGCCGTTGATCCAGCTGTAGCGATCCGAAAGTCCCCAGGTCAGGATCGAGCGCACCGGGCCGCTGGTCGAGATCGCGGTGAGGAGATCGTCGACGCGCTTGGCGACGATGGCGTCGCGCTGCGCAGGACTTCCCGCCAGCTTCTGGTCGTCGACGTCGAGCTCGGTGACGAGCACATCCAGTCCCCATGAGCGCAGCTCGGTGACGAATTCGGCGAGGCCGTGGGTGTCGATCTCGAGCTCGGCATGCAGATGCGCTTGCAGGCCCACGGCGTGCAGCGGCACGCCCCGGTCGAGCAGGTCCATGATGAGATTGCGATAGGCGGCGCGCTTGGCGATGAACGAGTCCTTCGCCGACTCAATGTCGTATTCGTTGATCGCGAGCTTGACCGATGGATCGGCCGCGGCGGCGGTGCGGAAGGCCAGCGGAATCCAGCTCTGGCCCAGATGCTGCGTCCAGAACGTGTCGCGCCGGTCCTTCGGACTGCGGGGGTTGTCCGGGATCGGCTCGTTGACGACGTCCCACGACGTCAGCTTGTCCTTGTAATAGGAGACGACGGTGCCGATGTGGTCGACATAGGCGCGCTCGACGCCGCGTGTGTCCTTGATCTGCTTGGTCCAGTCCGGAATGTCGTGATACCAGGCGAGCGCGTGGCCGCGCATCGTCAGGTCGTTGTCGCGCGCGAAATCCAGGATCGCGTCGGCGCGCTCGAAATTGAACGTGTGGGCGTTCGGCCGCAGCATCGGCCATTTCAGCTCGAGCACCGGCACCACCTGCGTGCAATAGGTGCTGATGGCTTCGCCGAGCCTGGGATCGGCCTGCAGGTCCCAGAGCGTGGCGGCCGCGCCAAAGCCGGGGCGGCGCTGCGCAAGCTTCGACGCCGGGGCCGCGGATGCCGTTGCTCCCGCCGCCAGGGCTGCGGCGCCGCCGAGGAGGAATTCGCGTCTGTCGAGCCTGGTCACGGCGGTCCTTTTCGAGCCAACGCAGCATCGTACCAAGCGGGGAGCTGCGACGCCGGGATTTTGCCGTGTTGGGTTAACCCCTGCGGTTTGCCGGCCATGGCCGCGCATGACCGCGCCTCGGCGTTCCGGGAAGGCCAAATTTAACGCTAACGCGCGAAAGCGGCTTCTAGGCTTCATTTGCCGCCCGATCTGCGCACTTATGTGACAATCTTGAGCGATGTTGCGGCGCAGTTCGTTCGCCTCGCCAAGGTCCCATTGATTAACGGCCGCCACACTCGCAAGACCGCCCACGGTCCCGTGCTCGCATGCTGAACCGCCATTTCTCGATTTATCTCGTCGCCTACATCCTGCCCGCGGCGGTGGGCTTCTTCGCCGTCACGGCCTATACGCGGCTGCTCAGCCCGGCGGAGTACGGCGTCTATGTCGTCGGCATCAGCCTCGCCGGCATTTTGGGCGCGATCTTTTTCGCCTGGATCAAGCTGTCGGTGTCGCGCTATCAGGCGATGTCGGCGGAGGTGGATTTTCGCGGCACGGCGATGGTCGCCTTTGCCCTCACCGCGGCCGTGCTCTGCGCCACGACCCCCTTGGTCTTCCTGGCCCGCAGCGACGTCAGCGTCGAGCTGCTGCTGGCCAGCATGTTCGTTGCGATCATGGCCAATGCCGTCGATGTCGGTCAGGAGTTCGAACGCGCCAAATTGCGCCCCTACCGGTTCGCCGCGATCTCGATCGTGCGCAGCGTGTCGAGCGTCGGGTTCGGCCTGCTCGCCATCTGGCTCGGCTGGGGCGGACTGGGGCTGCTGGCCGCGTTCGGCCTGGGCTCGCTGACCGGGATCATCCTGAACCTTGTCGGCGACCGCACCAGGATCGCACGCTTCCAGCGCAGCCAGTTCGTGCAACTGGCGCGCTACGGCCTGCCGCTGACGCTGGCCGGATTGTCGGTCGCGGTCTATTCGGCCTGCGACCGGCTTATCGTCGCCTATCTGCTCGGCAAGGATGCCGCCGGCATCTTCGGCGTCGCGGCCGACCTGCCGCGCCAGTTCATGGTGATGATCGCATCCAGCGTTGCCGCTGCCACCGTGCCGCTGGTGTTCCGGTCCTTGTCCGAGAACAACAAGCAGGCGACGCGGGAGCGCTTGACCGAGAGCCTTGAGCTCCTGCTCGTCGTGGTCACGCCCGTTGCGATCTGGCTCGCGCTTGCGGCGGACCAGGTTGCCGGCACGCTCGTCGGCGTCGACTTCCGTGCCGGCGTGTCGGCACTGCTGCCGACCCTGGTGCTCGCCCGCTTGTTCGGGATCGCCAATCAGTTTTACGTGCAGATCAGCTTCCAGCTGGCCGAGCGGCCCTTCATGCTGGCGGCGCAGTCCTTCCTCACCCTGGTCGTCAGCGTGGTGCTGATGGTCGTGCTGGTCGCCGGCTACGGCATCTACGGCGCGGCGCTGGCGACGCTCGCGACCGAGGCGATCGGTTTGCTCGTCGCAATCGCCCTGATGCATCGCGCTCATCCCGTGCCATTCGATTTCAACCGGCTCGCCGGGGTCGCGGTTTCGGCCGCGGCGATGGCCGCCGCCATCCTCGTTGCGCGTTCTCAGGCCGGCGGCACCGGCCTCATCGCACTCATCATCGTCAGTCTGGCAGGCGGCCTCGCCTATGCCCTCGCGGCCTGGCTCCTCAACGTCGCCAATGTCCGGACGCTGTCGCTGCGGTTTCTGCGGAGCTTCAACCGCAAGGCGCTAGGCGTGTAGCCAAGACGTCGGCCGAGGCGGCCCGGTTCCAGGAAAGGGAACCTCGCCCGAGAGAGCAATATTGACCAGCCACGTCGGGCTCGGCGGTCCATGTTGGCGCTATCACCGCCCCGTGTCGGCAATCTACCGGTGACTGGGAGTGCTGTAACGCTCTCGCCTGATCCCGCGGTGCATCGTATGCATTTGCAATATTCCGACGCACACAGTCCTGCATCAGTCCAAGTGCCACGCTGTCGTCGATGCGGCGAATATATGAACATGATGAGGATGCCCGGCCTGTCAGCCTTCGAGATCCAGACGTTCGCGTGCGCCGGGTGCCGTCAAAGTTACTACGCCGCCGCAATTGAAGGCGATCCGATGACGTCAGCCGCGGTCTTCTGGCTCGACAGTCAAGATCTGCGGCCACCGACTTGAGCGAGCTGGAAGAGTTTGTCCACCGCGAAAACCTCAGAATCCTCAAACGGCAGATCAATCTGGAAAAAGACATCGTCCGGCGGCAATGGCTCCTGACGCGTCTGGCCGAGGAAGAGGCGACAGGCCGGGTTGCGAGCCGATAGGCGGTTGCCGGGGGACCTCAAAGGGGCGTCAACGGGAGATGTGTGGTGAGCGGATACATATTCAATAACAGGGGCATCCGCGCCGGCGTTCTGAACGGCGCGTCAATTTTCGACCTCACCGGCAAGAAAGTTTACGATCTTCGGGGGAACAATATCTACCGTCTCTCGGGCGAGTTGGTCGGCCATACGCTCGACGCATCGGGCTCCGACAAGCGCCTGGACCGCGACAGCGAAGCGCTGCTCTCCGTCGAGGAATCGCCGGAGCCTGACAGGCCCGAGAACCGCCCTGCACCGCAAAGGCAGCCATCCGCCACTTTTGCAGAAGCAATACGCCTGCGCCGGACCATCTCCGACACCCCGCCCGATCGCCCCAAGAAAGGGTGATCGTGCACTCCCGAGGTTTTCACGGACCTCGCGCAGCGGCAGGCGACGATGCCCGATGCGGAGCCAGTCAATTGGAAATCTTCAATTGGAAATCTATTGCAGCGGCGACCGCACCCTGGTCGCGGCGTCGTAGACCCGGATTTGCAGCATCGGGAACCTGTTGAGCAGCTCGGCGCCGGCTGCTCGGGCTGCCGTTTCGCTTTCATAGCGGGTCTTGAAGTGGCCATCGACGACAAGTGTGAAGCCGTCGGCCGGTGCTACGTCAGCCCTTTGAATCGTTCTCGGCTCGATCTCTTCGACTTGAATGGTTGGCTTTTTCATCGGGTACTCTCAATCGTTGCAGGAGACGGCTCGAGGCGCACTTGCCTCCAACTGTCTCAGTCGTCCCTCACGATCTCAGGCTTGTCGTACAAGACCGCGTTCAGGAGGGAAGTGTGGACCTCGATCTTGCCGTTGTAGGTGATAAAGCCGAGCTTGCGAAACTTGTTCATGAAAAAGCTGACGCGGGATCGGGTTGTCCCGATCATCTCCGCAAGCGTCTCCTGGCTTACCTTTGCCGAGATTGGCTGAGTGGCGCCGTCCTTGCCGAAATTCGCCAGCAGCAGCAGAAGACGCGCCAGCCGCTTCTCGCTCGAATTGAACAATTGGTCGATCAGGTCTTCTTCGATGCGGCTGTTTCGACTGAGCAGATACCCCATGAACAACTCGGAAAACTTCGATTCGGCCTTGAGTGCGACGAGCATCGCTGGTTTCGTAATGGACGTGATCACGCATTGCTCCATCGCCACCGTCGTCGAAATCCGCAAGGGATGGCCGTTCAGGCAGCCCTCACCGAAGAATTGTCCGGGCTCCATGATTCCGACCACCGCCTCCTTGCCCTGCTCGGAAACGACGAGAACCTTGATCCTCCCCTTTTGAATGTAGAAAACGGTATCGGCAGCGTCGCCTTGCGAGAACACGACCTGGTTCTTGTCGAACTTCAATATGGCTTTGCCCTCGCCGACCTTGGCGAGAAAGAGCTTTGGATCGAACGCACCCTTCGGCGCTTTTGGCATGACGTCGCGCAACCTCATGGAGAGAGCTTCAGTCTAGCAGGGCCTGGCGGGGCACGTCAGGCAAATCTTGCTTCGCCTCCGGCCACCTCCTGATCCCGACCAGGCAATTTTGCGGCGGTTTCGGCCGGCTCGCCTGCGCTCAATGCCGTACGACGGTCTGATGCCGATCCTTCATGAGGGCGGCGTCGAGCTCCGTCTGGCTGATCGCGTAGGACTGGATCGGGGGTTGGGAGGCAGGCCTCGCGGGCGTTTGCAACAGCGTCGCCACGCGCCGATAGGCGATCCTCGACAACCCTTCAATCTGTTCGTCGTCGGTGAGGACGACATATTCACCGGCGGGCTGGGCGTGCTCCAGCCCCTGAAGGACGAAGGGATTGGCGAACGAAACGATGGTCCGCGTTGTTCTGATGGTCAAGATGAGATCTCCTGGACGAACCTACAGAGGTGTCGGCCGCACCATTTGCTGACGCGGCTTATCGTGCCGGTCGCGGGACGGCCATTAGAGACCCTAACGGTTGGCTTGCCTGGCTGCAGAGCAGAATTGCTCAGCTTTGAAGGAATCGTCCGCAATTGATAGTGAGCCGCGCCGACGGTGCGGTGTGGCCAGTCTTGATCATCGGGCTGGTCCGCGGACGAAGCAGCCGGGGTGGAAGCTGGAGCGGCGTTTGGCGCAAGCGCCGGTAGGCGCGCATCGCAGAATATGCCTGGAACGAACGTCGTCGGGGTGACTTGGTCATGGCGACCGGATGTGATGCCCACTCATCATATCCGATGAATGGCGGCCCTGGTTCGCACCCCCGTGCTGGGGCCGCTTCGCGTTCCCGTTTAGCTGCTTTTTGGTTGACTCATCGGATCGCCCGTCAATTTGTGGACGTTCCCGCACTTGGAGCATTCGAAGATTCGCAGATCGGAGCCGTCGCGACTTGCTCCGACGTGAATCAGCATCATGCGGCTCTGGCAGGCCGCGCAGAGTGGCCGTGGTATCGGAATCAAAGTCGGTTCTGGACGACCATAAACCTCGGACATATGAAGCTACTCCTCATATGGCGGGGTATGCTGGACCCGAAGCCGCCGCCGATGACGGCCGATTCGCTGGCCGCGCAGCGGTAAGCATGCAGCGTTCGTCCGTCAGCCTCTGTTCAATATTGCTCACATTGTCAAATCGCCAGCCGGCGAAGGCGTCCGATCCAACCTTTCCGATCCCGATCCCGATCCCGACGCGCCTTGCCGGCGAGCCAAATCCGGCGGGAAGGCGGTTACCGGTGTGAGCAATATTGCTCAGCAGGCAATCCGGGCGCGGATCAGTATGAGCGCGTGCGGGGGCGGCCTCAGAACTGCTGCCGAAGGCGTCAGGGCGATCGCAATACGTCTTCGGCGGACATCGGGAGCAGACCGGAAATGACCCAGGGAATGCCGGAGATCCGCGCATCGGCGCAGTTGCTCGCGCAATATCGCGAGCCCGACACTGCGCGCGGTGCTCTCGAATTGGTGATCACGGCGGTTCCGCTCTGCGTCATCTGGGCTCTGATCTGGCTCGCTCTTGACCAAGGCTATTGGTTCGCCGTGCTGCTCGAGGTCCCTGCGGCGGGCTTGCTGGTCCGTCTGTTCATGATCCAGCATGATTGCGGACATGGCTCCTTCTTCCGCGGCCGGGCTGCGAACGATTGGGTCGGCCGAGCCATCGGGGTGGTGACACTGACACCATACGATTACTGGCGGCATAACCATGCCGGCCATCATGCGAACTCCGGCAATCTCGATCACCGCGGCCTGGGGGACATCGATACCTTGACGGTGCGCGAGTTTCGCGACCGGTCGCGATGGCGTCGGGTGCTGTACCGTTTGTATCGGCATCCCATCGTGATGTTTGGCGTCGGTCCCGCCTATTTGTTCATCTTGAAGCATCGATTGCCGATCGGGCTGATGCGCGGCGGCTGGACCCCCTGGCTGAGTACGATGGGCACGAACGCCGCGATCGCGATTCTCGTCGCCGCGATGATTCAGCTGGTCGGCTATGGGCCATTCCTGCTGATCCACCTGCCGATCGTCGTTCTGGCGGCGTCGATCGGTGTCTGGCTGTTCTACGTCCAGCACCAGTTCGAGCGCACCTACTGGTCCCATGACGAGACCTGGAATTTTCACGAGGCCGCACTGCACGGCAGCTCGCATTACCAATTGCCGGGTGTCTTGCGGTGGTTCACGGCAAATATCGGCGTCCACCACATCCATCATTTGTGCAGTCGAATTCCCTGTTATCGTCTGCCGGACGTGCTACGGGACCATCCGCAGCTCGCCGCCGTCGGACGGATCACGCTGGTCCAGAGCCTGCGGACCGTGCGGCTGACCTTGTGGGACGAGGAGCGGCTGCAACTCGTTTCCTTTGGAGAGGCTGCCTTCACCTCAACCGCCTCGCCGATGCCGGCGCGCCTCGCGGCGAGCCGCTGAAGGCGTGAATGTCGCACCGCGGTGGCGTTGATTGCCGGGGTTCGGCGCAAGGCACTGGGCGTTTAGCCACCATTCCCGATCAAAAGCCTGTCGGTCCAAAGGAGATGGGCCGTTCTTGCCGCACGCGTCCATTTCCGCAGCGAGGACAAGAACCAGCGGATCCGACCCTACAGAGCGGACATTTCGCCGCAGCGACAGACCGCCAGCCTCGGACGCAAGCCACCCTTCCGCCAGCGCAAGCCGTCGTATATGAGAGATTTGTTGCCGAAGCGGGCCGAATATCGCCACTAACGGAACGTATGGCAGCCGCGATTTCTTAATCCAATGATCGCAATCTGACACGTAATCGACATGAGCGCGGACTGGCATTTCGACCGGGGAATGGCATGAGAGACCGACTGACGACGGCGCAATCCACCTCGGCAATGCGAAGTTGGGCCCCCGGCATTGCGGCCTTGGCGGCGGTGGCCGTGCTTGCGACGGTCGCGCCGGCGACCGCGGCCAAGCAGGCGCGCCAGGCGGCCGAGGCGGTGGCGCCGCGCCAGGCTGGCGACCCGATCATGGCGATCGTCTCGATCAAGAGCCAGCAGGTCACTTTCTACGATGCCGATGGCTGGATCGTGCGCGCGCCGGTGTCGACCGGCACCACGGGACGCGAGACGCCGGCCGGCGTCTTCGCCATCCTCGAGAAGAACCGGGAGCATCGCTCGAGCCTGTATGACGATGCCTGGATGCCGCATATGCAGCGCATTACCTGGAACGGGATTGCGCTGCATGGCGGACCGCTGCCCGGCTATGCCGCCTCGCACGGCTGCGTGCGGATGCCGTTCGGCTTTGCCGAGAATGTGTTCGACAAGACCTATATCGGCATGCGCGTGATCGTCTCACCGCACGACACGGTCCCGACTGAGATCTCTCATCCCTCGCTGTTCGTGCCGAAGCCGGAGGCCATCGCGGCAGCGCCCCGCCAGGCCGACAAGCTCGCCGTCGAGGCGGAGGAGGCGACAAGGGCTGCGGACGAGGCCAAGAAGGCTGCTTCCGTCGCCGCGAAGGAGGCAGCCTCGCTCCCCGCCGCGCTGCGCAAGCTGGAACAGCAGAAAGCCCGCGCGGATGCCGAGCTCGCCTTCGCCGACAAGACGCTCGCGAACGCCAGGAACGATCAGGCCCGCGCCAAGGCCGAGGAGCTGACGCAGAAGGCGGCAGCCAAGGCCGCCGACGCGGCGACGCAGCTCGATGCCGCCAAGGCCGCCGCGCAGCCGAAGCGCGATGCCGTGGCCGCGACGAAGGAGGCCGCCAAGGCCGCTGCGGCCAGAAAGGCTGAGGCCGTCAAGGCCGCGACCGACGCAAAGCTCGCAAGCGAGCCGGTCTCGGTCTATATCAGCCGCGCCACGCAGAAGCTCTACGTGCGGCGAAACACGCACAAGCCAGCGCCCGACGGCGGCGGCGAGGTGTTCGACACCAGCATCGAGGTGCCCGTCACGATCCGCAACCCCGAGCAACCGATCGGCACGCACATCTTCACGGCGATGGCGAAGACCGATGCGGGCCTGCGCTGGAGCGTGGTCACGATCGAGAACGGCGACGAGGCACGCAACGCCCTCGACCGCATCACCATCCCGCAGGACGTGTGGGATCGCATCGGGCCGACCGCCTTGCCGCGCTCCTCGATCGTCATCTCCGACGAGCCGCTGAGCAGCGAGACCAATTACCGCACCGAGTTCGTCGCGGTGCTCAGCAACGAGCCGCAGGGCGGCTTCATCACCCGCAAGCCGACTGCGCCTGCCATGATCGCGAGCGACGACGGCTGGGACAACGGCTTTGGCTTCTTCTTCCAGCAGCGCGATCCCTACGTCCAGCAAGGCAATCCGCGCCGCCGCAGCCAGTATCAGTATTATCAGCCGGCGCAGCCGATGCAGCGCGGCTTTTGGTAGGAAAGCCGGGCTTGCCTGCGGCGCAGGCTTATGGCCGCGCCGTGATCACCAGGGCCTGGATCTTGGCTTCGACCGGTCCGGAGCCATGGCGCGCGCGGATCGCAGCGGCGACAGCGTCCGTCGCGGCCTGAAGATCGCCGCCGCTTCTCGCCTCGATTTCGCCGCGCAGCGGCGTCCCCTGGCAATAGGCGAACGCCACGAGGTCGGGCGACGGGGCGCGGCTGGTGGCTGCCAGCGTTTCGATCGAGACGTTGCCGAAACCGGCGCGTGCGAGATCGGCCCGTATGATCGCCTGGTCGAAATAGCCGTGCGGTGTCCGCATCATGAAGCGGGGCGGATCGTCGGGAAACAGCTTGCCCAAGGCGGTCGTTGCGTCGTCGGCGAACACGTTCTCCTCGATGCGGTCCCAGACATTGAAGAGAAACGTGCCGCCTGGCTTCAGGACGCGCTTTGCTTCCGAATAGCCCTTGACGCGGTCCGGAAAGAACATGGCGCCGAACTGGCAGCAGACCACGTCGAACTCGGCGTCGCCGAACGGAAGCGCCAACGCATCCGCCTGGCGCCAGGAGATGCGATCATCGCCGGCCTGACGCTGCGCCGCGACCGCGAGCATCGGCTCGTTGAGGTCGGTCGCAACGTAGCGGGTGCGGCCCGGCAACGCCGCCGCCACGGCGCGCGTCACGGCGCCGGTGCCGGCCGCGATCTCGAGCAGCGCGGAGGGCGAGAGCGCAGCGACGCGTCTTGCGATGTCGTCGGCGTAACCGGCGAAGATCATCGGGACGAGATGCTCATCGTAGAGCTTTGGGATGGAGCCGGCGAAAACCTTGTCAGTGTCGGACATGCCTGCCTCGCTGAAGGTTCGGACGTCAGGTCCAACCTTACCATAGATGCGCCGGCAAGGATGTGAAATAGACCGGCTCAACACGGCGTTGCGCTCTCAGCGAACATCGGCGAAGTAGGTCATCGCGCCTTACGATTTTGCGCCGCCGACCTCGCGGATCGGCCGGGTGCCGTCCCAATTCAGTCCGGCCTGCCGGACCTTCTCGAAGAACGGCCCCTTGGTCCCGCTGATGTCGGAGATCTCGATCACCGTGCCGGGATGGGCCTGCGTGTCGAAATAGGCAAAGCGTCCCTTGTCACCGCCGATCTGGCCCTCATGGCCGATCCTGTAGCCGAGCCCGAGCGCCTTGTCGTAGAGCGCCTGGTAGTCTTGGCTCCAGTACGACATGTGCTGGAGCCCTTCGTGGCCGGCGTCCAGGAATTCCTTGTACAGCGAGGGCGCGTCGTTGCGCTGCTGGATCAGCTCGATCTGGATGTCGCCCGAATTGGCCAGCGCAATGCTCATCTCGACGGCAGAGTCCTCGCCGCGATGGCGAAACCAGTCGGTCTTGACGCGGTCCATGTAGTACCAGGGTCCGACGCCCATCACCTCGATCCAGTGCTTCATCGCGGCGTGGATGTCCCGCACCACATATCCGTTCTGGCGCACCGCGCCGAAGATGCGGCTCATGTCCGCGCTCCCAGTCTCAACATGCTCACTTGACCTCGATGCCGGCGTCCCTGGCGACCTGCTTCCAGGCTGCGATGTCGCGGGCGTTGATGTCGCGCTGCTCCTCGCCGGGCACGAATTGCGGCGTGATGCCGAGCGCAAGCAGCTTCCCCTTCACAACATCATCGCCGAGCGCCTCCTTCAGCGCCGCCGATAATTTCCCTGCGATCGGCGGAGCAAGGCCTGCGGGCGCATACATCGCCCAGGACAGGTTGCGGTCGAACGGCACGCCCTGTTCCTTGTAGCTGGCGACGTCAGGCAGGCTCGGCGAACGCTCGCCGCAGGCGGCCAGCGCCTTGATCGAGCCGTCCTTCACCAGCGGCGTCGCGGTCGCGACGTCGAGCGTCGCCAGCGAGATGTGGCCGCCGAGCAGGTCGCCGGCCAGCTTCGCGATGCCGTTGAACGGCACGTGATCCATCTTGATGCCGGTCTGCTGCATCAGGATTTCGGCACAGAACTGCCCGGTCGAGCCAACGCCCCAGCTGCCGTACTGGACCGGCTCGCCCTTCTTGGCCAGCGCGACCAGGCCCTTGATGTCATTGGCGGCAAAATTCCTGTTCGCGACCAGCATGATCGAGGAGGTGCCGACGCGGCCGATGGTGGTGAAATCCTTGATCGGATCGTAGGGCAGCTTCGGATAGATCGCCGGCGCCAGCACATGCGTGGTCATGCCGCCGACGGTGATGGTGTAGCCGTCGTTTGCAGATGTCGCGACCATCTGCGTGCCGAGCGTGCCGGCCGCGCCCGTGTGGTTCTCGATATAGATGCTCTGTCCGAGCGTCTTGCCCATCCTGTCCGCAAGCAGCCGGCCGACCACGTCGCCGCCGCCGCCGGCCGCATAGGGCAGCAGCATCTTGATCTTGTGGGTGGGGTAGACGGCCGGATCCTCGGCGTATGCGGGCAACGCCGCAGGCAGGATCAGCAGCAATGATGCGACGATGCGAAGCGCTGCGGTTGATTGTGTGGGCAAAAGGCGAGCGTGGCTTGCCATGGCTTTCTTCCCCCAATTGCTCTCCGCTTATCGAGCGGAGTTGAATGTCCCGATCGTGCACGGCGCTTGCTGCGTCGTGCCGGTGATCGTTGAATGGAAAACGAACGATCGTTCGTACGGTTGACTAGCGAACGAGCGTTCGTTAGTCAAGCATCATGGCTGTCCACACCTCCAGCGCGGCGGAA
Source organism: Bradyrhizobium sp. A11 (assembly GCF_042077125.1). NCBI lineage: Bacteria > Pseudomonadati > Pseudomonadota > Alphaproteobacteria > Hyphomicrobiales > Nitrobacteraceae > Bradyrhizobium > Bradyrhizobium sp. A11. The sequence continues at coordinate 5,602,602 of NZ_CP149509.1, read as the reverse complement.
GCGGCCGCGCCTACGACGCGCGAGCGCATCCTCACCGAAGCGCTCAACCTGTTCGCGCAGAGCGGCTATGGCGGCGCTTCGATGCGCGAGCTCGCGCGCCGCGTCGGCATCCGCGAGAGCAGCCTCTACAACCATTTCCCCGGCAAGGCGGCGATCCTCGAAGCGATCGTCAGCGAGCATGGCCCGGCCAGCTCCGCGAGCCGGCTGGAGGAGCCGCGCTACAAGCAGCTCGCGCGCCAGCCTGCCGCGTTCTGCCGCCAGTTCGCGCTCGACCTGGTCGAGCAATGGTCGGATCCGCGCGAGCACCAGTTCCAGAAGGTCATCACCGCCGAGCGCAACCGCGTCCCCGGCATCCGCGCCAAGTTCGCCGATCACTTCTATGCGCGCGAAGAAAGCCTGATGACGGCCTATTTTCGCGGCTTCGCGCTGGCCGGCCTGGTGTCGACGCCGGATCCGCGTGAGACCGCGCGGCTGTTCGCGGCAGGCCTGATCTACATCCGTCTCGAGCATTACGTGATGGGCGCAGCCCCTTCGCCGCGGGCGAAGGTGCTCGAGGCGATCGACCGCTATCTGGATTTCTTCCTGGCGCTGATCGCGGCAGGGAGAGGTGCCGACAACAAGAAGCGAAAGCCCAAGGGAGAGAACCGTGGCAAGGCTGCCTCTGATTGATCCTGAGACGACGAGCGGCGACATCCGCGCCTCGTTCGACCGCATGCCGGTCAAGCTCAACATCTTCCGCATGATGGCCCATGCAGAGGCCAACATGATTCCGGCGATGCGGCTCGGCAATTCGATCCTGCACAAGCAGAAGCTCTCGTCCGTCAACCGCGAGCTTCTGATCCTCCAGGCCGCCCAGCTCGAGGGCGGCGCTTATGAGTGGCGCCAGCACGTGCCGATCGCGCTCGGCGTCGGCTGCACGCAGGCCCAGGTCGATGCGGTGGAGCGCGGCGACTACGATGCTGCCGCGCTGAATGAGGCGGAACGCGCCTTGCTGAAGTTCGGACGTGAAGTCGTCGAGAACGTCCGTGTGCCCGAGGCCATCTTTGCCGCCGCGCGAAAACACTTCAGCGACCAGGAGATCGTGGAGTCCATCGTCGCGCTCGGCTTCTACATGATGATGGCGCGCCTGACTGAAGCGACCGAGACGGATCTCGATCCCGCCGCCGGCATGGCGGTCTATGACGGCGGCAACAAATAGGGCGGCTGAGGATGGCGGAGACCGAGAGCAAGCCGGAGCGCTTTGTCCGACCGCCGAGCGCGGAATCGCTGGGCGAAGCGCCGGGCAGGGGACGACTGAAAGGCCGCCATATCCTCATCGTCGGCGGCGGCCAGCGCGTGTTCGATGCGGCCACAGATCCGATCGGCAACGGCCGCGCCATGAGCATCCTCTGCGCCCGCGAGGGTGCGAAGGTCGCGGTCGCCGATCTCAACCACGCCTCCGCGCAGCAGACCGTCGAGCGCATCACCGACGAAGGCGGCGAGGCCTTCGCCATTGCCGCCGACGTCACGCGTGAGACCGATGTCATCCGCATGATCGAAGAGGCGCATCGCGCCATGGGCGGTCTCGACGGCATGGTGCTGAACATCGGCACCTTCGGCAAGACCGGCCTCGACAACGTCAGCCCGGAAGAGTGGAACAGGGTCTACGACGTCAATGTTCGCGGCCCCATGCTGTGCTGCCGCGCCGGCTTGCCGAAATTCGAGGATGGCGGCGCCATCGTCTTCATCTCCTCGATCGCCGCGCTGAAGGCCGGATCGCAGATGGCGGTCTATGATTCGTCGAAAGCCGCGCTCGGCGGCCTGATGCGCAACATCGCCCATCTCGGCGCGCGCCGCGGCATTCGCGCCAACCTGGTCTATCCCGGCCTCGTCGACACCCCGAACGGCCGCGAAGCCGGCGCCGGCCGCCCCAATCGCGGCAAGAGCCACATTCCATTCGGCCGCCAGGCCACCGCGTGGGAGATCGCCTATGCCGTGCTGTTTTTCCTGTCCGACGAAAGCGTCTATGTCACCGCGCAGACGCTCGCGGTGGATAGCGGCCTGAGCGGGATGTGAGCTATTGCGCGGGCGATCGCGCGCGGCAGATGAGGTGATCGAGCGAGATGTTTCCGGGTCCGTAGGCCATGAGGGCGAGCGCCATGGCGGCCCAGGTGAGGTGGATCGGCCAGCCGTCGGGCACGGTGAGCTCGACGATGATTGTCATGAACAGCAGCCCAAGCCCTGCGAACCGCGTGCCGAGCCCGAGCACGAGCAGGATCGGAAACATGATCTCGCCGCAGCCCGACAGGAATGCCATCAGGGTCGGCGCCGGAAAGTGGTAAGGCCCGCCCGGCAGGTGCAGCATGAACTCATCGCTGAACAGCGTCACGGCGGTGTCATTCAGCCTGAGGAAGCCGTCCCATTTGAGCATCCCCGAGCGCCAGAACGGCACCGCCAGCGCGAGGCGCAGCACGAGCAGGACGAGCGAGGGCATGGCGATCGCCTGCACCAGCTGGTTGGCCTTGTCGACGAGCAGCCAGGGCGACGGCAGGCCGCCGCCAGTCGCCATGCGTTGGTCCGTGATCATGGTGCGTCTCCAGCAGCAAGCGAGGTGAAGGCGCCGGCCTCGATCAGGCCGGCGATGTTCGAGGCAAGGTCGAAGTCGGGCGATGCCTCCAGGGCCGCCGCGGCAGCTTCGCCGAGCGGTTGGCCGGATGCGAGGCAGGCGGCAAAGATGGCGCCGGCGGGTGGAAGGTGCCGCACCGCGACGTCGAATTCGGGCCGTGTGATCAGCGCGTCCTCCGGCCTGGACGCATCGATGCGCGCGGGGGGAGCGCTGCCACGATTGGCGGCGAAAATCGTCACCGCGGCGTATGGCGAACGAACGATCCGCATCGCCGGGTGCGGGATGAAGACGGCGTCCGCCAGACGTTCCGGGTCGATCGCGGACAGCCGGGCCGGGGACAGCGGCGCGGCGTCGCCGGCATGATAGGCGTCGAGCCAGGCCCGTTCGATGCGGGCGACATCGGCGAGCCAGGGCATATCCTGCGCATGCTCATAGGCTTCGATGAACCCGGGAAACTCGCGGCCATACTCGAACAGCAGCGGCGAGGCCGGCGGATGGCTGCGGACATGGAAGCGTGCCATGGCGCGAAAAAATTCGGCCCCGGTGATGCGCTGCACCGCCGGATAGACCGCGGCCAGCGCTTCGATCAGGCTGACGGTGACGTTGTTGCGGTAGACGGCGTAGCGCCGGCCGGCGGCCTTGCCGTTCGGGCCGGTCACGATTTCAGGCGTGCTGCGTGCAGGATCCAGCAGCGCCGGCGCGAACGCAGCAGCAAAGGACAAGCCGGCTTCAGGCCGCATGACGCTCTCCTGCCATCGCGGCGGACTGATGACGGTCGAGGATCGCCTGGGCGGCAGCGGCTTCCGCCTGCAGCACCGGCCAGTCCGGAATCTTGCTGTCCCATTCGATCAGCGTCGGCACCACGCCGCGGCGCTGGATCGCGATCTCGTAGAGCTTCCAGACGGCATCCGCGACCGGGCCGTCGTGGCTGTCGATCAACAGCAGGTCGCCTTCGTCGTCGGCCTGTTCGGCATGGCCCGCAAGATGAATTTCCTGGACGTGCGACAGCGGGAAATCCGCGAGGTAGTCGAGCGCCGAAGTGCCGTGATTGGTGGCGGAGACGAACACATTGTTGACGTCGAGCAGCAGCCCGCAGCCGGTGCGCTCTGCAATTGCGCGAATGAACTCGGTCTCGCGCATGGAGGATTCGCGGAAGGCGACGTAGGTCGACGGGTTTTCCAGCAGCAGCGGACGGCGGATCGCCTCCTGCACCTGGTCGATGTGGTCGCAGACGCAAGCCAGCGTCGCTTCGGTATAGGGCAGCGGCAACAGATCGTTGAAGAAGCTGGCCTCATGCGTCGACCAGGCCAGATGCTCGGACACCAGCGCCGGCTGATAGCGCGCGACCAGGCTGCGGAAGCGCGCCAGATGCGCCTTGTCGAGCGGCCGCGGCCCGCCGATTGACATGCAGACGCCATGCAGGGACAGCGGATGGTCGCGGCGGATCGCCTCCAGCGCGCGATGCGGTGGGCCGCCATCGCCCATGTAGTTCTCGGCGTGGACTTCGAAGAAGCCACGCCGAGGTCCTGCCTCGAGGATATCAGGTAGATGCTCCGGCTTGAAGCTCGTCCCGGCAACGCCGCCGATGGGAATCGCGAAACGGAGCGGCATGGCTGCCGGTCGGGTCGACTTGATCGCCGTGCTCATCGTGCTGCTCCGTTCGTGCTTGCTGGCGACGTCGTGAAGGCCGCTAGACCGGCTTGAGCGAGCCCTTCTTGCCGCCCGGCAGCTCGATGCTAGTGCAGGTGCCGCCCTGCACGAATTTCCAGGCATTGCCCTGGTAGTCGACGGTCGAGGTGCCCTGGCAGGTCGTGCCAGGTCCCGCCGCGCAATCGTTCTGGCCCTTCAGCGCGACGCCGAAGCACTTCTCTTTCTTGGCGGCGACGGCAGCCTCGGCCTCGGACTTGGTCAGCGGGCCGGCGGCGGCGAGGGTCGCGAGCGCGGTCGACATGGCGCCGGCGAGGACGAGCGAGGTGACGGCATGCTTGGCAGACATCGAGATTCTCCTGTTCGAGATGGCATCGCCTTGCAGGCGATGTGCGCGTGGTCTCCTTCGCTGCGCGCGCAGCCGACGTTACTTGCAGGCCGCTCACAAAGCCGTGAGACCGATTGGATCGGGCGCACCACCGGTGCGCTTGGCCGGTATTAGCGGGCAAGCCTCCGCTTAAGGCCAATGCCTTGGCTCTATCGACACGGTAGCCGCCGCGCATTGGCGGCCGGAGCTCGATCCTGTCAGACGTAACGGACGAGCGCCGGCGGCGTAGAACAAGGTCAGCGGTTCGGCGTGAACCGGCAGGCGAAGAGGGCGATGAAGGTTGATCCCGAACGAAGGCTTCGTGCGATCGCTGGGCTGACGATCAGCATCCGCCTCGCGGTGTCCGCGCTGGTGCTGGCTGCGATCCTGCTGACGGCCGCGCTCTCCAGCCTGCTCTGGTGGCGCACGGCGGAGGCGACCAGCCGGCAGCTTGCCTCGACCATCAACGAGCAGATCGTCGCGGCGGTGCGCAAGGAGGTCTCGGCCATCGTCGACGAGGCACGCGCCGCGCATACCGCGATCCGCACCCTGTTCCTGCAAAACGTGCTCGACACCCGCGAGGCTGACAAGCGCGAGTTCGTGTTCCTGTCGCAATTGCAGTCGCAGGCGACGATCTCCTGGGTCGCGTTCGGCTGGCCCGACGGCTCCTTTTTCGCCGCGCACAAGCTTGGCGATCGTCGCCTGGAGATGATGGAGATCTCGCTGACCGACCATCCGGGCGAGCGCCGGGTCGATGAATATGACGTGGTGCCCGGCGACATCGAATTCGCCAACCGCCGCTTCGAGCCGACCTCGTTCCGCGTCGCCGATCAGGCCTGGTTCAAGGCCGGGCTCGACGCGGACGAACCGCAATGGTTCAGGGTGACTGAGCACGCGACCGGCGAACGGCCGTCGATCGCGTTCGCGGGCCCGATCGACGTCTATCAGGAGCGGCAGGGCGTTCTGGCCGTTATCATCGAATATACGAGGCTCGCGCGCTTCCTGTCGCAGCTCGAGGTCGGGCGCACGGGGACTGCGTTCATCGTCGATGGCAGCGGCGAGCTGGTCGCGGCACCGGACAAGGACGCCGACGAGCTCCATCCGGCGCGCGGCGACACCACGCTGCTGCCGCTGGCGCGCGCAGCGCTCGACAAGGCAGGGGAGGCCGGCCGCAAGGAGGCGTGGCGGAGCCGGCTCATTTCGGGCGGCGCGGCCTACGAGGTTGCGCTGACGCCGCTGCCGTTTCCCGGCTGGTCGCTCGCCACCGTGATTCCGGAGGCGGAGTTTCTCGGACCTGTCGAGACGACGCTGCGCCGCCTGATCCTCGGCCTCGCCATCGGCGCCGTGCTCGCGGCGCTGGCCTCGGCGATGCTGGCGCGGTCCGTCATCGCCGCGCCGCTGTCGCGCGTCGTCGGCGAGCTTCGCCATGTCGAAGCCTTCGCGCTGGAGCAGGTCCGCCGCCATCCCTCGCGGCTCAAAGAGATCGCGAGCCTGTCCGGCGCCATCGCGGAGATGGCGTCCGGCCTGTCCGCCTTCCGCAAGTTCATTCCGGCTGATCTCGTCCGCGGCCTGCTGCGCCAGGGCGTCGAGGCGAGGCCCGGCGGCACTGTCCAGGAGCTCAGCGTGATGTTCATCGACATTGCCGGCTTCACCGGGCTGTCGGAGCGGCTCGGCGATCGCGTGGTGCCGCTGCTGTCGCGCTATCTCGACGTCACCTCGGAGATCATCGTCGCCAATGGCGGCACCATCGACAAGTTCATCGGCGACGCCGTGATGGCGTTCTGGGGCGCGCCGCAGCCGCAGGACGATCACGCCGCGCGATGCTGCCGCGCGGCGCTCGCCTGCCGCAGGGCGGTGGCAGAGTCCGGTCTGGTCGACGATCTCGGCCAGCCGCTCCAGATCCGGATCGGCATCAATTCGGGCCGCATGCTGGTCGGCAATATCGGCTCGGAGCTGCGACTGAACTACACCGTGATCGGCGATGCCGTGAATGTCGCCAGCCGGCTCGAAGGCGCCAACAAAGTCTACGGCACGCACATCCTGATCGGCGAGATGACCGAACGCCTGGCGCGCGGCGCCGTCATCACGCGTGAGGTCGACAGCATTGCGGTCTATGGCCGGGAGGAGGGATTGTTGGTTCACGAGCTGATCGGGATCGTGGATGGAGAGGCCATCGACGCCGAGGCGATCGGCTGGATCGCGGATTACGAGCGCGGCCTTGCCGCCTATCGCGCGCGGCGGTTCGCCGCGGCGCTGGCCGATTTCGAGGCCGTGTTGAAACAGCGCCGCAACGATCGTCCCGCCGAGCTGATGCGGGACCGCTGTCGGCAGCTCGCATCGGCCGCGCCCGACGCAGATTGGCGGGCCGTGGCAGCCTTGGCGACGAAATAGCGAGGTCGCGGTTCATGACGCTTGGCGCGTCAATCACGACATCCGCGCATCTCACATCAGGCTCTTGAGCCCGCCGGGCGTCTATAGTATGGATTGCGTGGGTCTGCAGTTCACCCAGGCGTCACCGTCCCGCGAGGGAAGCTAAACCTGCAAGGCTCCATCGAACCGACACCAAACCTCGTGCCGCGTCGTAAGCCGGTGACCTCCGACAATCCTATCCGGATCGGCACTTTGAGGATTGGTCATGGCCAGAACTCCCATTGCCTTTGTTGCGGGCGACATCTCCGCGCTCGCGAAATCCGTGCGCGCCCAGCTTCTGCAGCGGACGTCGCCACCCGGACACGTCGAGCTGCTCAACATCCTTGTGCGTGCGACGGGTCATAAGAACTACCAGCACTTCCGGGCAGCTGCGGTCGGCAAGTCCCTGGACGATCGCGGCAGTCCCGCGCCCCGAGTCGATACGGTCGATCTGAAGCGCGTGCAACGCGCGGCGCGCCATTTCGACGATCACGGCAGGCTGCTGCGTTGGCCGGCCCGCCACAATTTGCAGCAGCTGAGCCTCTGGGTGTTGTGGGCCGGCTTCCCGTCGCGGTGCAGTCTGGCCGAGGCGGACGTGAAGACGCTGTTGAATCGACAGCACGCTTTCGCCGACGATGCCTTGCTCCGCCGCGCGCTGTGCGATTACGGCCTGGTTTCCCGCACGGCCGATGGGCGAGCCTATCGCAGGATCGAGCGTCCGCCGCCGATGGAGGCGGCTGCGCTTTTGCGTCACCTCAAGACCAGCGCACCCGGCCAATCGGAAGCCGTGCCATGACCGCAAGTCCGGACGTATTGCCTCTCGCCGGGCCTGCTCCGGTTTGGGTGCAGACTTCCCGCGGGGCAGTCCAATGCGCAAGCGCAGGCGAGGGGCCGGCCATCCTGGCCATCCATGGCGGCATGGGTGGCCACGACCAGTCGTGGCTGCTGGCGCGCGCCCTCGCCACGACGCTCAGAGACAAGCGGGTGGTGGCGGTGTCCCGCCCGGGCTATCTCGGCTCTCGCCTCGCGCTCGGCGCGTCACCCGACGAACAGGCTGATCTCTATGGAGCGCTGCTCGACGCGCTCGGGACTGCGAGCGCGGCGGTCGTCGCGGTCTCCGCCGGCGGTCCCTCGGCGCTGCAATTCGCAGCCCGTCACCCGTCGCTCTGCCGCTCGCTCGTGCTGGTATCGGCCTGCACCGGACAATTGCAAACGCCGCCGGACATAGCAGCGCGCCTGCGCCTGATGCGGCACCTTGCGCGCGTTCCCGGCCTGCCGTACTTGCTGAAACGGCGGGCTGAACGGAATCCGCAGGCCGGTGCCCGCCGTGCCATTCCCGATGACGCCATGCGCGAACGCACGCTTCGCCATCCGCAGGCCGGTCCGCTCCTGCGCGCCGTGCAGTCGAGCGTGTTCGAGCATCTGTCCGCCCGGCTGCCGGGGACCGTCAACGACATCGCGCGGTTTGCCGCGCTGGAACAGCTGCCCGCGGGATCGATCTCGGCGCCAACTCTGGTCGTGCATGGCCGCGCCGACAATGTCGTGCCGTTCGCGCATGCCGAGAACGTCTGCCGGGCTATTCCTCGGGCGAAGCTGCTGGCTCTCCCCGACGGCGGCCACGTCTCGCTCTTCACGCATCTGGACGTCGTGCGCAAGGAGGCCGAGCCGCTGCTCGAGGCGCGCGAACTCGCTCAGTCCCCCCATCGCCTCGAGGCTCTCCCATGAAGACAACATTGCTTACACCCGAAGACTACACCCGCTCGCCGTGGAAGAACGGCGGCGGCATCTTCACCGACATTGCGGGCGCCTGGCGCGCTGAGGCGGCGGCGAAGGATTGGAGCAGCCTGCTGTGGCGCTTTGCCAGCACGCCGATCGTGGCGCCCGGTCCGTTCTCGCATATGCCCGGCATCGACCGGCTGCAGATGGTCGTCACTGGGCGCGGGCTGGTGCTGAAGTCGCCGACGCAGGAGTTCGACGAGCGTGAACCTTTTACGACGGTGCGCTTCACCGGCGAGATGGAGATCGTGACCGCGCTCGAAGATGGTCCGGTCGAGGTCGTGAACCTGATGGCGCGGCGCGGCGCGGCGGAGATCGAGCTCGTGGCGCTCATGGATCCGGGCACGCGGCAGCTTGCCGCCGGCACGCATCTGGTCTACGCCGCGCGCGGCGATTGCCGCGTTCGCCTCGATGGCGCGGAATTTTCACTTTCGCACGAAGATACGTTGAAGGTGGAGCTCGCCGCGGCCTCGCAGCTCGCGCTCCTGTCCGGTCTGGCGGTGCTGGGCTCGGTCCGGCCTCTCGGATAGGCGGCATCGGTCCCGCAGCCCGTTGCGCATAATCCATGCAACTGGCCAGGTTGACGTGGCGAAGCTGGGCACGATATCTGCCCTGATGCAGGCCACGGCTATAAGGGGCAGGATATGGACGCACCGACCAACAATGCCCCGACGCTATCGGATGGTGTCGTCGACTGGCTGACCAACGGCACGCGCGACGAGCGCTTCATCGACGACATCTTCGCGCAGATGTGCATCCGGCTGCAGCAGGCCGGCATTCCGCTCAAGCGGGCGACGCTTCACGTCCAGATCAATCATCCGCAATGGCTCGGCGCCCGCATGACTTGGTCCGACGGGATGAAAGGGGCCGAGATCGCGCGGGTCGATTACGACGTTCGCGAGCGGTCCGAGTATATCGGAAGTCCTGCCAACGAGATTCATGAGGGAGCGGACGAGCTGCGCGAGAATCTCGAGCGCGATCCCTCGCTCGGCCGCAAGCACGCCCTCTATGACGAGATGCGGGCCAACGGCCTGACCGACTACGTCGCCTGGCCGCTGTACCACACGCTGGGCAAGCGGCACATCGTCACCTTCGCGACCGGCCGGCGAGGCGGTTTTGATCCGGCGCATATCGCCGCCCTCAAAAAGCTCCTGCCGGTGCTGGCGCTGGTCAGCGAGATCCGCATCAAGAACCGCCTGGCGCGAACCCTGCTGGAGACCTATGTCGGCTCCCATGCCGGCGAGCTCATCCTGGCCGGCGCCATAAGGCGCGGCACCGGCACGACGGTGCGCGCCGCGATCATGATCTGCGACCTCAGGGATTTCACCAAGATTTCCGACAATTGGCCGCGCGACGACGTCATCGACCTGCTCAACGATTATTTCGACGCGATGTCGGAGCCGATCGCGCGGCACGGCGGCGAGATCCTGAAATTCATCGGCGACGGCCTGCTCGCCATCTTTCCGCTTCAGGATCCCAACGCCTGCGCAAACCTGCTCCATGCCGTCACTGAGGCCCGTCAGGCCATGATCGCCCTGAACGAGCGGAACAACGCGACCGGCCGTGCGCCGCTGAACTACGGCATCGGCGTTCACGTCGGCGACGTCATGTACGGCAATATCGGATCGGCCAGCCGGCTCGACTTCACCGTGATCGGCCCCGCCGTCAACATGGCCTCGCGCCTGGAAGCGCTGACCAAGCAATTGGGACGGAAGGTGCTGCTGTCGCGCGATTTTGCGGAGCTGGTGCAGCCGAAATTCGAGCTGGAGCATGTCGGCAAGCACGAGGTGCGCGGCTTCAGCGATCCGATCGAGCTGTTTGCATATCATGGCTGAAGCGGCCATTTCCGGGCGATGGACGCCGCCGGCCGAAGCCGGACTTCCGAGCCAAGGCTCGTCTGTTGCAAACGCGGAAGTGTGCAACTACGCTTCACCGCGACCAGCCCATGGTCCTGCGATCAGCTGCACACATGCCCAAATTTCTGCGCATCGGAGTCCATCAGTCGAACGTATCGGGGTACACGTCGAAGGCGTGGTGCGTCCGGCGGGTTGGTTCGGCCGTGTTCCTGAAGTGGGGCGCCGTGGAGGTTCATGGTGCGGGCGATGGGCGAAGTGTCTATTGGGCGCGGGTGCCGCAGGAGAAGACCGTTCGCTGCGGCACGGCGCAGCGCGCCCAGGATTACGCAAAGGCCGCGATCGCCCGGCGCCGCAACCATCGCTATGAGCCGCTGGCCGGGCCGATTGCGCCCCGGCGCCGGTCGGCCGAGCGCAGTGCCGAGCTCAAGCAAGCGCGGGCTACGATCCTGATCGTCGACATCGTCGGCTCGACCGCAAAAGCCGCGAAGCTCGGCGATGCGCGCTGGACCAAGATCATGGGCCATTATTACGCCGCGGTCCGCAAGGAGCTGAAGACGTGTGGCGGCAAGGAAGTCGTGACGACGGGCGACGGCGTCTTGGCCACGTTCAGGAAACCAGACGGCGGCATCGCCTGCGCGGCTGCGATTCAGAAAGCCATGCGCACGCTGGGCCTCGAGATCCGGATCGGCTTGCACGCCGGCGAATACACCATCAGCGGCGGCGAGATGGTCGGCCTCGCCTTTCACATCTGCACCCGCGTCGCGGCGAAGGCGCGCCCCGGCGAGGTGCTGGTGTCGAGCGCGGTCAGGGAGCTGATGAAGACGCAGCCTGCGATCAGCCTGAAGGATCACGGCATGCACCGGCTCAAGGGCGTGCCGGAACGATGGAGGCTGTGGCGGGTCGCGGGGTGAGGGCCGCGGTCACCTCCTCTGCACCACGACCTTTCAAGATGGGCAAGCGTCGCGATGTTCCCGGCTGGGAACTGCGGCGGCGGTTCCTTTCTCCAGTGATTTGCGGCAGTCGCATTAAGGGCAAAGACTCCAACCGCCTTTACGGGTCCTTCGCCCCTCTGTCCTAGCGTTTGACGTGGCTGGGACAATCTCGATGAGTTTCTTCGCGCGGCTTCGTGACGCTTTCGCGATTGGTGACACGACCGATCCGCTCGGCCGTTCGCTGCTCGTCGAGCAGTTCCGCGTGCTCCGCAGGCAGGTGCCGGTTCTCTATGCCGCGCTTCTGGTCAACAGCATCAGCGTGGGGCTGCTCCTTCCGAACACGGTGTCGGCATGGCTGCGATTTGCCTTGCCAGCCGCGCTCCTGGTGGCCTGTCTGTTTCGGTTGGTGCAGTGGCTGCGGCTGAAGAAGGAGGACTTCACCGCCGAGGAGGCTTACCGAGAACTCGTAAGGGTTCGTCTCGCCACCGTGGTGATCAGCTCCAGCTTCGTGATCTGGATCCTGGCGCTGTTCATGGTGGTCGATCCCGGCCTGCGTGTGTCGGTCTCCCTGCTGCTCTTCATGGGCTGCGTCGGGACTGCCTACTGCCTTGGCAGCTTCCCGCCGTCGTCCCGGCTGACGATGTTGATCGCCGGTGCACCGATCGCGACACTCCTGCTGCTCTCCGGCGACGGGATGCTGATCTCGGTCGGGATCAATCTGCTGGCGTTGCTCGTCCTGCTCGCCCGGATGATCAACACCAATTTCCGCTCCTTCGTGAAGCTGGTCGAGACCCATGCACGGCTGTCCGAGGAAGGCGATCGCGCCCGGGCCGCCGAGCAGACCGCGACCGCGTTCGCGGAGCGCTTCGACCGGGCGCTCAACAACATGTCCCAGGGGCTCTGCTTCTTCGATGCCGATCAGCGCCTGATCGTCTGCAACCGGCAATACCTCGAGGTCTACGATCTCGATCCGAAACTGGTCCGGCCGGGCATGAAGCTGAGCGAGATCGTCGATCTCCGCTATTCGGCCGGCAGCGCCCCGAGGATGTCCAAGCAGGATTATCTGGTCTGGCGCAACAGCGCTCCGGTGATCGCCGAGAATTCGGATACGACCGTGGAGCTGACCAACGGCAGGATCGTGCGGATTCGGCATCGCCCTGAGGGGAAAGGCTGGGTCGCAACCCACGAGGACATCACGGAGCGCCATCGCACCGAGAAGGCGCTGGCGGAAGCGGAAGCCTCCTTCCGCCTGCTGTTCGAAGAGAACCCGCTTCCGATGTGGGTGGTCGATGCGAAGACACATCGGCTCATCGCCGTAAATGGTGCGATGTGCAGGCACTACGGCTATTCCCGCCAGGATCTCCTTGCCATGTCCGAGCATCAGCTCGCCCATGCGGAGCAGCAGGCGACAGCCGAACGCGACTGCGAGTTGCACAGGACGGCCGACGGCGAGGTGATCGAGGTCGTGATCGAATCCCGGCCGCTGGTCTATGACGGGCGACCCGCCCATGTCTGCGTCGGCTTCGACGTGACGGAACGGAACAGGGCACAGCAGAGGGTGAGCTATCTCGCCGGTCACGACGCGCTCACGGAGCTGCCCAACAGGGCCGCCTTGGGCCAGCATCTCTCCGCCGCGATCGAACGCGCCGAGATCACCGATGGCGCCTTCGCCGTGCTCTGCATCGATCTCGACCACTTCAAGGCGATCAACGACCGCTTCGGTCACGCCGTCGGCGACGCCGTGCTGCGCGAGGCCGCAAGGCGCCTTCAGGAGGTTTCGCAAGGGTCCTACGTCGCGCGCGTCGGTGGCGACGAATTCATCGGCATCATCGATGAAGCGCCGCTGCCGGCAACCGCGGAGCTGCTCGCCACCAGGATGCGGGCACAGTTCGAGCAGCCGATCGAGGTTGACGGCCATGCCCTGAAGATCGATCTCTGCATCGGCGTCGCGCTGTATCCGAGAGATGCCGGCGATTCCGTTGCGCTGCTGGCGAACGCGGATGCCGCGCTCTATCGCGCCAAGCACGAGGGCAGGGGAGCCGTCCGCCTGTTCACCAGCGCAATGGACCAGCAATTGCGGGACCGCCGTGAGCTCGAGCACGATTTGCAGGCCGCCGTGGAGCGGGGCGAGCTCTATCTGGAGTACCAGCCGCAGCAGCATCGCGATGGCACGCTGATGGGCTACGAGGCGCTCGTGCGCTGGCGGCATCCGGTGCGCGGCATCATCCCGCCGGGCGAGTTCATTCCGATCGCGGAGCGAAGCGGCTCCATCGCGCAGATCGACGATTGGGTTCTGATGGCGGCGTGCAGGGAAGCAGCGTCATGGGATCAGCCGATGCGGGTGGCCGTCAACGTCTCGGCGGCGCAGTTCCGCCGGGAAAACCTCGACCGGCAGGTCCGCCGGTCGCTGCGCGACAGCGGGCTTCCGGCCGCGCGCCTCGAGCTCGAAATCACCGAAGGCGTCCTGATCGAGGACATGCCGCGCGCCAAGAGGACGATGCAGTCGCTCAAGGCGCTCGGCATCCTGATCGCACTCGACGATTTCGGAACGGGATATTCGTCGCTGTCATATCTCGAAGCGTTTCCGCTGGACCGCATCAAGATCGACCGCTCTTTCGTCGCCTCGCTCGGTCAGAGCGACCGATCGCTCGCCATCGTCCGGGCCGTGATCGGCCTTGCCCACGGGCTTGGGGTGCCGGTCCTTGCCGAAGGCATCGAGACGGAGGAACAGATGTCGCTGCTGATGCAGGAAGGCTGCGACGAGATGCAGGGATATCTGATCGGGCGGCCGCGGAGCCTCGTGTCCTCCCGGCCGAGCAAGAAGGCCTCAAGGCGCGCGGCTTCCTGACCGGCGGAGGCAGCGCGCTCTAGCCGGCCGGATCGGCCCGATCGCATTTCGGGCATCGCCCGTCCGCGGCGACCGCGAGTTGCCGGCCGATTTCTTCCCTGAGCGCGTCCGCTTCGAAAGGCGTCCCGTCGCTTCTCAGGATTCGCTTGGCGCGTTCGTAGGCATGGCTCTCGGCGGCATCATCGCCGACGCGGATGATCACCTCGCCGTGGAACGGGCAGACCGTGGTCGCGCGCGTCGTCTCGAGCGCGTAGCGCACGGCCGCAGGGAGATCGTCGAGCTTCGCGGACATCATGGCTGCTCCCCTGATCGAGGCGGTCTCGATGGTGGCCTCTTGCCGGCGGCGGCATTGGGTGGCGGGCCGGCCGGGCGAAATCAATCAGCCCCGGTTTCCGAGGAGCGTTTCCAACGGGCGACCGAGGCCGATTGCATGGTCTGTCCAGGGCTGGGCCATTGAACGGCTGGGCCATCCAACCCGCGGTACCGGCCTTCGTTCTATCGAACCTGCCGGCGAAGCCTCCCCTTGCGGAGCCGGCTCCCTGATCGCGGACGCTTGCACCCTGTCTTGCGAAGCGGTGCCCGGAGTGCCTAGGAGTCCGGGCTCCGCTTCGTGCGGCACCGGAGCGACGGCGCGCCGATGTCATGCAAAGCATAGGGAGCGGCGGGCCTTTCGCATTGACCCATCGCAAACCTGGGAAAGGCCCGTAAGGAATCGTCCGCAATTTCGTCGGCTCGGGTTCGGGCGCATGAAGGAAGCATGCAGCGCCAGATTCTCTTCAGGTGCCCGCGCACCGGCATGAACGTCCAGCAACGGATCGACGACGAGCGGCCCGAGGGTCGCGCGCTGGCGGACAGCTATGTCCCGGTGAGGTGCCCGGCCTGCATGTCGCTGCACTTCGTCAACACCACCACCGGCCGGCTGCTGAACGAGCCGAACGGACAGCCTGGGTCCACGCCGCGTTCCGCCTGATCCGCCCCCGGCCGATTGGGCCTGCGAGGCCCCGAAGGATGGAGCGGCCCGTGGTTCGCCCGGCATGGCCTGCTGGCCTCAGCCGGCTTGAACCGGGGCCTGGCGCGCGATCACAATTCGCATGGACCGCATCGCGCTCACGCCGACCAGCGGTCCTGCTCCTCCCGGTGCGCTTGCTCGTTGAGCCGTTCGGCCAATTCGTCGGCAATCTGCTCGGACTCGGCCGAGGCCACCGGCTCGCCCTTGTGGGTCCTGAGCTTGTCCTTGTCGGCTTCGAGCGGGAAGTCGTCGGGTGTCAGTTCGGTATCCTTGTCGGTAGGCTTGGTCATGGCGCGCCTCGCTGTGTGCTCCGGAACAACGCCAATGAGGGCTGATTGTTGCAACCGGGATAGGCGCGCCGATCGACGGGCCGAAGCAGTCGCTTCGACGATCCGAAACTGTGCCTCTTATCTGGTATCTGGCTATTTCTCGACGGCCCCGGTCCAGTCCTTGAAGCCGCCGACGTTATAGACCTTGTCGTACCCCATATCCTTCAACACCTTGCCGGCCAGCGCCGACCGGCCGCCGGATGCGCAGTACAGGATCACGGACTTGCTCTTGTCGAACGCCTTGTCGTGATAGGGCGATTCCGGGTCCGCCCGAAACTCCAGCATCCCGCGCGAGACATGCAGGGCGCCCGCGATCTTGCCGCTGGCGGCAACCTCCGGCGCATCGCGCACGTCGAGGACGAGGGTGTTGCCGGCCTTGATCATCTCGGCGGCCTGGTCGGAGGTGATCTTGGGCACCGCCGCGTTGGCGGCTTCGAGCATTTGCTTGACGCTGGTGGGCATGGGGGGACTCCGCTGGTGGCTTCGGCGCGGAGGTTAGCACATTGGCTGCGCTTGTCGTTGAGTGAATCCTTGCGCGAAATCTTGCGCCGCTAATCCTGCCCCTGAGAGAACCGAACGCGATAATCCTGCGGCAGCACATTCAGGCGGCGGCGAAAGGCGCGCCGCAAATGCTCCTCGCTCTGAAATCCGGCGCGGGCCGCTATTTCCTTGATGCTCGACGCGGATTCTTCCAACGCCCGGCGGGCGGCCTCGACGCGCAGCTCTTCCACCGCCTTGCCGGGCGTGCGGCCGGTCTTCTGCCGGAAAACACGCGCGAAGGTGCGCGGGCTCATGCCCGCTCGTTCGGCCAGGCTCTCGACGCGCAGATCGCGGCTGAGATTGTCCTGCATCCAGGCCGCGATATTCTCGAAGGCCCTGTCTTCGGAGGTCTGCAGCGACAGCGGCACGCTGAACTGGGCCTGTCCGCCGGGCCGTTTCAGGAACACGACCATGCGCCGTGCGACGCGCATGGCCTCGCGGTGTCCGAGATCGTCTTCCAGCAGCGTGAGCGCGAGATCGATGCCCGCGGTCACGCCGGCCGACGTCCAGACTCCGCGGTCGTGGACAAACACAGGGTCGACCAGGACCGAAATGTCCGGATGTTGGGCGCGCAGCAGGTCGCAGGAGCTCCAATGGGTGACCGCGCTTCGTCCGTGGAGCAGGCCGGCCGCGGCCAGGACGAACGTGCCGGTGCAAACGGAGCAGACGCGCCGGACCTTCGGCGCGGCTGACCGAAACCAGTCGACCAATCCGGCCTCGGCAGCAGCGCGATGGACGCCGGGGCCGCCACCCACGATGAGGGTGTCGATATCCTTGCGGGCACAGTCGGAGAGCGCAGTCGTCGTCACCTCCAGGCCGGACGAGGTTTTGACGGGGCCGCCCTTCAACGAGCAGACCTGCCATACATAGGGCGCGCGCCCGGCCTCCGACGTTTCGCAGGCAAGCTCGAAGGCTTGCAGCGGCCCGGCGAAATCGAGCAGCAGGCAATCCTCGAACAGGACGAAGACGACACGGCGGGCGGCAGAACGAGCCATCAGCGAGCCTTGGCAGGAATTGCGTGTGTTCTGACATTTCGGCAAACCGGCTGGCCTGTCAACATGCCTTCGTTCAAAGAGGAGAGCGATGCATGTCCGGCAAGCGGATCGAGATCGGAATTCTGTACTATCCCGGGATGACTCAACTGGATGTCACCGGGCCTTTCGAAGTCTTCGCCCGCCTGCCGAACGCTCGGGTGCATCTGCTGTGGAAGCGCATCGAGCCGGTCGTTAGCGACGTCGGCCTGCCGCTGCTGCCGACCACGACGTTCGCCGACTGTCCGGATCTCGACGTGTTCTGCATCGGCGGCGGGCCGGGGCAGGTCGACACCATGGATGATGACGAGGTGATCGCCTTCGTTCGCGACAAGGGCGGATCGGCACGCTACATCACCTCGGTCTGCGCGGGCTGCCTGATCCTCGGCGCCGCAGGGCTCATCGACGGATACAAGTCGGCCTGCCACTGGCTCATGAGCGACCAGCTTGCCGCCTTCGGCGCGATTGCGGTCGACGGCCGCGTCGTGGTCGACCGCAACCGCATTTCCGGCGGCGGCGTGACTGCAGGAATCGATTTCGGTTTTCAGGTCGCCGCCGAGCTCTGCGGCGAGGACGTCGCGAAGAACCTCCAGCTCATGCTGGAATATCAGCCGCAGCCGCCGTTCGACATCACCGTGCAGAATGCGCCACCCGAGCTGATTTCGCGCATGCGCGCGGACGCCGAACCCTGGCTTCGCAAGCGCGCGGCGGCAGTCCAGAAGGCGGCTGCGAAACTCAAATCAAGTGCGGCCGCTTAAGCTCGCTCGTCAATGGGAGGAAGGCCCCAACGCCATCATTGGAAAGGTACTCGCATGAACTGCCGCGTCGCTACACTTCTGATTTTTGGGGCCTTCATCGGATCGTGCGTTCCCGCCACAGCGGGCGAAATCTCCGGCGGCGTAGTCCGGATCGGCATCATCAATGACCAGACCGGGCCGCTGTCCGACTTGTCGGGGCCGGGCTCCGTCACTGCCGCCAAAATGGCTGCAGAGGATTTCCAGAAGATGGTCCCGTCGATCAAGGTCGAGATCGTGGCCGCGGACCACCAGAACAAGCCGGATATCGGCGTCGGCATCGCCCGGAAATGGTTCGACGTCGACGGCGTCGACATGATTGCCGACGTCTCCAACTCCGCGGTCGGACTGGCGATCCAGTCGCTGGCACGCGACAAGAACAGGATTGCGGTCTATTCGGCGGTGGCGACGACCGAGCTTGCGGGCAAGCAATGCGCGCGCACCGGGCTGGCCTGGCTCCACGATTCCTACAATCTGGTATCGGGACCGATCCGCACGCTGCTCTCGCAGGGCTACGACACCTGGTACTTCATCGCCGCCGATTACGCGTTCGGCAAGAACATGGTGTCGGAGTCGCAGCGCGTGCTGGCGCAAGCAGGCGGCAAGTCGCTCGGCGCCGTGTATCACCCGATCGGAAACGCCGATTACAGCTCGTTCATCCTGCAGGCAAAGGCATCCGGAGCCAAGGTCATCGCCTTCGCCAATGCCGGCGAGCAGCTCGTGACCCTGATGAAGCAGTGGAACGAGTTCGGCATGAATACGGGGAGCCAGAAGCCCGTGGCTCAACTGATGTTCATCAGCGATGTCCATGCCATGGGCCCGCAAACCGCCAAGGGCCTGACGACGCTCACGGCCTGGTACTGGGCCTTGAACGAGGAGACCCGGGCCTTCGGCGAACGCTTCTACAAGCTACGGGGCACCATGCCCACGGCGCCGCAGGCCGCAGTGTATTCCGGCGTGAGCCACTATCTGAAGGCCGTTGCAACGGTAGGCACCGATGCAACGGATCCGGTGCTGGAGAAGATGCGCTCCACTCCCGTCGACGACTTCTACGCGCGCGGGGCGACGGTGCGCGAGGACGGAAAGCTCGTGCACGACTTCTACCTCGTCCAGGTGAAGGAGCCTTCCGACGTCAAGTCGAACTGGGAATATTACGACGTGCTCGGAAAGATCCCGAGCGGCGACGTCTATGCGCCCTTGGCCGACAGTGAATGCCCGCTGGTGAAGCGGGGGCACTGAGAATGCGGCGACCATCGGCGAAGAGCGTCAAATTGTCGGTTCATCGTGGAACAGCCTGACCTGATTGTGCGTCGTCGATTTTGCCGCGTTTCGTTTGGGTTCGATCGTTTCTGGTGCGAAACTGGTGTGGTGTTTAGTGGCCGGAATCAGTTTCGGTTCTCGCATCGCGCCTAGCCGCATTTGAAATCTGACGATGAAGCGACTGCGGTTGTTGCTCTTGGTCCAGAAGTTCTGCCGTCCGCCTCGATATGGCCGATCGTGATGTTTCGCGCTCAGCGCTCGAGCGACAAGCCGCGCGGAATAGGTGGGGCCAATCTCGCCGCGCTCGAAAGGCGTCAAGTCGGCGGCGAGGGGTGTTAACCACCCCATCTCTCGTACGGATTATAGCCTGGTTCTGGTTGATCATTATAGTGCGGGGTCGGTCGATGGCGGTCCGGCCGTGCCGGCGAATAGGCCCAGGCCGCAGCGGTCCCAGTCGTCAAGACACGAGAATGCGCTGTCGCATGGTGCCGATGGACCTGGCCTGCCACCGCGGCGCTGACGGGTGCACATAAGACAATCAAAAGGCTCAAAACGACACCTGATCGCATGGTAGTTTCTCCGATAGACCTACGATGGGGAGTTAGATGAGCCTCGGTCCACGCCTTCGCAATCGACCACGCCTGCAAGACTGGTAACGTCCTCGGCATTACGCCCGTTGGCGGTCGAATTCGCGCGAATCTGTAAACGCCGCACCCGGCTTCATGATTTCGCATGGCCTTTGCACACAGCAGCCGATTCTAGAGCGACTTTGGCGAATGTGTCCGATGTGACGCGACTCCCAAATGCGGGGACGCGGGTGTGCGTCACGCAATGATGAGCAAACCGATTTGCCATTCGCGCAGCCGTGATTGTTCACCGCCTTTTTTGCGCCGAGCGCATACCCACCTAATCCTCATCCAAGAAACTCGAAGGGAACGCATTCAACAGAGCAGCCGATTCGAACCAGCGCGAATGTTCCGCACGAAAACAACAGCCGTTCGGAGCACGATTATGACTGGATTCAGGACTCTTATTATTGCAACGATGATGTCGATTGGCGCAATAAGCTCTGCAAGCGCCCAGTGCCCATTGTGGGCGACTCAACATCCAAATTCGTTTCAGGCACAATATCCCGATCGGGATGCGTTGAACGACTGCGAACTGACGCCAGCAGGCAGAATGGGCCTGGAACGCCCTGGCGGCGCGGCTCCCTTGTTTGGGCCCGGCAGAGCTTATGAGACAACGCCTGGCGTTGCCCAGCACGGCTTTCACCACCGATCGCGGTGAGTATCTGAAAATGGACGGTTGGTCGGATTCCGGCGGAGACACGTTCGCCCTGGAGCAGATAGCCAAGCGCAGCTTCAAGCAGTGAGCGCGACCCCGCCATTCCAATGGATGTCCGAAGGATTGGTTTCTCGCGGAATCGAAGGTTCGTCGCGCTTTGGTGGCGTCGAACCGGGGGCGATTGCGGCCAGGAACAAATCGGATCAGCGAACGTCATCTGGTCAGCATAGGGAGCGGCCAAATGACCACGACGCGGAACCGGGTGCCTCTGCATTCGTCCGAGATCGACAATCGTCGGATCAGGCGCACGATGCAGGCCAACGTGGCCTATTTCGCCGAACATCGGGATCAGATCGGCGATCGCTTACGTGAAATCGACCGGGAGTGGGATATCGAGAGAGCCATCGAGGCGAACGCAGCGGTGCTCGGATTCACCGGCACCGTGTTGGCGGCCACCAGCGACAGGCGTTGGCTCGCGCTTCCGGCGCTGGTCACCAGCTTTCTGTTCCAGCACGCCGTGCAGGGGTGGTGCCCGCCCGTTCCGGTGCTAAGGAAACTGGGCTTTCGCACCTCCTACGAAATCGAGGAAGAACGCCGCGCCCTCATGGCGCTGAGAGGCGATTTCGGCCAACGGGCCGAGAGTGCGGATGCGGCCCTTCGCGCCTCACGAGGCACTGCCAACGCGCCCTTGCCGGCGTAGTCCGTTTTCGTCGTTTGCGGTCGGCTGGGGCGAATGGCGATTCCGATCTCGCGTGTGCAAGCGCGCGGCCGATCCAGGCAGGTTTCCTCCGAGGAACCTGATGCCGAGAGGCGTCTTATGTCCTCATCAGTCTCGGAGGAAAAGCCATGGCCATTGATGCGTTCGCCGGCACCACGCCGGTGTTTCTTCCCGAGCAGTTCTTCGTCGGCCGCCTGGAAGGTTGGGCGGTGGTTGAAAGCCTCGTCGGCGGGCTTCTGAAGCGCGCGTCGATCACCGCTCATGGCGAACTGGACGCGGACACCGACACCGTCGTCCTGACCGAAACCTACACCTTCGATGACGGCCATAGCGACACGCTGCGCTGGACGATTCACAAGCTAGGCGAAGGCCAGTACACCGGCCACGAGAATCGCCTCGAAGGCGACGCCACCGGCGAGCAGGCGGGTTGCGCGTTTCATTGGAAGTACACGCGCGACACGCCCCAGGGCGATGGAAGGTCGTTCAAGCTGAACTTCGATGATTGGTTCTACGCGATCGATGAGCGGGCGTGCATCGTGCGGGGAAGCGCCGGGCGCGCGGGGATTCCGTTTGCGACAGCGCATGTGACGTACAGGAGGATTTAAGCTTTCGCTTCGTTAGGAGTTTGTGGCGCTGGCTCGCCGAGCCGAAGCTCGAAGGCTGGTGGGCCCGGCAGGACTCGAACCTGCAACCAGACCGTTATGAGCGGCCGGCTCTAACCATTGAGCTACAGGCCCCGCCGCGAGACAGCTCGCGGGAACGCGGCCGGCAACGGTGCGCGGTTCGTTTACAGGGATGGAGGCGGGGGTGCAATGCTGGCTCTGGTGGACAGGAAGCGCCCAGGCGGCATCGCGGGCTAGTTTCAAATAACCGAAATTGACGATGATGCCTGTATACCCCTGTTTTGCCCGACGAAGCAAAACCACCTCGTCAGGGCTCGTTTTTCGGATCCGCTAACCCTTTGAAATCACTAGGCTCGTCTACTGTGCATGGGGTTGTTTTACGACTTTTGAGAGGAGGGGCCCTTCTGAGCCCCTCCTGGTGTCGTGCCGGCGGTGCCGCGGGGCCCTTCGCTAATCCACCGAGACGCCGGCGAACTCGACCACCTTGCGCCACTTCGCGGTCTCGTCGGCGACCAGCTTGCCGAACTCGGCCGGCGTCATCGGCTTGGGGATGCCGCCGGTCTCGGCGAGCTTGGCCACCAGCTTGGGGTCCTTCAGCGCTTCGCCGACGGCCTTGTTGAGCGTCTCGATCACCTCGGGCGGCGTGCCCTTCGGCGCGGAGATGCCGTAGAAGCCGACCGATTCGAAGCCCGGCACGGTCTCGGCGATCGCGGGCACGTCGGGCACGCTCGGCCAGCGCTGCGGCGAGGTCACGCCCAGCGCGCGGACATTGCCGCCTTTCACCTGCTCCATGGCCGAAGGCAGATTGTCGAAGATCAGCTGCACCTTGTTGGAGATGATGTCGGGGAAGGCGATGGCCGAGCCGCGATAGGGCACGTGCACCATGTCGCACTTGGTCAGCACCTTGAACAGCTCGGCCGACATGTGCACCGAGGTGCCGTTGCCGGACGAGGCAAAGGAGATCTTGCCGGGATTGGCCTTGCAATAGTCGACGAACTCCTGGACCGTCTTGGCCGGAAACGCGTTGGACACGACCAGCATGTTGGTGAGCTGCATGATGCTCGCGACCGGCGCGGTGTCGCGCAGGAAGTCGAACGGCAGCTTCTTGTACAGCGAGGTCGAGATCGCGTTGTTGGGCGCGACGAACAGCAGCGTGTAGCCGTCCGGCGGCGAATTGATCGCAGCGGCGGCGGCGATGTTGCCGCCGGAGCCGGTGCGGTTCTCGACGATGACCTGCTGGCCGAGCCGCTCCGACAGCCACTGCGCCATGATCCGCGCCACGATGTCGACCGGGCCGCCGGCGGAAAATCCGATCAGCCAGTGGATGGGGCGGTCAGGATAGGCGGCGGAGGCTGGAGGCGCGGCGCTGAAAAGACCTGTGAGGACCGCGAGCCCGACAACACCGCACCGCAAAATTCGCAACATGATATCTCCCCATTGTTCTATTGTGCTTGGGGGCATGCTTTCACAGAATCGGGCCGCTGCCTACATCGCCGCAGGTCGCTGTTGAAGCGGGCCCCTGAGGGACGACCATGCGATTTGCGATCATCCTCGTCAGCGCGGCGCTGCTCTCGAGCCCGCTTGCCGCTCAAACCGGAGCCACGGCCATTCCGACCACGACACTCAGCCTCGGCACCGCAACGCCGGGCGGCGGCTTTCCGCTTTACGGCAACGCCTTCGCCGAGGTGATGAACGCGGCCGATCCGCACCTCTCGATCGCGCCGCGCAACACCAAGGGCAGCAACGAAAACGTCCCGCTGCTGGAGAAGGGCGAGCTCGATCTCGCGCTGGTCGCGGGCGAGCCGGCCTACGAGGCCTTCGCCGGCATCGGCCGCGCGCCCGTGCGCCTGAAGATCCTCACCGCGATCTATTCCAACCCCGGCATGTTCGTGGTGCGGGCGGACAGTCCCTACAGGACGATCCGCGATCTCGTCGGCCAGCCTGTCGCGTTCGGCGCCAGGGGCTCGGGCCTGCCGATCCTGGCGCGCTACGTGCTCGACGGCATCGGCCTGAAGCAGGACGAGGACTTCAAGGCCGTCTATCTCGACCGCGCCGGCGACGGCCCCGCGATGGTCGAGGACGGCCGCGTCGCCGCGCTCTGGGGCGCCGGCATCGGCTGGCCCGGCTTTGCCGCGGTGGCATCGAGCGCAGCGGGCGCGCGCTTCATCGCCCCCAGCGTTGAGGAGATGACGCGCATCCGCGCCAAGCATGCGTTCCTGAAGCCGCTGCTGGTGCCGGCGCGCAGCTATCCCAAGCAGGACGCGCCGATCGCTTCGCTGGGATCGTGGAGCTTCGTGCTGACACGCGAGGATCTGCCCGACGATCTCGCCTATCGCCTGGCGAAGACGCTGCACGGCGTTGAGGCGACGTTCTGCAAGAAGCTGGCCCAGGCCTGCGAGACGACCGCGTCAAACACCGTCGCCGCCGCGCCGAGGCCGGAGCTGATCCATCCCGGCGTGATGAAGTATCTTCGCGAGATCGGGATGGTGAAATAGGGCGCGCCTGCACTCACAGCCGTCATGGCCGGGCTTGACCCGGCCATCCACGTGTCACCGCGATTGAGGAAGGACGTGGATGCCCGGGCCTTCGCCTCGCCGAAGCGGCCGCGCAGGCGGGACAAGCCCGGGCATGACGAGTTGTGTGCTTTGCGAGACCGTTATTTTTTCACCAGCGGGCAGGCGGGGTCGGGCGGGCCGAACGCCTTGTCGCCGGAGATCGTGGTCAGGATCTTGTAATAGTCCCACGGATATTTGCTCTCCTCCGGCGTCTTCACCTGCACCAGCCAGAGGTCGTGCACCATCAGATTGTCCTCGCGCAGCTTGCCGTTGCGGGCGAAGAAATCCTCGATCGGCTTCTCGCGCATCTTGGCGGCGACCTTGAGCGGATCGTCGCTGCCGGCCTCCTTGATGGCGTTGAGATAGTGCATCACGCTGGAATAGACGCCGGCCTGCCACATCGACGGCATCTTGTTCATCTTGGCGAAGTAGCGCTTCGACCATGCGCGGGTCTTGTCGTCCATGTCCCAGTAGAACGAGGTGGTCAGCAGCAGGCCTTGCGCGGCCTGCAGGCCGATGCCGTGGATGTCGGTGATCAGCGCCAGCAGCGCCGCCATCTGCTGGCCGCCCTTGAACACGCCGAACTCCGAGCCGGTCTTGATCTCGTTCATGTTGTTGGGAGGACCCGCGGCGATGCCGATGATCTTGGCCTTGGAGGCCTGCGCCTGCAGCACGAAGGAGGAGAGGTCCGGCGTTGCCAGCGGCGGCCGCACCGAGCCCAGCACCTTGCCGCCATTGGCGGTGACGACCGCGGAGGCGTCGCGCTCCAGCGAATGGCCGAAGGCGTAATCGTCGGTGATGAAGAACCAGCTGTCGCCGCCGCGCTTGACCACCGCGTCCGCGGTGCCGACCGCGAGCGCGCGGGTGTCGAACACCCACTGGATCGCGTAAGGCGAGCAGAACTTGCCGTGGAAGTCCGCGGTGCCGGTGGAATGGGTGATGAACAGCCGCTTCTTCTCGTTGGCGACGTTCTGCACCGCGAGCCCCACCGCGGAGACCGGCACGTCGACGATCAGGTCGACCTGCTCGACATCGTACCAGCGCCGCGCGATCGTGCCGCCGATATCGGCCTTGAGCTGGTGGTCGCCGATCACGACGCTGATCGGCTTGCCGAGCACCGTGCCGCCGAAATCGTCGATCGCCATCTGCGCCGCAGTCACCGAGCCCTGGCCGGTCGGCGCCGAGGCCGGGCCGTTCATGTCGGTGAGCACGCCGATCTTGACGACGTCGTCGGATAGCTGCGCCATGGCGGCGCCCGACATCAGCGTCGCCGCCAGGAACGTTGCGGCAAAGCCGGCCGCGGCCGGCAGTCCAGATCTCGTTGGATTCACGTGTCTCCTCCCCTTGTCCGGCGCGTTGGCCGGTGTTGCCCCGGCTGTGCCGCCGGCTGAATTGGTTTCTTTTGCAACTATTTGGGGGCGGGCGTCAATGTCAGGCTGCGAACCGGATCTGGCCTGCGGCGGAGGGATCGTAGCCGGTCAGCTCCTCGGCGCGCAGGCGCAGCCGTCTTTCGCCGAGAAACCGCAGCAGGGCCTGCATGGCAGGGCGGAAATAGCTGCGGTGCCGCATCGCGAGGTCGAAATTCTCCCAGACCAGCGGCACGAAATCGAGCCCCGCCGAGCGCGCGGCTGCACGCGTCGCGATGCCGCAATCGGCCTGGCCGGCGCGGACCAGCTCGGCAAGGTCCGGGCCGGTGAGAGCCGGCGTCTCGACCCGGCGCAGATCCCGCGTCGTGGCGCCGGTGCGCTTCAGCAGCACGTCGAGCAGCATCTGCGCCCCGGTGCCCTGTTGCCGCATCGCCATCCTGGCGCCGAGCGCGAGCACGTCGGCCAGGCCGTGCAGCTGCTTGGGATTTCCTGGCGGCAGCACGAGCCCCTGCTCGCGGCGCACGAACGCCACCAGCACCGCATCATGCAGGTCGGGAGCCGCGCGCAGCGCTTCGACACTGGCGTCTCCGGCGACATCGTCGGAAGGGTCCCGCCCGTGAAAGTGCACCGCCGCCGCCATCACCTCGTTGCGCTGCAGGCGCTCGAGCCCGCGCACGCTGCCCTCGCTGATCGATCCCAGGCCCGAGCCGGATTCGCGCAGGCTCCAATCCAGGAGCTCGTCCTGGCTGCCGCCCACCACCGGTGGCGGCTCCGCGATCAGCATGCCGGCCGGACGCGCGAGGCCCGACAGCACCCAGAGATCGAGTTCGTGTCGCGGGAAGAGCCACTTTCCGGTCACCTTGGTGCAGGGGATCGCGCCGGTGGTGACGAGTTCATAGAGCTTGCGCTCGCCGAGCCGAAGATAGTCGGCCGCTTCGCTGGTCGTCAGGAATTCCATCCTGCATTCCTATGCAAATTCTTGCTTCTTCTTGACGTTCGACGCAGGTTGGAATTCTGCATTTCAAGAGTTCGCGGGAACCATGCCCGATCATCTCGCTGCTTTGCAACACATCCTCGCATGCGATTCCTGCTTTGGTGAATGATTCAGAAGCGCGCAGCCTTGCCGAAATTTCCCGGATTGGAGCGCGCGGAGCGCGCAAACGCGTCACGAGTGCGGCGCATTCGATCCGCATCATGATCGCGTCATAGCCAATGGGAACCTGATCATGGGCCGCCTGTCCGTTGCATTCGCGCTGTTCTGCGGCCTCACCGTGGGCGTTGCGGCGTCATTCGCCGAGGACCGCAGCATCGTCCTCGCCACCACGACCGCGACCCAGGAATCCGGTCTGCTCGACTATCTGCTGCCGATCTTTCGCGACAAGACCGGCATCGAGGTGACCGTGATCGCGCGGCGCGCCGACGAGGTGCTCGACGGGCCGCGCCGCGGCGAGGCCGACGTCGTGCTGATGCATTCACGGCCGCAGGAGGAGAAATTCGTCGCCGACGGGTTTGGTGTGAAGCGTTTCGACGTGATGTACAACGACTACGTTCTGATCGCGCCGAAGAGCGATCCCGCGGCGGTGAAGGGCAAGGACATCGCCACCGCGCTGAAGGCGATCGAGGCCAAGGGCGCGCCGTTCGTGACGCGCGGCGATCGGTCGGGCACCCACGCCGCGGAGCTCGCGCTCTGGATCGTCGCCGGCATCGACATCGCGGCTGCCAAGGGCGCCTGGTATCGCGAGGCGGGGCAGGGCATGGCCTCGGCCCTCGACGCCGCGCGCGCCGCGAATGCCTATGTGCTGTCGGATCGCGGCAGCTGGATCTCGTTCAGGAATCGCGGCGATCTCGACATCGCCGTCGAAGGCGACCGGCGGCTGCTCAATCAGTATGGCGTGATGCTGGTGAATCCTGCGAAGTTTCCCAACGTGAAGAAGGATCTCGCGCAGAGCTTCATCGATTGGCTGACCTCGCCGGAGGGGCAGGCTGCGATCGCCGCCTATAAGGTCGACGGCCAGCAGCTGTTCTTCCCGAATTCGGACCGGTCCGGCGGCTGAGGCCCACATCGCCGGCGGTTGCCAAAGCGGGCGATGCATGGTCCATCATGGCGCATGACCCAGCGCCTGCCGCCTTCGCTGACGCCGCTCGACACCGCGCTCGCCGCATTGCTGAGCGGGCTCGCGCCGCTTGCGCCGGTGGAGTTGCCGCTGCGCGAAGCGGCCGGGTGCATCGCGGCGGGCACTCCGTTGCTTGCGGCCCATCCGCCGCACGACATTGCCGCCACGGACGGCTGGGCGCTCCGCGCCAATGATCTGGTCGGCGCGTCCTCTTATTCGCCGCTGCCTTTGATGAAAGCCCCGGCATGGATCGAGGCCGGCGACGCGATGCCGGCGGGATGCGACTGCGTGCTCGATGCCGACGCGGTGGAGGTGTCCGGGCCGCTCGTGCAGGTGCTGGCGGAAGCCGTGCCGGGGCAGGGCGTCAGGCGCGCCGGCAGCGACATCGCGGCGCGCACGCCTGCGGGGGCCGAGGGCTCTCCGGTCGGTGCGGCCGATCTGCTGCTCGCACGTGTTGCAGGCCTGGCGAAGCTCGGCGTGCGGCGGCCGCGCCTGCGCATCGTCAATGTGCCGGGTGCAACGGCAACGATGCACATGATCGCCGGTCTCGCGCGCTCGGCAGGACTGGACGTCGAACCGCGCGAAGCCGGCGCGCGCGATGAAGCGTCGATTGCCGACGCGCTTGACGCCTCCTCGTGTGATCTCGTGCTGACCGTCGGCGGCAGCGGCGTCGGCCGCCGCGACGCCGCCGTGCTGGCGCTGGCCCGGCGGGGCGAGGTGAAGGCTCACGGCCTTGCGCTTCAACCTGGACGTACTGCCGCGGTCGGTCGGCTCGGACAGGTTCCCGCCGTCGCCTTGCCCGGCTCGCCGGATGCCGCGCTCGCGGCCTGGTTCGCGCTGGTGCAGCCGCTCGTCGATCGCCTGGCGGCGCGCCGGACGCGCCGACGGATCACTTTGCCGCTCGCGCGCAAGATCGCATCCAGCGGCGGCATCGCCGAGGTCGTTCTGCTGGCAGAGGAGCGCGATGCCTGGACGCCACTCGCAGTAGGGGAATGGCCGTTCCACGCTATCGCCGGTGCCGACGCATGGCTGCTCGTTCCCGGCGACAGCGAGGGATTTGCGGCGGGAGCGCCGGTCGATGCCTATCTGATCCGGGAGTGATATGGGTTCGGCATGACGATGATCCCCCAGCCGCAAGACCGCAGCGCCTTCGAACAGGCGCAGTTCCTCAAGATCCTCTCGCGGGAGGAAGCCTTGGCGCGCTTCGAGGCGGCGTTGTTCCCGCGTTCGATTCCAGCCGAGCCGCGCAAGCTTGCCGATGCGCTCGGCGCAGCGCTCGCCGAAGACGTCACGGCGCCGATCGACGTCCCCCCTTTCGACCGCTCCAATGTCGACGGCTTTGCCGTGCGCTCGGCGGATCTCGTCGCAGCGGGCGAAGGCAAGCCGGTGCGCCTTGCATTGAACGGCGAAACGATCCAGTGCGGCACCGCGCCGAGGCTTCAAGTTGCACCGGGAACCGCGACGGCGATCGCCACCGGCGGTCCGCTGCCGCGTGGCGCCGACGCCGTCGTCATGGTCGAGCACACCCAGCCGGCAGGCTCCGGCACGATCGAGGTTCGCCGGGCCGTCTCGCCGGGGCAATTCGTGTCCTATGCCGGATCCGACATCGCGCGCGGCGAGGCGCTGCTGCGGGCCGGCACCATCATCGGCTCGCGCGAGATCGGCATGCTGGCGGCTTGCGGCATCGCCGAGGTGACGGTCGCGCGCAAGCCGCGCGTGGGCGTGATCTCCACCGGCGATGAACTGGTCCAGCCCGGCCAGAGGCTCGCCCCCGCCGGGATCTACGACACCAACGGCGCCATCGTCGCGGCCGCGATCGACGAGAACGGCGGCGAGGCGGTCTTCCTCGGCGCCATTCCGGACGACGAAGCCAAGCTCGAAGCGGCCATGCGCGGCGCGCTCGCGGATGCCGACATGCTGGTGCTGTCAGGCGGCACCTCGAAAGGCGCGGGCGACCTGTCCCATCGCATCATCGGCCGGCTCGGCAAGCCCGGCATCATCGCGCATGGTGTCGCGCTCAAGCCCGGCAAGCCGCTGTGCCTTGCGGTGTGCGACGGCAAGCCGGTGGTGATCCTGCCGGGCTTTCCGACCTCGGCAATGTTCACCTTTCACGACATGATCGTGCCGGTGCTGCGCAGGCTGGCCGGCCTGCCGCCACGCTCCGATGCGAAGGTGAACGCGACGGTGCCGGTACGCATCGCGTCCGAGCTCGGTCGCACCGAGTTCGTCATGGTCTCGCTGGTCGAGGGCAGGGATGGCCTGATCGCCTATCCCTCCGGCAAGGGGTCCGGCGCGATCACGTCCTTCGCGCAGGCCGACGGTTTCTTGCGCATCGACGCGCTCGCCGACCAGATGCCGGCCGGGACCGCAACCGAGGTGACGCTGTTCACGCCGCATGTGCGGGTGCCCGACCTCGTCATCGTCGGCAGCCATTGCACCGGCCTCGATCTCGTCACCGCCGGGCTCGCGCATGCCGGCCTGACCGTGCGCTCGATCGCGGTCGGCAGCCTCGGTGGACTCGCGGCCGCCAAGCGCGGCGAATGCGATGTCGCGCCGATCCATCTGTTCGACGACACGAGCGAGACCTACAATACGCCCTATCTCGTCGACGGGCTCGAACTGGTGCCGGGCTGGCGACGGATGCAGGGCATTGTCTTCCGCAAGGGCGACCGGCGTTTCGAAGGTCTGGACGTGAAGCAAGCGGCAGCTGCTGCGCTCGCCGATCCCGCCTGCATCATGGTGAACCGCAACCAGGGCGCCGGCACGCGCATCCTGATCGACCGGCTGCTCGGCGGCGCGCGCCCGGAAGGTTATTGGAACCAGCCGCGGTCGCACAACGCGGTCGCGGCGGCCGTCGCCCAGCACCGCGCCGACTGGGGGGTGACCATTGCGCCGGTCGCCGCTGCGGCCGGCCTCGGTTTCATTCCGCTCGCGGAAGAGCATTATGACTTTGCGCTGGTGACGGCGCGCAAAGGCCGTCCAGCGGTACAGGCGTTTCTCGATGCCCTCGGCTCGGACGAGGCGCGTGCGGCGCTGGAGCGGGCCGGCTTCCGGCCCGCGTAGACACTCATGAACTTGTGTGACCGCCGTCGCGACCAAGGAGCATGAGCCAAGTCATGACCGCGTCCGCACGCCTCAATTTCCGCAAGTTCGCTGCAATCGTCGCGGCGATCGGTACGCTGTTCTGGCTCTACACCTTCTATCACATCGCCAATGTCCCGCAGGGGGACCGCAGCGGCTTTCAATGGCTCGCGGTGTTTCCGCTCGGCATGGTCTTCGGAGCGTTCTTCCTGCCGGCCTGGCTGCTGGTTGCGATCGGCCGTCTGCCGCGATTCACCACGGCCCTCGGCCTTTGCGGCCTGATCGCCTTCGCGATCATCTGGGCGCAGCTTCTCAACGAGTTTCCGAAATCGTAACGCCGCTAGGCCGCGTCATCCAGCGCCGCCAGCCGCTCGGCTTCGGCGATGTCCTCGACCGTGTTGGCGTTGAAGAACGGATCGAGTGGCTCGGCCGGCCACGTCACCGTCGCCAGCGGATAGCGGGCGGTCCAGCGGTCGATCTTGCGGAGGTCTTCGACGACCAGCGCGTGGCGCAGCTCGTCGCGCAAGGCAACCCGCCACAGGCCGATCACGGGATGCGACTGCTCGCCTGACGCAGCGACGGCGAGCTGGGCGTTCTCGCGTTCGCGTGCCTCATGCAGGCGGGCAACCAGATCGCGCGGCAGGAACGGGCAGTCGCCGGCGGCGCTGAGCACCCATTCGACGCCCGTCCGGTTCGCCGCGGTCCAGTCCAGTGCCGCGAGGATGCCGGCGAGCGGGCCGGGAAAGCCGGGCACGTCGTCGGGGACGACCGGCAAGCCGAAGGCCGCGAAACGCGCGGGATCGCCGTTCGCATTGAGGATCAACCCGCTGCATTGAGGCTTCAGGCGCGCGATCACGCGGTCCAGAATGGTGCGGCCGCCGATGGTGCGCATCGGCTTGTCGCCGCCCCCCATGCGGCGGGCGAGGCCGCCGGCAAGCAGCACACCTTGCGTGGCCGGGAATTCAGTCGTCACCACCTTCACCCTTGCGCTTGTGCTTCGCCGATTCTTCCTCGACGTAAGCAAGGTTCTGGTCGTAGACGATGCGCTCCTCGCCCGCGAGGACGATGAAGCGCTTGCCGCGGGTGCGGCCGACCAGCGTCAAGCCCACCTGCCTTGCAAGATCGACGCCCCAGGCGGTGAAGCCGGAGCGCGACACCAGGATCGGAATGCCCATGCGGACCGTCTTGATCACCATCTCCGAGGTGAGGCGCCCCGTGGTGTAGAGGATCTTGTCGGAAGCGTCGACGCCGTGGCGATACATCCAGCCGGCGATCTTGTCGACGGCGTTGTGGCGGCCGACGTCCTCGGTGTAGCAGAGCGGGGCGCCCTCCTTGCACAGCACGCAGCCGTGGATCGCGCCGGCCTCGAGATAGAGCGAGGGCATGGTATTGATGGTCTGCGTCATCTGGTACAGCCAGGATGTCCGCAGCTCCGCCTTTGGCAGCGCGACGCTTTCGACGGCTTCGAGCAGGTCGCCGAAAGCGGTGCCCTGCGCGCAACCCGAGGTCTGCGTGCGCTTCTTCAGCTTGGCCTCGAAATTGGTGTGATGTTCGGTGCGCACCACGACCACCTGGAGATCGTCGTCGTATTCGACCTCGGTGACCGCGTCGTTATATTTCAGCATGTTCTGGTTCAGCAGGTAGCCGAGCGCCAGATATTCCGGATAGTCGCCGATCGTCATCATGGTGACGATCTCCTGCGCATTCAGGTAGAGCGTCAGCGGCCGCTCCATCGGCACCTTGATCTCGACCCTGGCGCCGGTCTGGTCGGTGCCAACCACGCTCTGGGTCAGGCGCGGGTCGTCCGGATTGGGGACGATCAGGGGCACCGGAGCTTTGTCGATCTTCATCATGGCGGCGAGGTTAGCATGACATTCGGGTCAAGCCGATATAAGCATGGGCGAGAATAGGTAAATGCCTCCGCTCGTCATTGCGAGCCAACGGGTCCGCGCGAAGCGCGGCCTGATGACAGGCTCCGCGAAGCAATCCAGACTATTTCCGCGGTGGCAGCTGGATTGCTTCGTCGCTTCAGTGCAAAATTGCTGCGCAATTTTGTCACGAGCTCCTCGCAATGACGGGGGAGGGAGCGGCGGTTCCACCGCGGACCCTGCGGCGTGCTGAGACGGAGCTGGAATGAAAGTCATCGGCCTTGCAGGCTGGAGCGGGGCGGGCAAGACCACGCTGTTGGCGCGGCTGATCCCGCATTTCAACGCGCAGGGCCTGCGCGTCTCGGTGATCAAGCATGCGCATCACCGGTTCGATGTCGACGTGCCCGGCAAGGATTCTTGGCGGCATCGCGAGGCCGGCGCGGCCGAGGTGCTGGTTGCCTCGTCGAACCGCTGGGCCCTGATGCATGAATTGCGCGGCGCGGCGGAGCCGCGGCTGCCGGAATTATTGGGCAAGCTGTCTACGGTCGATCTCGTCGTGGTCGAGGGTTTCAAGCGCGAGCCGCACCGCAAGATCGAGGTGCATCGCGCGGCCAACGGCAAGCCGCTGCTGTTTCCCGACGATCCCGGCATTGCCGGGATCGCGACCGACGCCGCCATTGACACTCACCTGCCGACTGTCCATCTCGACGACATCGAGGCTGCTGCGGCGTTGCTGCTGCGCGCGGCGATGCCGGTCGAGGAAGTGGTGGCGGCAAGCGCCGCGATACGCTGACGAGGCACCATGGCGCAACTCTCGGACGATTGCTTTGCCTTCGGCGGCCCGATGATGTCGGTCGACGACGCCGTCGGCCTGATCACGGCGCGCGTCGCCGCGATCGCCGATTTGGAGACGGTGGCGCTCACCGACGCAGACGGGCGCGTGCTGGCGCGCGACGTCGCGGCGCCGCTGCCGTTGCCGCCCTTCACCAACTCGGCCGTCGACGGCTATGCCGTGCGCGACGCCGATCTTCCTGTTGGCGCCGAGCAGGCGTTCCCGCTGGATGGCCGCATCCAGGCCGGCGGGCTCGCCCAGGCACCGATCAAGCCCGGCCACACCGCGCGCATCTTCACGGGCGCGCCGATGCCGCCCGATGCCGAGACCGTCTTCATGCAGGAAGATGTCCGCGTCGATGCGGCCGGCAGGATCGTTCTGCCGCCGGGGCTGAAGCGTGGGGCCAATGTCCGGCCCGCAGGCGAGGACATCCCGCAGGGACATGTCGCGCTGCGCGCGGGCCAGCGCTTGCGGCCGCAGCACGTCGCGCTGGCGGCGGCGTTCGGTCTGACCAGCCTCGATGTGGTCAGGCGCATTCGCGTCGCGGTGTTCTCGACCGGTGACGAGCTGGCCTCGCCCGGCGAGCCGCGCGCCGCCTCGCAGCTGTTCGATTCCAACCGCTTCATGCTGATGGCGATGCTGCGCCGGCTCGGCTGCGAGGTCAGCGACCTCGGCATCCTGCGCGACGAGCGCACCTCGCTTGCGAACGGCCTGAAGAAGGTTGCGGGTTGCCACGACCTGATCCTCACCACCGGCGGCGTCTCGACCGGCGAGGAGGATCACGTCAAGGCGGCGGTCGAGAGCGTCGGCTCGCTGGTGCTGTGGCGGATGGCGATCAAGCCCGGCCGGCCCGTGGCGATGGGCATCATCGACGGCACGCCGCTGATCGGATTGCCCGGCAATCCGGTCGCGAGCTTCGTGACCTTCGTCCATGTGGTGCGGCCGACGGTGCTGGCGCTGGCCGGCGGCTCGCCGGAGCCGTTGACGCCGATCCCGCTGCGCGCCGCGTTTACCTACAAGAAGAAGGCGGGCCGGCGCGAATATGTGCGCGTTTCCCTGCGACGTGCGCAGGACGGCCGGCTCGAGGCCATCAAGTTTCCGCGCGAGGGCGCGGGACTCCTGTCCTCGCTGGTCGAGACCGAGGGCCTCGTCGAGCTCGGCGAGAGCATCACGGGCGTCGAGCCGGGCCAGGATGTCGGCTTCTTGTCCTACGCCGATCTGCTGTAGCGGCCTTGCGTTGACGCCATCGCTTCGTCCCGCCATGTTGCGCCCATGACCAGAACGATGCTCGATCTCACCGGACTGAAATGTCCGCTACCCGCCCTGAAGACGCGCAAGGCGCTCAAGCCATTGCAGCCCGGCGATCAGCTCGAGGTTCATTGCACCGATCCCCTGTCGGTGATTGACATTCCGAATCTGATCCGCGAGACCGGCGACAAGGTCGAGATCACCGAGCGCAACGAGGCCCGCATCGTGTTCCTGGTCGAAAAGGGCGCTGGCTCGTAGAAAGGTGCATATTCACGGCGGCGGCGTTTGACTATGCTGCGCCGTGGGGAGAACGGCCGGGTTTCGCTGCAATGCGAAAGGCGCCGGCTGTGGCGTGGATGGTCTCAAACCTAAGACATCGGGCATGACTTTCTCAACATCGAGGGCAAGCGCAGCTGCACCTGCCGCGGCGGGCCGCGAGCCTGCCGTCAAGCCCGGCAAGACGACTGCAGGGCCGGAGTTCGGCGCGCTGGCGCAGGCCTCCATCCTGATCGTCGACGACGAGCCGGGCATGCGCAATTTCCTGGTGCGCACGCTTGGACCGCGCTGCAAGCTGGTGGACGAGGCGGCTGATACCGACCAGGCCTCGCGCAAGCTCGATTCCAACCGCTACGACGTCGTCATTCTCGACAACATCATGCCGGGCAAGAACGGCGTCGATTGGCTCGCCGAGCAGCGCGCCGTCGGCTTTTTCGCCGACGCCATCCTGATTACCGCCTTTGCCGACCTCGACACCGCGATCCAGGCCCTGCGCGCCGGTGCGGCCGATTTCGTGCTCAAGCCGTTCCGCTCCAACCAGATCCTCAACGCGGTGGCAAGATGCCTCGACCGTGTCCGGCTCCAGCGCGAGAACTACGTCCTGCGCTATGCCTTGCGGGCCTCGTCCGACCGCACCTTTCTGCGCGACAACCTGATCGGGCAGTCGGCACCGACGCTGCGCGTGCGGGAGACCATCGCACGGGTCGCGCCGCTGCCGACCTCGGTTCTTCTCACCGGCGAATCCGGCACCGGCAAGGAAGTGGCGGCGCGCTCGATCCACTCGCTGTCCGACCGCGCGGACAAGCCATTCGTGCCCGTGAATTGCGCAGCGATCCCGCCCGACATGATCGAGGCCGAGCTGTTCGGACACATCAAGGGCGCCTTCACCGGCGCCGATTCGGGGCGTGAGGGCCTGTTCCTGCATGCCCATGGCGGCACGCTGTTCCTCGACGAGATCGGGGAGCTGCCGCTGCCGATGCAGAGCAAGCTGCTCCGCGTGCTCGAAGACCGCCGCGTCCGCCCGGTCGGCTCCGAGCGTGAGGTTCCGGTCGACCTGCGCTTCATCTTCGCGACCAATGCCGAGCTTCAGAAGGAGGTCGAGAGGGGCCGTTTCCGGGCCGATCTGTTCTATCGGCTCAACGTGGTGCAGATCCGCCTTCCGCTCCTGAAGGATCGCGGCGACGACGTGCTGGAGCTTGCCGGCATCTTCATGAGCAAGCTGTCGGTCCAGCTCGGCATGCCGCCGGTGCCGATCGACGCCTCGGTGCGAGCGGCGCTCGCAAGCTATGACTGGCCGGGCAATGTCCGCGAGCTGCGCAATCTGATCGAGCGCACGCTGATCCTCGGCGCCTTCCCCGACGATTTCGCCGGTCCCCGCAACGACGGTCAGTCGGCGCCCGCCGACAGCCTCGCCGAGCTCGAGCGCCGTCACATTCTCGGCGTGCTGAAGGAGGTCAACGGCAATCGCGAGGAGGCGGCGCGGCGCCTCGGCATCTCGCGCAAGACCATCGACCGCAAATGTGCGTTGTGGGATGTCTGATGCTGCCGGCCGCAGCGGCGAGCTGGTGCGGGGACGCTCCGTCCGCTTCCGGCTGCTCGCGATCGCGTTGCTGCCGATGCTGGTCATCCTGCCGCTCCTGCTCGGCGTCGCGATCTATCGCTGGAACGCGAAATTCGACGCGACCCTGATCTCCAAGGTGAACGGCGATCTCACCATCGCCCATCAATATCTCGCCCGCATCCTGGAGAAGACCGGCGTCCAGGTCCGCGCGCTCGGCCTGTCGGCCCGCTTCCACGAGGTGCTGGCGCCGGATGCGCGCGGCTCCTTGCGGGATCTGCTCGACGAGACCCGCAAAGAGATCGGTCTCGACTTCCTGTATCTGACCAACGAGCGCGGCGAGGTCCTGGCCTCGTCGCCGCCGCTGCAGCATCAACCGCGACGCGATTGGCCGATCATCACGTCGGCGCTGTCGGGGCAGGTCGCTGCGACCGGCGTCGATATTTTCGGCAATGACGAGCTCGCCGCGATTTCCCCGGCCCTCGCCGAGCGCGCGCGATTGGACCTCGTGCCGACCCCGAACGCGGTGCCGACCGACCGCAGCACGGAGACGCGCGGCATGGTGGTGCATGCGGCGAGCCGGGCGATGCTGCCCGACGGGAGCGCCGCGGCGCTGGTCGGCGGCACATTGCTCAACCAGAATCTCGAATTCATCGATACGATCAACGACCTGGTCTATCGCGCCGCGAGCCTGCCGGAGGGCAGCCAGGGCACCGCGACGCTGTTCCTGGACGACGTGCGGATCTCGACCAACGTCCGTCTGTTCGAGGGGCGGCGCGCGCTCGGCACGCGCGTGTCGGCGGCGGTGCGCTCGGCCGTGCTGGGCGAGGGGCGCACCTGGCTCGACAGCGCCTTCGTGGTCAATGACTGGTACATCTCCGCCTACGAGCCGCTGGTCGACAGCTATGGCAAGCGGGTCGGCATGCTCTATGTCGGCTTTCTGGAGAAGCCGTTCAGCGAGGCCAAATACCAGACATTACTGATCATCATCGCGGCCTTCATCGCCATCACCGCCGCGACCGTGCCGATCTTCCTGCGCTGGGCGAGCTCCATCTTCATGCCGCTGGAGCGCGTCACGGCGACAATCGCCGAGGTGGAACGCGGCAATCTGTCCGCCCGCACCAAGATGCCGGCGTCGGGTGACGAGATCGGCCGCGTCGCGGTTCATCTCGACGGCCTGCTCGACCAGATCCAGGAACGCGACCGGCAGCTGCGGGAATGGAACGAGGAGCTGAACGTCCGCGTGCTGGAGCGCACCCGGGACCTCGAGCACGCCAATCTCAAGCTCGAGGCCACCACCAAGCAGCTCGTCATGTCCGAGAAGCTGGCGGCGATCGGCGAGATCACCGCCGGCGTTGCCCACGAGATCAACAATCCGATCGCGGTGATGCAGGGCAACCTCGACGTCATCCGCAGCGTGTTCGGGGCCGATGCCGACAAGGCCAAGGTCGAGTTTCGCCTGCTCGACGAGCAGATTCACCGCATCAGCCAGATCGTGACCAAGCTGTTGCAGTTTGCAAGGCCGGAGGAATATGCCGGCTATGTCGAGCGCCATGCGCCGGCCAGCGTCATCTCCGACTGTCTGCCGCTGGTGCAGCATCTTCTGAACAAGACCGAGATCGCCGTGGTCAGGCAGGATCGCGCCGATCGGCTCGTGCTGATGAACCGGAACGAGCTGCAGCAGGTGCTGGTTAATCTGATCGTCAACGCGATCCACGCCATGCCGGATGGCGGGACCCTGACGCTCCGCTCCTTCGATGCCGAGCGCGACGGCCATCGAGGCGTCGCCATCGAGGTCGCCGATACCGGCATCGGCATGAGCGAAGAGGTGATCGAGAAGATCTTCGATCCCTTCTACACCACGAAACGGCGGCAGGGCACCGGGCTCGGCCTCTCCATCAGCCAGACGCTGATCAAGCGCCAGGGCGGACAGATCACGGCCGAAAGTCACCTCGGTTCCGGAAGTACATTCACGATGTGGCTGCCGGAAGCGAGCTGATCGGACATTTTGTCCCGGGATGTCGGACATTCTGTCCGGCGCGGCACATTGCGCTGCGGGAAGTCGTTGAATCATCACGATGTGATTTCTGGCACGCGCGTTGCTCATCCCAAGACAGGGTGTTGAGGGGGGACGAGGGCGCGATCGCCGTCGCTGCAACGCTGCTTGCGAAGCGAAGAGACATCGCCCGCGACCAGTTGCTTGCTCGGCGCACACGAGGCGATGCGCCAGACGATTCCACTTCGGCATGAAATCCGACCGGTCATGCGCGGCTGCCAAGCCCGCACGCAACCGGTCTCAAACCGATGTGCCCGCAAAGGCCGCGCTTGGGAGGAAATGTTGATGACGACTGCCGATACCGTCTATGCACCGGTTGGTGCTCCCGGCTTGCTCGATCGTGAACGCACGATCGCGAAGGCCGGTTTCAATCGCTGGCTGGTGCCGCCGGCCGCGCTGTGCATCCATCTCTGCATTGGCATGGCCTACGGCTTCTCGGTGTTCTGGCTGCCGCTGTCGCGCGCGATCGGCATCTCGCAGAGCAAGGCCTGCGCCGACATCTCGCTGTGGCAGGAGCTGTTCACCACCACCTGCGACTGGAAGGTCGCAAGCCTCGGCTGGATGTACACGCTGTTCTTCGTGCTGCTCGGCGTCTCCGCCGCGATCTGGGGCGGCTGGCTGGAGCGTGCCGGCCCGCGCAAGGCCGGCTTCGTTGCGGCGCTGTGCTGGGGCGGCGGCCTGTTGGTTGGCGCTTTCGGAATCTATGTCCATCAGCTCTGGATCATGTGGCTGGGAGCC
Organism: Bradyrhizobium sp. A11; assembly: GCF_042077125.1. Classification (NCBI taxonomy): domain Bacteria; kingdom Pseudomonadati; phylum Pseudomonadota; class Alphaproteobacteria; order Hyphomicrobiales; family Nitrobacteraceae; genus Bradyrhizobium; species Bradyrhizobium sp. A11. The sequence continues at coordinate 5,562,881 of NZ_CP149509.1, read as the reverse complement.
GGCGTCATCGGCGGCATCGGGCTCGGCCTCGGCTACATCTCGCCGGTGTCGACGCTGATCAAATGGTTCCCCGATCGCCGCGGCATGGCGACGGGCATGGCCATCATGGGCTTCGGCGGTGGTGCGATGATCGGTGCGCCGCTCGCCAATCTCCTGATCAATTACTTCAAGAGCGCGAGCGACGTCGGCGTCTGGCAGACCTTCGTCGTGATGGGGGTGATCTATTTCGTCTTCATGACCATCGGCGCCTTCTCGTATCGGGTGACGCCGCCCGGCTGGCAGCCCGACGGCTGGACGCCGCCGAGCGAGAAGAAGTCGATGATCACCGAGCACCATGTGCACCTCAACAACGCGCACAAGACGCCGCAATTCTGGCTGATCTGGTGGGTGCTCTGCCTGAACGTCTCGGCCGGCATCGGCGTGATCGGCATGGCCTCGCCCATGCTCCAGGAGATCTTCGCCGGCAAGCTGATCGGGCATCCGGAGCTGAGCTTCAGCCAACTTTCGGGTGAACAGAAGGCTGCGATCGCAGCGATCGCCGCAGGCTTTGCCGGTCTGCTGTCGCTGTTCAATATCGGCGGCCGCTTCTTCTGGGCCTCGATGTCCGACCTCATGGGCCGCAAGAACACCTACTACACGTTCTTCATCCTCGGCATCGTGCTCTACGCGCTGGCGCCGACCTTCGCGGCGATGGGCTCGAAATTGCTGTTCGTGCTTGGCTTCGGCATCATCCTGTCGATGTATGGCGGCGGCTTCGCCACGGTGCCGGCCTATCTGGCTGACATGTTCGGAACCCAGTTCGTCGGCGCCATCCATGGCCGGCTGCTGACGGCCTGGTCGACGGCCGGAATCATCGGTCCCGTGGTGGTCAACTACATCCGCGAGTTCCAGCTCGCTGCCGGCGTGCCGCGCGATCAGCTCTACAACACGACCATGTACATCCTGTGCGCCATGCTAATCGCCGGTCTGATCTGCAATTACATGATCAAGCCGGTCGATCCGAAGTGGAACATGAGCCAGGAGGAGGTCGCCAGATTGCAGGCGGCGAGCGCCAAGAGCGCGGCGTCGATCCAGCACGGCTCGTTCGGCATCGGCAAGGGCGGTCTGGACGCCCGTGCCGCAATGTTCTGGGCCTTCGTCGGCGTGCCGCTGGCCTGGGGCGTCTGGAAGACGCTGGAAAGCGCGGTGAAGATCTTCTGATCGCACATCATCGCGTGCGGGAGCGCGGCCTGCGCGCTCCCGCCGCTCATTTCGTCCGAGGGGCACCTGGACCTCGGAGCCGGGAGCTCGATACGACTTCGCTATCGCAGCATAGGACGCCTTTATTGATCTCCGGACCAATTCAGGCTTCGTTCTATCGATTGGCGCGTTGGATGAACGCAAGGCCTTGTCCGGGCAGCGATCCAGGCTGGCTTTGGACTGCTGTTAACTGCTTCGGCAAGCATGATAATTTTCTTGGCATCTGGCATGCCAAGGGCTAGAACTGGACCTGTTCTAAAGACGAGATCGAGACGAATCGATGAGCCACGACGTGCATGAGGTCCGCCCGTTCGAGCATCCCGGTGAGGGACGCCGGCGCGCCAAGGCCACGCCCAAGGGGCGCCAGATCGATCCGACCGCCGCGCACGAGATCGAGCAGCTGCTTGGCGACCGGCCGCGGCGGCGCGATCTGTTGATCGAATATCTGCACCTGATCCAGGACAAATATCACCAGATCTCGGCTGCGCATCTGGCGGCGCTCGCCGACGAGATGAAGCTCGCCTTCGCCGAAGTGTTCGAGACCGCGACCTTCTATGCGCATTTCGACGTGGTGAAGGAGGGCGAGCCTGACATCGCGCCGCTGACGATCCGCGTCTGCGACTCCCTGACCTGTGCGATGCTCGGTGGCGAGAAGCTGCTTCAGGACCTGCAAAGCGCGTCAGGTCCCGGCATTCGCGTCGTGCGCGCGCCCTGCGTCGGACGCTGCGATACCGCCCCTGCTGCGGAGGTCGGTCACCACTTCGTCGATCATGCGACGGTAACGAACGTGATGGCCGCCGCGAAAGGCGGCGACACCCACGCCCATCTGCCCAACTATGTCGGCTACGACGCCTATGTCGCCGGCGGCGGCTACAAGCTGCTGGGCCGCCTGCGCTCGGGCGAGCTGTCGACCGACGACCTGTTGAAGTCGCTCGACGACGCCTCGCTGCGCGGGCTCGGCGGCGCCGGCTTCCCCACGGGGCGCAAATGGCGCGCCGTGCTCGGCGAACCCGGTCCGCGGCTGATGGCGATCAACGGCGACGAGGGCGAGCCCGGCACGTTCAAGGACCGCTATTACCTCGAGAGCGACCCGCACCGATTCATCGAAGGCATGCTGATCGGCGCGCATGTGGTGCAGGCCTCCGACGTCTACATCTATCTGCGCGACGAATATCCGGCCTCGCGCGAGATCCTGGAGCGCGAGATCGCAAAGCTGCCGCCGGGCGGACCGACGCTGCACATGCGCCGCGGCGCCGGCGCCTATATCTGCGGCGAGGAATCTTCGCTGCTCGAAAGCATCGAGGGCAAGCGCGGCCTGCCCCGGCACAAGCCGCCTTACCCGTTCCAGGTCGGCCTGTTCGGCCTGCCCACGCTGATCAACAACATCGAGACGCTGTGGTGGGTGCGCGACATCGTCGAGAAGGGCGCCGAGTGGTGGAAGGGCCATGGCCGCCACGAGCGGCACGGCCTGCGCAGCTTCTCGGTCTCGGGGCGGGTCAAGAATCCCGGCATGAAGCTGGCGCCAGCCGGCATCACCGTGCGCGAGCTGATCGACGAATATTGCGGCGGCATGGCCGACGGCCATCAGTTCTACGCCTATCTGCCGGGCGGTGCGTCCGGCGGCATCCTGCCGGCGTCGATGGACGACATCCCGCTCGATTTCGGCACGCTGGAGAAATACGGCTGCTTCATCGGCTCTGCCGCGATCGTGATCCTGTCGCAAAAGGACAGCGTGCGCGCGGCGGCGCTGAACCTGATGAAGTTCTTCGAGGACGAGAGCTGCGGCCAGTGCACGCCATGCCGTGTCGGAACCCAGAAGGCAGCGCAGCTGATGCAGAAGCCGGTCTGGAACCGGGCGTTGCTGGACGAATTGAGCCAGGCGATGCGCGACGCCTCGATCTGCGGGCTCGGACAGGCGGCATCGAATCCGCTGTCCTCGGTGATCAAATATTTCCCTGACGAGTTCAAGGAAGCGGCCGAATGACCAAGATTACGTTCGAGCTCGACGGCAAGCAGGTCGAGGCCAGGCCCGGCGAGACCATCTGGCAGGTGGCCAAGCGTCAGGGCCGCGAGATCCCGCATCTGTGCTATTCGCCGGCGCCCGACTATCGTCCCGACGGCAATTGCCGCGCCTGCATGGTCGAGATCGAGGGCGAGCGCGTGCTGGCGGCGTCCTGCAAGCGCACGCCGTCGGTCGGCATGAAGGTGAAGACCGAGAGCGCGCGGGCGGTGTCGGCGCAGAAGATGGTGATGGAGCTGCTCGTCGCCGACCAGCCGGCGCGTGAGACCAGCCACGATCCGGATTCAAAATTCTGGCACTGGGCCGAGACCACAGGCGTGACCGAGAGCCGCTTCCCGGCTGCCGAGCGCTGGGCGACCGACGCCAGCCATCCGGCGATGCGCGTCAATCTCGATGCCTGCATCCAGTGCGGCCTGTGCGTGCGCGCCTGCCGCGAGGTCCAGGTCAACGACGTTATCGGCATGGCTTATCGTAGTCACGGCTCGAAAATCGTGTTCGACTTCGACGATCCCATGGGCGAGTCCACCTGCGTCGCCTGCGGCGAATGCGTGCAGGCCTGCCCGACTGGCGCCTTGATGCCGGCCGTGATGCTGGATGAGAAGCAGACCCGCGTCACCTATGCCGACAAGAAGGTGGATTCGCTCTGTCCGTTCTGCGGCGTCGGCTGCCAAGTCACCTACGAGGTCAAGGACGAGAAGGTGATCTATGCGGAAGGCCGCGACGGCCCCGCCAATCACAATCGTCTCTGCGTCAAGGGCCGTTTCGGCTTCGACTATATCCACCATCCGCATCGCCTGACCAAGCCGCTGGTGCGGCTGCCGAATGCGAAGAAGGATGCCAACGACCAGGTCGATCCGGCCAACCCCTTCACTCATTTCCGCGAGGCGAGCTGGGACGAGGCGCTCGACATCGCCGCCAAGGGCCTCGTCAAGATCCGCGACGAGAAGGGTGTGAAGGCGCTGGCCGGCTTCGGCTCGGCCAAGGGCTCGAACGAAGAGGCCTATCTGTTCCAGAAGCTGGTGCGCACCGGCTTCGGCTCGAACAACGTCGACCATTGCACCCGACTGTGCCACGCCTCGTCGGTGGCGGCCCTGTTCGAGGGCCTGAGCTCCGGCGCGGTGTCGGCACCTTTCTCGGCGGCGATGGATGCCGAGGTCATCATCGTGATCGGCGCCAACCCGACCGTGAACCATCCGGTCGCCGCGACCTTCATCAAGAACGCGGTCAAGCAGAACGGCGCCAAGCTGTTCGTGATGGATCCGCGCCGGCAGTCGCTGTCGCGCCACGCCACCAAGCATCTGCAGTTCAAGCCGGGCTCCGACGTCGCCATGCTGAACGCGATGATCCACACGATCATTACCGAAGGCCTGACCGACGACCAGTACATCGCCGGCTATACCGAAGGGTTCGAGGACCTCAAGGAGAAGATCAAGGAGTTCACGCCGGAGAAGATGGAGCCGATCTGCGGCATCCCGGCGCAGACGCTGCGCGAGGTCGCGCGAACCTATGCGCGGGCAAAGTCGTCGATCATCTTCTGGGGCATGGGCATCAGCCAGCATGTCCACGGCACCGACAACGCGCGCTGCCTGATCGCGCTCGCGCTGATCACCGGCCAGGTCGGCCGGCCCGGCACCGGCCTGCATCCGCTGCGCGGCCAGAACAACGTGCAGGGCGCCTCCGACGCCGGCCTGATCCCGATGTTCCTGCCGGATTATCAGCCGGTGGGGCGCGACGATCTGCGCGCCAGCTTCGAGAAGCTCTGGCAGCAGGATCTCGATCCCGTGCGCGGCCTGACCGTGGTCGAGATCATGAACGCGATCCACGCCGGCGAGATCAAGGGCATGTATATCGAGGGCGAGAACCCCGCGATGTCGGATCCTGATCTGCAGCACGCGCGCCACGCGCTCGCCATGCTCGATCATCTCGTGGTGCAGGATCTCTTCGTCACGGAGACCGCGTTCCACGCCGACGTGATCCTGCCGGCCTCGGCCTTCGCGGAGAAGGATGGCTCCTTCACCAACACCGATCGCCGCGTGCAGCTCGCGCGCCAGGTGATCAAGCCGCCCGGCGATGCGCGGCAGGATCTCTGGATCATTCAGGAGATCGGCAAGCGCATGGGCCTGCCGTGGAATTATTCCGGTCCCGGCGATGTTTTCACCGAGATGGCGGAGTTGATGCCGTCGCTGAAGAACATCACCTGGGAGCGGCTGGTGCGCGAAGGCGCGGTGACCTATCCGGTCGATGGGCCAGACCAGCCCGGCAACGAGATCATCTTCACCACGGGCTTCCCGACCGCGAGCGGCCGCGGCAAGATCGTGCCGGCCAAGGTCATCCCGCCGGACGAGATTCCCGACGACGAATATCCGATGGTGCTGTCGACCGGCCGCGTGCTGGAGCACTGGCACACCGGCTCGATGACCCGCCGCGCGCAGGTGCTCGACCAGATCGAGCCGGAGGCGGTCGCCTTCATGTCGCCGAAGGACATGCGCAGGAAGCAGCTCGCACCCGGCGATTTCATTCGCCTGGAGACCCGCCGCGGCGCAGTCGAGGTCAAGGTGCGCTCCGACCGCGACGTGCCCGAGAACATGGTGTTCATGCCGTTCTGCTACGCGGAAGCGGCGGCGAACCTGCTCACCAATCCCGCGCTCGACCCGTTCGGCAAGATCCCGGAATTCAAGTTCTGCGCGGCCAGGGCCGAGCGGGTGGAACTGCGGGACGCGGCGGAGTAGAGGAACTCTGGCGACATAGCGTCTCCAAACTCCGCTGTCGTCCCCGCGAACGCGGCCTGCCACAGAAGCCGCTGTCATGCCCCGGCTTGACCGGGGCATTCAGTACGCCGCGGCCCGTGTGGTGAGAGCGAGCTCTGCAATGCAGGCCTCTGGAATACTGGATCGCCCGGTCGGAGCCGGGCGATGACACCGAGGGTGTGGTTCGCATACGTGCCCACGCCGTCATTGCGAGCGAAGCGAAGCAACCCAGACTGTCATCGTGGTAGGATTTCTGGATTGCTTCGTCGCTTGCGCTCCTCGCAATGACGGCGCAGAGATACGCGCATGTCCAAAGTCACCCCAGCCACGCGCGCGCTTACGGCGGCCGGTATTGCCTTCACCGTCCACGCCTACGACTACGATCCTGACGCCGAGAGCATCGGGCTGCAGGCGGCCGCCGCGCTCGGTGAGGATCCCGCGCGCGTGCTCAAGACGCTGATGGCGCTGGTGGATGGCAAGCCGGTCTGCGTGGTCGTACCGTCGGACCGGGAAGTCTCGATGAAAAAGCTTGCCGCTGCGGCAAGCGGGAAGTCGGCGCAGATGATGAAACCGCCCGAGGCGGAGCGCGTCACCGGTTACAAGGTCGGCGGCATCAGCCCGTTCGGACAGCGCAAGGCGGTGCGTACGGTGGTCGAGCAGAGTGCGCTCGCGCAGGAGATGGTCTATCTCAATGGCGGCCAGCGCGGCTTGCAGGTGCGATTGAAACCAGCCGATGTGCGGGATGTCCTCAAGGCGGTCGTTGCGGATGTACTGGCGTGAGCAGGATGGAGCGGGGTCATGAGGCGGCTGCTTCTGCCGTGGCTCGCGGTGCTTCTTGGCATCGGTCTTCCGGCTGAGGCGCATCAGGTCAATCTCGTTACGGCGCGCGTGGCGCTGGACGCCGATCGCACGGTAAGCGTCGAACTCGGATTGAAGGGCAGCGATGTCGATCGACTGATCGGCACGAGAATCTATGATGTCAGGCAGGACGCGGTCGATCCCGCCGCCGTCGAAGCAGCCAGGTCCGCCATCCTCGCCTATATAAGCACGCACCTGGCTGTCACGGGCGGCACCAAGCCCTGTGTGGCCCGAGATGCGGCGATCCTGGCCGACGGCGACGGCATTCTCTATCGCAACGGATTTGCCTGCGCTGACGCCGCCGGCGACATCGTCTATCGCTCGACGGTGCTGACCGAGAAGGATCCGGCCGCGCGTCAAATCGTACTGATTGCGCAGGGCCGGTCGGAGGCACAGGCCTTGCTCGACGCCGGCAATACGACAATCACGCTTTCAACAGCGCCGCCGTCGCTATCGTCGACCCTGCAGCGTTATCTGTTCACCGGCATCGAACACATCTTCCTCGGCTACGATCACGTCGCATTTCTGGTCGCCGTGGTGCTGTGGGCGAGACGGCTCGTTCCCGTCGTCAAGATCGTGACTGCCTTCACGATCGCCCATTCGATCACCTTGTCGCTGGCCGCGCTGGATGTCCTCGTCATCCCGAGCCGCATCGTGGAGCCCGCAATCGCGGCCTCGATCGTCTTCGTCGCCGTGGAGAACTTCTTCTCGCGCGACGTCGATAGGCGCTGGCGCGTGGCCTTCCTGTTCGGCTTGATCCACGGCTTCGGCTTCGCCGGCGTGCTTCGCGAGATCGGGCTGCCACCGAACGCAGTCCTGCCCGCACTGGCAGCTTTCAACATCGGCGTCGAGATCGGACAGGTCGCGATTGTCGCGATCGCATTGCCGATCCTCCGTCTGGCCGACCGACCCAGTGTTGAGGATCGGTTCGAACCAGTGAGGGCGCCGGCGTTGGTTTACGCGCTGTCCGCGGTCATCTGCCTGCTTGGCAGCTATTGGCTGCTCGCGCGCGTTTTCGAGGCCTGATCCCGAGCCGCCAACTCCTGGCACAAGTGCCCTCCTGTTGAAGCCCCTCGCGACGGCATCGGCTCCTTGAGCATCATACCCACTTGAGTTCGGGCGGAGGCCCTGTATAGATCTGGACAGAATAGAATAGCGTTCTGCACAACAGAACAAGGGAGGTGAGGCGATGCAACCCAATCTGTTTCCCGACACCGATCCACCGGTGCGGTTCGCGCCCGATGCCGTCACCGCCGCCTTCGCGATGATCCCGGACTTGCTGGCGCGCGATGCTGCTCTGATCGTCCGTGGACGCTGGCTCGACGTCGACTGCCTGCTCGGCCCGAGCACCCAGCCCTTTCACGTTGCCATCCGCGCCGGGCAGATCGTGGACATGACGCCGGCACCTGTCCTGATGCGCTCCTGGCGGTTCGCCTACCGTGCGACGCCGGCTGCGCTTGCCGCTCATTGGCAGCAGATGCCACCAGCCGGCTGGCATGATCTGCTCGCGCTGACCAAGCGCGGACAGGCGACCCTTGAAGGGGATCTGCATCCTTTCATGACGCATCTTCAGTACTTCAAGGATCTCTTGGCGCTGCCCCGAAGGAACGGTTTTGGAGGGGCGTCATGAACGGCTTCATCGAGCCGATCGTCGGGCGCTACGTGCACGTCGAAATCAACGGAGAGACCAACCGGATCTATTTCGAGGAGAACGGCAGCGGCATTCCCTTGGTCTGCCTCCACACCGCCGGTTCTGACGCGCGGCAATGGCGGCATCTGCTGACCGATCCCGAGCTCACCAGACATTTCCGCATCGTCGCCTTCGACATGCCCTGGCACGGCAAGTCCAATCCGCCCGACAGCCAGTATGGCACCGAATACCGACTGACCACCGCAAGCTACACCGCCACCATCCGCGCGTTCTGCAACGCGCTGAAGCTCGAGCGCCCGGTGGTGATGGGCTGTTCGATCGGCGGCCGCATCGTGCTCAATCTCGCCATCGAGCACGCGCGCGAGTTTCGCGCGCTGATCGGGCTCGAGGCCGCGGACTTCCAGCAGCCCTGGTACGACACGAACTGGCTGAACCGGCCCGATGTTCATGGCGGGGAGGTCTGCGCCGCGCTGGTGTCCGGGCTGATCGCGCCCAACGGCCCGGAAGCCTCGCGCAGCGAAACGCTGTGGGGCTACAAGCAGGGGGGCCCCGGCATCTTCAAGGGCGATCTTTACTTCTATCGCGTTGACGGCGATCTGCGCGGGCGCACCTCTGACATCGACGTCAACCAGTGCCCGCTTTATCTCCTCACCGGCGAATACGACTTCTCTTGCACGCCGGAAGACACGCTGCGCACCGCCGCCGGCATTCCCGGTGCCAAGGCAACCGTGATGGAGCGGCTCGGCCATTTTCCGATGAGTGAGAACCCGGAACAGTTCCGGCGCTATATCGCGCCTGTGCTGCAAGACATCCTCGACAAGCAGAATTGTTAAAAGGGAGCGTATGTTATGAAGTTGCGTTGGATGATGGCGGCCGTCCTGGCCGCGCAGACGAGTGCTGCGTTTGCAGCCGACAATGTGATCAGGATCGGCGTGCTCAATGACCAGTCGGGCGTGTTCGCCGACAATGGCGGGCGGGGTTCGGTCGCCGCCGCAAGGCTCGCCGCAGAGGATTTCGGCAACGAGCTGCTCGGCAAGAAGATCGAGATCGTTTCGGCCGATCATCAGAACAAGCCGGATATCGCATCGGCCACCGCGCGCAAATGGTTCGACAATGAAGGTGTCGACATGATCGCGGACGGCGCGGCCTCCTCGGCCGGCTTTGCGATCCTCGAAGTCGCCAAACAGAAGAACAAGATTTTCGTCATTTCCGGTCCAGGTTCATCCGACTTCACCGGGAAGGCCTGTTCGCCCGTCAGCTTCCATTTCAACTACGACACCTATGCGCTGTCGAAGCTCACCAGCGACGCGATCACGCGGGCCGGCGGCAAGACCTGGTATTTCGTGACGGCCGACTACGCCTTCGGTCACGCGCTTCAGCGCGACGCGACCAAGTTCATCGAGGCGGCAGGCGGCAAAGTGATCGGCTCGGCCGCGCACCCGCTCGGAACCGCCGACTTCGCGTCCTTTCTGCTGCAGGCGCAGGGCTCCAAGGCCGACGTGGTGGGTCTTGCGACGTCGGGCGCGGACGTGCAGACCGCGATCAAGCAGGCGGGTGAATTCGGCATCGTCGAGGGTGGCCAGAAGCTCGCTGGCCTGCTCGTTTTCATCACGGACGTGAACTCGCTCGGCCTGAAGGTCACCCAGGGTTTGCAGGTGACGACCTCGTTCTATTGGGATCTCAACGAGCAAACCCGGGCATGGTCGAAGCGCTATGCCGCCCTGATGGATGGCAAGGTCGCGAGCATGGTGCAGGCCGGGGTCTATAGCGGCGTTCACCACTACCTTGCCGCCGTGAAGGCGGCCGGCACCACGGACGCGACGGCCGTTGCCGCCAAGATGCACGAGTTGAAAGTCAATGATATGTACAACAAGGATGTCGCGATCCGCCCCGACGGGCGCGTGCTGCACACCATGCATCTGGTCCAGGTGAAGAAGCCGGAAGAATCCAAGTACAAGTTCGACTATTACCGGGTCGTCAGCTCCAAGCCGGGCGAAGAGGTGTTCCGGCCGATGAGCGAAGGCGGCTGTCCGCTGGTGAAGTAAGCGCGGAGGCCGGGCGGGCCGCCATCCGCCCGGCCGCAGGATTTCGAGGAGAGTATGGAATGTCTGGTTCGATTGGATTCGTCGGTCTCGGCGTCATGGGCGAGCCGATCTGCCGCAACCTGTTGCGCAAGAGCGGCCGGCCGGTGCTGGCGTTTGACCTCGCCGCAGAGCCGTTGGCGCGGATCGTGGCCGACGGAGCGATGGCGGCAAAGTCGGTCGCGGACGTCGCCGCCGGCGCCGGGACGATCTTCCTGTGCCTGCCCAGCGCCAAGCATGTGATGTCGGTTTTCGAAGGCATCTTGCCGACCATCAGAAGCGGCCAGACCGTGATCGATCTCGGCACCTCCGATGTCGGCCAGACGCGATCATTCGCCAAGCAGCTGGCTGACAAAGGCGCGCTCTGGATCGACGCGCCGATCGCGCGCACACGTCAGGCCGCGCAGGACGGCACGCTCAGCGTCATGGTCGGCGCGACGCCCGAGCACTTTGGCCGGGTCGAGCCGCTGATCCGCCATTTCGCCACGGACGTCACCCTCTGTGGCGGCACCGGAGCCGGGCAGGTCACGAAGATCCTTAACAACATGGTGCTGTTTGAGACGGTCAATGCGCTGGCGGAAGCCGTCGCGATCGCCAAGCACAGCGGCGTCGAGCCGAAGCTGCTGCTTGAAACGCTGTCCAAGGGGTCTGCGGACAGTTTTGCCCTGCGCAATCATGGCATGAAGGCGATCGTCGCCGAGGAATTTCCGCTGCGGGCCTTCTCGACCGAATATGCGATGAAGGATCTCTCCTACGCGCTGGAGCTGGGCGCACAGGCCGGGCTGAGCCTGCGCGGCGCCGCGCTGATGCGCACGATCTTCCAGGAGACGATCGACAAGGGCATGGGCGATGCGTACTTTCCCGTCATCGCCAAGCTCATCGATCCCTCTGGATTCCCGGACTAGGAGACTGCATGCCCGGTGTCGCCGCCGTCGACCGCGCCCTGACCATCCTTGCAGCCTTCGAGGAAGCGCCGGAGCCGATGACGCTGGCCGAGCTCGCCCGGCGGACCGGCATGTACAAGAGCACGCTGTTGCGGCTGATGGCCTCGTTACAGGAGTTCGGCTATCTCCTGCAGCTCGCCGACGGCCGCTACCATCTCGGGCCGACGCCCTTCCGGCTCGGCGCGATCTATCAGCGCGGCAACAACCTGTATGATCGCGTGATGCCGATCCTGCGCCAGCTCGTGGCGGACGGCACCGAAAGCCCTTCCTATCACGTGCGGCATGATGCCAAGCGCCGGCTCTGCGTCTTCCGCGTCGACTCCCAGCATTCGACGCTCGACCGGGTCGAGGCCGGCATGCTGCTGCCGCTGGACCGCGGCGCGGCCGGACGGGTCATCCTGGCTTTCGACGGTGAAAAAGGCGAGGGCTATGACACGATCCGCGAGAGCTGCATCGCCTTGTCTTTTGGCGAGCGCGATCCCGATTGCGCCGGGCTTGCGTGCCCGGTGTTCGGCCCCGGTGGCAAATGCGCCGGCGCCCTGTCGCTCTCGGGGCCGAAGCCGCGCTTCACAAGGGACAATATCAAGGCGATGACGTCGTTGTTGCTGAAAGCCGCCGCCCGCCTGACGCGCGCGCTGGGTGGCCCGACCGAGCTGCTCGACAGTGCTTTATCGGCTTCGTCTGAAGACGCGCGTCCCGCGCGCCGGGCGAGGCGCTAGTTGTCGACAGAATGCGCAACGCTGGAAGGTCGAGCATGCCACTGACGGACGGAATTTCTCCAATCTCGCGTGCCGTCGGGCGGACCGCATGAGCAGCAGATACGACGTGCTGGTGATCGGCGGCGGCAATGCGGCGCTGTGCGCGGCGATCGCGGCGCGGCGCGGCGGCGCGTCGGTGCTGGTGCTGGAGGGGGCGCCAAAATTCTATCGCGGCGGCAACACCCGCCATACCCGCAATATGCGCTGCGCCCATGACGCCGCCACCGAAATCCTGACCGGCCCCTACACCGAGGAGGAGTTCTGGGAGGACCTACTGCGCGTCACCGGCGGGCAGACCGATGAGGCGCTGGCGCGTCACATGATCCGCGAGTCCAAGGACATCCTGGACTGGATCGTGGAGCAGGGCGTGCGCTGGCAGCCCTCGCTCGGCGGCACGCTGAGCCTCGGCCGCACCAATTCGTTCTTTCTCGGCGGCGGCCGGGCGATGCTGAACGCGCTGTATCTGACCGCCGAGCGGCTCGGCGTCGACGTCGAATACGATGCCGAGGTCACCGACCTCGTGATCGAGGACGGCATGTTTCTCGCCGCACGGCTGAAACGGCCGGTCAAGGGCGAGACCGAGATCCGCGCCACCTCCCTGGTCGCCGCGGCCGGCGGGTTCGAGGCCAACATCGAATGGCTGAAGCAATATTGGGGCGAGGCCGCCGACAATTTCCTGATCCGCGGCACGCCCTATAATCGCGGCGCGATCCTGAAGATGCTGCTCGACAAGGGCGTGCAGGAGGTCGGCGATCCCACCCAGTGCCATGCGGTCGCGATCGATGCCCGCGCGCCGAAATTCGACGGCGGCATCATCACGCGGCACGATTCCGTCGTGTTCGGCATCGTCGTCAACAAGCACGCGCAGCGCTTCTACGACGAGGGCGAGGACATCTGGCCAAAGCGCTACGCGATCTGGGGCCGGCTGGTGGCGGCGCAGCCCGACCAGATCGCCTACATCATCTTCGATTCCACCGTCGTCACCAGCTTCATGCCGACGCTGTTCCCGCCGATTGCCGGCCAGACGGTGGCCGAGCTCGCCGCCAAGCTCGAGCTCGATCCGGCCGCGCTGGAGAAGACCGTGACCGAGTTCAACGCCGCGGTGCGGCCCGGCACTTTCGACCACACCATTCTGGACGATTGCGTGACCGAGGGCATTACGCCACCCAAGACGCATTGGGCGCGCAAGATCGAGACGCCGCCTTTTCTCGCCTATCCGGTGCGGCCCGGCATCACTTTCACCTATCTCGGCACGCGCGTGAACAAGGAGGCGCGGATGCTGATGAAGGGCGGCAAACCGTCGGCCAACATGTTCGCGGCCGGCGAGATCATGGCCGGCAACGTGCTCGGCAAGGGTTATGCCGCCGGCATGGGCATGACCATCGGCAGCGTGTTTGGACGGATCGCGGGACGGGAAGCGGCGAAACATGCACGGAACTAGAATTCTGGACGAAGCCGACCGCCTGATGACGGTCTGCAATTCCTGCCGCTATTGCGAGGGCCTGTGCGCGGTGTTTCCGGCGATGGAGATGCGCCGCGCTTTCTCCGACGGCGACCTCAATTATCTCGCCAATCTCTGCCATGCCTGCGGCGCCTGCTACGTCGACTGCCAGTTCTCGCCGCCGCACGAATTCAACGTCAATGTCCCCAAGACGCTGGCGGTCGCGCGCGCGGAATCCTATGCGGCCTATGCCTGGCCTCAGGCGCTGTCCGGTGCCTTCGCGCGCAACGGTCTCGTCATCAGCGTCATCGCTGCGCTCAGCATGGCGGCGTTCATCCTTGGCTTTGCCGCCCTCAACGATCGCAGCGTGCTGTTCGGCGTGCACACCGGTCCCGGCGCCTTCTACAAGCTGATGCCGCACAACGCGATGGTCGCCCTGTTCAGCGCCGCATTCCTCTATGCCGTTCTTGCGCTGGTCATGAGCGTGCGGGCCTTCTGGCGCGACATCGGTCCCGCGATCGGCGGGCGCGCCGATGGCGGCTCGATCTTCCAGGCGATCCGCGACGCCGGCGAGCTGCGCTATCTCCATGGCGGCGGCGTCGGCTGCTACAACGAGGACGACAAGCCGACCGACCGGCGCAGGCTGTATCACCACCTGACGTTCTACGGCTTCATCCTGTGCTTCGCCGCGACGTCGGTGGCGACGCTGTATCATTATCTGCTCGGCCGCGAGGCGCCGTATCCGTGGTGGGACCTGCCGGTGGTGCTCGGCACGCTCGGCGGCATCGGGCTGATCATCGGCCCGATCGGCCTGTTCATGGCCAGGATGCAACGCGATCCCGCGCTGCTGGACGAGAGCCGCTACGGCATGGACGTCGGCTTCATCGCCATGCTGTTCCTGACCGGCCTCACGGGCATGCTGCTGCTGGTCCTGCGCGAGACCGCCGCGATGGGGCCGCTGCTCGCGCTGCATCTCGGCGCGGTGTTCGCGCTGTTCATCACCATGCCCTACGGCAAGTTCGTGCACGGCATCTATCGCTTCGCCGCCTTGGTGCGCTACGCCCAGGAGCGGCGGACGGCGGCGTGACAAGTGCCACGCCGCCCGGTTCGAACCGCCTTCTGCATCTCTCCTACGCCACCTCGCGCTCCGGCGCCGAGGCCTGCTCGCGCGCCATCGTCGTCGCGGTGACGTAGTCGGTCTTGCCGGTGCCGAGCAGCGGCACCTTGTCGACCACCATGATTGCCGCGGGCACGGTCAGCTCCGACGCGCCGATCGTCTTGGCCTGGGCCTGCATCGCGCTGCGCTCGGCGGTCTTCTCCGTCGTCAGCAGCACGATGCGCTCGCCCTTGCGTGGATCGGGGATCGACACCGCGACCGATGCGGCCTGCGGCCACAGCGCCGCCGCGATGGCTTCGACCGCCGACAGCGAGACCATTTCGCCCGCGATTTTGGCAAAGCGCTTGGCGCGGCCCTTGATGGTGATGAAGCCGGCGGCGTCGATCGCCACGATGTCGCCGGTGTCGTGCCAGCCCTCGGGCAGCTTTTCGAGCACGCCGGGATTTTCGGCCCTGAGATAGCCGAGCATCACGTTCGGGCCGCGCACCGAGAGGCGGCCGCCTTCCTCGATGCCGGGGACCGGATCGAGCCGGCTTTCCATTAGCGGCGAGAGACGGCCGACGGTGCCGGGACGGTTGGCCATCGGCGTGTTCATCGCCAGCACCGGAGCCGTCTCGGTGACGCCGTAGCCTTCGAGGATGCGGATGCCGTAGCGCTCCATGAACACCTGGCGCGTGCGGTCCTTGACCGCTTCGGCGCCGGCGATCACGAGGCGCAGGGTGCGGAAGTCGTAAGCGTGCGCCGAGCGGGCGTAGCCGGTGAGGAACGTGTCGGTGCCGAACAGGATGGTGGCGCCGGTCTGGTAGATCAGCTCGGGCACGATGCGGTAGTGCAGCGGCGAGGGGTACATGTAGATCGGGATGCCCGCCAGCATCGGCATCATCATTCCGCCCGTGAGCCCGAACGAGTGGAACACCGGCAGCACGTTGAACACCTTGTCGTTGGCGTTGGCATCGACCCGCGCCAGCGCCTGCGCCGCGTTGGCGAGGATGTTGCGGTGGGACAGCACGACGCCCTTGGGCGTGCCTTCCGAGCCCGAGGTGAACAGCACCACGGCGGGATCGTTGGCCTGGCGGACGACGCGCGGCGTGGTGCCGGCGAGCAGGCCCTTGATCTTGTCGGCCGCGCCGATCGAGGCGCGGACGTCCTCGAGATAGACCACGCGCGCCTCCGCGGAGATCGCGGTCATCAGCTTGTCGAGCTTGCCCTTCTCGATGAAGGCTTTCGACGTCAGCACGGTCCTGACCTGCGCGGCCTTCATGGCGGCGAGCACGTTGACCGGGCCGGCCGAGAAGTTGAGCATCGCCGGCACCCGGCCGCTGTTCTGCAGCGCCATGAAGACGACGGCGACGCCGGCCGAGTTCGGCAGCAGCACGCCGACATTCTCGCCGACGCCGGTGCCGTTCTCCAGCTTGCGGCTCAGGACCTGCGCGCCGAGGATCAGCTTGCGATAGGTCAGTTTGGTGCCGAGCGCATCCTCGATGATGACCTTGCCGGTGTCGCGATCGCGATAGGCGTGTCCGAGCGCCTCGAACAGCGAGTGATCGAGCATGGCGTTCTTGACCAGGGCGTCGATCATCACGTCCTGGAGCGCGGCGCCGGCGGCATTGCGGCGCGCCTTGCCCTTGAGCGTTTCATCGACCGGGAGCTTGACCGGCGGCAGGATGGTGACCGTCACGCGCGGAAACCACGACCGCTTGATCTGGCTGCTGTTGAGATAGCTGAGATATGAACGCTGCGCGCCTTCGATGCGAACCGGCACGACCACGGCGTCGGCCTTGTCGGCGATCATCGCGGTGCCGTCATACACCTTCATCAGCGATCCGGAGACGGTGATGCGTCCCTCGGGGAAGATCACCACGGGCTCGCCCGCGGCGACGAGCTTGATCAGGTCGCGCGCGGCCAGCGGCTTGGTCGGGTCCATGGTGTAGTGCTTGACGACGCGCAGGAACGGCTTGGCCCACCACGCCTTGGCGATGCCGGTATCGACCGCGAAGCTGGCGTCGATCGGCAGCACGGCGTGCAGCAGCGGGCCGTCGATCAGGCTGACATGGTTGGGCGCGATCAGCATGCGCGTGCCCGGAGGCGGCAGGTTTTCCAGCCCGCGCACCTCGGTGCGGAACAGCGCGCGGAACAAGAGGCCGCCGGCATCGCGCACGCCTTCCTTGCCCCACTTGGTCAGAACGAACCAGACCGCACCGAAGCTGGCGAGCCCGAGGCCGAAGAAGATCCAGCCGATATGGAGACCCGCCGCCTGCAACAGCGCGACGAACAGCGAGCCGACCACCATGAAGGCGGCCTGCAGCACGTTGCCGGCGGCGATGATGCGGGCGCGTTCGGAAGGCTGCGACCAGGCCTGGACCGCGGCGAAGGACGGAACGACGAACAGGCCGCCGCCGAATGCGAAGGCGACGAAGTCGGCTAGCATGCGCAGGCCGGCGAACGAGGTTGCAAAGCCGAGCGCGGTGATGTCCTGCCCCTTGGCGGCGACGCCGATGGCCCAGGCGAGATCGAGGCCGGCGAAGCCCATGATGATGGCGCCGATCGGCACCAGCGCCAGGTTCGGGCGGACGTGGCTGAGGCTTGCGGCAAACAACGAGCCAATGGCGATGCCGATCGCGAAGATGGCAAGACACAGCGTCACCACGCCTTCGGTGCCACCGACGACATCCTTGACCAGCGCGGGCAGCAGCGACAGCACGATGGCGCCGACCAGCCAGAACCAGGACACGATCACGGTGCCGTCCCACAAGCGATGGTCGGCGTGCAAGGTCCTGAGCAGGCTGACCGTCGAGGTCCAGGGATTGGCATCGACGGGGAGGTCGGGCGCGGAGGGCGTCGTCTGCGGAATGCGGGCGGCGAACGCCCAGGACAGCAGCGCCAGCGCGACCACGGCGGAGGCGACCCAGCCCATATGCGCGGAGCCGGCCACGAACTGGCCGCCGGCGACAGTGCCGAGCAGGATGGCCATGAAGGTCGCGCCTTCGACCAGCGCGTTGCCGGTCGCGAGCTCGCCGAGCTCGAGCTGGTCCGGCAGCATGGCGTATTTCACGGGACCGAACAGCGCGGCGATGGTGCCGAACAGCGCCAGCGCTGCGAACAGCAGCGGCACCGAATGCAGGAAGAAGCCGGCGGCGGCAAAACAGGCTGCGAAGATCTCGACGAATTTGAGCCGCCTTGCGACGACGGATTTGACGTATTTGTCGGCGAGCTGGCCGCCGAGCCCGGACAGGATGAAATAGGGGAAGATGAAGACGGCGCCCGCCACCGTCACGAGCGCATCGCCGTGGCCGGTTGCGGCGCTGTAAAGCAGAATGATGACGAGTGCGTTCTTGAGCACATTGTCATTGAGCGCCGAGAAGAATTGCGCCCAGAACAGCGGCGCAAAGCGGCGTGACGACATCAATTCCCTGATCATGACTAGTCCTGTCTTGGAAAGGCAGCCTGAGGTTGTTACCGGTGGGCGTCACGACCGGAAGCGTATGGGGCCGACGAGTGCAGGGGACGAAGTTGCCTGCCTGCGCTGTCCCGTCCGTCCTTCCGATCCTGTTGGTCTCCAAATGGTCTCGTTAGGTTCGCAACTATCTGGACGCGGCCGCGCCACCACCGGCGGACGAGCCGCGCTGACCCGGATAGGGTCCAGGCGATGAGAAAACCTGAACCGCTTCACGGAGGTAAGCGAGATCGACCGCGAATGTCCGGTCATGGTGAGTCCTTCGTTGCAACCAGGTCCGGGATTCCGGGCAAACTTGAGGGCACGACTGCATTCGCCTTAGGTGAGATGGGAGAGGTGGCGAAAGGGCGAGAAGCGGCCGAGAACGCTAAACCTGCGTCGTTCGGAGCGTGCACGGTCGCGGCTGGCGCGCCACATCCGGAAGGCGGCCCGACGTTCGGCGAGCACGCCGGCGACGTCGCAGGCGTTGGCGATGCGATTGATCGGCGCCATGGCGAACCGCAGCAGGGTTCGGCCAAAGCCGGTGACGAGGGCGGCAGCGTCGTCGACGAAGGTGGCGGCGATATCAACAGCGAAGGTTTGCATTTTGCAGGTCTCCAGGTTAAATTGAACAATGTTCACATGAGTAGCTTGAAAATGAACAATGTTCAAGAAGAATCCCTGCGAGACCGGAAAAAAAATCGGCGGCGGCTCCAGATCCTGGAGATCGCGCGCGGCATCATCGCCGCTAAGGGATTGAGATCATTAAAGGTTCGGGACGTCGCGGAGGCCGCCGGCTGTTCCGTCGGCAGTGTCTATAACGAGTTCGGCGACTTCGACGGCGTGATCCTGACCGTCAACCGGGAGACCGTTCAGGCCCTCACGGCCCGGCTTCGCGGGGTTGCGGCTGATGATCCCGTGCGCCAGCTCTATGGACTTGCCGCGACCTATCTCGACTTCTTTGCCGAGCACGCCAACCTGCTGCGCTCGCTGTTCGAGCACCGGATGGAGGATGACCGCCCCTATCCCGACGACATCCTGCAGATGGTGATGGACGCCTTCGCGCTGATGCATGCGCCGCTGGTGCGGCTGCTGCCGGATGCGGATGACGTGAAGATCGCGCTGCTGTCGCGCACGCTGTTCTCCGCCGTGCACGGCATCATCTCGCTCGGTCTCGAGGAGCGCATGGTGGCCGTGCCGCCCCAGATGCTGCGCCAGCAGGTCGACCAGTTCATCGACGTGCATCTCGCCGGCCTCGGCATTCTGCCGGTGGGCGCACCGCCATCTCGATGAGGGATCGCCGTTACCAGGCGTATCGAAGGCTCGCAGTGCCGGAATATGTGGTGCTGCAGGCCGCGAACTCGCCGTCGAACTTGGCGGACAGGGAAACACCGTTCGAAAACTTCAGCTCGGCGCCGGCAGATGCGAGCGCGGCGTCCTTCGCCGGCGTCGCACCATTGACGATGAAGCTCGCGGCGGGGAGCCCCTGGAACGCGGCGAGCAGTGCCGGATCGCTCACCCAATCATGCGCCCAGGCCGCGCGGCCGCGCAACGTCAGGACCGCATTCGGCGCAACCAGTGTCGCCCGGTCGAAGCGTGCGCCGAGCTCGCTCCTTGTGCCGGAGGCGGTGCGGCTCTGATACGTCAGCCCAAGACCGCCGCCCGCCAGATCAACCTCGGCGTAAGTCGGCGTGCGAAACGCCTGCGCCTGTGCCGCTGCGTAGGGCGTGAAGCCGCCGATCGGCGTCGCGAAGCGATAGCCGCCCTCGATGCGGCCGCCGAAGGTCTGCGCGTTGAATTTCGCGGTGAGCTGATTGCTGAACGGCGCGAGGCGGTCTGTCGACATCCAGTGGTTGGCCACGGCGAGCGAGGCGGCGAAATAGGCCGGGCCGGTACGCAACGCGGTATAGACGCCGGCCTGCAGCGCATCGCTCTTGCCGCCGCCCAGCGCCTGCGCCAGATCCCATTTGGTGCCGCCGCCGGAGAGCGCAAAGCCGACGATCGCGTCATGGCCGACATGATAGTCGGCTCCGGCCGCGACGCCGCCCGCGCGCGCGCTGAGGTCGTGGCTTCCGATCACGACGGAATCGCCGCCGGTGCGGTTGGCGCCGCCGAACGCCGTTCCCCAGGCGGTCCAGCGCTCCGCAAAGGTCGGTGCGGCCGGTGCGCCCAAGACCTTGTTGTAGGCCAGCGCAATATCATGCGGAAACGCGGCGCGCGCGGGGTTGAAGCCGAGCACGGTGTCGCCTGTGGCGCTGCCCAAGGTCCCGCGTCCGCTGACGAACGGATCGAGCATGAGGCCGAGGAACTGGCCCGTGAACTGGAAAGCGCCCTGCTGGGCTCCTGTGGCGGCTTCCCCCGAAAGTTGGTCCATGCTGGTGCGCAGCTGGGCATCGCTCTGGCCGGCAAACGATGCGAGGAAGGGCAGGTTGGGGCCGAACGCACTCAATGCGCCGGCCACGGCCTTCTGGTTCTGCGTTTGGGCGACGGATTGGAAGACGGCCGAGTTGTAATTGAGCGTCAGGAATACCGAGAGCCCGTCGTAGCTCAGGGCGGAGGTGAAGAACTGCGGATTGTATCCGCTCAGCGTGACGTTTGCGAAGGATCCGGTGACGCCGGTCGTCGTGCTGAGGATCGTGTATTGCGTCGAAGGCGCGTAGGCACCCGCAAGCGTGGTAACCGCGACGGTGCCGCCGTTCAACGTGGCGCCCACGGCGAGAATCTTGTCGGATTGACCGGCCGCGTTGACGGAGATCGCATAGGTCGAACCGGCGTTGAATGTGGCGTTGCCGTACGCCGTGAGCGAACCAAAACCGCCGGGCGCGACCCTGCCGCCCGACAGCACGGTGAGATCGCCGATCGCTCCGTCTCCCCCGATCGTGCCGCCGCTGCCGACCGTCGTCGCAACATTGGGCATTGCGCCGCTGACGATGAGGATGCCGGCCTGGACATTCATCATCGCCGTGTCCGTCGTGGAGCCCGTCAACGTCCAGGCGGAGCTGCCGGTCTTTTCCAGCGCTTCGAACTCCCGGAACTGCTGGGCCGCACCGAATGTGCCGAGATCGAAAGAGCTATCGGCTGTCCCGCCGAACCGCAGCGTGTCCGTTCCGTTGCCGCCGAGGACCGCGCCCGTGATGTTTGATCCGGCATGCAGCGCGAAGATGTCGTGGCCGTCCTTGAGGTCCACGGCCGTGCTGGCGCCGGTCATGATCGTGCCGGAGTTGATGACGGAATCCTGATTGGCCGAGCCGAGGATTGCGGAGCCGGAAGCACTCGAAATCGTACCCGCGTTGTCGATGGTATTGCCGGCGCCCGCGCCGTTGAGATCGATCGCCCCGACATTGCTGGATTGGACCACCCCCCGCCCAACAGGATGTTGACCTGGTTGCTTGCCGCTCCAGTGCCGATCCCAATGCCGCTCGTCAAGGGCGCGGCGCTTCCGACCGTCCCCCCGATGACGACGATGTTGTTGCTGGAATTGGACAGGGCGAGTCCCGAAGCTCCGACGGACGACGACCCGACGACGGCACCCGCATCTATCGCGATGACGTTGTTGTTGCTGCCGCTGACTAATGCAATGCCGTCGCTGTTGGCGGACGTGATCGACGCGTTGCCGGAAACATTGATCGCGCCATTGGATGCGGCTTCGAAGATGACGCCCGCAAAGGCGGGATCGTTCACGGACGTCGCTGTGCCGTCGCCGATGTTGGCGGTGACGCCGCTGACCCCCGGTGCCGTCTTGACGAGGGTGTTTCCCGCCCCGGTGCAGGTGATCGAATCGCCCGATTGAAGCGCCGTCTGCGAACCGCTACCGGTAATCACGCAGGCTGCTGCCGCCGGCGCGGTCAACCAGGGCAGTGTGGCACCTGCGGCAAGAGCACTGATCGCCGTGCTCAAGAGGAGCACGTGTCGCGGGCGCGTGGTTGCAGCGCTGACATGCGGCGAGGTCATCCAATCATTCCAAGACAACTGCAAACTCCGTTCACAATGCGGTCCGGACGGAATCCGGCAGCAACGAGGGGCAGCTGCTATGCTTAGTGACGGAGGCCTCGGCCTTCTTGGACGAGCGCGCAAGGCAAAGTGTCGAAATGCGAAAGACGCAACGTTTTCGGGAATGATGTGGCCGGGGTACCACAACCGGGTCGTTGCGGCCCTGACGCCTTACGCACAAGCTGCTCAGGAGGCCGTTGTTCATGCCTAGAGCGCACCCGGCCTGATTCCCGCTTGCGTCCGAGCGTTGGTCCTCGTGGCCGACGAGATCAAGCCGCTCGCAGGCGGCGATCAGCCTCGCCGCGCCACGGCCTCGCGCGGCCGGGCTGCAACGAGCACGACGTCGGGTCTGCCGCCGTCGACCTGGACCCGGTTGCGTCCCTTTTCCTTGGCGCGATAACAGGCGGCATCCGCGCGCCGCATCGCGTCCTCGAGCGTGGTGGTGCTGTCGGCGACGCAGGCGACGCCGATGCTGGCGGTCACCGCAAAGCAGCGATCGTCCCAGGCGAAGGTGAACATCTCGATTGATCGCCGCAGCCGTTCGGCGGTATCGACCGCGTCGTAAGGCGAGCACTGCGGCAGGATCAGGCCGAATTCGTCGCCGCCCAGGCGCGCCACCAAATCGTGCGGGCGCCGGTCCTGTTGCAGCAGACGCGCGACCTGGCAGAGCAGGCGATCGCCGGCAAGATGCCCGCAGCTGTCGTTGACATTCTTGAACTGGTCGAGGTCGAGCAGGATCAGGCTGAGCGAACCCGCTGCCGCAACGTCCAGCTCGCCCTGCAGTCGCGCCTCGAAGGCGCGGCGGTTGGACAGGCCGGTCAACCAGTCGTGCGAAGCCTGGAAGGCCAGACGTTCCTTCTCGGCATGCAACGCGTTCTCGAACGCCTGTCGTTGCAGCACCAATCGTCTGGTGTGCCAGATCAGGAGCAGGGCGAGCACGGCGGCGGTGACGATGTTGATGCCGGTCAGCGTCAGCTTGATGGCGCGGGAGCCTTCACCGAGGACGGCCGAGAACCGCTTGGCATGCACGGTGAACTGGGTGTTGAGCTCGGAGAGCCGCGACGACAGGGCTTGCACACGGCTTGCGTCCTGAAGAGGACCGTTCTGCCACTCGGACCGAATGACCTCGCCGAAGACGCTCAGCTCCAGCAGCATGGGATCGGTGGCTCTCCACTCCTGGATCGCTTCCTGGAGGAAGCTGACGCGGTTGAAGTAGCGAAACAGCCAGATCAATCCCGGGACGTCATCGGGATGGTTGCCGCCTTGCAGGAAGCCGATGCGGGCCGCCTCGACGTCGACCGGATCGCGCTCGAGTGCCCAGCGCGCGAACTCGTCGCCGATGGGGACGGCGAGCGAGGCCTGGTACTGCGCGAATTGGCTGGGCTCGCCGGAATGCAGATAGAGATTGAGGAAATAGACGGCGTTCTTCTGCGAACGCGACCAAAATGCTTCGCCTGCGACATAGGCGCGAACCGACGACATCACCTCCAGGCTGAATCCCGCGATCGCTGCCTGGAGCACGACGACCATCACGAAAGGCGAGACAAGCTTGATGACGTGAAGGAAGCTGCGCCTCCTCATCGACGTCGCTGTTCTGCGAAACACCCTGGCGTTCCCCGAATCGCGCGCTGCCCCTGCGGAGCGCCGCGCCTGCAATGCGAAGTAGAAGCGATGGTTGCTTAACTCGGCCTGAAAGGTGCGAAGGACTGCGTCGCAGGGTGAAGGCGCCGTGAAGTGATCGCCTGCAGATTGCGTCAAATGCCGTCAAATCGCCCGACCGACTTGTCGCATTCGTCGTGTGCGTTTTGCTTGAGCGAGGACGGACGTGCCGGGGCTAGACCAGCACCGGCTTGCGCACGCGGCCGGCGTCGCCGAACACGCGCAGGTACCGCTCGATCTCCGAGGGGATGCCGGTCGCCTTCTCCGGATTGTCGGAGAGCTTGACGGCGGGACGCCCGTCGACCGACGATACCTTGCAGACCAGCGAGATCGGATCGAGATTGAACGAGCCGTCC
The DNA here is from genome assembly GCF_042077125.1 of Bradyrhizobium sp. A11. Lineage (NCBI taxonomy): Bacteria > Pseudomonadati > Pseudomonadota > Alphaproteobacteria > Hyphomicrobiales > Nitrobacteraceae > Bradyrhizobium > Bradyrhizobium sp. A11. The sequence goes on along the minus strand of NZ_CP149509.1, from coordinate 5,538,587 downwards.
GGCGTGCAGCCGACGAAATCATTGGTGAGGTTGGTGCCCCAGCCGAAGGAGAGCCGCACCCGGCCGGCAAAGTGGTGATAGGTCTCCTCGATCGAGCCGACATCCATCGCGTCGGAGAAGACGAGCAGCTTGTCCTTGGGGTTACGGCCCTTCTTCTCCCACCACGCGACGATTTCCTCGCCGGCCTGGATCGGCGGCGCGCTGTCGGGCCGGAAGCCGGTCCAGTCTGCGACCCATTCCGGCGCATCGCGCAGGAAGGCCTTGGTGCCGAAGGCATCGGGCAGCGCGATCAGGAGGTTGCCGCCATAGGTCTGGCGCCACTGGTCGAGGATGCGATAGGGCGCCCAGCGCAATTCCTCGTCGTCCTTGGCGAGCGCGGCCGCGACCATCGGCAGCTCATGCGCATTGGTGCCGATCGCCTCGAGGTCGTTGTCCATCGCCAGCAGCACGTTGGACGTCCCGATGAAGGACGAGCCGAGGCCCTCCTTCACCGCCTCGACGCACCAGCGCTGCCAGAGAAAGCCGTGACGGCGCCGGGTGCCGAAATCGGACAGGCGCAGGTTTTCCAGCTTGCGAAGACGCTCCACCTTGGTCCAGAGCTTGGCCTTGGCGCGGGCATAGAGCACGTCGAGCTCGAAGCGGCCGCGGCCCTTGATCGCCGCACGGGAGCGCAGCTCGTTGAGGATGGCGAGCGCAGGGATCTCCCACATCGTGGTGTGGGTCCACGGCCCGTGGAAATGCAGCTCGTACTGGCCCTCGACCTTGCGCAGCTCGTATTCGGGCAGGCGGAATTCGGCCAGCCAGCGGATGAAGTCCGCCGAGAACATGTGGGTCTTGCCGTAGAAGGTGTTGCCGGCGAGCCAGATCAGCTCCTTCTTGGTGAAGCGGATGGTGCGGGCATGATCGAGCTGGGCGCGCAGCTCGCTCTCGTCGATGATCTCGGCGAGCCGCACGTGGCGCGAGCGGTTGATGACCGAGAAGGTCACCTGCTGACTCGGGTAGGTCTCCCGAATCATTTGCAACATCAATAGCTTGTAGAAATCGGTATCAAGCAGGCTGCGGATGATGGGATCCAGCCGCCAGCTGTGATTGTAGGTCCGGCTCGCAATGTCGGTCACTGTCATGGAGTAATTCTAGCGTGGCGGCCCGCGCGCAACCAGTGGAATTGGCCAGAGCTGGTCTTCCGAAAGACGGTATCGTTATCACGGCTTGATCACGCCTTGGCGGCCGTCGCTGCCACGGTCTCGAGCTGGTTCCTGACCCAGCGATGGGCCGGGTCCTTCTGATAGCGCTGGTGCCAGACCATGAACATCGGCAGCTCGGCCAGTGTCCGCGTGCGGGACGCCAGCGGAATCCGCGTTTGCGCGAAATCGCGCATGATCCCGGACGCCAGCAGGCTCGGCATGCTCGCCAGCATCTGCGAGCCGCGCAGGAACGACGGCACGCCGGAGAAGCTCGGCACCGAGATCGCGATGTCGCGGTGAAGACCGTTGGCCGCCAGCCGGCGGTCGAAGTCGAGCCGCTCATTGTCGGTATAGACGACCGTGATGTGGCGCGCCGCGAGATAGGCACTGCGGCCGGCCGGCGCGGTGCGCATCTTGGGATCGAAGTAGCAGACGTAATGATCGCTCAAGAGGCGCTTCTGCACGATGTCGATACCGGACGGCGGCAGCGGCGTGATCAGGACGTCGCAGCGGTTTTCGCGCAGCATTGCGGGCGAGGGCGACTGCGAAGGGATCACGCGCAGGCTCAGGGTCTTCACCTGTGCGGCGACATGAGCGAAGAACCGCGGCAGCAGCAGATCGCGCTGGAAGTCATTGGCGGCGATCGTCAGCGACAGCTGCGCGCGGGCCGGCTCGAACGTGACGCCACCGGCAAAGCTCCGCATCTCGTCGATCAGCGCCCGCGCCTTGGCGGCGAGGGCCTGCGCATGCGCGGTGGCGACGATGCCGCGGCCGGATTTCGCGAACAGCGGATCGCCTGCGATCCGCCGCAGCTTGTTCAGCCCGTGGCTGACCGCAGATTGCGTCAGGCCGAGCCGGGTTGCCGCCGCGGTGACCGATCCCTCCTCCAGCACGGCGAGGAACAGTTCGAGCGCGTGGCCATCGAGCGCCAAATGATCGATTTCTTTCATGCAATATATTATAATCGATCTATTTATCTGAGGAATAGACCGGACCATGATCTCCCCATAAGCCGCGCGTCCGGACCGGGCGCCCCAGGGAGAGACACGATGAATGCCCAGGCGCCAGCCTTGCGGGATGCCCGCCTCAACCGTCCCGAGCCCCTGACGCCGCCGCTCGGCGACGGCGGCTTCTTCCAGCGTGACCGATCCATTCATCCGCCGGCGCATGCGCCGGGCTACAAATCCTCGGTGCTGCGCTCGCCCCGGCAGGCGCTGTTGTCGCTGGAGGGCTCGATCTCGGAGATCACGGGGCCGGTGTTCGGCCACAACGATCTCGGTCCGCTCGACAACGACCTGATCCGCAACTACGCCAAGGACGGCGATCCGATCGGCGAGCGCATCGTCGTCCACGGCCGCGTGGTCGACGAGACCGGCCGCGGCGTGCCGAACACGCTGGTCGAGTTCTGGCAGGCCAATGCCGGCGGCCGTTACCGGCACAAGAAGGACACGTATCTGGCGCCGATCGACCCGAATTTCGGCGGCTGCGGCCGCGCACTGACCGACGATACCGGTTACTACTACTTCCGCACCGTGAAGCCGGGGCCCTATCCCTGGCGCAACTACGTCAACTCCTGGCGTCCCGCCCACATCCATTTCTCCGTGTTCGGCTCCGGCTTCGCGCAGCGGCTGATCACGCAGATGTATTTCGAGGGCGATCCCCTGATCCCGATCTGCCCGATCCTGACGACGATACCGGACAAGGATGCGCTCGACCGCCTGGTCGCACCGCTCGACCTCAACGCCTCGACGCCGTTCGACTCGCTCGCCTACCGCTTCGACATCGTGCTGCGCGGCCAGCGCTCCACCTATTTTGAAAATCGCACCGCGGGGAACTGAGCCATGCCGCAGCCGCTCAACTATCTCAAGGAAACCGCCTCGCAGACGGCCGGGCCCTACGTCCATATCGGCCTGATCCCGGCGATGGCCGGCTTCGACATCTTCGAGAAGAACTTCTCGAACGTCCTGACGACGCCGAACACGCAGGGCGAGCGCATCACGCTGGAAGGCAAGGTGCTCGACGGCACCGGCACGCCGCTGCGCGACGTGCTGCTGGAGATCTGGCAGGCCAATGCCAGCGGCCGCTACAACCATCCGGCCGATCGCTCGGCCGGCGCGCCGGATGAGGAATTTCGCGGCTGGGGCCGCGCCGGCTCCGACTTCGAGAGCGGCCTCGTGACGTTCGAGACCATCAAGCCGGGCGCGATCGTCGACAAAGCGGGCCGGACATGCGCGCCGCACGTCAATGTCTGGATCGTCGCGCGCGGCATCAATATCGGCCTCAATACCCGGCTCTATTTCTCGGACGAGGAAGCCGCCAACGCCGCCGACCCCGTGCTCAATTTGATCGAGCAGCCGTCGCGGCGCTCGACCCTGATCGCAAAGCGCGGCGAGCGCGGCGGCAAGGTCGTGTATTCCTTCACGATCAATCTGCAGGGGCCGGAGGAGACGGTGTTCTTCGACGTGTGAGGCTTCAGGTCTCTTCGCGATGGAGCTGCGCGCGGAAGGCGCGCGGCGACACGCCCGTGGCTGCGGCATAGACGCGGCTGAAATAGGCGGGATCCTCGAAGCCGAGCGTGTAGGCGATCGTGGAGACCGGCAGATTGGTGTAGACCAGGTTCCGCCGCGCCTCGCGGATCAGGCGGTTGAGGATGAGGTGCGAGGCGGTATCGCCGGTCGCCGCCCGTGTGATCCGGTTGAGATGGGTCGGCGTCACCGCCAGCGCCTCGGCATAGTCGGCGACGCTCCAACGCTCCAGATGATGCTGCTCCAGTAGCGCCTCGAAGCGGCGGAACAGGCCGGATTCGACCGTGCCGTTGCCGCCGCTCTCGCTCGTGAGCGCGCGTGCCACCAGCCCGATCATGGCGGACGACAACGCGCGCAGCACATGCGCGCGGCCGAAATCGCGTGCGGCGTGCTCGGCGAAGATCTGCTTCATGATGGCGCGGATCTGCGGCGTGCCGCGCACCACGGCCGAGCGCGACAGCGCGCCGCGCAGGCCCTCGGCGGCGAGCAGCGCCTCGTCCAGGATCTCCGCGGCGATGGTCAGCACCCATCCTTGCGTGTCGGGCACGAAGCGGAAGCCGTGGACGTGGCCGACGGGCACGTTGACGACCTGCATCGGCTTGAGCGGCACGACGCGTCCGTCCAGCGTCGCCTCGCCGCCGCCGCGCTCGATCAGCAGCACCTGGTGCAGCCGGGCGTGGCGGTGCACGGCCAAGGTCCAGTCATGCAGCACCGAGCGTGACGCGATGGTCTCGCAATGCACGACGTCGGGCAGATCGCCGGACTCGCCGAACAGGTTGTAGATCCGGATCGCGGGGATGGGGCCTTTCATGTTCGAATAGTACAAGACAATGATGAAACCCTCCATCGGTCTGAGGCATCAAATCTGCAAAAAAGTGCCGACGGGAGGACGCAAAAATGAAAGTTCAGGTCTGTATCATCGGCGGCGGGCCGTCCGGGCTCTTGCTGTCCCAGCTGCTGCACCTCAAGGGCATCGACACCATCGTGCTGGAGAAATACAGCCGCGATCACGTGCTCGCCCGCATCCGCGCCGGCGTGCTCGAGCATGGCTTCGCCAAGCTGATGCGCGAGGCGCAGTGCGGCGAGCGCATGGACCGTGAGGGCGAGATCCACCGCGGCTTCGAGATCGCCCATGACGGCGTGCTGTCCAAGATCGACCTGCACAAGCATTCCGGCGGCAATTCGGTGCTGGTCTACGGCCAGACCGAGCTGACGCGCGACCTCTATGAGGCCCGGGACCGCCTCGGCGGCAAGGTTGTGCACAATGCGGAAGACGTGGCGCCGCACGATCTGACGTCGGATCGGCCCTACGTGACCTATCGCGCGAACGGCGAGACGGTCCGCGTCGAGTGCGACTACGTCGTCGGCGCCGACGGCTTCCACGGCGTCAGCCGCAAGTCGATCCCGAAGGACGTGCTGCGCGAATATGAAAAGGTCTATCCGTTCGGCTGGCTGGGGGTGCTGTCGCGCACCAAGCCGGTGTCGCCGGAGCTGATCTATGCCAAGCACGCGCGCGGCTTTGCGCTCTGTTCCCTGCGCTCGCAGGTGCTCAGCCGCTACTACATCCAGGTGCCGCTGACCGACAAGGTGGAGGATTGGTCGGACGACGCGTTCTGGGCCGAGCTGAAGCGCCGCCTGCCGGATCAGGTCGCCGGCCGCCTGATCACGGGGCCATCGATCGAGAAGAGCATCGCGCCGCTGCGCAGCTTCGTTGCCGAGCCGATGAGCTATGGCCGGCTGTTCCTCGCCGGCGATGCCGCGCACATCGTGCCGCCGACCGGCGCGCGCGGACTGAACAGCGCCGCGTCCGACATCTACTATCTCTACCACGCCCTGCTCGCGCATTATCAGCGCGGCGATGAGTCCGGCCTGAAAGGCTATTCCGCCAAGGCGCTCGCCCGGATCTGGAAGGCGCAGCGCTTCTCGTGGTGGATGACGATGATGCTGCACCGCTTCCCCGACCGGATCGACTACGAGGATCGGCTGCAGCAGACGGAATTGGACTATCTGCTGTCGTCCGAGACCGCGCAGCGCCTGCTCGCGGAAAATTACGTGGGCCTGCCGTTTTAGAGACATTCGACTTCACCCTCCCCTGGAGGGGGAGGGTCGATCGCGCGCAGCGCGAGCGGGGTGGGGTGACAGTCTCTCGGTTGAGACGGTGCCCGTGTGGAGAGATCACCCCACCCCGTCTCACATCTTCGCTTCGCTCAATGTGAGCCGACCCTCCCCCTCCAGGGGAGGGTAAGTGCCGCTACTTCCCCTCCAGCGTATTGACCGGTGTCCAATCCGGCGCCGGTGGATGTGCCGCAAGCGCACTGGCGCGCTTCGCAAACAGGGCTGATGCCGGATCGACTGCTGCCATCTGCCGAAAAACGTCGGCCGCCTTCGCAAAGTCCCGCGCGCGCCAGCAGGCGAGCCCGTCCGCATAGGCAGCAGCCACCTTCGCCTGCTGGCCGCTCTCGGCGCCCGTCTCGGCCAACGGCTCGAACACCTTGATGGCCTCGCCGCGACCGAGCACCCTGATCGCATCGAGCTCGCGCCAGGCGAAGGCATCGCCGGTCTGCGCCATCGTCGTCTCGGAGGCCATGATCGCGGTGCCGTAATATTTGTTGGCGCCTTCGAGCCGCGAGGCGACGTTCACGGTGTCGCTCATCACGGTGTAATTGAAGCGGCGGCGCGAGCCGATGTTGCCGACCACGGCCTCGCCGCTGTTCAGCCCGATGCGATGCGAAAGGCCGTGCCCGGCGAAGGCAGGGTGATCGGCGTTGAGCTCCGCAAGCTTTTCGTGGCATTTCAGCGCGGCGCGAACAGCCTTGGTTGCGTGTGCGGGATCGTCGGCCGGCGCACCGAACATGGCGACGATGGAATCGCCGATATATTTGTCGACGTAACCGCCGTGGCTTTCGATGATATCGGTCATGGCGGACAGATATTCGTTCATCAGCGTCACCAGCTCGCCCGGCGTCATGGTCTCGGCAATGGACGAGAAACCGCTGAGATCGGAGAAGAACATGGTGACGTTGCGCATCTCGCCGCCGAGCGCCGGCATCTTGCCGGAGGCGACCATGGTCTCGATCACCTCGGGCGCGAGATAGAGCGCAAAGCTCTTGCGCAGGAACCGCTCGTCGCGCTCGGCCAGCACGAAGCGGTAGCCGATCATCATCGCGATCGCGGCAAGGCTCGCGAGCGCCGGCTCGGTCAGCGGCAGCGCCCGGGCGTGAACGAAGGCCGCGACGGCAATTGCGGCGTAGACGGCGGTGAGCACGAACCAGACGATCACGGCGCCGCCGGGTGCGAGCGCGCAGGCCGCGCAGGCAATGATTGCAGCGAACGCGATCGTGACAACGGCCCGCATCGGAAAGCCGAGCTCGGTTACGGTGTCATGCTCCATCAGGTTCCGGACCGCCGTGGCGTGGACGAACACGCCGGCGACGTCGCTGCGGGATTTCTGCGGCGTGCTTGCCGGCGCGGGCAGGGCGCATCGCGCGGCCGGCGTGCCGTCACGACCGCCGGACAGGCGCATCGAGGTGAGCTTGCGATCCTCGAAATTCAGCACGGTGCCGAGCAGCACGACCTTGCCGTCGAAAGCGCGGCGAAAGAAGTCGCGGTCGCCCTTTTCGATGCAGGCGCGCAGGTCGACGAAGGAAAAGGTCGGGATGTCGCCTCCGAGCCCGCGGAAGTTGAGCGTCATCGTATTCGGCACCGCGCTCGGGATCGCATAGCCGGACAAAGCGGTCGCGCCGGAAGGCGCAATCTCGGGCTTTGCGCCGGTCGCGCGCGCAGCGAGCTCGACCGCCATCGCGGGGACCGGCCGTCCCTCGATGGCGAAGCTCAGCGGCATTCGCCGGATGACGTCGTCCTGGTCGGTGTGGACGTTGAGTGCCCGGACGGTGTTGCGCACGGCCACTTGCTGGGCGCGATAGGGCACTTCCGGATGGTCGTTGCTGAGAATTTCGCCGAGCACCAATTTGCCGCTGTCGGAGATCTGCCGCAGCGCGAGGAGATAATCCCGGTCGAATCCTTTCATGCGGCCGCCAAGGGCGGTGTCGCCAAAGGGAATCTCCGACTGCTCGATCGAGTTCTTGAAAATGACGTCGAAGCCGATCACCCTGGCGCCGCCTTCGGTGATGCTGCCGAGCACGCGGCCAATCTCGCGCGTCCAGGTCTGCGTCGGCGATCCCTTGAAGGGCGCCGTCTCGTAGGTTTCATTGTCGATCGCCACGACGACGACCGGCGAATTGGCGGGATCGCGGCGGTCGCCGATGAACTTGCCGCGCAGCGCCGTGAGGATGTCGAGCGAGAGGCCTTGCAGGATCTGAAGCGGCGGCGACGTGAAAATTGCGCCCGCGAGGAGCGCAATCAGAATCGCTGCAACGATGTCCCGCCCCCCGATCCGCCGCATCGCCCCGTCGCCAGATCCGCTATTCGAGCCGCAGCAGGCGGCCGATGATCGGGGTCGGCGATGCGGTGGCGCTGGCGTCGACCTGGAAGGTGTAACGCTTGCTGCCGAGGCTCGCGAGATAGCTGCCGCCCGGGGTCAGCGACTTTCCGGCCTTGGCGAAATCATAAAACCTGCCGCGGGTCATGACGTCGCTCTTCAGCGGCACGCTGATCGTGGGCTCCTTGCCGTCGGTGCGCTCGATCATCAGCGTGCTGCCGGTCTTGGCCTGAATGAGCGGCGCGACGCCATAGATCGTCGGCAGCCTGGACGGGGCGGCCTTGGCATCGGACCGCACGGTCCGGAACGTGGTCGCGGCACTCTGGTTCGCTTCGCGCTCTGAGAGTCGCGCCGCCTTGGTGTCGCACGGCACCTTGGCGCGCTGCACGTCGCCGAGCTGCACGGTGCTTTGCTCGGCGCCGACCAGCACGACGCCTTCGCTGATCGTCTCGCGCAGGCAGGATTTGAGATAGCTGAGCGTAATGCTGGCCTTGGGGCCGAGCTTGATGATCTTGCCCGCCGCGACATAGTCCATGAATTCGATGCCATCGACCTTGCCTTGCACATCCTCGACGATGGCGGCAGGGGTCTCCGCCAAGGCGGGGGCCGCGACAAAGAAGGCGCCGATAGCGGCGCCGATCAGGCTTTTCATAGGAATTCTCATCCAGTTCGACCGACGGTATGGGTCCCCGTCCTGGTTCGATGCTTAGCAGCAGGGGTTCCAGGCAAGTGTGACCAGAATCACTCTTTGGTGTTGGTGTTATTCTAGCAGGAACAGGTTCAACCCGGCGACCGGAGAAACCAGAGCCGCGGCAAGCTGTTGCTCGAATTGTCAGCCCGCCGGGACGGGCTCGGCCGGACGGCTCTCCGCTGCACTCTCCAGATCGGGAACGAGCGTGGCTTCGGTCTTCTGAAACGGCGTGGCCTGCTGCCCCGCGGCGATCTCCACGACCTCGTTCCAGCGCGACAGGAACGCATCGATGCAGGCCGGGTCGAATTGCCGCCCCCGGTGCTCGACCAGGTAGTTGCGCGCCGCCTCGAGCGGCATCGGCTCCTTGTAGGGTCGCCGCGTCGTCAGGGCGTCGAACACGTCGGCGACCGCGACGACGCGTGCGGCCATCGGGATCCCGTCCGCCTCGAGCCCGTTCGGATAGCCCGCGCCGTCCCAGCGCTCGTGATGACCTGCAGCGATCTGCGCACCGAGCTGGATCAGCTCGCAGCTGGAATCCGCCAGGATCCGTTCGCCGATGGTCGCATGGGTCCGGATCACCGCCATCTCCTCGTCGGTCAGCCTGCCCGGCTTGAGCAGGATGTTGTCGGGAATGGCGACCTTGCCGACATCGTGCAGCGGCGCGGCCAGATAGATGTCGCGGCAGAGCCGGGCCGGCAGGCCGAGCTGCTCGGCGATGATGCGGCTGTATCGGGCGACCCGCAGCGTGTGCTCGCCGGTGTCGTTGTCGCGATACTCGACCGCGAGCGCGAGCCGCAGGATGATCTCCTCCTCGCGCTCGCCGAGCTTTCGTGTCGCTGCCGCGACTTCACTGGCCAGATGCGCGGCACGATCGCTGAGCTTGCGCACGGCTGCACCAAGCTGAATCAAGTTCCGCAGGCGCACCGTCATCTCGACACTCTGCGGCTGCTTGGGCAGGAAATCGGTTGCACCGGCCTGCAGCGCTTCCATCTTGACGTCGTCGGTCTGGCGCGAGGTGATCATCGCGATCGGAATGTCGGCACGGCCGGGCAGGGTACGGAAGACGCGGATGAAGCTGATGCCGTCCATATGCGGCATCTCGTAGTCGACCAGCACGAGGTCGAAGACGCGCTCGCGTGCGCAGGTCAGCGCTTCCACGGGATCGAGAAAGGTGGTGGCTTCGACCAGACCTTCGGCCTCGATGTGACGTTTCAGGAAGTTGAGGACGGAGCGGCTGTCGTCAACCAGGAGCGCTTGGGTCAGCATCGGTGGCCGGGCTCTCTTCGCTGGCAAAGGCACGGACCCCACGCATAACCCGGGCGAATTTAACGCGAAGCAAATGCGCTGCGAGGCCTCGCGGTGAATGTGATTTCAGCAGGTTGTGCATACCTGCATGCAGCTGCGCGAGTTCCGGGCAAATATCACCCGTAGTTGTACGGACTGCCGCGTTAGGAGTTTCCTCACGGGATTCGCGTCAAACGTGTAGCGGAATTCTAGCAAAGGCGGGGCTTTGATGGCGCTCGATCCGACGGAGCCGAAATGGTCGCTGCGGTTACCCGCCGATTGCAGCATCGCTGCTGTTCGCAGCGTTTATGATCTCATTCGCGAGGCCTTCCGGCGCGAGCAGCGGCTCGAGATCGACTGCTCCAGCGTCGACAAGGCCGACGTGACCTCGATCCAGCTGCTGCTGTCGACCGCCAAGACCGGTGAGGCCCAGGGCCGGCCGGTGGTCCTGACCTCCTTCTCACAGTCTCTGCGTACCACCCTTCGTCGCGCCGGCTTCGCCAGCGATGCGATGATCGATCAGCATTTCCCGCAAAAGAAAGATGGCACCTGATGGCCACGATTCTCACGGTCGACGATTCCCCCAGCATCCGCCAGATGATCAAGGTCGTGCTCGAGCCGGCCGGCCACAGCGTGATCGAGGCGGGCGACGGTGCGCAAGGGCTCGCCAAGGCCCAGGCCGGCAAGCTCGACCTCGTGATCACTGACCTCAACATGCCCGTCATGAACGGGCTCGAGTTGATCCGGGCCCTGCGCAAGCTACCGAGCGCGGTCGGCATGCCCATCGTGTTCCTGACCACCGAATCGAACGACACGGTGAAGCAGGAGGCCAAGAGCGCCGGCGCCACCGGCTGGATCACCAAGCCGTTCAAGCCGGAGCAGCTGCTCGCCGTGGTCGGCAAATTGGTGCGCGCATGAGCGCGATGGACCCGACCGAGATATTCCGTCAGGAAGCCAGCGAGCTCTTCGAGGTGCTCGAAGGAGCTCTGCTCGATCTCGGTCTGCGTCCCGACGACCGCGAGCTGGTCGATTCCGCCTTCCGCGCCCTGCATACGATCAAGGGCTCGGGCGCCATGTTCGGCTTCGACAAGGTCGCCTCCTTCACCCACGAATTCGAGACCGCTTTCGACCGCGTCCGCAAGGGCGAGATCAAGCCGACCCAGGAGCTGATCTCGGTCGCGCTCGCCGCCAAGGACTATATCCGCGCGCTGATCGAAGATCCCCAGTCGACCGACGACGTCATCGGCGAAGCCATCCTCGACGACCTCAAGCGCTTCGTCACGGCCGACCAGCCTGCCGCGCCGGTCGTGGACATCGCCGAGGCGCCGCCCCTGGCGCCCGGCGCGAGCAAGCAGGCCGGCTGGCACCTGTATCTCGAATTCGAATCCCACATCCTGCGCAACGGCTCGAACCCGCTCGATCTGCTTGAAGATCTTTGCAAGCTCGGCCCCTGCTTCGTCGTGCCCGTCACCGACGGCGTCCCGTTCCTCGACGAGATGGATCCGGAAGACTGCTATCTGAAGTGGGATGTCAAGCTGCACGCGGCCTGCGACAAGGACGCGATCGACGACGTCTTCATGTTCGTCCAGGACGAGATGAAGCTGACGCTCTCGCCGCTCGAGCAGGCCGAGGCGCCCGCGCCGGCGCCGCTGTTCCAGTTGCTCGACGAGGAGGTCGTCGCCGAGACGGCTGCGCCGGCGGTCGAGCCTGCGCCGGTCGTCGAACAACCCGTCGCGAAGGCGGAAGTCGAAGCCGCGCCCGAACCCAAGCCCGAACACAAGCCCGAGATCAAGCGTGAGGCGGCGCCCGCGCGCCGCGAGGAGGCCAAGCAGGATCGTGGCATCGCCACCGTTCGCGTCCAGGCCGAGCGCCTCGACGAGCTGATGGACCGCGTGGGCGAGCTCGTCATCGCGCAGGCGCGTCTGACCCAGCTCGCTTCCTCCGGCTCCGACCTCTCGATCAAGATGATCGCCGAGGAAATCGAACGTCTCGCCTCGTCCTTGCGCGATACCACGATGGGTGCGCGCATGGTGCCGATCGGCTCGCTGTTCGGCCGCTTCCGCCGCCTGGTGCACGATCTCTCGCGCGATCTATCGAAGCCGGTCGAATTCGTGACTTCGGGCGAGGACACCGAGCTCGACAAGACAATGATCGAGTGTCTCGCCGATCCGCTGGTGCATCTGATCCGCAACGCCATCGACCACGGCATCGAGGATACGGCGACGCGCTCTGCGAATGGCAAGACCGAGCAGGGCCGCATCGAGCTCGCCGCCGTTCACTCCGGCGCGCAGGTGCTCGTCACCGTGAAGGACAACGGCGGCGGCCTCAATACCGCGCGCATCCGTGCGAAAGCGGAAGAGCAGGGCCTGATCGCGCCCGGAGCCGTGCTGACCGATCACGAAATCCATCAATTCCTGTTCCATCCCGGCTTCTCGACCGCGCAGACCATCTCGGCGCTGTCGGGCCGCGGCGTCGGCATGGACGTGGTCAAGCGCACCATCGAGAACATGCGCGGCTCGATCGACCTGTCGACCAGGCCCGGCGAGGGGACCACCGTGACGCTGCGTCTGCCGCTCACGCTCGCGATCATCGAAGGTCTGCTGATCCGCGTCGGCGAGGGCCGCTACATTATTCCGCTGTCCGCGGTCGAGGAATGCATCGAGCTGACCGCCGAGGACGAACGCTCCCGCGGCCGCAATTTCCTCAATGTGCGCGGCAATCTGGTGCCCTTCCTCCGATTGCGCGAGATCATGACCGCATCGGGCGCGCCCGACCGGCATCAGAAGACCATCATCATCTCGACCGGCGAGACCCATGTCGGTCTCGTCGCCGACCAGATCATCGGCAACCACCAGACCGTGATCAAGTCGCTCTCCAAGCTGCACTCGGACGTCACGATGTTCTCGGGCGCGACGATCCTGGGTGACGGCACGGCGGCGCTGATCCTCGACGTCGCGCAGCTGGTCGCGCTGGCGCAGTCGAAGGTCGAAAAGCAGCACATCAGCGAGGCGGCGTGATGAACGACGGTTTGACTGGCGAGCGTCAGACGGGCGCGATGCAGGTCGTGATGATCGGCCTCGGCGAGGAGAAGTTCGCTCTCGATGCCGGCCTCGTGCGCGAGATCATCGATCCCGTTCCCGTGACCAGGGTCGCGGGGGCGCGGGCCTTCGTGCCCAGCGTGATCAACGTCCGCGGCAACGTCATTCCGCTCGCCGACCTGCGCATCCGCTTCGGCATGCCGCAGCTCGACGACACCGCCGACACGCGCATCGTCGTCATCGAGCTGGAGCTCGACGGCGAGCCGGTGCTGGTCGGCGTCACCGCCGACAAGGTCTACGAGGTCACCGAGATATCGCAGACCGACGTGCAGCAGACGCCGCGGGTCGGCATGCACTGGAAGCCGGAGTTCATTCGCTTCATCGCCAAGTGGCGTGAAGAGTTCGTCATCGTTCCGAACATGGAACGCATCCTGAATTGAAGTTGAGGTCTCGGGGCGAGACCTGTGGGGGCTGGACATGAGATTTACGGTCAAGGCCAAGCTGGCCAGCGCGTTTGGTGTGCTCCTGGTGCTCTCGATGGCGGCGGGCGGCCTCGCCTATGTGAAGCTGACCGAGATGATCGAGACTGCCGATAATCTGGTGGCCCGCGCCGGCCGGATGGAGCGTGCGGCAGAGATCGAGCGGGGGATCCTGACCCAGGTTCGGGCCGAGAAGAATCTGCTTCTGGCGTCCGATAGCGAAGCGGATGGCTTCGTCGCCGAAATCGCAAAGCAGCGCGAGGCGCTTCTCAAGCTGAAAGAAGAGATTCACGCCGCAGCGTCCCCGGAAGGCAAGAAGCTGATCGAGAACTTCGCCGCCGCCTACGCCCGGATGAATGCCGTTCAGGACGACGCGCTCAGGACCGCCCGAACGAACAGGCCGAAAGCCGTCGAGCAGTCCGCGGTCGAGGTTCGTAAGGCGGTCCGCGAAGCGATGGACGCCGCCCACGTTTATATCAGCAACGTCAAGAAGAACATGGCGGACCGGGCCGCCTTGGCGCATGAGGACGGCAATCGCGCCCACGTCATGCTGGTCTCGGCGGTGGGTGCATCGCTCGTGATCGGCCTGATCGCCGCGATCTGGATCTCCCTCAGCATCTCCCGCGGGCTCGGCCGTGCGGTCGGCCTCGCCGGTGCCGTGGCGGGCGGCGACCTGACCCAGACGATCAACGTCGCCAGCAATGACGAGATCGGTGATCTCGTGAAGTCGCTGAACACGATGGTCGCGAAGCTTCGTCAGGTCGTCGAGGAGGCTCTCACCGCGGCCAGCAACGTCTCCGCCGGCAGCCAGGAGCTCTCCGCCAGCGCCGAGCAGCTCTCGCAGGGCGCGACCGAGCAGGCCTCGTCCGCCGAGGAAGCCTCTTCCTCGATGGAGGAGATGGCCTCCAACGTGAAGCAGAACGCCGACAATGCCAACCAGACCGAGAAGATTGCGGCGCAGTCGGCCAAGGACGCCGAGGCCAGCGGCGTTGCCGTCGGCCGTGCCGTCGAGGCGATGCAGACCATCGCCGAGAAGATCACCATCGTGCAGGAGATTGCGCGTCAGACCGACCTGCTCGCGCTCAACGCGGCGGTGGAAGCCGCCCGCGCCGGCGAGCACGGCAAGGGCTTCGCGGTGGTCGCCTCCGAGGTGCGCAAGCTCGCCGAGCGCAGCCAGGCGGCCGCGGCGGACATCGGCACGCTCTCGACGGAAAGCGTCAAGGTGGCGCAGGAGGCGGGCCAGATGCTGTCCAAGCTCGTGCCCGACATCAAGAAGACCGCGGAGCTGGTGCAGGAGATCACCGCAGCCTGCCGCGAGCAGGACGTCGGCTCGGCCCAGATCAACCAGGCGATCCAGCAGCTCGACAAGGTCGGCCAGCAGAACGCCAGCGCCTCCGAGCAGGTGTCCTCGACGTCCGAGGAACTCGCCTCGCAAGCCGAGCAACTGCAATCGACCATCTCGTTCTTCCGGATCGAGGACGCCGTGCGCAAGGAGAAGGCGGCTGCCGAGCCGATCGACCGCGCCGTCGGCCAGCTCCGGGCCAAGGCCGCGCATATGGCGGCGGCCGACCGCGGCACCAAGAAGCCCGTGCCTGCCCGCAAGCCGGCGCGAGCCATGAAGGTCGCCGGTGGCGGCGGCTTCGCCTTCGACATGGAAGACGGCGAAGACGATCGCGACGCCGAGTTCCAACGCTGATCAATCGGTCCGGCCTCGTGCCGGACCGCGCTCATTTCCAACCATCGGAATCCCGGACCGCATCATGGCCGCAACCTCGCAATATCTGACGCTCGGGCTCGCCGGCGAGACGTTCGGCATCAGCATCCGCAACGTCCGCGAAATCCTGGACATGCGGCCGATCTCGCGGCTTCCGCACGCGCCGGACTTCCTGCTCGGCATGATCGACGTCCGCGGCAGCGGCTATCCGATCGTCGACCTGCGCACCAAGCTCGGCCTGCCGGCGGTGGCCGCCACCGAAGCGACCCGCATCATCATCCTGGACGTGCCGATGAAAGATCGCCTGGTCGGCGTCGGCTTCGTCGCCGACTGCGTGTTCGAGGTCACCGACATCGACGAGCAGGCGATCGAGCCCGTGCCCGAGGTCGGCGGCAAGTGGCAGTCCGACTATGCCGCCGGCATCGGCCGCAAGGGCGAGAAGTTCGTCGTGATCTTCGATCTCGCCAAGCTGATGGCGAACGACAAGCTTCCGGAAGGACGCGCCGCCGGCGCGGATGCGCCCCGCGCCGCCTGAGTTTGCAAGAGTGAAGCGTACCCACGCGTACCCATCCCGATCCGAATTCGAACCCACGAGATTGAAATGAGATTCACCGTCAAGGCCAAGCTCGCCTCTGCATTCGGCGCAGTCATCGCCCTATCGATGATCACCGGCGGCGTCGCCTACAACAGCCTCTCCACTCTGACCGAGCAGCAGGAGCGCATCGTCGGGCAAGCCTATCGCACCAAGCTGGCTGCCGACGTCATGAGCGCGATCCAGGCGCAGCAGCGGGCCGAGAGCCGCATGATCCAGGCGGTCACCGACAAGGACACCCAGGACAATTACAACGCGATGCTGACGCGCCGCGAGAGGACGCTCAAGCTCAACAGCGAACTCTACGGCAAAGCGAGCGAGAACGGCCGGCGCATGCTCGATCAGGCCGCCGGTCCGATCAAGCGCATGAACGAGCTGGAGGACCAGGCCGCCAAGTTTGCGCTGCTCAACTCCAACAACAGGGCCGCGCAGCTGTGGAAGTCCGAGGGGCAGGCGGCGGTCAAGGACATCGACATGATGTTGGATGCCGCTCTCGCGGAGCTGGGCGGCAATGGCTCTGAGAGCCAGCGTACGGCTCTTGCACTGCTGACGGCCCGTGGCGAGATCGCGCGGCTCGCGCGATCGATCGTTTTCACCTACACGGCGACGACGGCGCAGGAAGTCGATGCCGACGTGAAGGAGGCCACGCAACGGCTGGGCAGCCTCAAGGCGGCCGTGGCTCAGGCCAATCACCCGGGCACGGTCGGCGCCATGAACGCTCAATTGGACCGCCTGACGAAGGTCGTGGAGAATGTCGCGCGTCTGGCCGTGGAGGCCGGCAACATGAAGGCAGCGGCGATCGCGGGTGGTGAAGGACGCAAGGCTTTCAACGAGTCCCTCGACGCCATCGAGCAATACGTCAAGCGGAATGAGAAGCAGATGGCCGAAGTCGCGGAGGAGGGCGCCAGGGACGCGGCCTTCGCGAAGATGCTGCTGATCAGCATGATTGCCGCCGCGCTGTTGATTGCAGTCGCATCGGCGACCTGGATTGCGCTCAATATCAGCCGCGGGCTTGCCCGTGCGGTCGGTCTCGCCAACGCGGTGGCGATCGGCGACCTCAGCCAGAAGATCGACGTGTCGAGCAGGGACGAGGTCGGCGACCTCGTGGTGTCTCTCAACGCGATGACCGCAAATCTGAATGCCACCGCGGCCCTCGCCAACGAGATCGCGCAGGGCAATCTCACGGTCGAGGCCAAGCCGCTGTCGGACAAGGACACGCTGGGCCTGGCGCTCGAGCGCATGGTGGAGAAGCTCCGCCAGATCGTGTCGGAAGCTCTGACCGCGGCGCAGAACGTCTCGGCCGGCAGCCAGGAGCTCTCCGCCAGCGCCGAGCAGCTCTCGCAGGGCGCGACCGAGCAGGCCTCGTCCGCCGAGGAAGCCTCCTCCTCGATGGAGGAGATGGCCTCGAACGTGAAGCAGAACGCCGACAACGCCAACCAGACCGAGAAGATCGCCGCGCAGTCGGCGAAGGACGCGGAAGCTTCCGGCGCAGCGGTCGGCCGCGCCGTCAATGCGATGCAGACCATCGCCGAGAAGATCACGATCGTGCAGGAGATCGCGCGCCAGACCGACCTCTTGGCGCTCAACGCGGCGGTCGAAGCCGCCCGCGCCGGCGAGCATGGCAAGGGTTTTGCGGTGGTCGCCTCTGAAGTGCGCAAGCTCGCCGAACGCAGCCAGGCCGCCGCGGCGGAGATCGGATCGCTGTCATCCGAGACCGTGAAGGTGGCGCAGGAGGCCGGCGCCATGCTTGCCAAGCTGGTTCCGGACATCAAGAAGACCGCAGAACTCGTCGAGGAGATCACCGCGGCCTGCCGCGAGCAGGACGTCGGCTCGGCCCAGATCAATCAGGCGATCCAGCAACTCGACAAGGTCGGCCAGCAGAACGCCAGCGCGTCCGAGCAGGTGTCCTCGACCTCGGAGGAGCTCGCCTCGCAGGCCGAACAGCTGCAGTCCACGATCGCCTATTTCCGCATCGAACAGGCCGCCAAGAGCCAGGCGCCGGCGCCGATCGACCGGGCGGTGAGCCAGTTGCGCGCCAAGGCGGCCACCATGGCGGCCGTCGAGCGCCCGACGAGAAAGGCCGCGCCGGCCAAGCCGGCGCGCGCCGCGAAGGTGGCCGGCGGTGGCTTCGCCTTCGACATGAACGACGGCGGGGACGACAGGGACGCCGAATTCCAGCGCTAGGACTCCTGCGGACCGGCCCACCTTGCGAGGGGTGAACCGGTCCGCGTTCAAGTAAACGCTTAGGATCGAAGATGGCCCGTATGGCCCGACATTCAGCACAGGCGGCCATCCCGGGCCGGGGCACGCGGCCATGATGCCCGCCGTGCAGGATACGGCCGTCCATCTGTCGGATCGGCACTTCCGGACCATCGCCGAACTCATCGAGGGGCAGGTCGGCATCAAGCTGCCGCAGGGCAAGCGGCTGATGCTGGAGGGGCGGCTGCACAAGCGCGTGCGCGCGCTGAACTTCTCCGACCTCAACGAATATGTCGAGAACCTGTTCGAGCCGGATCATTTCGACAGCGAGCTCACCCATCTCATCGATGTGGTGACGACCAACAAGACCGACTTCTTCCGCGAGCCCCAGCACTTCACCTTCCTGCGCGACGCCGCGGTGCCCGCTCTGCTCAAATCCCATCGGCGCAACAACGCGAAGCTGAAGATCTGGAGCTCGGCAAGCTCCACCGGCATGGAAGCCTATACGACCGCGATGGTGCTGGACGACATGACGCGGAACGGCTCGCGCTTTCAGTACCGCGTCCTCGGGACCGACATCTCGACCGCCGTGTTGCGGCTCGCCAAGACCGCCATCTACACCAGGGACGTGCTCGCCCCGGTGCCGGAGCCCTTCCTGAAGCGATATTTCCTGTCGTCGCGGGACAAGTCGCGCGGCGAGGTGCGGGTCGTGCCCGAATTGCGGCGGATGACGTATTTCATGAGAATGAATCTCATGGACGCGTCCTATCCGGTCGATCGCGACGTCGATATCATCTTCTGCCGCAACGTCTTGATCTATTTCGAGCGCGAGACGCAGCGCAAGGTGATCGAGCGGTTGTGCAGCCATTTGCGGCCGGGAGGCTATCTCCTGGTCGGCCATTCCGAATCGATGATTCACAGCGCCGTGCCGGGCCTGAAGCAGGTCCAGCCCACCATCTTCCAGGTTTGATCGGAGAGCCGCACCACCATGCCGAAGGAGAAAGTTCGCGTGCTGATCGTGGACGATTCGGCGTCGGTGCGCCAAATCTTGCAGACGATCCTCAACGATGACCCCGATATCGAGGTGATGGCAACGGCCTCGGATCCGTTCGTGGCGGCGCGTCGTCTCCAGAACGAGATTCCCGACGTCATCATCCTCGACCTCGAGATGCCGCGCATGGACGGCATGACGTTCCTGCGCAAGATCATGGCGCAGCGTCCGATCCCGGTGATCATCTGCTCCTCGCTGACCGAGGAGGGCTCGAACGTGATGTTCGAGGCGTTCGAGGCCGGCGCGGTCGACATCGTGCCGAAGCCGAAGATCGACACGCGGCAGGCGCTGCTCGAATGCTCGACGCGACTCCGCGAGGCCGTGAAGTCGGCGGCGCGCGCGCGGGTGCGCCCACGCGCGGAACGCCGGGCCATCGAGAAGAAGCTGACCGCCGACGCCATCATCCCGCCGCCGGTGCAGGGCCGGGTGCGGCCGACGACGGAGCGCATCGTGTGCATCGGCGCCTCGACGGGCGGGACTGAAGCGCTCAACGACGTGCTGGAGATGCTGCCGGCGCACTCCCCGCCGCTCGTCATCGTCCAGCACATGCCGGCAGGCTTCACCGCGGCCTTCGCCAGGCGGCTCGACGGCGTCTGCCAGATCAGGGTCAAGGAGGCCGAGGATGGCGAGCCGGTGCTGCCGGGCAGCGCCTATATCGCGCCGGGGGCCCGGCACATGCTGCTCCAGCGCATCGGCCTGCGCTACCAGATCGCGATCAAGGACGGTCCGCCGGTGTCGCGGCATCGTCCCTCGGTCGACGTGTTGTTCCGCTCGGCAGCCCAGCATGCCGGCGCCAACGCGCTCGGTGTCATCATGACCGGCATGGGCGATGACGGCGCGCGCGGGATGCTGGAGATGCGCAAGCTCGGCGCCTCGACGCGGGCGCAGGACGAAGAGAGCTGCGTGGTGTTCGGCATGCCCAAGGAGGCCATCGCCTATGGTGGCGTCGAGAAGGTCGTGTCGCTGCATCAGATCCCGCGCGAGATCATGCACTGGTATCAGGCCGGGCACGCGGCGGTGACGGGTTGATGGCCATGTCCCTGGTTCCGGCCAATACGCTTGCCGAGGCGACCGCGGCGATCGAGGACGTCTCCTCGCGCATCGAGGAGGTCTTCGCGCGCGTCGGTCGCGACCTCGGGCGCGGCCACCTCATCTTCCAGGAGCTGAACCAGGGCTTGGCTGCGCTCTCGGGCGAGCTCTCCGGCGCCGAGATCGAGGGCGCCGCGACGGCGCTGCAGGAGATCGCCGCGCGGCTGAGCGAGCTGGCGCGGGCGCTGCCGGCGGAAAGCGCGCTGCTGGAGACGATCGGCAAGAGCGCGGCGGAGGCGTCTTCGCTGCTCAAGCCGCTGTTCAAGCACATCCAGATGATCACCATCATCGCGCGCAGCGCGCGGATCGAGGCTGCCTCGCTCGACGGCGACCGCGAGGGCTTTCTCGCCTTCACCCAGGAAGCCTATGATCTCGGCAAGGCCGTGCAGGGCTCGATCGAAGGCTGCGCGCGGGACCAGCAGCGCCTGTCGGAAGCGGTCGCCACCGCCTCCGGACGGCAGAGGGAGTTCGAGAGCCGCTACCGGGCCCAGCTGATGTCGGAGAGCGCCGAGCTCGGCGCCGCCTATTCCGGCCTGCGCGAGCAGCGCAGCAAGAGCGGCCATCTGGCCGAGCGCGCCAGTTCCAGCACCAGGAAGATCGCCGACGCGGTTGGCAGCGCGATCATCTCGCTGCAGGCCGGCGACAGCACGCGTCAGCGTCTCGAGCACGTGTGCCACGGTCTCGGCCTCGCGCCGGCCGCCGCGCCGAGCCTCGTCCCGGGGCCTGTCCCGGGCGACGACGTCATGCGCGCGATTTGCCGATTGCAGGCGGCCCAGCTCAGGGATGCCCAGCGCGAGTTCGGCGGCGACATCGGCCAGATCGTCGGCGCGCTCACCGCCATCCTGCGCGATGCGGGCAGCGTCGCCGGCCACGGCCGTACGCTGTTCGGCGGCGAGGAAGACGGCTCGTCGTTCCTGACGCGCGTCAAGCAGGCGCTGGCGCACGCGTCGAACCTGATCGCCACCTGCGACAGTGCGGGCCGCTCGGTCGACGAGGCGCTCGCGATCCTCGAGGACACGCTGGCAAAATTTCGCCAGGCGATCGCCGGCCTCGCCGAGGCGACGGTCGACATCACGCTGATCGGAATGAATGCCGGCCTCAAGGCGAGCCATCTCGGCAGCCGCGGCAGCGCCTTCGTCGTCATCGCCAACGAGCTCAAGGCCACCGCCGATCTGGTCTCGGCGGGGGCCGCGCGTCTGAGGCCCGTGCTCGACGGGATCGAACGCTCGGCCAGGGAGCTGAAGGAGCTGCGCGTGCAGGGTGATCCCACGCAGCTTGCCAAGCTCGAGCCGCAGATCCTGCTGGCGCTGCGCGAGGTCGAGGCCGGCAATGAGCGGCTCGGCAAGCAGATGAGCCGGCTCGTGAACGAAGGCGCGGAATTCGAGAGGCTGATGAATTCGGCCCAGGGCCTGATGACCACGCTCGGCGAAAGCTCGGCGGCCTTGCCCGCGGTCGCGACGCGGCTGGAGACCGCGGCCGCGGGTGCGCAGCGGCTTCAGGTGGAGGTGCAGGATCAGGCGATACTCGACGATCTCTTCGCGCGCTACACGATGGAGCGCGAGCGCGACGTTCATCGCGACTTCCTGCAAACGATCGGGCTTGAGTCGGCCGCCGCCTCGCGCCGGGTCGAGGCGGCCGAGACCGCGGACGACGGCATAGAATTGTTCTGACGTGCCGCAGCGATCGCCTCGCGCGGCAGGGTCATTTTGACGGGTCGGCTTTGCAGGGCATTAACCGTGGCGGAATGCTCGCCGCATCGGTCATTGTCGCGCCGCAGACTTGGGTTGCAGATACCGGTGAAATTTACGGTGGATGCTTCCATGATGCGAGACGGCAAATACGCGGCCTGGTTCAGGACCCCGCGCGGCCAGGGCACGGGCATCGTGCATCTGGCGGATGGACGGATCTCCGGTAGCGACAGCTTCTTCACTTATGGCGGCTCCTATCGGTTCGCTGACGACCAGCACTTCACGGCGGTCCTGACCACGCGGCGGTATGCCGAGGGCCCGCCGACCGTGTTCGGTCCTGATGAGGTCGAGGTCGAGCTCGCGGGCGTGTGCAGCGGCGCGCTGGCGACCTGCTCCGGAAAAGCCAAGCAGGCGCCCGACGTGCTTTTCGAGGTGACGCTGATCTTCTGCCAGGAAGACGCGCCGGCTGTGGAAACGCGATCCGCTGTCGTGAAGCTCAATGACAAATTGCCCAAGGGTCTCGACAGCCGTTCGCGGCCGCGCCAGTTCCCGCTGCCTCCGAGGCCTCCCGCGTCTTAGCCTTGCGTTGACGCTATCGCAGCGAAGCGGGCTGCGAATGCGCCGCGGCAACGGTGCATTTAGGGGTGGAACGTTACGATGAGGCCGCAATGAAGGACGAACGAACATGCCTCAGATCTGGATGACATACGACGAACTGGCGACGCTCAGCGATTGTACGCCCGCGGAAGCCAGAATGCGGGCCATCCATCTGTCGCTCGACCGCCGCAAGAGCCGCGACGGCGCAACGCGCGTCAAGCTTGACCTGGCGCTGACGGCCAAATTCTTCGCCTCCGTCCGCGAAGCGGATTTCGATCTCGACGGCGCCATCGCCGCGCTCCAGAGCACGCACAGGCAAATGGCCGAACTCCTGACACCGACCGGGTTCCGCGAACGCGGTGCAGCCTGAGCGCTGCGCCTTATATTGCCGGGCTCACCGCAAGAGCGGCGCCCTCGATCTCCGCTGTCTTTTCGAATCAGGCATAGTCCTGTCTCCGGAATTTTGAGCCGGGGGCCGGGGTTTCAACCGCAACGGGTCAAAGAGCCCGCAGGAGAATGCCATGAGCAAAGCCAGGGATCGGATCGGCGTGACGCTGTGGGGAACGGCGCTGCTCGGTGCGCTGCTGATGGTCGCAGCCTCGCCGGCGCGTGCGGAGGTCGTCAAGCTGCAGGCCGAGCTCAAGGGCAGCAATGAAGTCCCGCCGAACAATTCCCAGGGTTCAGGCAGGGCCGAGGCCACGTTCGATAGCGAGACCAAAGTCCTGACCTATACCGTCACCTTTACCGATCTGTCGGGGCCGGCGATGGGTGCTCATTTCCATGGTCCGGGTGAAGCGGGCAAGAACGCCGGCATCGCCTTGCCGTTCAAGACGGTTCAAAGCCCGATCCAGGGCAGCGCCACGCTGACGGACGCTCAGGCGGCCGATCTGTTGGCCGGGAAATGGTACGCGAACATCCATACGGCCGCCAACCCGGGCGGCGAATTGCGCGGGCAGATGATGAAGTAGGGATGATGTCCCGGCGGCGCTGAAGAGGTTGTCGGCGCCGGGATCGTCAGGCTGGCGGCCGGGGCAGGAAGGCCAGGATCGTCTGGGCGAGGAGGACGCCGACGGTGCCGCCCGCCGCCTTTTGCAGCACGTCGAGGAAGCCCGGATCGCGATCGGGGATCAGTGCTTGCAGGACTTCCAGCCCCATGGCGACGGCCACGACGAGCGAGCAGGCCAGAGCGAGCCGGCCGGGCAACAGGAAGGACAGCAGGAATCCCAACAGGCCGTAGGCGCTGAAGCGCTCGATCACGACGATCCAATAGGCCTCGTGATGCCCCATCAGCGCAGGCCGTCCCGCCAGTCTTGCCAAGGTGGCATAGACGATGAGGGCGAGGCAGATGGCCGCGGCTGCGATGAGGTGATTTCGACGCATGGCCTACCATAGCCGCCCGGATGCGATCCCGCCTTCGAAAGACGAGAACATCGTTAAAGCGCCCGGTTGGGCGCCGGCGGGGATGGTCAGGCGACCAGGACGTCGCCAGCCGGTGCCGCGGCTGCGGAATGGCGGCGCGACTCGACCAGCTCGCTGAACTTGGCGAATGGGAGCGGGGCGGCGACGAGATAGCCCTGTCCTTCGTCGACGCCGGACGCGATCAGGGCGCGGCGCTGCTCCTCGGTCTCGATTCCCTCCGCGACGACCGTCATCCGAAAATCCCTGGCGAGCGCGACCAGCATCTCGACGATCGTCGTGGTCGATGCATCCACGGTGATGGTGTCGACGAAGAACTTGTCGATCTTGATTGCGCTGGCGCCGAGCCCCTTCAGCCGCGACAAGCCGCTATGGCCGACACCGACGTCGTCGATGGCGACGCGGAAGCCATGGTCACGCAGCTCCGCCACCACGGTCGCGGCGTGCGCGAGATCGTCGAGCTCGTCGCGCTCGGTCACCTCGACCACGATCTGGCGTGCGGAGATTCTCGCCGTCAGGACCGTGCGCCGCAGCGTCTCGACGAAGCCGGCGCTCAGCAGGTGCTTCGGCACGACGTTCACGGACATCTTGAAGCTCTTGTCCGCCTTCAGCACGACTTGCAGATCGGCGAGCGCCGATCGCAGGATCTGCCAGGTCATCGCCTGGATGCGCCCGCTGGATTCGGCCAGCGGAATGAAATTCACCGGCGGCACCACCGAGCCGTCCTTCCGGACCCAGCGCGCCAGCACCTCGCATCCGGTGATCCGGCCGGTCCTGAGGTCGAAGATCGGCTGGTAGTACGGCTTGAATTCGCCGGCTGCGAGGGCGCGATCGAGGTCGGCGACCGGTCCTTCCGTCCGGCGGCTGCGTGCCAGCAGGATGCCGAAGAGTGCACCCAACCAAAGCGCGACCGCGAGCGCCGGCCAATACGCCTCGCTGTTCCAGCTCGAAAGCACCGCCTGCTCGAGCCGGATCGTGGCGTGAAGCGGCAGGCGCGCGGACTGCCTGTCGAAGCTGATCGGCCCCGGCAGCGGCTTGTCGGCATCGAGCCGGAATTCGCCGAGCTTCTCGCCATTGCTCAAGGCGAGGATCACCTCGCTATGCGCGCGCAGCTCGGCGGGCATCAGATCGAACAGGCCGGAATTGATGCCGACGATGGCGACCAGCGCCGAGCTGGGATTGACGTCCCTGAGCACCCCCAACGCGTCACCGCCGAACTGCTCGACGCGGAATAAAGCGAGCTGCTTGTCCTGCGAGGGCAGCATGTCGCGGCGATCCGCCCATCCCTTGTCGAACTCGAGCGTCTCGGAATAGGCCGAGCAGATCACCGATCCGTCCGGATTGACGAGACGGACGTCCTTGATCGCCGAGCGCTGGTAGACATGGAGCCGGATGGCTTGCAGCGCGGCCGGCGCGCAGCTGGCAAGATCGCGCTTGGCGAGCTCGTCGAGGCTCGCTGCGGCGAAATCGACCGCCAGTTCGGATCGGCGCAGAACCACCTCGGTCAGCTCGTTCAGCTGGTGCATCTGCTGGTGGCGAATGACGGCCTCTGCCGCGAAATGGCCCGCCAGCCCAAACGCCATCATGCTCGCAAGCACGAGCGCCACAAACGGAAGGTTCGGTCGCTGGTGTCTCATCCGGTCCGGGCGGAATTCAGGAGAGGCGGGAACTGATCTTGGCAATGACCTTGAGAATTATCTTGAGAATTATCTTGGGAATTGATCCTAGCCAGCGAGGGCTAAGATAGGGTTTAACGGGCGGACCGGTCCGGAAGGGCGACCGCGTGGTTTGCCTGACCGATGGTCCGCGCGGCCCAAGCATGAAAGTTGAGCAGTATGATCAGGACGTTAAGCCTCCTCCTGTCGTTGGTCCTCGGAACCGCGGTGGCCTCCGCGCAGGGCACCAAAGACCAGCCAGCGGGCAATCAGCCCACCAGCCGCAGTGGCGCTGCGACGAATTCCGGCTCGGACAGCATGGGCGGAGCTTTCAAGGGGACGGGGACACCGAACTACGGAACCAGCCCCGGGATGGGCTCCCAGAAGAAGACGCGCAACTAGGTCTGAACGGCCGGGCGGACTGAAAGACGGGACGCTTGGTCGCGTTCACCGGAGGCGGGCGGAGACGGCCTCCGGATGGTTGCCTTGGTTCCGCCCCTCACGTCGGAAGGAAGGAGGTTCTGCGCTGGCGGGCAAAGCTGCCGTCGGCGGCGAGCTGCTTCCAGGACTAGCCCTTCTTGCCGGTCTTCGACTTCAACGAAAGACCAAGCCGCAAGGCCATGCGCTTGATCGCATCCGGCGAGCGGCCGAGAAGTTTCGCCGCCTGCTCCAGCGAAGCCGAAGACTTGGCCAATTCCATGAGTCGGCGGTCTTCCTTGAACGACCAGGGCTTGCGCGCCATAACCGAAATGATCCTCTTGTCGACACAATGACAAAGCCGCCAAGCGACCCATGTTCGCTCGACGGCTTTGCTTGGGTGGGGCCAGGCTTGGGGAAGCCCGGTGCGAAGATGGATATGCGTTTGGTGAGACTTCGCAACAAACAACGCGGATTAAGCTAACCGCTCAACCTTACCGCGACAAAATCGGCACGCGAGGCACCGTATGATTCCGGTGAACGAGGGTTCATGGTGTCGGCGGGTCGAGCTCTGGTAAGAAGAACTGGAGCTCTTCACCGCCCTCGTGCCGATCAATCTTCAAGCACCACGTTGCACAAACTTCATCTTCGTCTGACAAAAGTTTCGGCGCTGCCGATCTTGAAGTCGGCGCAACGAAAAGATGAAAATGAGCGCGGGAGGAACGTTCCGGCAAACGTGGGACATTCCAAATGACGGCAGTCTTGGTCTTGGTTTCGATTTTCGCGGCGGGCTTTGGTTGCGGCTATGGTGTGAGGGCGTGGCGCTCGCGGAGGCGATCGGCGCGATATCGTCTTTACGCGCCCTATACCCCCGCCTCGATGGCGACCGGCCGAACCCAGCCGCCATCATCGTAGACGACGCGTGTCCTAACTCGAAAGTCGTGGCGAAATCGAAATAACCATGTGCGGTTAGGTTAACTCGTCGCCCTCCTTGAGCGCTTCGGAAAGGCAGCCTAAGACGAGGCAATTCATGGCGAGCGTTTGGCCGCCTCTGTTTTTTCGGAGGCGCGCAGGTGGACATAGATGACGTATCTCATTGCGTTGCTGGGCGCGACGATCTGCGTCCTCATGATTGCGTTTGTTTGTAGTTATGGCCGGCATCTGAAAGATCTTTCAGGTCCCTGGATCATGAACGAGGGTCATTCGAATGATTGATCAACGGCACAACGCGCCGCGCAGGTATTTCGTCGACGCACAGGGGCACCGCGTTCTGGTCGGCCTTTCGCTGGAGGAGACGGCGGAATTCGAGGTGCTGGATCTTGCGCCGACGGAGACGGTGCAAATCGCGGCCGAAGCCGGCTTCGGCAAGGGAACGGGTGCGGTTGACGACGTTCGGTGGCTCGAGCTCTATTCCAAGCACGAAGCAGCCTGGCGGGCGTGGATCGCACGAAGCCGGGCGGAGCGGCCGCAGGATTTAGCCTTTGTTAACTATGCCTGACCGATGGTAGCGGCCTAAATCTCGAATGTGGGGATAGCCCAAATGTTTCAGCTGTTCCTGAGAGCGCGCGCGCACAATCTTCTCGGCTCTCGCCGCGAGGACAAAGGGTTCAAGGCGCGCTCCGTCGAGCGCGATGCCGAGACCGACCGGGTCCGGATCGGTGCGGTCCTGGCGGCGATCGAAACGGCATTGCAGGAGGCGGAGCGGGAGCAGGCCGGCCTCAACCGGCGCGTCGATGACGCACTTGCACGTGCATCCGTCACCTTCGGAAACGGCACCGACGAATATCTCGAGCGGGAGGCGCTCGACAATCATCACCAGGACCTGTTCGCCGCCGACATCTCCAACGGCCAGCGCCGGCTCAAGGAATTGGCGAGCAGCATTGCGCATTTGAAGTTCGTCAGGACTGCCATGCTGACGCGCTTT
Source organism: Bradyrhizobium sp. A11 (assembly GCF_042077125.1). Classification (NCBI taxonomy): domain Bacteria; kingdom Pseudomonadati; phylum Pseudomonadota; class Alphaproteobacteria; order Hyphomicrobiales; family Nitrobacteraceae; genus Bradyrhizobium; species Bradyrhizobium sp. A11. Next base: position 5,510,606 of record NZ_CP149509.1, on the reverse strand, counting down.
CCGGATTTCAAGCCGCCGCAGCTCAACAGCTGATAACAATTCTGCTTTGCCGTTTGGCGCTTCGATCCTTTTTGCTATGGTCCGGCAAACGTTCACGGTTCGAAGGAGCAACGACGTGCCGGTCAGAAATGCGCGAAGGTTGGTTGGATTGGCATGCGTGCTGACATTGGGTGCGCCGGCGACGGCGTCGGCCATTACCGCTGAAGTGGCGCGCGCATGCGACGCGGCGGTGGCCAAGGCCTTTCCACCCAGGCAAATCGGCAACCCTGCGGCCGGTAGCGCCAAAGGCACGGGCAAGGATCGGCGCGAATACTTCCAGAAATGCGTCGCCAACAACGGCAAGGTCGATGACGCTCCGGCGGAGACGTCCAAGGACAGCAAGCCCGCCAAATGAGGTTCGGCTAGCGACGCGGCGGCGGACAGGGCGAGTAGAACGCGCCGTTCGCCGCGTTGATGCGTTCGACGCATTGATTGGGATCGGTGACCGTTCCGGCCACCGTGAAGTCGTAGCCCATGCCCTTGATCACCACGACGTAGCGGCCGGGAGCAAGCGTGAAGCCGTCCTGCTCCGGTTGCAGCAACAGCATTCTCGGCTGGTCGTCGACCGGGCCTACCTTGTAGGGATAGGACATGCTGCGGATGACCCAGGAATCGCCCGCGCTGACCATGGAGGCTTTCCCGCTGGCATCGACGCCCATGGCTCGCGAGACCTTCGCGACGACCCGAACTTCGGTCCCGGTTGCATCGACACCGCCATCGGGCCTGAACACGATGAACCTGACGTCGCCGTCCATCAACGTGGTCGCGCTCGGCGTGGTGATGGCCGCCGAGATCGCGACGCGGCGGTCCGGAATCTTGCCCGGCACCGACTTCAGCTCATGGAGCTGGCCCTCGCTCAAGGCGTAGACTCCGAACGTTGTCGGCAGAGGCATCGAGGGTGGTGCAGCTTGCGCCGGCTCTTTCGCGCTATCCGGCGTCCGATCGACCGCCTCGCCGACGGCGGGAGATGGGCTGGCGCTCGGTTGAGATGCCGGGCTGCTCGGTGCCCGCTCGGGCGGCGGCGCCATCTGCGACAATGCGGTCAGTTGCGACCGCAGCCGAGGCCAATAGACAGCCACGGTCACGCCTGCGCCAATGAGCAGGAGGATGACCGCCAATCGAACCAGAAAGGTGAAGGCGCTGCTGCGTTTGCGTGGATCGGGCGATTGCGGCGCTGCCACGGGACGGCGCGGTGCTCCCGCGTCCTGCGCGGTCGGCGTCGCAGCGGAAGCGGATGGCGACGGAACTGAGGGGGAAGCGGGGGTCGGGATCGGCGGGGGCGCCGGGACGGTGGTTGCCGCCGCACCATTCTGTGGCTCCGAGGCGGCGCTGCGCGCGAAGGAACGTTCCACCTCCTTGATGGCGCGTTCGAGCACCTGCAGAAGCTCGCGGGATTCCCGCGCGTCGGCGTGCGTGAATTGCTCGAGCAGCTTGACGCGTGCCAGCTCATAGACGATCTCCCGCATCTGCTGGGGATCGTCGGAGACGGCGCGGATGCGGCTCGACAGGAGACGGATAAACCCGGCCTTGATCTGTTGCGTCGATGGGGCGTTGGCCGCAGTTTCGCCGGAGTCGGTCATCAAGGGCGACCAAGTAGCCCGGATGAGGCCATTTCGCTAGGCTTTTCCGCTCGAGACGCCACGACCGAGGAAGCCCTCCCGCTGGTTGCCGGGTCTGTCCGCGCCCCTCTCGGTCGTTCGAAGGCGCTTGCTTTTAGGGGAAAACCTGTGACATTTCGCGGAGCTCCTCATTCCGGTGTTCGATCATGCGCGGCGTTCTAGCAGTCCTCACGGCTTTGACATTCCTGGCTTCGCCTGCCGTTGCGCAAGGGATCAAGGATCAGGCCAACACCACGAGCTCCAGCATCATCACGACGCCCACGAAGAAGGCCCAGACCAGTCAGACGGCGTCGCGGCCGACCGCCGTTCGAAACCTGTCAGGCAGTCTGCCCGCTGGAAAGTCGGCGCAGGGCGTCTGGCGCGACGGCAAGCTGGTCGCCGTTCCCCGCTGAGGCGGCCCAACGGAACCGTGAAGGAACGGTGATCGCCTCCCTGACGTTACTGCTCGGGAGATAATTATGAAACGACCAGTTCTGATCGCCATCGCGTTGTTCATGCCCGCCGCTGCCTGGGCCCAGGGCGTCAACGATCCTTCGACGCCCAACCGCAGCGTGACCATCGTCAATCCGTCGCAGCCCGCACCCCCCAACGCGACGCGGAACATCCCAAGCAGGATTGAGCCCCCCGTGACGACGCGGGGACACGCGCGACCCTATTACGGGAATAGAACCCGGGGCAGCGGGTCGAGCCGTCGCTAGCCCTCGTTCACCGGGCGGCGAGCTCCTCGGCTATGCTATTGCGGGTTGACCTCGACCTCCAAGGTCGAGGTCCCCGAGTCATGTCGGTTCTTGCCCGAGATCAGCAGCGTGAACTTGTCAGTGCCGTGCGTTTGGCTCTCGGCCGAATAGCGGAAGCCGGAGCCGACCACGGCCAACTGGCCGCGGGAAGGTCCGCTCACGACCGATACGTTGAAGATCTGCATGTACGACCAACGCAGGCCCTGGATGCATTCCGCGCCAGGCGCGATCGACATCGTCCATCTCACCGTATCGTGCGACAAGGCAAACGGTGTTCGCTCCTTGATGCAGAGCGGGCTGGCGTGAGCCGCGACGTCTGACATTGCGGACGCGGCAACGCCCAACAGCAACAATGATCCTGCACGCATGCTCGGCCACTCCGGAGGGGAAACTGGAAGCTAGCAGCAATGAGCTAATGAGGTCTTAGATCGAGCTTTGTTCCCCTGCGGTCTTCTGGCGCGGATATCGAGCAACAGCACTCATCCGTCGGTCGAGTTCGGAACGATGCGATGCTGCTTTGCCCGACCAATCAATCTGCATTTCGGAAAATTCGTAAGTCTTTGATTTGGTTGGGGCCGGCTACTGTGCATGGGGTTGTTTTTCAATTTTTAAGGGGGGCTCGAAGGTCCAAGGGCCTCTGCGAACCACCTTCTTGCAATTGGGAACCTTATGAGCTGAAGTTGCAATGGCCTCTGACTGCTGTGGCCCAACCTTGGAGTCATCGGAGTGCAATCCACTCGCCGCAATTCCGTGTCAGGTCGCCGGATACCGGGGGATGCATCGGTCAAGGTGCTGTTGGCTGCCGCTGTCGGACTGGCCGTGTATGGGGCCGGTCCGCTCGCATGTCTTGCCCAGAGCGAACCCGAGCCCTCGCTCAGCGACTATCTTCCGCCAAGCGAGCCGGAAGTCTCGCGCGATGAATGGCGGCAACGCATCGAGGACGCGCGGCGCCGGGCCAAGGAGGTCTCGCGCGAGCGGCGGGAGCATCCTGAGCTCTACAAGCCGATTCCGGAAGATCCGGACCTGGTCGCGACCGAACGTCTGCTCCGCGACGACAGCCTGCAGCGCGGCGACATCGTCACGACCAAGAAGGGCATGTTCGTCTACCAAGGCAGGTCCGACCAGCCGCGCCGCGACCAGGACTTCGTGCCGGTCGCCCCGAAATCGGTGCGCTGAGTTAGTAACGCCGCAAGATCTCGTTGAACTTGGGATCGGACACTTTCGTGGTCTCGAGCAGCAGCGACTTGCCTTGCGGCGTTGCCTGCACGTAAGCCGAGACCAGCAGCGGCTCGTATCGGGAGCGATTGGCGAGCGCGGAGCGGATGTCGGATTGCGCCAGCAGCCTGATCTCCTCGTCGCTCGCGGCGGCGCCCGAGGTCACGGTTCGGACGCGAGACATGGCAACGTCGATCGGCACCGCTCCGGTCAGGTAGGACATCTTTACCGCCGGCGTCGCCGCTTCGCCGGCCTGGGCCTGCAGCGTGCCGAGCGTGAGCCAGAGCGCCGGCCTGATCGGTGAGACTTTCAAGGCTGCGACGACGGCGGCTTGCGCGGCCTTGTTCTCGCTGGCTCTTCCGGGAGCATCGGCCGCAGGACGATGAAGAACGTCGCTGGCCGTCGCCGCCGCATAATTGGCAAGCAGATCGCCATCCCATGAAAAGGACGCCAAACCGCCGGCGGCTGCCAGCTTGGCCTTGTCGGGCGGAATCTCGCCCGAGAACAAATCGCTCGCGCGAAAGTTCGGCCGGACGAGATCGGCATAGAAGCTCATGCCGGCATGAAGCGCCAGCACGATCGCAGTCGAGATGCCGATGACGCGAAGCAGGATCATGTTCATGGTGAAATCGACGAGGCCTGTGAGGGCGAAGCAAACGAGCAATTGAAAGGAAGGCAGGAGCCTCAAACCGCCATCAGACTATCGCCCTGGATCGTCAGCAGCGTCAAGTTTCCGGTCGCGTAAGCGCCGGTGTCGATGTTGATGCGGTTCGGGCGGATATCGGGCACGCTGACCGGCGTATGACCGTGGACGATGTATTTGCCGAAGCGTTCTTCGGAGGCCAGGAACTCCTCGCGGATCCAGAGCAGGTCCTCGTCCTTCTGGCGCTCGAGCGCGACGCCGGGCTTGACGCCGGCGTGCACGAAGAAGAAATCGCCGCAGGTAAAGGACGATGGCAATTGCCGCAGGAAGGCGAGGTGCTCGGGCGGCAGCGCGCGCCTCAATCCTTCGATCAGCTCGACCTGTTGCTCCGCCGAGGGGTTCATGGTCGGCGTGATGCCGTAGGAGACCAGCGTCAGGAGGCCGCCATAATGGCGCCACTCCTGCAGGCGGGCCGGGTCCTTGAGGACCTCGAGCAGGAAGACCTCGTGGTTGCCCTTCAGGCAGACCGTCTCATGTGACTTCGAGCGCGCGATCAGCAGATCGAGCACGGCGCGCGAGTCCGGGCCGCGGTCGACATAGTCGCCGAGGAAGACCTGAATTGCGCGCTCGGGCGCGGAATGGGCAAGATCGGCGTCGATCACGGTTAACAGCGATTGAAGCAGGTCGGCGCGGCCATGCACGTCGCCGATCGCATAGACGCGGACGCCGTCGGGAAGCCGCGGCTTGGTCTTCTTTCGAAAGCGTGAGGAGAGGCCCATCAGGTCGGTCGAATCGCATCCAGCGTCACGAGCGGAACGTCGTGACCGCTCTTAGCAGAACAAGTCACACATCGGTATTCTTAATTGTTTCCGACCAAGTCGCCCGCATTTTGATTAAAGGATCGCGCGGCCTTTGAGCCGTATTTCAAGAGGTCTCGCGTAGCGTCTCCCCAACAAGAACGGGGAGCGCGACATGCGCAAAGTTGTAAAGTTCCTGGCGGCGATGGCCGCAATCGTGGTTGCTGCGGGGGCGCAGCAGCGCGCCGAAGCCGCTTTCGTCGGCGCGCCCTTGGGGCTGCGCGGTGCCATCCAGTACATCAAATTCGACCAGCCGACGCTGGCGCCGATGGCCTTCACGCTGTTCTGCCTGAAGTACAAGGACGAGTGCAAGCCGCGGCCGCAGCAGATCGTGTTCAGGGGCGGCCGGCTGAAGCTCACGGCCGAACGGCTGGCGCAGATGCAGGATGTCAACCGGCAGGTCAATACCGCCATCCGTCCCGAGGCCAATCTGGAAGGACTGCGCGGCGAGAAATGGCTGCTGCATCCGACGAGCGGCGACTGCAACGACTACGCCGTGACAAAACGCCACGAACTGATCGCCAAGGGCTTTCCGGCGCGCGCGGTGCTGCTCAGCGAGGTCGTGACCACCTGGGGCGAGCATCATCTCGTCGTCGTGGTGCGGACCTTCTCCGGCGATCTCGTGCTGGACAATCTGTCCGGCCACATCCTGCCGTGGTCGAAGAAGCCTTATCGCTGGGTCCGCATTCAGTCGCCCAAGAACCCGAACTACTGGGCCTCGCTCGGCGACCGCTCGGTCTGATCACCGGCGCTCTATCGTGATCCGGACTGGCTGACGCTCTGCGACAGCCCCAATCCCACGATCACCGAAAGACACAGGATTGCTGCGGGCCGCAGCAGTCCGGGACCTGCGAAGCTCTGGACCAGCGCAAAGAGCAGACAGGCTGCGGCCGCCGCCGGGAAGAACGAGTCGCGTCCGCGCTGCAAAGCGCCGACGACCAGGCGCACCAGAGCGAGCAGGCTCGCCGCGATCAGGGCCGCCAGACCGAGCCATCCCATCTCTGCAAAGACGGCCATCGCTGCCGAGGGCGCCGTCAAGATCGCTGCAGCGTCGCTCTGATAAATCCTTCCCACCGCGGCAAAGGTCCCTGCGCCCGCGCCGAACCAGCGCGTGTCGGCCAACATCCGCTCGAGGGCTGCCCTCGTCTCGGCTCCCATCTCCGGCACCAGCCGCAGCAGGACCGGTCCGGAGCTCTTCTCAAACAGGAAGATCAGGACGATCGCTGCTCCAATCAGAGCTGCCAGCGACAGCGCGCCCGCGGCCAATGGCGAAAGGTCGAGCCTGCGGATGACCAGGATCAGCAGGATCAGCACGATGCCGAAGCTTGCCGCCACCGCGCTGTTCGTGCCTGAGAGGCCGAAGATCGCAAGCGCGCTGATCAGGGCGCCCAAAAGGCCCAACAGGCCAAGCACGATCGAGCGAAGCAGCGAATGATGCGTTTCGGCCCGCTCCGCGGCAAGCTGCATGATCGCCAGGTTCAGGACGAGGCCGAAGCCGGCCAGGGTCGTTGCAAGTTCGGACGTTGCGGCGGCCTGCGCGCCTGCTGATGACAGCCGATGCAGATCCAGGATCAGGGCGGAGACTGCGGCGATGCCAGCGAGGACGAAGAGGACCAGTTCGGCGCGGCCGCGGTCACGCACCACCAGGATGGTCACGCCGAGCGCCGAGACCGCTGCAACCGAAAGGAGCAGCGCGCTGACGGTCAGGCCGATATCGGCGGTGATCGGGCCGAGTGACAGGCCGCCCAGGACGTCGTGGGCGCTCGCCCAGATCGGATGCGCCAAATTCAGCGGAAGCGGGACGAGTTGAGCCGCGATGAAGAGCGGCATGGCAATCAGGATCCAGCGGCCCCACGAGGTCGCGCGAACATAATGGGCGGAGTCGGCTTTTCGCGCGGTTGCGGTGGCGGCCAGCAAGCTCAGCGCGGCGGTCATCGTCCCGAGCTGTGCACCGAACTTGGCGCCGGCGATTTCGAGAGCGGAAGCGGAAACGATGCAAACGATGAGGGCAAAATAAGCGAGGGACAAACGGCGCGCTCGATGCGGAATCCTGAAACGATCAGGTCACCATACAAGCGAGCGGGTGGTTTTCAAGCAAAGGTCAGTGCGGGCCAACAACTTGCCCGCTCGCCTTTCCGCCTGTGCGCCAAATTCTATCGAGCCGGATCAGCTGCGGGAGATCAGCGAGCGCTCTTGGCCGGGCGCGCAAACACGCGCGCGGCGCGGGCAGCGGCAAGGCTGAAGCGGGCGGCCGAGCCAAAGAGGTAGCCGCCCTGGAGTGCAACGGCCGCAAAGGCCGCGGCCTTCAGGCCTTCGAGCGCGCCAAGACTGGACATCAGGCTGACCGGCAGCACGGTGAGCAGCAAAGCGAACGTGACGGGCAGCAGCACCAGGACGCGAAAGCGTTGGCCCAGCACGGCACCCACCAGAAAGCTGAAAATCAAAAGCGCGGTCATCCGAAACACTCCGTGCTTCGGACCCTAGGTTCCCCACCCTAAAAAGACCCTTAAGGTGTATGGCTAAATTTGGCCTATTGGCTGCAATTGGCCAGCAGCGAATGATAGGCCTCGCGCAAGCCGTTCAGCGCCACCGTACCCTTGATCTCGCTGTCGCTTTCCCTGACCACGACGGATAGCGAGGCCGTCGTCTGCCACTTGCCGGCGGCAAAGGCCGAGACCTCGTCGGGCAGCAGCACCGCCGCCCCGGCGGCGGCCATGCTGGCGTCAAAGGTCAGGGTGCCGCCGCCGCTGGCTGCGATGGTGACCTTGGGGTGGCTCCGGGGCGGGAAGGGCCGGATCAAGGCCACCAGCACGTCGATCTTGCCCTTGGGCGCGCAGCGCACGATCAGGCCGGCGAAATCCGGGTCGGATTGGGTAGTGTCCGCGGTCTTCATGATGGCCGCGAAGCTCTCGCCGTCCTTGGCTCCTTGGGTGCGGCTGAACTTCCAGACGGAGGCGGGGGCCGTGGTCGCCACTTCCACGACGGGAGCGATCTGGCACGAGGGTCGCGCGCAGGAGGTAGCCTGATCCTGGGGGCGGTCGGCGCCGCCAAGGAGCGATCCTGCCAGCAAGGCGAACAAAAGGAGGCCGGACACGGGGGAATCCTATCTTGATGGTTCCAGCCATAGCAGACGGGCGCGAGGCCAAGAAGGCCGGAGGTGACGTCACGGGCCCTCCGCCTGGGCGGTTTGCCCGCCGACCGGGCACACGAAATACAACAAATAGTCACAAAGGGTTAAACCAGGCACCAAAGCGTGGCTTGCACGCAACACTGGCCGACCAACACACCGTCAACCATCTAGGAACCCTTGTCGCACCCCCCCGCGCCGCCGTACCAATCAGAATAATTGGGGTCTCTCGGGGCGCGATTCATGCAGTCATTTGCCAAGTCATATCTATTCAAGCCAGCATTTCTGGCCGCCGCTTTGGCGCTCGGGGCCTGCTCGACCAATCCCGGCTCGGGTCCGCTGACGGACGACGTTAACAACAAGATCCAGACCGAAAGCGCGCCGGCCTATGAGCTGGTGCCGCTCAATCCGGCTACGGTGAAGATCCTGCACACGCATGAGCCCAAGGGGCTCGCCGGCGTGTTCACCGACCGCCGTCCGCCCGCCAGCATCGTGTTCGGTATCGGCGACGTCGTCAGTGTCACCATCTTCGAAGCCGCGGCAGGCGGTCTGTTCATTCCGGCGGAAGCCGGCGTCCGTCCCGGTAACTATGTGACGATCCCGGATCAGTCGGTCGACAATGACGGCTTCATCACGGTGCCCTATGCCGGCCAGATCAAGGCCGCGGGCCGCACGGCGGTGGAAATCCAGCGCTCGATCATCGAAAAGATCGGCAATCGCGCCATCGAGCCGCAGGCCGTGGTTTCGATGTCCTCGCAGCGCACCCAGCTCATCAGCGTGCTCGGCGAAGTCAATTCGCCGGCGCGTTACCCCGCCAGCGCGGCGGGTGCGAAGGACCGCGTGCTTGACGCGATCACCCGCGCCGGCGGCATCAAGGGCCAGGGCTTCGAGACCTGGGTCATGCTGGAGCGTGGCGGCCGCCGGGCCACCGTGCCGTTCGAGAATCTCGTGATGGCACCCGAGAACAACGTCTATGTTCGCCCGGACGACAGTATCTACGTCTATCGCGAGCAGCAGAAGTTCATGGCGTTCGGCGCCAGCGGCCAGAGCGGCGAGTTCAACTTCGATGCCTGGCGCATCAACCTCGGCGAAGCCGTCGGCAAGGCGGGCGGTCTCCTGGACGGCCAGGCCGATCCGTCCGCCGTGTACCTCTATCGCCGCGAGCCGCGCGAGGTTGCCGCCCAGCTCGGCATCGACGTGAGCAAGTACACCTCGGAGACGATCCCGGTCATCTTCAACGTCAACTTCCGCGATCCGGGCGGCTTCTTCCTCGCCACCAAGGTCATGATGAAGAACGGCGACATCATCTACGTCTCGAACTCGCGCAACGTCGAAGTTGCCAAGTTCCTAAACTACATGCGGGTGATCATGGCGACCGGCAGCGATGCCGTGAACCTCAGCAACGACGCGCTGATCTTCCGCAACAACGTCAAGCTGGCGCCGTAAGACGCCGACTTGATCGACCAGAGGCGATGGCACCGGGGCTTTGTCCCGGTGCCATTTTCGTTTCGCGATCCCATCGGTATTGTCGGGGCGCGGGGATATTGCTGGGATCAAGGTGCCACTGAGTACGTGTCGGTGTACGTGTCGGTCAGCCGCTCACCCGCAGCGTTGCAAGGGGCTTCAGCTTCATGCGCTTTCGAACGTTTTGCCGCCTTCCGGCTCTCGTCTTGGTCGCTCTCGGGCTTGCGTCGGCCGGAACGGCGCTCGGCGCTGCTGCCGAACTCGGCGTTCGCCACCGCATCGACGTGACGGTCTCCGCCGAGCCTGACGCTCCAATCCTGTCGCGCCTCAAGGGCGCCAAGGGCGAGCTGTCCTTCACCGTCCGCCTGTCGGCGAACTCCAAGGAGAGCAAGTTTTTCGGGATGCTGCGGCCGTCTTTCCCTGACATCGTCGTCCCCGATGGCGCGGGCAAGCCGCTGGTCCAGCAGACCAAGCTCTGGGAGGAGGAGGTCTGCCATCAGCGCCGCGGCCTGCCGAAGGTCACCGTGACCCAGCTCGGCGGGCATTTTGCGGAAGGCGAGGGGCGGATCGAGATCTCGGCCATCAACCGGCACATCGGTGTGCTGGTGCCGCCCGACGAATTAACCCCCGGAATAAAACTCGATCCGGGCAGTGATGGCTTTGGGCTATTCTACGCCTTCCGGGCCCAGACCCGGAACAGCCGCCTCAATGTGGATGTGAAGATCTATCCGATCGATTGCTTCCTCTAGGCCCAGAGCAAGGCTCGCAAGAACGATGCGCCTTCGGCTTCCCGAAATTCGCTGGTCATGGAGCCTGCCCGCGACCGTCATCCTGTACTTCGTGGCAGCCGGCGCGCCGTTTCCGTTCGGCTCGACCAACGATCTGTCGATCGCGTTCTGGTGCCTGTGCCTCGGGATCGCGGTGATGTTCGCGCCGACGCGCGATCTGCGCAGGCCGCATCTGTGGCTGCTCGCCGGGATCGGTGTGATCGTTGCCGCCTACGCCTTCGTGCTGCACGAGCAGCTCTCCGACCATCCCTTCCTGGCGCCGTTCCAGCCGATCTGGAAGCAGGCCTCGGATCTGCTCGGCGTGCCGATCGCGCCGTCCGCGTCCATCGTCAAGAACGAGGCCTTCTTCGCGCTCGGTGCGCCGCTCGCCAACCTCCTCGCCATCGTACTCGGCATCACCGTCGGCGCCGACCGGATGCGCGCCCGCCGCCTGCTGTGGGTGCTCGCGATCTCCGGCGCGGCCTACGCGCTCTACGGCGTGCTCTCGTTCCTGATCGAGCCCACCATGATCCTGTGGCGGGACAAGACGGCCTATCTCGGCAGCGTCACCGGCACCTTCATCAACCGCAACACGGCGGCGGCCTATTTCGGCTCCTGCGCATTGATCTGGATGCTCCTGATCCTGGAGGACGTCCGCCGCCGGCTGCCGGAGCGGCACATCGAATGGCGGCGGCTGTCGCTCGATCTGCGCAGCATCCCGCCGAAGCAGATCCTGCCGCAGCTCGGCGGCCTCTTGATCTGCCTGATGGCGATGTTCATGACGACCTCGCGCGCCGGCGTCGGCCTGTCGCTGCTGGCGATGATCGTCTCGTTCACGCTGTTCCTCAGGAAAGACCTGCCGCCGCGCACCGGCATCTGGATCTCGCTCGGCTCGGGCGCTGCTGTCGCGCTCGGCCTGCTGCAGCTGCTCGGCGGCCGCGTCTCCAGCCGCTTCGACAGCCAGGGCCTGGTCGACGAGGGCCGCATCGAGGCCTGGAAATCGACGCTGCGGATCATCGCCGACAATCCCTGGTTCGGCACCGGCATGGGCACCTTCCAATGGGCCTTCCCGCCCTACCGCAGCCCCAACATCTCGATTCGCGGAATCTGGGACGCCGCCCATTCGACGCCGCTGGAGCTTGCCTCCGAGGTGGGCATTCCGATGGCGCTGCTGGTGGCGCTCGGCTGGGCGATCATGCTGCTGGTGCTGGCCAGGGGCATATTCACGCGCCGGCGCGATGCCATCATCCCGCTGGCGGCCGCGGCGACCGCGACGCTGTCGCTGCTGCATTCGTGCCTCGACTTCACGCTGCAGGTGCCCGGCTACAGTATTCCATTCTTTGCGCTTTTCGGCGCCGGCCTGTCGCAATCCTTCCGCACCAAGGAGGGCCGCGAGGCCGCCGCGGCGGACGCCACCAGCCGGCGAGGCGAGGGCCGCCATGCAACCGCCGGCGCGGGCCCGCGCGCGCAGCCCCGGTTTCACAAAACTGTCTAGATTTGAAGCAGTTGCGCCGTTTACGAAGTCTTTAGAATAAGTGGACAGCTCTTTTCTCTTCCGCTAGGTTCCTGCAACCAGCACAGCCTTTTGCCCGGGCCGAGGACGCATATCGGGGCAGCTGATTTTTGGAGGTTTGTTTATGAGCGTTGTCAAAATTGCGCTTCGCATGGCTGCCGCAGCGGCCCTCGCCGCGACGATTTCGTCGGCCGCCAGCGCCGCCGTTTACCCGCCGCAGCGCCAGCTGCCGGCCACCGTCATTTCCGACTTCAAGGCCGCGCCGAACAGCCTGTTGCAGCAATATCCGACCGGCGGCCCGCAGCTGATCTCGCGCGTGCGCGACCTCGGCGCCTCCGATCCGACCACGCTGCCGGGCCTGATCGCGCTGTTGAAAGATCCCGCGACCACCAAGGACCAGATGCGCGCGATCGTCGGCGGCCTCGCCCAGGTCGCCCGCATGGCCGCGCAGTCCGACCAGGCCTATGCCAATGAGATCCAGGCCGCGATCGCCGGCACCCAGAACGCCGACGTGATCGCCGCCTACCAGGCCGCGACCGGCGACGTCGCGATCGCCGCGACCGGTGGCGGCGGCGGTGGCGGCAGCTCCGGCGCGGGCGGCCCCACCGGCAACAACTTCCCGAACGGCGGCACCGGCGGCGGCGCCGTCAGGTTCGGCAACAACAACAACCCCAACAATCCGCCCGCGACCGTCGGTGGTGGCGTCGGCAGCACCAACAACAGCGTCAGCCCGCGCTAACCGCAATCGGCCCGCGCGGCCGGCCCATGACATCACGGCAGCGGCGCCCCAAGGCGCCGTTTTGCTTTTTGCGCCGTTAAGCTTCCTGCAAAAAGCAGCAAAAGCCGCGCGCTGCACCGCATCGAGCGCGTTCAATTGCAGGCAGGCTTGTGCTAGTGTTGCGCGCAGCGCGGGCTCTGGCGTCCGGCTTGCTCCGGACGCAGCCGGGTTTCCGGCGAACATTGATCCCAAGACCACAGATCGATCCATTTTCAGGAATTACTGGATGTTGCAGGTGAACAAGCCGACCTCGGAGATCAACCGTGATTTCGCCGAGGCCGACGGCTCTCCGTCGCAGTCGCTGACCTCCTATCTCGAGATCATCCGCCGCCAGTTCCCGACCATGATCGCGATCGTCTCGGCCTGCGTGATCCTGGCGCTGCTCTATCTCTTCACCGCCGCGCCGCAATTCACCTCGACAGCCTCGATGGTGATCGACACCCGCAAGGTGCAGCTGTTCCAGCAGCAATCCGTCCTCGGCGACATCGCGATCGACTCCGCGACCGTAGAAACCCAGGTCGAGATCCTTAAGTCGGAAAACATCAGCCTCGCCGTGATCCGCGACCTGCGCCTGATTGATGACCCCGACTTCATCGGCAGCGGTGGCGGGGCACTTGGAGCAGTTGTCGATTTTGTCGGAAGGCTCTTTTCCGACGGGCACGAACCTTCGGAGTTCGAACTGACACGCAAGGCGTTGGAGCGTTTCGAAAAGAACCGCACCATTAAACGTCTTGGTCTCACCTATGTGATGGAGATCGGCTTTACCTCGAAAGATCCGCGAAAGGCCGCAAAGATCGCAAACGCGATCGCCGACGCCTATATCGTCGACCAGCTTGAGGCAAAATATCAGGCAACCCGCCGAGCGAGCGTCTGGCTGCAGGACCGCATCAAGGAGCTGCGCACCCAAGCCTCCGCCGCTCAGAAGGCGGTAGTTGATTTCAAGACTGCCAACAACATCATCGACACTGGCGGCCGTCTAATCAATGAGCAGCAGCTCGCTGAGGTGAATAGCCAACTCGTGCTCGCGCATGCGGGGACGGCCGAGGCTAAAGCCCGACTCGACCGCATGAACAACATCCTTAAGCAGGACATCCCGGATGCCAACGTCGCAGACGCCTTGAAGAATGAGACCATCGTCAAGCTCCGCGCGCAATATGTCGATATGGCCTCGAAGGAATCGATCTGGTCGACTAAGTATGGTCATGACCATCTCGCTGCGGTGAACCTGCGTAGCCAGATGGCAGAAATTAAGAAGAACATCCAGGACGAGCTCAAGCGTATCCAGGAATCCTATAAGAGTGAATATGACATCGCTGTGACCCGCGAGGAAGCAATCAAATCAAGCCTCGCCAACGCCGTATCGGAGTCGCAGCTCACTAACCAGGCGCAGGTACAGTTGCGCGAGCTTGAAAGCAACGCGCAATCCTACCAGGCTATGTATGACAACTTCCTCCAGCGCTACATGGAAAGTGTGCAGCAACAGTCGTTCCCGATCACCGAAGCGCGTGTGATCAGCGCCGCGACGACGCCGTTGATCAAGAGCTATCCGAAGTCGCTCATCATACTTGGGGCGGCTCTGTTCGGGGGACTTTTGGTGAGCTTCGGTGTTGCGATGGCGCGCGAATTGTCTGACAAGGTGTTTCGGACCACGTCGCAAGTCGAAGAGGAGCTGGGGACCAATTGTATCGCCATCTTACCGGCTCTAGCTGCGCCGGGGTCGATTGGGAAAAGAAAGAGCAACCCCGAGCCAGATTTTCTGCGATACGTGGTAGATAATCCTTTGTCGCGCTTCTCCGAGGCGGTGCGCTCGCTGAAAGTTGCGATTGATCTCAACTCCATAGTTCGCGAAAATCGCGTGTTGGCGGTGACATCGACGCTGCCGAATGAAGGCAAGAGTACGCTCTCGACCAATCTCGCGCAGCTCATTGCCCACGGGGGAGCCCGTGTGATCTTGGTCGATGCGGATCTTCGTAATCCTTCCCTGTCACGTGCCCTGCGACCGGATTCGAAGAGCGGCCTCGTCGATCTGGTCTCGCATAAGGCGCAACTCGATGACGTCGTTAGTGTAGACCCGCAGACCGGACTTGTGCTTCTGCCTGCAGGGACTACTTCGAAGTTGCTTCACACGAATGAGGTGCTCGCGTCCAAGCCGATGCGTGATCTCGTTGCGTTATTGCGCTCGAAGTATGACTACGTTGTGCTGGACATGCCGCCCATGGCGCCGGTGGTGGACGTGCGCGTCACTTCTTCCTTCGTCGATTCGTTCGTGTTCGTCGTGGAGTGGGGCAAGACCAAGATCGACGTCGTCCGCCACAACCTGCGGGGCGCGCCAGAGATCCAGGACAAGCTCCTTGGCGTCGCGCTGAACAAGGCCGACACGAAGCTTTTGGCGCGCTATGAATCCTATCACGGTCGCTACTACTACCAAAAGTACTACGCCCGGTATGGGTATGTGGAGTAGCGTTAAGCTTCTGCTCCTTGCGTTCGGCATCGCCTGTACTGGCTGGTGTATAACGGTTCTGCCGAGCTTCCGTGCGACCGCGCCAGCCCATGACGTGACCCAACGCATGATGGCTGATCGGCGGTTCAAACCGGGTGTGCTCGCCCAGGTGGCGGCGGGGCTCGAGCGAGAGCCGAGGAGAGTGGTGGAGCACCCAGCGTTCATCCGCGCACTGGCGTTCGTTAGTCTTGGAGTGGCCGAGGGGGCCGGCCGCGGTGCTCTAGGGGAGGTAGATGATGACATGGCTAACGCGCAGGAGAGAGTACGCTCATCGTTGATGATGAACCCGCGAGACTCCTTTCTGTGGTTGATGCTCTACTCACTAGTGACAGCGCGAGAAGGGATTGGGGACGATACGCTCAGGTATTTCGATCAATCGTATGCGACTGGCCCCTATGAAGGCTGGGTTTCAGTGCGGCGCAATCGTCTCTCGCTCTCCGCGTTCCCGTTGCTCGATGAAAGTCAGAAGAATCGCGCGGCGGCGGAATTCGCCAAGATTGTCGATAGCGATCTTACCGTAGAGGCAGGATTGATCCTTACCGGAGTCGGCCGGCAATATAGCTCAGAGCTCACAATCGGGTTGGCGTCTGCTGACATCAGTTCTCGGCAGCACTTGTCGAGGTGGCTCTCGGACAACGGCTACAAGATGCAAATTCCTGGTGTTGAACTCCCCGACAGGCCTTGGTGATGATAGCTATCGAACTCGTTAGATTGGTGCTCCTGGCGGCAGGAACATGTGCCGCATTGAGCTTTGCAGGTCCTGCAATTGCTCAGGCGCCCGGAGGCGCCAGCTCCTCATTTACTCTTCAGGGGCCGGCGGAATCGTCCCCAAGCCTCCCCGCCGCGAACGTACGCGATTCGCTTGGTAGGTTATGCTATGACACCTACGCAGTCGCCCGAGCTCATGTCGTAGAGCCGGACGTGTACGACCATATCATCAGTATTAAGAATAATTGCACTAAGCCGCTGAAATTGAAGGTTTGCTACTTCAATTCGGATCGATGCACGCCGGTTGACCTTCGGCCCTATATACGCACGGAAGTTATTATCGGAACGATAAAGAACGTGAGGTTCTTCAGATATGTCATACGTTGAGCTAATTTGCGGCTATTGTCGCGCAGAGCTCTGCGAACTCCCTCCTGCTAATCTCTGCCGCCCTCTCAAATTCGCGTCGCGACTCGATAGACACGCGAACGAATAGGTCGAGATCATTGCAGAATCTGAGCAGCTCTATTGTCAACCGGCTGCGGATTTCCCGATCGATGTTGACAATTGTTCCTGTGCGACCGAGCATCTCTCGGATGTAACCGGCATTCGTGGAGATCACGGGCACGCCGTAGCTCAAAGCTTCGTAGATTACGAGTGGTTGAGCTTCGTATCGGTAGGTGGTCGGAAATAGAAAAACTTGTACGTACCTGAAAAAGTGATCCTTCCGTGCCTTGTCGACAGGGCCCCAGACCTCCAGATCTTCGCCCAAAACGTTAGATGCGCGGGCTACGCATTCTTCAGACGCGGTTCCTACCAGTGGGCCGGCAAGCACCAACTTGGCCCTTACCCCTTTGTTGCGCGCACCAATCACCGTATCGATGGCCAGTTGAAGGCCTTTTTCCGAACTGAGATTTGCGAGCAACCCAACGACCAAATCGTCGCGTATCAGCTTGGATTCTAAAGGGGGAGGAGACGGAATGTGGCAGGCATTGCTACTGACAAGCGTTCGTCCCGTGAGGCCGTAATGCAGCTCGAGGTCGTGAGCCATCTGGTCGGAAAGAGCAACGTGAGTTGTTCGTTGGCCACAGAGCCAAGTAAGCAAAGCGAACATCGGAACACGGCGGAGTGTGTGCGCCGATGAGTGATGATGAAGCACGATTGCGAAGCCCGTTAGTCGGGCGATAAGTGCTAAGAAAACGTTGTAAATGATGCCGTGACCAGCTTGGAACGGCATGTACAGTGTTCTTGCGTGCTGATTGTCGCATTTAGCCAACAACTCTACGGCGGCTCTAAGAACGCCAGACATCCGCCTAAAGTGATACGCAATGCTTTTCTTTGCGTTTCCTGGTGATGTATCGATAATGGAAAGGTGAACCGGCAACTGTTTCAGGCCCTCTGCAACGGCGGCATTTACCGCGGCTTGACCGTGCATCGGTGGCGGAAGCGCACCGACAACGACTACGCGAGGCTTTCGAGCTTCTGACACAGCGCTTATTCCTTCTCAACTCGCGAGAAGAGCATGTCAGCTTGAACAGGTCGATCGGCTCCGTCGTAAGCTACATTGAAGACGCCCGCCAACTGATAGCCGACTGCATGAAGATAGCTGATCACCTCGGAGGCCAGCGGCTGTCCTCGATAGAGTTCAACGAAAGAGAGTTCCGCATAAATGTGCTGAACGCGTGGGAGCAACTCTTCGCTTCCTTTGAGAACTTCCAATTCAAAGCCCTGCGTGTCGATCTTCAGCAAGCATGAAGCTGGACACTCATCTGGAGCAACAAAGGCGCAGAGTCTGTCGGTTCTGATGGTAAGCGTTGACGCAAGGCTGGAGCCGTAAAGGCGCTGGTGTTCCTCGCCTAGTGGAAGTAGCGAAGACGAATCGTCTTCGCTGGTGACGTTGATTATAGAATTTCCGGCCTCGGTCGATACTGCTGCCTCAAACAATTCGAAACGCTCGTCAGCAGCCATCACCGTCCTGCAGGTCGCATTGGGCCCAGGTAGGGGTTCAAGCGACACGATGCGTGCGGTGGGCCAGAGATGGCGAGCGAGAAGGGCAAATTGCCCTCGATTCGCTCCAACATCGATTACCAATTCCGGCGCGAGGTGACCTAAGGCATAGGCATGCTCGACGCCCGCCAGCACCCCAGTGCGTAACGCACGTCGGAAGAGTGGCACCCTCAAAGCATAGCTGAGCTTCCGCGCCCTTAGTGCAAATAGATCGAAGCTCATTGTATTGTCATCCCGTACGATAATGGTGCTAAGGAGCTATGCTTCGGGCATCTTGCATGTTTCCAGTAAACTGGATTGGCGAGGTGCGTCCAGCCCGCGCGCGGATATCGTCGACTGCTTGCTGTATTTTCGTTGGCAAGCCGGACGAGGATTGTGGGGCTTTGCCAGAGCTGATCTCGTTGTCCCCGAACACGTAAGATCGGTCAGTGCAGACGCCGTAGAATGGAGCCGCGCGGTCTGATTTTAGGTAATTGTTCTTGAGTACGACAGATGACCCCCTCGATGGCCGCGTGCAGCGAACGCCGGCTTCTCCATAGTCGATAAGATAGTTCCGCTCGAATAGTAGGTCCGTCCCGTAGTGGATATGAATGCCTGCGTGAGAAACGTTCACCACCACGTTATTTCGAAAGATGAATCCCGCGGTTCCTGCATCCGCATAGAGTCCGTGGCCCCCATACTTGCGAGCCTTGCCGCCACGAATGAAGTTGCCTTCGACAAGTGAGTTAGCTTGACGTCCGAGAGTATAGATTCCACCCAGATCAGAGAGCACCCCTTGTCCGAAATCGGAAACGACGTTTCCGAGAATCTTATTGTCGTGGCTCAGGCTCGGGCCATACTCCCACGTCCACCCTACCGAAATTCCTGTATAGTAAAGGTCGCGGATCTCATTACGTTCGACCAGAACGTGATCGGCTTGGCCAATCCAGACGCCTACGGCGGCGAAGTGAATTCGGCCCACGGAGGCAATGAGATTGTCCAACACTGTCACGTGATGCGTCGGGAATAAGCTTGTCTCACCTTCGCTCCACGGCGTTCCTGGAGCGGGTCTGCGTTGTTCGGAGCCGATCGCAATCCCTGTGCCGCCGAGATCCCGCAATTCTCCCTGGCTAATTTCAACGTCGAAGCAATTCTCTCGAACGCGGATGCCAGTAGCACCTGTATGAACCAGCGCAAAGCGCTTAAACTTAATGGCGTTCGCATTCCGCAATTCGATCGCGCCGGGCAGGCCGACTTCCGCTTGCATGGCTGCCCAGCCATCATTCGGCAGGTGCCACGCCGTCGTCGAGAAATACAAATCTTCAAAATGAAGATCGTGCACGCTTTGTGTCTGGCTGCCTTCGATGAGTATCAACTTCGAAAGCCGCGGAATAACCATGTCCTCGGCAGGAAACGCCTCGTTATTCGCTGGACGATACCTGATTTCCAGCTGGTCTGCGTCGCATTGCCACAACCCGTCCGCTAGCGGTCGATCTCGATAATTCTCGATGAAGTAGGGGAGGCCTGGCGTCATGTCACGGTGGACTCCATGACCGGCGAATTTGCCAGAAACTTTAAGAAGCCTGGATGATGGGTCGTAGGAAGTCGGCCGCATGCGAGATGCGGTCCACGCATCGAAGATGACGATCTCGGTGTCCGTGAAACTTCTTAGATTCAGTGGGAGGTCCCCTTCGCCTGCAACAAACCTATCATGCAGGGGCGACGCTTCCTTTGGGACGCTTTTGATTTCCAGTGTGCCTGTCGCAGGTTGGCGCGGCCGATAGCGTCTTTCTCCACCAACGAATAGCTGCTGAGGGCAACCTGCTGGCGATAGTGACGAAGGGTACTTAACTGACCAAACTCCATCCTGTCCGAACTGCCAGTCTTTGATACGTGTACCACCCTCAATGCGAGCCATTTCGCCGGGATAAGAGCGATAAGTAGTCGGGGCATCAGGGGAACCAGAGTCCTGCGGTCCGAACTCCAGTGGCCTCTCAAGCTCGTATCTACCGCCCCGAAGAAAGACGGTGATCGCCCTTTGCCCCTTAGGTTGGTGAGCTCTCAATGTGCGAACGAGCGAGACTGCTCTTTCGATGCTCCGGAGTGGACCCTCCCCTCCTGAGGGATTGGACTCGGGCTTCAGTCCGTCTGCATCGTCCCGTCCCTCAGGGGATACGAATATCTTGATGTCATCCCTGGGCTCGTTAGCCTCTACATGCTGAGGAAGAAGGTAGATACCAAACAGCAGCAACAGAGCTAGATGCATCGTATGCATGTGGCACCTAGGGAATTAGGTGAGAACGCAATTCAGGGACGGCATCGGCCAAGCTCGATGCCACTAATGCAGAGACGGTCTCCGCACCCCTTCGATTCAGGTGAGTATAGTCTTGCGTATATTTTCGACGCGGATCGTTCTGCGGAGTTTCGAGAGTGACCGGTGTCGATCTCGGCAGCCGGGGTTGCAGTGTCGTGCCCGCCTCTGCTGCTTTCTTTTCCGGCTCGGATGGCACCACGGCCGAAAATACGGTAGAGCCGACCGCTCCCAAATTCTGAAAAAGCAATGCGCTGCTTTGATTCAATTCGACAATTGGCGTGTTTAGTTCTCTTCCAACCTTAGCGACTTCTGCTGCCCACGGCAGCAGCGTATTGTTGATTTGGCCATCCTTGAAGTGACGAGTTGCTAAAGGGGTTACCAACACCGGCAGAGCGCCAAACGCACGAAGCTCCTGAACGAACCGGCGCAGATTATTCGGAAATTCAATTTTAAGGTCGGTTCCGACCATAGGGTCTAAAGATTTGTCGTTGTGGCCCATCTGAATTAGAACAAACGTCTTCTGGTAAGCAGCAATCTGAACTTCGCTTTTGACAATATCCCAAAAGCCGTCTTCCCTGTACGTTCGGGTGCTGCGGCCGCCTCGAGCAAGGTTAAGGCAAGCGACATCTTCCTTCACGTGCACTGCGCAAAACAGGCTGCCCCACCCAGTGTGGGGCGCCACCGTTGAATCTCCGATCAGGATGATGCGCAAGGTTTCCATAGAGGGCGCTAACATGTTGGCAGCCCCAGCTGAACTCGACAGAACCAAAAGTGCTGCTAAGAGCGCAGCGCGTTTGAGTGCAATAGCTATCTTCATAGCGTTCATGTTCTATCTTTCCGAAGCTCCCAATCCTCGGTTGCAGAAGGAGCAGCACGGCGCTCTCTCCAGCGCTCCGGATGATCGCGCAGACTGCCAACCCTCTGTGCAGGATTGCCAAACACAATGGAATCTGAGGGGACTCGTCCCCTCACGACGCTGGCCGCACCAATGATAACATTGTCTCCAATTTCTGTTCCTGGCAGTATCACGGCATTCATTCCGATGAACACGTTGGCGCCAATCTTTATTTCCCGCTTCACCGCAATATCCGTAGGAGGTGGTTCTCCGATTGCAATCAATGCGGTGGTCAACGAATAGTCGTGCGTCAGGAGTATCACGTATTTTGAGATGACGGTCCGTTCACCAAGCGTGATAAAGTCGAAGTCATCGAATCTAGCTCGAAGAGAAATGTAGCGGGGGAAACCGTTCAAGCGCATTCCGTATGCGGAAAGGAGCGGGACGTATAGCTTCATGTAGGTGCGCGGGCTGAGGTTCTCAATCGGCGCAAGCGCAATCTTCAGCGTGTGAAGAACGATGCGCGAGATCGCCCGCCGCGTCCTGCTCATTGGACGTTCCTTGCTATGGACCTAAAAGCACTCAGATAGGAAGTCCCAACCTTCTCCGGTGTCATATTAGCAATCCTCGCCATCGCAAACTCCATAGCGTTTCTCTGATTCGATAGAAGGGCCTCTTCAATAAGATCTGCGCAAGCGATCGGATCGTCCCGGTTGTTAACGTAGAACGCGTAGTCAGGTCCGAGCAGCTCACGATGTTCGGGAATATTGGAAGCAACGATCCTGGTGCCCGCCGCGACACTCTCTAGCAGCACGTTTGGCAGGCCTTCGTGATGACTCAAGCTCACAACGACGGCCGCCCTCGATAGGTGGGCGGATATGTCAGGCCGAAATCCAAGAAAATCTATCCGATTGCTGAGTCCGGCGCGCGAGACAATGCCTTCAAGCTCGTTCCTGAGGCGGCCATCGCCAAGGATAGTAAACTGGAGATCGGGACGACGTTTGGCCAATACGCAGAAGGCTTGGACAACGATTGGCACATTCTTCTGAGGCTCAAGTCGGCCGGCATAAACAATAGAATTAGAAGCGACCGAATTCTCGGTAGCCGCATGTGGTTGCACAATATTGGGGATCACGAAGCAAGGCCGGGTCGCACCTGCCTCGATCCAGTAATGTTTCCCTTTCTCAGAGTTCGCGATGATCCCATCGGCAAAAACTCCCAGGTGGCGCCGAAGCCAATAGCGAAAGTCCGGCGGGTACTTAGAGTCTCTTTCTGTCATGATCCACGTCAGCCCAGCTGTGCCTAGCCGGACGAAGAAACTGTAGGCATCGCAAGCGTGTAGCCAAGAGAGAAGAACGTCCGGTCGGATCTTTCTGATTAGAGCGCGTAGGCTCAAGACGTTTCTCGGATCATAATTCGATTTAACGGAAATTCTATGGATATTCAAATTTGTTTTCTGCAGTAGATGGTCATGCACGCCAGGATAAAAATGGATGAGATGCAACTCGATATCATCTCTTTTCTGAAGTTCGTTCAGCAAGTAGATGCACTGTTTTTGCGCACCACCATCCGACATGGCTTGTATGAGAAAGCAGACGCGCATCGGTCTCACAATCAATCGAAGGCTAAGGTTTAATATTGAGATGATCGCCCAGGCGAACAACGGAATGTGATTTAGGCTGGCTTTTAATTGTCCTCTTCTTCATAGGGATCGCTCGACCCTGCATCCACATCAGTAGGTCGTAGGCTTTGAAAAGTATATAGGTCCACGTGAGCATCCTCACCGGGAAGTCGAGAGTGTACCGCGAGAGTTCGGCAAAGTTTCCGAGCACAAGGAGGTAGAAGGTAATAGTGCGCGTTGAGAAGGGCGTCACTGCTGCGCGCTTCTGAACTGTCCCGGCAAATAGACCAGCTAGCAAGACCAACACCGGTATGCCGAAAGGCCCAAAGTCCATGTACGCGTCTGTCAGCAGATTCGATCCGACACTCCAGCCTGCGTTGGGGCCGAGCATATAGTTCGAAAGAACCTCCGCTGTGTTGGTTAGGTGGGCGTCACTGCCAAGTAGAGAGCCTCGGACCAAAGGAACAACTCCGGCGAATCCAATCAGCTTGTACTTGCCGTAGCCATACTCTAATCGCTCGGGAACAATATCAAAGGTCGCTCGTAAGGTGGCTGTCGTTATGCTGAAGCTACTGCTACGGTTCGCTTCCTGGCTCGGGCGCTCTTCAAACATCTTCTCTAGCAGGCCTGAAAAAGATCGATCTTGCGACATTCGAACAGTTTCAACTGCAGTGTAGAGTACAAGTGAAGCAAAGACGCAGGCTGCCAAAGCGACCCATGATGTGCGTCGAACAAACGTGAAAAAGCCACCACCTGCAGCTATTGCGATCAGGAAGAATGAATTTCGGTCTCCATGGAGAAGTATTCGCGCAGACCAATAAGCGATAATCAGGAGACAAAGAAGGATGGGAAGCTCTAGCGCCTTCCTCTGTGCGATAAGAGCGATCGCGCGTGAGCCTGCAACGATGCAGAGCATCGTAATGATTAGATAGATGCCGTCCGCGATTGCACCGCCGCTCGTTACCTTTGTGTACCGCCCCTCGTCCGCACTTTGGAAACCAGCTCCTTCATAGATGAGGATGAATCCAGCGAGGAGCATCAGAACTAGGTAGCCAAACGCGACATAGTATTGTCCTTCGTTTGCACCAGTCGTTGCAGTCGGCAGGTCTGATCTTGGTCCGGTGGCAATGCTCAACCCAAGATGAAATGCAACGAAGCCGAGCGCCGAAGCAACAAGGGCTTGGTTCGATCCATTCTCGTACACGAAGGGAAGATACGAGTTGTTACGGAGATCGGAAAGTCCGAGAAAATGTAGCTGATAAGGATTTATGAAAAGCAAGAAATAGAAGATCAGAAAGAGAGTCTCAATCGAGGTGTAAACGGGGATGTCCGGCCGAATGCGGACTGGCGTGAGGAATGAGCGTGTGAAGTAGACATAGAATAGGGCAATGACAGGCCATGCGACGTAGGCGTCATTCCCGGTGGGCACAGCGAACAGAGCAAATGTCAAAGAGCCAACTAGCAGTGCCTGGCCGATGAGTGACATTTTGTGGGGAAATGGACGAGTACGGTTCATTGCGTCATCCTTTCGCGGCTGCGAAGGCCCGTCCATAGATAAGCGATCGCGTCTCCGGAGAGACGATGAATGCAAGGGCAATTCCAGTTAAGACTACGAATGCCGTTGCGGCTGTGAATACGAGAGCAAGCCAATCGTGCGGCTGAATGAAAGGTGCGGTGAATATCGAACCCGCAACAACCATGCTTAACACTCCGATCCCGCGCCAATGGTAGGCGGGTATCGGAACGAGACCGGAAACGAACCTTGGCAGTAAGATTGAAGCAAGCAAACGGCCGATGATTAGGCCAATATAGATGCTCTCTAGCGAGCCAAATACAGCGAAAAGGACGCCCGCAAGTAGCAGGCTCGCCAATGTGGCCACGAATGCGACTAGAACTTTCTTCGAGATGTTCAGCCCGACGTCCTGAATCTGCGCTTCTAGGCGTATGTGTGAAAGCTGAAGGAACGCGATCACCATCAACGCATTGAGTGCGTCACCCATGTAGTACTCGGGTCCTATCCATATCGAGACAAATGCCTTGTTAAACAGAAGAATGCCCGCACCACTCACTGCCATGACAGCAAGCAGGATCTCGCGTGTTTGACGAACCAGCTTTCCTGCCCCGGCAAGATCTGAGCTTCCGATCAGGGCTCCCAGACTTGGTGTAACTGCGCTGCCCGTCATCAGACAAATTGAGAGAGCAAACTGAATTGAATAGGATGTGAACGTATACTTGGTGACGGCGATCGGCCCCGACATGGCGCTGATCAGCAGAAGTTCACTTGAAAGCAAGACTAATTGGACAAGTGCCCAAACCAAGGTCCAATTACTGAAGCCAGCGAAGCGGGTGACATCGCTACGCATTGGTTTGGTGATTCCCCACCATTTGACCCGCTTGCGGGCAACCAACCATGTAAACGTAGCGTTTAGAATTGTGCTACCCAAGGTGATCAGGCCCAGAGTAGGCAGTCCGTAGCCGGCGCGCGCAGCAAGAAGCATCAATCCGTTGCTAATGACTAGAAACGTAGTCGTGAGCACGATCGACCGATAACCTTGGTTTGTGCCTATCAAAACCGCGTCCGGAATGCCGAGGACGGCAGTAAGAATCACATTGACTCCAAGCGCTACTGCTGCCCATCTCGCCATTGTAAGATGATCGGCGGCCACGCCGTTGATGAGTGAGGGCAGGAAGTAGACGACTCCTGAAACTGCCAACAGGAGTACCGGAAGCCAAAAGAGCCACATCAGGATTGCCGCTGCTACTGCGCGCTGCAGGGTAAGATCATCGTCCTTTCTCGCTCCGTGGGCGACAATCCATTTCAGGGCTTGCGTCGCTCTGCCGTCAGCGACTCCGGACAGGTCGAGCAGGCGCAATAGAGATTTCCAAATACCGAAATCGGCCGCGCCTAAACTTTGGACAAGGAGCGGATTGATCGCAAGTCCTAGCAGCGCCATCACAAAGAAGTTCGCATACAGCGCGATGGCATTTAATCTCGTTCCGTTCATCAGAATAGTTGTAAGCCCAAGTGGATCAAGAACGGGGCGATCTATTAGTAGGCTTCATGCTGACGAAAGGCGGTGAACGCCGTTCCGACGATGATCCTGATATCCAACCCCAAGCTCCAATTGTTAATATACCACAGATCATACTCCACGCGCTTCTGCATCAGGTCCAGCGTGCGGGTTTCTCCGCGATAACCATTAACCTGGGCCCAGCCGGTGATGCCGGGCTTGACGTGGTGGCGGAAGGCGTAGTTGCCGATGATCTGCTCATATTCGTCGTTGTGGGCGGCCGCATGCGGGCGGGGGCCGACCAGCGACATGTCGCCCTTGAGCACGTTGAAGAGCTGCGGCAGCTCGTCGATCGAGGTCTTGCGCAGCCATTTGCCGATCGGCGTGACGCGCGGGTCGTTCTTCTGCGCCTGCACGATGGTCGGGCCGTCCTCCAGCACGCGCATGGTGCGGAACTTGAAGATCCGAAACGCGCGCCCGCCGAAGCCGTGGCGGGTCTGGCGGAAGAACACCGGGCCCTTCGAGCTCAGCTTGATGAGGATAGCGGTCACCAGCATCACCGGCGCGAACACCATCAGCGCAAGGCTGGCGCCGGCGAGGTCGAGCGTCCGCTTCAGCGCGCGCTCCTTCCACGACAGCGGCGCGCGGCGCAGCTCGGCGGTGAAGGTGTTGCCGGTGGAGACCAGCGGATAGCGCAGGAACCGCGCCGCGTTGGGGTCCGGCACCAGATGCACGGGGATCGGCAGGATCTTCAGTGCGTCCAGGATGCTGTCGATCGCGTGCTGCCGGCTCCAGTTCATCAGCAGGAAGACGTGCTCGATCCGGTTCTCGCGCGCGAACGCGATCAGCTCCTCGAAGCGCGGCGCCAGCTGCGACAGCAGCAGCGGCGAGGCGAGGTCCTTCGGCGCGATCTCCATCACCCGCACCAGGCGGTAGCCGTGCTGGCCGAGGTCGTCGACCGCGTTGGAGGAGCTGGCAAGGCCGAACTCGGCGATCAGAAGCGCGCGGCCGTTGGCGAAGGCGCCGGTGCGCAAGGCATGCGCGGTCCAGCGCGCCGCGATCGCTTTCCAGGTGAGGAGGAGGGTGAGGCCGACCAGGTAGAACGAGATCGTGGTGCCGCGCGAAAACTCCTCGCTGACCTTCATCGTGAAGGCGATCGCCAGCAGCGCCCCGAACAGCCCGGTCCACGTCGTCAGCGTCAGCCGCAAGGTGCGCGGCAGGTTGGTGATGTTCTTCAGCCGGTAGCCGTGCTGCACGGTCGTCAGCAGCACGAAATTGAGCGCCACCAGCACGCTCGCCGCCGCATAGACATCCGCCTTGCCGAGCGTGCCCGCGGTTGCGATGTGATAGCCGGCCGCGCAGCCGATCCCGCTGACCACGACCAGCGCCGCGTCGATGAAAGCCATCGCCCGCTCGACAACCACAGGTCGCAGCCAGCTCGGCGAAAACCCTGCAGCTGCATCCGCCGCCGCGCCGCCAACCCGAATTTCCGCCGTAGAATCAGCGGCAGGCGCCGGCCTTGTGGAAACAATAGTCATCCTGCCAAACCCATCGACGCAAAATTCATTTACCCGAACAGCCGTGCTATCGGTCAAAAGCGCTGTTAAAACAAGGCGAAGGAAAAATTAACCTTACCCCATACGTTGTATTGTAGCGCATCTCGCCCCGGCTGATATGTTAAATTTCACAACCCGTTAGGAAGCTCTCGTTGCGTCGAACCCAGTCCCGGCGACGAACCCGGTCGAGCGGGAAGCGCACCCTCGCCATTGGCCTTGCTGCCCTCGCCCTGGCCGGAACCGGGCTTCTGCTCCTTCGCCCCGATGCGGCACCCGTGCGAGCTCCGACGAGGTCCGCGGCCGTTGCGGTCAAGCTCCTCCTCGACGGGCCAATTGGCGCGCGGTTCGCCGGCGAGCTCGCTGCATCCAGGCAGAATTATTTCTCCTCCCGCCTGGAGCTGGTGGCTCAACCCGATCCAGACTTCGTCCAAACTGTTGCACGTCAACATGCCATCGGCGTGACGAGCGGCCACAAGTTCCTGCTGGAGACCTGGCGCGGCGTCCCGGTGACCGCGTTTGCTGCAAGCTTCCTCGATACCTCCGTCGCGATCTTCACGCTGGAAAGCTCGGGCTTGCGGCGGCCGGCTGATCTCGTCGGTAAGCGTGTGGGATACCGCAGGGCGAGCGAGGGAGACGTCGTTTTCGATGCCATGATGGCGCAGCTCGGGCTGCCCCGGAGCCAGATCACCAAGGTAGCTGACCGCGACAGCTTCGATGCGCTGCGGGCCGGCGAGGTGGATGCCATCATCGCCGCAATCGACGCGCAACCGGATCCCTCCAGCTCGGCCTTCGTGAAGCTGAATGTCATCAAGCCGCAAGACTACGGTATCCATGTTCCTGGCTTGGTCTACTTCGCGAGCAACGCTCTCGTCCATGAACAGCCATCCATGATCGCCGATGTGCTTCAGGGCCTCATTCGAGGATGGCAGTTCACCTACGCGGACTATGCACGGAGCGTGCCCGTTCTCGCCGGTGCCGGATCGGGCGGCCTGAATCCCGAGCGGCTCAAATTCGAGCTGCAGCAGCAGCGCCCGCTGGTGTTGCCGACCGGCGGCCGCATCGGCGACTACGACGAAAGCCGCTGGCGAACGCTCCGGGATATCCTCCTGTTCGCCAAGCTCGGCGAGGAGGACGTGCCTCTGGCTCAGACCGTCAACTACCAATTCCTCCGGGATGTCTACCGCCGATCGCCCGATCTCGCCGCTCCGGGCGCCTGGAGTGAGGAGAAATAGGACCGAGAAGCCACACTTGCGCGCCATATCGCTCCAAAAGGCCCTCTGCTGCTCCGGCATCGGTTGCATTTGCGCCGGTCGCCTTGGTAAAGTTCGGTTCACTATTTGGGCTGGTCGTGGAGCGGCCTTACGAACCTGTGACGTCGGCCGGCCGGGATCCGACGAGCGCGTTCGGGGATCAATCCGCAGGGGGCGAGGAGCTATTTTGAATGTTTAAGACATTGATGCGAGGGGGCCTTTTGGCCGCGACTGTCACCTTCTGGGCGGCGAGCGGAGCGAGCGCCGCGATGCTGATGCCTGCGCCGGCAGCGCTGCTCGCGGGCGAAAGCCAGACGACGCCTGTGACGTTCTGGGCGCAGCCCTATCCCTACCGGTATGCGCCGTGGCGCCGTTGCCCCCTGGTGCGGGTCGAGACGCCCTATGGCTGGTACATGGACCGGGTTTGCGCGCCTGTCGGACCCGTCTTGCGTCGGGCGTACTGAGGTTGAGCTAGCCTGCGCGGCGGCTGCCGTTTTCGACGATCTTTCAAGGCAGCCGCACGGCCGATGCGGCTGCCTTGCTCGTTTTTGTTTCATTCCGTGCTGACCTTTTGTGCGCGCAGTGCAGGTTCACCATGAATATCTTTGTCAGGCCCGGACAGGCTGTCGCATGGTGAAGATTGTGTTACCTGTTGGCCGGGGCTGCATCGGCGGCGTGATTGCGTAGTGCGGCGGCAGCTGGATCGCCTGACGATCCGGCGAACCGAACGCTTGTAGAGGATACGATGACAGGGGCTTCAAGCTACGATCTCTCGGGCAAACGTGTCTTTGTCGCGGGGCACCGAGGCATGGTCGGATCCGCTGTCGTCCGCAGGCTTGCGTCCGAGAATTGCACCGTCCTGACGGCCGATCGCCGCGAACTCGATCTGACAAAGGAAGAGCCCACGCTGAAATGGCTCGAGGCCCATCGTCCCGAGGTGGTGGTTCACGCCGCGGCGAAGGTCGGCGGTATCGCAGCCAACAACAATTTTCCGGTCGACTTTCTCTGCGACAACCTTGCGCTGGAGTTGAGCGTGATCCGCGCCAGTCACGCGGTCGGTGTGCAGCGCCTGCTGTTCCTAGGCTCATCCTGCATCTATCCCAAGCACGCCAAGCAGCCGATCGCCGAAAGCGAATTGCTGACGGGGCCGCTCGAGCCGACCAACGAGTGGTACGCAATCGCCAAGATTGCCGGCCTCAAGATGTGCCAAGCCTATCGCCGGCAATACGGCGATGATTTCATCTCTGCCATGCCGACGAATCTTTACGGTCGCGGCGACAATTATCATCCGGATCACAGCCATGTTCCGGCAGCTTTGATCCGGCGCTTTCACGAAGCCAAGATCGCCAAGGCGCCGACAGTCACTGTGTGGGGTACGGGCACGCCGCTCCGCGAATTCCTCAACGTCGAGGATTTTGCCGACGCCTGCGTTTTCCTTCTGAAGAATTATTCAAGCGACCTGCCGATTAACGTTGGCAGCGGTGACGAGTTGTCGATTGCCCAATTTGCAACAGCGGTTGCGGAAGTCGTGGGCTATGAAGGTAAGCTTGTGTTCGATACCTCAAAGCCAGACGGAACGCCCCGCAAGCTGCTCGATAGTTCGAGGCTTCTTGGGCTTGGCTGGCGCCCGAACGTTGCTCTGCGGGCCGGTCTTGCGGCCGCCTACGAAGATTTTTTGAAGGGCTATGGACGCCATTTGGAAGTCAGCGCAACGCACTGAGTAAACGACTTGGACTGCAAAAAGATTTTTTATTCTGATCTTTGATTTGGGCGGGGCTTAATGCGTGTTCTTCTGGTCGGCATCAACTATGCTCCCGATCTGATCGGCGTGGCGAAATACAACGCCGAGCTCTGCGAAAGCCTAGCCGCGGAGGGGCATGAAGTTAAGGTCATTACGGCGCCGCCCTATTATCCGGCCTGGAAGATTCCGCCGGCGTTCAAGTCGTCGTACTTCAGATCGAGAGATATTGGCGGCGTTCAAGTGACGCGTACGCCGATTTATGTGCCGGGACATCCCTCGGGCGCAAAACGGTTGGTCCATCATGCTTCATTCGCGCTCACGAGTGCGGCGCCGGTCCTCCTTCAGGCGCTATCCTGGCGACCCGATATTATGATCGCCGTCGCGCCATCGCTGATGTCGGCTGCTTTCGTCTCGTTCGTAGCCCGTCGCGTCGGTGCAAAGTCGTGGCTCCACATTCAGGATTTCGAGGTCGATGCGGCGTTCGACCTTGGTCTGTTGCGCAATCCTTATCTGCGAAAATGGATGCTGAAAGCCGAGGCGGCGATCCTCAGATCGTTCGATCATGTTTCAACCATCTCTCAAGCAATGGTCGAGCGGCTGAGAATCAAAGGGCTGCGTCCCGACAAGACAGCCGAGGTGAGAAACTGGATTGACACCAATGCGATCTGCCCGGGATCGCGAATGACCAAATACCGTCAGGAGCTGAAGCTGGGCGAGAGCGAAATTGTTGCACTTTACTCTGGAACAATGTCCAACAAGCAAGGCCTCGAACTCGTGATCGAGGCAGCGATTGGATTAGAGAAAAGCCATCCGCACATCCACTTCATCCTCGCAGGCGAGGGGCCTCATAAAATGAGGCTCGAGCAACTCGCCACCGGACATCGCAATATCCATTTTCTCGGGCTTCAGCCGATCGATAGCTTCAATCAATTGATGGCCACGGCCGATTTTCATCTGATTCCGCAGAAGGCTGAGGCCGCCGATCTGGTGTTGCCCTCGAAACTTGGCGCAATCTTCGCGTCCGCTCGGCCTGTCATCGCGATGGCCGAAGAAGGTACGGGTCTTGCGGCGGAAGTCACGGATGCAGGCCTTGTGATTCCGCCCGGAGATTCGTCGGCACTCGAGCTCGCAATTTGCCAGCTCAGCGAAGCGCCGGCCCTGCGTGAGCACTACGGCGAAGAAGGAAGAAAACGAGCCCTTGATCGTTGGGACAGGCGTACGATCGTGCGCCGGTGGTCGGATGCTATGACAGGTCAGGGCAATGCGGCAGGGCAGACGAATGCAGGCCTGACAGACGCTGCGACCAACATTGGGCTTCCCGTTGAGGATGCTGTTCGGTCGTCCTAAGGCACTCGACAGCAGTGGATGCGTGAGGTCATCTCAAAAAAACGAGCGCCCCGATGGGCGCTCACTTGCTTGGCTAGATCGCTTTTCTGGCCGATCTGTAAGAACTACTCGTGGCGCGGGTAATATCTGAAGCCGTGCTGCTTGATCAGCTCGTCGCGCTTTGCGGATTCGAGATCTTCCTTCATCATCTCGCGAACCAGGCTTTCGAACGACGTCTTCGGCTCCCAGCCGAGTTTCTGCTTTGCCTTCGACGGATCACCAAGAAGCGTCGCGACCTCGGTGGGGCGGAAATAGCGCGGATCGACCGAAACGATGCACTTTCCGGTCTTGGCGTCATATCCCTTTTCCTCGACGCCGCTTCCCTCCCAGCGAACTGTCATGCCGACTTCGTTCGCTGCGACATTCACAAAATCTCGGACAGAGTGCTGTACCCCGGTCGCAATGACGAAATCCTCTGGCTTGTCCTGTTGCAGCATCAGCCATTGCATTTCGACGTAGTCACGCGCGTGTCCCCAATCGCGCAACGCGTCCAGATTGCCAAGATACAGTCGTTCCTGCAGTCCCAGATGGATGCGCGCCAAAGCCCGCGTGATCTTTCGGGTCACGAAGGTTTCGCCACGAACCGGAGACTCGTGGTTAAACAGGATGCCGTTACAGGCATACATGTCGTAGGCCTCACGGTAGTTGACCGTGATCCAGTAGGCGTAAAGCTTGGCGACGGCGTACGGTGAGCGGGGGTAGAACGGCGTGGTCTCCTTTTGGGGAATCTCCTGGACCAAGCCGTAGAGTTCGGACGTTGAGGCTTGATAGAAACGTGCCTTCTTTTCCAGGCCGGTGATGCGCATGGCCTCGAGGATGCGCAACGTGCCGAGGGCATCGGAATTTGCCGTATATTCAGGCTCCTCGAACGAAACCGCGACATGGCTCTGAGCCGCCAGATTGTAGATCTCGTCCGGCTCGACTTGGCCGACGATCCGGATCAGGCTCGAGGAGTCCGTCAGATCACCATAGTGAAGCTTGAAAGGCGGATCAGGCTCGTGTGGATCGAGATACAGATGATCGATGCGATCGGTATTGAAAAGCGAGGTCCGGCGCTTGATGCCATGGACTTCGTATCCCTTCTGCAAAAGAAGTTCGGCCAAATAGGCGCCATCCTGGCCGGTAACGCCAGTGATAAGAGCTCGTTTCTTTGTCATATCGATCCCAAATTTGAGACTTGTGCTTACATGAAATTGACTTGGTTAGGGAGGGTGAAATCGGCTGAAAGTCGAGCTTAGATTAACGGCCCTCGGACGGCCTGTCGGGATACATCCGGCCCCGTGCCGTGACTCTGGGACCGCTGGCCAACAAGGGCGACGAGGCGCAGCTCGATCGCCGGTCGACTAGCGGCTGAAAGCAGCAACTTCGCGTGTCCAATGCTGGGGTTCTATTCCCGATTCCGCCCGCACGAGGATGTATCTGTCGGAGACGTCCACGATCGGCGTAACCACCGGACTGAGGTTATCAAGTACAAGGATCGCTTTTCCCTCCCGCACGAGCAGCACAAGGTGGTGCTCTCCGGTTGCCCGGATGACGACCTCAGCGAGGAGGAGAGCCGAGCTGGGCCAGCCGGAACGCAGCAGCAGATGCCGCTTGGTGACGGCATAGTCGCCGCAATTGCCTTCGTCGGGAAATATCCGCCATTCCGCATCACGTCGGCTTGCGGGCAGATCTTTCGGCGCAATGCCGAGATTCACCGTCGAATTGATCTGAGCGAGTTCTCGCCAACGTTGAACTGAGGAGCGGAAGTCCCTGATCCTGCGGTCCTCGTGGTGTTGGCAGTCGCCGGGATATTGAATGCAGAATTGCGAGAATGACAGCGGGGGCGTCACCGCTTGTGACTCGTAGTTTGAATAGGCGGGCTGGCCGCAGACGCAATACACTATGGCCAGCATGCGGACCGCATGCTTGATCATCGAAAGTTCGCCGGACATTTTTGATTGCTAGACGAAGTATATTGCGATGCGGTGGAAGCGCTATGACAATTGTGAGGCAATCTATGCTCAATCGTGGAGCAGTTTCGTTTAGCCGCAGAACTAACCCTGCCACTTGATTTCCGCCTGGCCTGCCCATTTGGGGGAGGCGCCTCTGAGGGAGACGGCAAATCGCGTTACGCCTGGTTCGTGCGCAGAACATTCTTTCCCGATTGAGGACCAAGACGGTCTGTCGAACCGGGTCTGGCGTGGGTGCGGACGCGATCTATGCCGGTGCAGACCATCGACGGCACGCGTGATGTGGACGTGAGCCTGCAGATGCGAGCGGCACGTTGCACCACGGCAGCTTCTTGCCGAATGGCTCTAGGCCGAATCGACTATCGCGGCGGGCCCGCTCACCTCTCCCGCCTGCAAGCAGGAGAGGTCGGCGCGAAGCGCCGGGTGAGGACTCTTTCCTCTTGGGGATTGTCCCATCGTGGAAACCCGCTCTCCCGGGGCCTCCTGGGTCTCAAACAAAACTGCCGCCCCTGTGGCAGCGGAGCGGCAGTTGTTGGTCGTTGTTAGATCAGCTCAGCCGAGCGATCCCGCACTCAACGCACGTACCAATATCCCCACCAGCGGTGGGACACCGGCCGCGCCTGCGCCTTCAGGGCGGCGACTTCCTCGACCGGGCGAAGCTGGGGACCATAGATCGCGGGCGGGTAGACGTCATCCCACAGCACAACGCCGCCCTGGACGGCGGCTGCCCGGTGTGACGGAGCAAGCGCGAGCTCGGCGGCCGGCGCAACCGAGACGGTCACGGCGAGGCCAAGAGCAGCCAGGGCAATCGATGGAATAAGAGCGCGGAAGTTCATTGGATTGAATCCCTCGTAAAATGCGATGCGAAATAATGCGACGGGTTCCGGACGGTTGCAAGGGCGTGGGCTGGCTGGCCGGCCCGAAATTTCCTGTTCGCGGGAAAACCGCAGTCAGGCTCGCCCGGCGGCAACGGTGTTGGAGAGCCGGGCCCTGCGAGGACGTCTCTCCATGACGTCCCTCTATATAGAGTGCTTCGTCATGGAGTGATTCTGATCGCTGCGATCCGCGCGCGAGATTACGCCGCATGCACGCGAGAGATCAGGCATGAACAATCTTTCGGCGGCCGGCGGGCGGCAGGAATCATGATGTCGACACAGTGCTCGCTCTTGATAAGTCCCCGGACTATCCAGGGCGACTCCCATGACTTCTGCATTCCTCTCCACTTTCATCTTCAGTGCCGGACTCATCTCGGGATACGCGTTGCGTGCTTGGCGCGTCCAGCGAAGTCCTGCGAGATCATCCCGTGGCGCCGCGCGCCGAACAGACGGTGCAACTCCCACTTCAACGTTCGGCCACGCCCGGCGAGCCTTCTAGGGCCGCGTCCGATGCGCTGGCAGGACGCGGGATCTCACCGATACGAATGGGGCACGGCGAGATGAGCGAGCCGAAGAGGGACGCGCCCCGGCGCTACATCGTGGATGGCGCGGGACAACGCGTGCTTGTCGGCCTGACGATCTCGGAGACGGCCGAGTTCGAAGCCCTCGATAATCCAGGCGCCCGCCTTGGCGCCGACTTCCTTGTCGAAGCGCGCCGTGTCCGTCAGGCCGGGCATGGCGAGCGTTGGCTGGAGCTCTACGTCAAGCACGAGCGAGCCTGGAACGATTGGATGGCTGGAACGCGCGCGCGGCTGGAGAAGCCCGGCCTGCTCAACTAGTCGCAGCGCGCTTCACCTGTAGCGGGCAAGCCCTCGTCGTCTCACACCGCGAGCATGCGGCTGCCCTGGATACTCATCAGGGTCAGGTTGCCGGTTGCATAGGCGCCGGTGTCGATGTTGACCCGGTTCGCCAGGAACTCGGCGCTGCGAACCGGCGTGTGACCATGCACGATATATTTGCCGAACTGCTGCTCGCTCCTCAGGAAGTCTTCGCGGATCCAGAGCAGATCGCGCTCGGCCTGCTCGGCCAGCGGAACGCCCGGGCGAACGCCGGCGTGAACGAAGAAGAAGTCCCCGCAGCTAAAGCTCAGCCGCAGATTGTCGAGGAACTCCAGATGCTCGGTGGGCATTGCCCGGATCAGATCGCGCATGATCGATGCGGGCTCGTCGCGCTTCAGGTCCGGCGGGGGGAGCCCGTAGGACATCAACGTCTGGGCGCCGCCCACGGCGATCCAATCCTCGAACAGGGAAGGGTCCTCGAACACGCTGACCAGGAACGCCTCGTGGTTTCCCTTGAGGAAGACCGCGTTTCCACGACGGCTCCGTTCGACCAGGACATCGAGCGTGGCGCGCGTATCCGGGCCGCGATCGATGTAATCGCCCATGAAGACCTCGACCGCATAGCGCGGCCGGCTGCGGGCGACGTCGGCGTCGATCACGCGCAACATGGGCTGGAGCAGATGCGCGCATCCGTGAATATCCGAGATCGCATAGATTCGGACTCCCTCCGGCAATTGCGGTTTGGGAGCGGGCGGACGTGGTCGGGCGAGAGATATCATGGCGCTCAATCGATCGGGTGGTCGAAAAATTTCCCCAAGTCGCCGGCACCCAGGAGCTTCCATCCAACGAACAGCGTGCATTCGGCGAGGGAGCGTCACTGTTCTCCGGCTCGATCACGCCAAAAGAAGGGCGCGGCAGTTTTTGCCGACCGCCGATGCGGGCAACGCGAATGATCGCTCGGCCGGAATTGCATGCCTGAATCGAATTTCCAAGGCGCACGCCCAGATAGAAATCCGTAGAAATTCTCGCAACTGCCCGGCGAGCCTTCATCGAGCAATTGCGTCGCCTGAAAGATGGGCGGCGAGACGCTCGCGCAACGATCAGCTATCGCGTCGGATGTGGAACTTGATTCAAAATAGGGCAACGCGTTCGCTCCTATGTCATCAGTGTGACGACATTTTCAGCGCGACGAATTTCGCCGCGCATTTCAACGCGCCACACGATCCTTGCGCCGCAAAAGTTTTGCGTGCAGCGCCACAATGTCGCTGCGATCACTCAACACTTTCCGTGCGGGGAAGTGACGAGTCTTCAGCATCACGATGAGCGTCAGGCACTCTCTACGATAAGCAGAGGTTCGAATGGCTGTTGCAACTTATGGTTCTGAAAACGCTCACACGCTGTCGTCGACGCGCGGTGGCTCTCTTCAGAGGCCATTTCAGATCGTCGTCATGGCGGCTGACTTTCTGCTGATCTTGTTGAGCTATGCCGCCGGGGCTTCGTTGTACGGCGCAGCCGTCGCGTCGCCCAATGACGGCGCTTCGGTGGGAGCAGGGTTGTTTGTCGGCGTGGTGTTCGTCGCGGTCGCCTATTTCCGGGACGTCTATGCCACCCACCGTCTGCTCAACGTCGTCTGGCAGCTTCGGAAGGCGGTGATGATCTGGCTGACGTCGCTGACGATCCTTGCCGTTGCGGCCTTCCTGCTGAAATCGACGGACAATCTGTCGCGCGGCACCGTCATCGTGTTTGCTGTGATCGGCGGGCTCGGCCTGATCAGCCTCCGCTTCGTCTGGCAGGCGGTGTTCGGCACGAGCTTTGCGCGAAGCCGGCTGGTCGACCGCAAGGTGATCCTGCTCAGCCTCAAGCCGCTCGACTTCACGTCGAGCCGCTTCAAGGACCTGCGGAGGAATGGCTTCGACGTGATGCGCCATTTCGTGCTCGGAGCCGATCGGGACGACGGCCACTGGGAGCGCCAGATCCGTGACGTGATCCGTCAGTCGCGTTCGGCCGACGTCGACGAATATCTGCTGGCGATCGACTGGAACGAATTGCCGATGCTCCGCAAGCTGGGGCCGTATTTGCGCGCGGTCCCACAGCCCATACGCCTGCTGCCGGACGACCCGGTCGCTGATCTCGTGACCCGTCCCTTCCTGCCCGTCAGTGGAACCGTCGCGGTCGAAATCCAGCGGCCGCCTCTCACTATTCTTGAGCGGCTGCAGAAGCGCTGCCTCGACATTGGCGTGGCCGTGTTCGCGCTGGTGATGCTGACGCCGCTGCTGCTGACCGTTGCCGTGCTGATCAAGCTGGACTCCCCCGGAAACGTCATATTCCGGCAGTCGCGCCGCGGCTTCAACGGCAGGCCGTTCGAGATCTGGAAGTTCCGAACCATGACCGTTTGCGAGAACGGCGAGACCATCGCCCAGGCGACAAAGCGGGATGCCCGGGTCACCAAGATCGGGCGCTTCCTGCGCATGACGAGCATCGACGAACTGCCGCAGCTCTGGAACGTGCTGCGCGGGGATATGTCACTGGTCGGGCCGCGACCGCATGCGCTGGCCCATGACAATTATTACGACGAGCTGATCAGCAAGTACGTCTACCGGCACCACATGAAGCCGGGATTGACGGGCTGGGCCCAGGTGAACGGGTTCAGAGGGGAGACGCCGACGATCGATCTGATGGAAAAGCGGGTCGAGTACGACGTCTGGTACGTCAGCAACTGGAGCATCTGGCTCGACCTGAAGATCATGGCGCGCACGGCGTCCGCGGTGATGTTCCAGGAAGCCTACTGACGGCTCAATGGCCCGATGATCTACCCGATGATCTGAAGCGGCAGGCGCCGGAACTCAGGTTCCGTCCCGTCTCGACCTGCCGAAGAGCCGCATGATTGCATCCCGCAAGGCGAGCAGCGGCGGCACCAGCACGAAGAAGGCCCCCATCGCAACGGAGACGATGACATGGCGGATCGAGAACGGTTCGTCCTGCTCGATCTCCCGCCGGCTCGGATCGATGGGTGCAGGTGAGAGTGTCGGCGTCGCCATCGGCTGCCGACGCGCCTTGCGTGGAGGAACCACGATCAACACGAACAGGATGTTGAGCAGCACCCAAATAGTCAAAATCGTGAGGACGATCAGCATTCCGAGCCCGCCGGAAAGGAACTACAAATATGAGCCAAGATTAGCCTCAGGGAACCCGGAAAGATAGGTGCCCAAAGTTTCGGCATTTTGAGGCGTCGAAGACCGAATTGTCTCGTCTTATCGATGAACGTTGGCCAATTGACGCACTGTCCTAGCCGTCGCCGTCTTCGTCAATCCTTGCTTTTGGCTAGAGCAATAACTGCAAGTTGTGGATTCCGGACGAATACGGAGACCGGAGCAGGTTCGGGTCGGCTTGGCGCAAGCGCGGGTCTCTCAGGCGAAGGCGCGATCGATCGCCTTCATCCAACAATTCCGTAATGCACGAAAAAAGGCCCGCTGCCAAATGGCAACGGGCCCGCGGTCGTTCCAGCTCGGCTGGGCGCGGCGCCGCGCCTCTGCCTAGGTATGCTCGACGTAGTAGCTGTTGTGGTGCTTTCCCTTGTACGCCTCGATGCGCTTGAGCATCTTCGGGTTGGCGCGGTTGAGCACGGCACCGAGCAGTTTCTTCTGGAGGACTTCCGATCCGGAGACCGACTCCTGTAGGGCGCTTCGTGTCGTCTGCCCCCATTCGATCACGTAGACCATGGCGTCGATCAGGAGGCTGACGGCCTTCGAGTCCGCCACCGGCATCACAGGGGCGAGGTCGATCACGATGTACTCGTAGTGCTCTCTCAGCACCTTGAGCAGCTCGGCCATCGCCTTCGATCCAATGACGTCGGCCGAATTGACCATGCGGGACGCCACGACGGAGGGCAGGAAATCCAGGCCCGTCTCCTTGCTTCGCTGCACATGGTAGCCGAGGCTCGCCGGATCGCTGAGAGCCTCCACCAGTCCGCTCTGGGCGTTGGGGGCAAGCTCTCGGGTCAGCGAGCGCGTGTGCAGATCGCCGTCGATCAGGACGGTGCGATGTCCGGTGAGGGCGATCAACTGCGCGAAGTTGGCCGCCACCGTCGTTTTTCCTTCCTTGGGCAGGGAAGACACGATGCCGATCACCTTGATCTCGCGGGTCAGGCGCGCAACGTCGATCGACACCTTGATGTTGCGCAACGTCTCGGCGAACCGCGAGAACGGATGATCGACGACGTAGCGGGACAGATCGGCCGAGCTCGTCTTCGCCGACGTCGAAAGCAACGCGCCGGTCGTCGTTGGCGGCCGAATGTCGGGCAGGACGCCGAGGCACTTGACGCCGAGCTCGTCCTCGACCTCGGCGGGGGTCCGCAAGACGTCGCTGAGCAGTTCGCGCCCGAATGCGACACCGAAACCGAGGCAGAGGCCGCCGACCAGGCCTCCCATCAGCGCCAGCACCGTGCGCGGCGAGCTCTTGCGTTCGGGCTTGGTGGCGGTGCTGATCAGGCGCGCCTCGCTGAGCGGAAAGCTCTGATTCTGCGTCGCGCTCTGCAGCTTCTCGAGGAAATTGTTGTAGAGGTTGCGGTAGGTGTCCGCGGCGCTCTCGAGGTCGCGCAGCTTGACTGCGGCCTGGCCGGTATCGCCGGCCTGCGCGACGAGCTCCTTGACGTTCTTCTCGAGCGAGGCTTCGCGGCTCTTTGCGATCTCATAGTCGCTGCGATAGGCATCCCCGATCCGACGCAGCTCGTCGGCGATGTTCTTGCGCAGCTCCTCCATCTTGTTGGCCAGATTGACCGCCGCAAGATGTTGCTTGCCATAGCGTCTCGACCAGTCGGCATACTGGGCCTGGAGATCCAGATATTGCGCGCGCAGGCGGGTGATGACGGAGTTGTTGAGAGCGTCGGTCACCGTCGATTGTGCGACGTCCTGGTCTGAAATCGCGGTGATCCGGTCGAGCCTAGCCTTGGCTTCGGCCGTCGACGCCCGCGCCTGAACCAGCTGGGTATTGAGGTCCGACAATTGCTGCTCGGACATCAGGCCGCGGCTGGTTCCGACGATATTGTTTTCGGCCTTGAAGGTCTGCACGGCACGGTCGCTGGCGGTTGCCTGCTCGCTCAGCTCGATGCTGCGCTGCTGAAGCCATTCGGTTGCCCGCTTGGTGGACTGATATTTGGCTTCCAGCGCGCCAACGAGGTAGGCATTGGCGATGGCGTTGACGATCTTGGCGGCCTTATCGGGGCTTCGCGCGCGATAATTCAACGACAAGACATACGTCGTCAGGACGCGCTCTGTTCTCAGGCTCTTCTGAACCGTCTCGACCACGGCATGTTCGAGCCGCTCCTGGGACGGCGGCTCGCGGGAGCCGAACGGCGACATGACCTTGCCGAGGACGATGGACAGCAGGCCCGGATTGGAGCCATTGAACTCCGGATCCTCCGTCAGCTTCAGGCGACGGACGACCGAGAGGATCAGGTCGTCCGAATTGATGACCTCGACCTGGCTGTCGACGTAGCCGGTGTCGATGAGCGCGCTGCTGGCGTTGCTGTCCTTGTCCAGCACCTGCGCCTGACGCGTGTCCATCATGATGCGGGCGTTCGCCGTGTACATCGGTTGCGCCAGCGCCAGATAGACCATCACCAGGGCCAGCGAAGCTCCGGTGCAGGCCGCGATGACCGGCCATTGCCGGCGCAGGACGTCCGTGACGCGCTCGAAGCTGAGGACCGCTCCGCCGAATTCGATGCCGAATCGGTGTCCCGACTGGAAATGTTCTCTGGGTTGGTACATTGGTTTGCTTCGCTGCCTCTGACGGTCGCTGATCAGTTCGGAAGGGGGACGGGTTTGAAGGGATTGGCCAGCTTGGTCTTCCATTCGCCGTCGAGTAGCGCCCCTCCCCGGGGCGGTTGCGTCGAACTCTTGGCTTGCGATTGAATCTGGATGCCAGAGGCGTCGTCTCCCGCGGCGGAATAACCTGCTTGCACGTTGAGATCACCGATCCGCTGCACGAAATCCCTGATCTTGCGTGCAGCCTCCGGCTTCGTCGACGTGCACCTTCCTTCGGCAATGCGCAGTGCGGCACCGATGGAGGAGCGGTCGGCCGAGGCCGATGAAGAGATCAGCGTCTGCACCGACGGCAACACCGACGGATTCGTGGCGAGATAGGTCGCGAGCTGAAATCTCAGCTTCTCCTTGTCATTGCGCAGCCGCTCCAGAAGCGAGGAGGGTGACTTGACGAAGGTGTCGAGTTCCAGTTGCGAGGCACGGGCCGAAAATTCGACGCACTGAGCGCGGCAAGCATCGACGCTCGACACGATCAGCGCAGAACC
The DNA here is from genome assembly GCF_042077125.1 of Bradyrhizobium sp. A11. Classification (NCBI taxonomy): domain Bacteria; kingdom Pseudomonadati; phylum Pseudomonadota; class Alphaproteobacteria; order Hyphomicrobiales; family Nitrobacteraceae; genus Bradyrhizobium; species Bradyrhizobium sp. A11. The sequence goes on along the minus strand of NZ_CP149509.1, from coordinate 5,468,972 downwards.
TATCAAGACGGTCGATAGCCATCGCGGTTGTGCATGACGACGTGTTAGTCCGCGGCCCATCCGTGTTCCTTGCTTCTGTTGCAATGAGAGAACAGGCGAAACCTGTCAGGTAACTGTGTCATCTTTTTGTGCGGCGCAAAAGCTGGCGCACGATCGTCGATGACGAGCAAATGCTCTGCGACTTTGCGCCGGTTGCAAAGACGTGGATTACAATGCCTGCGAGATCGGCATGTCGCGCTCACGAATGTTGCAACTTGAAAACATATCGGGCACTCGCGGACCGGCGTGTCGCAGAACCGACACAAGTCGCGCCGCGCTTCATTTGTTCCCGGCACGGAGAAAATTTTTCGCAGCGATAACTCAAGCCAGAAAATCATCTCGTGCGCCGGGCCTGCATCGCAACACCGCCGAATTTCGCGCACACTTTGTACGCAAATGCTCGCAATGATCCCGGCCGAATTGATTTGCGCGCCGATGCGCGGCGGTCTCAAACAAAAAGTGGCGTGAACTTGGCGCTCGCATGTCCGGACGAACTGCGAGCGTTGAAATTATCGTCGACCGTCATGCGCCGAATGCGAGTCCGCGATCGCAGAGATTGAACGCGCGCGAGTCCTGATACACAGTACTGCGGTGCAATAGCTGGGAATGTTGATGTGACGGAGTTGGTTCATCGTGAGAAGGCGCATGTCCTGCCGCTCGACAGCATCCGGGGCATCGCCGCGACGTCGGTAGTGATTCACCATCTGCTGCTGATGCCGACGTTCCTCGCGGCGTTCCCGCACAATGCGTGGATCAACTGCTCGTTCTTCAGAAGCTCGTGGCTGCTGGTCGATCTGTTCTTCGTTCTCAGCGGCATCGTCATGTCGCTCAGCTACGTCGAGAGCGAGTTCGGACGCTTCTCGCTGCGCGAGTTCATGGTGCGGCGCCTGGCGAGGGTCTATCCGCTGCACATCGTCATGCTGATGGCGAATCTGTTGTTTCGCCTCCTGCGCATCAGCCTGGTCATGGCGGGAGTCGTCGTGGCCGCGCCGGCGGCCTTCGAAGTGAACAATGCCTATTCCTTCGGTCTCAATGTCCTGCTGCTGCATTCGATGGGCTTGATCGACTATCTCAGCTGGAACGCGCCGAGCTGGAGCATCAGCGTCGAATTCTACACCTACCTGGTGTTCGGCCTGGTCGTCCTCTTCGCCCAGCGCCTGCGCTCCCTGTTGTTGTTCTACGTCCTCTGCGGCGCGCTTGCGATCGGAAGCCTGGTCTTCATCATCTTCGTGCTCGACAAGAGGAGCCTCGGGCTTCAGACCGACTTCGGTATCCTGCGCTGCTTCGTCAGCTTCTTTCTGGGCGTGCTCACGGTCAGGATCGTCGATCGCCTGCCGGCCAGGCCGGGCCCCGCGGTTCAGGGCGCGCTGCAATTCGCCGCCATGACGGCCAGCATCGTGCTGGTGTCCCTGGCGGAGACCAGTCCTGCATCGACCTTCCTCGCGCCCGTGACGTTCGCGGTGTTCCTCGGCAGCCTGCTGGCCTTTCCGGATGCGCTGCTGGTGCCGCGGATGCTGGTAGCCGGGCCGCTGGTCTGGCTCGGGAAACGTTCCTACTCGATCTATATGGTGCACGCGCTCGTGGTGCTGCTCGCCGAATATTTCGTGCGGGCCGTGGGGGCAGGGCGGATCGCCGCGCTGGATTCGGTCTGGGCAGGCCTGCCGGCGACGTTGAACCTCGTGGTCTCGCTGGCCGCGGTTCTGGCGGTTTCGCACTTCACTTATCTCTACATCGAAATTCCCGGCGGCAAGTTGATGCGGAATGCGCTCGGAAGCCGTCGGGATTTCGCGGGGGCTCCCGCGCGCTCGGCGCGGCTGACGAACTGAGCCGCACATGACGATGCTCGCGCTGCAGCAGCCCAGAATGACGCTGATCAGCCTCAACATCGAGGCGATCGCGCTCGGCGCTTATCTGGTCCGCGACGCCTTTGGCGGCGTGATCCGCTATTACACCAGCATCTATCACATGAACGCGCTCTGGTACTTGCCCGACGCCATTGCGATTCTGTGCCTGATCCAGTTCTTCGTCCATTGCATCTTGCGCAATCGCAGTACCCTGGCCCTCCTGGTGTTGGTGCAGATCATGCTGTCGCTCGTGCTCGGGTATTTCATGCTGGGTACGGTCAACGCAGCGGTCTCGTCGTTCAAGATGATGCTGCCGGTGTTCGTCGGATTCTGCTTCTGCGACTCGAGCCTCGGCTCATACAAGAAGCTTCTGTCGGTCATCGCCGTGACCTTCTATCTGTCGGTGATCGGCGTTTTCCTGACCAAATTCTACCTGATGCCCTGGGTGGGCTACAAATACGAGTCTTTCGGCGCAGTCCGCGAGGCCGGCCGATTGTGGTGGGCCTATGGCGGCGACGACCAGCGCCTTATGGGCTTTGCGGCCGACAACACCATGGCGGCCTTTTTCATCCTGGTGTCGTTCGCGATCACGTCGATTCGCATGAGCACCACCTGGTGTCTCCTGCTCGGTTCCATCGCGATCTATGCCACCAAGCTGACCACCAGCAAGACGACCATGATCGTCCTCGTGCTCTACTTGATCCTGCTGGTGTTGGTGCGGATGCTGCCGGAGAGATCGCGCTTTCCCGCGATCCGGACCATTGCGCTGTGGTCGTATGCTTCGATCTTCGTGCCGTTCTTCATGATCGTGGTCGCTTCGGGGACCGCGGCGGTGCCGCATTCGACCCTCTTCAGCATCCTCGATCGCATCAACAACAGCTGGCAGAAGCCGTTCATCTACCTGACCCAGCTCATGCCGGTCGGCCTGGTGACCGGTTGCGGCGCGGGCTGCTTCAACTATCCGCAACAGCTGTTCTCGCCGCTCGCGGCGTATTGGGTGCCCGTCGACAATTTCTACATCGGGACCTACCTGATGTTCGGCCTGCCCTTTGTCGCGTTCATGGTGATGGTGTTCCGGGCAACGTTCGGAGCGACAGACGTGTACAAGTTGACGCTGATCTTCATCGTCAACCTGTTCACGATCACGGTGCTGAACTACGGCCCGGCATCCGGTCTCCTGATCATCGCATTGAGCTTCAGCGAGGTATTTTCGCGGCGCGCGGCCTCCGCACGGGCGGGCGACACCGTGCCAATTGTCATGAAGCCGCCGCTGCCGCCATTGGAAGGCTTCCGCCCGGACATGCCGGCGGCGAGCGGAAGCAGGTGAGAACGAACGATGCATAAACGGCTCGCATTCATCGACACGCTGCGCGGCATTGCCGTGTTGGCGGTCCTGGTCCAGCACGTGTTCGAGGTGATCGTCGAAAAGCATCCGACGGGCGCCTATTACTGGCCCATCCACGACGTGTTCGGCTACTACATGAACTTCGGCCGGTTCGGCGTGGTGCTGTTCTTCTTTGTCAGCGGCTTCGTCATTCCGTTCAGCTTTCCCGACAGCGCCACGCCGGTGCGGGACTTCGCGATCAGCCGCTTCTTCCGGCTCTATCCGGCCTATTGGACCTCGCTCGTCATCGGGCTGGTGACGATGTATCTGCTGGACTCGAAGGTCTATCCGCTCGGGCAGGTCGCTGCGAACGTGACGATGCTGCAGACCTTCGTGAACGTCCCGAACCTCTGGGTGTTCTATTGGACCCTGGCAATCGAGCTGCTGTTCTACGTCGGATGCACCATTCTGTTCGCGATGGGGCTGCTGAATCAGCGCTTCACGGCGGTGGCGATCGTGGTTGCGGCCGCGCTGGTCGGAACCAGCGCTGCGCTGATGGTGGAGAACAGGACCGTTTCCTCGGTGATGGAGGTGGGGTTGAACCTGTCGGCGATGTTCCTGGGCAAGATCATTCGCGACACCGTGATCGGCGGGAAGCTGCGATGGAGCCACGTGGCCGTCTGCACGCTGCTGTATGCGATCTTCGCCGTCACCCTGTCCGACCGGCGGTTCGGCGGCGTGTATCACGAGAATTTCTTCTACAGCTATTCGATCGGAGCGGCCTATGTCTGCGCCGCGCTGGTCTTCATCGGCTTTGCCGTGTTCGGGGAGAGAATGGCGTGGCGCCCGATGGCGTTCGTCGGCGTGATCAGCTACTCGGTCTACCTGATGTCGCCCTTCGTGATCGTCTTCGTCCACCGCCTCGTCTGGTTCGGCGACGGACCGCTCGGATGGTCGCTGTTCCTGCTGCTGACACTGGCGCTGTCGCTTGCCGTCAGCTGGATGACGTTCTTGTTCGTCGAGAAGCCCAGTATTGCCTATGGGCACCGGTTCCGCTCGGCGCGCCGAAAGAAGGTGGTCATCGAGCCTGCGCTCAGCACTCAAGGGGCCGCTGAGTGACCAGGCTTCCGCACCAGGCGGGCCCGGCCTATGACGGATCGTTCGTCCCGTCGGTCCAGGGGCTGCGCGGCATCGCGGCGCTGAGCGTGCTGATGGATCATTTCTACGACATGCCGAAGGGCGGCATGTACGACATCCCGAATCCCGGATTTCTGCCGCCGCTCTGGGCCTGGCTGCAATCGGTGATCAATGTCGGCGGGCACGGTGTCGAGCTGTTCTTCATGATCAGCGGCTTTCTGATCCCGGCGAGCCTGGTCCGGCACGGGTCGCTGCCGCGGTTCTTCTTCGATCGCGTCCTGCGCATCATGCCGGTGTTCGTCGTGCTGCATCTCGCACTGTTCGCGATTGGTCCGATCGTCGCCTACAAGTTCTTCCGGGGCATCGATCTGCCGAGCTATCTCGCCATCTTCACCGCCAACCTGTTCTTCGTGCAGGACGCGCTTGGCCTGCCCATTGCCCAGCAGAATGCCTGGACGCTGACCTACGAATGGGCATTCTACATCTGGTTCGCGCTGACATTCTCCATGTGGCGCAGCGGCGGCAGGCTGCTGACGGCGCCCCTGATCCTGCTGGGCGTCGCCTGTCTTCTGCATTGGCCGATCACGGCCTTCTTCTGCATCGGCATGCTGTTCAGCGCCACCGGCTTTCGTATCTCGATTCCGGGGCGTCTCGGCTTGATCGCGGGGCTTGCTTGCGGAGCAGCAATGTTTGCGAGCCTGGTGCTGTTTCACCCGTTCGTGGGCTGCTGCCCGGCTTCCTGCTGTTCGGCATGGCGCTTGCCCCGGAGTCGGGCCTCGGCAAGGCTCTGAGTGCGCCGGCCCTGCAATATGTCGGCAAGATCAGCTACAGCCTCTATCTCGTGCATCCCTTCGTGCTGTTCCCGTTGCAGGTGATCGGCCTGAAGCTGGTCGCTGCCGGCGTCGACCGCTGGCTGCTGTGGGCTGCCTTCATCGCGCTCGGGCTGGTACTATCGATGGTCGCGAGCGCGATCAGCTACGAGCTGATCGAGGTGAGGCTGAGGCGCCTGTTGGACGGGGCGATCCGGGGCATGTTCTTTCGACCGCTGAAGGTCGGGCAATCAGCTTGAGGCGCGCGTGCCGTCGCCGTCAGCTCACGGTGCGGCCGGCGAGCCTGTGATAGGACCCCAGCAATTGCTCGGCGATGCGGTCCCAGTTCAAGATGCCGGCGGCGGTCTGCCGTGCGCCATCGGTCAGTGTCGCGGCAAGGGACTTCGACGTCAGCACGCGCTCGAGCGCATCGGCCAATGCGACGGCGTCGCCCGGCGGGACCAGCAGTCCGTTGACGCCGTCGGTGACGACGTCGGGGATGCCGCCGGTGGCGCTGGCAACGACGGGACGGGAATTGCCGTAAGCCGATGCAAGCACGCCGCTCTGCGTTGCATCCTTGTAGGGCAGGGCAACCACCGTGGCGGATTGAAACAGCCGCCCGGTATCCCCTGGCGAAATATAGTCATTGATCGTCTTGACGGTCGGCATCGCCTCCATCCGCGCGCCGAGCCGCGTCATCTCCGGGCCGCGGCCGGCAACGATCGCCTCGTGGGCCACGCCGCGCCGGTTCAACATGTCGATCGCGTCGATGAAGACGTCGAGGCCCTTGTATGCCCACATCCGCCCAAAAAACAGGATGCGCGCGGATTCGGGCGCGGTGATCGCGCCTCCTCCCGGCGGAACCATCAGCACGCCGTGCATGCTGGAAACCGTGTCGCCCTTGAAGTCAGGGGACGCGCGGCGAAAATCCGCGATGCAGCTTTCGCCATGCGTCGTGACGATTGATGCGGCCGCGCGCATGCGTCCACGCCAGCCGTCCTCACGTGGCGAGGTGCCCGAGCCGCCTTCCGAATGCGGAATCGCATCGTGAACGGTCAACACCAGGGGAATGCCGAGCGGACGAAGGAACTGGATCAGCTTGGACGTGTAGATTTCCGGAACTTCGTGACAATGAATCACGTCCGGACGAAATGAAATTATGTCGAGGAACGAGGCCGGGATGCCGATCGCGCCGCCGCGGCGCAGGCTCAGGTCGCGAACCCGGGTCTCGAAGGGAGCGGCCACGGCGATATCGGCCAGTTCCCATTGCTGATTGGCATCCTTGCGGTTGAGCACGAGGCGAACGTCGCAATGGTGAGCCAATCCCGAGGCGAGCCGATAGGAATATTCTGCAAAGTGCGGTGCGTAGATTGCCACCCGCAAACGCTTGGAGTGACGGAGAGAACGCTGAGCAGGCGAATTCATCAAGGCATCCATTTTGCATCACATCGCAAAGGTCGATTGAAGTGTAGTCCACGATTTGAACTCACTTCCACTCTAAATCGGAATCGTGACGGCACTCATCTGGTTGCCATCACTCCGTCGTAATGTCCGGAGCAATCACTGCTCCGCAGTGACCGAAGACGGTGACGCGCGGCAGCATTCATGCCACGTCATCTAGCCTGCGATTGTGGTTGGATCTGTCGGAATTGGGTCGAATTGTTGATGAACGTCAAGCCGGGCAAACAACATCAGGTCGTGGTGGCGTTGTTCTGGTCGCTCGCCCAGAATTGGGGCGGCCGCGCGTTGTCGTTCGTGCTGTTCCTGGTGCTGGCGCGATTGCTCAACCCGGCCGATTTCGGCCTGGCCGCGCTGGTTGCCTTCATCCTGCTGCTCCTGAGCTCCATCGCGGAATTCGGCTTCGGTGACGCGTTGATCCAGCGGCGGACGCTCACGCCCGCCGACGTGACGTTGCCCTTCTTCTACTCCTTCGCCGCTTCGACGCTTCTGGCGGTTCTGATTGCCCTCCTTGCGCAAGATATCGAGCGTTGGCTCGGCGTGCAGGGGCTCGCTCCGCTGCTGACGGCCGCCAGTCTTTCGCTTCCGATCGGCACCGCGACCCTGTTTCAGGAGGCGCTTTACAAGCGCCAGATGGATTTTCGCGTGCTTGCGGTCAGGACCATGGTGGCAACCGCCGTCTCCGGCGTCGTGGGAATCGCCTGTGCCTATGCCGGGTTCGGCGCTCTCAGCCTCGTGATCCAGGTGGTCGTTCAGAGCGCGATCAGCGGCTTGTGGCTCTGGAGCCAGCCGCGCTGGCTGCCGATGCGCGGCCACGACATGAAGAGTTTCCGCGAGCTCTCGGGCTACAGCATCCACGTCGTGCTGAACAGGCTGCTGGATTTCGCCATCGTTCGCACCATCGACATGATCATCCTGACGCTCTATGGCGTTGCGGCGCTTGGCATCTATACGGTCGGTGCGCGGGTCTACATCATCCTGATGCAGCTGCTTACCCAGGCGGTCATGGACGTCGCGCTCAGCGCATTGTCTAGGATCGCGCACGAGCGGGACCGCATCGCGGCTGCCTACTTGCGCAGCGTCAGCCTCGGCGCGCTGGTCGGATCTCCGGTCTTTGTGCTCCTCGCGGCGATCGCGCCGGAGTTTTCCTTGCTGCTGTTCGGTGCGAAATGGGCCGGCAGCGAAGCGGTGATGCGGCCGTTGATGCTGATCGGCGCGGTCCAGACCGTGCAGTTCGTCAACAGCGCCTATTTCGGCGCGCTGGGCAAACCGAACTACGTCTTTCTGCTCAATATCCTGAAGTTCTGTGCGGTCGTGCCGGCGATGTTCCTGCTGCCGTCGCGCGACATTGGCCAACTGGCCACGATCTTCGCGTTCTCGCAGCTCGTGGTGACTCCCGTGACATTCGCGCTGGCGCTCCGGCTGCTGGGCTTGAGCTGGGGCCAGTTTCTGCGTCCCATTGCGGGCTGCCTGTGTGCGATCGTTCTGGCTTACGGCGCGGTCGTGCTGTGCCGGGAGGCGACGCCGGGCATGAACCCCTATTTGCGGATCGGACTGCTGTCGTCCTGTTTTGGGGTGACCTACCTGACGGGCCTGCTGCTGCTCTGGCGCAAGCAGGTCCTGTCCCTGATCGATTTCGTCGTGAAGCGCGGTGCGACCGCTTGATGCAGACGAGGAGGAAGTCGTGAAGCAATTGATCCCCGTGCCCGTACGCAGGCAGCTGCGAGGCTGGCTCAACAGCGCGAAGAATACGCCGTTGGCCCTCGATCTGCTCGAGCTGCGCAGGTGGCAGATCGCGCGGAAGGACGTCGGCGTCAACGGCGCGCCGCGCAACAATCCGCGCCGGCTCGTCGTGCTCCCCTCAGATCCCTGGAGCGTCCATCAGTCGCGCGGCGACGAGGCCATGATCGAAGCGGCCACCGGAGCGGTGAAGCGGGCCTATCCCGATCTCGAGATCTACATCGTGACCGCGACCGCAGCGGCCAGCGCGGACGTGCGCGCGATGGGCTTCAAGCCGCTCGAGCTGTGGAGACAGCCGTTCTCCTACGAGACGGTGGCGCAGGAGCTGTCGCTCACCAGGCCGGATTTCGGGCTGATCCTGGGGGCCGACGTGCTCGACGGCTATTATTCTCCGGTGGATGCCGCGCGCATGCTGCTCGTTGCCGATCTGATGGCGGCATTCGGCGCCAAGGTCAGCGTGCTCGGTTTCAGCTTCAACTCCCGCCCGGCGAAAGCGTTGCGCGAAGTGTTCCGACTGCTGGATCCGGGCGTGGTCCTGAACCTGCGCGATGCGATATCCCTTCGGCGGTTCGACGATTTCGCCAGGAAGCGCGCCCATCTGGTCACCGATGCGGCCTTCATGTTGACGCCGCGGGCGGATACGGCCGCGGTGAAGCAGATCGCGGCCAGGATAGCGCGGCAGCGCGAGCAGGGCCGCAAGGTCTTCGTCTTCAACATCCATCCGATGTTGTTCAAGAAGCCGGAGCCGGCCAAGCTGCGGCAAATGATCGAGCTTGCGGCGGACGCCATGCAGCTTCTGTCTCGCGAGCACGATGCAAGCTGGGTGCTGCTGGCACACGACTATCGCCCCGAGATCGCCGACGACAATTGTCTGCGGCCGCTGGCCGACCGCCTCGAGGCCGCACTCGGCGATCGCGTGCACCACGTCGATCAGGCGCTGTCGGCGGGCGAGATCAAGGCCGTGGTGGGTCTGGTCGACGGCGTGATCACCGGCCGCATGCATCTGGCGATTGCGGCGCTGGGGCAGGGAACGCCGGTCGCGGCGATCACCTACCAGGACAAGTTCCAGGGCCTGTTCGCGCACTTTGGCGTCAGCGAACAGCTCTTGTTGTCGCCGTCGCAGTTCCTCGTCGGCGATAGCTTCGAGACGTTCCTGCTGAACTTCCTCGGCGCGCACGAAGCGGTCGGCCAGCAAGTCCGTCAGGCGCTGCCTGACGTCATGGAATTGTCCCGCGCCAATATCGCGCCGTTGCTGGGTGAAAGCGCGATGCGGATCGTGCCGGCGGCCGACGGCAAGGTCGCCTGAACGCACTCACGTCATCGGCAGGGCGGTCAGTTGACCGCCCGCTCGGTGTTGTCGAAACGCATCGATGTCTCGGCGGCCACCGTCTGGACCTTGCGCGAGGAGGGTACGCCGGTGTCGGCCCAGCGATTGATGAGTCGCCGCGCGGGATTCTCGAAATAGGCGTAGGTGCGGTCCGCGATGACGGTCAGGACCACACAGCACGCCAGAGCGTACAGGCCGAACTGATCGGGGCGTAGTCCGAGCCAGGTCCACAATGGCTTGAACACGGCAATGAGAACGGCGTCGTGCAGCATGTAGATCGCATATGAGGTGTTGCCGAGCCGGCCGAGCAGGCGGGCGCCCGGAAACTGCTTGAAGGCACTTTCGCCGACCGCCGTAAGCAGGATGGCGCAGGAGAACAGCAGGATGGCGAGGTCGGGCTTGGCGAAGACGTTGAGGACGAGCACGGAGATGCCGAACATGCCGATGCCGGCGATGATCATCCGCTTGCTCCGGTAGGGATGCGACATCCGGAACAGGATGGCGAGCAGGATTCCGTTCAGGAAGCTGGGCAGCGCGCGCAGCATTCCGTAGTCGAAATTGGCGCCATACATCTGCGACCGCTCCTGCCAGATCGGCAGATGGCCATGGGCGAGGACCAGATAGAGCGCCGCCACGATTGCGGCGAGCACGATTGGTTGCACCTTGCGGGCAAACAGCATCAAGAGCGGAAAGATCAGATAGCAGAAGAACTCCGCGCTGATCGACCAGGACGGCGAGTTGAAGCTGAGGTGATCGGTGACGCCCCAGGCCTGGACCAGCAGGATGTTGTACAGGAAGTCCAGCGGGGTCGAGCGGGCGGTGCGCTCCAGCCCGACGCCGATCAGCACCACGAAGATGAGCAGGCTCAACAGGTGCAGCGGATAGATCCGCGCAATACGCCGGATCATGAAGCGGGAATAGGCTGCCACGCCACGTGCGTCGGACGGGTAGGAGTAGGAAATCACGAAGCCGGACAGGATGAAGAACATGTCGACGAACAGGCCAAAGGACCCGTTCCAGGCCGGCGAGATGCCCGTGTCGATCAGCTTCAGGTGGAAGATGAAGACCCCGAGCGCGGCGACGAAGCGGTAGAAGTCGAGAACGACGAAACGTCTTGCTTCACTGGCTTCCATCGGGCCTCGGAGTCCTTGCGCGGGTCATCGCCGTGTCTAGCGGCGAATTGTGACGCAAGTTCGCTGAGCGCGTTCGCCGATACGGCGCAATCGCGGCAGCCCGGCCGAATTCATGGGGCCCATCCAATTGCGGATGGGTCATCGCGCTGCCCATTGATGAGGCAGGCGCCCGACAAGAGAATGGAGCCGGGATCCTGCATGGTCCCGGCCCGAAGCATGCTGGCGCGTGCTCAGACGAACACGAAGTCGTGGCTCGTCAGGCTGGAGACATAGACGTTCTTCAGCAGGATCGAGTCGGTGGCGGAGAACGTGATGAGCGCGTTCGTGCCGGACTGCGTCATCTGCAGGTGGCTGTAGTCTTCGGCCAGGAGCTTCGAGATCTGGATAACGTCGTGGGTCGTGCCGTCGCCGGCCTGGAAGTTGAGGATCTGGTCCTGGCCGTGGTCGTAGGCGATGGTGGTCGAGCTGGGTGCGGCCGAAAACACGTCGTTGCCGGCCCCGCCCTGGATCGTGACGCCGGCAGCGACCGCCGTGACGTTGTGGGTGCCGTCGGTCTTGGTCTGATCGAAGAACTGCAGCGCGCTCGCGCTGTTGTAGTTCTCGTGCTGCGTGGTGCCGGTCTGACCGTTGAAGTTGAACAGGAAGACGTCCTTGGAGCCATCGGCGTTGTTGGCGATCTCCTGGGTCTTGTTGCCGGCGCTGTCGTAGATGTCGGTCAGCTTGCTGCCGTCGTTATGGATCACCTGGGTATAGTCCAGGGTGCCGTCGGCGTGGGTCCGGGTGAGCTCGACCAGCTTGCCCGAGGCATCGAGGTGCTGATGCTGGGTGGTGTAGGACTGCCCTGTGACGTTGTAGTTCCAGTTGTCCTGGCTGCCGTCGGCATTCTTGATATAGGCCGCCGTCTTCACGCCGGCGGTGTAGACGGTCGTGGAGCTGTAACCGTCGCTCTTGGTCGTCACCTCGCTGGTGATGACGCCCTTGGCGTCGTACCACTCCGACGTCTTGGTGCCGTCGGCACTCTGCTCCAGCGTGAAGGCCAGGCTGTTGTCGGCGTGGGTGCGCACGATGTTGGTGAGGAAGCCGGTCGAGTCGTAGCTGTCGTGCTCGTTCGTGTAGGTCTGGCCGACGATATTGAACTGGTAGACGTCCTTGGAGCCGTCGGCGTGGTAGTCGGTCTGCAACTTCTTGACCCCGGCCGCATCGTAGCTGGTGACGACGCTGCTGCCGTCGTCGTTGACGACCTGGGTGTAGTCGAGCGAGCCGTCGGCATGCCAGCGGGTCACATCCGTTGTCTTGCCGGTGGGGTCGAGATGCTGGTGCTGCGTGGTGTAGCTCTGGCCGGTGATGTTGTAGCTGTAATTGTCGTGGCTCATGTCGGCATTGGTGATGTAAGCCGCGGTCTTCACGCCGTTGGTGTACACCGTGTTAGAGCTGTAGCCGCTCGGCTTCTGGAACACCTCGCTGGTGAGAACGCCGCTGGCGTCGTACCACTCGGTGGTCTTGGTCCCGTCTGCGCTCTGCATCAGCTTGAACGCCATGCTGCCGTCGGCATGCTTGCGGATCAGCGTGGTGAGGAAGCCGGTCGCATCGTAGACGTCGTGCTCGGTCGTATAGTTCTGGCCGGTGATGTTGAACAGGAAGACGTCCTTGCTGCCGTCGGCGTGCAGGTTGGCTTCCTTGATCCGCGTTCCCGCGGCATCGTAGTTGGTGATGACGCTGCTGCCGTCGGCGTTGATGACCTGCGTGAAATCGAGCGTGCCGTCGGCGTGCTCGCGGGTCACGGAAGTGATCTTGCCTGAGGGATCGACGTGCTGGATCTGCGTGGTGTAGCTCTTGCCGGTAATGCCGAATGCGTAATTGTCCTGGCTGCCGTCGGCATTCTTGACATAGGTGTTGGTCTTGACGCCGTTGCTGTAGGTCGTCGTCGAGACGGTCCCGTCCGCCTTTTGCACGACCTCGCTGGTGAGGCTGCCGGCGGCATTGTACCAATCGGTTGTCTTGGTGCCGTCGGCGCTCTGGACCAGCTTGAAGGCGAGACTGCCGTCGCTGTGCAGGCGGGTCAGGTTGGTGAGGAAGCCGGTGGTGTCGTAGACGTCGTGCTCGGTCGTGTAGTTCTGGCCCTTGATGTTGTAGGTCCAGACGTCCTTGCTGCGATCGGCATGATAGGTCGTCTCGACCAGCTTGACCCCCGTCGCGCTATAGTTGGTGATCACGCTGCTGCCGTCGCTGTTGTAGACTTGCGTCGAGTCCAGCGAGCCGTCGGCATGGCTGCGGATCACCGAGGTGACCTTCCCCGAGGCGTCGAGATGCTGAACCTGGGTGGTGAAGCTCTTCCCGGTAATGTTGTAGGTATAGTTGTCTTGCGAGCGGTCCGCGTTCTTGACGTAGGCGGCGGTCTTCACGCCGGCGGTGTAGAGCGTGGTGGAGTAATAGCCGTCGGACTTCTGGACGACTTCGCTCAGGAGGGTTCCGGCCGTGTTGTAGGTGTCGGTGGTCCTGATTCCGTCGGTGCCGACGTGGACGAACTTCGTCATCACGCCGCCCGTGTAGCTGATCAGATCCTTGGAACCGTCGGAGTAGGCCACGGTGGTCGAGGTCGGCTGCCCGCTCAAGTTCAGGCCGGTATCCGACTTCGACAGCAGCGTTCCGCTCGCATCATAGGTCTTCGTGCTGCTCCAGGTCGAGGCGGTGTTCGTCACCGCGAACGAGTAGCCGCCCTGGATCTTGGACAGCGCGCTGCCGTAATGGGCGATCATGTAGTCCATGGTCGCCTTCGAGGCGACCGGCAGGACGTGCGAGTCGGTCAGCGTGATGGTCTGCAGCGCCGTGGAGTCGCTCAGGTCGGACAGCTGCGGCACGATTTCGGCCGCCGTGCCGCTGACGCTGGTCCTTGTGTCGGGCGGAGTCGAAGTGGCCGGGGGCGCGTCGATCTCGATGATCAGCGGGTGGTCGCTGACCGGAATCGTGATCGAGCTGACGTCGGTGTAGCTGGCGATCGCCGTGGTTCCCGTCAGGGTGTCGTACACCTTCACCGAATGATGCACGCCGCCGAGGTTCACGGTGACTGTCTGGGCCGTGTTGGTCAGCTCGGTATCGGTGGAATCGTTCCAGAGCTTCGGCTCCGCCCATACGACGAGTTCGTAGGCGCCGTTGCTCTTGCCGAGCACCATGCTGTTGCCGGTGGCCGGCATGTTGCTCAGGGTGTAGTTCAACGGATCGGTCGGTTGCAGGCCGCCCTTGCCGTCGTCGGCCAGGATGGACGTCAGGTTGTGAATGGCCGTGGCGGCGAGCTTCGGCGTCCCGTCGGAATTGAACAGTCCGAAGTTGGCCTCGGGATTGGTGTTGCCGGCGGACGAGTCGCGATCGAACAGCTCGTAGAGATAGGTCGCGCTCACCCCGGCCTTGTAGGCATCGACCAGGGTGTTCAGGATCGATTTGGCCTGCACCGTCTCGTTGACGCCGAGATATTGGGTGTTGGCCTGCGTGGTGTAGCCGGTCTCGGTGATGACGACGGGCTTGCCCGGCGCCGCGGTCATGACGGCGCTCAGCGTCGCCGAAATTGAGCTGCTGGTCGTCACGCTGGTGCTGACATAGGCATGGGCGTTGGCGTAGTCGACCGAGCCCGACATGTCGCCAAGCTGGCTGTAGCCTTGCGGATCGTTGTAGGCCAATGACAGATTGAAGACGGGGATGCTGCCGAGCGTGGCGTTGGCATTGACGGCCTGATAGAGCGCGCTCTGGAACTGGGCCGCTGCGGTGAGGCTCGAGCTGCCGTTGTAGCTGAAGGGTTGGTGATTGGCTTCGTTGAGCCCTTCGATGGCGCTGATGCTGCCCGTATAGGTCGTCGCGAACTTCTCCAGCGAGGCGATGTATTTCTGCAGTCCGGCCGTGCCGGTCTGGGGCAGGGCGGACGACACCAGGAAGTCGAACTTGTAGCCGGCTGCGGCCAGTCCCTCGACGACGGGTTGCGCTGCCGGGCTGGTTCCCATCGCGTCGCGGAGATGGGTGACGCCGAGATACTCGAGGTTGTCGACCATCATCGCGAGATTGTTGTAGCCGGTCCATCCGAAGCCGGCGTGCGTGTTGACGCCAATCGAGTTGATGAAGCCGCTGGCGGACAGGATGGTTTGATCGGACATTGCACACTCGAGTTTCAACGCGAGCGAGAATGCTCGCAGGGATTTGCGTTCAAGCTTCTCTGTGGAGTGTGAATTTCAGATAAAAATAGAAGCTGCAAATCGCGAGCGAAACGAGGTTCCTTGTGCAGGAACAGACTTGCCCGGTGGCAGCAGAATGTTTGAGCGATGCCGGATCGGCGTGGCGCGAGAAAGGCGCTTTCAAGATTTTCTCGATTTGCGCTGCTGAATGTATGCGCAGGCGGCGCAGAAAGGTTTTACAATCTTTGTTGGGAGCGGGCTCACGCGACTCGCTTGTCGCCGTTGTCGGTACTTCGTTCGCACGCGAAGTTCGCAGATGCCGCTTCCATGGGCGGTTAGGTCATGCAATATGCGCGCTAGGGTTGTGTATGCTCAGAGATGGTGCAGACGCTCTTTGCTGACGACGCCGGTTCCGTGCAGGAACCCGGCGTGCACGACAGACGGTCGGTGCGAAAATCAGCCGCGGCGGGCCAGCATCAAGAAGTCGCCGCGCCATCCGATCACCGCCGTCGCAATCGCGGCGATCACGATCTTGCCGGCGAGCCACGTCGTGGGCTCCGTCGGCAGTGAGCCGAGCGATCCGATCAGGAGTGCGGCCACCAAGGCCTGCATCACCAGCGGCCAGCGCGGGAACGCCTCGAACCGCAGGGTCGGGCCGAGTGCGACCAGGATCGTGGCGAACGTGGCGACCGTAGCCCAGCCGACTGCCCCTCGCGGCGACAGGCCGGCCGACACCGCGACCAGGGAGACGGCCACCACGACGGCGAGCTGGCCGGCCGCGACCAGCACCAGCCTGGTCGCCAGCTTCTCGAGGTGGGGGACGACCGCGGTCGTCGCCTGCAAATGGGTGTGCAGGAAATAGAAGGCGGCGACCATTGGCGCCGTCTCCAGGAATCCAGCCAGGCTCGCCTGGGGCACCAGGATACGTGCTGCATCCGGAATGAATCCGATCAGTCCGCCGAGCAGCACGAGGGTCGTGCAGATCATGAATTCGAACATCCGGCGCGCCGACTGCACCGATCTTGCGCTGCCTCCGTGTTCGAAGTCGTTGACGACCTCCGGATAACTCACGGTGTGGATCGCCGCATTGAGGACCCAGAACGGGCGCTGCAGGAGGTCGAGCGCCATCGAAAATCCGGCGCCGGCTCCCGTCGCGCCCAGCCGGCCGAGGATGACGACGCGGAGCAGCACCGGCACCGACAGATGGATGACGGATGCGCCCGCCGCGAGCATCCCGTAGCGGGAGAAGTCCTTCCAGTCCGCCAGCATCCTCTGCAACGGCACCCGCTCCATCGGCGTGCGATATGCGGCCAGGCCGGCGAGGAGGCCCAGAACGTGCCCCGACGCGATGCCGAGCAGCGCCGCTTCGGCCGTCCCCGAGAACACGCCTGCCGCGACGGCACCGGCCAGAAGCCCGGTGGCACGCAGCGCAAGAAGGAAGGAGGCGATGCCGAGCCGGTCGGACAGGCGGACCGACAGGAAATAGAGGTCCGTCAGGCCCTGCAGGACGGAGATGCCCAGACCCAACGCCACGATCCCTGTCGGGAGCACGCTGGCCACAGACGCGCAGGCGCCGACCACGACGAGCGCGGCCGCGCTCGATAGGCCGGCTGCAAGCAGCGACCACCTCAGCCGGGCCGCCTCGTTCTCCTTGGCTGCCGCCAGAAAGCGCAGTCCCGCCAGCTGCAGCCACTCGAACATCAGGACGCAGAGCAATTGGCTCGAGGCCAGCGCGAGGGAAAAGTTGGTGTAGTCGGCGGCGGGCAACAGATGGCTGATCGCGAAGATCAGGATGATCGCCGCGGCGCTCTGATAGACGTAGCCCGCCATCGCGAGGAGGCGTGTCATCGCGGAATGAGGCGCTCCTTGCCGACGGCCCGTCCCTGCGGCGCTTCATTCGTCGCAGCGCGCATGCGCGACATCCGCTGTTCGCGCAATTGTTCATACAGGTTCTTGTATGAAGACAGCACGTCGGCAAAGATCCACTTGTTGGTATCCGCGATCAGGCGCCGGCTGATCTCGTCGATCTTGTGCGGATCGGCGGCGACCGCGAGCATGCTCCTGGCCAGGGATTGCGGATCGGCCTCGGTCAGCCAGCCCGTCACGCCGTGCTCGATGACTTCGGGCATGCCGCCAAAGCGGGTTCCGAGCAGGGGCCTGCCGGCCGCCTTGGCATCTGCGACGACCAGTGGACCGGGGTCGTGCCAGATCGAGGGCGCAATCACCACGTCGACCTGCTTGTAGAAATCGTCCGGCGCCACGAAGCCCATGAACTCGATACGCGCATCCGGCGCGAGCGAGCGGAGACGTCGCTGCTCCTCGTCGCTGACCCGGCCGGCGATCATCATGCGGATGCGATCCCGGGGCAGCAGAGCCAGAGCGCGCATCAGGTTGTCGATGCCCTTTTCTTCCGTGAGGCGGCCGATGAACCCGAACGTCACCTCCGTGGTGCAGACCGGGCGGGGATAGGGCGCGCGGGGCGGCTCGGTCGAGGCGTTGCGGATCACGGTGCGGATCGGCGTCTCCGCGAACATGCCCATGTCGGTATGAATCGACAGGACGCGCTCGCTGACGCCGACCACGGCGCTGAGCCAATGCGTGGCGCGCTTGCGATGAAAGGTCAGAAGTTTGCAGCTCGTGCAGGTGTGCTCGCAGGATCGGCCCTTGTCGAAACGGGAGCAGCGCGGGCAGGTCAGATAATAGTCGTGGAGCGTATGCAGCACGGGCACGCCGAGCTGGGCGGCGACCCGCCAGATCGCGGTGGTGAGGCCCGACAAATTGTTGGAGTGCAGTACGTCCGGCTTGAAAGCCCGGATGCGTTCCGCGATCAGGGGAGCCTGCATCTGCCAGTCGTCGACGGCGTGCCAGATGCTTCGCAGCGCGACGTTCTTCTGCTCGGTGAAGGGCAGATAGATGTTCTGCACCGGCGCGGAATAGACCTTGATGCCGTCGCAGGTTTCCGGGGCCTGCTCGGGCCTGGACGCGGCCCGGATCACTTCCACCTCGTCGCCGCGTTGCGCCAGGCCTTCGGCGAAACGACGAGCAAAGATCTCCGCGCCGCCCACGATCTTGGGTGCCTGAGGCGTCGGATAAAGCGTGGACGTCAAAAGAACTTTCATCGCGTCAACCTCATGTCTGCAAATAGGCTCTACCGCGCCGGCCTGATCTCCAGGGCGGGAACGGCACTGTCATTGGCTGCAATCAGAACCGGTGTGCTCGAGACGGGGATCCAGACCCCGGACGCAGGCCTCGCCGCCTGGTCGCACGGCATCGCAAAGCTCGCCCCTTGCGGATCACCCTTGAGCCGGATTTCGTAACGTCGGTCCGGAGTCTCGGACCAGACCGCAATTCTGCCGCCCGAGGTCGTTGATGCATTGATCGACACGACGCCGGTGGCGAGTTCGCGACGTTCGGCACTCAGGCTGGAGCGAATGAAGGCCCAGGCGCCCTGCACTGCGCAGGCCACGGGCTTCGGCGAATTGTCGAAACGGTAGAGCCCGAAATTGTGCTCCAGGTCCGATGGATTCTGCCCGCTGTCCTTGAGCTCGTAGAGCCACATGCCCTTGAGCCAGCGCGCCGCGGTCGATGCCCACAGGATCAGCTGCGCACTATTGTCGGCCTGGGCCTGCTCGCTGACGCCGCATTTGTTGCTCGCCGTGGTCCAGCCGGTCTCGGTGACATAGATCGGGAAGTCGGGGTTTCCGCTCGCCTGGCCGACGAGGCGGTGAAACGCCGTCAGTCTGTCGATGATCTCGGCCGAGGTGCGCTTGCTCGGGCCCATGCAGAAATTGTAGAGATGGATCGAAGCGCCGTCGGCATATTGCAGGATGCCGGATCGCAGCATCTTCTCCGTCCATGTCCAGCCCGGATCGTCGCCGAGCGCGCCGACCAGGAATGGCGCATTCGGCGCGACCCGCTTGACCGCCGGCCGCACGACTTGCGCCAGCGCCAGGTAGTTTTCCGGCGAGAACGCGGCATCTTTCTTCGCCGCCAGGTTCCATTCGTTCCAGAGCTCGAAGAGCGGTTGCTGCGGCAAGACCGATTGCGCCGCCGCCACCGCATAATCGACGAACCGCTGCCGCGCCTCGTCGGTGGTGGGCGGCGAGGAATTCGGCACCAGATGATGACCGAACGCTAGGATCAGAAGGGGGCGCGCGACGCCGGACCTGACTTGCGATTCCAGCCTGCCGAGCCTGGGCGTGAATCCCATCCGGCGTCCCCCCGTCTCGAAATCGGACCAGGGAAAATCATCGCGGAAGGCGTTGAGGCCGAGCTGCTTGATCTGTGCGACGTTCTCCGAAGGCACGTATCCGCGCGCGCTCACCGGGCCGCCCAGGCCCTGATGCGTGCCGACACCCAGCAGGAATCGGGCATCGAGCGGTTGCGCCTGCTGGGCGCAGACGGAGACCGGCAGAAAAATGGATGCGATGAGGCTCGCGAGGCGGAGACTGTCGCGAACCAAGGTGCGTGGGACTAGCGGAGCCATCAGAAATTCTTGGAGAGATCCGATTGCAGTCCCGCCTTCGCCTCGACCGGTGTCTGGTCGTTCTGCAGCAGCTCGAGATAGACCTGCTGCAACTGCCCATGCGTCTTCTGAACGTCATACAGCTGCTTGAACCGGTCGTAGCCGCGCTGCCCCAACACCCTGAGATCGAAATCGAGGGCCCGCCGAAAACCGTCCACGAGCGGCTGAACGCCGACGGGCTCGCAAAGCACGCCGGTGACGCCGTCGACCACGATCTCGGGCAAGGCTCCGCTGCGGAACGCCAGGATGGGTTTTGCCGCGCGCATCGCCTCCAGGGCAACGAGGCCGAAGGCTTCCCATCGCGACGGGATCACGACGAGATCGGCGGCCTCGAGCTGGGTCTCGATGGTCGGGCGGTCGAGCCAGCCCAGCAGGGTGACGTTGGACGGGACGCTCGGGCCTTCATATTTGTTGACGACGGAGGCGCCGATCATGCGGATATCGAGCACGTCTTCGAGCGTGCGCGCCGCCTCGATCAGGAGATCAAAGCCCTTCTGACGGTCGAGGCGTCCGATGAAGAGAACCTTGACCTTCTTGGAGGTCCAGTCTGCCGCGAGAGGCTGCGGCGAGCGCGTCTTCGAGATGCCGTTATGGACGATGGTGAGCCGGTCGGCAGGAATTCCGGCGCGGACGGCTTCGTTGAACTCGTCGCCAGAGATGCAGATGATCCGGTCCGACGTTCGTGCGAGGAGGTTCTCCGCCGCCTTCGTCACCACGTGACTGAGGCGGCCGGTCTCGCGCGAAAACGCCCAGCCGTGCGGGCAATAGACGACGCGCGGTCCGTCCGAGCGGGCTGCAAGCGCGGGACGGAGCACCAGGCCCGCGAACGAGGAATGCAGGTGCACGATATCGGGACGGAAGGCATCCAGCGCCTGCATGCTCGCGCGCAGCATCTGGAATAGTCCGGCGACGCCGCGGCCGGATCGCTCGAACGTCGTAATCTGGTTGTCATCGATCCCGGGGAGATCGCGACGATGATCCGAGGGCACGATGTAGTGCACGTTCTCTGCGCCGAAGCTTGCTTGCTGCTGCGGATGCAACTCGTTCAGATAGCTCGCAATCCCGCCGCGAATCGTCTCGGCGACGTGCAGCACTTTGATCGGTTGCCTTGCATAGGGCTGCGTCGGAGAGCCGGACATCGTGTATCCCTGTTCTGTGTTCGCGAGTGCGAAACACAGTTCCTCGAATACGTAGCGATAATGGGGCAGCGATGTGGTGATGTTGCGCCAAGCTCGTGCGCGCGCGTTTGTCACGGGAATGAAAACATTTCGTGGAACAACGCGAAGGCGCTCGCGTTGCAGCCAGTTGCAAACCGTTTGTGCGAAAACCGACGCGCGCAATAGGTGAAATGCATTGAAGTTCAAGCAGCGCTGGCAACGCTTGCCGGTGGTGCGAGATGCTCGAGCAACGACTTGGCCGATTTCTGCCACGAATAGAATGTGACGCGTTCCTGCTGCCGTCGTCGTTCCTGCTCCGAGATGGCGCCGGTTGCCAATCTTTCGAGCATGAGTTGCTTCAATGCTTCAGCATCATTGGCGTCAAAATACGCAGCGGCGTCGCCGCACGTTTCCACGACCGCATCAGCCGTCGAGGCGATGACCGGGCAACCGAAGATCATGGCTTCGAGCGGCGGCACGCCGAAACCTTCATAGAGCGAGGGAAACACGAATGCCGCTGCATGCGCATAGAGCGCAGCAATTTCGCTGTCCGTCAGTCGTCCGGCCAGCAGCAGGCCGGAAACCCCCTGGCCCGAATTGTCCTGAAAGACCTTGCTGTTATCTCCGCCGACGATGACCAGCGGAACGTCGGGCCGATCGAGCAGCTGAACGGCGCGGATCGCCACGGAAAGATTCTTGTTCTTGGTCTTCGAGCCGACGAAGAGGAAGAATTTCTGCGGCTGAACGCCCAGTCTGGCAAGAATGCCGGGATCGGGCTTCGTCGCCGCGAAGTGTTCGGCGCTGTTGGGAAATACCGGAATGCGCGATGCCGATAGATTCAGCACGTCTGCCAGCTCGCGGCGGGAGAAGCCCGACACGGTTGCGATGGCTGCGTGGCGCGCGAGCAGCCGGCCCATCGTGCGATGGGCGGTCAGATAGCGCCAGTTGAAGAAGTCCGGCCTGCGAAAGACCTGAGCGTCGTGGATCACGACAATGTGGTCGCGATGGAAGACGGGGCCGGAATTGGCCAGGCTGATCAGGCGGCCTCCTGCCGCGGCGCGCGCCAGATCGATCTGGTCCCAAGCATGACCACGCAAGCGGCCGACGGCGCGGATCTTGATTTGGTTGAGATCGAGGCCCTCGCTTGCATCCGCCGGCGTGAGCAATTGCCAATCCGCGTTCCGCAGCGAGGCAGCAGTGTGCTCCGAGGCCAAAAGCGCGTCGATCGCCTTGACCATTTCAGCGGCATAGCGCTGAACGCCCGTGATCTTTTGAGACAGAAAGCGCCCGTTGATGAAGAACTTCAATTGGCTACCATGGGTTTCATCGGCTTTCGGGTGGTGGACGAGCCCCACAGGAGCAATCGTTAGGTACGGAAATATGACGCTGCTCTCAGCCCGCCGCCAAAACGCTCCGATGGCACCAGCGGAGCCGCCTTGCTGCGTGTGGGGGCGCGGTGTAGATGTCGGCCATGAGTGACGATACCCACACTCTCCGCAGCGGCGGACTTGCCAGCACCATCAAGGCGCATGGCGCCGAGCTTTGCTCGTTGACGGACGGCACCACCGAATTCGTCTGGCAGGCGGGACCGGAATGGCTGCGCCATGCGCCATTGCTGTTTCCGATCGTCGGGCGCCTCGCCAAGGACGAATTGCGGCATCGGGGCAAGACCTACCGGATGACCCAGCACGGCTTTGCGCGCGACAACCGCTTTGCATGGACGGAGCGCGGCGAGCAAAGCTGCACGCTGGTGCTCGAGGACAGCGAGGCGACGCGTGCGCTCTATCCGTTCGCGTTCCGGCTGACCGCAACCTATGCGCTCGACAGCGCCGGCCTCGATCTGACGCTCGTGATCGCCAACACCGGCAAGGAGACCTTGCCGGCTTCGATCGGCGGTCATCCCGCGTTCAACTGGCCGCTCCAGGGCGGACTTGCCAAGGAGAGCTATTCGCTGACGTTTGCGAGCGTGGAATCGTCTCCCGTCCGCCGCCTCGATGGCGGATTGCTGCGCGCGGCAACGGAGCCGAGCCCGGTCAAAGGCGCGGTGCTCCCCTTGTCCGAATTCCTGTTCACCGACGACGCCGTCATTTTCGACCGGATCGAGAGCAACGCGGTCCGCTATGCCGCGCCCACCGGTCCCTGGCTCAAGATGTCATGGCGCGGCTTTCGCGAGCTCGGCGTCTGGTCGAAACCATCCGGCGCGCCATTCCTCTGCATCGAGCCCTGGCGCGGTTATGCCAGTCCAGCCGGATTCGACGGCGAGTTCAGCGACAAGCCCGGCCTGATGCACATCGCAGCAGGCGCCGAAGAGCAATTGTCGTTCCGGATCGAGATCGGATCGAGCTGAGGGCGCTCAGACTTCGATCCGCGTGAGATCCTCGCCGAGCACCACGGGGCCCGCATAGTCCCGCCTGACATCGTCGAGCAGCGCGTTCAGCATGACGTCGTCGGTGCGCGGCCGGTGATGAGTCAGCGCGAGCTTCTTGACGCCGGCCTTGGCCGCGACCTTGCCGACGGTGTCGCCGCAGGCGATCGTGAACTTCGCAAGGCGGCGAAGGTGCTCGTTGTTGATCTCCGGCGTCGCGAGGAAGCAGCACTGGACGAGCAAGTCGGCCCCCTGTGCCAGCCGCTCGAGTCCGGGGCAGGGGACCGTGTCGCCGGAAATTGCAATGACCTTGCCCTCCGCTTCGAAGCGGTAGCCGAGACACATCCATCGCGCCAGGAAGGCCGGCTGCATGTCGAGACCATCGCCGTGCGAGACCAGCTCGGCGCTGATCTTCCAGCGTCCGGTGTCGAGAACGGGACCCGGTATGATGTCCGTCGCGACGACGGGCTTCCAGCCGCCAAGGGTCGGCTCGCCCTGATCTCGCCAGGCGATGTCCTTGTCGTAGACCTGCGTGACCAGCGTGTTGACGAGCCGCTCGGTATCCGGCGGTCCGTAGACGCGCAAGGCGTCCTTGCGTCCGTGCATCCATGAATTCAGCATCACATCGTAGAGGTCGCCGATGTGGTCGAAGTGATGGTGCGTGAGAAAGACCGTGTTGACCGCGCCGAGTGGAATGCCGGCCTTGCTGAGCTGCAGCACGACGCCGCGGCCAGCATCGAACAGGATATTCTCGTCACCGAGCCTGATCAGCGTGGTCGTCGCCATGCGGCGCGGGTCCGGCCGCGGGCCGCCGGTGCCGAGCAGTATGACCTCCATGGGTGCCCACTCCAGCGTGAAGATGCTTCAAAGTAGATACGAAGGCGGTCATGAAGCAAGCCGCACCGGGCCGGCAGGGACGGGCGGTGGCCGTTCAGCTCATGCCGGCCGCAGTGGCGGCGATGGTCGGCCGGAGGCTCGAGCGGCCCGATCCCGCCATTGTCAGGCGATGCGCCAGGTCCTGCGCGCGCCGTTCGACCAGATGCCATGTCGCGCGTGCCACGAGATAGCTCAGCGCGGCGGTGACGACATAGGCGACGAGCAGCGAGATCAGCCCGTCCGCAAGCGGCCAGATCTGACGCAGGCCGTAGATCACCGCGAAGTGCGACAGGTACATCGAATAGGAGTTGCGGCCGAGCGCTTCGAGCGGCTGGAAGCGGACGGCAAGCTTGATGCAACCCGTCACCAGCGCGCCGAGCACGAGATTGATCATGAGATAGTTGAACTCATGCGAGCCGGTGGCGCGGTCGGCGACGAAGGACAGCGCGATGAAGACGGCGAAGATTACGGCGTCGGATCTGGTGAAGCCGTCGCGCAGCGAGAAGAACAGCGCGCATCCGATCAGGAACACCGGAAGCTGGTTCAGGAAGCTGAGATGCAGCGTGGTCCAGACGAACCCCTCGTGGCCGGGACCGTAATAGGCCGCGAACAGCGCGAACGCCCACGGCTTGAACAGGCAGACATTGACGAGATGCAGCACCATCGCCAGCGCAAGATAAAGACGACGGCGCGACCCGAACGCGGTGATCAGAAGCGGGAAGACCAGATAGAAGGTCATCTCCGCCGCGATCGACCAGTCGCCGGGCACCACGCTGTTGACGCTGTCCGGCCAGAAGCCGTGCAGGAACGTCGCGGTCAGGATCACCTGAACCGGCCCGATGCCGCCGGGCGCATTGTCACTCGGTCCGGTGCCGTTGATGGCGAGGTAGATCGGGATCGCGAGCCAGAACAGCGGCGCGATGCGAAGGAAGCGCCGGATGTAGAACTTGCGGGTCGGATCGGCCTCGCCGCTGCGCTGCGTCCACATCAGGCACATCGTCATGGCGCTGACGAGGTAGAACACGTTGACGCCGGTCCAGCCGCACATGAAAGCGAAATCGACGGCACGGATGTTCGACGGAAATGCCTGCGAGACGTGGATGGCCATCACGCCGGCGATGGCGAGGCCGCGCAACAGGTCGAGCGTGTGCGAACGGGCGAATGGCCGGGTGCCGAGTTCGGTTCGGCCGGCAGCCAATCGGGTCTGCTCCTGCATCATGCCTGCTCCGTGGTTCTCATTGTGCAGGCCGGACCATAGAGGGGCAGGCTGGCTTTCCGAAGCCGAAGGCAGTCTTTACGTTAACCTGCGGTCGGGTCCTGAGGCGAAGGCGGGATCGATCGCTGCCGGCGAGGCACCGGCGGTCCTGCGCATTGATGCCCCGGATGAGAAGTGTGGGCCAATTCATACTTAATGCATCAAGACCATGGCCAATATTGTTTGCGCGCCGTAACGCGCCTAATATTGCGGCGGCTAGTTTCGGGGCTCGAACAGGTCGTGAATGTCCGTTCACATGACAGCGCGTTGCGCGGCGGCTTGAATCTCCAAGGCGGGCCGCAGGCCATCCAAGCCGGGCCACAGGCCATCAAAGCCGGGCCGCAGGCAGACAGGACACCCAAGACCGTGGTTGATTCCGCAATTCGGGAACTGCGCCCCGCCGGCCGCGAGCGGCTGATCGTCGTCGAGGATGATCCGGTGACGCGGACCATGCTGGTCGGCTATTTCAGCGACAACAATTTCGACGTGGTCGGGGCCGGCTCCTGCGCGGAATGCCGCCAGGCGCTGCGCGGGCGCACCGATCTCATCTTCCTCGACGTGCAGCTGCCCGACGGCGACGGCTTCGAGCTCGCCAAGGAGATCCAGGCGACCAGCAACGCCGGCATCATCTTCGTGACGCGCCGCGACACCGACGTCGATCGCATCCTCGGCCTGGAGATCGCCGGCGACCATTACGTCACCAAGCCGATCAATCTGCGCGATCTGCTCGCGCGCGCCCGCAGCGTGCTGCGGCGGCGCTCGCTCGACCGCAAGGCGGCGCGCAACCACAATTCGATCGCTTTCGGCGACTGGATCATCGACCTGACCCGGCGCGAATTGCTCGGCGGCGACGGCAAGCCGGTGTCGCTGACCCGCGCGGAATTCGATCTGCTCGCGGCGCTGGTCGGCGCCGACGGACGGCCGCTCAGCCGCGACTATCTGATCGAGGTCGTCAGCAACCGCCAGGCCGAGGTCGACATCCGCACGGTCGACGCGCTGGTGGCGCGGCTGCGCCGCAAGCTGGTCGGCAGCGGCACGCCCGTGATCGCGACCGTCACCGGCGTCGGCTACAAGCTCGCGCTCAGCGAGCGGCTGTAGGGCATCGTTTTCAACGCGCTGCGACGCGCTTCCACTTTGCCTCGATGCGAGCCTTGATCTTGCTGACCTTGGCCTCGTGGGCCGCCCAATAGGCGCGGCTGGCGGCCGCGGTGCCTTGTCGATAACGGGCATAGACGGCTTTGGGCTGCACCGGCATTTTCGGGCGGCTCGCCGGCTTTGCCGGAGCTTCAGCCGCCGCCGCGATCGGGGGCGCCGGATCCGGAACAGCCGTCGCTTCGGCACCGCCCAAGGTCGAATTCATGGCGGCAAGGCGGTTGCGGGCCCGGTTGCAATAGACCTGCGACCGCGGCGTCATCGCTTCCTCGCCATGGCCTGCATGGTATTTCATGAGGGCGCGGCAGATCTCCCCGCCGGCCAGACGCCAGGCCTGGCTGAGATAAAGCACGCCGTAATGGATGTTGATGTCGGGTTCGGCAAGTTCCGCCGCGCTGCCCCGGAAGCCCAGCATGGCGGCCGTGTCGGGCCGCACCTGCATCAGGCCGATCTCGCCGGCGCTGCCGATGACGGCCGAATTGTAGCCGCTTTCGACGAAGACGACCGCTTCGACAATGTCGGCCGGCAAATTGGTGCTCGCGGTTTCTCTCTCGATGATCTTCCGGATCAGGGCCCGGGATGACGGCGTCTCGCCTGCGCCGAGCTCCGTGTTGCCGTCTGCGGCGTGCGCGCAGAGCGGGGCCGACAGCAGCAGGACGGCCGCCACGGTTCGCCACGCCGCGCAAAGATGTAAGCCTGCCCGATCCCACCGCATCGCTCCGTCATAGAGCGCCGGAGTTAACAAACCGGCTCTCGCGCGCGGCGATCAGCGCGCGCGGGCGCTCTGATCGGTGGGGGGCGTTTGCGACGGGCCGGCCAGGCGGTCGTCGATCGCATAGAGCGTGCAGATGGGCGACCATTTCAGGCAGGCGGCCAGCGAGTCGCGCTGGGCCTCGCCGGCCGTGCTGCGTCCCGCGCGCCAGCCGTAACCGCCGTTCGGCGATACCGCGAAAGCCTTGTGCGGCAGCATGCTGGCGAGATAGCGCGCGAACTCGGCCCGCGCGGCCTCGTCGAGCTGGCGCGGCGGCGGCAGGGAATCGGGCGGGCCTAGGATGTCGCGACTGAGGAGGCCGCGCTCGCGCAGGAAGACGTCGACATAGGGCGCCCATTGCGGACGTCCCGCCACCGAATAGAGATAGTGGCCTTCGTCGCCGTAGGCCGGCGCCGCGATGAATGTCGCGTTGCCGCCGCCGGCGCGAAATCCGTCATGGAGACGGCGCGCGAGCTCGGGGCCGAAGTAGGAATCGTTCGCCGCATAGACCCAGAGCGTCGGCACGCGCGAGGTCTTGCCGAAACCCGTGAAGGCCTGCACCAGCCCGCTCGGATTGCAGACGTCGTCGTCGTCGCGCGAGCCGCGGCCGCCGGCGAAGTTGATCGCGGCGACGAGACCGGGCGGGGCCTGCGCGGTGAGCGCGATCGTTGCCAGCCCGCCGGCGGAATGGCCGGCCGCGATCATGCCCGACGTCGTCACGTCGGCCCGGCGCGCCATCGCATCGATCGCGGCGCGCAGATCGGCAACCGCGACCGCGGCTGCGGGCAAATAAGCGGCCTTCGCGCAACCGCCGACGCTGTCGATGCGTCCGCCGGGCGAGGTGCCGTAGCCGCGCCGCATCACGACCAGCGCGGCAAAGCCGCGCCGGGCATATTCCAGCGCGATGCCATAATATCTGTGGGCCGACATCGTCGCGCGGTCCTCGAAGCTGCGCGGCGAGCCGTGGCTCAGCAGCGCCAGCGGATAGCGCTTCGCTCCCGCCGGGCGGACCAGAAAGGCCTCGAGCCCCTGCGGCCCCGCCTGCGCCATCGGAATGCGCAGGTCCTCGATGTAGAATTCGGCGGCGCGCACCGGTGCCACCGCCGCGACGAGGCCGGCGATCAGCAGAAGCAGCTTGCGCGTAAGAGCCATGGGACGATTCGACCGGCCTCGATGGCGGCAAGCATAACATGATCTCCTTACTCGACCGTGAGCCCGCAGCGAACCACGGTGATCCCCGGGGGATGAGGGCAGGGCAATCGCGTGGCAGCGATCTCGCCTGTGGCCATCCTTCGAGACGCCTGCCGTTGGCGGGCCCTCAGGATGAGGCTGCGGGTGCGCGGCACCAGTTTCAACGAGCACCAATGCTGCTTAGCCTCATCCTGAGGAGCTTGCGTAGCAAGCGTCTCGAAGGACGAGGCGCGCGCTCAGGTCTCGCAGGGCGCCACATGCGATTGGCCTGTGTCGCTCTCTGTCAACCCATCTCCACAAAAATATTCCACTTTACCGAAATTCGGTTTTGACGTATGTGTCGCCCATCCCGGCTCATCCAGGAGGGGCGATCTCGAGGTCGTCTTGATCGCGAGCCGGGCTTGCGGTGGACGCGGCAGCGTCGGCACGAGATGGGGCGGGCAGGGCGGGTAGTCCCTGTGAGCCCGACACCCGCGTGCAGACGAACGGCGCTGCTAGGCTTCGTCTCGCTCGTAAGTTTCCGGCTTCGTCGACAGGGCTGGAAATACTGCGGCGAAAGGGCGGGCCGTGCGTACGGCAAAACCGTGTGGTCCTGGCCGTCGTTGCTACGGTCAAGCCGGATCGAAGATGTGCGCGAGCCCAACCGGGCGGACGGCATCGTCAATTCGAACGGCGAGGGAGGCCAGAAGGAAAGTTCGGCTCCCGGGAGAGCACGGCATAAGCCGTCCGACCACCGCGCAGGGAAGGCCGAGTGATCGGCACCACCTGTATGCTGCTGTGCGGTTTGTCCTGCGTGTGCATTTTCGCGCAGCGGACCGCGGGTGCGTTGTCAGCACCCGGCCTTCCCTGCGCCCTCCTGGATTTGAGGGCGGAGTGATCATGCAAAGCTCGGGCGAATTCAGCCGCGAGGCTGCGAAGGCGTGTCTATGAGTCAAACTGCGTGTCACAAGCTCGATCTCGTAGGGTGGGCAAAGGCGCTCTTGCGCCGTGCCCACGATCGCTCTCGACCGCGAAAGATACCTGGGCACGCGCCGCTTTGCCCACCCCTACGGCACTAGCGCCTGGTGGATGCGCCGAAGCTGTCCGTGGTGTCGCTACGGAGCTCCCGCTCGAACCGGCGCCTTACCTTGGCGAGGTCATGATCCACGGCTGCGTTGCGCAGCGTCGGGTTGAGTTCGACGCCCGTTCGCTCGACGTATCTGGGAGACGATAGCGCCAAGGAACTGGCGAGCAGTACGGCCGTTGCGAGAATGGTCATGTCCCAATTCATGGACCCAAATGCGGCCATTTGTTGCCGGCGTCGGCCGATGGCTTTTGAGTTGGCGTGTGCAAGCCCAATGCTATGGTGCGGCAGGGCCTCAATTTGACAAGGACGAGGATATTCCAGTGGCTGATGTTCATCCCGCGGCGGGCAAGCAGGCTTCGCCGGACGCGCTCACCAATATTCCGCGGCTGGTGACGGCCTATTTCGCCGGCAAGCCCGATGTCGCGGATCCCGCGCAGCGCGTGGCGTTCGGCACCTCCGGCCATCGCGGCACCTCGTTCAAGAACACGTTCAACGAAGGCCATATCCTCGCGACCACGCAGGCGATCTGCGACCATCGAAAGGAAAAGGGGCTGACCGGCCCGCTCTTCATCGGCATCGACACCCACGCCCTGGCCGAGCCGGCGCTGGTCAGTGCCGTCGAGGTGTTCGCCGCCAACGGCGTCGACGTCATGATCGACAAGGACGGCGGCTACACGCCGACGCCGGTGATCTCGCGCGCGATCCTCGCCTACAACAAGGGCCGCACTGACGGCCTGGCCGACGGCGTCGTCATCACGCCCTCGCACAACCCGCCGGACGATGGCGGCTACAAATACAATCCGCCGCATGGCGGCCCGGCCGACACCGATGTCACGGGCGTGGTCGAGAAGCGCGCCAATGCCTACCTCGCCGACGCTCTCAAGGGCGTCAAGCGCATGGACTATGCCATGGCGCTGAAATCATCGAACGTCCACCCGACCGACTTCGTCACGCCCTATGTCGCAGCTCTCGGCGAGGTCGTCGATCTCGAGCTCGTCAAATCCGCCGGCATCAACATCGGCATCGACCCGCTCGGCGGCGCCGCCGTGCGTTATTGGCATCCGATCATCGAGCGCTACGGCCTGAAGGCCACCGTGGTGAACGAGGCGATCGATCCGACCTTCCGCTTCATGACGGTGGACTGGGACGGCAAGATCCGCATGGACTGTTCCTCGCCCTACGCCATGGCGAGCCTGATCGCGATGCGCGACCGCTTCGACGTCGCCTTTGCCAACGACACCGATGCCGACCGCCACGGCATCGTGACGCGATCCGGCGGCCTGATGAACCCGAACCATTATCTGGCGACCGCGATCTCCTATCTGTTCGCGCATCGGCCGAACTGGGGCAAGGACGCCGCGATCGGCAAGACCGTGGTGTCGAGCTCGATCATCGATCGCGTCGCCAAGAAGCTCGGCCGCAAGCTGGTCGAGACGCCGGTCGGCTTCAAATGGTTCGTCGACGGCCTGCTCACCGGCGGCTTCGGCTTCGGCGGCGAGGAGAGTGCGGGGGCCTCGTTCCTGCGCCGCGACGGCGGGGTGTGGACCACCGACAAGGACGGCATCATCCTCGGCCTGCTCGCCGCCGAGATCATGGCCAGGACCGGCCGCGATCCGAGCCAGCTGTTTGGCGACCTCACCGCCGAGTTCGGCGTGCCGCATTACGCCCGCATCGACGTCGCGGCGACAGGGCCGCAGAAGACCATCCTGAAGTCGGTCACGCCCGAGCAGCTCGGTCTGAAGAATCTCGCCGGCGATCCGGTCCGTGCCACCTTGAGCAAGGCCCCCGGCAACGGCCAGCCCTTCGGCGGCATCAAGGTCGAGACCGATTTCGGGTGGTTCGCGGCAAGGCCGTCGGGGACAGAGGACGTCTACAAGATCTACGCGGAGAGCTTCCGCAGCACCGAACACCTGAAGCGGATTCAGGAAGAGGCGCAGGCGGGTCTGGCGAAGGTATTCGCGGCGTAAAAGATTCACGAGAGGTCGTCATGCCCGGGCTTGTCCCGGGCATCACGTTCTTCGTGCCGGACGACAAGAGCGTGGATGGCCGGGACAGGCCCGGCCATGACGGCGCCCGAGGCGCTACCCACTGGCGACCATCCGAAGACGATGCTGTATACATACAATGACAAGTAGGTAATATCGTAGAGTTATTTCGACCTTGAACAATCTCAATCCCCCGCTATTGTATACATAACGCATACAACGCCGTGGGAGTGAGACCGATGACAAAGCCCTTCCCGATGAACGCCTGGTACGCTGCCGCCTGGGATGCCGAGGTGAAGCCGGCGCTGTTGCCGCGGACGATCTGCGGCAAGCATGTCGTGATGTATCGCAAGGCCGACGGTTCGGTCGCCGCGCTGGAGGACGCCTGCTGGCATCGCCTGGTGCCGCTGTCCAAGGGCCGGCTCGAAGGCGACACCGTGGTCTGCGGCTATCACGGCCTGAAATTCAATGCGCAGGGCCGCTGCACCTTCATGCCCTCGCAGGAGACCATCAATCCGTCGGCCTGCGTGCGCTCCTATCCCGTGGTCGAGCGCCACCGCTACATCTGGCTCTGGATGGGCGATCCCGCGCTGGCCGATCCCGCGCTCGTCCCCGACCTGCACTGGAACCACGATCCGGCCTGGGCCGGCGACGGCAAGACCATCCACGTCAAATGCGACTACCGCCTCGTGCTCGACAATCTCATGGATCTCACCCACGAGACCTTCGTGCACGGTTCCTCGATCGGCAACGAAGCGGTCGCCGAGGCGCCGTTCGACGTCACCCATGGCGAGAAGACCGTCACGGTGACGCGCTGGATGCGGAACATCGAGCCGCCGCCGTTCTGGGCCAAGCAGCTCGGCAAGCCCGGCCTCGTCGACCGCTGGCAGATCATCCGTTTCGAGGCGCCGTGCACCATCGCGATCGATGTCGGCGTGGCGCCAACGGGCACCGGCGCGCCGGAAGGCGACCGCTCGCAGGGCGTCAACGGCTTCGTGCTCAACACCATCACGCCGGAGACCGAGAAGACCTGCCACTATTTCTGGGCCTTCGTGCGCAACTACCAGCTCGGTGAGCAGCGCATCACGTCCGAGATCCGCGAGGGCGTCTCCGGCATCTTCCGCGAGGACGAATTGATCCTCGAAGCGCAGCAGCGCGCCATGGACGAGAATCCGGACCGCATCTTCTACAACCTCAACATCGACGCCGGCGCGATGTGGTCGCGCAAGCTGATCGACAAGATGGTGGCGAAGGAAAGCGCGCCGCAGCGCCTTCAGGCCGCGGAGTAGGTCATGGCTGAGCGTGAGGTCGACCGCTCCGTCTCGCAGACCGTGAAGGCGCAGCTCGCGCTGCGCGACCAGATCCTGTCCGGCGCCTTGCGGCCGGGCGAGCGCATCTCCGAGCTGCAGGCGGTGGAGACCACCGGCGCCTCGCGCACGCCGGTGCGCATGGCGCTGGTGCGGCTGGAGGAGGAGGGCCTCCTGGAGGCGATTCCCTCCGGCGGCTTCATGGTGAAGGCGTTCTCCGAGCGCGACATCTCCGATTCCATCGAGCTGCGCGGCACGCTCGAAGGCCTCGCCGCGCGCTTTGCGGCCGAGCGCGGCGTCTCCGCGCGCGAACTCGAGCCGCTGAAGGAGTGCCTGGCCGCGATCGACGAATTGCTGCGCCAGGTGCCGATCTCGATCGAGGCGTTCTCGTCCTATGTCACGCTGAACGCGCGCTTCCACGCGCTGCTCACCGAATTGTCGCGCAGCCCGCCCGTGATCCGCCAGATCGACCGCGCCTCGGCGCTGCCGTTCGCATCTCCCAGCGGCTTCGTGATGGCGCAGTCGGCGCTGCCGGAGGCGCAGCAGATCCTGATCATCGCCCAGGATCACCACCGCGTCGTGATCGACGCGATCGAGAACCGCGAAGGCGCGCGCGCCGAAGCGATCATGCGCGAGCACGCACGGCTCGCGGTGCGCAATTTGCGCCTTGCGCTGCGCAACCGGACCCATCTGGACCTGTTGCCGGCGCTGGCGCTGATCAAGTCCGCAACCGACTGAGGGCCGCCACCATGCGCTTCATCGAAACCTGGACTCCGGCAACGCTCGTCTCGACGCGCGATCTCGCCCCCGGCATCCGCGAATTCCTGATCCGGCCCGATCAGTATGACGGTGTCGCCTATCCGGTCGGCAGCCACATCAATATCAGCGTGACCATCGACGGCCTCCCGGAGACGCGATCCTATTCGCTGGTCGGCGAGGCCTCGCCGCACGGCTTCAGGATCGCGGTGCGCCGCGCCGACGATTCCCGCGGCGGCTCGCGCTACATGTGGCAGCTCAAGCCGGGCGCGCGGCTCGACATCACCCAGCCGGCCTCGCTCCTTGCGGTGGACTGGTCCCGCCAAAGCTATTGCCTGATTGCCGGCGGTATCGGCATCACGCCGATCCTCGGTGCCGCGCAGGCGCTGGTGCGGCGCGGGGCCGACGTCAAATTGCATTATGCGGTGCGCTCGCGGCCAGAGGCGGCCTATCTCGACGATCTCGCTGCGCTGCTCGGCGATCGCCTGGTCGTTCATGCCGGCGACGAAGGCAAGCGGCTCGATATCGATGCGCTGTTCGACTCGCTCCCCAAGGGCGCGCTCGCGCTTTTCTGCGGCCCGATGCGCATGCTCGACGCTGCGCGCCATGCCTGGATCGGAGCCGGCCATGCGCTGCCCGACCTGCGCTACGAGACTTTCGGCTCCAGCGGCACGCTGCCGACCGAGGCGTTCCGGGTGCGCTTGAAGGGCTCGAACGTCGAGCTGGAAATCCCGCGCGAGCGCTCGATGCTTGACGTGCTCAACGCCAGCGGCCACGACGTGATGTATGACTGCAAGCGCGGCGAATGCGGCCTGTGCGCCATCGACGTGGTCGATGTCGACGGCGAGATCGACCATCGCGACGTCTTCTTCAGCGACCACCAGAAAGAGAGCAACCAGAAGATCTGCGCCTGCGTCTCCCGCGCGCGGGGGACCATCACCGTGGACACGCTGCTGCGGGCGGACGCGATCTAGTTGGACAGCCGCCATTGAACGAGGTCGTCATGCCCGGGCTTGTCCCGGGCATCCACGTTCTTGGATGCCGTTAAGGACGATCGTGGATGGCCGGGACAAGCCTGGCCATGACGTTGTGGACGCGTCGAAATCCACAATGACAAGCTCAAGCCGCGAACGTCGACCGGAGGTTCCTCGTCTCCAGCAGCGCCAGCACGCCGTCCGCCGACACCGGGCGGCTGATCAGGTAGCCCTGAATCTCGTCGCAACCGATCTGCCTGAGATATTCCAGCTGGTCAGCGGTCTCGACGCCTTCGGCCACCACGCCGATGTCGAGGTCGCGGGCAAGGCCGATCACCGATTTCACGATCGCGGCGCAGTCGGGCTGCACCAGCATGTCGCGGATGAAGGACTGGTCGACCTTGATACGGCTGAACGGCAGCTTGCGCAGATAGGTGAGGGAGGAGAACCCCGTCCCGAAATCGTCCAGCGCCACGGTGACGCCGAGCTGCAGCAGCGCGTTCAGGACCGGCTCGGCCAAGCCGTATTTCGACAGCAGCATCGATTCCGTGATCTCGATCTCGAGCCGGTGCGGGGCGATCCGCGCCTCGCGGAGCGCCTGCACGATGATCTGGAGGATGCCGGCGTTGTGAAACTGCGCCGCGGAGAAGTTCACGGCGACCCTGATCTCGTCAGGCCATTTGGCGACCGTCGCGCAGGCGCGGCGGACGACCCATTCGCCGATCTCGTGGATCAGCCCGGTCTCCTCCGCGATCGGGATGAATTCGCTCGGCGGCACCAATCCGCGCTCGGGATGCTGCCAGCGCAGCAGCGCCTCGAAGCCGGTGATCCGGCCTTGGTCGAGGTCGAGGAACGGCTGGAACACGAGGAACAGCTCGTTGCGCGCGATCGCGCCCTCGAGGTCCGATTGCAGCGCCTTGCGATCGCGCGACACCTTGTCGTCGCTGGCCTCGAAGAAGCGGATAGTGCCGGGGCCCGCCTTCTTCGCGCGGTAGAGCGCCGTATCGGCATTCTTCATGATGTCGAGCGGCGCGCTGCCGTCGCGTGGCGCCAGCACGATGCCGACGCTGGTGGCGCCCACGATCTGGCGGCCCTCGATGCGGAACGGCTCGTCGAAGGCCGCGACGAAGCGCTCGGCGATCTCGAGGGCATCTTCCGGGCGCGCCAGATTGGCCATCACCAGCGCGAACTCGTCGCCGCCGATGCGCGCGACATGCTCGGCGGCGCGTGTGCAGCGTTGCAGGCGGCTTGCGACCTGGACCAGGAATTCGTCGCCGGCGGGATGGCCGAGCTGGTCGTTGACCTCCTTGAAGCGATCGAGATCGAGCAGCAGCACTGCAAACTCCTCGCCGGACAGCGTCAGCCGCTTCAGTGCAGCCTCGAGCGTCTCGTTGAAGGCGACGCGGTTAGGCAGGTGGGTCAGGGGATCCAGCCGCACCGTGCGCTCCGCCTCGATCTGCTGCGCGACGCGCCGCGCGAACGAGAACGAACTGACGAACACGCCGCGCAACAGCACGCTGCCGTAGACCACGACGAGGAAGGCGATCAGGACAAAGGCCAGATCGCCGCTCCTGCCGAGGCAAATGGCGATCCCGACGAAGATCGGGGCCGTGAAGGCGATGGCTGCGATCGGGACAGTGGCGAAGGCGAGCGCGCCGCCGGCCAGCATGCCCGAGCACAGGCAGGTGATGACGAGCTGGCCGCCGGTCGAGGCGTCGGCGAAGAAGGCCGCGGGGACGATGCCCCAGGCGGCGCCGAGGACGAAGGCATTTCGCACCAGGCGGTGCATGGCGCGGCGCGAGACGAATTGCGGTTTGGTGATGCGGCGCGCGGTGCGGGATTGCAGGCCGAATGCGATCGCCGCGCCGGCGACGGCGGCGCCCCAGATCAGCGCGGAGATCCGGTCCGGCGACGACCACAGCGCGATGGCGAGCACGATGGCGTTGCAGGCATTGGCCAGCATGATGCCGACGGAATAGCCGAGCACAAGCGACATCTGCTCGGCACGGATATGGCCGGCCACGGCTTCGTCCGTCACGGGACCGCCGAACGCCGACAGATCGCCGGCAAACAGCCGCGCGAAATAGGTGGTCAGTTGAGTCCGCATTCCAGAGCCTGCATGCGCCGTTGGTCCGGCTCGGTGCGGAGAATTCGCTGCAAACCTTTGACGAACTATGAATTATCCTTGGCCGCGGGGCTCGCGCCGCCCACTTCTGCGTGTTCGTGCCAAGTATCGATAACAAATCGATACAAATGCGGGATGGCTTGCCGCGCCCTCGGCCTTGGGTGACGTTGTGCTCGACCGCGTGATAGGATTGGTGGACCGACCAGGCTTCGGTGCGCCGCGTCGGCAACGGATATTTTTGCGATCCCGAGGGCCCTGTTCATGAGCGAGCCTTCAGCCGACGTTTCGGCAACCGTCGAATACACGATGGACAAATGGCGGATGGACCGCCTTCCCTGGGCGATGTGGGCTTGCGTCGCCGGCCTTGCGATCGCGCTTCACGCCGAAAGCCGCGGCCAGAGCGGAGCGGCCTTGGCCGTCGTCTATCTGGCTCTCCTGGGGCTGGCGTTCGCAGGCTTTGCACTGACGACCCTGATCGGGCGGTCCGGGCTGCCATTGCTTCTGGAATTGTTGATCGGCGTCCTTGTCCTGAGCATCGTCGCCGGCGTGATCGGTGTGATCAGCGTGTTGGTCGGCGGGCCAAGCGGACGCTCCAGTTATGGCGGCGTCGTGCCCAGTCTCTATTGGAGCCGTCTCGTGAATCCATCGCTGAATGTCTTCGGCTGGATGCTGCTCTATCTGGGCTTGGGATGGATTGTGTTTTCAGCTTACCGGCACCTCTACGCCGACCAGGCGGTCGTCTCCATGTCCGCCGCCGGCATCCGGTTTCACAGGCCCTGGCTCAAGGGTCTCTTCATTCCCTGGCACGAGGTGCGCGGGGTGGGCCATCTCGTCGTTCCCGGCATCTCGGGGGTGCCGTACGTCAGTCCATACGCTGCGGCCGTCACGGTCGGTCAGGAGTTCTATGAGCAGCATATCGCCCCGAAGCGCAGCTTCTTCGCGCCGCCCGGGTCTGAAGCCATGTTCCAGCCGAAAGGTGAGATGATGCAGGTGGTGCTTAGCGGCGGCGACATGACGGTCAAGCCGGAAGATTTTCTCGGGCCTGCCGAGGCGCGATGGAAAGCATTCCGGGATCAACCGGGGTCGTTATCCCGGAACGGCGGCACCATCGTCTATGGACGGTGGTCGATCAACGGCTCCGCGTGGCAGGCCGTCGGGTTTCTTGCGCCTCTCATCGGCATGGCCGTGGTTATGCTGTATCGATAGTGGCAATTTCCGCAAACACTCAGCGTCCGAGCTGTTTCGGATCGTAGAAGAAGCGCTCCTCGAGGATCTCGTTGCCGCGCCAGGTCTGCCACGCGATCTCCTCCAGCGTCCGCGTCACGCCGTCGGCGTTGGTGAAGGAGAATTTCCAGCGGCTGGCGACAATGTCGCCATCGATCAGGCTCGGGCCGATGCGCACGGCAGTGACGGCCTTGAACGCCGCCAGCACGCCACGCTCCTTGTCCGCGAGCTTGTCGCGCCCGACCACCGGCGCGGCGAGATTCTCGTACGTCGCGGCGTTCGGCGTGTAGTAGTCGAGGATCGCTCCGACGAAGTCGCCGTCCTCCAGCCTCTTTGCGAACGCCTCGACAATCTCACGGCTCGGCATGATGCACCTCCGGGACATAAACCGACTGTTAGTCGGTAAATACCGACCGGTGGTCGAAAAGTCAACTGGCGGCCGGCGGATGATTGGACTAGACGAGACCCATGGCGAAGCAGGCGGAGCGACGGGCGGCGACATCGGAGGCGATCCTGACGGCGGCCCGCCGCCTGTTCGGGACGCAAGGCTTTGCCGCCACCACCATGGACGAGATCGCGGAGGGGGCCCGCGTCGCCAAGGGCGCGGTCTATCATCACTTCAAGACCAAGGAGGCGGTGTTCGAGGCCGTGTTCGACCAGGTTTCGCGCGACCTCGTCGTCGAGATCGACGGAGCTGCGCGCGCGGAGAAAGACGTGCTGGCCGCGATGGTCGCCGGCACCCAGCATTACTTCGCCGCGACCGCGGACGGCCCGACCGGCCAGATCATCTTGCGCGACGGGCCCGCGGTGCTCGGCTGGGAGCGCTGGCGCGAGATCGACGCAAAACACTTTGGCGGCAAGCTGCCGCGCGCGCTGGCGGCGGCGATGGAGGCCGGTCTGATCGCAAAGCAGCCGGTCGAGCCCCTGGCGCGGCTGCTGCTCGGCGCCGTCACGGAGGCTGCGGTCGCCTGCGCCGGGCGCGATGACATCGCAAGGGCGGGCGCGGAATATGCCCGTGCGTTCAAGTCGCTGGTCGAGGCGCTGCGCGTCAAGGCATGATCGTGCTAGTGACGAACCGGAACGCCCGCTCCAACAAGAAGAACCGCAGCGCATGAACGCAACTTCCTCCCTCACGCCGTCCGATCCAGAGTTCGATTACATCATCGTCGGCGCCGGCTCTGCCGGCTGCGTGCTGGCCAACAGGCTGTCGGCGAACGGCAAGCACACAGTGCTGCTGCTCGAAGCCGGGCCAAAGGATTCCAACATCTGGATCCACGTGCCGCTCGGCTACGGCAAGCTGTTCAAGGAGAAGAGCGTCAACTGGATGTACCAGACCGAGCCGGAGCCCGAGCTGAAGGGCCGCCAGGTGTTCCAGCCGCGTGGCAAGACGCTGGGCGGCTCGAGCTCGATCAACGGCCTGCTTTATGTCCGCGGCCAGCACGAGGATTACGATCGCTGGCGCCAGCTCGGCAATACCGGCTGGGGCTATGACGACGTGCTGCCCTATTTCAAGAAGGCCGAGAACCAGTCGCGCGGTGCCGATCAGTATCACGGCACGGGCGGACCGCTGCCGGTCTCCAACATGGTCGTCACCGACCCGCTGTCAAAGGCCTTCATCGACGCCGCGGTCGAGAGCGGCCTGCCCTACAACCCCGACTTCAACGGCGCCACGCAGGAGGGCGTCGGCCTGTTCCAGACCACGACCCGCAACGGCCGCCGCGCCTCGACCTCGGTGGCCTATCTCGGCCCGGCCAAGGCACGCGGCAATCTCAAGATCGAAACGAACGCGCTCGGCCACCGCGTGCTGTTCGAGGGCCGCCGCGCCGTCGGCGTCGAATATCGGCAAGGCGTGCAAATGCGGCGGGTCCGCGCGCGAAGAGAGATCGTGCTGTCGAGCGGCGCCTACAACTCGCCGCAGCTGCTTCAGCTCTCCGGCGTCGGTCCCGCCGATCTCCTGCGCAAGCACGGCATTGACGTCGTGTTGGATGCGCCGGGCGTCGGTCACGACTTGCAGGACCACATGCAGGTCCGCATCGTGATGCGCTGCTCGCAGAAGATCACGCTGAACGACACCGTCAATCATCCGCTCCGCCGCACCATGGCCGGGGCGCGTTATGCGCTGTTCCGGAAGGGATGGCTGACGATTGCCGCCGGCACCGCGGGCGCGTTCTTCAAGACCAGCCCGCGGCTCGCCTCGCCCGACATCCAGGTGCACTTCCTGCCGTTCTCGACCGACAAGATGGGCGAGAAGCTGCACGATTTCTCCGGCTTCACCGCTTCAGTGTGCCAGCTCCGCCCCGAGAGTCGCGGTTCACTGCGCATCAGAAGCGCCGACCCGACCGTGCCGCCGGAAATCCGCATCAACTACATGTCGACCGAGACCGACCGCACTACCAACGTCGAAGGCATCAAGATCTTGCGCAAGATCCTGAACGCTCCGGCCCTGAAGCCGTTCGTGGTCAGCGAGTACGATCCCGGGGCGAAGGTAGCTACGGATGCCGAAATATTGGATTATTGCCGCGAGCGCGGCAGCACCATCTACCATCCTACCTCGACCTGTCGTATGGGCAACGACCCGCTCGCAGTGGTGGATCAGCGGTTGAGGGTGAGGGGTCTCGAAGGCCTGCGGGTCGTCGACGGCTCCATCATGCCGGACCTCGTCTCCGGGAACACCAATGCGCCGATCATCATGATCGCCGAAAAGGCCTCCGACATGATATTGGAGGATGCGCGGTAACCCGCGCCTCTCGAAAGGACCAGGACTTGGCTACGCGACTGAAGATCGGCACCCGCAAGAGCGCAATGGCGCTGGCCCAGACGGAAGAGATCGCGCGCCGCCTGACCGCCGCCGTGCCCGGTCTCGATGTCGAGATCGTCAAGTTCGACACCACGGGCGATCTCGACCAGACCAGCAAGCTGCTGCCGCATGGCGGCAAGGGCGGCGCCTTCGTGGCGCAGATCCGGGCCGCCGTGCGGTCGGGCGAATTGCACGCGGCAATGCACTCGCTCAAGGACATGCCGGGCAACGAGGACACGCCCGGCCTCGTCATCGGCGCCACGCTGTCGCGCGATCCGCCGACCGACGCTCTGGTGCTGCGTGACGGCGTGACCTTGGCGGCGCTGCGCCAGTCCCGCGGCAACGGTTTCAAGCTCGGCACCAACGCGGTGCGCCGCGCCGCCTATGCACGGCGGCTGTTTCCGGAGGTCGAGGTGATCCACTTCCGCGGCGCCGCCGATACGCGCGTGCGCAAGCTCGACAACGGCGAGATGCAGCGGCTGCCGGGTGGCGGCGCCGTGGGGCCGGCCGATGCGTTGATCATGGCGCGGTCGGGCCTCGACCGCGTCGGCCTCGCCGGCCGCATCGCCTATGAATTCACCCCGGCTGAGATGCTGCCTGCGGCGGGGCAGGGCATCGTCGCCGTCGAATGCGCGGCGCAGGACTGGCAGACGCGACAAATCCTGTCATCGATCGACGATCCCGCCGCGCATGCCTGCGCCGACGCCGAGCGCGAAGTGCTGTGGGTGCTGAACGGTCATTGCAATTCGCCGGTGGCGGGCTTCTCGACCATCGCGGGCGATCGGATGTCGCTCACAGCGTCCGTGCTCGACCTTTCCGGCAACACCATCATCGAGGCTTCGCGCGAAGGCCCGGCCGACCGCCCCCGCGAGCTCGGGCGTGCGGTGGGCCTGGACCTGCTGACCAAGGGCGCCGCCGAGATCATCGAGCGCAGCCGGCCGCGCTGAACCTCATCGCGAAGCTCGTCATGCCCGGGCTCGTCCCGGGCATCCACGTTCTTCATGTCGCGTGGCAAGGCGTGGATGGCCGGGACGAGCCCGGCCATGACGATGCGGAGAGACCGCTCGCCGATCAGCCCCGCACGCGCTTGATCATCTGCTCGACATGGGCGATCGGCGTTTCCGGCTGGATGCCGTGGCCGAGATTGAAGATCAGGCGCCCTTGCGCGAAATTGGCCAGCACGTCGTCGATCGCGCGATCGAGCGCGGCGCCGCCCGCGATCAGCACCAGCGGATCGAGATTGCCCTGCACGGCGACCTTGCTCTGCACGTGGTCGCGGATGAAGGCCGGCTCCGCGGTCCAGTCCATGCTGACCGCATTGACGCCGGTCGCCTCGACATAAGCCGGCAGCAGCGCGCCGGCGCCGCGGGGGAAGCCGATGATCTTGGCATCCGGCGCCTTGGCCCGCACCCCCTCGACGATGCGCCGCGTCGGCTCGACCGACCAGCGCGCGAATTCGGCCGGCGGCAGCACGCCCGCCCAGGTGTCGAAGATCTGCAAGGCATTGGCGCCGGCTTCGAGCTGCGCCAGCAGGTATTGGACTGAGTTCTCGACCAGCACGTCGATGATTTCAGCGAACGCCTCCGGATGCCGGTAGGCCATCATCCGTGCCGGCGCCTGGTCGGGCGTGCCCTGGCCGGCGACCATGTAGGTCGCGACCGTCCACGGCGCGCCGCAGAAGCCGATCAGCGCGATCTTCGGGTCCAGCGCGCCGCGCACGAGCTTGAGCGCCTGGAACACCGGCTCGAGCTTGCCGAAGTCGGCGCGCGGCGAGAGGGTCGCGACCTTGGCGGGATCATCCAGCGGATCCAGCCGCGGGCCCTCGCCGACCTCGAACCGCACCGAGCGCCCGAGCGCGTAGGGGATGACGAGAATGTCCGAGAAGATGATCGCGGCGTCGAAGCCAAACCTGCGGATCGGCTGCAGCGTCACCTCGGCCGCAAGCTCCGGATTGAAGCAGAGGTCGAGGAAGCCGCCGGCCTTGGCGCGCACCTCGCGATATTCCGGCAGATAGCGGCCGGCCTGCCGCATCATCCACATGGGCGGGATGCTCTGGCGCTGGCCGGAGAGCACGTCGATGAAGGGCATTTTTGCAGATTGGGGCACGAATGGTCCTGAACAGGGTTATCGCTCCTGATACACCCTCGGCTCTCAGCGGAACAGGGGAACCAGCGCCGCAGCGCCGCGTTGATCCTGACGGAGGACATCATGGCTGAGACATTCAATCCCGCGCCGCCCGACAAGCACGCCGACGATCTGCACGAGGCGCTGGCCGCCGATCGGCAATCCAAGCTCGACGCCGGGCTGAAGGACAGCTTCCCGGCATCCGATCCCGTGAGCGCGGCACAGCCGACGCCCTCGAAGGCCGATGCCGAGGCCGACAGTCCCTCGCTCTGGGACAAGGTCAAGGCGATCTTCAGCTAGCGGGCGGAGGCGCACGCCGGATTCCGATAGGTTCGCTAATATCTTGTTAGCGATGCGCCGATTGCGGCGTCCGTAGGACTACCGGGAAACCGGCAGACGCTACGTATTGCCGTCGCGATTTCAGAGTTCACTAATAGAAGCGGCAGAGGCTCCGAGCATCGGAGAAATTCTGCCGCATGAGTGCTACGACCCAGCGAACTGGATGGAGCCACCTGCCGTTGCGCGCGGCGGCTTTCGTCGCGCTGACCGGCGCGGCCATCCTCGGCGTCAGCGGCTGGCGCGAATGGACCGCGCGCGATGCGGTGCTTAGGGGTGCCGAGACCGAAATGGCGAACGTCGCCCGGTCGCTGACCCAGCATGCCGAGGACAGCCTCGATCTCCTGGATTCCGGCGTTGTTGGCGTCGTCAGCCGGCTCGAGATGGACGGC
This sequence comes from Bradyrhizobium sp. A11, assembly GCF_042077125.1. NCBI lineage: Bacteria > Pseudomonadati > Pseudomonadota > Alphaproteobacteria > Hyphomicrobiales > Nitrobacteraceae > Bradyrhizobium > Bradyrhizobium sp. A11. The sequence goes on along the minus strand of NZ_CP149509.1, from coordinate 5,425,646 downwards.
ACTGCGCCGGTCACGATCGCAAAGCTGCGCATCCTGTTGGAAGCGCGCAAGAAGGCCATCGAGCGCATTCACAGCCTCGCCATCATCGACGACCAGGGCAACTGGCTGACCTCGCCTGGGACGATCGGGTCAACGCTCAGCGATGACGGGTTCTTCCGCTATCATCGGCTCTCCCCGAAACGAGAGCCTCATGTCGGCCGTCCCGTAAAAAGCCTGCTGGACGGAGAATGGGTGGTCACGCTGTCGCGCCGCTTCAACAAGCCGGACGGCAGCTTCGGCGGCGTGGTGATCGCGACCATCAGCTCAAAGTATCTTTCGCATTTCTACGAGCAGTTCGAGATCGGCCGCAACAGCTCGGTGTCGCTCACGCATGGCGACGGCTTGATGATCGCGCGCAATCCCAGCAACGAGACGTTCGTCGGACGCAGCGTTTCCGACACGCCGTTCTTCCGCGACGCCAACCTGCAGCGGCCGAGCGGCGCCTACCATTTCAAGTCGCCGCTGGACGGTGCCGACCGCGTCAGCTTCTTCAAGCGCAGCAGCCGTTTCCCGCTGCTCCTCGTGGCCACGATCGACAAGGACGAGTTGCTGGCACCCTGGCGTGCCGCGGCAATCTCCCGCATGCTCTACGTCGTCGCGCTGGTGATGCTGATCGCGGTCATCGGCGCCGTGCTGGTGCGGCAGCTGCAGCGCGGCCAGCGCATGGCCGCGGCGCTGGTCGAGAAGGAGGCGCATTTCCGCCTGCTCGCCGAAGGCTCCAGCGACATGGTGACCCGCATCGGGCTCGACGAGCACTTGCGCTATGTCTCGCCCTCGTCCGTGCGCGTCGTCGGTTGGCGCCCCAATCAATTGATCGGCACGCCGGCGCTGGCGGGCATCAATCCGGAGGATCTGCCGGCGGTCCAGGCCGTCGTCGACGCCATGAAGCGTGGCGAGCGGGAGGAGGCGCGCCTCACCTACCGCAACTCGCACCGGCAGAACGGCGAAGTCTGGCTGGAATCGACCATGCGGGTGACGCGCAAGGACAATGGCCGCGTCGACGGCGTGGTCGCGATCTCCCGCGACATCTCCGAGCACAAGAAGCTGGAAACCAGGCTCGAAACGCTGGCGATCGAGGACAGCCTCACCGGCCTTGCCAACCGCCGCCGCTTCGACGAGCGGCTGAAGGAGGAATGGGCGCGCGCCTATCGCGACCGCTCCAGCCTCGCCTTGCTCATGATCGATGTCGATCATTTCAAGGCCTATAACGACGAATACGGCCACCCCGCAGGCGATGCCTGCCTGCGCCTGGTCGCAAAGATCATCGCGGCCGAGACGCAGCGCGCCGGCGATCTGGCGGCGCGCTATGGCGGCGAGGAATTTGCCATGCTGCTGCCGAACACCGATGCCGTCGGCTGCGCCCAGGTCGGCGAACGGATCCGCAAGGCCATTCACGACGCCGGCCTCGTTCATGACAGCAATCAGGCGGCCGGCTGCGTCACCGCCTCGGTCGGCGGCGCGACGTGCCGGCCCGCGCTGGAACGCACGGCGGGCGTGAGCTCGCTGGTCGAGGCGGCCGACCGCGCGCTCTATGCGGCCAAGGACGCAGGCCGCAACCGCCTGATGATGTCCGGCGAGCTCATGAATTTGATGCCCAAGGCGTCCGGCCAGTAGACGGCTCAATAATGCGGCGGCGGCTCGTTGGCAGGCCCAGGCGCATTGGCCTCGGCGTCCTGCAGCCGCTCGCCGAGCTCCGCGATCTTTCGCGTCAGCAGATCGATCTGCTTCCACTGCGCGGTGATGGTCTGGTTCAACGTCTCGATCGTGTCATCCTGATAGGCGAGCCGCGTCTCCAGCGTGTCGATGCGCTCGCTCAGAGTCCTGATCTCATTCGTCACGCGCTGCGTCCTTATTCCGTTCGCGCAAACCGTGGCCGAGCGCGACGCGCTCGTCGAACACAAAGCATTCGCCGCGCCATCGGCTCTGCGCCTCCGGCACCTCTTCCAGATATCGGAGGATGCCGCCCTTGAGGTGATAGACCTCGGCAAATCCGCGCGCGAGCAGGTGCGCGCTCGCCTTCTCGCAGCGGATGCCGCCGGTGCAGAACATCGCGATCTTCCGATGCTTTGCCGGATCGAGCCGCTCGGCGGCGAAATCCTTGAACTGGCCGAAGCTCCTGATGCCGGGATCGACCGCGCCCGCGAACGTTCCCATCGCCACCTCGAAGGCGTTGCGGGTGTCGAGCAGCAGCGTGTCGGGCGCGGAGATCAGCGCGTTCCATTCGCTTGCATCGACGTAGGTGCCGACCTGGCGGGTCGGATCGGCAGCGGCATCGCCAAGGGTGACGATCTCCTTCTTCAGCCGCACCTTGAGCCGCCCGAACGGCATCGCCCCGGCGGTCGAGAATTTCAATTCGAGATTGTCGAGCCAGCCGCCGAACAGGTCGCCGTGCGCCAGCTCATGCGCGAAGGCGTCGATCGCGGCCGGCGCGCCGGCGAGCGTGCCGTTGATGCCCTCCTGCGCCAGCAGCACGCTGCCCTTCAGCTCCAGGCCGGCACAGAACGCGCGCAGGGGCTCGCGCAGCTCGCGGTAATCCGGGAGGGCGGCGAACTGGTAGAAGGCTGCGACCTTGGTGACCGAATGCGGATCAGACATGGCGGCTCGTTTAGCAGGCGCCCGCCGCTCGGAAAACCCACATCGCCGCCGGCCGCTAAGGTCCATACGTCCAGCGGATGGCAGCCATTTCGCTGGCATGCCAGCATTGCCGAGGGCCGCGGGAATGTGTCATGTAGACCCGGTTTTTTCCGAGATGGCGCGCCACCCGCGCCCACGGCCAAGAGAGCAAGAAATTCGATGAGAAACTTCCATTTCCCCGGCAGGTCCACGGTCCACGCCACCAACGCGATGGTTGCGACCTCGCACCCGCAGGCCTCGCTCGCGGCGATCGAGGTGCTGCGCGAGGGCGGCACCGCGGTGGATGCGGCCGTGGCAGGCTCGGCCTTGCTCGGCGTGATCGAGCCGCAATCGACCGGCATCGGCGGCGACTGCTTCGCGCTGGTCCAGCCGCGCGGCGAGGGCAGGATCGTCGCCTATAACGGCTCCGGCCGCGCGCCGAAGGCGGCGAACGCCGACTGGTATCTCGAGCGCAAGATCAACTCCGTGCCGCTGACCTCGGCGCATGCGGTGTCGATCCCCGGCGTGGTCGATGCCTTCGCCACTGTCTTGCGCGATCACGGCAAGTTCGGCTTCGACCGGCTGCTCCAGCCCGCGATCAAGGCCGCCGAGGAGGGCTATGTGGTCGCGCCCCGCATCGCCTTCGACTGGAAGAACCAGTTCGAGAAGCTGAAGGCCGGCACCAACACGGTTCGCTACCTGTTGCCGGGCGGCAAGCCGCCGGTGGCCGGCGACATCATCCGCCAGGCCGAGCTCGGCAAGACCCTGCGGGCGATCGCCAAGGACGGCCGCGATGCCTTCTACAAGGGCCCGATCGCGGAAGACATGGTCGAGACGCTGCGTGGGATCGGCGGCCTGCACACGCTGGACGATTTCGCCGCGCACACCACCGAGACGACGACGCCGATCGGCACCATGTACAAGGGCTATGATTTCTGGCAGTGCCCGCCGAACGGCCCGGGCGTCACCGCGCTCTTGATGCTCAACATCCTGTCGCGCTTCGATCTGACCAAGTACGCGCCCGTCAGCGTCGAGCGTTTCCATCTCGAGGCGGAAGCCGCGCGCATCGCCTACATGAACCGCGAGATGCATGTCGCCTCTCCCGAGCACATGAAGATCAACGTCGCCGAGATGCTCGAGAAGGGTTTCGCCGACGAGTACATCAGCAAGATCCGGATGGACGGCATGCTCGACCTGCCGAACGTCGCGCCGCCGATGAATCCGTCGACGATCTACATCACGGTGGTGGACAAGGACCGCAACGTCTGCTCGTTCATCAATTCAGTCGCGCATTCCTTCGGCTCGGCGATCGTCTCCAACAAGACCGGCGTCCTGTTCCAGAACCGCGCCGGCGGCTTCCGCATCCAGCCCGGCCATCCCAACTGCATCGAAGGCGGCAAGCGCCCGCTGCACACGATCATGCCCGGCCTGCTCACCAAGGGCGGCCGTTCGACGATGTCGTTTGCCGTGATGGGCGGACAGTATCAGCCGACCGGCCAAACCCATGTCTTGACCAACATCCTCGATTACGGCTGCGACGTGCAGGAAGCGATCGACATGCCGCGCGGCCTGCACTACGAGGGCCAGTATCAGCTCGAGGACAGCGTGCCGGCGGCAATCGTCGAGGGCCTGAAGAAGCTCGGCCACAAGACCACCAGCGTGGTCAGCCCGCTCGGCGGCGCGCAGGCGATCTGGATCGATTGGGACAAGGGCACGCTCACCGGCGGTTCCGACCCGCGCAAGGACGGCTGCGCCCTGGGTTATTGATCGCAGCGCGAGTTCCTCGCACGACATCAGGAAAAGTTGACGAAGGGCGATGCGGCATTTGCCGCATCGCCCTTTCCCGTTCGGAACGGAGCTCATTGCTTCCGGTTAAGGGGCGATGAGCGGTGCAGGCGTGCGCTGCCTTGAGAGATCAGCGGCGGAGGCGTCGATGTCCGACACACCAGGTTCCAGGAAATCAACATTCGACCGGCGCGCCTTCATGGCCGGCGCGGCCGGCAGCGCGCTGGTCCCGCTCACGGCCCGCGCGGCCGCAGAGGAGGCCGGGGCCCCGGCGGCACAGGATCCGGCGCTTCCCGTCGATGTCACGCTGCGGGTCAACGGCAAGGACAAGCGCCTGCACATCGACGCGCGAACCACGGTGCTCGATGCGCTGCGCGAGCATCTCAAGCTCACCGGCAGCAAGAAGGGCTGCGATCACGGCCAGTGCGGCGCCTGCACGGTTCTGATCGATGACCGGCGGGTGGTGTCGTGCCTGACGCTCGCGCTTGCGGCCGAGGGGCAGGAGATCACGACGATCGAGGGCCTCGCCACCGACGATCGCCTGCATCCGATGCAGCAGGCCTTCATCGACAACGACGCGTTCCAGTGCGGCTATTGCACGCCCGGCCAGATCATGTCCGCAATTGCCTGCGTCAAGGAGGGCCATGCCAGCAACGAGGCCGACATCCGCGAATATATGAGCGGAAATATCTGCCGCTGCGCCGCCTATCCCAACATCGTCGCCGCGGTGAAGCAGGTCGCGCCCGAGATCATGAAAGGCTAGGCGCATGCGACCGTTTGTGTACCAGAGGGCAACAGACCCCGACATGGCCGTGCGGGCGCTCGGCGCCGCTGCGGCCGCGAACGATCCGCTGACCCAAGCCCGCGCGCAGCCGCTCGCCGGCGGCACCACGCTGATCGATTTGATGAAGCTCGACGTAATGCGTCCCGCCGCGATCGTCGACATCAATCCGCTCGCTCGTAGCTGGTCGGCAATCGAGCCCAAGGGCGATGGCGTGCGCCTCGGCGCGCTCGCGAAGATGTCGGACGTGGCCGCGCATGACGAAATCCAGCGCAGCTATCCGGTGATCGCCAATTCACTGAAGCTCGCCGCCAGCGCCCAGCTGCGCAACATGGCGACGCTCGGCGGCAACGTGATGCAGCGAACGCGTTGCAGCTATTTCCGCGACGTGTCCTACGACCACTGCAACAAGCGCAATCCTGGCTCGGGCTGCGCCGCCATGGACGGCGTCAACCGCATGCACGCGGTGCTCGGCGTCTCCGACCAGTGCATCGCGACCTATCCCGGCGATTTCGCGCAGGCGCTGATGGCTCTGGATGCAACTGTCGAAATCACCGGAAAATCCGGTGCCCGCAGCCTGCCGTTTGCCCAGTTGCACAAGGCGCCCGGCACCACCCCCGAGATCGAGACCACGCTGCAACCGGGTGAGCTGATCTCGGCGTTCTCCATTTCCGGACGTTGGCCCCGTTCGGTCTATCTCAAGGCGCGCGACCGGCAGTCCTACGAGTTTGCGCTGTCCTCTGCTGCGGTCGCCCTTGACGTGCAGAACGGCATGATCCGCGATGCGCGCGTTGCGCTCGGCGGTGTCGCCACCGTGCCCTGGCGGGCGCGCGAGGCGGAGGCGCTGTTGAAAGGACAGAAATTCGATGACGGCCTGGCGCGGCGTGTTGCCGATGCCGCCTTCGCGGACGCCAAGGGGCGGCGGCACAACAGCTTCAAGATCGCGCTCGGCAAGCGCGTCGTGGCACGTGCGCTCCAGCAGGCCGCAACGATGGAGATCTGATCATGACCGCTGCTGCTCCCGAGCCGAAGACGAACATGGGCCAGCCTGTGCCGCGCTACGACGCGGTCGTAAAGGTGACGGGACGCGCAACCTATGCGTCCGACATGCCGCTCTCCGACCCCGCCTATGCCTTCCTCGTCACCAGCGCCATCGCCAAGGGGCGGATCGACGGCTTCGATCTCGATGAAGCCAGGCGTGTCCGCGGCGTGATCGATATCGTTACCCACGAGAACGCACCGAAGCTGAAGGATTCCAAGCTCTTCAGCAACGGCGGCTATGCAGGAACGACGATCCAGCCGCTCAAATTCGCCGAGATCGCCCATGACGGCCAGATCATCGCGGTCGTCGTTGCCGAGACCTACGAGGCGGCGCGCGAGGCCGCCAACCGCGTCAAGGTCAGCTACACCGCGACCACGCCAAGCGCGACCTTCGACTCGCCGGGAACGACGGCGGCGGCTGCGAAGGGGCAGAATGCCCAGTTCAAGGAAGACCCGAAAGTCGGCGATTTCGCCAAGGCTTTCGACGAGGCCGAGGTCAAGCTGACCGCCTCCTACGAGACGCCGACGCAGCATCACAACCCGATGGAGCTGTTCTCGACGAGCTGCGCCTGGATGGGCGAGGAGCTCGTCATCTACGAGCCGAGCCAGTTCGTCTACGGCCTGAAGTATGGCGTGGCCGAGCAGCTCGGTATCGACGCCGACAAGGTGCGGGTGGTCAACCCCTATGTCGGCGGCGGCTTCGGTGCGCGCGGCTCCATGACGCCGCGTACCGCCATCATCGCCGGCATCGCCAAGCGGCTGAACCGGCCGGTCAAGCTGGTCCCGACCCGCGATCAGGGCTTCACCATCACCACCTACCGTGCCGAGACCCGTCATGAGATCAAGCTTGGCGCGCGCCCTGACGGCAAGCTGGTCGCGCTCAGGCATGAGGGCGCCGAGGTGTCTTCGCGCCCCGACGCCTATTGCGTCGGCGGCACCAAGACGACGACGCGCCTCTATGCCTGCCCGAATGTCGACAGCCTGGTCTCGATCGTGCGGGCCGACCGCAACACGCCCGGCTTCATGCGCTCGCCGCCGGAGGTGCCGTATCTGTTCGCGCTGGAAAGCGCGATGGACGAGCTCGCGGTCCAGCTGAACATGGATCCGGTCGAACTTCGCCGTATCAACGACGCCACCAACGAGCCCATCGGCGGCAAGCCCTACACCTCGCGCTCGCTGATGGCCTGCTTCGACGAGGCCGCGAAAGCGTTCGGCTGGGCGCAGCGCTCGCTTCAGCCCAAATCGATGTCGGACGGCGACTGGCTGATCGGCTATGGCTGTGCCGCAACCTGCTATCCGGCGCAGATGGGGCCCGCAGCAGCACGCGTGCGTCTGCAGCGCGACGGCCGCACCCGGGTCGAGATCGCCGGCCACGAGATCGGCACGGGCGCCTACACCGTCATTGCCCAGACCGCGGCCGAAAGGCTCGGCCTGCCGCTGGAGAAGGTCGCGGTCTTCATCGGCGACAGCGATCTGCCGCCGGCGCCCGTTGCCGGAGGCTCGAACTCCACGGCCAGCACCTGCTCGGTGGTGACGATGGTGTGCGACCAGATCCGGCAGCGCCTGTTCAAGGCGGTGATGCCGGGCCAAAGCCTGACGGACAAGGCCAGGGAAACCGTGGGCATCGGCCAGACACCGGCCACGCAGGCCGCGAAGGGCGACCAGCCACTGGATCTGGAGAAGGCATTCGACGCCCTCGGGGTCGGCGTGGTCGAGGAATATGGCGAGTGGAAGCCCGAAGGCGCGCCGCCGGATTCCTTCCGCGCCATGCATAGCGGACAGGTGCGGCTCGTGGGTGGTCACCAGATGAAGGACCAGATCGCCTATGCGTTCGGCGCGGAGTTCGTCGAGGTCCGCGTCAATCGCTTCACGCATGAGATCCGCTGCCCCCGCCTGGTCGGCGCTTTCGCCGCGGGCCGCATCATGAACCCGCGCACCGCGCGCAGCCAGCTGATGGGCGGACTGATCTGGGGCATGTCCTCGGCTTTGCTGGAGGCAACCGAGATCGACGAGCGCAATGCGCGCTACGTCAACGATAATCTCGCCGATTACCTCGTGCCCGTGAATGCGGACGTCGCCGACGTCGAGGTCATTCTGCTGTCCGAGCAGGATGACCGCATCAATCCCGTCGGCGTGAAAGGGGTCGGCGAGCTCGGCAATGTCGGCACCAATGCGGCGATCTGCAATGCGATCTACCACGCTACGGGCCAGCGCATCCGCAAGCTCCCGGTCCGGCTGGAAAATATCGAGGTGTGAGGGGTGGAAACCCCACCCGCGTTGCGCTAGACACCTTCCGCCTCAAACGGAAGGTGCCTTATGCAGCGTTTCCAGCGCGCGCTCCTCACCCTGATGTCGGCGCTCGCGATCACCGTGATCGCCAGCGTGTCGCATTTCGTTTCCACCACGGCCTCGGCCCAGACCGCAGGAAAGACCATGACCACAGCTTCAGGCTTGCAGATCATCGATTCCACCGTCGGCACCGGTGCCTCGCCGCAGACCGGCCAGATCTGCGTGATGCACTATACCGGCTGGCTCTATGAGAACGGCCAGAAGGGCAAGAAATTCGACAGCTCCGTCGACCGCAAGGAGCCGTTCGAATTCCCGATCGGCAAAGGCCGCGTCATCGCCGGCTGGGACGAGGGTGTTGCTTCCATGAAGGTCGGCGGCAAGCGTACGCTGATCATCCCGCCGCAGCTCGGCTACGGCGCGCGCGGCGCTGGCGGCGTGATCCCGCCGAACGCGACATTGATGTTCGACGTGGAATTGCTCGCGGTAAAGTGACGGCGCAGCCGGACGTCGTCATGCCCGGGCTTGTCCCGGGCATCCACGTTCTTCGAACCGCATGCCAAAGACGTGGATGGCCGGGACAAGCCCGGCCATGACGTAGAGAGCAGTCGAAACAAAAAGACCGGCCTTTCGGCCGGTCTTCTCGCATTCAGATTGCCGCGCGTCACTCGGCCGCGCGCTTTGCGGCTCCCGCGGCGCGATCAATCGCATCCTTGGCGGCGTCCTTGGCATCGCCCATGGCCTGCTGGCCCTTGCCCTTCACTTCCTGGACCACGCCTTCGCCCTTCAGGCGGTCGGAACCGGTGGCTTCGCCGATACCCTGCTTGGCCTTGCCGATCGCCTCGTTGGCGTTACCCTTGATCTTGTCGGTCGTGCTGCCCATGAAACTCTCCTTTTCATTTTGCTCGTAGGGCAACGTCCCGAAGCTATGAGGGTTCCAATTTTGTTATGGCTCGCAGGCGAAGCTTCGGGTTAGTTTGCCGCCTACGGAACCAACAGAAAGCAAGTCCCATGACCGGCCATGACCACTCGCACTCCCACCATGATCACGATCATCATGATGATCGCTGGAAACATGACGGCGTGCGCGTCATTCCCGGCAACCAGCTCGATACCAACGTGCCGTCCACGGCCGGCATGGATCGTGCGGCCGCAATCAATTTCGCGCGCGTCGGTGCGCAGAAATTGTGGGCGGGCACGGTCAGCATCAAGCCCGATGCCAAGACCGGCGCACATCACCACGGCCATCTCGAAAGTGTCATCTACGTCGTGAAAGGCAAGGCGCGGATGCGCTGGGGTGAGAGCCTGCAATTCACGGCGGAAGCCGGCCCTGGCGATTTCATCTTCGTCCCGCCTTACGTGCCCCATCAGGAGATCAATGCCAGCCCGGATGAGGTGCTGGAATGCGTGCTGGTGCGCAGCGACGGCGAGGCCGTGGCGATCAACCTCGACATCGAGCCGGTCGAGAAGCCCGAGACCGTGCTGTGGATCGATCCGGTGCATCGGGATCCGAACGAGAAGAAATAGCCTGAGGGTCAGCCTGCCGGTTCTATGCGGCCGAAGCGGCAGGAGGCCTTAAAAAATATCCGGAAGCGCTGTCGGATGGCCGTCGGCCCATCCGTCCTTGGGCAGAACCCCGCCCAAGGAGCTTCCGATGCCCAGGATGATCTTCCTCAATCTGCCCGTGACCGACCTCGAGCGCGCGACCGCCTTCTACGAGGCGATCGGGGCAACCCGGAATCCGCAATTCAGCGACGACACGGCGAGCTTCATGGTCTTTTCCGAGACCATCTACGCGATGCTGACGACCCACGACAAATTCCGTCAGTTCACGCCCAAGCCGATCGCCGACGCAAAGACCTCGAACCAGGCTCTGTTCTGCCTGTCCGCCGATACCCGCAACGAGGTCGACGATATCGTCGGCAGGGCCGAGGCCGCGGGCGGGGTGGCCGATCCCAGCCCCAAGGACGAATACAGCTTCATGTACGGCCGCAGCTTCGAGGATCCGGACGGCCACATGTGGGGCGTGAACTGGATGGATCTTTCGGCCGCCCCTCTGCAGCCCGACCTTGCGAACGCCTGAGCCGAAACCGGTAGACCTCAAGAGGAGCATTCACCATGTCCAAGCTCGTGCCCTGCATGTGGTTCGACGGCGATGCCGAGGACGCTGCAAAATTCTACGTCTCGCTGGTCCCGAATTCGGCGATCTCGCACGTTCAGCGCAACGTTGCTGACGGTCCCTCCGGCAAGGAAGGCTCCGTGCTCGTCGTCGAGTTCACCGTGGCCGGACAGCCGCTGGTCGCGCTCAATGGCGGCATGAAGATGGAATACACCCACGCGATCTCGCTGATGATCCATTGCGACGACCAGGCCCAGGTCGACAGCGTCTGGAACGCGTTCCTTGCGCATGGCGGCAAGGCGGAGCAGTGCGGTTGGCTCAGGGATCGCTGGGGCGTGGCCTGGCAGGTGGTGCCGAAGGTGATGTTCGAGTTTCTCTCCAGTCCTGACAAGGCCGCTGCGGCGCGCGCGGTGCAGGCGATGATGAAGATGGTGAAGCTGGATGTCGACGAACTGCGTCGCGCGTTCGAGGGCAAGTCAGCGGCGTAGGCAAATGCTCTCGCCACACGATCAGTGTCGTAGGGTGGGCAAAGGCGCTTTTGCGCCGTGCCCACCATCTGTCTCCGGCTGAGAGAGCTGGTGGGCACGCTTCGCTTTGCCCACCCTACGAGACCGGGCTAGTAATTGATCCTTAGCCCCACGCCGCCATGGACCGTGTTGCCGACCGGCTGCGGGCCCAGCGTGCCATTGGCGAAGAGATCCACGATCCAGCCCTTCTGCACGCGGAAGCCGAGGCGGCCGCCATATTCGAACCAGCCCTGGTTGCCAATGGTCGGCACCACCGTGCCCTGACCGGTCACGGTCGCCACGATGCCGCTGTGGCTGGCGAACGACTGCACCCAGCCGCCATTGATGTTGGTCTCGATGTTGCTGCCGAACAGATGCGTCCACTGCCCGCCGATCTTGACCAGGCTGGTGCGGTCCGTCCCGGTTGCGATGCTGGCGTCGAACGGATTGAACGCCGCGGCACCGTCGCTGTAGCCGGACACGCGCTGCCATAGCTGCCAGACCTCGATCGAGGCCGCCACCTCGTCTCGCGGCGAGAGGCGACTGATCCATCCGGCGCGACCATAGACGGCGTAATTCGAAGCATTGGTCGAACTGGTCACGCTGACCGGGCCGAGACTGGTATCGTAGCTCCGCGTGTAGCGCGCCTTCTCCCACGGCGTCAGAATCGTGCCGATGTCGAAGAACGGACGCGAGGAACCCCAATCGGTGAAGTCGTAGCGCAGCGCGAATGCGCCAATCGGCGCGCTCGTGATCTCGTAGCCACGCCCGTCGTAGTGCGTGTAGGCGATGCCGGCGAGGAGCGACAGATTGTTGGTCAGCGCCTTGCGGCCGTGGATGCCGGCGGAGAACGATCCGGCCGAACCGAACGCGCTGACGCAGTCGCCGCAATTGATCTGCTCGTTGACGCCGAGCAGCACCGTGCCGAGCACCCGGTTGGTGATCATCTGGTTGAAGCGCTGATTGGCGAGGCCGCCGATCGAATTGCCGCTGGAATCCGCGCCGGTGGGTCCGGACGGCGGCGGATAAGGGCTCGGCGACGGTGACGGAGCCGGGCTCGGCGACGGGGAGGGCGTCGGCGTGGGTGATGGATTGGGTGACGGGGAATAGGTCGGGGACGGGGACGGCGACGGAGAAGAGGTCGGGGACGGATTGGGCTCCGGCTCGCCGCATTCGGACCCGCACTCCGACGTTTGCGCAGCCGCCGGGCGGGCATCGAATACGACAAGCGCAAAGGCTGCGATTGCAGCCAGCAGGGAGGCGAGGATAATCCGGCTGACGCTCTGTCTTGCCATGGTCAGCGCCCGCACAGCATGCCGTCGTCCTGGACGGCGGGCGTGATGGTCGGCGAGGCGCCGGCATATTGGTTCACCGCGCATAGCCCGGCACTTGCGGCGCAGTTGGCGGCGAAGGTCCAGGGCGGCGTGCTGGACTTGGTGATGCCGACCTTGCCGCCGGTCGATGTGATGATCGCGGTGTCGCCGGGCTGGGTGAGCTGCACGCACTGGCCGCTTCTCGTGCAGACGCTGGCTGCGCCGTCCTGAAGCACGACGACGGAGCGTCCGCGCTGCGAGAGGATGTCGAGCGTGGTGCCGCGCACGCCGATGGTCGCAAGCGGCGTCGTGATCTTGTAGGCGGATTTATCGGAATGTCCGGTGACGAAACGGAACGCGCCGGTGGTCATGCGGATCGCGACGTCGCGATAGCTGCGCTCGTCGTTGAAGACGGTGCGATCGAGCTTCAGCGTGGCGCTGGGGCCGAGCGACAGATTGGTGCTGTCGGCCATTACGAAGCGCGCCGCGCTATCGGCGCCGGTGCGCACGGTCTCATCGCGCAGCATGCTGTCGCCGACATTGATCGGCGTGGTGGTCGCAGCGACGCGCACCACCTCGTTCTGGATCACGACGGCTTCGCCGACGCGCGTCTGCGCCAGCGCGCAAGGACCCGCGCACAACGCGGCCGACAACAGGGTGGAGAAAAGCCAGAAACGCAAATTCATTTCGCAACCGATCGATATGTCCCTGATCGTACCGGATCGCGCTTGCTTGTGATGTGGCGGAATTATCACAAGCGGCGCGGGACGTGCGTCATGCTTAGTGACAGTTGCGGCAGAATGCGTTCAATGAAAAACGAAGCTTTCATTTTTGTCCGCGGTGACGCAAATTTGCCACGCAAAACAGCCCCTCAGCAGCCGCTTCAATCATCCGTAGTTCCAAAGATGTCGCGGAGCGCAGTCATTGCTGTCGCGATTTTCCTGGTCGCGCATCTCGCGCTGTTGATCGGACTGACGACGCCGGAAAATTTCGTCTTCGACGAGGTGCATTATGTGCCGGCGGCGCGGCAGATGCTGGCACCGGCGATGTCGCAGCCGATGCTCAATCCGATGCATCCGCCGCTGGCCAAGGAGCTGATCGCGGCCTCGATCGCGGTTTTCGGCGACAACGCGCTTGGCTGGCGCTATCCCGCGACATTGTTCGGCGCATTGGCGATCGTCGCGATCTATCTGTGCGGCCTCGCGCTGTTCTCGGCGCAAGGCCCCGCGATCGCCGCGGCGCTGATCGCGGGGCTGAACCAGATGCTGTACGTGCAGGCGCGCATCGCCATGCTCGACATCTTTGCACTCGGCTTCGGTCTGCTCGCGACGGCCGCCTTCATGCATGGATTTCAACGAGAGCGACCGCAGGCGCTGTTCGCGCTCGCGGGCAGCCTGTTCGGCCTTGCTGCGGCCTGCAAATGGAGCGGCCTGTTTCCGCTCGGCGTCTGCATCGTCATCGTCGCCGTGATCCGCCTGATGCAGGGCTGGCGCACGCTGTTCGCCGACGCCAAGCCGGACGATTGGTATCGACCGGACCTTTGGCCCGGCCTCCGGCTGCATCATGTCGCGCTGTGCTTCGCGGTCTTGCCCGGTGTGGCCTACCTTGCCGCTTTCGTTCCGCTCTACGGGATGTCTTTGCCGGAGCTGATCGAGGCGCAGCGGCGGATCTTCACCGACAACACCACGACCGCGATTGCCGGGCACACCTACATGAGTTCGTGGCCGTCGTGGCCGCTGCTGGCGCGGCCGGTCTGGTTCCTGTTCGACAAGATCGCGGAAGACAACGTCTCCGCGGTCGTGTTCCTCGGCAATCCGCTGGTATTGTGGCCGGCTTTGCTCGCGCTCGTCGTCGTGCTGCGCGATTTCGTCGTCGAGCGCCGCTGGGATGCATTCCTGATCGCGGCGTTCTATGTCGGCCCGTGGCTCGCCTGGGCGTTGCTGCCGCGCACGCTGGGCTTCATCTATTACTATCTGCCGGCCGCCACGGCGGCCTCGCTCGCCCTGGTCTATGTGCTGCGCCGGGGCGGCCAGCCGCGCTGGCTGCTGTGGGCCTATGTCGGCGTTGCGGCGATCGGCTTTGCAATCATGCTGCCGATCTCGGCGGCCTTTATCGGCACCTCGATGCGGAGCTTCAACCGGCTGATGCTGTTCCAGAGCTGGATATGACATCGCCGCCCGCCGGGTTGCGGCAGGCGGCGTGTTTCGCGCGATGATGGCGAGTTACTTCGAAGCGGTCTTGGTGTCCATGTTGACGACCTGGACGCGGCGGTTGACCGGATCGGCGCCGTTGGCGGTATCCTTCAGCTTGGTCTCGCCGTAGCCGACCGTGACGAGATCGTTGCCGTTGAGGCCGTAGTTCTGCACCAGGTACTTCTTGATGGTGTCGGCGCGCCGTTCGGAGAGGCCTTGATTGTACTGTTCGCCGCCGGTCGCGTCGGTGTGGCCGGCGACCACGAAGGTCGAGCCCTTCAGCGCCGGATCGGACAGCGCCTTGCCGAGCGCCTGCACCGAGGGCATCGAGGTCTTGGCGATATCGGCCGAGTTGTAGTCGAACTGGATTTCCAGGTCGATCTTCGGCTTGGTCGCCGCGAGCTCTGCGATCTGCTCGCGCTCGCCCGTCGAGAGCGACCGGGTCGAGCGGTTGCGCACCGTGTTCAGGAAGGTCGCTTCCTTGGCTTGCGCGGTCGTGTCGGTCTGCGGACCGACGGACAGGCCGCGGGTTGCCGGCTTGGGCTTCAGTGCATCCAGGATCTTGTCGGTGGAGACATTGCTGTCGCCGGCCAGAGCCAGGCCCGTCGTCATCGACAGGGCTGCGGAAAGAGCAATCGCCTTCAGTCCAAAGAATTTATCAAAACGGGTCATTGTCGTATCCTCGCTGTTACGCCTGATAGCGATTTGATGCTGCGAGCATAGGGCAGGTTCAAAGCCCCGGATGTGATCTTGGTCACGGTGGCCGACAGCGCTTCCAGGCCTGTTCTCGCGTATTTTCCGGCTGTCGGGCGGTGAACCGGCACGTTTCGCGGACCCTCCGGCAGCGGAGCCGATCGTCCCAATAGCAGTGGTCGCATTCTCCGCGGGACAGGTTCACACCGCGGCAGGCCCGGTATGATTGAAATCACGTTGAGGGCGCGGGCTCTTTGCCGGGAGACGGACTCCCGCAGTGGCCCGCCGGACCGGGCAATGTGCCTGAGCCGGAGGTCGCTACCGGCAGCCGCGGGGGGAGCGCCCAAAAGTCGCACGCTGACAGCGGGCTTGCGCTGCGGCGCAGCAACGAAAATGTCTTCTCCCTGCAAACTTGTCGCTAAAGAATGGCTATCGTGTTGACCGGCATGGCGCCGGTTCGCTCTACGGAGGAGACATTAGATGAAGATCTTGCTTTCGGTCGTTCTGCTCGCCGCGTTTTCGGCATCGCCGGCTTTCGCAGCCAAGATGCAGCCCTGCACGGGCGAAGCGATGGGCAAGTCGATCACCGCGATGGGAACGGTGGATTCGCCGGCCAAGCAGGCGATGGCGAAGGAAATGGCTTCGGCCAACTCCGAGATGAGCAAAGCCAATATGCGCGGCGCCTGCAAGCACTACATGAAGATGCAGAAGATGAGCGCCAAATAGTCGAGCGTTCGTTGACCGGCCGCGCTGCCAGTAGATGGCAGCGCGGTTTTCTTCGCCTCGATTGTTTGCCTGCGCGCGAATCTCGCTACATTGCATTCTGCAATGTCACGCACGCCCAAACCCCATCCCCTCACCACGAGACAGGCCCGGCAGATCTGGCTGCATGCCCAGCGGCTGGATGAGCGCACTCCGTTCGGCGAGGGAGCACAGGCCGTCGCGGATGCGGTCGCTCATCTCGGCTATGTGCAGATCGACACCATCAACGTCATCGAGCGCTGCCATCATCACATTCTGTTCAGCCGGATCCCGTCCTATCGCCGCGCCGATCTGCGCCATGCCCAGAGCGCCGACAGAAGCGTGTTCGAGTATTGGACCCACGCGCTCTCCTACGTGCCGACCGGCGACTTCCGTTTCTTCCTGCCGGCGATGCGCGAGCATCGGCGCGAGGGGCACAAATGGTTCGCCTCGGTGAAGCCCGCCGACATGCGCAAGGTGATGCGGCTGCTGCGGGCCGGTCCGCTGACCATCCGCGACATCGAGGATGACGTGCTCGTCGAGAAGGAGCATCTGTGGCAGAGCCGCAAGCCCTCCAAGCGGGCGTTGCAGCTGGCCTTCTATACCGGCGCCGTCACCATCAGCGAGCGGCAGGGCATGCTCAAGACCTACGAGCTGATGACGCGCCATTTCGGCTGGGACACGCTGCCAAGGCCTGCCTCGACAAGGGAGATCACGACCTATCTGCTCGACCGCGCGTTGCGGTCGCAAGGTGTGGTGAGCCTCGATTCGATCTGCCACCTCGACGCCCCGCGCAAGAAGGCGGTGGCCGGCCTGATCGCTTCCCGCGTCCGCCGCGGCGAGCTCGTGCCGGTCGCGCTCGACGGCGCCGGCAAGCAGGAGCATTGGGCGGCGCCGGCCGCGCTCGAGCCGAGCAGTGAGGCGGTCTCGCCCGATCTGGTCCATATCCTCTCGCCGTTCGATCCCCTGATCATCCAGCGCAAGCGAACCAATCTCATCTTCGGCTACAACCATCTGTTCGAGGCCTATGTGCCGAAGGCCAAGCGCAAGCTCGGCTATTTCGCGCTGCCCGTGCTGGTCGGCGACGAGATCGTCGCCGCGCTCGATCTCAAGACCGACCGGCAGGCCAAGAAGCTCCTGATGCAGAAATGGACCTGGGTCGGGCAGGGCAAGAAGACGGCGGGCCGCAAGGCGCTGAAGCAGCGGATCGAGGAGGAGCTCGATCGCTTCGAGCGTTTTCAGCTCTCGGAGTGAATTTGCAAAGCATCGGTCGCGTGGGGTGGGCAAAGGCGCGTTAGCGCCGTGCCCACCATCTGCTTGTGGTGGGCACGCTTTCGCCTTCGCTCTTCGAGCTACGGCGGACAAGTCGCTTTGCCCACCCAACGAGACCGCGCATCCCGACGAAACAATCGATCCAAACGCCGAACGCAATCCCCACAGCATACGCCGCCAGATTCCAGAGCGAGAAGATGCGGCCGAGCAACAAGGCGCCGGCGGTCGTCAGGCGGAATGCGTCGAGCCACGGCGCATGCACCAGGCGGGAGAATTCCACGGCGATCGCGATGATCGCCGTGAGCGCTGCAATCTGCGTCCGCGTGAGTCGCGGCAGCAAAACGCCGGCCAGCAGAAACACCATCGTGGCCCACAATAGCGAGCCGCCATACTTCACCACGAAAGCGGGGAGGCCGAGCGGAAAGCCGTACCAGCGCAACGACAGCCCGCAGGCGATGATGATGAGCGCGAGAGCGGCGCGGATCATCACCTTCTGCATCGGCGCAATGGCTTGATCCGGCTGCGTCCCGTGCATTGCTCGCTCCATTGACTCTTCGCCCGCGATGCTCAAAACCGCCCATCGACCCACAAAAGCAACAACCAAGGGGGAAGCCATGAGCCAGACCACCATCTATGCCGGTTCCGCCGGCGGCGCCAAGAACGTCAAGAGCGAAATCGAAACGTCGACGATCCGCGCCATTTCCTGGCGCCTGATTCCCTTTCTGGTGCTGGCCTACTTCTTCTCCTATCTCGACCGCGTCAATCTCGGCTTCGCCGCTTTGACCATGAACGCGGACCTGAAATTCACGCCGCTGATCTTCTCCTGGGGCGCCGGCATCTTCTTCATCGGCTATTTCATCTTCGAGGTTCCCAGCAACCTCGCGCTGGAGAAATTCGGCGCGAGCCGCTGGATCGCCCGCATCATGGTGACCTGGGGGATCATCTCGGCGCTGATGGCGATGGTCAGCGGAGTGACGAGCTTCTACGTCCTGCGCTTCCTGCTCGGCGTCGCCGAGGCCGGCTTCTTCCCCGGCATCATCCTCTATCTCACCTACTGGTATCCGGCCGAATATCGCGCCCGCTTCCTGGCGGCTTTCGCCATCGCGGTGCCGGTCTCGACCGTAATCGGTGCGCCGATCTCCGGCCTTTTGCTCGGACTCGACGGCCTGATGGGGTTGAAGGGCTGGCAGTGGCTGTTCATCATCGAGGGCATCCCCTCGGTGCTCCTCGGCATCGTCACCTGGTTCTATCTCACCGACAGGCCGGAGAAGGCGGACTGGCTGTCGGCCGAGCAGAAGGCCTGGCTCAAGGCGAAGCTCGATGCGGAGATCGCGGCCAAGCAGGCGGTGAAGCATGTCTCGCTCGGCGAAGCGCTGTCCTCGCCCAAGGTGATCGCGCTCAGCCTGATCTATTTCGGCTTCGTCGGGGCGCTCTATGGCATGCAGTTCTGGCTGCCGCAGATCGTCAAGGCGTTCGGGCTGACCAATGCGCAGACCGGTTTTGTCACCGCGATCCCGTACCTGTTCGGCACCATCGCCATGATCCTGTGGGCGCGGCACTCCGATGCGACGCGCGAGCGCGTCATGCATGTCGGCGCGCCGCTGCTGCTGACGGCGGTCGCGCTCGCTGTGTCGTCCTATCTCACCGATCCCACGGCGACGATGGTGGTGTTGACCGTCGCCGCGGTCGGCGTGTTCTGCTGCTTCGGCGTGTTCTGGACCCTGCCGACCGCCTGGCTGTCAGGCACCGCGGCCGCCGGCGCCATCGCCCTGATCAACTCGATCGGCAACCTCGCTGGCTTCGGCGGGCCGTATCTGATCGGCTGGGTCAAGGAAGCGACGGGCCAGACTTCGAATGGCCTGCTCGTGCTCGCCGTGCTGCCGCTGCTCGCCGGCATCCTGGTGTTTGTCGGTGGCCATGACAGCAAGCACGAGTTCGCCGGGCAGGGGCGGTAGAGGGGCTAATTGCGTGGGGTAGGCAAAGGCGCGCTCTTCGCGCGCCGTGCCCATCATCTTTCCCTAAGCTCGGTGTGTCCGGACAAGCTGCAACGCACAAGCGTTGCAGCGCCGAGCCGGGACCCAGAGACCACGAACCCGGGGCACGAGAGCGCGCGCGACTTTCGCCTCCCCTGTTACCATTCCAACCTCTCCTCACCACCCTTAACGATCACGCATTTCTGAAGACTGATGATTATTGACTTTCATCAGTGATTAGTCGACATTCCTCCCAATCGAGATGCAGGAGTGTCCTTCGATGTTCGTCCGGTTGGTTTTATCGAGCTATTCCAGGCTGTTGGCAGGCGTGGCGCTGGCCCTGATGGCCGCGACCCTGGCCGGGTGCAATGACACCGTTGCCGAGAAGGCCGAGCCGCCGCGGCCGGTCCTGGTCGCAACCGCGCATTATGATGCCGAGACCCCGGAGCGCAGCTTCGTCGGCACCGTCAGGCCGCGGATCGAGAGCGATCTCGGCTTCCGCGTTGCCGGCAAGGTTGCCAAGCGCCTCGTGGAGGTCGGCCAGACCGTCGAGGTCGGCCAGCCGCTCGCCACCCTCGACGAGGTCGATTTGAAGCTGCAGGCCGAGCAGGCGCTGGCGGAGCAGACCGCCGCCACCGGCGTGCTGGCCCAGGCCGCCGCCGCCGAGCAGCGTGCCAAGGATCTGAAGGCCAAGGGCTGGACCACGGACGCGCAGATGGATTCGAGCCGCGCCGCCGCGGACGAAGCCCGCGCCCGCCTGAACCGCGCCGAGCGCGCGCTCGAATTGAGCAAGAACTCACTTTCCTACGCGACGCTCGTTGCCGACGCCCGTGGCGTCGTCACCGCAACGCTGATCGAGCCCGGCCAGGTGGTTGCCGCGGGCCAGGCTTCGATCCGTGTCGCCCGCTTTGCCGAGAAGGAAGCGGTCGTCGCGATCCCTGAGACGCTGGTTGGACGTGCCAAGTCGGGCGTCGCCAGCGTCACTCTTTGGTCCGAGCCGGGCAAGAAGTACGCGGCCAAGCTGCGCGAGATCGCGCCGACGGCCGATCCGGCCACGCGCACCTATCTTGCGAAGTTCTCGCTGCCCGAGGCCGACGACAAGGTCTCGCTCGGCATGACCGCGACGCTGACGCTGTCGGACGCCGCGACCGAGCGCGTGGCGCGGCTGCCGCTGTCGGCGCTGTTCAACGAAGGCGGCAAGCCGTCCTTTTACGTCGTCGACGACAACGGCGCGCTCACCCTGAAGCCGGTGACGGTGAAGTCCTACGAGAGCAACGACGTCGTCATCACCGGCGGCGTGGAAGAGGGCGCCAAGATCGTCGCCCTCGGCGTGCAGAAGCTCGATCCGGGCCAGCGGGTGCGGGTCGTGTCGTCATTGAGTTTTTAGTTTGTCATTCCGGGGCGGTGCGGAGCACCGAGCCCGGAATCTCGAGATTCCGGGTTCGCCCTATGGGCGCCCCGGAATGACAAAGAGAAATTGAGTTTCGTCGTGCCAGGTGAGTTTCGGCCTTTGTCCCTAAGCAAAGGCTGAAGCGGCGAAGCGATCCAGAACCTGCCCAGCCCCCTGGATTGCTTCGCTGCCTCGCGACGACGGTTTGAACGGGATGGCTGTCGTGTCTTTGGTAATTGGATCGTCTTTTCGGAGAGAGCGATGAAGCGCTTCAACCTTTCGGCCTGGGCCGTCAGCCATCCGACGCTGGTTCTCTTCATGATGATCATTCTCGGCGTCGCCGGCTTCTTCTCCTATGAGAAGCTCGGCCGCGCCGAAGATCCGTTCTTCACGGTGAAGGTGGTCAACGTCTCCGTGATCTGGCCGGGCGCGACCGCGCAGGAGATGCAGACGCAGGTCGCCGATCCCATCGAGAAGAAGATCCAGGAGCTGCCCTATTTCGAGAAGGTGCAGACCTATTCCAAGCCCGCCTTCACCGCGCTCCAGGTCACCTTCCGCGACAACACCCCGCCGAAGGAAGTGCCTTATCTCTTCTATCTCCTGCGCAAGAAGCTGGTCGACGTGCAGGGCCAGCTGCCGTCGGGCATTCTGGGCCCCGTTGTCAACGACGAGTTCTCCGACGTCGATTCCATCCTCTACATGATGACCGGTGACGGCGCGGATTACGCCCAGCTCAAGAAGGTTTCGGAAGGCTTCCGTCAGCGCCTGCTCAAGGTGCCGGGGGTGACCAAGGTCGACGTCTACGGCAACCAGGACGAGCGCATCTTCGTCGAGTTCAGCCACGCCAAGCTCGCCACCCTCGGCATCACGCCGCAGGCGCTGTTCGATTCGCTCGCCAAGCAGAACAACGTCACCCCTGCCGGCACGGTCGAGACCTCCTCGCAGCGCGTGCCGCTGCGCGTCACCGGCGCGCTCGACGGTGCCAAGGCCGTGGCCGAAACGCCGGTCGAGAGCAACGGCCGCGTCTTCCGCTTGGGGGACATCGCCAACGTCACCCACGGCTATGTCGACCCGCCGAGTTTCGTCGTCCGCCAGGAAGGCAAGGCGGCGATCGGCATCGGCGTCGTCACCGCCAAGGGTGCCAACATCCTCGATCTCGGCAAGGAGGTCGAGAAGGCGACCGCCGACTTCATGAAGGCGGTGCCGCAGGGCATCGACGTCAAGCTGATCGCCGACCAGCCCAAGGTGGTCGAGCATGCCGTCGGCGAGTTCGTGCATTCCTTCATGGAAGCGCTCGTCATCGTGCTGTTCGTCTCGTTCCTGGCGCTGGGCTGGCGCACCGGCATCGTGGTCGCGCTGTCGGTGCCCCTGGTGCTCGGCATCGTCTTCATCGTCATGAACACGATGTCGCTCGACCTGCACCGCATCACGCTGGGCGCCCTGATCATCGCGCTCGGACTGCTCGTCGACGACGCCATCATCGCGGTCGAGATGATGGTGGTGAAGATGGAGCAGGGCTGGGACCGCATGCGTGCGGCATCCTTTGCCTGGGAATCTACTGCGTTTCCGATGCTCACGGGAACGCTGGTCACGGCCGCTGGCTTCCTCCCCATCGGCTTTGCCAATTCCGCGGTCGGCGAATATGCCGGCAGCATCTTCTGGATCGTGGCGATCGCGCTGGTCGCCTCCTGGTTCGTGGCGGTGATCTTCACGCCCTATATCGGCGTCAAGCTGCTGCCGGAGATGAAGGCGCACCACAACCACGATCCGCATGCGGTCTACGAGACCCGCATGTACCGCGGCCTGCGCGCCATCGTGAAATGGTGTGTCAACCACCGCATCACGGTAGTGGCAGCGACCGTCGGCGTCTTCGTCGCCTCCATCATCGGCTTCGGCCAGGTCCAGCAGCAGTTCTTTCCGCTGTCGGAGCGGCCCGAGCTGTTCTTCCAGCTGCGCCTGCCCGAGGGCACCGCCTTCAACGTCACCGAAAAAGCGGTGAAGAAGGCCGAGACGCTGCTCAAGGACGACAAGGACATCGAGACCTATACGTCCTATGTCGGCCAGGGCTCGCCGCGCTTCTGGCTCGGCCTCAACCCGCAGCTGCCGAACGAGGCCTTCGCCGAGATCGTCATCGTCGCCAAGGGCGTCGAGGCGCGCGAGCGCATCAAGGCCAAGATCGAGAACGCGGCTGCCGAGGGCTTCCTGTCCGAGGCGCGCGTGCGCGTCGACCGCTTCAATTTCGGTCCTCCGGTCGGTTTCCCCGTCCAGTTCCGCGTGATCGGCCCCGACGCCAACAAGGTGCGTGAGATCGCCTACCAGGTCCGCGACGTCATGCGCCAGAACAAGAGCGTCAAGGACGTCCAGCTCGACTGGAACGAGCAGTCGCCCTACCTCAAGCTCGTCGTCGATCAGGACCGCGCCCGTGCCATGGGCCTGACGCCGCAGGACGTCTCGCAGGCGCTGGCGATGCTGATCTCGGGCTCGCAGGTCACGACCGTGCGCGACGGCATCGAGAAGGTCGGCGTGGTCGCCCGTGCGGTCCCGTCCGAGCGCCTCGACCTCGGCGGCGTTGGCGACCTCACCATCACCTCGCGCAATGGCGTCGCCGTGCCGCTGCAGCAGATCGCCAAGATCGAGTACGCCCACGAGGAGCCGATCATGTGGCGGCGCAACCGCGACATGGCGATCACCGTGCGCTCCGACGTCGTCGACGGCGTGCAGGCGCCCGATGTCACCAACCAGATCACGCCGAAGCTGAAGCCGATCATGGATCACCTCGAGCCGGCCTACCGGATCGAGCCGGGCGGCGCCTTCGAGGAATCCGCCAAGGGCAACGCCTCGATCTTCATCCTCTTCCCGGTGATGGTCATGGTGATGCTGACGCTGCTGATGATCCAGCTGCAGAGCTTCTCGCGCCTGATCCTGGTGTTCCTGACCGCGCCGCTCGGCATCGTCGGCGCCTCGCTCGGCCTCAACGTCGCCAACGCCCCGTTCGGCTTCGTGGCGCTGCTCGGCCTGATCGCGCTCGCCGGCATGATCATGCGCAACACGGTCATCCTGGTCGACCAGATCGAGACCGACGTCTCCCACGGCCTGCCCCGGCGCGAGGCGATCGTGGAGGCCACCGTCCGCCGCGCCCGGCCCGTGGTGCTGACGGCGCTCGCCGCCATCCTCGCCATGATCCCGCTGTCGCGCTCGGCGTTCTGGGGTCCGATGGCGATCACCATCATGGGCGGCCTGTTCGTCGCGACCTTCCTCACGCTCCTGTATCTGCCGGGTCTCTACGCCCTGTGGTTCAGGAAGAGCCTGGACGAGGCAGGTATCCCCGAACGGCCTACCGCGCCGCAGCATGGGAGCGATGAGCATTCAGCTATTCCGCTTGCTGAAGCGGCTGAATAAGTGAGATGAAGTGCTGATCGATGAGTCCTGACTGATGGCCCTTATTTCGGAACATATCGAAGGCGACACCCGGGATCGTATCCTCGAGGTGGCCGAGCGGCTGTTCCGCCAGATCGGCTACCAGAAGACCACGGTGGGCGACATCGCCAAGGAGCTCCGGATGAGCCCCGCCAACGTTTATCGCTTCTTCGAATCGAAGAAGGCGATCCATCAGGCGGTGGCCCGCTCCCTGATGGGCGAGGTCGAGCTCGAAGCGCAGCGGATCGTGGCAAGGCCCGGCCCGGTGCCGGAACGCTTCCGCGAGCTCCTCACCACCATCCATCGCATGAATACCGAGCGCTATGTCGGCGACAACAAGCTGCACGAGATGGTCGAGATCGCGATGCAGGAGGACTGGGAGGTCTGCGTCAACCATATGGAGTGCATCGCCGGCGTCGTCGGCCAGATGATCGCGCAAGGCGTGGCCTCCGGCGAGTTCGAGACGAAGGACCTCCAGCTGGCCTCGCTGTGCGCCTGCACCGCGATGATGCGGTTCTTCCATCCCCAGATGATCGCCCAGTGCGCCACCAAGCCGGGCCCGAACATCGACCAGATGATCGATTTCGTCATCGCCGGTCTGTCGCCGCGCCACTGACGAGGCGGCGGGTTTCCCTCTATAAGCTCACCTGCCGTCATTCCGGGGCGCGCGTAGCGCGAACCCGGAATCTCGAGATTCCGGGTTCGATGCTTTGCATCGCCCCGGAATGACGGAGAGTGGAGAGCCAGCGTGACCGACAAAGACATTTACTTCTACGAGCCCTCCAAGGGCCATGGCCTCAAGCACGATCCCTTCAACGCCATCATCGCGCCGCGGCCGATCGGCTGGATCTCCTCCCGCGACAGCAAGGGCCACGTCAACCTCGCGCCCTACAGCTTCTTCAACGCCTTCTGCTACGTGCCGCCGATCATCGGCTTCTCCTCCACCAACTGGAAGGACACGGTGGAGAACATCCAGCAAACCGGCGAATTCGTCTGGAATCTCGCCACGATGGACCTTGCCAAGCACATGAATGCGACCGCTGCGCATGTCGCGCCCGAGGTCGACGAGTTCAAGCTCGCGGGGCTCACTGCCGTGCCCGGCAAGCTCGTCAACGTGCCGCGCGTCGGCGAAAGTCCGGTCGCCTTCGAATGCAAGGTGTCGGACATCATCCGCCTCAAGGGCGCCGACGGCAAGGAGGCCGACGCCTGGCTGACGTTAGGGGAGGTCGTCGCCGTGCACATCGACAAGGCCATGATCAAGGACGGCGTCTACCAGACCGCCGCCGCCCGCCCGATCGTCCGCGCCGGCCGCCGCGGCGATTATTTCGAGATCAAGCCGGAAAACATGTTCGAGATGGTGCGGCCGGACTAGGCCGCCCACCTCCGCTCCCTCCCACGTCATTCCGGGCTCGACGCTGCGCGTCGCCCCGGAATGACGCGGAGAGACATCTGGCCCCATTCCCTTCCCGGAACTGCCCCCACGCCCCGGCCGTTATGGTCCGTGGGGGCGGCCGCCCGGCCGCGTCAAATTTGCAGGCGAAGTCTTCACATCCGCCGGCCAGTTTCCGCTAAAATACCCGATAACCGCGCCGATGCATGAGGTCCGCCATGAGCTTCCGCCGCGACACCCTGACCAAGCCGATCTTCTCCTGGGCGCGCGGCGTGCTGCCGGCGATGTCCGACACCGAGCGCGAGGCGCTGGAGGCGGGCGACGTCTGGTGGGACGCCGATCTCTTCACGGGCAATCCCGATTGGTCGAAGCTGCTGAAAATTGCGCCAGCCAAATTGACCGAGGAGGAGCAGGCCTTTCTCAACGGTCCCGTCGACGAGCTCTGCGCCATGCTCGACGAGTGGAAGATTTTCTGGGAATGGCGGGACCTGCCGCAGGACGTCTGGCACTTCGTCAAGCGCGAGAAATTCTTCGGCATGATCATCCCGAAGGAGTTCGACGGCCTCGGCTTCTCGCCCTATGCCCATTCCGAGGTGGTGCGCAAGATCTCGACCCGTTCGATCGCAGCTGCGGTCACGGTGATGGTGCCGAACTCGCTGGGGCCCGGCGAGCTGTTGATGCGCTTCGGCACGAAGGAGCAGCAGCAGCGCTGGCTGCCGCGCCTCGCCGACGGCCGCGACATTCCCTGCTTCGGCCTCACCAGCCCGGAAGCCGGTTCCGATGCGGCCTCGATGGTCGACAGCGGCATCATCTGCAAGGGCGAGTTCGAGGGCCGCGAGGTGCTCGGGCTCAGGCTGAACTGGCATAAGCGCTACATCACGCTGGGCCCGGTCGCGACGCTGCTCGGCCTCGCCTTCAAGGCCTATGATCCCGATCATCTCGTCGGCCATCAGGAAGAGCTCGGCATCACCGTCGCGCTGATCCCGACCAATCTGCCCGGCGTCGAGATCGGCCAGCGCCATCTGCCGTCGATGCAGGTGTTCCAGAACGGCCCGAACCGCGGCCGCGACGTCTTCATTCCGCTCGACTATGTCATCGGCGGCCAGGCGCGACTGGGGCAGGGCTGGAAGATGCTGATGACCGCGCTTGCCGCCGGCCGCGGCATCTCGCTGCCGTCGCTCTCGGCCGCGGGTGCTGCCTATGCCGCGCGCACCACCGGCGCTTATGCCCGCATCCGCGAGCAGTTCGGCATCTCCATCTCCAAATTCGAAGGCGTCGAGGAGCCGCTCGCACGTATCGTCGCGACCGCCTACCAGCTCGACGCGGCGCGCCGGCTGACCTGTGCGGCGCTGAATGCCGGCGTCCATCCTGCCGTCATCTCCGGCATCATGAAGCTGCATGCGACCGAGCGGATGCGCACCGCGATCGACGATGCCATGGACATCCACGGCGGCAAGGCCGTCATCGACGGTCCGCAAAACTATCTCGGAAATCTGCACCGCGCCGTTCCTGTCGGGATCACGGTCGAGGGCGCCAACATCCTGACGCGCAATCTCATCGTGTTCGGGCAGGGCGCGATCCGCGCGCATCCCTATCTGCTCGACGAGATGAATGCACTCGCCGACACCGATCGCGAGCGTGGCCTCACTGCGTTCGACAAGGCCTTCTGGAAGCATGTCGGTCACAGTTTTCGGACGCTGTTTCGTGCCTTCGGCCGGAGCTGGACGTTCGGCGCCTTTGCGCTTGCCCCGGATGCGGGCGACGCCACGCCATTCTACCGCCAGCTCTCGCGCTATTCGGCGGCGTTTGCGCTCTGCGCCGACATGGCGCTGCTGACGCTCGGCGGCGCGCTCAAGCGCAAGGAGATGCTGTCGGCGCGCTTCGGCGACATCCTGTCCGAGCTGTATCTGCTCTCGGCGGCGTTGAAGCGCTGGCACGACGAGGGCCGGCAGAAGGAGGACTTTGCCGCGCTGGAATGGTGCATGGCGAGCGGCTTCAGGACCATCGAGAACCGCCTCGCCGAAATCCTCGCCAACCTGCCCAACCGTTTCGTCGCCGGCTTCCTCAAGCTCGTGGTCCAGCCGTTCGGCGCCCGCGTGCTCGGCCCGTCCGACCGCGTCGTGCACGAATGTGCGAGCCTGGTGCTGGAGCTCTCGGCCGCGCGCGAGCGCCTGACACCGGATCTGGCTTACGTCGATGACGACGGCGGCTTTGCCCGGCTGGAGCGTGCTTTCAAGCTGGTTACCGGCACTGAGGCTATCGCCAAGCGCATGCGCGCCGCGCATATCCGCGACTGGAAGGATGCCGTCAGCAGGGGCGTGATCACACAGGCCGAGGGCGAGCAACTGGCTGCTGCTCATGAAGCCGTCACAAAAGTGATCGAGGTCGACGATTTTGCGCCGGAGGCGCTGTCGCCGATTTACAAGAAAACCGTCAATGTGCATCAGTTCTTCCAGGAACTCGGTGAGCAGAGGGCGGCGGGCTGATGGCACGACCGGTATTCATTATCGACGGCAGCCGGACGCCGTTTCTGAAGGCGCGCTCGGGCCCCGGACCGTTCACGCCGGTCGATCTCGCCGTGCAATGCGGCCGGCCGCTGCTGGCGCGCCAGCCGTTTGCGCCCGATAGTTTCGACCAGGTCATTCTCGGCTGCGTCAACGTCATCGCGGACGAGATGAATCCAGCCCGGGTTGCCGCGCTCCGGCTCGGCATGGGCGAGGACATGGTCGCCTTCACCGTGCAGATCAATTGCGGCTCCGGCATGCAGTCGATCGACACCGCCTATCGCTACATTCGCGAGGGCCATGCCGACATGATCCTGGCGGGCGGCACCGAGGCGCTGAGCCACGCGCCGCTGGTCTGGCCCAATTCGGGCGTGCGCTGGTTCGCCGGCCTTGCCACCGCCAAGGGTGTGGCCGCGAAGCTCGCCTCGGCCTTCAAGCTCCGCCCCCGCGATCTCAAGCCGGTCATCGGCCTGGAGCGCGGGCTGACCGATCCGATCACCGATCTGAACATGGGCCAGACCGCCGAGGTCGTCGGCCATCTCTTCGGCATCACGCGCGCCCAGTCCGACGCCTACGCAGCCGAGAGCCATCGCCGGCTCGCGCAGGCGCAAGGCGCGGGCTATCTGAAAGGCGAGGTCGAGACGGCGTTCGCGCGCGACGGCAAGTTCTTCGACCATGACGATGGCGTGCGGCCGGACTCCACGGCGGAGACGCTCGCGAAACTCCGGCCAGTGTTCGAGCGGCCCTGGGGCCAGGTCACGGCCGGCAATTCCTCGCAGATCACCGACGGCGCCTCCTGGGTGATCCTGGCTTCCGACGCGGCGGTGGCAAAGCACAAGCTCACGCCGAAGGCCGCGATCGTCGACAGCCATTGGGCGGCGCTCGATCCTGGCATCATGGGGCTCGGGCCGGTGATGTCGGCGACGCCGCTGCTCCAGCGCAACGGCCTCACCATCAAGGACGTCGAGACCTGGGAGCTCAACGAAGCTTTCGCCACACAAGTGCTCGGCTGTCTCGCGGCCTGGAACGACGACAAATTCTGCCGCGAGATCCTCGGTCTCGACGGTGCGGCCGGTGAGATCGACCGCGACAAGCTCAACGTCGACGGTGGCGCCATCTCGCTCGGTCATCCCGTCGGCACCTCCGGCAACCGCATCGTGCTGCATCTCGTCAACGCGATGAAGCGGCTCGGCACGCGCCGTGGCGTCGCCACCGAATGCATCGGCGGCGGTCTTGGCGGAGCCATGCTGATCGAGGCGGTGTGACCATGGATTCCAAGATCATGACCGCGCTCGGCGACCGCGTCCTGGAGCTCGGGCCCCGACCCGCGCCGGACAGCCCGTACAAGCACCTCAAGCTGACGCGCGACGCCGACGGCGTCGCCTGGCTGCTGTTCGACCGCACCGACGCAAGTGCCAACACGCTGTCCTCCGACGTCATGGAGGAGTTCGACGCGGTGCTCGCGGCGATCGAGACCGAGCGTCCGGCTGGCCTGGTGATCCGCTCGGCAAAACCGTCGGGCTTCATTGCCGGCGCCGACGTCAACGAATTCCGCGGTGCCTCCGATGCCGGCATGGTCGAGACCCGTATCCGCGCCGCGCACGCCGTGGTCGATCATCTGGAGGCGTTGAAGCTGCCGACCGTCGCCGTGATCCACGGCTTCTGCCTTGGTGGCGGGCTCGAGGTTGCGCTGGCCTGCCAATCGCGCATCGCGATCGACGGCGCGCGCTTCGGCTTCCCGGAGGTGATGCTCGGTCTGCACCCCGGCCTCGGCGGCACCGCGCGGTTCACTGCGCTGGTCAATCCGACCCAGTCCATGGCCTTGATGCTGACTGGCCGCACCATCGATGCGCGCCGGGCCAAGGCGCTCGGCCTCGTCGATGCCGTCACGCAGGAGCGCCACGTCAGGGGCGCTGTGAAGGACGCTCTGTTCGGGCGGCTGAAGCGGGCCAAGCCCGGCCTGCTCGTGCGCGCCGCCAATCTCGGGCTGGTCCGCGGCCTGCTCGCCAAGCGCATGCGCTCGGAGGCGGCCAAGGCCGCCTCCCGCGAGCACTATCCCGCGCCTTACGCGCTGATCGACCTCTGGGAGACCCATGGCGGCAGCAAGGCCGCGATGCTGAGGGCGGAGCAGGCATCCTTCGCCAAGCTAATGGTGACGCCGACCGCGCAGAACCTGATCCGCGTGTTCTTCCTGCGCGAGCAGATGAAGAAGGCGGCGGGCAGCGGCAATACCATCGAGCATGTCCACGTCATCGGCGCCGGCGCCATGGGCGGCGATATCGCAGCTTGGGTAGCCGGGCAGGGGTTGCGGGTCTCGCTCGCCGACATGAAGGCCGAACCGATCGCGGGCGCGGTGAAGCGCGCTGCCGAACTCTACGGCAAGATCATCCGCAAGCCGATCGAGGTCCGCGACGCGCTCGATCGCCTCATCCCCGACATGAACGGGGACGGCGTGCGTAACGCCGATCTCATCATCGAGGCGGTCCCTGAAAAGCTCGAGCTGAAGCAGAAGGTCTATGCCGGGCTGGAGCCGCGGATGAAGCCGGGCGCAATCCTTGCCACCAATACGTCGAGCATTCCGCTCCAGGACCTGCGCACCACGCTGGCGCGGCCGGAGCGGCTGGTCGGCCTGCATTTCTTCAATCCGGTGTCGCGACTGCAACTGGTCGAAGTCGTCAGTCACGACGGCAACGAGGCGCAGATATTGAAGGACGCGCTCGCTTTCGTCGGTGCGATCGATCGCCTGCCGCTGTCTGTGAAGAGCTCGCCCGGCTTCCTCGTCAACCGCGCGCTGACCCCTTACATGCTGGAAGCGATGGTGATGCTGGACGAGAAGATCGACCAGCGCCTGATCGACGCCGCGGCCGAGCAGTTCGGCATGCCGATGGGACCGATCGAGCTCGCCGATCAGGTCGGGCTCGACATCTGCCTCGACGTCGGCGACATGCTGCGCACCAAGTTCGGCGATCTCTTGCCGCCGACGCCGGCCTGGCTGCGCGACAAGGTCGCCAGGGGCGAGCTCGGCCGCAAGACCGGCAAGGGCTTCTACACCTGGAAGGACGGCAAGGCGGAGAAGGCACCGCTCCCCGAGACCGGTCCGCGCGTCACCGACCAGATGATCGACCGCCTGGTGCTGCCCATGTCCAACGTCTGCGTTGCGGCCCTGCGCGAAGGCATCGTCGACGATGCCGACGCTGTCGACGGCGCCATGATCTTCGGCACGGGTTATGCACCGTTCCGCGGCGGTCCGCTGAACTATGCGCGCACGCGTGGTGTGGAGAATGTCGTATCCACCTTGCGCGGGCTCGCCGAGAGGTTCGGCGAACGGTTCGCGCCCGATCCGGGCTGGGACGGTTTCAAGTGAGAGAGAAATGAACGAGCAGGCGACTACCGGGCCGCGCGGCGATCTCTGCATCCGCACGCTGGCGATGCCGGCCGACACCAACGCCAACGGCGACATCTTCGGCGGATGGCTGCTGAGCCAGATGGACGTCGGCGGCGGCGTGTTTGCCTCGAAGGTCGCGAAGTCGCGGACAGTGACGGTCGCGATCGAGGCGATGAATTTTCGCAAGGCGGTCTATGTCGGCGATCTCGTCTCGGTCTATGCAAATCTCGTCCGCGTCGGACGGACCTCCCTCACCGCGCATCTGGAAGCCTGGGCGCTGCGGCGCGGCGAGGAGCATCCTTTCCGCGTCACCGACGGCAATTTCACCTACGTCTCGATCGACGAGCACGGCCGTCCGCAAGCGGTTCGCGCGACCGACGCGACGATCGCGACGTAATCGCGCGCGACGCGCTGCCTCATCTCGCGAACGTGTGCCCGCGGTCAAACGCGGCGCCTGTAAGTCATGTTCGTCGCGGCTTCGCCAAGAACCAGTCATAAAACGGATGAGGTCCCGGCGTACTCAATTGCGTGTCGATTCGGGGTGGAAACGGCCTCAAATGCCTGGGGAACCTTTGGGCAGGAGCACCGTTATTTGCCCGCACTGAGGAATCCACGGACCATGCCGGACAGCTACATTATCGAAGTCGATTCGCAGACCGCAGGTATCGTCGTTCGTTCTCAGGGAGGCTACTGCTTCTTCGCCTCATCCCACCGCTTCAATCGCCTCGAAGGCCAGCTTTTTCGCAACGCCCGCGAAGCCGAGCGCGCCGCGCGCAAGCTGGTGAACGGCGATGTGAAGGAAGCGGCGTAACGTCATTCCGGGGCGCGCGTAGCGCGAACTACGGTGCGCAATTGCGCACCTGAGAATCTATCATGCTGCAGAAATTGCCGACCAATGGATTCCGGGCCCGCGCCTTTCGGCGCGTCCCGGAATGACGTCTTCGATCACAGCTTCGTCGCCGCCCGCGACAGCAGCTTCCACTCGTCGCCCTGCTTCTGCCAGTTCATCAGGATGTGAAGATTGGTCGATACTTTCTTCCCGTCGGCCGCCATTTCCTGTTCCCCCAGCCAACGATGGCGGCGGGGCCGACGACCTTGATGGTCGGGTCCTTGTATTCGATCGAGAGGAATTTCGATTTGCCGTCGGTGGCGTTGGCGATGAAGGTCGCCTTGTCCTCGACCTTGCCGCTGGAATGGCTGTAGCTGAGATCGTCCCAGCACAGCGCGCCGAGCGCCTTCCCGTCGGCCGCGATCTGGGCGAGGCGGAAGGCCTCGACCTTCTTCGCCACCGCCTCTTCGTCTGCCGAGGCGGCGAGCGCCGGTGCCGTGAGCGCAAGCGCGGAGACGGCGAGAGTCGAGAGAGCAAGGTCGCGTCGGTTGATCATCGTTTCCTCCTTTTTGGTCTTGCAAGGAGTGTTGCAGCCGCGCGCGGCTTTGTCGAGTGGCGCATCGTCGTCATGTCGATGCATCATTGCGCGTTCGAGCCCGTATTGATACGTCTTCCGCATTGATGCGTCGCGGACTTGGAAAGTAGGGAAATGATCGAGGCAATCGGCAGGGCGTTGTTGTTCGACATCGACGGCACGCTCGCCAACACCGACCCGCTGCATCTCAAGGCCTTCAACCAGGTGCTGGGGCCGCACGGCCATGTGTTCGACCACGCGCGGTTCTCCAGGGAGCTGCAGGGCTTCGCCAATGTCTCGATCGGCGACCGCTTTCTGCCCGACGAAACGCCGGCGCGGCGCGCCGCGATTCTCGCCGAGAAGGAGGAGATCTTCCGCACGCTCGTGGCCGGACAGGTCGAACCGTTGCCGGGTCTGATGGCGCTGCTCGACCGCGCGGACGCCGCCGGCGTTCCCATGGTCGCCGTCACCAATGCGCCGCGTCTCAACGCCGAGCTGCTGCTGTCGGGCCTCGGCATCACCGAGCGGTTCAAGGCGATCGTGATCGGCGACGAATTGCCCTACGGCAAGCCGCATCCGCTGCCTTATCAGGAAGGGCTGCGCTTCGTCGGGGGCAGTGCCGCATCCTCGGTTGCGTTCGAGGATTCCCGCACCGGCGTGCAATCGGCGGCCGCCGCCGGCATTCCAACGATCGGAATCCGGACCAGCCTCAGCCATGACGATCTTGTCGGTGCCGGCGCCGTTGCCTCTGCAAGCGCCTTCGACGACCCGGATCTGCTCGCGCGCCTTGCCGCCGCCATGGCATGGTGAGCACCGCCTCGTCCGTTAACCGTGATCGGCGTGCGCATTGACCGCAGGCGCGAACCGCCGCACCATGCAGCTTCCTGATGTGAGGCCCTTGCCGTGACCGGACTGACCCATCGCCAAGCCGAAATCCTCAACATCGCGCGCGCCTCGGGCCGCGTCATGGTCGAGGAGCTCGCGCGCCGCTTCGAGGTCTCGGCGCAGACCATCCGCAAGGATCTCAACGATCTCTGCGAGCGGAGATCGCTGACCCGCATCCATGGCGGCGCCATCATCGCCTCCGGCGTCGAGAACCTCGCCTACGAGGCGCGCCGCTTCGTTGCCGCCGACGAGAAGAAGGCAATCGGAGCCGCAGCCGCCTCGCTAATCCCGAACGGCTGCTCGCTCTTCATCAATATCGGCACCACGACGGAGGAGGTCGCGAGCGCCTTGACCTCGCACGAGGATCTCCTCGTCATCACCAACAATCTCAACGTCGCGATGCTGCTCTACCGCCATCCCCGCATCGAGGTCGTGGTCGCCGGCGGCACGGTGCGGCGCGCCGACGGCGCCGTGGTCGGCTCGACCGCGACGCAGCTGATCGGCCAGTTCAAGGTCGATTACGCCATCATCGGCGCGTCCGCGATCGACGAGGAGGGCGCGCTGCTCGACTTCGACTATCGCGAGGTGCAGGTTGCGCAGGCCATCATCGCCAATGCCCGCAGCGTCATGCTGGTCGCCGATTCCACCAAGCTGCGCCGCAGCGCGCCGGTGCGCATCGCCCATATCACCCAGATCCAGACCTTCGTCACCGACCAGGAGCTTCCCGAACGCCTCGCCACCATCTGTCACAGCAAGGGCATCGAAGTGGTGGAAGCGCTGCCGAAGGGCGCGGACATCGACGATGCGCCGGCCGAGGTGCAGGACGCGGCTCCGGAAGCCGCGCCGGTGGTGCGGCTGAGATAGATCCTAGACGTCGTCCCACGGATTGAGCAGCGCCACGCCCGTGGATTCGAAATCCCCCACATTGCGCGTAACGATCGTCAGGCTGTGAACAAGTGCGGTCGCCGCGATGAGCGCGTCGCGCTCGGCGCGTGGGTTGGGAACGTGAAGTTGTGCACAGCGCTGCGCCACGGCCGTATCGATGGCGAGGATCCGGCCGTCGAAACGAGCCAGGATGTGATTGTCGATCCAATTGCGCAGCACGGCACCTTGCGTCGTGTCCTTGCGCTGGATCAGTCGTGCGCCAACCTCAATTTCAAGGATCGAGATCGCGGATATGAAGAAGCTCGCTGCGGGGATTGTATTGGCCCAGGCAACGACATTGCGGTGAGCCTTGTCAGGTCGCCTCAATGCGGAAATCACGTTGGTGTCCAGCAGAAACATCAGTCGAGATCTACGGCCTTGAAGGTTCCTCCGGTCATGCGCGGCGGATCAAAATCAAAGTCCGCGTCCGCCTGCGCCAGAGCTTCGGCAAGGCTCATGTGCCCACCGGTCAGGCGCAAATAATCCTCGATCGTTAGCAGGACATGGGCCGGGCGGCCGCGATCCGTAATGAAGACCGGCCCGTGCGAAGCCGCCTTCTTGGCGCCGCTGGTATCGTGATTGAATTCTCTGCTGGTCAGAGTGGTCGCCATCGCTTGTCACCTCTCGGTCGGAACGATGCCTAATGCTACTTTGATATGTAGGTACGTTGCTACATTCAAGTCGGTGACAGTTCTGGACTGCCGATTTCTTCATCGCATTGCTCACGGAAAAAGTTCTGCTTTCACTTCCTTTCGCTTCTCTTTCGTCTTGCTTTCGTTTTACGGTGTGATCTAATCAAAATCGAAAGTAGCCGCTCGAAGGAACGGGCGGTCGTCGGGGGATGCGTCTGTTGGAGCGTATTTTCGACCTCGCCATCATCGGAGGCGGTGTGAATGGCTGCGGTATCGCGCGCGACGCGGTCGGCCGCGGCAATACCGTTTTCCTGTGCGAAATGAACGATTTGGCGAGCGGGACATCGTCCTGGTCGACCAAGCTGGTGCATGGCGGCCTGCGCTATCTCGAATATTACGAGTTTCGCCTGGTCCGCGAGGCCCTGATCGAGCGCGAGGTTCTCTGGGGCATCGCCCCCCACATCATCCGCCCCCTCCGTTTCGTTTTGCCGCATCATGCCGGCCTGCGGCCCGCCTGGCTGCTGCGCCTCGGCCTCTTCCTCTATGATCACATTGGCGGCCGCCATCTGTTGCCGGCGACCCGCTCGGTCGATCTGGGGCGTGACGAGGTCGGCAAGCCGCTGATCCCGAATCGCTACAGCCGCGCCTTCGAATATTCGGATTGCTTCGTCGATGACGCCCGTCTCGTCGTGCTCAACGCGCGCGATGCCGCCGACAAGGGCGCCGAGATTCGCACCCGCACCCGCGCCACCGAAATCCGCCAGTCCGATGGCCTCTGGACCGTCGGCATGGTCAACACGCTGACCGGCGAGCGCTCGCAGATCCAGGCGAAGGCGCTGATCAATGCCGGCGGCCCCTGGGTCGAGGACGTGCTCGGCCGCGGCGCCGGCGTCAACGCCAAGGCCAAAGTGCGCCTGGTGCAGGGCTCGCACATCGTGGTCAGGAAGCTCTACGACCACGACCGCGCCTACATGTTCCAGAACGCCGACGGCCGCATCATCTTCGTGATCCCGTACCAGGACGACTTCACGCTGATCGGCACCACGGACCGCGACTATGACGGCGATCCTGCCAAGGTGAAGGCGACGACCGAGGAGATCCAGTATCTCTGCACGGCGGCGAGCGAGTATCTGGCCAAGCCCGTCATGCCGGATGACGTGGTCTGGACCTATTCCGGCGTGCGCCCGCTCTATGACGACGGTGCCAGCGAGGCCAAGGCCGCCACCCGCGACTACGTGTTCGAGCTCGACACGCCCGGCGGAGTGCCGCTGCTGTCGATCTATGGCGGCAAGATCACGACCTATCGCCGCCTCGCCGAAGAGGCGCTTGAGCGGCTCGCGCCTTATTTGCGCAGCGCGAAGGCGCGCGAGGGCTGGACCGGGAAATCGCCGCTGCCCGGCGGTGACATGAACGTGTCCGATATCGACGGGCTGATCGCCGAGCTCCAGCGTGGCTATCCTTTCCTCAGCCACGAGCATGCGCGGCGGCTCGCGCGCGCCTATGGCACGAGGGCCGTCAAGCTGCTCGGCGAGGCGAAATCGGCCGCCGATCTCGGCCAGTCCTTTGGCGCAACGCTGACCGAGCGCGAGGTTCGCTACCTCATGGCCAATGAATGGGCCGTCACCGCCGAGGACGTGGTGTGGCGCCGTTCCAAGCTCGGCCTGCGACTATCTGCCGACGAGATCGGCGCGCTTGACGACTGGATCAGGACCCACGCCGTGCCGCAAAGTCCCCTGCTGGAAGCGGGAGGACGCTCATGACCGTGACACTCGACCACGTGACCCGGACCGTCGATGGAATCCCCCACATCCGCGACGTCTCGCTGACGTTCGAGAGCGGCACGCTGAACGTGCTGCTCGGGCCGACGCTGTCGGGCAAGACCTCGATCATGCGGTTGCTCGCCGGTCTCGACAAGCCGACCACGGGCAAGGTGGTGGTGAACGGCAAGGACGTCACCGGCGCCGACGTGCGCCGGCGTTCGGTCGCCATGGTCTACCAGCAGTTCATCAACTACCCCTCGCTCACGGTCTATGAGAACATCGCTTCGCCCCTGCGCGTGCAGGGCAAGCCCCGCGATGAGATCGAGGCGCGGGTGGCGGAGGCCGCAAAGCTGCTGCGGCTCGAGCCGTTCCTGAAGCGCACCCCGCTGCAGCTTTCCGGCGGCCAGCAGCAACGTACCGCGATCGCGCGCGCCCTGGTCAAGGGCGCCGATCTCGTGCTGCTCGACGAGCCACTCGCCAATCTCGACTACAAGCTCCGCGAGGAGCTGCGCGCCGAGCTGCCGCGCATCTTCGAAGCCTCGGGCGCGATCTTCGTCTATGCCACCACCGAGCCGACCGAGGCGCTGCTGCTCGGCGGCAACACGGTGTGCATGTGGGAAGGCCAGGCGCTGCAGATGGGCGAGACGACCAATGTCTATCGCCGGCCGCAGACGCTGCGCGTCGCGCAGGTGTTCTCCGATCCGCCGCTCAACCTCGTCGGCATCGAGAAGAAGAACGGGCAGGTCGCATATGCCGGCGGCACGGCTTCGCCGGCCTCCGGTCTTTATTCAGGCCTCGCCGACGGGGCCTATCGCGTCGGCTTCCGCGCGCATCAGCTTGCGCTCGCCAATGGCGAGGCCGATCGCCATGCGTTCCACGCCACTGTCACGGTGACCGAGATCACCGGTTCGGAGAGTTTCGTGCATCTGACCCGCGACGGATCGAACTGGGTGGCGGTGCTGCATGGCGTGCACGAATTCGAGCCCGGCCAGACGCTCGACGCCGTGCTCGATCCCAACGATGTCTTCGTGTTCGACGCGGCGGACCGCCTCGTCGCGGCACCGAGCTCCTGAGGAGATGCGCCATGGCCCGCATTGACCTCGTCGATCTCGCCCATTCCTACGGTGGCAACAACGCGCCGCAGGAGACTTTCGCGCTGAAGCCGGTCACCATGACCTGGCGGCAGGGCGGCGCCTATGCGCTGCTCGGGCCGAGCGGCTGCGGCAAGACAACGCTGCTCAACGTCATCTCCGGCATCATCACCCCGTCGCGGGGGAAAATCCTGTTCGACGGGGTGGACATCACACCGCTGTCAACCCAGAAGCGCAACATCGCCCAGGTGTTCCAGTTTCCGGTGATCTACGACACCATGACGGTGGGGCAGAACCTGGCGTTTCCGCTGAAGAACCGCGGCGTGCCGAAGGCCGAGATCGACAAGCGCGTGGCCGAGATCGGCCGCCTGCTCGACCTCGAGCCCTATCTGAACCGCAAGGCGACGCGGCTCACCGCCGACGCCAAGCAGAAGATCTCGCTCGGCCGCGGCCTCGTCCGTTCCGACGTCGCCGCCGTGCTGTTCGACGAGCCGCTGACGGTGATCGATCCCGAGCTGAAATGGCAGCTCCGTTCCAAGCTGAAGGCGCTGCATCGCGAGCTCGACCTCACGATGATCTACGTCACCCACGACCAGACCGAGGCGCTGACCTTTGCCGACACCGTCGTCGTCATGCATGACGGCCGCGTGGTGCAGAGCGGCACGCCGGCCGAGCTGTTCGACAAGCCGGCACATACTTTCGTCGGCTATTTCATCGGCTCGCCCGGCATGAACATCCTGCCGGCCGAGGTGAGGGGGCGGGAGGCCAGGGTCGGTGGCCACGTCATCGCGCTCACCCGCGCCTACGACAACCTGCCGGCCGGCGCCAAGATCGAGATCGGCGTCCGGCCCGAATTCGTCGAGGTCGTTGCGCCCGCGCCCGGCCTGCTCACGGCGAAGATCGAGCGCCTCGACGATCTCGGCCGCATCCGTTTTGCGCGCGCGCGCTTCGGCGACGCCAAGCTCGCGGCGCGCGCGCCCGCCGGATTCGCCAGCTCGGACGGCATGGCCGGTCTGAAATTCGATCCGTCACACGTCCACGTCTATGCCGACAGCCTTCTGGTGGAGGGAGCTGCCTGATGGACAAGACCGTCAACCAAAAAGCCTGGTTCCTGGTGCTGCCGGTGTTCCTGGTGGTCGCCTTCTCGGCGGTGCTGCCGCTGATGACGGTGGTGAACTATTCGATGCAGGACACCTTCGGCAACAACCAGTTCTTCTGGAACGGCGTCGGCTGGTTCAAAGAGCTGCTCGATCCCTCGACCGATCTCGGCGGCCGTTTCCTCGCCTCGCTCGGCCGCAACCTGTTCTTCTCGCTGGTGATCCTCGCGATCGAGGTGCCGCTCGGCATCGTGGTCGCGCTGTCGATGCCGCGCCAGGGCTGGACCGTGGCGGCCTGTCTCGTGATTCTCGCGCTGCCGCTGCTGATTCCGTGGAACGTGGTTGGCACGATCTGGCAGATCTTCGGACGTCCGGACATCGGGCTGCTCGGCTACGTCCTCAACGCCGCGGGCATCGATTACAATTACGTCTCCAACGACATCGACGCCTGGGTCACCGTCATCGTGATGGACGTCTGGCACTGGACCAGCCTCGTCGCGCTGCTCTGTTACGCCGGTCTGAAGTCGATTCCCGAAGCCTATTACCAGGCCGCCCAGATCGACGGCGCCTCGCGCTGGGCCGTGTTCAAGGCGATCCAGCTGCCGAAGATGAACCGCGTGCTCTTGATCGCGGTGCTGCTGCGCTTCATGGACAGCTTCATGATCTATACCGAGCCGTTCGTCGTCACCGGCGGCGGGCCCGGAAACTCCACCACGTTCGTGTCGATCGAGCTCGTCAAGATCGCGCTCGGCCAGTTCGACCTCGGCAAGGCCGCGGCGCTGTCGCTGGTCTACAATCTCATCATCCTGATCGTGTGCTGGATCTTCTACACCGTCATGACCAATGCGGGCGCCGAGCGCGCCGTCAAGGAAGGAGCCGCGTGATGCATTCGATCCCCGGCCGCCGCCTCATCATGGGCTTGTTCCTGGTCTTCCTGCTGCTGCCGATCTACTGGCTCGTCAACATGAGCTTCAAGACCAACAGCGAGATCGTCTCGACCATGACGCTGTGGCCGCACACGCCGACGCTGCAGCACTACAAGCGCATCTTCACCGACGAGAGCTGGTACTCCGGCTACATCAACTCGCTGACATACGTCGTCCTCAATACCGTCATCTCGATCTCGGTGGCCTTGCCGGCGGCCTACGCCTTCTCGCGCTACCGTTTTCTCGGCGACAAGCATTTGTTCTTCTGGCTGTTGTCGAACCGCATGGCGCCGGCCGCGGTCTACGCGCTGCCGTTCTTCAACCTCTATTCGGCGATCGGCCTGTTCGATACGCCCTGGGCGGTCGCGCTGGCGCACTGCATCTTCAACGTGCCGCTGGCGGTGTGGATCCTCGAAGGCTTCGTTTCCGGCGTGCCGCGCGAGATCGACGAGACCGCTTTCCTCGACGGCTATTCCTTCCCGCGCTTCTTCATCAAGATCCTGGTGCCGCTGATCGCGAGCGGCATCGGCGTCGCCGCCTTCTTCTGCTTCATGTTCTCCTGGGTCGAGCTTCTGCTCGCGCGCACGCTGACGTCGGTGCATGCCAAGCCGATCGCCGCGATCATGACGCGCACGGTGTCGGCGGCCGGCATGGATTGGGGCCTGCTCGCGGCCGCCGGCGTGCTCACCATCATCCCGGGTGCGCTGGTGATCTGGTTCGTCCGCAACTACATCGCGCGCGGCTTCGCGCTCGGCCGGGTCTGAGGGGAGGCGAGGATGGAATCAATCGCATGGATGGCCTGGACGCTGCCGACTGCGATCTTCTTCGCCGCGCTCGCCTGCACGCTTGCGGTGATGACCTGGCTTGCCGCGGTCTATCCCGAGGCCGAGCGCGTCGGCGTGCTGCGCATCCCGACCACGCGCGGCGATCGCCTGTTCGTCTCGTTGATCGTGGCCGCCGTCATCCACCTCGTGTGGATCGGTGTCGTCGGCACTGATCCGGTCGCCACGCTGCCGATCGGCGAGGAGGGGTTTGAGATTTCGAGCCTGTGGCTCGCAAGTGGAATTTCGCTGGCCACGGCCGTGCTTATTTTTCGCACGGTCTGAAGCTCGCGAAGGGACGGCCAGATCCGGGGGCAACCCGGACCTGTATAAAAGTTTGTCGCTGCAACGGAGGAACACCATGCGACAGTTTAGGAGAAGGAAGGGTCCATTGACCAAGAGCAGTTTTCTGACCATGGCGAGCGCTGCCGCGATTGTTGCGGTCTCGTTCGCTCTCTCGGCTCCGGTTCGCGCCGCCGACGAGGCGACGATCCAGAAGTGGATCGCCGAATTCCAGCCCTCGACGCTGTCGAAGGAAGACCAGAAGAAAGAGCTGGAGTGGTTCGCCAAGGCCGCCGAACCCTTCAAGGGGATGGAGATCAACGTCGTCTCCGAGACCATCACGACCCACGAATACGAGGCGCAGACGCTCGCCAAGGCATTCTCCGAGCTGACCGGCATCAAGCTCAAGCACGACCTCATCCAGGAAGGTGACGTCGTCGAGAAGCTGCAGACCCAGATGCAGTCCGGCAAGAACGTCTATGACGGCTGGATCAACGATTCCGACCTGATCGGCACCCACTTCCGCTACGGCCAGACCATCGCGCTGTCGGACTACATGACCGGTGAGGGCAAGGACGTCACCAATCCGATGCTCGACGTCAACGACTTCATCGGCAAGTCGTTCGGCACCGGGCCGGACGGCAAGCTCTACCAGCTGCCCGACCAGCAGTTCGCCAACCTCTACTGGTTCCGCTACGACTGGTTCACCAACGCCGACTACAAGGCCAAGTTCAAGGCCAAGTATGGCTACGAGCTCGGCGTGCCCGTGAACTGGTCCGCCTACGAGGACATCGCCGAGTTCTTCACCAACGACATCAAGGAGATCAACGGCGTCAAGGTCTACGGCCATATGGATTATGGCAAGAAGGACCCCTCGCTCGGATGGCGTTTCACCGACGCCTGGCTGTCGATGGCCGGCAACGGCGACAAGGGCATTCCGAACGGCCTGCCGGTCGACGAATGGGGCATCCGCATGGAAGGCTGCCGCCCCGTCGGCTCCTCGGTCGAGCGCGGTGGCGACACCAATGGACCGGCTGCGGTCTACTCGATTACCAAATACCTCGAGTGGATGAAGAAGTATGCGCCGCCGCAGGCCCAGGGCATGACGTTCTCCGAGTCCGGCCCCGTGCCGGCGCAGGGCAACATCGCCCAGCAGATGTTCTGGTACACCGCCTTCACCGCCGACATGGTGAAGCCGGGCATCGCCGTGATGAACGCGGACGGTACGCCGAAATGGCGCATGGCTCCCTCGCCGCACGGCTCGTACTGGAAGGAAGGCATGAAGCTCGGCTATCAGGACGCGGGCTCGCTCACGCTCCTGAAGTCCACTCCGCCGGATCGCCGCAAGGCAGCGTGGCTGTATCTCCAGTTCATCGTCTCCAAATCGGTGTCGCTGAAGAAGAGCCATGTCGGTCTCACCTTCGTCCGTGAATCCGACATCTGGGACAAGTCGTTTACGGAACGTGCGCCGAAGCTCGGCGGCCTCGTCGAGTTCTACCGCTCGCCCGCGCGCGTGCAGTGGACCCCGACCGGCAACAACGTGCCCGACTATCCGAAGCTGGCGCAGCTGTGGTGGCAGAACATCGGCGATGCGTCGTCCGGTGCGAAGACGCCGCAACAGGCGATGGATGCCCTCGCGGCGGCCCAGGACTCCGTCATGGAGCGCCTGGAGAAGTCCGGCGTGCAGGGCGCCTGCGGTCCGAAGCTGCACAAGAAGGAGAAGCCGGAATACTGGTTCGCCAAGGCCGAGAAGGACGGCACCATCGCGCCCCAGCGCAAGCTCGCCAACGAGAAGCCGAAGGGCGAGACGGTCGACTACGACACCCTGATCAAGTCGTGGCCGGCCACGCCGCCCAAGCGCGCGGAAGCCAAGTAAGCGGCGGATAGCGCCATCAAATGCGAAAGGCCGGGAGCGATCCCGGCCTTTTTCTTTGGTGCTTGCGGTGACGAGCTTGTGGGGACGCGCGTCCCACACCCGGTGTCATTGCCCGCGAAGGCGGGCAATCCAGTATTCCAGAGCGGTCGTGATTGAACGAGGGGCTGCGGCGTACTGGATGCCCCGCTTTCGCGGAGCATGACAGCGTCGCGGGTGGATGGTCCCTTACTCCGCCGGCTCGGCCGCCAGCGTCGGGTAGTCCGTATACCCCTTGGCGCCGCCGCCGTAGAACGTGGTCTTGTCCCAGTCGTTCAATGCCGCACCCTGCTTCAGCCGCTCGACAAGGTCCGGGTTGGAGATGAACGGCTTGCCGAAGGCGATGAGGTCGGCTGCGTTCGCGTCCAGCACCTTGGTGGCGAGATCGAAATCATAGCCGTTGTTGGCGATGTAGGCGCCAGAGAAGCGCTTGCGCAAGGATGCGTAGTCGAACGGCGCGAAGTCGCGTGGCCCGCCGGTGGCGCCTTCGACGACGTGGAGATAGACCAGCTTCAGCGCGCTGAGACCGTCGACGATGTGATCGAACAGGGCTTGCGGATTGCTGTCGGAGATGTCGTTGGCCGGCGTCACCGGCGAGATGCGAATACCGGTGCGATCGGCGCCGGCCTCGGCGGCGACGGCCTTGGAGACTTCGAGCATCAGCCGTGCCCGGTTTTCGATCGAGCCGCCATAGGCATCCTTGCGCTTGTTGGCGCCGTCCTTGGCGAATTGGTCGAGCAGGTAGCCGTTGGCGCCGTGAATCTCGACGCCGTCGAAGCCCGCTTCGAGCGCGTTCTTCGTGGCGCGCTTGAAATCGTCGACGATGCCTGGAATCTCGGAAAGCTCGAGTGCGCGCGGCTCGGAGACGTCGGCGAAGCCGCCGTTCACGAAGGTCTTGCCTTTGGCGCGGATCGCGCTCGGTGCCACCGGGGCTGCACCATTCGCCTGGAGATCGACATGCGAGATGCGGCCGACATGCCAGAGCTGGATGAAGATCTTGCCGCCGCGCTCATGGACCTTGTCAGTGACCTTGCGCCAGCCGGCGACCTGGTCCTTGCTGTAGATGCCAGGAGTGTCCTGGTAGCCTTGCCCTTGTTGCGAGACCTGGCTCGCTTCGGTGACCAGAAGGCCGGCGGAGGCGCGCTGGCCGTAATATTCGGCGGCGAGCGCGCCGGGCACGAACGTGCCTGGTACGGCGCGGTTGCGCGTCAGCGGCGCCATCACGAGGCGATTGGCCAGCGGGATCGGGCCGAGCTTGTAGGTCTCAAACAATTTGGTCGGACGGCTCATTTGGGATGTTCCAGACGGTGAAAGGTCAGGAACACTTGTGCATCGCGACATCAGGCGCAAGAGACGAGCCATACGGAAAGTGCAGGCGAGCTACGCGGCAAGTCCCGCGTAGCATAATTCATGTGCAATCCCCGCCACGACAGCGGATTTCGCCTGCCGCGTGCGATTGCCAAGTCAGGTCAGGCCCATGAAATCGCGCTTGCCGATCTCGACGCCGTTGTGGCGCAGGATGCCGTGGGCGGTCGCGCA
Organism: Bradyrhizobium sp. A11; assembly: GCF_042077125.1. Taxonomy (NCBI): domain Bacteria; kingdom Pseudomonadati; phylum Pseudomonadota; class Alphaproteobacteria; order Hyphomicrobiales; family Nitrobacteraceae; genus Bradyrhizobium; species Bradyrhizobium sp. A11. Next base: position 5,380,934 of record NZ_CP149509.1, on the reverse strand, counting down.
GTGGAAGTAGAAGTTCGGCAGCGAGAACGCGCTGAGGAATTGCTGGCCCTTCAGGGTCGTGGTCTTGTCGGGCCCGGTCGGGAAGGTGACGTCCTTGGCATCTGCGCCCTCGAATTGCTCGGGCTTGAACGACTTCACGTAATCGATCGTCTTCGCCAGCCGCTGCTTCAACTCCGCAAAGCTCGTCTCGGTGTCGGGCGTCGAGGGGACCTCGCTGTGGGTCAGCCGCGCGCAGCCCTTGGCGGCGAAATCGCTGACGAGCTGGATTTGCCTCGACAGCGGCAGCATGTCCGGAAACAGGCGGGAGCCGAGCAGGACGCTGGGGTCGATCTTCTTGGCCGCGCAATGCGCCTCGGCTTTGGTCAGCAGCCCGGTGACGCTGTTCAGCATTTGCAGATAGGCGGGGACGACCGCGTCGTAGAAGGACATGTGTGCTCGCTTCGTGAATGGGAAATCTCAGGAGAAAACCTGAGCCACTCACATGGGAGCCTCAGGGAAAAATACAATCGCGAAATCGGCTTGTGCGATGCGAAAATCTCGCGCTGCTCGCGGTAGCGTCGCGCCACACCCTCACCGTTATCGCCCGGCTCCGACCGGCCGATCCGGTACTCCGAGGCGGTTGTGGCTGAGTCGAGGGGCCGCGGCGTACTGGAGCCCCGGTCAAGCCGGGGCATGACAGTGGACGGGCCGCTACCGCACCACGCCCGCCGGCTGCGCCTGGACCGTGCCGCCGCGCATGCGGGCGAGCAACTCGGCGGTCGGCCAGGAATCGGCCGGCAGGCCGAACTTGGTCTGCATCGCCTTCACCGCAATTCGGCTCTGCTGGCCCAGCACGCCGTCGACCTTGCCGACATTGAAGCCGGCGCGCACCAGGAGCTGCTGCAATTCCTTCAGCTCGTTGAACGGCAGCTGCGGCACCGGCTGGGCCGGCTTGCGCATGGGCGCGGCGCCGGCAATGCGCGAGGCGAGATAGCCCGCCGTGGTCGAATAGATCAGCGAGTTATTCCACTCGGTGTAGGCGGCGAAATTCGCATAGGCCATGAAGGCCGGACCAAAGCGCCCCATCGGCAGCAGCACGGAGGCCGGCAGATTGTCGTTCGGCAGGGGACGGCCATCGGGATAGGTGACCCCCAGCTGCGCCCATGTCGAGCGCGGCTCCCGCACCGTGAGATCGGTCTTTTCCCACGGCAGGTTCGGCGGCACCTTGATTTCCTCGAGCCACGGCTCGCCGCGCCGCCACTTCAAGCCGTTGGCGATGTAGTTCGCGGTCGAGCCGATCACGTCGGCTGGCGAGCGCAACAGGTCGCGCCGTCCGTCGCCGTCATAGTCGACGGCGTAGTTGACGTAATGCACGGGCAGGAACTGGGTCTGCCCGAGCTCGCCGGCCCAGGAGCCGATCATCTCGTCGGGATGCAGGTCGCCGCGGTCGATGATCTTCAGCGCGGCGATGGTCTCGCCCACGAACATCTCGGAACGGCGGCAGTCATAGGCGAGCGAGACCAGCGACTTCAGCGTCGGCAGATTGCCCATGTTGGCGCCGAAGTCGCTTTCCAGCCCCCAGAACGCGGCGATCACCGCCGGCGGCACGCCATAGTCCTTCTCCGCGCGCGCGAACGCAGCCGCGTGTTGCTTGATGTGCTGCTGGCCGTTCTGCATGCGATAGGGCGCGGCCATGCGGCCGGCGAATTCGGTGAAGAGCTGGCCGAACACGCGCTGGCCGCGGTCGCGGTTGACGATCCCCTGGTCGTAGACGAGGTAGGGCGAGGCCTCCGCGATCGTCCGCTGCGACACGCCGGCCGCCACCGCCTGTTGCTTCACCTCGGCCAGGAAGCGATCGAAGCTCGCGCCATTGTGGCAAGAGGCGGCGCGCGGTGAGGGGGCGGTGGGTTTCGGCGCTACGGGCTTGGCGGGCGGCGCGAACTGGGCGGAGGCGCTGGCGGAGCATGCGAGGAGCGCGGCGGCCGCGATCGCAAATCGGATCTGGAGCATAGGGGTTCCGGCGAGGCAGGGCAGGCGGGGATTCGTCCAAATCTTAAGTGAAGTGACGGCCTCAAGCCATCCCTTCCATGCCATGGCGGACGGAATGCGAGCCGCTGTGCGCGGCCCCTGCGTTAGCCGAACAGCCGCATCAGCAGCGCTTTGCCGACCGGGAGCGCCCTCACTCCCCGAAAGGCGCGAACATACTCGCCGGCATAGAATGCCCTGATCGCGTGCACGCGCGTATCCATGTCTTCCTCGAACCGCACGGCGAATCCGTCCGCGGTCCGCCGCACCACGATGGCCGCGATCGGGCGGCCGTAGATCCGGCATTCGATCGTGCTGCCCGGCGCCGGCGGATCGGGGTCGATCAGGCGTGCGCCTGTGATGGAGATGTCGCCGAGCCGCGCGAGATGCGACCTGCCGTCGTGGCGCAGCAGGACGGTCTCATTGCGGCTGAACCGCTCCGCCTTTCGCTTGCGCGGCTGCTCGATGCAGACGAAGCAGACCACGGTGAGGATGACAGCGTTGTAGAGGCTCCAGGCCAGGGCCAGTCCGCCATAGGCGATGTTCTCGCCGCGCAGGTGCAGGATGAAGGCATAGGCGATGGCTGCGAGCGTGATGACGAGCGCGCCGCCATAGAGCCGCAGCAGCGGCCATTCGACGAATCGGCTGTTGCGGTCGCCGCCTTTCGCGGTGACCTTGAACTTGTGTCCTGTCGGCTTCAGCAGGCCGGCCGCCACCGCCTCGAGCACCGCAGGCGCCGCGATGAGCTGCGAGACGTCCGTCATCATCGCGAGCGAGCGGCCGCGCGACAGCCAGGCCATGCTGAGACCATGCCAGACATAGAAAGGCAGAAAGAAGCGCAACAGCTCGGTGAGGTCGGCCTGAACTGCCTTGATGCCGAACAGCAGGAACAACCAGGGCACGACGAGGCCCGCCACCTTCGACGCGTACACCGCCGACCAGCTCATGAAGGCGTCCATCAGCGAGAGCCGGTCGATGAAGGACAGCTTCGAGTCCCGCGACAGCGGTCCGCTGCGACCGCGCACGATCTGCATCAAGCCGAGGCACCAGCGGGCGCGCTGGGTGATGTATTCCTTCAGCCCCTCCGGCGCGAGCCCGATCGTCAGGCGCTCGTTGAGATAGATCGTGTTGAGGCCGCATTCCTTGAGACGCAGCGTGACCAGGTAGTCCTCGGTCACCGAATCGGTCGGAAATCCGCCGATCTGCATCAGCCCGGCATAGCGAATGAGGGACGAGGTGCCGCAGCAAAACGCGACGCCCCAGGCGTCCTTGGCCGGCAGCAGGATGTCGAAGAAGAAGCGCTGCTCGTCGGGCCAGACATCGGTCGCGGCAAGGTTGGTCTGGATCGGATCTGGATTGATGAAGTGCTGCGGCGTCTGCACCACGCCGACCGACTCGTCGTCCATGAGCGAGATGGTACGCGCAAGGAAATCGGGCCGCGGCACGAAGTCCGCATCGAGAATGGCGACGAATTCCGGCCGCTCCGGCAGCGTGCCGACATGCCTGAGTGCATGGTTGATGTTGCCGGCCTTGGCGTGGAGGTTGTGGTGCCGCGTGAGATAGTGGCAGCCGAGCTCGCCCGAAAGGCGCCGCAGCCAGGGCCGCCGTCCGTCGTCCAGGACCCAGACGCGGTAGTGGCCGTAGGCCATGCCGGTCGCGCCGATGATGGTGCGTTCGAGGATCGACCGTTCCTCGTTGTAGGTGCAGATGAAGACGTCGATCAATGGCGCGCTCGGATCGGTGGCGCGGCCATCGACCCTCGCTGCGCCTGTGCGGTCGAGCGTCCGGCTCAGGAACAGCAGCGACAACGCGACCGCGACGAGCGAGGCCGCTTCCAGCAGCAGGAATGGGTAGCCGACCATGGCGTCGAGGGTCAGATGCGGCGGCGGCAGCGTCGACGTGACACGCCAATAGAGATAACGCAGCAGTAGGGCCACCGACACGATGGTCAGGAACGAGCGCGCCATCGTGCTGTCGCGCCTGAGCAGCGGCACGATCGCCATGAAGGCGCCGAGCGCGATCAGGCCGGGCGTCAGCGCCATCATCACGGCGCTGTCTCATGCCGGGCGAAGACGACGCGGCCGGTGCGTCCCACGGTGCAGGCGCGGGCCGCGGCATCGCGCGAGGCCACGGTCACGCGATAGGGCTCCTTGCTCAGCGCATCCGGATTGATGGCGAGATTGGCGGGTGCGCCGGCGGCGCCGGTTAGATTGACCACGGTGCCGAAGATCGGTTCGCCGCCGTCATTCGGCTCGAAGGTCGCGCGATCGCCGAGCTGCAGGCGGTTGTAGACGGCCTCGGTGACGTTGGCGGTGATGACGGTTCCGCTGCAATCGAGCACCTTGAGCAGGGGCTGGCCGGCCTGTACGTCCTCGCCTGGCGAGGTCATCATCTCCCAGACGCGCCCCGCGACGGGTGTCGTGATGTTGGCTTCGGACAGATCGGCGAAGCGGACCTCCTCGACGATGATCTCGTTGGCAAGCCAGGCGATGTCGGTGTCGGTGCGGGCGAGATCGGCTGCGAGGTCGCCGGCGCGCTGACGCATCTCCTCTTCGCGCTGCACCGAGCTCGGCCGGTCGTTATAGCTGTCGCCGAGGAACGAGCCGTTCTGCGCCGCGGCGAGCTCGACCCTGGCGGCATCCAGCCGCTTGCGCGCTCCGAGCTCGGTCTGCTGCGACACGGAGAGCTCGCGCGTCAGCCGCGACAGCTCGACGGTCGAGATATTGCCGGATTTGGCCAGCGACGAGGCGCGCTCGACGGCGGCGCTGGCCTCCTCGCGCCGCGCCGCCGCCGCCTCGATCGAGGTCTGGATCTCGGCGATGCGGGCCTCGAGCTGGAGCACGCGTCCGTCGCGGAATTGCGCGGCCTGCCGCGCCAGGTCCTTTTGCGCGGCCTGCGCCGAGGCAAGCTTGGCGGCAAGACTCGGCCGCTCGTTCTCCAGGCGCGATTTCTGCCGCCGGAGATCGTCGAGCAGGGTGCGATCGCCGCGCGAGTTGACGACGCGCAGGACGACGGTTCCGGCATCCAGCTCGGTCTGGTCGGTGACGCGCTGGGCGGCCGCGACGCGCCCACCGATGGGTGTGCGCAACGTGACGAGGCGGGAATTCAGTACCGCCTCGACGCTCGAATTCTCCCAGATCGCGCGCAGCGGCAGCCAGCCGAACACGGCGACGATGGCGAGCCCGATGGCGATTTTGGCGCCGCGCCGCAGATACGACCAGCGACGCCCGGATTTCGGCGCCGTCTGCCCATCCGGCGCATGGCTGGGCTCGTCATTGGCGAATAGCTGCTCATGCAGCGCCTCCTGCAAGCCTTTCGCATCAGTCTTCTGGTCAAGGGAGGGGGCAGGGACAGGGGCAGGTGCGGGGTCGACGGAGGCAGCGCGCGAGCGGTCCATCATGATGGTCACCTTGCGGACGGAATGCCGACGAGAGGGGGTCAATGCGCCGGAACTGTGCTGCGTGCCGGGTTGCTATGGCTCAATCTGAAATTGCGCTTTCCAGGTTGCTAAGCTTTCGCGCATGTTTTCGCGCAAATCCCCGTCAAGCTTTAGCGAGGGCCGAAAGACTGGCCCTCCGCCAGAGGCGTGCGGCGGGGCGACGCACGAACCTTGCGGTCTCCCGCCGTATTCATACCTCGTGGATGCCGGCCGGAGGTTCGCCCGCGGCCGGCTCTAGGAGACGGCCATGAACTATTTTCGTACCGCAATGCTGCTCGCAGGCCTGACCGCCCTGTTCATGGGCGTGGGCTATCTGATCGGCGGCGCCTCGGGTGCCATGATCGCGCTCGTCATTGCCGCCGCGACCAATCTCTTCACCTACTGGAACTCCGACCGCATGGTGCTCTCGATGTACGGCGCCCATGAGGTCGACCGTTCGAGCGCGCCGGAGCTGGTCGGGCTCGTCGCCGAGCTTGCGGGCCGTGCCGGCCTGCCGATGCCGCGGGTCTTCCTGATGGACGAGCCGCAGCCCAACGCGTTCGCGACCGGACGAAATCCGCAAAATGCCGCGGTTGCCGTCACCACCGGCCTGATGCGCCAGCTCAGCCGCGAGGAGCTCGCCGGCGTGATCGCGCACGAGCTCGCCCATATCAAGAATCACGACACGCTGCTGATGACCATCACCGCGACCATCGCCGGCGCGATCTCGATGCTGGCGCAGTTCGGCATGTTCTTCGGCGGCAATCGCGAGAACAACAATGGTCTCGGCATCGTCGGCTCGATCCTGATGATGATCCTCGCCCCGCTCGGCGCCATGCTGGTGCAGATGGCGATCAGCCGCACCCGTGAATACGCCGCGGACAACCTCGGTGCGCGCATCGCGGGACAGCCGATGTGGCTGGCCTCCGCGTTGGTGAAGATCGAGGGCGCCGCGCATCAGGTGCCGAACTACGAGGCCGAGCGAAACCCCGCGACCGCGCACATGTTCATCATCAATCCGCTGTCGGGCCATGGCGTGGACAATCTGTTCGCCACCCATCCGTCGACGCAGAACCGCATCGCCGCGCTTCAGCAGCTGGCGGCCGAGCTCGGCACGCGGGCCGCGCCGTCGGTCGGCGCCAACGAGAACTACCCGCCGCGTGGTCCGTGGGGGCGCTCATCGTCGCGTGGTTCTTCGCGTGGTCCTTGGGGCTGACGGAACCGCAGGCCTTGCGTGCGGCTTTGTGACCTGGCGCACACATAATCCCCGACGCCGGTGTTAACACCCCGGCGAGACCAATTCTTCGAAAGGGGATGCGTGGCCGGCCCGCTGTCGGCCATCGCCGAAGATGACCAGAGTTTTGGTGCCACTACTAATCGTCCTGTGCGTGCTTTTCGGCCTGTCCACGCACATGGTCGTCAATTGCGGCGACGAGGACGATCCCGACATCTGCTCGGCCGTGATCGGCTTCTCGCCGCTGCGCGGCTCCCTGATCGCCTTCGCCTATGAGGGGCGTGGGCGGATCGCGCTGCGTCACGGCGACTTCAGGCGGGCGATCGCCGATTTCAACGAGGCCATCCACCTCAATCCCAACCGCGCCTCGCTCTATCGCGACCGGGCGCTGGCGCGCCGGCAGAACGGTGACCTCGAGCTTGCGGTTACCGATTATGACGAGGCGATCGCGCATGATCCCAAGCGCGCCGCGCCCTATCACCAGCGCGGGCTCGCGCTCGCCGCCATGGGCGATCTCGATCGCGCCATCCTGAGCTACAACACGGCGGTCCGTCTCGACCCCTCCGATGCGCAGGCCCGCCTCGACCGCGGCCTCGCGTTCCTCGCCCGCGGCCAGGCCGACGACGCCCGCGCCGATTTCGAGGCGGCGCTGGCGCTGCCCGCCGGCAAGGACAGCCGCGCGCGCGAAGCGGCGCGCGCCAAGCTCGCCGAACTCGCGAGCGCCGAGCCGATGCCGATTGCCGCGTCGAGAAGGTGACGGGCCTGGAGCAGCACTCGCCGCCCGCACTTTCCCGCTCCGTGTCTGAGACAGGCGGCTCGCCGTAGAGCTGTGACCGATACGGCCGCGGATCCAAGATGTCGCGGCCCCTCCCGGCGCGTGTTCGAACCAATCTCCCGGAATTGATTTGGATCAACGCCGACCGTGGTCAGAGTGCACCGGTGTCGTGCGGACTTGGAGGAGGTTCCAATGCGGAAATGGACTCTAACGCTCTTGACCTTGAGTATCGCCCTGACAGCCGGGCACGCCCGGGCTCAAACATACGACCCGGCGTTCCCGGTGTGCCTGAACGTCGTTTCTCAGGGAATGACCCCTTACTATCGATGCACCTACATGACGATGGACCAATGCAGGGCGTCGGCGAACGGTCAGATGTGCGTCCTCAATCCTTACTACAATGGTGCGGCAGCCAGAGGAAACAAACGGCGTCAGCAAGGTCAAACCTTCACGCCGTCGCGGCCGCCGGTCCACTACCGGGCCTCACCGTACAATCAGTTCAATGAACCGTATTTTGGAGCGTCCCAAGGCTATGCGCCGGGCGAGAAAGAACGATTTCTCCAAAGTTCGAGGAGCCACATGTGATGGATGACGGATCGGCCATGTACTGACACGCGTGTGTGCCGGCGACCGTTTCGTACGTCACGGCCGACCCTATCGCACCTTCGGGCCCACGTCGCCCGAAGGTCGTAAGCGAACATTGCTGCGTGGAGGCACGCGAGCCGATTACGCCGGAGATGATCAGACAACCGGACCAGTCCGGGAATCGTAGGGTGGGCAAAAGGCGCAAAGCGCCGTGCCCACGATCTTCCCAATGCGGCCACCGACGCGTGGGCACGCTTCGCTTTGCCCACCCTACGATGCTGATTGTCGCGTCGAGAAGATGGATTTCGCGTAGCTCGGGCCTTCTTCCTTCGCCGCCTACTTCGCCTTCTTCGCTTTCGCCTTCGCGGCTTTCTTCGCCGGCTTCTCTGCCTTGGCCTTCTTCGCCACCTTCACCGCCACCGGCGTGCTGGCGGCAATCCGCATCGACCGCGCGTAGCTGTCGGCGACATTGTCGGCGGACATCTGGAGGCGCTTGGCGGCGGCGGTGGCCTGCTCCAAGGTGGCCTTGGCCATCATCTTGAAGCGGTCGGCGGTCTCCTTGCTCTTGGCCTTGGTCGCCAGGCCGTTGAGGCGATCCCGTCGCTCCTTGGCGCGGGTCATCAGGCCCGTATGCAGCTGTCTGGCCAGTTGCCGGATCACGACATCCAGGTCGGCGTCCGCCATGTTCTCTTATCCCCTTCGAAATACGCTATCGATGCGGGCCGGACTATGCAGATCGGGCCCCGCCTTGGCAATTCCCGGCTGTGCGTCATCCGCAGCTTCCAGCGGGCCAAAACTGAAAAAGCCGCGCATGCCGCGCGGCTTGTTCAACGTTTCTGCGAGGCCGCCTCACTTCAGCGAGGCAACCGGACCGCTCGCCGCCGCCGGCTCGGGGTCGAATCCGAACACGCCGACCAGATATTTGTAATAGTCCGGCATCTTCTCCTTGAGCGCCTCGCGCGACTTCGGGTCGTGGAATTCGCTCTTGCCGGCCAGGAAGATGCTGGCGGTCACCGCGAAGAACTCCATGGGATTCTTCATCGCATAGGTGTCCTTGGGCAGCAGGTCCTTGGACTTGGCCAGGGCGTAATAGCCGATCACGCCCTTGTTGGCATAACCGTCCGGCAGCAGCCGCGCATGATAGGCGTGAAGCAGCTCGTGCAGCAGCACGGCTTCCTTTTCGTAGCGCATCATGTCCGGGCGCAGCATGATCACGCCGAGCCCCGAATCGACCGCGAGGTCGACGGCGTTCGGATTGGTCCAGCGCTGCTTGTTCGGATCCCACACCGTGAGCGTCCGCGGCGCGGTGCGGCGGATGTCCGGCGTGACCCGGCCGTAGCACGCGGTCGCGGCGCCTTCGTCGAGGCAGGCCAGTTCGCTCGCGACGATCGGCACGGTATGGAAGAAGCGCAACACGCGCGGCGAAAGGCCGGCGCCTTCGACGAGGTCGATCTGCTGCTTCAGATTGTCGGTGAGCTTGTCGACGTCCTTGCGCTCGGAATTCTCCGACAGGTCGAACATGTAGCCGCGGTAGCTCTGGAAGCCCGGCGGCAGCGGCTGCGCCGCGTCCGCATCGAGCGATCCGGCACGGGACGGACTGGTGAAGAGCGCGCCGACGATGGTTGCGGTCAGCAGCAACGCAATGCGCATGATGAAACCCCCTGATGTCACTTCGCCCGGCAGAATAGGCCGCCGTTGTTTGCGAAAAGTGAGTGGGGCGAGACTAAGGCGCCGATGTTGAGGCGTGCTTAACCGCTGGTTGCAGATCGTGCGCGCGGATTAGGGCCGGATTAACCAAGCATGGATCGGCAGCGCGCTTCGGAGCCGCTGCTCGCCAAGCATGCCAGCGCGGCGGCAGGGCCGGTGATCGCGCATACGCTGGCATAGAGCGGTCTCGTGCTCTGCGCAGCAGCGCACAAGCGCTGCAGCGCGTCCGGGACACGAGACCTCCCCCTCACAGCTCCCGTGCATTCGAGAACGCGAAGCTCGACACCCGCCGCGTTGTCTCGTCCAGGATCAGCGTGCGCGTGATCGGCGGCTCGGCGCGCTGGGCGCAGTTTTCGCGCTCGCACAGGCGGCAATTGACGCCGATCGGCGTTCCCTCGCTCTTCTCGAGGTCGATGCCGGCCGCGTAGGTCAGGCGTGCGGCGTGACGGATCTCGCAGCCGAGGCCGATGGCGAAGCGCGGCTGCGGCAGCGGATGCGGCGCGACCGGGCGGCGCACCATCTGTGCGATCGAGAAATAGCGCGTGCCGTCGGGCAGCTCGATCACCTGCTTGAGCAGACGGTCCGGTGTGTCGAAGGTCGAATGCACGTTCCACAGCGGGCAGGTGCCGCCGAACTTCGAGAACGGGAAGGTGCCGGAGGAGAAGCGCTTGGAGACGTTGCCGGCATTGTCGACGCGCAGCAGGAAGAACGGAATGCCGCGCGCGTTCGGCCGCTGCAGGGTGGTGAGGCGATGGCAGACCTGCTCGAAGCCGGAATTGAAGCGCTGCGCCAGCACGTGGATGTCATAATTGAGCGCTTCGGCCGCGGCGAGAAAAGCCGGGTAGGGCATCATCACCGCCGCTGCAAAGTAATTGCCGAGCGTGATGCGGAACAGTCGGCGCGGCGCGTCGTCGAGCGGTCCGGCACGACCGATGATGCTCTCCAGGGCTTGCGTGCATTCGCCGAGGCCCAGCTGAAAGGCGAGCTGGAAGGCGCGGCCCGGCGGGTCGACCAGCTCCGAGATCAGCAATTGGCGGCGGTGGCGATCGAAACGCCGGAGCGTCTCGCGCATCACGTCGACGGGCATGATGCGGGTCTGGATCGAATGCTTTTCCCGCAGCCGCGCGGCCAGCGCCGCGTAGAGCCCTTCGGCCGGCACGTTCAGCTCGTCGCGGAGATTCTCCGCGGCCTGCTCCAGCTCCGGAAAATAGTTGCGATTGGCCTCGATCAGCTCGCGCACGCGCTCGACCGGATTGGCCTCATAGCGCGTGCCGACGTCGCGGTCGGCCATCTGGGCGGCGGCCAGCGTCTCGCCCTGGCGGGCCTCGGTATAGGCCGCGTAGAGCCGCTGCAGCGCATGGGTGACGCCGGGGCAGAGCTCGGCGAGGTCGCGCAGCTCCTGCTTGGGCACGTCGATCTGGCGGAACAGGGGATCGGAGAAGATCTCGTTGAGCTCGGCGAAGAAGCGATCCTCGTCGGCGGTGGCGAGATCGCGCAGATCGAGGTCGTAGGTCTCGGCCAGCCGCAGCAGGATCTGCGCCGTCACCGGGCGCTGGTTGCGCTCGATCAGGTTGACATAGCTCGGCGAGATTCCGAGCCCCTCGGCGATCTGGGTCTGCGACAGCCCCAATTGCTGCCGGATCCTCCGGAAACGCGGGCCGACGAACAGTTTCTTGCCGGACTCGGCGGCCATCAGCGGCTCCTCTCTTCGCCTATCCCCGCTTGCGGGGAGAGGCCGACACGCGAAGCGTGGCGGGTGAGGGGGAGCCTCCGCAGGGGAGGTGAGACCCGAAGTCGGGGAGAGAGCCCCTCACCCCGACCCTCTCCCCCTAAAAACGGGGAGACGGAGAAAAAATCGGACTCGGCGGCCATATCCTGCGATCTCCGTCTGCAATCAGGACAGTCTTGCTGACCCAATATTTACAAACTTTACAAAATAACATCTATTACATGTTCTGATGTTACATGACATCACCAATAAAAAGCAAGCCATCTGTACGAAGTTTCCGTTTTCGCGTTTAGCTCCTGACACGCATCTCGCAATGCAGTGTCAAGAATGTCGATGGCTCGCCATCGCCATCGTCAGCGAAAGGATCAGGCACATGAACTACCAGCCGCGCGGCATCAGCACCCTCCAGGGCCCGTCCTCGTATCAGGACGAGGTCAAGGCGGCCCAGGCGCTCCTCGAGACCCAGCCGACCTGGAACGGCGTGTCGGCCGAGGCCGTCGCCCGCATGCGCCTGCAGAACCGCTTCAAGACCGGCCTCGACGTCGCCCGCTACACCGCGGCGCTGATGCGCGCCGACATGGCGGCCTATGACAAGGACCCGACCAAGTACACGCAGTCGCTGGGCTGCTGGCACGGCTTCATCGCCCAGCAGAAGCTGATCTCGGTCAAGAAGCATTTCGGCGGCAAGACCGATCGCACCTATCTGTACCTCTCCGGCTGGATGATCGCGGCGCTGCGCTCCGAATTCGGCCCGCTGCCCGACCAGTCGATGCACGAGAAGACCTCGGTGCCGGCGCTGATCGAGGAGCTCTACACGTTCCTGCGTCAGGCGGATTCCCGCGAGCTCAACGACATCTTCCGCCTGCTCGACAAGGCGCGCAAGGAAGGCGACAAGACCCGCGAGCAGGAGCTGATCGCGAAGATCGACAACTTCCAGACCCATGTCGTGCCCGTCATCGCCGACATCGATGCCGGCTTCGGCAACGCGGAAGCGACCTATCTGCTCGCCAAGAAGATGATCGAGGCGGGCGCCTGCGCCCTGCAGATCGAGAACCAGGTCTCGGACGAGAAGCAGTGCGGCCACCAGGACGGCAAGGTCACCGTGCCGCACGAGGTCTTCCTCGCGAAGATCCGCGCCTGCCGCCATGCCTTCCTCGAGCTCGGCGTCGAAGACGGCATCATCGTGACCCGCACCGACTCGCTCGGCGCCGGCCTGACGCAGCAGATCGCCGTCAGCCACAAGCCCGGTGACATCGGCGACCAGTACAACAGCTTCCTGGATTGCGAGGAAGTGACCGCGGAGAACGCCCGCAACGGCGACGTCATCATCAACCGCAACGGCAAGATGATGCGCCCGAAGCGGCTGCCCTCGAACCTGTACCAGTTCCGCCCCGGCACCGGCGCGGACCGTTGCGTGCTCGACTGCATCACCTCGCTGCAGAACGGCGCCGACCTGCTCTGGATCGAGACCGAGAAGCCGCATATCGAGCAGATCGCCAGCATGGTCGATCGCATCCGCAAGGTCGTGCCGAACGCGAAGCTCGCCTACAACAACTCGCCGTCCTTCAACTGGACCCTCAACTTCCGCTGGCAGGTCTATGATGCCTGGAAGGACGCCGGCAAGGACGTCAGCAAGTACAACCGTGCCGAGCTGATGAAGGCGGAGTACGACGAGACGCCGCTGGCGCAGGAAGCCGACGAGCGCATCCGTACCTTCCAGGCGGATTCAGCCAAGCGCGCCGGCATCTTCCACCACCTGATCACGTTGCCGACCTATCACACGGCCGCGCTCTCCACCGACAATCTCGCTCGCGAATATTTCGGCGAGCAGGGCATGCTGGGCTACGTCAAGAACGTCCAGCGCGCCGAGATCCGTCAGGGCATCGCCTGCGTGAAGCACCAGAACATGGCCGGCTCCGACATCGGCGACGACCACAAGGAGTACTTCGCGGGTGAAGCCGCCCTGAAGGCGGGCGGTGCCCACAACACGATGAACCAGTTCGGCTAACCCATCACGCCATTCGACAGGAGACTGACAATGACCAAAGGCAGCAATTTCTGGGTGATCGGCGGCGAGTTCGGCTCGATGAACTTCCACAAGCTCGTGGAAGGCTCCGCCCAGGTCAAGGGTCCGTTCAAGACCCGCAAGGAAGCCGAGGACTGCTGGAAGGAAGTCTCGGAAGAGAGCCGCCACAAGGCTGGCGTCCGCTTCTCGATCGTGGAAGAGCCCTCGCGGGTCTCGGCCTGATCGCCCTCACTTAAGAAGACGTCCAAGGACGGACGGTCCCATCCAGGCCCTGCCTGGGTGGGATCGTCTGTTTTTGGCACAGGTCAAACGGCTGTGGGCGCCGTAAGTAGCTGGAATTGTAGGCCTTTGCGGAGGGTTTGGTTGCTGATAGGTTAATGGCGGAAAGTCGAGGACGAGGCCGACAATGTCAGAGCCCGAGACCAGCGGGACCCATCCCGGCCAGCCGCGCCCGGTGCGGCTGCGCGATGCGCTGCTGCGCGCGCGGATCGAGGCCGCCGACCGGACCGGCGTCGTCGTCGATCTCAGGGACGCCGAGGTGGCGCGGCTCGAGATCCTCAATGATGCGCTCGATCCCCTGTTCGCGCAGGTGCCTGATCAGATCGACCTGTTCGACCGCGGCGTCAGCCAGGGCGATACGCCGAGGCTCTGGATCGACGTCGTCGCCCACATCGTGATGGGGCGCGACAAGCGGATGTACCGCTTCGTCCAGGACACCCGTTTCGGCCGCATCGTGCTCGCCGAATCACACGACACCGCGGCAATCGTCGAGGCCGTCACTGACTATGTCGCGCGCCGCATGGTCGAGCGCGAGCGGGCCATGGTCGTTCCTCCCGAGCCGCAGGCACCGGCCGTCGCGCCACCGCGCCGCTCGCGCTTCTGGCCGTTCGTGTTCGGCTTCGTGCTAGGTGCGGCCGCGCTGTTCGGCGTCGCGGTGCTGGCGGCCTTGCGGAGCTGGTGAGGTATCCTCCGCCGTCATTCCGGGGCGCGCGAAGCGCGAACCCGGAATCTCGAGATTCTCAGGTGCGCAAGGGCGCACCGGAGTTCGGCTCCCAGAGCCGCCCCGGAATGAGGGCCAAGTCTAAATCAACCTCACATGCTTGATCTGCCCGACCTGAAACCCCGCCCCCAGGCTCCGCACCGTCTGCTCGCAGCGCCAGCCGGCATTGTCCTTCTCGATACGGAGCAGATTATACGCCGCCGCCGGATAGCGTCCGTGCGCGAGCGCGGAGGCCGAGGGCACGCCGAGCGCGGGAATGTCGCCGTTGGGACCCTCGACCCACACGGTCGAATGAACGTGGTCGTGCCCGTGCAGGATCAGCTCGACGCCGTGGCGCTTGAGCAGCTCGAGCAGCGCGGGCGCGTCGGTCATACGCTTCTGACGGGCGTCGGATTTCAGGGGATGATGCACCAGCAGCACGCGGAAGACGTCCTCGGTCGCGAGCCGTTCCAGGACCGTTTCGAGCGAGGCGAGCTGATCGCGTCCGAGCGTGCCCGTTGCCATCAGCGGCAGCGTCGGCACCGCCGTCGACAGGCTGATCAGCGCGAGCGGCCCGCGCCGGCGCACCGAGGGAAAACCGACGCGGCCGTCGTCGCCCGTAAGATAGGGCGCAAAGGTCTCGCCGAAGCGGTGCGAGGTAGCTCGGACATAGGCGTCGTGATTGCCGGGAATCGTCGTGACGCGGTCGGGCGGGCCGACATCGTCGAGCCAGGCGCGGGCAGGCGCGAACTCGGCTTCCAGCGCGAGATTGACGAGGTCGCCCGTCACCGCGATGTGGTCGGGAGCCTGCGCCTTCATGTCCGCGACCAGCGCGTCGAGCACCTCGCGGCGCTGGTACTTGTGGCGGTTGCGCGTCCAGTTGACGTAGCCGAAGGCGCGCTTGCCCGCGAGCTCGATCAGCCGTGGTTTCGGCAGCGGCGCAAGATGCGGATCGGACAGATGGGCGAGCGTGAAGGGAGCCTGCCTGTTGTGAGTCATGTGGCGCGATTGCCTCGCTATTGCTCCGCTGTAATGGCAAGCTCGCAAGCAACGCGCAAGCACGGCCTGAGCCGCGGCGTCGAGGAAGCCTGATGGGAGAACGTCTGAACCAAGCCCGACGCAGAGCCGAGCCGCTGCTGCGGCGATTCTTCCATGCCTATTTTCTCCTGGTCCGCGGCATGACGCTCGGCGTCCGCGCCGTGGTGCTGGATGCCGACAACCGGGTCTTCCTGGTCAGGCACAGCTATGTCAGCGGCTGGTACCTGCCCGGCGGCGGCGTCGATTTCGGCGAGACCATGGATGAGGCGATGCGGCGCGAGCTCAAGGAAGAGGGCGACATCGATCTCACCGGCGAGGCGATCCTGCATGGCATCTTCCTCAACAGCCACGTCTCGCGCCGCGACCACGTCGCCGTCTACGTGGTCAGGCAGTTCAGCCAGGACCGGCTGCCCGCACCCAACCGCGAGATCGTCGAATGCGGGTTCTTCGCGATCGATGCGCTGCCCGAGGGGACCACGTCCGGCACGCGGCTGCGGATCGCGGAAGTGCTCGACGGCCGGCCCCTGATTGCGACCTGGCGGTGAGGGCGGGCCGTGTCTCGTCATTCGACACGAGCGAGCTGAGGTCTCGGAACACCTGTCGGATCGGCGCCCCAAAATGGACCTGAGCGGCTGCGCTGCCCAATGGACCGCGCCGCGTTCCAATGCTATCCCGCGATTGCCATGACCGACCTTTCACTCACCGTCCTCCCCGAGGCCGCCGGCGACGCCCAGTCGATCGAGCGGCTGCATGAGCGCACCTTCGGTCCAGGCCGTTTCGTGCTCAGCGCCTATCGGATTCGCGAGCACGTCGACCATCTGCTCGAATTGTCGTTCACCGCCCGCATCGGCACGCTGCTGGTCGGCTCGGTCCGGCAGCTGCCGATCCTGATCGGCGAGACGCCGGCCCTGCTGCTCGGGCCGCTCACCGTCGAGCCGCCGTTTCGCGGCCACGGGGTCGGCCGCCTGCTGATGGAGCGTGCGCTGAAGGACGCGAAGGCGAAGGGCCACCGTCTCGTGCTGCTGGTCGGCGACGAGCCCTATTACAGTCGTGTCGGCTTCAAGCCGGTCCCCAAGGGCCGCGTCACCATGCCGGGCCCGGTCGATGCCGCGCGCATCCTGGTGTTCGAGCTCGTCGACGGCGCCTTCGAGGGCGTGTCGGGGACGGTGGGCCCCGACTGGAGCAAGGCGCGGGGATAAGATTGGGCTGCCGCAGGGCTCGGCCGGCGCGGATGACCCGAAGCGCGCTCCATCGCCTGTCGAAAAAGCAGCTCGCGATCTGGCAGCGGAAAAGCAGTACTTTCTTCCAGCGTCGAGAAGAGAACGCCCGTCCGCACATTGTCTCTCAATGGCGAGGAGCTTTCTTCGGCCGCGGCTGCAATGCGCGCTGCTGGAACAGAACGTACCGGTTCACATCGCAGTATGTATTCCACCGGCCGGATGCCGAGGCCAGACACTGCTCTCTTGTTCGGTAAAGACACTCGCCGGAGGGTCCGAGCTCTCCACCATAGACGCACCAAGGATAATCATATTCAGCATGAGCGGTGGTGATGGGCGCCATGAGGATCAGTATGAGAAGGATCGTGCGCATCGTACCTCCATTCAAGAGCAGGGTGCCAGCAATGAGCTGGCACCGAAGCGATATGGTGAATGTTGAGCTACATCAAATCTTCCCAGATCCATATTGCTTCTGCTGCCTATAGTTCTGCAAGCCGTACTTGCCGATCGAACGTCTTGCTGTACCGTCCGAACGGACAATGAGGCCGCCGAGTCCGGCCTGGCCGCGCGAGGCCGCGGGCGCCTTGATCGCCCGGTTTCTACCTCGATGCGTGCGGGGGCGCTCGATGCCGGCTCGGCGGCGCAGGCGCGATAGGCTCGCAGCGCTTCATCCGGCTACACCGCCGTCAATTGGAGGAGCAGCGCCCACGTCTCGTACTCCGTCGCTGCGCTCGCAATGACGAAATGTATGTCGGGGCCCGCAGGCCCCGACCGACGTCAAGCCTAGAACTTGAAGTTCGCGAACGCCCTGACGCCGATGCCGGGCATCAGCACCTCGTCCTTGGTATAGGAGACATGGTTGCGGATGTTCTCGTTGAGGAGATTGTTGCCGACGATGCCGGCCATCATCTCGCGGGCACCGAACCAGTTGCGGTCGAGCTTGGTCTTGTAGCTGACCTCGGCCTTCAGCAGGTTGTAGCCCGCCGTCGGCGTCTCAGCGATCACGGCGACGTTGTTCTGCGCGAAGGCGTGCAACAGGTTGACGCGCATCAGCCAATTGTCGTCGCGCCAGAACACGCCGCCGCCCATCCGCAAGGGCGGAATGCGCGGCACGTTGGTGCCGTCGCTGAAGGTGGCGCGGACGAAGTCGAGCTGGTTCTCGATGCCCCAGATGCCGCCCTGGAAGGCGCCGACGTCGAGCTGCGACTGGAATTCGCCGCCGCGGAAATTCGCGTTGCGCTGTGAGTAGACCGCCTGGTTCAGCTCGGCGCCGGGCGTGCCGCAGGATGCAAAGTCGTCGTCGCAGGACACGCCGGTGAGGCGGCGATAGATGAAATTGTCGAAATGCGTGTAGTAGACGGTCGCCTCGAAGCGGAACGGCCCCGTCGCCCTGCGCACGCCGAGCTCGACCGATTTCGCGGTCTCGATACCGAGGTTCGGATTGCCGATGTCGAAGGTCGCGGTCGCGTCGTGGCCGCCGCGCGAGAACAATTCGGCAGCCTTCGGCGCGCGCTCGACATATTGCGCGGTGATGCTGCCGACCATGCCGCCGGGCAGGTCCTGCAGCAGGCCGATGCTGCCGCTCTTCGGCGTGAAGGACGGATTGCGCGAGATCGCCGCCTGCGGCGTGCCGTCGGGCAGATAATCGGCCGGGAAGTCCGGCGTCGTGCCGTGCAGCTCGACGTGCTCGATGCGGCCGGCGATCTGCGCCCGTGTCGTCTCCGTGAACTTGAACTCGTTGAAGGTGTAACCGGCAACGCGGTTGCTGTTGTTCGGATTCCACAGGCCGTTGAACAGCGTGCCGGGATTGTCCGGGCTCGACGCGCTCAATTCCTGATGGCCGACCTGGAAGCCGAGCGCGGTCGTCACCTCGGCGAAGCGGGCGTTGAACGGCATCAGCTGCACCTCGGTGCGGATCTCCTGCTCCTTGTTGGTGAAGGTCTGCCTGATGCCGTCGCTGGTGAGGTCGGTGGGATCGGCGAGACCGATCTCGTTATGGCGGTAGTCGGTCGCCCCGGCCCAGAAGCGGATGGTGTCGATCGCTGCCGCGTCGGGGTGGTATTCGCCCTTGACGTTGATCTTGGTCTGGTGCGCGTCGATCCGCGTGTTGTGGTCGGCGCCGTCGATGCCGGAGATGTGGTAGAGCGAGTCGTTCTGCGTGATCGAGGCGCCGATATAGCCGCCGTGGAAGAAGTAGGAGCCGCCGATCGAGGCGCCGTCCGAGCGCGTTGCCGAGTTGGGCTGACGCCCGTTCACCGGGCGCGACTGGTCGTCGAGATAGGGATAGCTCGGGATGTAGTAATCCGAAGTCGTGCGGCCATAGGCATCGGCATGGAAGGCAAAATTGCCGCCGCCGGTGTCGAGCAGCACGCCGCTCTCGACACCGCGATCGACCGAGCTGAAGGCGGTGCGCGTCTCGGCGGTGACGCAAGGCGAGGTCGCCGCGCTCGCGAGCGGCGCCTTGGTCGGCAGGCCGTAGCTCTGGAACGACGGCGCGCAACTCGGCATCGCGTCCGGAATCCGGTTGTTGGTGGCGCTCACGACACCGCCGATCGAGGTCGAGCCGTAGCGCAGCGCGGCCGGCCCGCGCACCACCTCGACCTGGTTGGTCGCGAGCGGATCGATCGGGACGAAATGATCTTCGCCGAGATCGGAGGCGCCGCCGCCATTGGTGCCGTTCTCGACGATGCCGACGCGGTTGACGTCCAGACCCCGGATGATCGGCCGGCTGGAGGCGCCGGGCGCGAAGCTCGAACCGGTGATTCCGGGCTTGGAGAACAGCAGATCGCCGAGCGTGCCGCCGCCGTTGCGCCGGATCTCCTCGTTCGGCACCACAGTGACGGTCGCGAACTGATCGGTCACAACCGGCAGCACGCCCTGCTGAGGCGCCGCGGGCACCGGTGCTGCCGGCGTTGCTTCCGCCGCTTGCTCGCGGCTGCGCACCCGCGCGGTCCGTGTACCGCGGCCTGCGTTGCGCGACGGCACCACCGCCCTGCGCACGATCGGGCTTGGCGCCGTCACGGTGACGGCGGGAATCTCGGTCGACGATTTGTCCTGTGCGGGCGTCTGGGCGAAAGCGGGCGTGGCGGCAGCGCCGAGCAGGAGCAGGCTTGCTCCGCCAAGACGTTGCGCGCGTCGCGATTTGAATGACATTGTCCTGATTCCAGTCAGGCGCCGTCCGGATGATGGTCTGCTGATCGGAGGCGGCCTGCCGCCGCGGTGCGACGGAATTCGACTTCAACTTTTCCCGGCCGGGCGCCTGAAAGCGCGACGGCGGGCGTGATCAAGTGGTGTCGGGAGTCAGGACGCGGGAGGTGCGCGCGGCTGGAACGCCGTGCCGGCCGATTTCAGATGGAGGAATTCGGCATCGGTGGTGCGATAGAGCAGGTCGATCGCCTGCGGCAGCTGCAACAGTGGCGGAGTCGCGAACAGGATCGTGCCCGCCATCGCGACGACGGCGCAAATCGCACAATTGTCTTCGCCCTGATGCTCGCGGTCGGGGCTTGACGGCGATTGCTTGTGAACCGCCGCGCGGTCGACCGCAGCTTGATCCTTGCCGCCATCGACTTGGTGGTGAGTGGCCTGGGCTAGGGTAGCGGCCTGAGCGAACCAATGGCTGTGGCCGAACGTCAGCGCGAACTGCACCAGCATCGCGAACAACGCGAGCCGGGCGCCGTGCCTGATATTCGACCGGAACCACTTCATCGGAAAACGCCACCCCCACATCGCGGGCGCCCAGTGCCTGGGGCGTCGCGATGTTATAATGTAACATCGCTCCAATCGTCAGCTGATGTCAACGGTACTCCAACCCGCCCAGCGCGGGTGACTGTCCGATGTGGCGTTCGAGCAACGGAGCGTTCAGCGCCCTTCGCGGACCCAGGTCGCCGCAAACGCGCCGAGCAGCAGCAACAGGCCGATCAGGCCGGCAAAGATCGGCAGCACGCCGACGCCCTTGACGACGCTGGCATCGCGCATCCTGACCCCCATCCAGCCGTCGCCGGCAAAGACGCTGGCCGAACGCACGGGGAGGATGCGCGGCAGCTCGACGTTGGCGCCATTCGCCACGCGCACGGCGTTGCCACCGGTCGCCTGGGTCAGCGGCTTCAAGGTCTCGACCGTGGAGGTGACTTCCGAAAACTCCTTCGGATTGGTCGGTCCGACATTGATCAGCGCCTTCAGTGTGCCGTCGGTGGCCTGCCACAGCCCGAGTTCGCTCGCCGGCAGGCTTGCGCGCCATTCGCCGGGCTCCCCTGGGCTCAGCGTCAAATCCTGCGAGGCGCCGGACGGCGAGGTCACGCTCACCGGCTGGACGCTGTCCGCCATGGTCTGGCGCACCACGACCAGATTCTTGCCCTGCACCTGGAGGCGCAGCGCCTCCTCGTCGAGGTCGGGCTGCTTCATCAGCCAGTGCGACATCCGTCGGAGCAGATCGAGGTGCGGGCCGCCGCCCTCATAGCCGCGCGCCCACAGCCAGATGTGGTCGGACAGCAGCAGCGCGACGCGGCCCTCGCCGAAGCGCGACAGGAACAACAGCGGCTTGCCGTCGACACCCGTCATCACCGGTGGGTTGACGGAATTGCGGGTATCAACGGTGCGGAAGAACCGGCTCCAGCGCGGCGGCTCGGAGGCCGAGCCTTCGAGGCCGCGCGTGACGGGGTGGCGTTTGCCGAGGTCGGACAGATGCGCATAGAACGGCTTCTCCGTCACCCCGACCGGTTCGGCCGGCAGCACCGTATCCAGCGGCGTGCGCCAGATGCTGGTGTTGGAGGCGTAGTCGGGGCCGGCCGAGACCAACACCGCGCCGCCCGAGCGGACATAGCGCGCGATGTTGTCGAAATAGGCGATCGGCAGCACGCCCTGACGGGCGTAGCGGTCGAAGATGATCAGCTGGAATTCGTTGATCTTCTGCTGGAACAGTTCGCGGGTCGGAAACGCGATCAGCGACAATTCGTTGATCGGCGTGCCGTCCTGCTTCTCCGGCGGCCGCAGAATGGTGAAGTGGACGAGATCGACGCTGGCGTCGGACTTCAAGAGGTTGCGCCAGGTGCGCTCGCCGGAATGCGGCTCGCCCGAGACCAGCAGCACGCGCAGCTTGTCGCGCACGCCGTCGATGGCGACGACGGCGCGGTTGTTCACCGGCGTCAGCTCGCGCTCGAGCGGGGAGGCCTCGATCTCGACGATGTTCGGTCCGGCATGCTTGATGTCGACGTCGACGCTCGCAGCCTGGCCGCTCGAGAGCGTGCGCTCGTTGATGACCTCGCCGTCCCTGCGGATCGTGACCTTGGCGCGCTCGCCGGTGACGCCCTGGTCGTCGAGGCGGTAGCTGATGGTCTGGCTCTGCCCGACGATGCCGAAGCGCGGCGCGGCCGTGATCGCGATGCGGCGGTCGCGCTCGTCCTTCTGGCCGGTGATCAGCGCATGCACAGGCGCCTGGAAGCCGAGCGCGGCGGCGTTCGCCGGAATGTCGTGGACGCGGCCGTCGGTGATCAGGAACGCGCCGGCGACGCGGTCGACCGGCACGTCCGACAAGGTCGAGGCGAGGGCGCCGAACAGCCTGGTGCCGTCGGTCTCGCCATCGGCCTGTCCGGCATCGACGACGCGCACCTCCAGCCCTTTGATCTTCTTCAGGCTGTCGACCAGCGCTTCCTGCGCAGCTGCGGCCTCGCGATTGCGGTTGCCGAAATTCTGGCTCGGGCTCTTGTCGACGACGATCGCGGCGACCGAGGTGAGGGGCTCGCGTTCCTCGCGGGTGAAGGAGGGGTTGGCGAGCGCGAGCAGGAACAGCGCCAGCGCGGCCACGCGCACGGCAGAGCCGCGCGCCCGCGCCACCAGCAGCACGATCGCGATAACGACGATCGCGGCGAGCGCGAGCCAGAGCACGATGGCGGGAACGAGCGGCGTGAATGCGATGCCGTAATTCATCTCGATCCTATTGCCCCAACCGTTCGATCAGGGCCGGTGCGTGCACCTGGTCGGCCTTGTAATTGCCGGTCAGGGTGTACATCACGATGTTGGCGCCGGCGCGGTAGGCGAATTCGCGCTGGCGGGTGTCGCCGCCGGTCACCGGCAGCATGGCCTGGCCGTCGGGCCGCACCGCCCAGGCGCCGGCAAGGTCGTTCGAGGTGATGATGATCGGCGAGACGCCGTCGCCGCCGCGCGCCGGCCGCTGCGCGCTGTCCTCGTCCTCGTCGCGCGGCAGTGTCTCGACCCAGGTCTGGCCGGTGACGAAGCGGCCGGGGAAGTCGCGCAGCAGATAGAAGGTCTTGGTCAGCACGTGCTCGCGCGGCACCGGCTCGAGCTCGGGCACGTCGAGCGAGGACAGGATCTCGCGCAGCGTCTGCATGGCGGGGGTCTGCGCCGCGCCGTTCGCGCCGGGCGGCGCTTCGATCGCGTCGCGGGTGTCGAACAGCACGGTGCCGCCCTGCTTCATGTAGGCGTCGATCCTGTTGATGGCGTCCCGCGGCGGCTTCGGCGCGCCCGGCACGATCGGCCAGTAGATCAGCGGGAAGAAGGCGAGCTCGTCGCGCGCCGGATCGATCCCGACGGGATCGCCGGCCTCGAGCGCGGTGCGCTGGGCCAAAAACAGCGTCAGCCCGTTCATCCCCGCCTTGACGATGGAATCGACGTCGGCATTGCCCGTGACGACATAGGCGAGGCGGGTTTGCGCCGTCGCTTTCATCGCGAAATCGTCCGCGGCGCCGTCGGCGCGTGACGGCGTCGGCGCGAGCGTGGTGAGCAGCAGGCCGAGCACGATCATGGCGGGCGCGGCGCGGCGGCGCAGCAGCGCGGCGATGCCGCCGCCGAGCACCGCGACGATGACGGCGTCGATCAGGAACAGCGCGAGCGCCGTCGACAGCAGCCAGCCGCGCAGGTCGCGCGGCTCGGCATTGGTGTAGGTGGCGTGCCGGGCGCGCAGGCTCGTGGTGTTGAGGGCCGCGATGCGGTCGGCGCTGGCAAGCGTGTTCACGGCGAGCGGTCCTTCGGCGGGGCCGTAGAACCCGGGCGGATGATCTGATGTGGCGCGGTCGCGGTAATCGGCGGGCAGCGGCTTTGCGGTCGCCGGCGGCGGGCCGAAGGCGCCGAAGCCGTCGAGGATGTGCAGCGGCGCCACCGTCTCGGTGGTCGCTTCACCTGCAACGCCTGCGCCGGGCTTGGACGTGTAGCCGGACATGTCGACGATCCGCCGCAGCATTTCGACGAAGGTGCCGGACATCGGCAGATCCGACCAGCGCATGTCGGCGCTGACGTGGAACAGGCTGACCAGCCCCTTGCCGCGATGCTCGCCGGTGACGAGCGGCGTGCCGTCCTCCAGCGAGGCCCAGCTCTTGGTGGCGAGCACCGCGTCGGGCTCGGCCAGCACCTGGCGGCTGACGGCGACGTCCCTGGGGACCGCGACGCCGGCGAACGGGCCGTCGGCCGCGAAGGAGGCCAGATGCTGCGGCTTCTCCCAGGTCAGGCTGCCGCCGAGCGTGCGGCCGCCCTTGCGCAGCTTGACCGGCACGAGGTCGTCCTCGGCCTGCGCGAGCCGGGGACCTGCGAACCGCACCAGGACGCCACCCTGGTCGATCCAGGCATTGAGGCGCTCGCGCAGCTCCGGCGCGATGGTGCCGACATCGGCGAGGATGATCATCGGCAGCTTCTGGTCCAGAAATTGTGTGATGCCCTGCTGCGGCGAGCCCTTGTCGGCGAGCCTGACGTCGGCGAACGGGGTCAGCGCACGGGCGAGGTAGAAGGTCGGCGCCAGCAGCGGCTGCGCGGTCTCGCTGGTCGAGCCCGAGACGATGCCGATGGCGCGGCGGCGCCAGCGCTTGTCCAGCAGCTGCACCGCGCCGGCGGAGCGCTCGCCCGAGATCTCCAGGCGGTTGATGTCGTTGCGCAGCTCGACCGGCAGATCGAACGCGGCGTCGGTCTCCTTGTCCTGCGGGCCGAAAGAGAACCGCGCTTCGCCGATCGGCGAGGCCTTCTGGTCGAGCGCGCGCACGGTGCCGACCACGATGCCGCTGTCGGTGCGCAGCACCTTCACCGTCATCTTCGCGGCGGCGTTCTCGGCCGCGACCAGCGCCAGCGGCGAGGGGGTGCCGCCATCGAAGATGGTCAGGCTGCGCTCGCCGATGGTCTTGCCGAGGCCGGCCACGAATTCCTCGCCGCGGCCGGTGTCGATGCCGTCCGACAGCCAGGCGATCTCGCAATCGCCGGTGGCTTTCAGGAAGCGGTCGATCGCGGCGAGCGTGTCGACGCGGTCGACCGAATAGGGTTTTGGCGCGAGCTGGCGCAGCGCGACGCGCGCGGCGCCCGCCGGCATCAGAGTGATGTCGCGGCTCGGCTCCGACAGCGGCACCAGCGCGATGGCGCGGCGGTCGTTGTCGGCGTTGGCGATCAGCTCGTCGGCGGCCCTGATCCTGACATCCCAGTGCGATGCGGCGCTCCAGCCGTCGTCGAACACGATCATCAGCGGGGCCTTGCTGCCGGCAAGGCCGGTCTGCGGATTCCAGATCGGGCCGGCGGCGGCGAAGATCACCAACGCTGCCGCAAGCAGCCGCAGCGCGGTCAGCCACCATGGCGTCCGCGAGGGCGTCTCCTCGCGCGGGGCGATGTCGAACAACAGGCGGGTCGGCGGAAACTCGATGCGGCGCGGCCGCGGCGGCATCACGCGCAAGAGCCACCACAGCACCGGCAGGCTGACGAGGCCGATCAGAAGCAGCGGTTGGGTGAAGGCGAGCGGCAGTCCCATCATGCGGCCGGCCCCGCCTTGATGGTCGTGGTGCGGGCGCCGGACTTGCTCACCTGCATGCCGGTATGCAGGAACAGCAAGAGCTCGGCGGCGGAGCGGTCAGTGGCGTGCGTCGTGAACAGCCAGTCGAGCTTGCTCGTCTCGGCGCGGATCTGGTCGCGATGCAGTGCGAGCCGCGTGGTGTAATCCTGCGCCCAGCTCTCGGCGCGGCCGGCGGTGATCACGCCGAACCCTTCGGGCTCGACGAACTCGACGCGGCCGGAATAAGGAAACGATTCCTCGGCGGGATCGACGACCTGCACCAGCGTGCCGTGCGCGCCCGAGCCGGACAGTCCTGAGAGCGTCGTCCTGATCTCGGAGATCGGCGACCAGAAATCCGACAGCACGATCGTCTCGGCGAGCGCAGCAGGCACGAAGGACGGCGGCAGGCTGAGACGATCGGCATCGTCATGCAGCATCGCCTGCGCCATCTTGTCGATGACGCTGCGGCTCGCCGTCGGCGCCATCAGCCCGGGGATCCCGACGCGTTCGCCGCCGGAGACCAGCAGCTCGGCCAGCGCGAAGGCAACGATCAGCGTCCGCTCGAGCTTGGACTCGCGCGCGGTCTTCGAGGCGAACGCCATCGAGGGCGAGCGGTCGGGCCAGATCCACACCGTGTGCGAGGCTTCCCACTCGAGCTCGCGGACATAGAGAAGGTCGTCCCGCGCCGACCGCCGCCAATCGACGTTCTGCGCCGGCTCGCCGGAGACGAAACGGCGATATTGCCAGAAATTTTCGCCGGAGCCGGCGCGGCGCCTGCCGTGCAGGCCGTGGATGACGTTGGCGGCGATACGGCGGGCTTCGAGCACCAGGCGCGGCAAGGAGGCTGCGAGCGTGCGGCTTTCGCCATCGGCACGTCGGATCGCGATGACCTCCTTCGCCGTGTGCCCGTTCTCCGCTGCCATCAACCGATCCGTGTCTTGAGCTGCTTGATCACGTCCGGAATGGTGCGGCCTTCGGCGCGCGCCTGGAAGGTCAGCGCCATGCGATGCTTCAGCACGGGCTCGGCGAGGTCGAGCACGTCGTCGACCGAGGGCGCCAAGCGGCCGTCGATCAGCGCACGGGCGCGCACCGCCAGCATCAGGGATTGGCTGGCCCGCGGGCCGGGACCCCAGGCGATGAACTTGCCGGATTCGCCGGCGTCGGGGCCCGGACGGGCCGAGCGCACCAGCGACAGGATCGCCTCCACGACGGAATCGCCAACCGGCAGGCGCCGGATCAGCCGCTGCGCGGCGATCAGCGCGTCCGCGCTCATCGATCCCTTCGCCAGCGTTTCCTCGGCGCCGGTGGTCTCGAACAGGATGCGGCGCTCGGCGTCGCGATCGGGATAGTCGACGTCGATCTCCATCAGGAAGCGGTCGAGCTGCGCTTCGGGCAGCGGGTAGGTGCCTTCCTGCTCCAGCGGGTTTTGCGTCGCCAGCACGTGGAATGGTTTTGGCAGGTCGTGACGCGCGCCGGCCACGGTGATGTGCTGCTCCTGCATCGCCTGCAGCAGCGCCGACTGCGTGCGCGGCGAGGCGCGGTTGATCTCGTCGGCCATCAAGAGCTGCGCGAACACCGGACCCGAAATGAAGCGGAAGGCGCGCTTGCCCGTGGTGCTCTCGTCCAGCACCTCGGCGCCGAGAATGTCCGACGGCATCAGATCGGGCGTGAACTGGATGCGCTTGGCATCGAGCCCGAGCGTGACGCCGAGGGTCTCGACCAGCTTGGTCTTGGCGAGGCCGGGCACGCCGATCAGCAGCGCATGCCCGCCGGAGAGGATGGTGACCAGCGTGTTTTCGATCACGCGGTCCTGGCCGAAGATGACGGAGGCGATCGCATCCTTCGCGGCGCGAATCTGGCTCGACACCTGCTCGGCCGAACGGACGATCCCGTCCTCGAGTTTCTCGACACTCTCCGCCATCCGCTCGCTCCTTCAGCCCGCCATGCGGCTGCCTGGGCCGTCATGTCACCGCATCGCGTCAAATCATGGGCCTATGCTAGGCTTGCAGGAAGGCCATGTATTCGTTGAATTAACCTATCCCCACCTTATCGGCTTCGGGTTATGTACGGCATCACGAAGTGGCGACCTCCACACCGGACTATCCCGGATGGAACCGCGCACCCAAGTACAACGTAGACCTGCACCAATCGTGCCAAAGACAAAGTCAGGGCAAACCATGGCGAACCAAGGGCAGAGCGCCGATCGTGGCCTCGAGGGGCTGACTGCCGCCGCCAAGAATGCTGCCAATGCCGAAGGCGGCAAGAAGGGCCTGCCGCCGGTACACCTGTGGAATCCGCCGTTTTGCGGCGATCTCGACATCCGAATCGCCTCCGATGGTACTTGGTTCTATTTGGGCACGCCAATCGGGCGTCCCGCGCTGGTGCGGCTGTTCTCGACCGTCCTCAAGCGCGAGGGCGACAAGCATTTCCTGGTCACGCCGGTGGAGAAAGTCGGCATCCGCATCGACGATGCGCCGTTCATGGCGGTCGAGATGCAGCAGGACGATGAGAGCGGCCATCGCGTGCTGCGCTTCCGCACCAATGTCGACGACTGGGTCACCTGCGATGCCGCGCACCGGCTGCGCTTCGAGCAGGCGGCGGACGGCGGGCTGACGCCTTACCTGCATGTCCGAGCCGATCTCTGGGCCAAGGTCACGAGGGCGCTCTATTACGATCTGGTTGACATGGGCGAGGAGCGGATGGTCGATGGCCAACCGATGTTCGGCGTCGAATCATCAGGCGAATTCTTCGTCATGGCCGATGCGGAGCAGGTGAGGGCCGCGCTTTGACCAAGCCTATCCTGAAGAGCGACCAGGTCGTGCTCGGCGCGGCGGATTTCTTCGCCCGCTCGAAGGCGAAGCTCGGCTTCGACGTGCCGCCCGGCCTCTACGATCCCAACATCATTCCCGCCTCGGGCGATCCCGGCACCGACAAGATGCTGGAGATCATCGCACGCGAGCAGCCGGTGCGCCCCGCGGCGGTGCTGATCGCCGTGGTCGATCATCCCGAGCCGACCATTCTGCTGACGCAGCGCGCGGCGCATCTCAACGACCATGCCGGCCAGGTCGCCTTTCCCGGCGGCAAGATCGACGCGACCGATTCCTCGCCGCTGGTCGCGGCGCTGCGCGAGGCCGAGGAGGAGGTCGGGCTGTCCAGGGATTTCGTCGAGCCGCTCGGCTATCTCGATCTCTACGGTACCGCGTTCGGCTTCCGGATCCTGCCGACGGTGGCCAAGGTCCGGCCGGGCTTCTCGCTCACCATCAACCATTCCGAGGTTGATGACGCCTTCGAGGTGCCGCTATCGTTTCTGATGAACCCGGTGAACCATCAGGTGCACAGCAAGGAATTCCGCGGCATGGAGCGGTCCTATTACGCGATGCCGTTCGCGGAGCGCTACATCTGGGGGGCGACGGCCGGAATGCTGCGTGTGCTGTACGAGCGGATCTATTCGTCATGATCCGGACGGTTCTGACCGAGATCGGAATTTTCCTCATCCCGTTTGCCGTCTATGCGCTGTTCCTGATCGCGAGCCGCTCCGGTGTGTTCGCGCGTTCGTCCTGGCCGGTCACGATCGTCGCGCGTCTCACCTTGGTCGCGCTCGCGCTCGTCATCGCGGGCCTGATCGGCCTTGCGGAGTTCTCCGGTGCGCCGCCGGACTCGACCTACGTTCCCGCCCATATCGAGAACGGTCGGCTGGTGCCGGGCGTGGAAAAATAGAGGCAGCACGATGAGCGCGGAGCATTTACTCGCGCCGGTCCTTGCCGATGCGCCCTGGCTGATCTCGGGTGGGACCGCGCGCGTCCTGCAATTGCTCAATGCCGACGGCGAGGAGGCGCGGGTGGTCGGCGGCGCGGTGCGCAACGCGCTGCTCGGCCTCAAGCCCGGCGACATCGACATCGCGACCACGGCGCGGCCCGAGGAGGTGATGCGACGCGCCAAGGCTGCCGGCATCAAGGGCGTGCCGACCGGCATCGATCACGGCACCGTCACGCTGGTCATCGACAGCCATCCCTATGAAGTCACGACGCTGCGCGAGGACACCGAAACCTTCGGCCGCAAGGCCAAGGTCGCGTTCGGCCGCGACTGGGTGAAGGACGCCGAGCGGCGCGACTTCACCATGAACGGCCTGTCGGCCGACGCAAAGGGCGTCGTCTACGATTACGTCGGCGGCATCGCGGATGCCAAAGCGCGCCGCGTCCGCTTCATCGGCGATCCCGACCAGCGCATCGCCGAGGACTATCTGCGCATCCTGCGCTTCTTCCGCATCCACGCCGCTTTCGGCGCGGGCGATCCCGACCGCGACGGCTATCTCGCCTGCATCCGCGGCCGCGCCGGCCTTGCCAGCCTCTCGGCCGAGCGGGTGCGGATGGAGATGCTGAAGCTCCTGGTGGCATCGGGAGCGTCCGCGGCCGCGCTGGCCATGGCCGAGGGCGGCCTGCTGCAGACGCTGGTCGGCGGCGTCGTCTACACCGGACCGCTGGCGACGATGATTGCGGTCGAGCGCGAGCTCGGCCTCGCCGCCGGCAGCACGCGGCGCCTCGCCGCGCTGACCGTCGCCGTGACCGAGGATGCCAAGCGCGTCGCCGCGCGCCTGCGGCTGTCCAATGCCGAGACCAAGGCGCTGGATTCGATGGGACACCGCTGGTGGCGCCTCGCCACCAAGGACGAGGCCAATGCGCGGCGGCTGCTCTACCGGCTCGGTGCCGAGCGCTATCACGATCGCGTGTTGCTGGGCTGGGCGCGGAGCGGTGGCGATGTCGCCTCCGCGCGCTGGCGCGCACTCGCTGAGCTGCCGCAGCGCTGGACGGCGCCGAAATTTCCGCTGAAGGCCGCCGACTTCATCGCCCGCGGACTGCCTGAAGGACCCGCGCTCGGACACGTGTTGACGCTCGCCGAGGACGCTTGGCTCGCGGCGGATTTTCCCCTAGAGCAAGCCGCACTCGCTGCCATCGCCGATCAAGCTGCGGCCCGCGTCAGCCGCGACGAGAGAACGTGACCATCGTCTCAGGCTTCGCCGACATCTCGATCTTCCAGCTGCTGCTGGTCGCGTTGATGGCGTTGTTTGCTTCGATCCTCGGCGGCCTCGCCGGCTACGGTACCGGCGCTCTGATGCCGCTGGTGCTGGTGCCGCTGGTTGGCGCCGAGCCCGTGGTGCCGATCATCGCGATCTCCGCCATCTTCACCAATTTTAGCCGCGCGGTCGCTTACCTGCGCTACGCCGACCGCCGCCGCGCGCTGATCGTGCTCGCTTGCGCCGCGCTAACCACCGCGCTCGGCGCCTACGGCTATACGCGGCTGACCAATGCGGGCGCGGCGCTGGTGATCGGCGCCATGCTGATCCTGAGCGTGCCGCTGCGCCGCGTGCTCCGCCGCCGCAGCGTGCGGATCGGAGACGGCGGCCTTGCCGCCGGCTCGGTCGGCTACGGCGTCCTGGTCGGCGGCACCTCCGGCTCCGGCGTGATCCTGCTCTCGCTCCTGATGGCCGCCGGCCTGGAGGGCGCCGCCGTGATCGCGACCGATGCGATGATCTCGCTCGGCACCGGCCTGATCAAGATTTCCGTGTTCGGCCTCGCCGGCGCCGTCACCGCACAGGTGCTTGCCTTCGCGCTCCTGATCGGCGTGATCGCGATCCCCGGCGCCTTCCTGGCAAAGGCCTTCGTGGAGCGGATGCCGCTGCACATCCACACCGCGATCCTCGATGTCGCTGTCATCACCGGCGGGCTGGTGATGATCTCGGCGGCGGCGAGGCAGCTGGTCGCGTAGACGGATGGGCCCGATTGGGCATCCGCAACGTGCCCGCGATCCAGGCTCGTTCTCATGAACGTCGGCTGCTGAGTCAACCGGAAGGCGCCGGCTCAACGGTCTGCGGCAGCTTTGACCCGAACAGATCTCAGATCATCGAGCCCGAGGTCGCGGATCGGATTTCAATGCGGATGCAGTGCCGCCGAACCCTTTCTGGATCGTACGATGTAGGCCGTGCGCAGTCGGAGAAGCGGCTTCTCGAAGAATTCGTATGACAGCCCCGCCACAGGTGCGAATGCTGCGAAAAGCAAGGTCGCAGCTGGGAGCGCCCACCAAAAGTTGGCGTCTTGGCCACCATGGTCTTTGACGAGGAATATTGCGACTTCGCGCAGGAAAAAATGCAGGAGATAGATCGAATATGACCACTCTCCGACTTTGCGAAGGCAGAGATCAAGCTTCGGGGGAACGCTAATCCCTGAATTGTCGTACCAGGCGATGAAACTGCCAAAGGCTACGGCCTGGATCGACGGAATGACTATCCATAATGCCGAGGGGGAGGGATAGGCCCCATCGAGGTAGAAGAAGCCGCCCTCGGCGTCGAATATTTGCCAGAAGATCAGGAACAGCAGCCCACACGTGAAAGCCATGAAGCGACGTGCCTTTTCGCCCAGGCCAGCCGTTGCGAAGAACATGCCCATCAGAAACTGATCGATCGCCCCGACGATGGTCCAATACGCCACGAGCTGGACCTCTCCGTATCTTGCCCAGAGGAGCGCACGCAGGCAGAGGCTGAGACAGATGCCGATGAGCAGCGCATGAGGACCAAAGCGGTTGCTGAGCGCGAGCAGGTACGGGAACAGCAGGTAAAACTGAAATTCGATCGTGATCGACCAAGCTCCATTCGGCAACGTCGGCAACAAGATTCCGCGCCAGATATGACTGAAGTCAATTGGAGGCCCAATGTGAAGCTTGCCAAGAAGATACCAGGCGGCCAGAGACGCGGCGAGCAAGGGTACCAATCTTACGGCTCGACTCCAGAGAAACGCCGGATAGTTGATCGCCTGCCCGTTCACCAGCTTGGCGAATAGGTAGCCACTCAGCGTCATGAAGAGCCCAACGCCAACGTGCCCCTCATCCAGCAGCGCGAAAGGGAAGGGCGGCACGGCAGAGTACGGCACCGGGAAATCAGTCGTGAGATGAGTGAAGTGCCACACGAAAACGAGGTAGGCCGCCAGAGCTCTGATGTGATCGAGGCGAGAAAAATATAAGCCACTGCTGGATTTCATGAGATCATCACGAGGGTGATCGCAAGCGGCCACTTGGTGGGCAACGTCTCGTCAGGGCTGATGCAGAGGCCGGGATCGGACGACGTGTCAGTGGTCTCATTTTTCACGCGAACGCTTTTGCTTTTGAAGTCTTGAAGGCGTTGTGGCTTGATCTTAAATCAACCTAGAGGAGCAATCATTTCCAGTTTGATAAGGAGCGGTTGTTCCATGGGTAATCTCTCTTGGAAGAATTGTTTGGTTAGCAAAGCTTTAGTGGAACTGATGATCGTTGAATGTGGCCGGAAGCATGGATGCGAGTTCGCATCGGGCGCCTTCGTGGTTCTCACGTCGCCGAATGCGGCCGTAGGGATGCGTGAACCGCTTGGTTGCCCGGGAGCATCAGTTGCAGTTCCTCGTGCGGATTAAAGCCTGCGCCGGTCGCAAGACCGTTCGCGGGATCTCGGCGGCCAGCATCGGCAACCAAAACACATTCCGCTTTGGGCTGTCCGCGCAGCTGTTGGGCCCATGCCGACAAGACACGGGGTTCGTTTGCCTATCGGCTGCCATGGGTCAAGCGGACCTGACCGCGTATCGGCATCATCGACACGATTGATCCGAAGCCGAAGTCGTTGCCCCTAAGATGAATGCTCAATGAGCACCTTCGACATGGGGTAACCGGAGCTGGCACTGAAATTCCCGACCGGGCGGCCCTCCGCCGTATATCCATTGGACTTGTAGAATTGAAGGGCGGTCTCTGTGCTCGTGAGAGTACACTGCGTGTTGCCTCGCTCCAAAGCCCTCGCTTCGAGCGCCCGAAGCAATGCACGACTAACGCCTCGAAATCTCACGTCTGGAGAAACGTAATTCAGAGTGATCTGGCCGGCGTCGGTAACCGATCCAACGGCGAGAATGTTGTTTTCCTCGGCAGCCACCAGCAAGGAATTTCCCGGTTGCGTCATCCAAGCGGCGAAGATCGTGGGAGTCTTGTTTCCCAGCCAACGCTCCAAGATGGCGCTATCGTTCTTATGATCGGCCTCGCATAGTTCCGCGATGGACCGCTTCATGACGAGACAAGCCGCTTCCGCGTCCTCAATCCTGGCATCCCGGATTTCCATTCGACTATTATGTACGGGACCCCCGACAGCACAACCCCAAGGCGCGATTGTGGGTTCGCCAGTTTGCGCTGCCTGACGTCAGCTTAAAGTGCCGGGAGGTCTGCTTTCTGGAGGTGATCCGAACACGACCATGCAAGCTGACCAAGGCAGCCAGTGACCATTGCGGACGTAAGCACGAGCGGTCATTGTATGAGCAAACAATGGCTGCCTGCGCGCTCCCATGAGATCAGCACTTACATCTTTCAAATCAGCCAGAAAATTCTCCGTTTTCGGCTATAGCATCAGCCATGGCACGCTGCTGCTGAGAAGCGGAAGGTCCGATGAGCATGACCTGCGCCTCGACGTCTTGATTAAGGACGTTCGCGCGCTCGAAATTAGATCCTGGTTTGAGGGCATTGAAATAATTGAGGTCGATCCAAGCTTCTTGAATGACTTTCCAAGTAAGCCGATCGATATGCTCGATGTCGGTCTCAAAGTTTACGCGTTGCTTGGAACAGGATGGCGAGGGTTTATTGTCGGAGGCGGCCTCTTCTTCCACGAAGATGATGCAGGCTTCATGGAGCCAAGTGCATTGTTGCCGGAGACTAGCGAAAGGTGTGACTTCCGCTAGTGGGCCCGTAGCCAACCTTCACGGCGATGCCCACTGACGGCCGCTTGTGGCTCCTTTTGCGACACCAGCCATGTCCGCTGTTGCCCCGCGATTGGCAGATCCGCGGACATCGAAGGCGCTGTTGCCGAGCAGGCCGGCCTGACCGGGATGCGGTCTTGAGCGCGCCTAGTCTTCGTCCTCTTCCTCGTCTTCATCCTCCTCATCGTCCTCTTCCACCTGCACCAGCACGGCCAGCGGCAGCGTCTCGCGGAATAGCTCGCCTTCCATGCCCATCCAGAGGCAGAGCGCGTCGCTCTCCTTCACCTCCGCAACCGTCAGCGGCTGGCCGCCGGATTTCAGCATCACGACATCGCCGGCTTTCAAGTCCATGGAGTGTTCCTTTCGCGTGATCGACCCGGAAGGGAAGCTAGCAGGCGGTCATGACGGGCCGATCACGCAGACCGGTCGTGCCGAGAGAATCCGGCGGTGGGTTGCGATACGGCCGAAATGACGCAGCCACATGCGCTCGCGATTGGCGGGGTCGGAAGGAATTGTTGCCGTTCCTGGCCGGCTTTCCGACCGGGTTGCCGGATGCATTGCGCTTCGCCTCAACGGCTTGGGTCTGGTCCTGCAGCCCGTGGCGGCAGGCCAGCAGTCGCTTATGCCGCGCCCCCGGGGCGGCCCGGCGGGGCGCGTTGCGCTGGCTCGGCCGCGGGTTTGCAGCTACGCTAAGTGTGCAACGGGCTCCCTGGGGGACGTGCCGATGGCGGCCGGTGACATGGATCAGAGCAACGTCGCAAAGTTTCCGCTCGTTGACCCGGACAGCCCCGAGATATTGGCGCTGGTTGCGATCGTCCGGCGCCTCTCGATCGCACGCAGCGTGCCGGAGATCATGGATATCGTCGCTCATTCTGCGCGGACGCTGATCGGAGCGGACGGGATCACATTCGTTCTGCGCGAGGGCGACCGATGCTATTATGCGGAAGAGGACGCAATCGGGCCGCTTTGGAAGGGACAGCGATTCCCGATGTCGGCCTGCATCTCCGGTTGGTGCATGCTGGAGCGGCGTGCTGCCGTCATCCCGGACATCTATCAGGACGACCGAATTCCGCAGGACGCCTACCGCCCGACCTTTGTCCGTAGTCTGGCGATGGTGCCCGTTCGGCAGGACGACCCGATCGCGGCGATGGGCGCCTACTGGGCGAATTCCCGCGAGATTCAGCCGAGAGAGGTCCAGCTGCTGCAGACCATTGCCGACGCAGCTTCGCTGGCGGTGGCTTACGTCGATCAGCGCCGTCAGCACGATCCATGGCGGCGGCTGCGCCTGGTCAAGGACTGGGCCAGGCAGAAGGGTCTGCGGCTTCGCTCTCTCAACCTGCCATTCGAGCTTGCCAAGCTTAAGCCTTGGCAGGCCCAGAATGAGCGCAGTTTGCCCCTGGCCATAGGCGTTGCGGCGGGATCGATCGTCCTGGCCACCCTTGTGAGACTTGCGCTGGGCGCGCTCGTCGGCCCAGGCGTCATTGCGTTTGCCACTTACTATCCCGCGGTCCTGCTTTCCACCCTGTGGGCCGGAAGTGGATCGGGCGTTCTCACACTCTTCGGTGCAGGCGTGATCGGCTGGTACGCTTTCATGCCGCCGGTCTACACCTTTGAAATCAAGGAAGCCGCGACGGTGGCGAGCCTGGCACTTTATCTGGCATCGGGCTCAGTGATCATTTGGGGCGCGGAGCAATACCGCAGGCTCGCGGCAGCTTTGGCCGGAAAAGATCGCGAGCGTGAGCTTCTCATGGGGGAGCTCTTGCACCGCATGCGGAACATGATCGCGGTGGTGCAAGCGGTCGTCAACCAGACGCTCTCGCATGACGAGGACGCCCGCGCGACTCTCGGTCGGAGGATTGCGGCCGTCGTCACCGCCGATGGGTTCATGCAAGATGACCTGAGCTATCAAAGCGACCTTGCCGAGCTTCTTGCGTCGGAACTTGCAGGGTATGAGCGCGCACGCTTTATCCTTTCGGGACCGGCGACGGAGCTTGCGCTGGATCAGTCGCGCGCCCTGGCGCTCTCGATCCATGAACTGGCGACCAACTCCGCCAAGTACGGCGCATTGTCTTGTCCGGAAGGCCGCGTGCTGGTGTCATGGAATGTGGCCCCTGCCGAGCTTCAGTTGGCCTGGCAGGAGCTGGGCGGGCCTCCGGTACGCCCTCCCAAGCGCGAGGGCTTCGGCTCCAGGTTCGTGCGACAGATGCTCGCCAAGAAAGGCGGAAGCATCAAAACCGAATGGCTGGAAGCCGGCGTGGTGCACAAGATCCTGCTGCCGACGCACTGAGGCTGCGGGCATCGGCCTCTTCATCGTGCGACATCATACCCTTGTTTTGCCCGACGCATCAAAGGGGCGTTTCGTAAAATCCGTAAGTCCTTGATCTTGCAGGGGCCGTCTACTGTGCATGGGGTTGTTTTTCGATTTTTTGTCTGGCTGCCTGCTCAGGGCCGATCCGGCACCAATTCGCTTAGCGAGCGGATGATGCGGTCGGGCTTGACGGTCGAGCCTTCGGGCAGGCCGTCGCCGTGCACGTCGATCCAGATCGAATAGATGCCGAGCCGCTGCGGCGTCACGACTTCCCATTCCAGATTGTCGCCGATCATCCAGGTGTCCGCGGGCGTGACGCCGAGCGCCTCCATCGCGTGCAGATAGGCGCGCTCCTCGGGCTTGCCGAAACCGTGCTCGCCCTCGATCTGGATGTGGTCGAAGCGATGCGCCAGCTCGAACCGCTCGACCTTGGCGCGCTGCATGTCGGCGGCGCCGTTCGTCACCAGCGCGAGCTTGACGCCGCGTGCCCTGAACGCGTCGATCGCATCATGCGCACCGGGGAAGACGAAGATCGCCTCCTCGCGGTAGGTGGTGAAGCGGTCGGCGATGCGATCGGCGAGACCGTCCGATAGGGCGCGATGGCCGTCGGCGGCGAGCGCGGCGAAGCCGCCGCGCACCGTGAGCCGCCGCGCCTCGCCAAGCTTCATCCGCCAGATCGGCTCCGCGGTCGCCCAGAACTGTCGCGCATAAGCCAGCACCGCGGTCGCGACCTGCGGCGGCGGCAGCGGCGCAAGCTCCTCCGCGAATTCGTTGGCGATCGTGTTCCAGGCGATCTCGGGCCGGCCATAGGCCGACAGGATGGTGTCGTCCATGTCGATCAGCATGGCGCGGGGGAGCGGCTTCGAAGCGGTCACGGCCATTTCACCTCCGGGGGCATCGACGACAGGATCGAATCGACATTGCCGCCGGTCTTGAGCCCGAAGATGGTGCCGCGATCATAGAGCAGGTTGAACTCGACATAGCGGCCGCGCCGGATCAATTGCTCCTCGCGGTCGGCGGCGGTCCAGGCGCTGGCGAAATTGCGCCTGACGATGTCGGGGTAGATCTTCAGGAAAGCGCGGCCGACGTCCTTGGTGAAGGCGAGGTCGGCCTCCCAATCGCCGCTGTCGTGCCAGTCGTAGAAGATGCCGCCGATGCCGCGCGGCTCCTTGCGGTGCGGCAGGTAGAAATACTCGTCGCACCATGTCTTGTACTTGTCGTAATCGGCAACGCCGCTGTTCTGCGCGCAGGCCTCCTTCATCGCGGCGTGGAAGGCGATGGTGTCGGCATCGTCCTGCGTGCGCCGGCGGTCGAGCACCGGGGTGAGATCGGCGCCGCCGCCGAACCAGGCTTTCGTGGTGACGACGAAGCGCGTGTTCATGTGCACGGCGGGCACGTTCGGATTGCGCATATGCGCGATCAGCGAGATGCCGGAGGCCCAGAACTTCGGGTCGTCCGCCGCGCCGGGAATCTGGGCGCGAAATTCAGGGGCGAACTCGCCGTGCACGGTCGAGCAGTGCACGCCGACCTTCTCGAACAGCCGGCCGTGCATCATCGACATCACGCCGCCGCCGCCGGGCGCGCCGGTATGGTCGGCGCGTTGCCAGGGCGTGCGCTTGAAGCGGCCGGCTTCGCCCGGATAGAGGTCGTGCGGGGCGTCGTCCTCGAGCCGCTCGAAGCTCGCGCAGATTTCGTCGCGCAAGGATTCGAACCAGGTGCGGGCGCGGGCCTTGCGGCCTTCGATCGTCGAATTGTCCATCTGCATTCCCGGTCGCGTCCTATCTGATACCGAGCGATTTATGCGTCTGCACGCTGAGCCGCCATTGCGGGTGGCGCAGGCAATAGTCGATCGCGCGCGCGGTGTTCTCGATCACCTCCGGTCCGTCCATCGGCTGCAGAGAGAAGCGCTCGAAGGCGAGGTGCTCGAATGTCTCCGGCGCGGCGAGGGCCTGCGGGTAGACCAGTTTCAGCTCGTGGCCCTGGCGCAGCACCAGTTCGCTGCCGCCCTTGGGGCTGACGCAGATCCAGTCGAGGCCATCGGGCGCTTCGATGGTGCCGTTGGTCTCGATGCCGATCTCGAAGCCACGGGCGTGCAGCGCCTCGATCAGCGCGGCGTCGACCTGGAGCAGCGGCTCGCCGCCGGTCAGCACCACGTAGCGGTCGGCTTCGGCGGCCCGCCATTGCGCGGCGATGGTGTCGGCGAGGTCGGCGGCCGAGCCGTAGCGGCCGCCGAGCGTGCCGTCGGTCCCGACGAAATCCGTGTCGCAGAACTTGCAAATGGCTTCAAGGCGGTCCGCCTCGCGCCCGCTCCAGAGGTTGCAGCCGGCAAAGCGGCAGAACACGGAGGCGCGTCCGGCATGGGCGCCTTCGCCTTGCAGGGTCAGGAAGATTTCCTTGACCGCGTAACTCAATCGTCTCTCCTTTGGCCTTCAGACTTGCGGGGTCCGGACCTGCCGCAGCGCTTCGCCGGCGGCCATCGCCGCGCTCATGGCGACATTGAGCGACCGCAGCCCGGCCCGGATCGGGATCACCAGCCGCGCATCCGCGGCCTCGACCACCGCCTCGGTCACTCCGGCGCTCTCGCGCCCGAATAGCAGGATGTCCGACGTCTTGTAACGGAAATCGCGATAGTCGGTGGCGGCCTTGGTGGTGAACAGCAGCAGGCGGTGGCCGTGGGCGGCGCGCCAGTCCTCGAACTTCGGCCAGGAATCGTGCCTGACGATGCTGACATGGCCGAGGTAGTCCATTCCCGCCCGGCGGAACGCGCGGTCGGAGACCGGGAACCCCGCCGGTTCGATGATATGGGCGTCCAGCCCGAGGCAGGCGCAGAGCCTGAGAATCGTGCCGGTGTTCTGAGGGATGTCGGGTTGGAAAAGCGCTATCTGCATCGGGAATGGCGGACTGGTTGCGGGACGGGAATGTCTCAATAAAACATCGCCTGCCCGGGAATTCGTGCATGGCACGCCCCCGCGCCGATAGCGGGCTTGCGCTCGCCCGGCAAGGGTGCCAATAGAACGATTCTGGACTGCTGTTTCGCCTGTTTAGAGGCGAATAAGCGAAGTTCTGCCGCCGCGGGGGGCCGCGGGCGCCGGCAGCCTTTCCGGGGACCTCATGGGCGCCCCCTGGAGCGGTTCCACCGGTTGCACAAGAAGAAAGGGTTGGAATCGTGACGACAGCGTCTTCGGCGGACCATCCGACACGCCGTGATTTCTTATTCGTTGCAACCGGGGCAGCTGCAGCAGTAGGGGGCGCGGCCGCGCTCTGGCCCTTCATCTCGCAGATGAATCCTGACGCCTCGACCATCGCCGCCGGTGCGCCGATCGAGGTCGATCTCAGCCCGATCGCCGAGGGCCAGGACATCAAGGTGTTCTGGCGCGGCAAGCCGATCTACATCAGTCACCGCACCAAGAAGCAGATCGAGGAGGCGCGCGCCGTCAACGTGGCGAGTCTGCCCGATCCGCAAACCGACGAGGCTCGGGTCAAGTCCGGTCACGATCAGTGGCTGGTCGTGATCGGCATCTGCACCCATCTCGGCTGCATCCCGATCGCTCATGAAGGCAGCTACGACGGGTTCTTCTGCCCCTGTCATGGTTCGGTGTACGATACGTCCGGCCGCATCCGCCAGGGCCCCGCGCCCTCGAACCTGCCAGTGCCGCCGTACCAGTTCGTTTCCGACACCAAAATCCAGATCGGCTGAGCTTCGGACTTTCGTCCGAAGCTTCGCGCCGTCTCGTCGTATTATTTCCTCAGGATCGCATCATGAGCGGACCATCCGACTACCAGCCGAGCAATCCGGCCCTGCAATGGATCGAGCGGCGCCTGCCGATCTTCGGCCTCATGCACTCCTCGTTCGTCGCCTATCCCACCCCGCGTAACCTGAACTATTGGTGGACCTTCGGCGCCATCCTCTCCTTCATGCTGGGGATGCAGATCCTGACCGGCGTGATCCTGGCGATGCATTACACGCCGAATGCCGATCTTGCCTTCAAGTCGGTCGAGCTGATCGTCCGCGACGTGAACTACGGCTGGCTGCTGCGCAACATGCATGCGGTGGGCGCTTCGATGTTCTTCGTCGCCGTCTACGTCCACATGTTCCGCGGCCTCTATTACGGGTCGTACAAGGAGCCGCGCGAGGTGTTGTGGATCCTCGGCGTCATCATCTACCTCCTGATGATGGCCACGGGCTTCATGGGCTACGTGCTGCCTTGGGGCCAGATGAGCTTCTGGGGCGCCACCGTCATCACCAACCTGTTCTCCGCCATTCCCTATGTCGGCGAGAGCATCGTGACGCTGTTGTGGGGCGGCTATGCGGTCGGCAACCCGACGCTGAACCGCTTCTTCTCGCTGCACTATCTGCTGCCGTTCGTGATCGCGGGCGTTGTCGTGCTGCACGTCTGGGCGCTGCACGTCGCCGGCCAGAACAATCCTGATGGCGTCGAGCCGAAGACGGAAAAGGACACGGTGCCGTTCACGCCGCATGCCACCATCAAGGACATGTTCGGCGTCGCCTGCTTCCTGCTGCTTTACGCCTGGTTCATCTTCTACATGCCGAACTATCTCGGCGATGCCGACAACTACATTCCGGCGAACCCGGGCGTGACGCCGCCGCACATCGTGCCGGAATGGTATTACCTGCCGTTCTACGCGATCCTGCGCTCGATTCCGGACAAGCTCGCTGGCGTCGTCGCGATGTTCGGGGCGATCATCATCCTGTGCTTCCTGCCCTGGCTGGACGCTGCGAAGACGAAGTCGTCGAAGTATCGCCCGCTGGCCAAGCAGTTCTTCTGGATCTTCGTCGTTGTCTGCATCCTGCTCGGCTATCTCGGCGCGCAGCCGCCGGAGGGCATCTACGTCATTGCCGGCCGGATCCTGACGTTCTGCTACTTCGCCTACTTCCTGATCGTGCTGCCGCTGCTCTCGCGGATCGAGAAGCCGCGGCCGGTGCCGAACTCGATCTCGGATGCGGTGCTGGCCAAGACCGGCAGCCGATCGACACCGATGGTGTCGACCGCGATCGTGCTGGCGCTCGCCGGTTCGTTGTTCGCGGGCTCGATCGACAGCGCGAAAGCGTCCGAAGGCGGCGACAAGCCTCCGGGCAACAAATGGTCCTTCGCTGGGCCTTTCGGTACGTTCGATCGCGGCGCCCTGCAGCGCGGCCTGAAGGTCTACAAGGAGGTCTGCGCCAGCTGCCACGGCCTGTCTTACGTCGCCTTCCGCAATCTCGCCGAGCCCGGCGGGCCCGGCTATTCGGTGGCGCAGGCGTCGGCGTTTGCAGCCGAGTACAAGGTCAAGGACGGTCCGAACGATGCGGGTGACATGTTCGAGCGTGCGGGCCGGCCGGCAGACTATTTCCCCTCGCCATTCCCGAACGAGCAGGCTGCGCGTGCGGCGAACGGTGGTGCGGCGCCGCCCGACCTGTCCCTGATCACCAAGGCGCGCTCTTACAAGCGCGGCTTCCCCTGGTTCATTTTCGACGTCTTCACCCAGTACCAGGAACAGGGGCCTGACTATGTCACCGCGGTGCTCCAGGGATATGAGGACAAGGCGCCTGAGGGCGTGACCATCCCGGAGGGGTCCTACTACAACAAGTACTTCCCGGGCCACGCCATCAAGATGCCGAAGCCGCTCAGCGACGGCCAGGTGACCTATGACGACGGATCGCCGACGACGGTCGCTCAGTACGCCAAGGACGTCACCACCTTCCTGATGTGGACCGCCGAGCCGCACATGGAGGCGCGCAAGCGCCTCGGCTTCCAGGTCTTCGTGTTCCTGATCCTGTTCGCGGGCCTGATGTACTTCACCAAGAAGAAGGTCTGGGCCAGCTCGCACTGAGGCCGCGCCTGACGAGACAAGACATGAGAAAGCCCCCTGCAAGGGGGCTTTTTTGTGGGGCCGTCATTCCCGGTTCGCGCTATCGCGCGCGCCGGAATGACGGGAGTGTGATTGCGCCGCGCGTATCCAGCGGCCAGAATACCGTCAACCGCTCCCTCAGAAACTTACCGGAGGACACCATGGGAACCGCCATCACCTTCAAGCGGCCGGACGGCAAGGACGCCTCGGGCTATCTCGCCAATGCCGCGCGCGGCAACGCGCCAGGCGTGGTCGTGATCCAGGAGTGGTGGGGATTGTCGGATCAGATCAAGGGCCTGTGCGACCGCTTCGCGCTGGCCGGCTTCGATGCGCTGGCGCCCGATCTCTACAAGGGCAAGGTGGTACCGTATCACGACACCGACAGCGCCAACAAGGAGATGAACTCGCTCGACTTCATGGACGCCACCACGCAGACGGTGCGCGGCGCTGCGCAATATCTGTCGCGCAACGGCGCCAAGGTCGGCCTGACCGGCTTCTGCCTCGGCGGGGCCGTGACCATCATCGGCGCGACCAGGATTCCGGAGCTCGCGGCCGGCGTCGTGTTCTACGGCATCCCGCCGGAGCAGGCCGCCAAGCCCGCCGACGTCAAGATTCCGCTCCAGGCCCATTTCGCCAACAAGGACGATTGGTGCACGCCGGAGCTGGTCAACGGCTTCGAAAAGGCGATGAAGGCCGCCGGCAAGTCGCTCGAGCTGTTCCGCTATGACGCCGAGCATGCCTTCGTCAACGAGCAGCGCCAGGCCGTGCACGACCGCGAAGCCGCCGAGCTCGCCTGGGGCAGGGCGACGGAGTTCTTCCGCAAGCATCTGGGGTGAGACGTATGGCGACGTCGTCTCTCACGCGCCGCGTGCGCGGCCTGATCGTTGGGGGCGTGGCCGCCATTGCCGGCATCGTTGCGTTGACGACGGCCCAGGCTGCGGCAGAGCAGGCCTTCGTCACGCTGAACGGCAACCTCAAGGCAGAGGCCTGGTGGGTCATCGCGGAATTCCACCCGTTCACGACCGAGGTTCGCGGCATCCCTGCAAACCAGATCCGCAAAAGCTGGTGCAAGGCGACCGAATTCCGCAAGGACCTGATTCCCAAGGAGCTGCTGGTCGAGAACGGCGCTGATGTGATGAAGGACGCCGGCATGTCCTTTGCCGTCGAGGGGCGCTTCGACGGCGCCGCCACGAGGCAGATCGCCGTGGTCGGCGTGTTTCAGGAGTGTGCCGGCCCAAAGGGAAGGTTCATGCTGGTCCTCGATCAGCCGGACGGCGAGAAGCCTAAGGTGCGCTTTGTCGACGCTGTACGTACCAACCGCCAGTTCGCGGCTCTTTCGAAGGATAAGCGCGGCAAGCT
This sequence comes from Bradyrhizobium sp. A11, assembly GCF_042077125.1. Taxonomy (NCBI): domain Bacteria; kingdom Pseudomonadati; phylum Pseudomonadota; class Alphaproteobacteria; order Hyphomicrobiales; family Nitrobacteraceae; genus Bradyrhizobium; species Bradyrhizobium sp. A11. The sequence goes on along the minus strand of NZ_CP149509.1, from coordinate 5,337,203 downwards.
CGTCCTTTGGGGATGCATGGAGTGCGACGGCTATTCCGTGCTCAAATGGGATCGGAAGAAGAGCAGGTTCGGCTGGGAGCCTGACCCTCTCGAGCAATAGTCCGAAGCCGATCCTCGCAGATGGGGCGGCCCTTGACGCCGTCCCCGCGCCATGGTGAGTATCGCCCCATGAGCACCGTTGTCCGCCCAGCCCGTCTTTGGTGGCGCACCTCCTGACGAGGTGGCCGGTGCGATTTTTCTTTCCCAAATCGTCTGAGGTCGCCTGCACAGCGCGGCGGCCTTCTCGTTTGTCCTGTGTGGCGTTCCCTCGGCAAGTTTCGTAAGAGGACGACATGAACAGGACCGTCTTTGCCCTCCCGGCCAGAAGCGACTATGCGACCCGCGCAGGTCTTGCGATCACGCGCGTGGCAGAGCAGTTTACCGGCGGCGCCAGCCGGCTCGACGACCTGATCAACCTGCTCGACCGCCGCCGCGGCGTGGTGCTGTCCTCGGGTACGACCGTTCCCGGCCGCTACGAGAGCTTCGACCTCGGCTTCTCCGATCCGCCGCTCAAGCTCGAGACAACGGGCTTCAATTTCAAGCTCGAAGCGCTCAACCCGCGAGGAGAGGTGCTGATCGCCTTCCTCGGCGACGTCCTGCGCGAGCCCTGCGTGGTGATCTCCGAGAAGACGCCCGCGCGCCTCGCAGGCCACATCATCCGCGGCGATGCGCCGGTCGAGGAGGATCAGCGCACGCGGCGCGCCAGCGTGATGTCGCTGGTGCGCGACCTCGTCGCCGCCTTCTCCGCCAATGATGACGGGCTGCTCGGCCTGTTCGGCGCCTTCGCCTACGACCTCGTCTTCCAGATCGAGGATCTCGTGCAGAAGCGCCCGCGCGAGCAGGACCAGCGCGACATCGTGCTCTACGTTCCCGATCGCCTGCTGGCCTATGACCGCGCCACCGGCCGCGGCGTCGTGCTCTCCTACGATTTCGCGTGGAAGGGCAAGTCCACTGAGGGCCTGCCGCGCGAGACCACGGAGAGCCCGTACCTGAAGACGCCGCGCCAGGGCTTTGCCGACCATGCGCCCGGCGAATATCAGGCCACGGTCGAGACCGCGCGCGCGGCGTTCGCGCGCGGTGATCTGTTCGAGGCGGTGCCGGGACAATTGTTTGCCGAGCCCTGCGACCGATCGCCGGCCGAAGTCTTCCAGCGCCTCTGCGTCATCAACCCGTCGCCCTATGGCGCGCTGATGAATCTGGGGGAGGGCGAGTTTCTCGTCTCCGCCTCGCCGGAAATGTTCGTGCGCTCGGACGGGCGCCGCGTCGAGACCTGCCCGATCTCGGGCACGATCGCGCGCGGCACGGATTCGATCGGCGATGCCGAGCAGATCCGTAAACTCCTGAACTCGGAGAAGGACGAGTTCGAGCTCAACATGTGCACCGACGTCGACCGTAACGACAAGGCGCGCGTCTGCGTCCCCGGCACCATCAAGGTGCTGGCGCGTCGCCAGATCGAGACCTACTCGAAGCTGTTTCACACCGTCGATCATGTCGAGGGCATGCTGCGCCCTGGCTTCGATGCGCTCGATGCTTTCCTCACCCATGCGTGGGCCGTCACCGTCACAGGCGCGCCGAAGCTGTGGGCGATGCAGTTCGTCGAGGATCACGAGCGCTCGCCGCGGCGCTGGTATGCCGGTGCGATCGGCGCGGTGAATTTCGACGGCAGCATCAACACCGGCCTCACCATCCGCACCATCCGCATGAAGGATGGCCTCGCCGAAGTGCGCGTCGGCGCCACCTGCCTGTTCGATTCCGATCCCGCCGCCGAAGACCGCGAATGCCAGGTCAAGGCCGCCGCGCTGTTTCAGGCGCTGCGCGGCGATCCGCCGAAGCCGCTCTCGACTTTCGCGCCCGATGCCACCGGCTCGGGCAAGCGGGTGCTGCTAATCGACCACGACGACAGCTTCGTGCACATGCTCGCCGATTATTTCCGCCAGGTCGGCGCCGACGTCACCGTGGTCCGCCACGTGCACGCGCTCGACATGCTCAAGCAGAAGACCTGGGATTTGCTGGTGCTGTCGCCGGGCCCCGGCAGGCCGGAAGATTTCGCGATCAACAAGACGATCGATGCGGCGCTGGAGAAGAAGCTGCCGGTGTTCGGCGTCTGCCTCGGCGTGCAGGCCATCGGCGAATATTTCGGCGGCGAGCTCGGCCAGCTCACCCATCCGGCGCACGGCCGGCCCTCACGGGTGCAGGTGCGCGGCGGGCGCCTGATGCGCAATCTGCCGAACGAGATCGTCATCGGCCGCTATCACTCGCTCTATGTCGAACGCGACAGCATGCCGGAGGTGCTGTCCGTCACCGCCAGCACCGAGGACGGTGTCGCCATGGCGCTGGAGCACAAGACCCTGCCGGTCGCCGGCGTGCAATTCCATCCGGAATCGCTGATGTCGCTCGGCAATGAGGTGGGCCTGAAGATTGTTGAGAATGCGTTCCGGCTAGATGCCGGGGCGAATTGAGTGCATGTTTCATGCTCGTCATTCCGGGGCGATGCGCAGCATCGAACCCGGAATGTCGAGATTCCGGATTCGGCTCTTCGAGCCGCTCCGGAATGACAGCTAACATGGGATACAAATGACTTTTGACCACGACATCAAGGCCAGCGTCCGCACCATCCCGGACTATCCGAAGCCCGGGATCATGTTCCGCGACATCACGACCCTGCTCGCGGATGCGCGCGCCTTCCGCCGCGCGGTCGATGAGCTCGTCAATCCCTGGGCCGGCAACAAGATCGACAAGGTCGCCGGCATGGAGGCGAGGGGCTTCATCATCGGCGGCGCGGTGGCGCACCAGCTCTCGGCCGGCTTCGTGCCGATCCGCAAGAAGGGCAAGCTGCCGCACACCACCGTGCGCATCGCCTATTCGCTCGAATACGGCATCGACGAGATGGAGATGCATGTCGACGCGATCCAGCCCGGCGAGCGCGTCATCCTGGTCGACGACCTCATCGCCACCGGCGGCACCGCGGAGGGCGCGGTGAAGCTGCTACGCCAGATCGGCGCCAACGTCGTTGCCGCCTGCTTCATCATCGACCTGCCCGAGCTCGGCGGCGCCGCCAAGCTGCGCGCCATGGACGTGCCGGTGCGCACGCTGATGACGTTCGAGGGACATTGACCCTCGTCGTCCCGGCCGCCGCCGGGGCGACGGTCAAGACCTCTGCAGCATCACGCTGATCTCGAACATCGCAGCACGTCGTGTGATTCCGTCGGCTCCCGCCGACGGAGCTTGGTTGGAGCGAGATATCATGATGAAAGATCATCCCCTCCTGATCGCACTTGCAAACTGGCCGGGTCGTGTTTCGACACAGCTTGCCTTCGAGACGCGCGGCTTTGTGGTCCACAAGGCATGGCAGAATCGAATGATTGAATTCTGCGGCGAGAACCAGGCGGACTTGCTCAATCGATACTGGGATGAGGTCGCGTTGGAGACAATGCGGTGCGCGGGAAAGGTACTTTCCGAGATACGTTACTTCGGCATTGAACAAGGATACAGTTCTGCATTCCTGGATGAGCTCTTCGCTGCCATGGATTTCAAAGAGCCTCCATTTAAAGCGGCTCCCCTCATAAAATGCTTATACGAGCACATGAAGAAAACCTGGTTCGATCGGGAGTTCGCAAACGGCGAAGCAGCCTTCATCAGGACACAGAAGAGGCAGGAGGGCGAGCGTTTAGGCATCCGGACGGAGGGTTGGACGGGAAAGAAGCGGGACGTCCTTTCCTTCATTGAAGCGTTTAGCCCGGCGCACGGATTCAAGCGCCGCCGCAATCGCTGGTACAAGAATTTAGATTGCGGCCTCGTCTTCGAGATCGGCACTGACCTCGGAGGGAGTGCTTATTGCACCCAGATGCCATTGATGTTTCGAATCTTCCACGCGGACGATCCCACATTTGCGTTCGAGCTGGGAGGGAATGAGCCGTTCGATCAGCTTGTCTACGGAAGTCGATTATACGGAGGGGGAGGGGATGCCATCGCGTTTGTGTTGGGAATCCGGGCCAATATTGAGCTGTTTGATGTCATCGCCGAGTCCTTGGACGCTTCTTACCAAGCTTAGAATCTGAACGCGTCATTGCTTCGCTACCATCGTCGAATCATCCCAAGCCGGGATCAGGTTCCGCGACATCACGACCCCGCTCGTTGCGCCAGATCGGCGCCAACTTGGTCGCCGCCTGCTTCATCATCGACCTGCCCGAGCTCGGCGGCGCCGCCAAGCTGCGCGCCATGGACGTGCCGGTCCGCACGCTGATGACGTTCGAGGGCCACTGAGCCGCTTGCCGCGGTCAGATCAGCTCGGCCTTCAGCTCGGCCCGCCAATGCAGCAGGCGCTCCTTCAGGAGCGCGTTCCTGACATAGGCGCTCTCCTCGTCCTCCAAACGCTCGCATTCGGCAAACGCCAGGCCGGCCTCGCCATGCGTGGTCCAGGCGGCCTGGAGGCTGCGGCAGGTGTGGCTGCCCTGGCGCAGCGAGAACCAGATGCGGTTCTGAATCGTCTCCAGGTTCGGCGCCTGGCCGACCCAGGCCTGCCCCGACGCTGCGCAGCGCACGACGTAGACGCCCGCAATGGTCTTGCGCTCCTTGTAGGCGGTGATCGCTGCTTTCCGGTCGATGCTCACGGACGGGCCTTTTAACTGAGGACGTTGCTGCGCAATCCAGTAGCGGCACGTCTGGCTTCTGTCAATATTACCCGGGTAAAATATTCAGGACCGTTGCAGGATCAGATTGAGCTCGAGCTCGCGGAAGGCGAGGTAATTCCGCCGGGTCCACTGATGCAGCTCGGTGGAGGAGTCCTTCTCCTGGCGCAGATAGCGGGTGAAGGAGAAGTTCAGCCGGTCGATATAGGTCTTCAGGAAGCCGGGCAGTGCGGGCAGGCGGAGCAGCCGGCCGCCTTCCATCGCGGCCGGCAGCTCGCCGCGCACCACATATTCGTTGTCGACCGTGATCAGGTTCATGCGCGGGATCTGCGCGCGCAGCATCTCGTGGGCGCGCGCCGAGACGCGGTCGGTGTCGGCGACGAACAGGATCTGGGGCGCGACGTGGCGGCGTGCCGCTTCCTTCAACAGGCCGATCTCGTCGGTCATCTTGAAGAACTCATCGAAGGCGTGGAAGCCGAGGTCGATCACCTTGGCAAGCCCGTCGTCGACGATGACACGGTCCATCAGCTGCATCTTGCCGTAGGTGTCGATCACGTCGGCGGTCTCGGTGACGCCGGGCAGGTAGTCGAGCAGCGACGGCTCCTTCAGATTGACGTCGAAGGCCGCGACGTTGCCGTTCTTGAGCAGCAGGAATTCGCTCAAAAGCCGCGCCAGCAGGGTCTTGCCGACCTGCGGGCGGGGCGAGCAGATGATGTAGACGGGCGTTGCGGACATCGACAGCTATATCAGTCGAACTTGACGACCAATCCAGCCGTATCAGCCCGGCTTGCGCAACTATTTTTCGCTGTTGCGGGTCACCGGCTTCGAACCGACGATGTCGGTCAGGCGGATGCGGTCGAACTCGCTCCAGACGTTGGCCAGCCAGTGCCGGACATAGCCGCGCAACACGAAGGAATAGTTCGCGGCCTCGTCGTTGATGCCCTTGTTGGCGACGAACTTCAGGAACGGAACGGAGGACACCTCGACCTGCTCATAGGCCATTTCGTCGAGCTTGGGGATGGTCAGCTCGGTGGCGTCCTTGATGCGGTGGAAGTAGGAATTATAGGTCGCCTGGTCCCACTGGAAGAACTGGGTGTCGTTGATGAAGTTCTTCACCAGGAAATATTTTGCACCGGTCATGAAGCCGGCGGTCTCGGCGATCTCGTCCAGCGAGGCGATCGAGGGTCCAAGGATGTGGAATACCGCGAAGGTGATCTGCCCGGCCTTGGCGGCGTCGAGGAAACCGATGTCGCGCAGCGAGGCAAGCGCCGGCGAGAGCAGGCCGGCGCGGACGTCGATCACGGTCACCGACGGGCTGGTCGCATTGAGCGTATCGAAGATCTTCATCTGATCCGACGTCGTCGTCATGTCGACGATCTCGGTGATGTCGGGGTGGAAGCGCTTCAGGGTTCCGCGGGGCGATTCCGTGTCGAAGGCGCGCGTCGGCACGTTGTTGGCTGAGAAATAATCGAGCAAGGTGCGCGACACCGTGGTCTTGCCGACCCCGCCCTTGTCCGCGCCTACCACAACCACTGCCGGCTTCGCCATTGCTGTCCCCTAACGCGCCCCCCGATCGCGAGGTCGCAATCGGCCGGGCCCCAAATCGATGTCCCGAGGAATGTCCCAAGGATGTCCCAAGTCTGCTGTTGGGCGCGAACATGGCAGAAACAAGGGAGAATTCAATTCCTCGGCATGTCGATACGGCAATTCCTGAAGTTTTTCCCAATCGCGGCGAAACTGCCGCGCATGGCGGCACACCGCATGCTCAATGACGGCCCCAAGGACCCATAGGATTGCCCATGGGATTACCGACCGGCGTGCCCATGGGGTTGCTGTTCGCGGTTCCGGAGGGGCCGGGTGCGGGCACGGGCGGCGGAGCGACAGGGCCGCCGGCATCGTTCCAGGGGCCGTGACTTGGCGGCGGCGGGGTGTCCTGCTGGTCGGCCGGCGCCTCGGGCTCGTCCGTTGCCTCGGCCGGCGGTAGCGGGCCCGGATCATGGCCGCCGGCAAACTTGACCAGTGCGTCGACCCTGGACTGCACCGAGGGGTGGGTTGCGAACAGATCGGCGAAGCCCTCGCGGGGATTGTCGACGCAGAGCTCCATGACGGCCGAGGTCGCGCCGGGCAGCTCGCCGCGATTCTCGATCTTGCGCAGCGCCGAGATCATCGCATCGGGATCTTTCGTCAGCTCGACGGAGCCTGCGTCGGCGAGATATTCGCGCGACCGCGACAGCGCGAGCTTGACCACCTGAGACAGCAGCCAGGCCACCACGATCAGCACGATCGCGATGATGATCACGATCACCGCGCCGCCGCCGGAGCTCTTGCTGTCGCTCGATGACGAGGACGAGCGCGAGGACGATGAGGAGCCCGACGAGCCGCCGGAGCTCCAGTTGAAATTCGTGAACAGGCGGAAGAACATCTCGCCGAAGAAGCCGACCACGCCGGCGATGATGACGGCGACCACCATCAGCTGGACGTCGCCGTTCCTGATATGTGTCAGCTCGTGGCCCAGCACCGCCTCGATCTCCTTGTCGTCAAGCGCATCGAGGAGACCCGTGGTGACGGTGATGGAATATTGCCTGGGATTGAGGCCGGTCGCGAACGCGTTCAGCGCCGGGCTCTCCATGATCTTCAGCTTCGGCATGGTGATGCCGCGCGAGATGCAGAGGTTTTCGAGCAGGTTGTAGAGCCGCGGCTCCTCCCGCCGGGTGACGTCGTGGCCGCCGGTCACCGCGTCGATCATCGACTGATGGAAGAAATAGGCGATCACGATCCAGACCGCCGCCACGACCGTCGCGAAGGGCGCGGCCTTGAGCAGATCGGAGAAGGCGTGCCTCAGATAGTACGCGACGGTCTCATTGCCGTTGATGAAGACTTCGGCGACCAGAGCGCCGGCATAGACCAGCACGTAAACCAGCGCGAACAGGCCGCCGAGCAGCAGCATCGAACGAAACTTGTTCGAGGCGATATGCGTGTAGAGACCATACGCGGCCATGGCTGCTTCCGTTAGCTTCTGTCATTCCGGGGCACGCCAACGGCGTGAACCCGGAATCCAGAGCTTAGTATCGCGGTCGAGGTTGCGGGTTCGCGTCTTCGACGCGCCCCGGAACGACGAAGGTGGGGGCACGCAGCAATCAGAACTTTACCTGCGGCGTCGCCTCAACCTCGGTGCGGCTCGCGCCGAGATCGAAGAAGTCCTTCTTGGTGAAGCCGAACATGCCGGCGAACAGCGCAGCCGGCAGCTGCTGGATGCCGGTGTTGTATTCCTGGACCGCGCTGTTGAAGAAGCGGCGGCTCGCCGCGATCTTGTTCTCGAGGTCGGAGAGCTCGGATGCGAGCTGCTGGAAATTGGCATTGGCCTTGAGGTCCGGGTAGGCTTCGGACAGCGCGATCAGCCGGCCGAGCGCGCCGGACAGCTGGTTCTCGGCTGCGGACACCTGCGCGGGACCTTGCGCCGACATTGCCGAATTGCGCGCCTTGATGACGTCGTCGAGCGTGCCGCGCTCATGCGAGGCATAGCCCTTCACCGTTTCGACGAGGTTCGGGATCAGATCGTGGCGCTGCTTGAGCTGCACGTCGATATCGGCAAAGGCCTGGCCGACGCGCTGGCTCAGCGCCACGAGGCGGTTATACGCGCTGAAGGCGAACAGCGCGAGGACGACGATGACGCCGAGAACGATCCAGCCGGTCGACATGGAGAACTCCTGAAGGGGAAAGAAGGCGGGCGCTAGAATAGACCAGATTGGTGCAGGATGAGAGCCCGACGCGGAGGGGGGTTAGACTTGGTCGAACGGGGAGCCGGCCAAGTTCAAGGCAAGGCGAGGAACGAGGTTAACTTTCGTCCATGACGGTGTCGCCCCAGCGCCAGCGCCGGGCAGCTGCATAGGCCGCCTTGTCGCGCCGAGGTACCGTCGCGAGCTCAACGCCGTCGTCTGTGCAGAGCTTTGCCGTGATCTCGGCCTTGCCGACGTCCGGCGGCGCCAGCACGCGCGCGGCGCGGCTTGCGGGCGCTGTGCGGGTCAGGGCGACGTAGATGAAGCGTTCGTCCTCGAACGGGACCTCGGCGCCCTTGATCTGGCGGTGCGCCTGCGAGCGCGGCAGGCGCTGGCTGAAATGGCACCAATCGGGCGGGGTGAGCGGGCAGGGCTTTTCGTGTGGGCAGGGTGCGGCGACGTAGGCGCCGGCCGCGATCAATTGCTGGCGCAGCGCGAGGATGCGCGCGTAGCCGGCCGGCGTGCCGGGCTCGATCACGACCAGCGCGTGGCGCGCCTTGGCCCACATGGCCTCGGTGAGTGCGCGCTGCTCGCTCTCACCGAGTTCGCCGATGACGTAGCTGGCGATGGCGAGATCGGCTTGCGAGACCTCTGCAAGGTTTCCGCCTGCATCGCCGGGCAAATAGCGGCACTCCGCCAATCGCGAGCTGCCGCGCGCCAGCTCGAGCGCGAGCCGGCTCAGCGTGGCATTGGCGTCGAGCAGCGTGAAATCCTGCAGCGACGGAAACGCCTCCGCGGCCGCCCAGCTCGCGGTGCCCGGGCCCGCGCCGACGTCGAGCAGCGTCTTCGGGGCGAAGTCGGGCGCGATCTCGGTGAGCGCATTCAGGCTCGCAGCCACCGCCGCATAGGTCGCCGGCATGCGCGCCAGCGCGTAGGCGAGGGCATCGGCTTCCGACTTGATCGTGCTGGAGGTACCGCCGGCACGATAGGCGGTCGAGATTTTTTGCGAGCGCTGGGCCGCGTCGGTGCGGGAGAAGCCCTGCAGCTTGCCGTCGAGGGCAGCTTTGAGTTCGGCGGGAAGAGTGGGGGTTATCATCATCCGCAGTCATGCCCCGCGCAGGCGGGGCATCCAGTATTCCGAGACAGCGCCGTTAGGCCGAGACGGCGCGGCGTACTGGATCATCCGCTCCAGTGCGCAATTTGCGCACAAGGCGGATGATGACGTCAATGGGTGTGGAACGACCGCAGCTTCACGCCACGTTCTGGTCGAGAATGTCCACGGCCTCGGCGAGGCTCACCGACACCAGCTGCGAGACGCCGCGCTCGGCCATGGTGACGCCGAACAGACGGTTCATCCGCGCCATCGTGATCGGATTGTGGGTGATGATGATGAAGCGCGTGTCGGTCGAGCCGGTCATCTCGTGCAGGAGGTTGCAGTAGCGCTCGACGTTGTGGTCGTCGAGCGGCGCGTCGACTTCGTCCAGCACGCAGATCGGCGAGGGGTTGGTCAGGAACACCGCGAAGATCAGCGCCATCGCCGTCAGCGCCTGCTCGCCGCCCGACAGCAGCGACAGCGTCTGCGGCTTCTTGCCCGGCGGCTTGGCGATGATTTCGAGGCCGGCTTCCAGCGGGTCGTCGCTCTCGATCAGGTGCAGCGCGGCCTCGCCGCCGCCGAACAGCTCGACGAACAGACGCTTGAAGTGGTTGTTGACGACCTCGAACGAGGTCAACAGCCGCTCGCGCGCCTCCTTGTTGAGGCTCTGGATGCCCTGGCGCAGCCGCTTGATGGCCTCGACGAGGTCATCGCGTTCGGTGACGAGGCCGGTGTGCTGGGTCTCGACCTCGCGCAGCTCTTCCTCGGCGCGCAGGTTGACCGCACCGAGACGCTCGCGGTCGCGGCGCATCTTTTCGAGCTCTTCCTCGATGTCGTGCAGCGGCGGCAGCTCGGCGCCGGGCTCGATCTCGGCGAGGCCTGCGACGGCCTGCGGCTCGACCTCGAGCATGTCGCGGATCTCACGTTCGACGTCTTCCAACCGGCGGCGGGCGCCTTCCATGCGTTCTTCGGCGCGGGCGGTGGCCTCGCGGGCGCTGGAGAGCGCCTCCAGCGTCAGCTTGGCGACGCGGTCGGTCTCCGCCATCGCGCTTTCTGCGGTGGCGAGCGCGTCGGCGGCCATGCGGCGGTCGTTCTCGGCGTACTCGATCTCGGTGATCAGCGCGCTGCGCTTCTCGGCGAACACGGCCGGCGCGTTCTCGAGCTCGCTGCGCTCGATCGTAAGCTCGGCGATGCGGGCCTGGATGGTGTCGATATGGGAGGCCGCGCTCTCCTTGCGGTTCTGCCACTCGGTGCGCTCGGCGAGGATCGCCTGCACGCGGCGATCGGCCAGCTCGGCTTCGCGCGCCAGCGCCTGCGCCTCGGCGCGGACCTGGGCGGCCATGCGGCGATGGCCTTCGATGTCGCTGCGGACGGCGGCAAGACGCGTCTCGGTGTCCTCGCTCGACGGCAGCTCGCCGATGCCGGCCTGGGCGTATTCGTAGGCAGCTTCGGCCTCGGCGCGGTCTGCGGCGAGGCGGCTGTGCGCTTCCGACAGCGTCGCCTTACGCGCCGCATGGCGGCTGATCTCGCGCTCGGCGTTGGCGTGGCGCTCGCGCGCCACGTTGAGCTCGCGCTGCGCGGCGCGCCAGGCTTCCCGGCTGGCGCCTTCGGTGCTCGCCGCCATCTGCAGCTCGGACTCGGCATTCTCCAGCGCCTGACGCTTGATCTGGGCGTCGATGCGGGCTTGCTCGAGCTCGTTCTCGATGTCGACGAGGCGGGCGCGCTCGGCAAGGCGGCGGGCGGCGCCGGTCGGGGCATGCGCCGCGGCGACAAAACCGTCCCAGCGCCAGACATCGCCTTCGGGCGAGACCAGCCGCTGGCCGGTCTTGAGCTGCGAGACCAGCTCGGCGCCGCGCTCGCGCGGCACCACGCCGATCTGGGCCAGGCGGCGGGCCAGCTCGGCCGGCGCCTGAACGTGGTTGGCGAGCGGCACCGCGCCTTCGGGCAGCTCCGGATCGCCTTCGGTGTGGCCGACATTGGTCCAGCGCATCGGAGCCGACGGATCGATCGGGGCGTCGAGATCGTCGCCGAGGGCGGCGCCGATCGCCTTCTCGAAGCCCTTGTCGACCGTGATGCCGTCGATGATCGGCGGCCACAGATTCTTGGTCTCGCCGTTGACGATCTTGGAGATCGTGCGCGCCTCGGTCTCGAGCCGCTGCACGCGCTTGTCCGCTTCGACCAGCGGCGAGCGCGAGGATTCCAGGGTCTGGCGGGCCGCGACGTGGGCAGCTTCGCTGGCCTGTGCCGCAGCTTCGGACGCCGCCAGCGTCTCTTCCGCAGTCTCGACCAGCGCGGTCAGCTCGTCGAGATCGCCGAAGCCGCCGGTTGCCTCGGTGAGCTTCTGCTCTTCCGCCGCGACGTTCGCGATCTCTTGGTCGAGCCGGGCGAGCTTGTCGCGATGGGTGCGGACGTTGGCCTCGAGCTGGTTGCGCCTGGCGGTGAGGTCGGCGAGCGCAGTGGTGAGCTCGGCGAAGCGCTGCTCGGTCTCGGTCAGCACCGCCTCGGCCTCGGCGACACGCTCGTCGACGCCGGAGCGCTTCTCGACCCGCGACTTGATCTCTTCCTTCAGCTCGGCGTCTTCGGTGTCGAGCCGCTGCAGCGCGACGTCGGCATCCATGGTCTGCTGCTGGGCACGCGAGATGTCGCCCTCGAACTGGGCGAGGCGGCGCTCGAGCTCGGCGACGCGCTCCTTGGCCCGCTCTTCCTCGCGGTCGAGCAGCTCGCGGGCATTGGTGAGGCGCTGCAGCCCGGCCGCAGCGCGCGCTTCCGCATCGCGCAGGGCAGGCATCTCCGCGGCGCGGATGGCCTGGATGCGGGCGGCCTCGGCCTGGTGCTGGGTGCGCTCGGCCATCTCTCGGACGGCGAGGTCGTGGGTCTGGCCGGATTCGTTGACGTCGGCATGAGCGCCGATCCAGCGCAGATGATACAGCGTGGCTTCGGCCTTGCGGACCTTGGCCGCGACCTCGCGATAGCGCACCGCCTGGCGGGCCTGCTTCTTCAGGCCTTCCATCTGCCCTGCGAGCTGGCCGATCACGTCCTCGACGCGGGTGAGGTTGGTTTCGGCCGCCTTCAGCCGCAGCTCGGCTTCGTGACGGCGGGCATGCAGGCCGGCGACGCCGGCGGCGTCTTCCAGCACGCGGCGGCGCTGCTCGGGCTTGGCCTGGATGATCTCGCCGATCTTGCCCTGGTGGACGAGCGCGGGCGAGCGCGCGCCGGTGGCGGCGTCGGCGAACAGGATCTGGACGTCACGGGCGCGCACGTCGCGGCCGTTGATGCGATAGACCGAGCCGGCCTCGCGCTCGATGCGGCGGGAGATTTCGAGCAGCTGGCTGTCGTTCATCGCCGCGGGCGCGGTGCGATCGGCATTGTCGATCGTCATCGTCACTTCGGCGTGGTTGCGCGCGGGACGGTTGCCGGAGCCGGCGAAGATCACCGCGTCCATGTCGGCGGCGCGCAAGCTCTTGTAGGAGGTCTCGCCCATCGCCCAGCGCAGCGCCTCGACGAGATTCGACTTGCCGCAGCCGTTGGGGCCGACCACGCCGGTCAGGCCGGGCTCGATGACGAAGTCCGTGGGCTCAACGAAGGACTTGAAGCCGTGAAGGCGCAGGCGGGTGATTTTCATAAGCACGCATCTCTGTTGGCAGGCGCGAATCCCCCTGCCGGGACAATACCATGAAAGGCAATGTCGCTATCCGGGCGAGTCGCGCGAGGCGCCTCATGCGGCTGGACAATGGCCGCGGTGGGCAGCGAGGGCAACCGGCGAAAGCCGCTTTTCCCAAGGGATTTATGCCGGGAAAGATACGGCTTTGGATGCGCGAATCAGAGCTGTCGCGTGCGAATCAGCTCTTCAGCAGCGGATTGATCTTCTTGGCGAACTCCTCGAACGAGGTCTCGCCCTTGATCTTCTCGCCGTTGATGAAGAAGGTCGGCGTCGAATCCACCTTGAGCACGTCGCTGGCGTATTTCTGGTCGGCGGCGATCTTGTCCAGCAACGCCTGATCCTTCAGGCAGGCTTCGACCTGCTGCTGGGTAAGGCCGGCCTGCTTGCCGATCCGCGTCAGGGTCTCGGTGGTGTTCTTCATGACCCAGTCGTTCTGCTGGCGGAACAGCATGTCGGTGACCGCGAAATATTTCGGCGCGTCGTCCTTGGCGATGCAGCGCGACAGCATCGAGCCGGCAGCGGCTTTGATGTCGAGCGGGAACTCGCGGAAGATGTAACGCACCTTGTTGGTGTCGATGTATTCCTTCTTGATCTTGGGGAACACCTGCTCGTTGAAGACGGCGCAGTGCGGGCACGTCATCGAGGCATATTCGGTGATGGTGACGGCGGCATCCTTCGGGCCGAGCGCCATGTCGGGCAGCGACACCGGCTTGGCGACGTCGGCGGCCGACTGCGCCATGGCGTCGGAGATGAGGCGGAGCGGCGAGAGCCCGGCGAGCGCGGCAAGCCCGGTCAGCGACAGCATCGTGGTGAAGGCGCGGCGGGTGATGATCACGGTCGGCTCCCGAATTGGCGTGGTCTCGCCCCGGGGCTTTTCGAGGTTCCCGGGCGGCCTGTCGCTAGCTTGAAACGTGGTTTGAGGCAATGGCGAGCGACGAGGACGGGTCCAGAATGGCCGCGAAATGAGGCTCAATTTCGCTTGATGGCGGCCCCGAGCCGGGCCAGCGCCGTCTTCAGCTCTTCATCTTCGATCTCCCCCAGGCTCTCGGCCTCCTTGGCGACACGCTTGGGGTCCGGCGGGGCCGGCCGCTTCCTGGCCTGGGGCCGCGACAGAGGGGCCTGGCGGAAGGCCAGCTTGCCGACCGCGCTCCAGCCGAAGAAGCGATTGACCCGCTCCAGGATCACGTCGGCGGAGTGTTGGATCTCCAGGGCCATCGGTCCCTCGACCCGCAGCACCAGGGTCGCCGGCTCCTGCGGCTGGCCCTCCACCGGCCGCGGCCATTGCATCTTCAACGGCTCGGCATGGGCGGCGATCTCGGCTCCCGCAATCTGCGCCCACCGCGTCACCAGCTCGCGCGCCGCGAATCCCTGCTTGGCATAGGCCTCGGCAAAGACGTCGTCGAGCAGGATCCCGAGCGGCTTGGCGCTGATGGGGCCGGGTTTGAAAATGGGGCCGGATTTGGACATGGCGCCTTATAGCATCTCGGCGGGCGGGTCACATGTACATCGCCGTCATGGCCGGGCTTTGTCCCGCCTGTGCGGCCGAAGCCGATTCGGCGCGGCGAAGGCCCGGTCATCCACGTTCTCTCCGAAGAAAGACGTGGATGCCCGCGACAAGCGCGGGCATGACGTGGAGAGATCGGATCAACGTCGGCTAGTATAAGAGCATGAGCCCCAGATCTGCCCTTAAGGCCAGGCCGGAACCCGCGCCATCGAAAACAACATCGCGCCCGAACCTCCTGCTCGCCTGGTACGACCGCCACCGCCGCCGGCTGCCCTGGCGCGCCGCGCCGGGGCAGGCGTCGGACCCCTATCGCGTCTGGCTCTCGGAGATCATGCTGCAGCAGACCACGGTGAAGGCGGTCGGGCCCTATTTCGAGAAATTCGTCGCACGCTGGCCGGATGTCACCGCGCTCGGACGCGCCTCGCAGGATGACGTGCTGCGGATGTGGGCCGGGCTCGGCTATTACTCGCGCGCACGCAACCTCTATGCCTGCGCCGTCGCGGTGACGCGCGAGCATGGCGGCGTCTTTCCCGACACCGAGGAGGGCTTGCGCGCGCTGCCGGGGATCGGGCCGTATACGGCGGCGGCGATTGCGGCGATCGCCTTCGACCGCCGCACCATGCCGGTCGACGGCAATATCGAGCGCGTGGTGTCGCGGCTCTTTGCGGTCGAGGAAGCGCTGCCGCAGGCCAAGCCGTTGATCCAGCGACTGGCGGCGACGCTGCTGGCCGACAGCCGGGCCGGAGACAGCGCACAGGCGCTGATGGATCTCGGCGCCTCGATCTGCACGCCGAAGAAGCCGGCGTGCTCGCTGTGCCCGCTGAACGAGGATTGCATCGCGTATGCGCAAGGCACGCAGGAGACCTTTCCCCGCAAGGCGCCGAAGAAGAGCGGCACGTTGCGCCGCGGCGCCGCTTTCGTCGTGACGCGCGGCGACGAGCTGCTGGTCCGCAGCCGGCCGGAAAAGGGGCTGCTCGGTGGCATGACCGAGGTGCCGGGTTCGGATTGGCTTGCCGGCCAGGACGATACGACCGCGAAGCGGCAGGCGCCCGAGTTGAAGGGATTGTCGCGCTGGCAACGCAAGGCGGGCGTGGTCACCCACGTCTTCACGCATTTTCCGCTGGAGCTCGTGGTCTATACCGCGAAGGCGTCGGCGCGCACGCGTGCACCGGAGGGCATGCGCTGGGTGCCGACTGCGACCCTTGCCGATGAAGCGCTGCCCAACGTCATGCGCAAAGTGATCGCGCATGCGCTGGATCTTGCACCGCCCCGTCCCTCCTGACAGCACGCTGGCAGCAGCGTTGCGCTAGGGATTGCGAACGGAGGCTGCCAATGGTCAAGACCGCACTCGACGACTTTCCGAGACCGCCCTGTGCCGAGCTGCTGGGATGGCGACTGCTCGATGCCCGTCCGGAGGAAGGCTGGATCAAGCTCGGCTTCGAGGGCAAGCCGGAATTCTGCAACCCCGCGGGCTTCATCCAGGGCGGCATGCTCTCGGCCATGCTCGACGACACCATGGGCCCGGCGGTGCTCGTGATGAGCGAAGGCCGGCTCTACACCACCACCATCAGCATGACCGTGAACTTTTTGGCGCCGGCCAAGCCTGGGCCAATTATCGGCGAGGCCAAAGTGACGCAGCTCGGCAAGACCATCGCCTTCGTCGAGGCCAAGCTGATGGCCGAGGACGGCACGGTGCTGGCGACAGCGAGCGCGAGCGAGCGGTTGTTGGAGGTGGCGCGGGTGGTGAAGTGAGGTCGGCACTGGTCTAGCACCGCACTCCCTCTTCCTTTCCCCTTGCGGGAGAAGGTGGCGCGAAGCGCCGGATGAGGGGTATCTCTCCGCGAGTTCAAATCGCGAGAGACGAACTCGCCGAGACAACCCCTCACCCAAGCGAATGTGCGTCTACCGACGTTGCCGCCCTTTCCCGCAAGGGGCGAGGGCACATTCATGCGCATCTCGCTGGAGACCTCACGCCCCCGCGCGGGCGTCCTTGCTCACGATCGGCGGCTTGGCGTTCAGCGCCTCGACCTGAAATCCGGCGACGCGCTTGTAATTGGCGGCGATGTCTTCCAGTTCTTTTTGCGACAGTACGTCGGTGACGATCTTATAGCCGTCGGGCGCGCGCTCCTCGACCAGCTGCATCACCTGCTCGGGGCCGTTCTTGCGGTTGAGCAGGACGAGATCGGTGGTCGCGGGCCGGCGCTCGGCCTCATAGGCGCGCAGCGCCGCGCTCGTTGGACCATGCGCGAGAATCTCGCGGGTGATGACGCGGGCATCGAGGATCGCCTGCGAGGCACCGTTCGATCCGATCGGGTACATCGGATGCGCGGCGTCGCCCATCAGCGTGACCTTGCCGAACGTCCATTGCGAGACCGGATCGCGGTCGACCAATGGATATTCATAGGCGTGCGGGCAGTTCTTGATCAGGCCGGGCACGTCGAGCCAGTCGAACGTCCAGCTCTCGAACCAGGGCAGGAACTCCTCCAGGCGGGCGGTGCGGTTATAGTCCTCGCGCCGCCACTGATAGGTCGGCGGCATGTGCCGCTCGGCGACCCAGTTGATCAGGTGGTTGCCGTTCGCGTCCGGCTCCTTGCTGATCGGGTAGCAGACGAATTTCAGGATCTCGTGCCCGGCCATGATCATGGTGCGGCCGGTGAGGAAGGCTTTCGCCGGGGTGACGCCGCGCCAGAGGATACGGCCGTTCCAGATCGGCGGGCCTTCGTTCGGATAGAGCTTTTCTCGCGCAGCGGAATGAATGCCGTCGGCGGCGATCAGGATCGCGCCTTCATGGCTCCCGGCGGTCTTGCCGGTCGCGCGGTCGATGAAGTCGGCGCGCACGCCGCTTGCGGTCTCGGTCCATCCGGTCAGATGATGACTGGTGAGAATGTTGTCGCGGCCGAGCCGCTCGACCGCGGTGTCGAGCAGGATCTGTTGGAGGGTGCCGCGATGGATCGAGAATTGCGGCCATTTGTAGCCGGCCTCCAGCCCGCGCGGCTCGCTCCAGATCGGCTTGCCATGCTTGGAGAAATAGGCGAGCTCGCGCGTCCGCACGCCGCTGGCATCCAGCTTGTCCAAAAGCCCGAGCTCGATCAGCTCGCGCACCGCATGCGGCAGCACGTTGATGCCGACGCCGAGCGGCTTCAGCTCAGCGACGCTCTCGAACACTTTCACGGGAACGCCGATCTGGTGCATGCTGAGCGCGAGCGTCAGCCCGCCGATGCCGCCACCGGCGATGAGTACGGTCATGACAAAATCCCCCTCCGATCGACGCGTCTTCGCATAGCAGGGCGGCGGTGGGCAACTGCGAAGAGCTCGCCTATGGACGGCGCGGCGGAGGGCCGCTAACCTCGGATTTTCCCCACGAGGTCCGACATGCTCAAGCTCTACTACGCCACCGGCACCTGCGCGCTCGCCACCTACATCACCCTGGAGGAGGCCGGCGCCGACTACACGGCCGAACGGTTGAGCTTCAAGGACAACCAGCAGAACAGCCCCGATTATCTCAAGATCAACCCGAAGGGCCGCGTGCCGGCGCTGGTGACCGATCGCGGCGTCCTGACCGAGACGCCGGCGATGCTGGCCTACCTCGCCCAGACCTTCCCCAAGGCGAAGCTCGCGCCGCTCGACGATCCCTTCGACTTCGCCCAGGTACAGTCGTTCAATTCCTATCTGTGCTCGACCGTGCACATCAACCACGCCCACAAGATGCGCGGCGCGCGTTGGGCGACCCAGGAGAGCTCGTTCGCCGACATGAAGGCGATGGTTCCGAAGACCATGGCCGCCTGCTTCAAGCTGATCGAGCAGAAGATGTTCGGGGGACCTTGGGTGATGGGCGAGCAGTACACGATCTGCGATCCCTATCTCTACACCCTCTCGACCTGGCTCGAAGGCGACAGCGTCGACATCAATGCGACGCCGAAGATCGCCGATCACTTCAAGCGCATGTCGGAGCGCCCCGCGGTGCGCAAGGTGATGGAAGCGCAGAAGGCGTAGGAGCCCGGCTGGCGTAGCCTTGTAGGATGGGCAAAGGCGCATAGCGCCGTGCCCACGATCTTTCTCAATGGTGACAGATGGTGGGCACGCTTCCGCCTTCGCTCTTCGAGCTACGGCGGACAAGTCGCTTTGCCCACCCTACGAGAGCTTGCGCTTGGCTTGCTCCAGCTCCCGTCCCGTCTCCAGCATCAGCCGGCGCAGCCAGATCGAGCCGGGGTCCATCTGAGCCCGGGTCGGATAGAACATGAACTGCTCGTCGATGCCGGGGTCGAGCGGCGGCGTCACCGTGACGAGGCCGAGCTGCTTCGACAATGCGGCAATCAGCCGGCGCGGCACGAAGGCGACGAGGTCGGTGCGGGCGGCGACGTGCAGCGCTTCGAGATAGCCTGACACCACCAGCGAAATGTGCCGCTCGATGCCCTTGGCTCGCAGCCAGGTGTCGATCAAATCCTCATTGCTGCCGCGAATGATCACGCCGACATGGCGTGCGGCCAGGAAGGTTTCGCGCCGTTTCAGCTTCGCGCCTGTGGGATGACCGCGCCGCACCGCCAATGCGTCGCTGTCGGTATAGAGCAGCTGGCGGTGAAATCCCTTGAAGGCGTTTCCGATCGAGATCACGAGGTCGATGGTGCGGGCGAATTCGGCGTGGAAGATCGCAGATCCCCGCCATGGGACAACGTCGATGCGGACGTTGGGCGCGACCTGCGTCACCTTCTCCATGAACCGCGGCACCAACAGCTCGACCGCGAGGTCCGGCATCATCAGGCGGAATTGCCGCTCGCTGCGCGCTGCATCGAAATCGTCAGGCACGAACAGCCCGCGCACCTGGTCGAGCGCCTGAGCGAGCGGCGCGCGCAAGGCCTGCGCCCGCGGCGTCAGCTCCATCCGCGCGCCGGTGCGCACCAGCAGGGGATCGCCGAGAATGTCGCGCAGGCGCTGCAATGCATGGCTCGCCGCCGGCTGGGACAGGCCCATCCGAAGCGCGGCGCGACTGACACTGGTCTCGCGCAGCAATGCGTCGAGTGCGGTCAGCAGGTTCAGGTCGAGCGAATTCAAATTCATCCGGTGAATACATATCATATCCACTATCGATTTGAAGAATGTAGATCGGCCGGCGATGATCTCGATGTTCTCACCAAACGGAGATGCCGCCATGAGCGCTGCCGCCAACAAGAAACTGATGCAGGATATATTTGCCGCCGCCGCCAATCCGGATCCGGCCGCGCGCGATCGCGCCCTGTTCACCGCGAGCCTTGCCGACGACGCCAAATGGGTGGTCACCGGCCAGTATTCCTGGTCGCGCACCTTTTCGGGCAAGGAGGCGATCCTCAACGATCTGCACGGCTATGTGCGCAAGCGCCTGCGCGACCGCACGCGCACGGTCGCGCACCGCTTCATCGCCGACGGTGATGTGGTCGTCGTGGAGGCCAAGGGCGACAACGTCACGCCCGAGGGCGTGCGCTACGACAATGATTATTGCCTGGTGTTCCGTCTGGAGGACGGCAAGATCAAGGAAATCCGCGAGTATTGCGATTCGATCCTGACGGAGAGGGCGCTGGGCCCGTTTCCGCAGACAGTCGTGAGGGCTGCGAGCTGACCGGATTGGACGACGTCGGTTTCACCGGCCGGCCCTGTCCGTCGCGCCTCGCGTTGTCTGTGCGAATGTGGCGGACGCTGGTGGAGTTCGCGCGGGCTCGGCGACAGCGATCCCGCGTCCGGCGCCAGCTCGCTGCGATGACGGAGCGCGAGCTTCAGGATTGCGGCATGACCCGGGCCGAGATCGCCTACGAACTGAAGAAGCCTGCGGGGCGTAGATAGATCGATGACGAGGAAGCGGCGCCGGTCGCGCCGCTTCCGGCTCGAATTTTCCCCCGGAACCTTTGCAGCTCCCCGACGTTTCTCTCGGTTTCCGGGGCAATCGCGCCCCGAGACCGCGGGCTTTCTGGGACTTGTATGCTGGTTGGGGCTTGGGACGTTACGAGACATGTGGGCCGCAGCTCGTCCGGTCTGCGTGAACGCCTAAGAGATGCGACGTCGGATGCCCATCGCGAGCTCGATGCGCAATTGTCCGCGTTCGACCTGACCGGCGTTTCCGGCTATCGCCGCTTCCTGCATGCCAGTGCCGGTGCCCTTCTTCCGCTCGAGGCCGCCCTGGCGGACGCCGGCGTGGACCGCATCTTTCCAGACTGGCCGGAGCGGTCGCGGAGCGCTGCCATTGCGACCGATCTGGATCGCCTGGGCGCAACCGCGGCGGGGATTGTGTCGGTGCCGCCGCTCACGCGCAGCGGCGTGTTCGGCGCCATGTACGTGCTGGAGGGTTCCCGTCTGGGCGCGAAATTTCTGCTGAAGACGGTTGCCGATGCGGCCGATCCGCACATCGGTGCGGCCACCCTCTATCTCCGCCACGGGACAGGCAAGCGGCTCTGGCAAAACTTCCTGTCAAAGCTCGAAAGCGAGGTCTGCGACGAGGTCGAGGTGATCGCGGCGGCGCGCATTGCCTTCGCCGCGTTCGAGCAGGCGGCGGATCGCGCATGAACGAGGCGGTCAATCTCACCAATTGCGATCGCGAGCCGATCCACATTCCGGGCAGCGTGCAGCCGTTCGGCTTCTTGCTCGTTGTGCTCTCGGATTTCACCATTTGCATGGCCTCCGACAATGTCGGCAGCTTTCTCGGAAGCGACGTTGCCGATCTGCTCCAGCGGCCGTTGTCGACCGTCATCTCCGAAGCCGCCGTTGCGACCATCCGCAGCCATGTCGACCATCTGAGCGGCCCGGATGCCACCGAGCGCCTGTTCGGTCTCGAGCTCCAGGCCGGCAAGCCGCTTTACGATCTCTCGATCCACATCTCCGGCGTCTACCTGATCGTCGAAGCGGAGCCGAGCGTCCACGAGCCGGGCGTCAATTCCGGCGAGCTGGTCCGCCTGATGCTCGACCGGATCCGTAAGACGCGCGGCATGACCGATCTCGCGCGTGAGGCGGCGCGCCAGCTCAAGGTGCTGACCGGTTTCGACCGGGTCATGGTCTACCAGTTTCATCCCGACGGATCGGGCGAAGTGATCGCCGAGACTGCGGAAGCCGGGCTCGAATCCTTCCTCGGCTTGCATTACCCGGCCTCCGACATTCCCCGGCAGGCCCGCATCCTCTATCAGCGCAACTGGCTACGCATCATTGCCGATATCAACTCCAGGCCGGCTGCGCTGGTGTCTACCCCCACGCACAATGCCGGGCTGCTCGACCTTTCGATGAGCGTGCTGCGCTCGGTCTCGCCGATTCACATCGAATATCTGCGCAACATGGGCGTTGCCGCCTCGATGTCGGTCTCGATCCTGCGTGACGGCAAGCTGTGGGGCCTGTTCGCCTGCCATCATTATTCGCCGCGCTACATCTCGTTCGACAAGCGGACGGCGTCCGAGCTGTTCGGGCAGATGTTCTCCTGGATCGTCGAGGGGCGTGAACGCGAGGGCGACGTCGCCTATGAAGCCCGCGCCCATCAGGTCCAGGAGCGGCTGATCGAGATCGCGGCCTCGCACGAGCACAATCGGCGCGCGATCGTCGATTTCCTCGGCGACTATCGCAAGATGATCGACTGCGACGGCGTCGCGGTGTGGTCCGACAACAAGATCGCGCTCCAGGGCGAGACGCCGACCGAGGACGAGGTGAAGGACCTCGTCGCCTTCATCAACCGGACCTCGCCGGGGCGGATCTTCGCCAGCGCGGAGATCGCCAAGGTCTATGCCGCCGGCCAGGCGTTCCGCGACCGTGCGGCGGGGTTTCTCGCCATTCCGATCTCGCGAACGCCGCGCGACTGCCTGATCTTCTTCCGGCGCGAGGTCACGCGGTCCGTGAATTGGGCCGGCGCTCCCGACAAGGTCTACGACGAGGGTCCGAACGGACCGCGGCTGACGCCGCGCAAGAGTTTCGAGCTCTGGCAGGAGACGGTGGCAGGCCAGTCGAAACCGTGGTCGGCGGCCGACATCCGCATCGCCGAGAGCCTGCGCGTCACTCTGCTGGAAGTGATCCTGCAACTGTCCGATCTCGCCGCGCGTGAGCGCCGCGGTGCGCAGGAGCGGCAGGAGCTGATGATCGCCGAGCTCAATCACCGCGTCCGCAACATCCTGAGCCTGGTCCGCGCGCTGGTGGCGCAGAGCAAGGACACCGCGACGAACGTGGAGGAGTTTGCCAGCGTCCTCGGCGGCCGTATCCAGGCTCTGGCCCGCGCCCACGACCAGATCACCAATCTGAACTGGGCGCCGGTGGCGCTGCGGACCCTCGTCGAATCCGAGGCCGGCGCCTATCTCGGAGCGCGCGCAGGCCGGGTCAAGATGGGCGGGCCCGATGTCGCGCTCGATCCCAAGGCGTTTGCCACGCTGGCGCTCGTCGTCCACGAGATGATGACCAATTCCGCCAAATATGGCGCGCTCGCCGATTCCACGGGCAGCGTCGAGGTGGTCTGGCGGCTCGATCCGTCGTCGAGCCTCGTGATCGAATGGAAGGAAAGCGGCGGCCCGCCGGTGCAGCCGCCGTCGCGGCGGGGCTTCGGCACCACGATCATCGAACGCTCGGTGCCGTTCGATCTCAAGGGCGATGCCGAGATCCGCTTCGATCTTCTGGGAGTGCAGGCGAAGTTCGTCATCCCCGCAAATTTCGTAGAATTCGTGCCATCAATAGCAGGAGCCGCCATGCGCATCGAGGAGCAACAGTCCAGCCGTCCCCGGCTGTCCGAGACCGCGCTGATTGTCGAGGACAATCTGATCATCGCAATGGCGGCGGAGGTCATCCTGCTCGATCTCGGCGCCCGCCACGTCGACACCGCCGCCAGCGTCGATCAGGCGCTGCGTTCGATCGAGCGTTCGCGGCCGAGCTTTGCTCTGCTCGATCTCAACCTCGGCAACGAGAGCAGCATCAAGGTGGCGCAGAAACTGAAAGAGATCGGCGTGCCCTTCATCTTCGCAACCGGCTATGGCGAGCGCGCGCCGCTTCCGGCCGAGCTTGCCTCGGTGCCGGTCGTCCAGAAGCCGTACACGCTCGAAGTGGTCGAGCACGCACTCGGCAAATTGCAGCAGGCCAGCGTCCTCTAGGGATTTGCGTGCCACGCTATGCACGCCGCTGCAGATTCTTGCATGACTTCGCATAGCTGCCGATAATATCAGCAGGTCCATGTGCGCCGCTGCGCGTGCGCGCGAAGAATTTGAAGGTTCAATTAACGAGTGTCCCCCATTGTGTCGCGGTGCAGCGTGGGTCGCGAGGACGCGACGCGCGGCTGCCGGGCGGCCGCTGACGATCGCCGGATTCGTTCGGCCGCTCGAAGTGAAATGCATCTTGGTGGACAGTGGGAATGCCGAAGTTTCGTTTGCGGATCAGGGGACGCCTGTACGCAGGCTTCATGGCCCTGGTGGCGGTTGGTCTCGTGATGGCCGTGGTGGCGGTCTGGAATTTGCGGGCGGTGCAGGATCAGGTCGCAAGACAATCCGCGCTCTCGGACAGCACGGCGCGGGTGCTGGAGATCTCGACCCACCTACAGGCCATCCAGCGCGCCAATCTGCGCTACATCTACGATGCCAACGAACCCGCGATGAAAGAAGCGCAAGAGCGCGAAACCGCGGCGATCGAGCTGTTGCGGGTCGGCGCGAAGGGGACGCTCTCGGAGGAGCGGCGGGCGCTCTACAACGGCCTCATCGACGACGTCGCCAAGATGCGACGCCTGCGTGACAACCTCGGAGACGCCGTCAACGAGGCGAGAACGGGCAAGGCGACGTTGCTGCCGAGTGGCGAAGAGCTGGCCGTGAAAATGGCCAAGCTGGTCGATACGGCGCGCGCAGCCGTCGACGAAGACACCGCGGCCCTCGTTGCCGACCTCGAATCCAGGGTCCTCCTGGTTCGGGTCGCAAACTGGCGTTTCCTGGCCCTGCGCGACACCCAGGGGCCGGCCAACTTCCGGGCCAGTGTGGACAGGGCGGCGCAACGGCTCGCGGCGATCGAAAAGAGCCCGCAGGCAGGGGAATTGCGATCCACGCTCGCGCCGGTGAAGACCGCGCTCGGCATCTACAAATCCGCGTTCGAGACGACCTCCGCCGCGATGCTCCAGGCCGACGAGATCTACCACAAGAACCTCGCGCCCCTCATCGTCGACAGCATCGGCAGGCTCAAGGCCGCTGAAACGACCCTGAAGAAGGACTATCAGGATTCGCGCACCCATGCCGAAGACGTCATCGCCGGCACGACGACCATTCAGGAGGTTGCCGGCGGTCTTGCCATCCTGTTCGGCGGCATCGTCGCCTTCCTGATCGCCCGCAGCATCGTCGGTCCCCTGACCTCGATGACGCGTGCGATGGGGCTGATTGCCGGCGGCAATCTCGCGGTCGAGATTCCCGGTCGCGGCAAGGCCGACGAGATCGGCGACATGGCCAAGGCGATCCAGGTGTTCAAGGACAACATGATCGACACCGAGCGCATGCGCGCCGAGCAGGCCGAGCTCGAGGCGCGGCAGGCCGAAAGCCGCAAGAAGGACATGGCCAGGCTGGCGGACCAGTTCGAGCAGGCCGTCGGCGAGATCGTCAACACGGTGTCGTCGGCGTCGAACGAGCTCGAAGCCTCCGCCGGCACTTTGACCACGACCGCCTCGCGGGCGCAGGATTTGTCGACGGAGGTGGCCAGCGCCTCGCAGGAGGCGTCGGCCAATGTGCAGGCGGTCGCCTCGGCGACCGAGGAGCTTTCCTCCTCGGTGTCCGAGATCGCCCGCCAGGTGCAGGAATCCGCCCGGATCGCCGGCGAGGCCGTCGGTCAGGCGAGCAAGACCAACGCGCATGTCGGTGAACTCTCCAAGGCCGCCGCGCGAATCGGCGACGTGGTCGAGCTGATCAGCACCATCGCCGGCCAGACCAACCTGTTGGCGCTGAATGCCACCATCGAGGCGGCGCGCGCCGGCGATGCCGGCCGCGGCTTTGCCGTGGTCGCTTCCGAGGTCAAGGCGCTGGCCGAGCAGACCGCGAAAGCCACCGGCGAGATCGGCCAGCAGATCTCCAACATCCAGGTTGCGACCGAGCAGTCGGTCGGCGCCATCAGGGAGATCAGCGGCACCATCGAGCGGCTGTCGGAGATCTCGTCGGCGGTCGCCGCCGCCGTGGAGCAGCAGGGCGCGGCGACGCAGGAGATTTCCCGCAACGTCCAGCAAGCGGCGCACGGCACGCAGCGCGTCTCGACCAATATCGGCGACGTGCAGCGCGGCGCTTCCGAAACCGGATCGGCCTCATCCCAGGTGCTTTCCGCGGCGCGTTCGCTGTCGGCCGACAGCAGCCGGCTGAAGCAGGAAGTCGCCAGGTTCCTGAGCTCGGTTCACGCCGCCTGAGTCTCGAAAGCAAAGGGGCCACGCGCGTGCGCGTGGCCCCAGCTGACGTCGCGCGATCAGGCGACCTTGGTCGTCATGTGCTTGAACATGTTGGCGCGCGCCTCGTCGTCCATCTCGGCCTTGAAGGTGAACTTGTCCTTCAGGGCGATCGCGCGCTCCGCTGCGGGGCGCGCCGAGATCTCGTCCAGCAGCCGCTTCACGTTCGGGTATCGCGCAAAGGCGTCGTCGCCGAGCTTGAACGGCAGCATCCGCGCCCAGCCCCACAGCGCCATGTCGACGATCGAATAGCTGTCGCCGACCATGTAGCGGCGGCCTTCGAGCCGGGCGTCGAGAATCTTGTAGTGGCGATCGGTCTCGTACTGGTAGCGGTTGTGGGCGTAGTCGTGGTTCTGGTCCTTCGGCGCAAAATGCTTGAAGTGCACTGCCTGGCCCGAATAGGGGCCGACGCCGGTGGCGACGAACATCAGCCATGACAGCGTCTCGCCGCGCAGGCTGGCGGCGGGCAGGAACTTGCCGGTCTTCTCGGCGAGATAGAGCAGGATGGCGTTCGAGTCGAACACGATCGTCCCGTTGTCGTCGATGGCCGGCACCTTGCCGTTCGGATTGATCTTCAGATAGTCCGGCGTGAATTGCTCACCCTTGCGGGTGTCGATCTTCACCGGTTCGTACGGCAGGCCTGCTTCTTCCAGGTAAAGCGCGACCTTGGTCGGGTTCGGCGATCCGTTGAAATAGAATTTGAGCATCGATCTCCCCAGGGTTTGTTGCCAGGCGCGAATGCAGCGTCAGTGCCGCTCCGCTTCTCTTGCCTGAACCCGCTGCGCGAGAGCAACCGGCGAGTTTGCCGGGCGGTATCTGCGCGCCGCGCAGATCAGCCGGCGTAACAAAGGCCGATCGCCGCCGTAAGGACCATCGCGGCGCCGACCGCCTCCAGGCGCAGCCCGAGCCGCGCGGCGAGATACATGTCGGACGCCCGCGCCGCCCGCTCCGATCCGCGCGAATAGCCGTGCACGATGACGTCGTGATTGAAATTGTCATGCGCCTCGTTGCTGCTGGCGAGCCCGACGCAGATCACGAGCACGCCGAACAATGCGAGGCCGAAGAATCCGAGCAGGGCGATCAGGAACATCGGAAACATGCCGACCAGGAAGATCGGCAGCAGCGGCACCAACAGCAATGTCTCGGACTGTCGTCGCATGGGAGCAGTCCCGCCAGGACGGAGGCTGATCGGCGAAGTCTAGTCCTGCAGATCGCAGCTTTCAACCGCCGTCATTCCGGGGCGCGCGAAGCGCGAGCCCGGAATCCATTGGGCGACATGGGACGTGGTTGGATGGATTTCCGGTTCACGCGGAGCCTGTCATCGGGCCGCGCTGCGCGCGGAGCCGGTGGCGAGCCCCGGAATGACGGCGAAGAGAGCCTATTCCGCCGTCATACCCGCGCGGATTTCGGCGCGCAGCTCGTCAATCAGCTTGAGACCCTTCTTGGTCTCGACGTGCCAGAAGGTCCAGCCGTTGCAGGCCTGCGCGCCTTGCGCCACCGCGCCGATGCGGTGGATCGAGCCGACCTTGTCGCCGTACATGATGGCGCCGTCGGCGCGCACCAGGGCGCCGAGCTTCTTCTTGGCGTCGAACAGCTTCGTGCCGGGCATGATCATGCCGCGCTCGATCAACTCGGAGAAGGCGACCCGCGGCGCCTCGCGCGCCGTCATGAACGGGGCGAGGCTCGCTTCCGGCAGCGGCTCGACCTTGGCGATGCGCGCTTCGGCGGCCTTGGCGTAGGTCTTGTCGCGCTCGAAGCCGATATAGGAGCGGCCGAGGCGCTTGGCGACCGCGCCGGTGGTGCCGGTGCCGTTGAAGGGGTCGATCACGAGATCGCCGGGCTTCGACGAGGACAGCAGCACGCGCGCGAGCAGGCCTTCCGGCTTCTGCGTCGGATGCACTTTCTTGCCGTCGGCGCCCTTGAGGCGCTCCTCGCCGGTGCAGAGCGGAATCAGCCAGTCGGACCGTGCCTGCACGTCCTCGTTGGCAGCCTTCAGCGCCTCGTAGTTGAACGTGTAGCCCTTGGCCTTCTCGTCGCGCGCGGCCCAGATCATGGTCTCGTGCGCGTTGGTGAAGCGGCGGCCGCGGAAATTCGGCATCGGGTTCGACTTGCGCCAGACGATGTCGTTCAGGAGCCAGAAGCCGAGGTCCTGCATGATCGCGCCGACGCGGAAGATGTTGTGATAGGAGCCGATCACCCAGATCGTCGCCGACGGCTTCATCGCGCGGCGCGCGGCAAGCAGCCAGGCGCGGGTGAAATCGTCATAGGCGGAGAACGAATCGAACTTGTCCCAGTCGTCGTCGACGGCGTCGACGTGGGATTCGTCGGGGCGCTTGAGATCGCCCTTGAGCTGGAGATTGTAGGGCGGGTCGGCGAACACGAGATCGACCGAACCGGCCTGAAGCTTCGACATCTCGGCGACGCAATCGCCGAGGATGACGCGATGCGACGGAGACTCAAAATTTGTGCGGGGCGCCCTTGCAGACGCCCCGCGACGCGACTCTACCATGACTCAAGAACTCTGACTCAGGCGACGCTGTCGGCGACGCGGGACCAAACAACCGACTGACCGTTACATTGAAGCGGCAAAGTAAAAATCGACTTAACCCGCCGCTTTGCTGAGCAGGCCTCAAGTCGCGCTCTGCGTGCATGTCGTCGCGCGCATTCGCCGTATTTTACAGTGCATTTCGCGCGTCGCTGGCTGGCGAAAGCAATCGTGGCTTGAAAAAGGCCGCAAATTTCTCTCGGAAAAAATTGCTCGACCCTCGGAAAAAATTGCTGGCATCGGCATGTTGCCGCACTAGGCAATTTTTGCCGGCCACGATATTGATAAAAGCAACGGAAATTTTACGTGTGTGGCGCGTTGAGCTTTCGCGTTTATGCGCCGGACGACACCGACAACCCTGATCAGGGACCCCAAAGGAAGGCCGCCATGCGTTACGATGACTTCCGCCGCAGCGACGACATCGAGGATCGTCGCGACGAAGGTGGCGGCTTTGGCGGCGGCGGAGGCGGCGGATTCGGCCTGCCGATGGGCGGCGGCGGGCTCGGCATCGGCACCATCATCATCCTCGGTCTCGTCGGTTACGCCTTCGGCATCGATCCGCGCATCCTGATCGGCGGCGCCGAGATCCTCACCGGCGGCGGCCATGCCCCGAGCTACCAGACCGACCGCCAGGCCTCCTCCGGCAAGCGCGGCGCGCCGACCGACGAGATGGGCAGCATGATCTCCGGAATCCTCGGCGAGCTCGACGATCGCTGGAGCGAGATCTTCCAGGCCTCGGGCCAGTCCTATACCGGGCCGAAGATCGTGCTGTTCCGCAACGCCACCAATGGCGGGCGCTGCGGCATGGCGCAGTCGGCGATGGGCCCGTTCTATTGTCCGCCGGACCGCACCATCTTCCTCGACACCGGTTTCTTCCGCGAGGTCGAGACGCGCTTCCGCGGCTGCTCCGGCAAGTCGGCGTGCAATTTCACCACCGCCTACATCATCGCGCACGAGGTCGGCCACCACATCCAGAACCAGCTCGGCATCATTCCGCGGGTGACGCGGCTGCAGCAGCAGGCGGGCTCGAAGGCGGAGGCGAATGCGCTCCAGGTCAAGGTCGAGTTGCAGGCCGATTGCCTGTCCGGCGTCTGGGTCAATCGCGAGGCCAAGAAGCGTCCGAACTTCCTCGAGCCCGGCGACATCGAGGCAGCGCTGAGCACGGCGAGCGCGATCGGCGACGATACGCTGCAGCGCCAGTCGACGGGCCGCGTCGTCCCGGATTCCTTCACCCACGGCTCGGCGGCGCAGCGCAAGCAATGGTTCATGACCGGCTATCAGCAGGGCACGGTCCAGGCCTGCAACACGTTCGGAGCGGGGGCGCTGTAGTCACGAGTTCGTGCCCCGGACGCAGCATGAATTATGATGCGCGATTGTGCATCTTAGGATTCAGAAGTAGTGGCGTCATCCTGAGGTGCTCGCCTCTTCGGCGAGCCTCGAAGGGGGAAGAGCCCCTGGCCCATCCTTCGAGGCGCACCTCAGGATGAAGGTGGAGGCTGGGAAAACAGGAGTGAAGTCGTGGCTTCCATCGACGAAACCAAGCAGTTCATCCCGCTCAATATCGCGGTGCTCACGGTGTCGGACACGCGCGCGCTGGCGGATGACAAGTCCGGCCAGACGCTGGTCGATCGTCTCACCGCTGCCGGTCACCATCTCGCCGCGCGCGAAATCGTCACCGACGACATCGAGGCGATCCGTGACGTCGTTCGCCGCTGGATCGCGGATGCCGGCGTCGACGTCGTCATCAGCACCGGCGGCACCGGCTTTACCGGGCGCGACGTCACGCCGGAGGCAGTCGAGCCGCTGTTCGAAAAGCGCATGGACGGTTTCTCGATCGCGTTCCACATACTGAGCCACGCCAAGATCGGCACGTCGACGATCCAGAGCCGCGCCACGGCGGGCGTTGCGGGTGCGACCTACATCTTCTGCCTGCCGGGCTCTCCCGGCGCCTGCCGCGACGGCTGGGACGGCATCCTCGCGGCCCAGCTCGACTATCGCACGCGGCCCTGCAATTTCGTCGAGATCATGCCGCGGCTGGACGAGCATCTGCGAAGGCCGAAGGCCCAGGGCGCGACGACGTAGGCCCGCGCCGTTTCTTCCCTTCTCCCGTTGTGACGTAGGGTGGGCAAAGCCACCGCCGTAGCTCGAAGAGCGAAGGCGGAAGCGTGCCCACGATTTTGCCCATTGCTGAAAGGTGGTGGGCACTGCGCGCGAAGAGCGCGCCTTTGCCCACCCTACGATCCCTCTGCCGCCGTCTCCCACAAGGGGCAAGGGCACCGTCATGCGTATTGTGCTCGTTGCGAGATGATCAGAGATCCCGCTCCCAGGTCTCGCCGATCAGATCCTGCCCAAAACTGTGATGCGGCTCGGTGGCGACCAGCTTGAAGCCTGCACTCTTGTAGATGCCGCGCGCGGCGACCAGGATGCTCTGCGTCCACAGCGTCATCTTGCTGTAACCTCTTTCTCGCGCGCCCTGGATGCACTGCTCGACCAGCGCGCGGCCGACGCCGAGGCCGCGCGCCTTCTTCTCCACCTGTAACAGGCGCAGCTTGGCGGTCTCGTCCGTCGCCTTGACCAGGAAGACCGAGCCGACCGGCTCGCCGCCCAATTCCGCGATCCAGCAATGCTCGCGCGTGGCGTCGTAGTTCCTGATGAATTGTGCGCAGATCTCGGCGACCAGCGCCTCGTAGCTGATGTCCCAGTTGTAGTCCGCGGCATAGGCGGCGCCCTGTCGGGAGATGACCCAGCCCATGTCGCCGACGCGATGGCTGCGCAGCATGACAGCCGCGGGCTGGCTTCGGCGTTGCTCCAGCACGGATTCGATGGTCGCCATGGCTTGCGTGAGCCGCGATACATCGCTGGCCGAAAGCTGAGCCAGCATTGCGGCAACCTCATTTTGCGAGCTCAGGTTCAGCTTGGCGAACGCCTGGCGGCCCTTGGCGGTGAGGCTGAGCTGATATTGCCTGCGATCCGCGGGCAGGGGCCTTCGCGCGATCAGCCCCTTTTCATCGAAGCTCTGGACGATGCGGCTGAGATAGCCGGGGTCGAGACCGAGCTCGCCTCCGATCTCTTTGGCCGCCAGCTCGTCGCGTTGCGCGAGCTCATACAGCACCCGGGCCTCGCTGAGAGAAAACGGGCTCTCTCCCAGATGCTGGTCGAGCACGCCAAGCTTGCGGGTATAGAAGCGGTTGAAGGCGCGGACCGCTGCAATGGGTTCGTCGGTAGCGTCGATCGGCATGGATCACCTCGATACTTGCCATTGTCAAATAATTATTTGACTTTGGCAAGTATCGGCTGACCTCAGTTGATCATGACGATGCGGCTGCGCAGCATGGTGCGGGACGAACGGCCGAGCCGCCGGAGCAGCTGTGCCTCGGAATGCCGAGCCTGCGGCGGGTAGCCGCCGATCCGGTCGTAGTGATCACGGGCAATCAGAAGTCCCTGGCCTCCGAGCGGGCCGATCAGGCCGCGCGCGATGGCCCGGAGGATGTCGCGCAATCCGGTATCGGCATAAGGCGAGCGCGCATAGCGGAACACCGCGGCCCGGTCTCGTCCGCTGGTCGCGACCGCCTGGATGAACTGGGTGGTCTCCTCGATCCAGCCGGTTTCCAGCACGGCGCCGGCGGGCAGGAACATCAACCAGGGCGAACGCGCCTCGAGCGCGCCGGCGGCGAGCGCGGCGCCCTGCGAAGTCCCCTCGAAGCCGACGAAACGGCAGCCTGCGACGTCGGCGACGCGCTCGATCACCCCGTTGCGGGTGCCGTCGACCAGGAGCACTTCCCGGACGACACCGGCGGCGGCGCCGGGCACCAGCGCGGCCAGAGTCGCCACTGCCGTCTGTTCGACGCCTTCGGTCGGAATGATGACGCTCAGCATGATCGAGGCTTCAATGTCCGCATTTCGGGAGAAGCGTAGCGCTGCATGAGGTTGTCATAAACCCGAAGCGTGGCTGAGTGCAACTTTCCGGCGGTGCCGCGGCATGCGATGGTAAACCCTCGGCGGTCATAGCAGCCAAAAGTGTCCTGCGCGGGTTGGTAATATTGCCGATTGTTTCGGCACAAGCCCCGCCCGACAGTATTAGCCCGGGGCTTCATGGCGGCATTCCAGCCGCGCCGGCACCCGGTCCCTCGCAGCTGAGGATGCAGCTTGCAGGAAAGGTCGAATGAAGATGTGTGATCTCGCGCGCAGGAGAGGCCTGATATGAACGCCGATCAGATCGCCGTCGGCGCGGCGCCGCTCTCGCCGAAGCAGGCCGCGCCCACCTTGCGGATCCGGGCGCTGATGCTGGGCGACCGCATCAATGCTTCGGGCCTGGAGATCGGGACGCTGGTCTCTTCCACCCCGGCGGCCTACCGGGTCCATGCCGGTCTCGCCGTGATCTTCCGCTACGGCGTCGTGGTGCTGATCGGCCTGCTCCCGTCGGAGGAGAAGGTTCTCATCGACAACCTGACGTCACGCGTGACCGGAGAGCTCAGCCCCTACGAAGAAGAGATCGCGCAGGCCCAGCTCTGCAGCGATGAGGCCGCCGAGGCGATCCAGCCGGGCGGGCCGATCTGCCTTGCCAAATTCTCCGACGACCGGCTGCTGCTGGTTGCGGATGCGCTCGCCAAGAGCACGTCGCTGGCGCGCGACGAGCGGCGCGTCGCCGCGGTCTTCGACGTGATCGAGCCGTTTGCACGGGAGCTCGCCGAACACGGCCGCACGCCGCAACGGCGCAAGGGCATCCTGCAATTGATCGGCAACGCACTGCTAGTGCAGCAGCGGGTCGCCGGCCGCGTCGCCATCGCCGAGAAGCCCGACGTGCTCTGGGAGAAGCCCGAGCTCGATCGGCTCTATTCGCGCCTGGAGGACGAGTACGAGCTGAAGGAGCGCCTCGACACGCTCGAGCGCAAGCTTGCCGCGGTGTCGGAGACCGCCAACGCGCTGAGCGACATCATCGACACCCAGCGCTCGCTCCGCCTGGAGATTGCCGTCGTGGTGCTGATCCTGATCGAGGTCGCGATGGGGAGTTTTCAGCTCCTGACCGGCACTCACTGAGGCGCGGCGGCCCGGCGTCCACGGATCAGGGCCGCGCAATGGCGGGCGATCGTCATCTCTTCGTCGGTCGGAATGACGAAGACATCGACGGCACTGTCGCTGTCGTTGATGCGCTCGCGCGCGGCGTCGTTCGCCGCAGCATCGATGCGCACGCCGAGCCAGCCGAGCCGCTCGCAGATCGCGCTGCGAACCTCCTTGGCGTGCTCGCCGATGCCGCCGGTGAAGACCAGGCAGTCGAGCCCGCCGAGTGTTGTGGCCATCATCGCGATCTGCTGCGCCGCGCGGTAAGTGAAGAGCTCGACCGCCTCCCGCGCGCCGGCCTCGCCGCTCGCCAGCAACGTTCGCATGTCCGCGGAGATGCCGGAGACGCCGAGCAGGCCGGACTCGCGATAGAGCAGGTGCTGGATCTGCTCGGCCGACATCTTCTCATGCTGCTGCAGATAAAGCAGCACGCCCGGATCGATGGTGCCGCAGCGGGTGCCCATGACGAGGCCGTCGAGCGGCGTCAGTCCCATCGTGGTGTCGATGCTGCGGCCGTGGTGCAACGCGCACAGGCTGGCGCCGTTGCCGAGATGCGCGATGACGCTGCGTTTGGCGATGAGCTCCGGCGCGATCGCGGCGAGGCGGCCCGCGACATATTCGAAGGAGAGGCCGTGAAAGCCGTAGCGTCGGACGCCGCGCTCTTCATAGTGTCGCGGAATCGCGAAGCGGCGCGCGGACGGCGCAAGGCTGTGGTGGAAGGCGGTGTCGAAGCAGGCGATCTGCGTCAGCGCAGGCCGGATCGCCGCAAGCGCGCGAACGGGCGCGAGGCAGCGCGGCTGGTGCAGCGGCGCCAGCGGCGTCAATGCCGCCAGCTTCGTGGTGACGTCGTCCTTCAGCACGACCGGGCCTGAATAATCCGGCCCGCCGTGGACGATACGGTGGCCGACCGCACGCAGGCTGTGTGCGCCGAACCTCTCCTCGATGAAGGCGAGCACGTCGGCGAACAAATGGCCGCCGTCGGCGTCCGGCGCCTCCTTCCGTGCCGCGAACAGGTCGTCGCCCGCCGGGCTCTTCACCACAAGGCGCGGTCTTGCCTCATGCTCGTCGAGCAGGCCCTTGCAGAGCAGGACGGGCTCGGCCGCCGAAATGTCGAACAGGCCGAACTTGATGCTCGACGATCCCGAGTTGAGGACGAGGACCATGTCCGACATGATTAGTCGCCGGCTTCGGCAGGCGTGGTGCCGCCGGAGCTGTTGGGCCAGACCCAGCCCTGGATCTCCGGCATGTCCTCGCCGTGCTCGCGCACATAGCGCGAATGCTCGATCAGCTTGTCGCGGAATTGCTGCTTGGCCTGAGTGGCCTTGGCCGCGAGTCCGGGTACGCGTTCGATCGCCTCGATCGCGAGGTGGTAGCGGTCGAGCTCGTTGAGCACGACCATGTCGAACGGCGTCGTCGTGGTGCCTTCCTCGGCGAAGCCGCGCACATGCATGCCGGCATGGTTGGTGCGGCTATAGGTCAGCCGGTGGATCAGATAGGGATAGCCGTGATAGGCGAAGATGACAGGCTTGTCGCGCGTGAACAGGCTGTCGAAGTCGCGGTCGGACAGGCCGTGCGGATGCTGATCCTTCGGCTGCAGCGTCATGAGGTCGACGACGTTGACGACGCGGATCTTCAGATCCGGCAGGGCCTTGCGCAAGAGGTCGACGGCGGCGAGCGTCTCCAGCGTCGGGACATCGCCGGCGCAGGCCATCACCACGTCCGGTTCGCCGCCAGCCTTCTCCGTCCCCGCCCAGCTCCAGATGCCGATGCCGGCGTCGCAATGCGCCGCGGCGTCCCGCATCGACAGCCATTGCGGCGCCGGCTGCTTGCCGGCGACGATGACGTTGATGCGGTTGTAGGTGCGCAGGCAGTGGTCGGCGATCCACAGCAGCGTGTTGGCATCAGGCGGGAAGTAGATGCGGACGATATCGGCCTTCTTGTTGGCGACGAGATCGACGAAGCCAGGGTCCTGATGGCTGAAGCCGTTGTGGTCCTGACGCCAAACATGCGAGGTCAGGAGGTAATTCAGCGAGGCGATCGGACGGCGCCACGGCAGCTCGCGCGTCACCTTCAGCCATTTGGCGTGCTGATTGAACATGGAATCGACGATGTGGATGAAGGCCTCGTAGCACGAGAAGAAGCCGTGCCGGCCGGTGAGTAGATAGCCTTCGAGCCAGCCCTGGCAGAGATGCTCGCTCAGCACCTCCATGACGCGGCCATCCTGCGCCAGATGCACGTCGTAGGATTCGATCGGCTCCATCCAGACGCGCTCGGTCGCCTCGAACACGGCGTCCAGCCGGTTTGACGCGGTCTCGTCCGGGCCCATGATGCGGAAGTTGCGCTCCTTCGCATTGAGGCGGATGACGTCGCGCAGAAACTTGCCGAGCTCGCGCGTCGCTTCGGCTACGACGCCGCCGGGCTGCGGCACCTCGATCGCGAAGCGGTGGAAGTCCGGCAGCTTCAGCTCCTTCTTGAGCAGGCCGCCATTGGCATGCGGGTTGGCGCCCATGCGGCGATTGCCGCGAGGCGCGAGCGCCTGAAGCTCGGGAACGAGGGCACCGCTCGCGTCGAACAGCTTTTCAGGCTCGTAGCTGCGCATCCAGTCTTCGAGCACTTTCAGGTGCGCCGGGTTGTCGCGGCAGCCGGCGACGGGGACCTGATGCGCGCGCCAGAAGCCCTCGACCTTCTTGCCGTCGACCTCCTTAGGGCCGGTCCAGCCCTTCGGGCTGCGCAGCACGATCATCGGCCAGCGTGGCCGCTCGACGCTGCTGCGCCCGTCGCGGGCGTGCTGCTGAATCGAACGGATGCTGGCGAGCGCGACGTCGAGCGCGTCCGCCATGGCCTGGTGCATCAATTTGGGATCGTCACCCTCGACGAACAGCGGCTCGTGGCCGAAACCGCGAAAGAGATCGCGGATTTCCGCATCTCGCATCCGCCCCAGCACGGTCGGATTGGCGATTTTGTAGCCGTTGAGATGCAGGATCGGCAGCACCGCGCCGTCATGGGCGGGGTTCAGGAATTTGTTCGAGTGCCAGGACGCAGCCAGCGGGCCGGTCTCGGCCTCGCCGTCGCCGACGACGCAGGCGACGATCAAATCAGGATTGTCGAAGGCGGCGCCGTAGGCGTGCACCAGCGCGTAGCCGAGCTCGCCGCCCTCGTGAATCGAGCCCGGCGTTTCCGGCGCCGCATGGCTCGGGATGCCGCCGGGAAAGGAGAACTGCCTGAACAGCTTGCGCATGCCGTCCGCATCGCGGGCGATCTCGGGATAGATCTCGCAGTAGCTGCCTTCCAGATAGGTGTTGGCGACCATGCCGGGACCGCCATGCCCGGGGCCGCAGACATAGATCACGTCGAGATCGAGCGCGCGGATCGCGCGATTGAGATGGGCAAAGATGAAGTTCAAACCCGGCGTCGTGCCCCAATGGCCGAGCAGGCGCGGCTTGATGTGCTCGGCCCGCAACGGCTCGCGCAGCAGCGGATTGTCGAGCAGATAGATTTGTCCGACAGAGAGGTAGTTGGCGGCGCGCCAATAGCGATCAAGGAGATCGAGATCGCTGCTCGCGGCAGCTGATTGTTGTCGATTTGTCATGTTCTTGCCGATTGTTGCCGAGCTACGCCCCGCGATCGTCACCAACTTTGTTCCGGCGCGATCGATCCCGTTGCGACATCAAACGAGATCGTTACGACAGCCCTGTTGCGTGAGGTCAAAGGACCACGCTCGAAATTTGGGCGGCCGCTTTGCATGGGTTGTTTTTCCGTTTCTCATTTGTGTTCTTGATTTGTTCCTTCGACGTGCTATCTTCGCTCCATGAGTCCAGCAGCATCCTCTCATGCTCTCAAGCACCCGCCGGTCAAGGCGCCCTCCGAGCCGGCGGGTGCGGACTCTGATTTTCCGGAACTCGGCGTCGCCATCGACCGCGCCCGCAGGCGAGGGCGGGGGGCGCAGTCCAATGCCAGCGGCCGCTACGAGGCCGAGGCGCGCGTCGCTTTCGACGACGGCTGGCAGAGCCTGGAAGAGCTGCCGCCATTCAAGACCACGGTCGCAGTCGACACGTCGCGCAAGGTGATCACACGTAACGACTCACCCGACATCGGCTTCGACCGCTCGATCAATCCCTATCGCGGCTGCGAGCACGGCTGTGTCTACTGCTTCGCCCGGCCGACCCACGCTTATCTCGGCCTGTCGCCGGGCCTCGATTTCGAATCGAAGCTGTTTGCGAAACCCGAGGCGCCTTTGCTGCTGGAGAAGGAGCTCGCCGCCTCCGGCTACGAGCCGCGGATGATCGCGATCGGCACCAACACCGATCCGTATCAGCCGATCGAGCGCGAGCACCAGATCATGCGCGGCATCCTCGAGGTGCTGGAACGTGCCGGCCATCCCGTCGGCATCGTCACCAAATCGGCGCTGGTGCTGCGCGACATCGACATTCTCGCGCGGATGGCCAAGCGTAACCTCGCCAAGGTCGCGATATCAGTAACCTCGCTCGATCCGAAACTGGCCCGCACCATGGAGCCGCGCGCCGCGACGCCGCCGAAGCGGCTGGAAGCGCTGAAGCAGCTCTCGGACGTCGGCATTCCGACCACCGTGATGGTGGCGCCGGTGATCCCCGCGCTGAACGATTGCGAGATCGAGCGCATTCTCGATGCCGCCGCCCATGCCGGTGTCAAGGAAGCCTCCTATGTGCTGCTGCGGCTGCCGCTCGAGGTGCGCGATCTCTTCCGCGAATGGCTCATGGCGAATTATCCGGACCGCTACCGCCACGTCTTCACCCTGATCCGCGACATGCGCGGCGGGCGCGACTACGATGCGAAATGGGGCGAGCGGATGAAGGGCACCGGACCGATGGCGTGGACCATCGGCCGCCGCTTCGAGATCGCCTGCGAGCGGCTCGGGCTGAACAAGCGGCGCTCCAAGCTGACGACGGATCACTTTGCGCGGCCGAAGCGGAACGGCGACCAGCTCAGCCTGTTCTGATCGGAAACGGAAGAGGCGTCGCATGCCAGGGGAACTCAATGTGCCGGTGCCGCGGCTCACGGTCATCACGCTCGGCGTCAGCGACATCCGCGCCAGCATCGCTTTCTACGACGCGCTCGGTTTCTCGCGCCGGCTGAAGGCGACCGGCGAGGCCGTCGCGTTCTACGATACCGGTGGTCCCGTGCTCGCCTTGTATGGCTGGGATCAACTCGCGGCCGACGCGGGGCTGCCGGACCAGCCGAGACCGCAGGCCTTCCGCGGCATGACGATCGCCTGGAACTGTCGGACCCGCGAGGAGGTCGATGCGGTGATGGCCTTCGCGCTCGGCAAGGGGGCGAAGCTGGTGAAGACCGCGCACGAGACCCACTACGGCGGCTATTCCGGTTATTTTGCCGACCCCGACGGTCATCCCTGGGAGGTCGTGGTTGCGCCCGGCATCGATGTCGGCGACGACCGGCGGGTGCATCTGGCGGAGTAGGACCTGAATAGCGGGAATTGCGACAGGTTCCCGGTTGCGCAGGCCGGGCGCCTTGCGCACGATCCCGGCCATGATTCGGGACAAGTCCGCCACCAAGCCGGCTAAAGGCGCGCCTAATAAGCCGGGTAAGAAGGCTGCTGCGACCAAGGCCGCACCGGCCAAGGCAGCCAAGACGGCTGCGGCCCAAGCCATGGCCGCTCCCGCCGGCAAGAGAGGTATCATTGCCGTCGCTCCCCCGAGCTTTCGCCGCGAGCGCGCGCTGATCAAGCGCGGCGTCTGGCCGGTCGCCGGCTGCGACGAGGCCGGTCGCGGACCACTGGCTGGGCCGGTGGTGGCGGCCGCCGTGATTCTCGACCCCGACCGCATCCCGCGCGGCATCGACGATTCCAAGCGCCTGACGGCCGAGGAGCGCGAAAAGCTGTTCGACAAGATCTGCGCCACCGCGCAGGTCTCGGTTGCCGTTGCCTCGCCCTCGCGAATCGATCGCGACAACATCCTGCGCGCCTCGCTATGGGCGCTGAAGCGCGCCGTGGTGGCGCTGCCGGAGGCGCCCAGGCATGTCTTCGTCGACGGTCGCGACCGGCTCGACACGGAATGCGACTGCGAGGCCGTGATCGGCGGCGACGGCATCGTGCTGTCGATCGCCGCGGCCTCCATCATCGCCAAGGTGACGCGCGACCGCCTGATGTGCGCGCTGGCGCAGGACTGCCCCGGCTACGGCTTCGAGCAGCACAAGGGCTATGCCGTCCCCGAGCACCTCGACGCGCTCGACCGCCTCGGCCCCACCATCCACCACCGCAGCTTCTTCGCCCCGGTCGCCGCCGCGCGCGCCAAGCACATGCCCTGGACCGTCGAGCCGGTGCAGGACCTGTTTGCAGTGGCCGAGGTCGAGGTGCACTTGGAAGCGAACGTCGAGATCGACGCATCGGCAGGCCTCTAGGGACCTAACCCAGCTTTCTCGTCACGGCCGGGCCTGACCTGGCTGTCCACGTCTTTGATGCCGCACGAAGAACGTGGATGCCCGGGACAAGCCCGGGCATGACGAGCAGACCGAAGTTGCCACGACGGGCGACGCCCCTTATCAAAGTAATCGTGAGCGAACAGGGCCGGCTGG
Source organism: Bradyrhizobium sp. A11 (assembly GCF_042077125.1). Classification (NCBI taxonomy): domain Bacteria; kingdom Pseudomonadati; phylum Pseudomonadota; class Alphaproteobacteria; order Hyphomicrobiales; family Nitrobacteraceae; genus Bradyrhizobium; species Bradyrhizobium sp. A11. Next base: position 5,297,018 of record NZ_CP149509.1, on the reverse strand, counting down.
ACGGCTGCATCTTTCGGGCGTTGCATGCGGTTTACCTCCCTGGTCATCGAGCTCATTCGCGCCCGGCCGCGGCTGATCGTATGGATCGCCGTGCTGCTGCAGGCTTTGATGTGGCTCGTCGTGGCGCTGGTGTTCTACCGCAGCCCCCCGGGCACCTTGGCGACGCTGCTGGCTTTCGGACGCGAATACCAGGTCGGCACCGACCTCGGTCCGCCCTTGGCGGTCTGGCTCGCCGACATCGCCTATCGCGCCGCCGGCGGCCACATGTTCGGCGTCTATGTGCTGGCCCAGCTCTGCGAGATCGCGACCTTCATCGCGCTGTATCACCTGTCCCGCGCCGTGGTCGGCTCGCAGCACGCGGTGCTCGCCGTGCTCTTGACCATGACGGTGCTCGCGTTCTCCTCCTCGGCGCTCGATTTCGGCCCCCTTGTGCTGGCCCGGCCGCTGTGGGCGCTGCTGCTGCTGCACTCCTGGCAGATCATCGGCCAGCGCCGCGGCAATGCCTGGTTCGCCTGGTCGATCGAGGCCGGCCTGTTGCTGCTGACGACGCCCGCGGCGATCTTTCTGCTGCTGCTGCTCGCCGTGTTCGCGGTCTCGACCGCCGGCGGCCGCCGCACGCTGCGTGCGCTCGATCCGCTGTTCGCGCTGATCGTCGTCGCGGTGCTGGCGCTGCCCTATGCGGTCTGGCTGATGCGGGCGGAGACGCTTGCGATGCCGGCCCTGCCGCAAGTTGCGGAGCTGAGTGCCCGCGCCCTGCATGCGGCCTGGCTGCTGGCCGGCCTCGTGCTCGGAGCCGCCGCGATCCCGGCGCTGACCTTCCTCAACACCGGGCTGTTTGCCGGCAAGGGCGAGGAGCCGCCGATCATCTTTCGGCCGCCGGTCGCGCCGCTGGCGCGCAACTTCGTCTATTTCTTCGCACTCGCCCCGGTGCTGGGCGGGGTGCTGGTCTCCGGCCTGCTGGGGCTCGAATCCGTCGTCGGCGGCGCCGGCGTCGTGCTGGTGATGTCCGGGCTTGCCGTGGTGGTCGCGGCGGGCGATCTCATTGCGATGCGCCGCGCGCGGATGCTGCGCATGGTGTGGGCGGCCGCCGTCGTGGCCCCGGCCATCGGCGTCGTCCTGGGCGTCCTGCTGCTGCCCTGGACCGGCACGGGCGAGATCGCGACCTCGATGCCGGCGCGTGCGATCTCGGACTTCTTCGACGACAGCTTTGCCCGCCGCACCAACCACCGCCTGCGCGCCGTTGCGGGCGAGACGCAACTTGCGAGCCTGATCACGCTGCATTCAGGTCGTCCGCATCTCTTCATCGATGCCGACCCTGCGCGCACGCCTTGGATGAATCACGCCAAATTCAGCGAGACCGGCGGCGTCGTGGTCTGGCGCGCCTCCGACACCGCCGGCACGCCGCCGCCGGACATCCTCAAGCGCTTTCCCGGCATTGTGCCGGAAGTGCCGCGTGCCTTCGAATGGCTGGTGACCGGCCGCCAGCAGCTCTTGCGCATCGGCTGGGCCATCGTGCGGCCGAAGGGGACGTAGGGTCTGGCTCTCTCCGTTGTCATTGCGAGGAGCCCTTGCGACGAAGCAATCCAGGACCTCTCCGCGGAAAGACTCTGGATTGCTTCGCTGCGCTCGCAATGACGTGGACAGAGCGGTCGGCTCCTCACGTTCCCGCCAGCACCTTGGCGATCGCACGCAGATCCTGCCACGCCAGCCGCTTGTAGGACGGCGAGCGGAGCAGATAGGCGGGATGGAACGTCGGCAGCGCCCGGATGGTGCGCGCGCCCGTCTCGTAGTCGAACCAGCGCCCGCGGGTGCGCATGATGCCCTCGCGCGTTCCCAACAGTGTCTGGGTCGAGGGGTTGCCGAGCGTCACCAGCACATCCGGATTCACCAGCTCGATCTGGCGCTGGATGAAGGGCAGGCAGATCTGCGTCTCCTGCGGCGTCGGCGTGCGGTTGCCGGGCGGCCGCCACGGAATCACATTGGCGATGTAGGCGGTGCTGCGGTTGAGGCCGATGGCGCCGATCATCAGATCGAGCAGCTTGCCGCTGCGCCCGACGAAGGGCAGGCCCTCGATGTCCTCGTCGCGGCCCGGCGCCTCACCGACGAACATGATGCGTGCCTGCGGATTGCCGTCGGCGAACACCAGTCGCGTCGCGGTGTGCTTCAGCGCGCAGCCCTCGAAGTTCTGCATCAGCTCGCGCAGCGCTTCCAGCGTCGGCGCGGTGCGCGCGGCCTCGCGCGCGGAGGCGATGGCGATGTCGGGAGCCGGCGCGGCTTCGCCGCGCATCACCGCCGGCGCGGCGAGCGGCCGCGGCACCTCAATCGCAGGTGCGATGCGCGGGGCCGCCGGGGGAGCATCCAATTCCGCCAGGCGGTCGATCGGTTCCTCGGCGAGCGCGCAGTCGACACCGGCCTCCAGATAGAAGGCAAGAAGCTCTCGGGCGGTGGGTGCGGGTTCGGGGATCATGGAAAGTCAGACTTTTATATCAGTTTGGGGCGCCTTGCATCCCAGCGAAATGCATTTCCGCTGTTGTCCTGCCCGGAAAAATCGGAAACAAGAGGGCGCAAACGACCGAGGACCGTCTCGAGGGCTGAGATCAGATGAGCACCGAAGAACTTCCCCCGCGCGAATCCATGGAATTCGACGTCGTCATCGTCGGCGCCGGCCCCTCGGGCCTGGCGGCCGCGATCCGGTTGAAGCAGCTCGACGCCGACCTCAACGTCGTCGTGGTGGAGAAGGGCTCCGAGGTCGGCGCGCATATTCTCTCCGGTGCGGTGATCGATCCGGCCGGGCTCGACAAGCTGCTCCCGGACTGGCGCGAGGATTCCGACTGCCCGCTCAAGACTCAGGTGAAGGACGACCGCTTCTACTGGATGACGGGCGCCGGCGCGATCAAGCTGCCGAACTTCCTGATGCCGCCGCTGATGAACAACCATCACTGCTATATCGGCTCGCTCGGCAATGTCTGCCGCTGGCTGGCGCGCAGGGCCGAGGCGCTCGGCGTCGAGATTTATCCGGGCTTTGCCGCGGCCGAGGTGCTCTACGACGAGGCGGGCAACGTCAAGGGTATCGCCACCGGCGACATGGGCATCGGCCGCGACGGCAAGCCGAAGGACTCCTTCACCCGCGGCATGGAATTGCTCGGCAAGTACACGCTGTTCGCGGAAGGCGCCCGCGGCAGCCTGACCAAGCAGCTCATCAACAAGTTTGCGCTGGACGCCAACAGCGAGCCACCGAAATTCGGCATCGGCCTCAAGGAAGTCTGGCAGATCGACCCCGCCAAGCATCAGAAGGGCCTGATCCAGCATTCCTTCGGCTGGCCGCTCGACATGAAGACCGGCGGCGGCTCGTTCCTCTATCATTACGACGACAATCTCGTCGCCGTCGGCTTCGTCGTCCACCTCAACTACGACGATCCCTATCTCTCGCCGTTCGACGAGTTTCAGCGCTTCAAGACCCATCCCTCGATCCGCGGCACTTTCGAAGGCGCCAAGCGGCTCGCTTACGGCGCGCGCGCCATCACCGAGGGCGGTTATCAGTCGGTGCCGAAGCTCAGCTTCCCTGGCGGCGCGCTGATCGGCTGCGCGGCCGGTTTCGTCAACGTGCCGCGCATCAAGGGCGTGCACAATGCCATGGGCACCGGCATGCTCGCGGCCGAGCATGTCGCAGCCGCGCTTGCCGCCGATCGGGCCAATGACGAGCTCGTGGAATACGAGAACGCCTGGCGGTCCTCCTCGGTCGGCAAGGACCTCTTCCTGGTCCGCAACGTCAAGCCGCTGTGGTCGAAGTTCGGCACGGTGATCGGCGTCGCGCTCGGCGGTTTCGACATGTGGTGCAACACGCTGTTCGGCGCTTCGCTGTTCGGCACCCAGTCACACGTCAAGCATGACCGCGCCACGCTCGATCCGGCCAAGCAGCACGCGCCCAGGAACTACCCGAAGCCGGACGGCAAGATCTCCTTCGACAAGCTGTCCTCGGTGTTCCTGTCCAACACCAACCATGAGGAGGACCAGCCGGTCCATCTCAAGGTGACCGACATGAACCTGCAGAAGACCTCCGAGCACGACGTCTTCGCCGGTCCCTCGAATCGCTATTGCCCCGCCGGCGTCTATGAGTGGATCGAGGAGGGATCGGGTCCGCGTTTCCAGATCAACGCCCAGAACTGCGTCCACTGCAAAACCTGCGACGTGAAGGATCCCAACGGCAACATCACCTGGGTTCCCCCGGAGGGCGGCGGCGGCCCGAATTACGAGGCGATGTAAGGTAGGTCATGCCGGGGTTCTGCCGCACGTTCGCGTGAGGAGCCGGCTGCGGCCACCCGCCGCGGCCACGATAAGGCCATAGTGGCGGCGTCTTGGGGCGCTGTTGGCGGATTTACTTGCCGATTTGGCCTGCGCGGCGGGGATCGCCGGGTCCGAATCCTTGCGGCGAAGCGCCAAAAGCGGCATTGTCGGCCCAACAATTCCGGGTCCGGATGCCTCCGGCAGCGTCCGCATGCGATACGGCCATTGCTGCAAACCCAGGCACTACCAACTCAAGGCGAGCCCTGATGTTTTCAAATCGTTTCAACCGCTGGACTGTTGCCGCCATCGCCCTCGTGGGCACAGCGATCGCGGCCGTCCCCGGCAGGGTGCAGGCGCAGACGCCGGATCATCCCTCCGACACGGCGGCGCAGTTTCCGACCCGAAACGACCTGAAGTCGCTGACCGGTGCCGGCAGCTATCTTGCCGCCCGTCACGCCAGCGTCGAGCGCGACGCGGCCTCCGCCGCCGCATTCTACCGCTCGGCTCTGCGCACCGATCCGAAGAACAACGAGCTGCTCGACCGCGCCTTCATCTCGTCGGTCGCCGACGGTGACATCGACGAAGCGGTCAAGCTCGCCGAGCGCATCCTCACCATCGACAAGACCAACCGCGTCGCGCGTCTCGTCGTCGGCGTCCACGATCTCAAGGTGAAGAAGTACGCGGCCGCGCAGACCAACATCAGCCAGTCGATCCGCGGTCCGATCACCGACCTCGTCGCCACGCTGCTGTCGGGGTGGGCCGCCTATGGCGCCGGCGATGCCAAGGGCGGCGTCGCCACCATCGACAAGCTGGCAGGTCCCGAATGGTATCCGCTGTTCAAGGACCTTCACGCCGGCATGATCCTCGAACTCTCCGGCAAGGAGAAGGACGCCGGCACCCGCTTCGAGCGCGCCTACAAGCTCGACGATTCCATGCTGCGCGTGACCGAGGCCTATGCGCGCTGGCTGTCGCGCAACAACAAGGACTCGGCTGCCGCGACCAATGTCTATCAGGCCTTCGACAAGAAGCTCGCGCGCCATCCGCTGATCCAGGAAGGCCTGCGCGAGACCAGGGCCGGCAAGAAGATGCCGCCGCTGGTCGATTCCGCGCAAGCCGGCGCCGCCGAAGCCCTCTACGGCATCGGCGCCACGCTGACCCGCCGCGGCGGCGAGGATCTGGCGCTGGTCTATCTCCAGCTTTCGCTCTACCTGCAGCCGACGCACCCGCTGGCGCTGCTCTCGCTCGCCGATCTCTATGAATCGGTGAAGCGGCCGAAGATGGCGATCAAGGTCTATGAGCGCGTGCCCGCGACCTCGCCGCTCAAGCGCAACGCGCAGATCCAGCTCGCCATTGATCTGGATTCCGCCGACCGCACCGAGGAGGCGATCAAGATCCTCAAGGGCGTCACCGCGGAGGATGCCAAGGATCTCGAAGCCATCATGGCGCTCGGCAACATCGAGCGCGGCCGCAAGCGGTTCAGCGACTGTGGCGCGACCTATTCGCGAGGCATCGACGCCCTGACGCCCGGCAACGACAAGGCCAACAGCGTCTGGTACTATTATCGCGGCATCTGCGAGGAGCGCTCCAAGCAGTGGGCCAAGGCCGAAGCCGACATGAAGAAGGCGCTCGAACTGCAGCCCGACCAGCCGCACGTCCTCAACTATCTCGGCTATTCCTGGATCGACCAGGGCATCAACCTCGACGAAGGCATGAAGATGATCAAGCGTGCCGTCGAGCAGCGCCCCGACGACGGCTATATCGTCGATTCCCTCGGCTGGGCCTATTACCGCATCGGCAATTACGAGGAGGCGGTGAAGAACCTCGAGCGCGCGATCGACCTCAAGCCCGAGGATCCCACCATCAACGATCACCTTGGCGATGCCTATTGGCGGGTCGGGCGCACGCTCGAAGCCAAATTCCAGTGGTCGCACGCGCGCGACCTCAAGCCCGAGCCGGAAGAGCTTCCGAAGATCGAGGCCAAGATCGCCAATGGTCTCGCCGACGACAATTCGAACTCTTCGGCCGCGCAGGCGGACAAGAAGAAGGACGACGGCAGGGGCGGCTGAGGTTTTGTTGGGGGCGTGTCGCCGATGCCGGCGTTGATCGAACAAGGACGGGCGAAGGTCAACTTGAGCCTTCGCGTGGTGGGCCGTCGTGCCGATGGCTATCATGATCTCGAAAGCGTGGTCGCGTTCGCCGACTGCGCCGACCGGCTCACGCTGGAGCCGGGGGGCGAGCTGAAGCTCACCACCACCGGGCCGCTGGCCGCGGCCTGCGGCGATACCGCCGACAATCTCGTGCTCAAGGCCGCCAGGCTGCTCGCCGAAGCGGTGCCGGACCTGAAGCTCGGCGCGTTCGCGCTCGACAAGGTGCTGCCGGTGGCCGCCGGCATCGGCGGCGGCTCGGCCGACGCCGCGGCCGCGCTACGGCTGCTCGCGCGTCTCAACGATCTCTCCCTCGACGATCCCAGGCTGCAGAAGGTCGCGCTCGCGACCGGCGCCGACGTGCCGGTGTGCCTCGTCTCGCGCGCCTGCGACATGACCGGCGTCGGCGAGCAGCTGCTGCCGCTGAGCCTGCCGAGCATGCCCTGCGTCATGGTCAATCCGCGCGTGCCCGTCGCCACCAAGGACGTGTTTCAGGAACTCGGCCTGCGCAACGGTGAACTGCGGGTCGGCGTCACCGACGTCATCCGCGCTCCGGCCTGGCCGGAAGAGGGCGGATCGAATGCCGATTGGGTCGCAGTGCTCGAACGCGTTCCCAACGATCTCGAAGCGCCTGCGCTGCGCATCCAGCCGGTGATCGGCGAGGTGCTGGAGGCCTTGCGCGGCACCGCCGGCGTCCAGCTCGCCCGCATGTCCGGCTCGGGCGCGACGTGCTTTGCGATCTATGGCGCGGCAAACGAAGCGCATGCCGCTGCCGAAAGGATTCGTCGCGATCACCCCGGTTGGTGGGTGCATGCGGGGACGTTGAGCTAGCCGTTGTCCTCAGCCAATCCCAGAAACCGCCTGATCTCGCCCAGCACCTCCTGCGGCTTGTCGTGCTGCAGCCAATGGCCCGCGCCGGCGATGGTCTCGACGCGCGCCTCCCGGAAATAGCGCTCCAGGCCTGCGGCCCTGGCGCCGGCGAGAAAGCTTTCGCCGGCATTGAGCAGCAAGGTCGGGCAGGCGATGCGCGACCACAGCGCGAGGTGATCGTCCGGCCAGAGCCGGTGCGGCGCCGATGCGCGCTGATACGGATCGAACTTCCAGCTGTAGCTGCCGTCCTCATTCTGCCGCGCGCCGTGGGTGGCGAGATGCAGCGCGAGGTCGCGGGCGAGGCGCTTGTTGTGAAGCATCATCTGCGCCGCCGCGTCTTCGAGGGTCGCATAGCGGCGCGGCGTGCGGTCGTGCAGGCTGTCGAGCTGGCCGACCCATTTGCCGATGCGCTCATGCGCCGGCGGCTTCGGCGCGTCCGGCAGCATGGTCACGCCGTCGAGCACGACCAGCTTTGCGACCTGTTCAGGGAACGATCCTGAAAAGATCAGGCTCACCATGCCGCCCATCGAATGGCCGATCAGGGTGATCCGAGGGGCTGCGATGACGCGGACGAGCTGGGTGAGATCGTAGACATATTCGGTCAGGGCGTAGCTGCCGCCTCGGGTCCAGTCGGAATCGCCGTGGCCGCGCAGGTCCGGTGCGATCACGTGGAAATGGCGTTGCAACGATCGGGCGATGACGTCCCAGCTCCGGCAATGATCGCGGCCGCCATGGACCAGGATGAGGGGCGGCGCGCTCTCATTGCCCCAATCGGCGTAATGCAGCCGCAGACCGTGCGATTCATAGAAGCGGCTCTGCGGGATGCTAACCATTTGCCGGCCGCCGCGCCAATGCAAGCGACAGGCCGAGACCCGCGATGAAGATGCCGGAGCCCTGGGCGAGACGCCGCATCAGATGCGGCCGTCCGATCAGCTGCGTCCGGGTCGCGGAGGCCATCAGCACCACGACGATGTCGGCCAACGTGTTCAACGCCACCGAGATCGCACCCAACATGATGAATTGCAGCGTGGGGCTCGATCCCGCGGGATCGAGGAATTGCGGAATGAAGGCGAGGAAGAACGCGGCGGTCTTCGGATTCAGCGCCTCGACCAGCACGCCGTCGCGGAACGCGCGATCGTCGCCGGCAGCTTCACTCTCGAGCGACAATACGTAGCTGGCGCTCCGAAACGTCTTGATGCCGAGCCAGACCAGATAGAGCGCGCCGACGAATTTGACGGCGGCGAACAACTCGGCGCTGGCGAGGATGATTGCGGAGATGCCGAGGCTGCCCGCCACCACATGAACTAGCCCGCCCAGCGCGGTGCCCGCGGTCGATGCAAAGCCGCTGGCGCGCCCATCGGACAAGGTCCGTGCCGCGACGTAGAAGATGCCGGGACCGGGAACGGCGGCAATGAGGCAGGCTGCGGCCAGGAACAGCCAGATGTTGGTTTCAATCATCCTGTTTTCGTAGCGCAGCGGACCGCGATTGCAAGTCTTCAGGTTCGAAGACCCCTCGTTTAATCCATGCGGCGGAAGATCACGCTGGCATTCACTCCGCCGAAGCCAAAGCCGTTGGAGATGGCATGCTGCATCGGCATCGGCCGCGCGGTGCCGGCGACGATGTCGATGCCATCGGCGCCCGCATCGGGGTCTTCGAGATTGAGCGTCGGCGGCGCGATCTGGTCGCGCAAGGCGAGCACGGTGAAGATCGCTTCCAGACCGCCGGCGGCGCCGAGCAGATGGCCGGTGGCCGATTTGGTTGCGCTGACGGCAATGCCGCGGTTGCGGCCGAACAGCGCGGCGATCGCGCCGAGCTCGCTCTCGTCGCCGGCGGGCGTCGAGGTCGCGTGCGCATTCAGGTGCTGCAGATCCGCGGGCGCAAGCTTTGCCTGACGGAGCGCGATCTCCATGGCGCGGCGGGCACCCTCACCATCGGGCGGACCTGATGTCATGTGGTAGGCGTCCGCCGTCGTGCCGTAGCCGACGATCTCCGCGATCGGCCTCGCGCCGCGCGCAAGCGCATGCTCGAGCGCCTCGATCACCAGGATGCCGGCGCCTTCGCCCATCACGAAACCGTCGCGCCTTCGGTCGAATGGGCGCGAGGCGCGTGCGGGCTCCTCGTTGAAGCCGCTCGACAGCGCGCGGGCCGCTGCAAAGCCGCCGAGGCTGACGATGTCGATGCAGGCCTCCGCGCCGCCGCAGATCGCGACATCGGCCTCGCCTGCGCGGATCATGCGCGCGGCATCGCCGATCGCCTGCACGCCGGCGGCGCAGGCGGTGACCGGCGTGCCCAGCGGACCCTTGTAGCCGTATCTGATCGAGACGTGGCCGGCGGCGAGGTTGGCCAGGAACGAGGGGATCGTGAACGGCGACAGCCGGCGCACGCCGCGCTGCTCGGTGATGCGCACCGCCTCCGCCATCGCCGGGAAGCCACCGACGCCGGAGCCGATGATCGTCGCGGTCCGCTCCAGCGCGCCTGCATCCTGCGGCGTCCATTTCGCCTGCGCCACTGCTTCTGCCGTGGCGAGCAGCGCGAACAGGATGAAGCGGTCCATCTTGCGCTGGTCTTTTGGCGCGGCAGCTTGCGCGGGATCGAAGCCACCTTCTGCATCCCCGGCGATGTCAGGCACGAGCCCGGCAATGCGTGCGGGCAGCACCTGCGCCCATTCGGGCAGCGGGCGCAAACCGCTTTGGCCGGCGAGCAGCCGGCGCCAGGACAGCTCGACACTGCAAGCCAGCGGCGACACCGCGCCCATTCCCGTCACGACGATACGACGCATGTCAGTCTCCAGCCGGCGCGACAGCCGGGTTCATGGCCTTGAGCGAAGCGAGCCGTGCGCGCATCCCGCGGCTGGCGCGGGGCCCTGCGATCACGACCGCATTGGCGAGCGTGATCGGCTGCATGTCGGCGGCGTCGACCACGACCGGATCAAGCGGGCGGCGGTCGTTACGGTTCGCCAGCACGATGGATTCGCCTTTGGGCGCGAGGTGCCTGTTGCCCCAGGCCAGCAGCGCCACGATCACGGGAAAGAAGTCCCGCGCCTTGTCCGTCAGCACATATTCGTAACGCGGCGGCCGCTCATGATAGCGGCGGCGGACGAACATGCCCGATGCGGTGAGATGGGCGAGGCGCCGCGACAGAATGTTCGGCGCGATGCCGAGGCTCTGCGCGAATTCGTCGAATTTCGTCACGCCCTGAAACGCATCGCGCAGGATCAGGATGCTCCACCACTCGCCGACCGTCTCGACGGCACGGCCGACCGGGCATTCCTGGATGGAGGGGGATTTTGGCTGCATGGGCGGAAGGTAGGCAAGTAGCTTGCAAAATGCAAGTCACTAGACAGGTGGGCTGAGGCTGCGCCGCTCTCGTGCCCCGGACGCAGCGCAGCGCTACTTCCGCGCTGCGGCGCGTCCGGGACACGAGAGGGAGTGCTGTTGCCTAACGCTCCGTCATTGCGGCGGGGAGGTGTTCTTGCCCTACCTCACCGGTGTCGTCCCGGCGAACGCCGGGACCCATAGCCACAGGGAGTGGTTTGGGGCCAGCTGGTCGTTATCGGTAGTCGCATCGCGACCTATCGATAGATCACGCGGTATGGATCCCGGCGTTCGCCGGGACGACACCGAGTGTTTCGCTGGCAATGCGCCGAACGTTAAGAGCCTAGTGCGACCGTGCCAGGCAGAACGCCACCACCTGCTCCAGCGCGCTCTTCATCGGCGAGGACGGGAACAGCGCCAGCGCGTCGACGGCCATGGCGCCGTAGTGCTGGGCGCGGCTCAGGGTGTCTTCCAGCGCGCGGTGCTTGTTCATCAATCCGATGGCGTGATCGAGATCGCTGTCGCCGATCTCGCCGCGCTCCAGCGCCCGGATCCAGAAGGCGCGTTCGGTGTCGTTGCCACGGCGGAAGGCGAGCACGACGGGCAGGGTGATCTTGCCCTCGCGGAAATCGTCGCCGGTGTTCTTGCCGAGCTTGGCGCTCTTGCCGCCATAGTCGAGCACGTCGTCGACGAGCTGGAAGGCGATGCCGAGATTCATGCCGACCGAGCGGCAGGCGGTCTGCTCGGCCTTCGGGCGGTTGGCGATGACGGGGCCGACCTCGCAGGCGGCGGCGAACAGCTCGGCAGTCTTGCCGCGGATCACGGCGAGATATTCGTCCTCGGTGGTCGCGGTGTTCTTGGCGGCGGCGAGCTGCATCACCTCGCCCTCGGCGATGGTGGCGGCCGCCGCGGAGAGGATGTCGAGCGCGCGGAGCGAGCCGACCTCGACCATCATGCGGAAGGCCTGGCCGAGCAGGAAGTCGCCGACCAGGACGCTGGCCTCATTGCCCCAGAGCATGCGCGCCGACAGCTTGCCGCGGCGCATCTCGCTCTCGTCCACGACGTCGTCGTGCAGCAGCGTGGCGGTATGCATGAACTCGACGGAGGCAGCGAGCTTGATGTGGCCGTCGCCGGTGTAGCCGGCGAGGTTGGCCATGGCGAGCGTCAGCATCGGCCGCAGCCGTTTGCCCCCGGAGGAGATCAGATGGTTGGCCACCTCCGGGATCATGGTCACGTCGGAGCCGGTCCGCGACAGGATCGTGGCGTTGACGCGCTCCATGTCAGGGGCGACAAGGGCAACGAGCTGTTCGATCGACGCGCCGGGAGTTTCGAAAGGTACGATGACGGCCACGCCGGTCTCCAATATTTGCCCCGGAAGGGCTATTCTGACGGAAAGACAATAGAAACTGGCGGCGGGTGCGGCAAGTGCCGTGGAACCATTGACATTTGCCGCTGCCCCGTTTTCAGGCAGGAGACCTGAGATTTGCGTGAACTGGTTCGGACCAACGACATGGTGCTGGTGTCGGCGATCGGCGCGCTGCTCGACGGCGCCAATATCCATCATCTGGTGCTCGACCAGAACATGAGCATCATCGAGGGCTCGCTCGGAATCTTGCCACGGCGCATCCTCGTCCATGAGGACGATGTCCAGGAGGCGAGGGAACTCCTCACCCAAGCCGGCCTCAGCCACGAACTGCGCGGCGATGAGTGAGGCTGCAGATATTACCGAAGACGCCTTTCTCGGCGGCCGGTTACGCCTGAGGCAGAAGCGGTCCGGCCATCGCGCCGGGCATGACGCCATCCTGCTCGCGGCGGCGACCGAGGCCCGCAGCGGAGACCGCGTGGTCGATTTCGGAGCCGGCGTCGGTACGGCCGGGCTGGCGCTCGCCAGCCGCGTCCCCGGGGTCGCCCTCAGCCTGGTCGAGATCGATCCGGAGCTGGCCGGGCTCGCGCGCGGCAACGCGGCGGCGAATGCGATCGCCGCCGAGACGATCGTGCTTGACGTCACTTCCGGCGCCGAGGCCTTTGCCGCGAATGGGCTGCCGCCCGACAGCGTCGACGTGGTGCTGATGAATCCGCCGTTCAACGATCCGGCCCGGCATCGCGGCTCGCCGGATCAGGCGCGTCACATCGCGCATGTGGCGACGGAGGAGACTCTGCATGCGTGGGTGCATGCAGCGCGGCGCATCCTCCGATCGAACGGTGTGCTGACATTGATCTGGCGTGCGGACGGCATCGCCGACGTCCTGGCGGCATTGTCGCGCGGCTTCGGCAGCCTCGCGATCCTGCCGGTTCACGGCGAAGCGGGGCGGCCTGCGATCCGCGTGCTGGTGCGTGCGGTCAAAGGCGGGCGGGCCCCGACGCGATTGCTGCCGGGCCTCATGCTCAACGACGAGACGCGCGTATCAAACAGCGAGATGACGGAGATTTTGGAGGGGAGAGCGGCCTTGCCGCTGGTGGAACCTTGAGGGCTTATCGCGGAAGCGATTCCGATCGCTGCTCGTGCGGCGAGGTCAGGCGGATCGCCATGAACAGCGCGCCGATCAGCAGCATCAGAAGATAGATTTTCATGGTGTTCTCCGCCGCCTCATTGCAGCCTCCCAAGGGAAGATCTGCAAAACACGTTCCAGGCACTTCCAATGACAGTCGCGTGATAAAAAATGGTTAATCAGAGGTAACGGCATGGCCGAACAATTGAACGATTGTGAGAGTTCCGGCCTGGCCGACAAGCTCATGCAATATCTGCCGGCGCGCTTCCGCCCCGGCACCGCGGTGGTGCCGGTGGTGCGGCTCTCCGGTGTAATCGGCGCGGTGACGCCGCTGCGTCCCGGTCTGACGCTTGCGGGAGTCGCGAGAGTGCTGGAGCGGGCGTTCGCGTATCGTCACGCCAAGGCGGTGGCGCTGGTGATCAATTCGCCCGGCGGCTCGCCGGTGCAGTCGCGCCAGATCTATCTGCGCATCAAGCAGCTCGCGGCGGAGAAGAAGCTGCCGGTGCTGGTGTTCGTCGAGGACGTTGCGGCCTCCGGCGGCTACATGATCGCCTGCGCCGGCGACGAGATCATCTGCGATCCCTCATCGATCCTCGGCTCGATCGGCGTGGTCGGCGGCAGCTTCGGCTTCCAGGAGGCGATCAAGCGACTCGGCATCGAACGGCGGCTCTACACGTCGGGCGAGCACAAGGCGATGCTCGACCCGTTCCTGCCCGAAAATCCTGATGACGTCGCCAAGCTGAAGGCGATCCAGCGCGAAATCCACCAGATCTTCATTTCGCTGGTGAAGGAAAGCCGGGGTGCGCGCCTCAAGGGCTCCGACGATACGCTGTTCACGGGCGAATACTGGGCCGGCGATAGTTCGGTCGCGCTGGGGCTCGCCGACAGCATCGGCGATCTGCGCTCAACTCTTCGTGCCCGCTATGGCGACAAGGTTCTCACTCCCGTGATCGCGCAGCCGACCGGGCTGCTGTCCGGCCTTCTGGGGCGGAAGTCGCCCGGCGCAGGGCAGCTTTCGGCGCTGGAATCGATCGCCGGGTTGCCCGACGATCTGATCTCGGCGGTCGAGACGCGGGCGATCTGGGCCAAATTCGGGTTCTAGCCGGTGCCGTCCCGCGCCATTTCGCCCCTCGCCATGCCAATTGCGGCGCGGCCCGGACTGCGCGAGAATGCACTTGGGGGCTGAGCACTAGACAAGGATCGACCGATGCCGCCGTTCGTCGCTTTCGCGGGCGTGCTGGGTGGGCTTGCCGTGGTCCGCTGGGCCTACAAGACCGCCGTCAAGATCAACCAGGAGCTGGAGGAGATGCGCCTGTCGCGCGTCGCCGAGACCGCCCGCACGGGGGATATCCAGAAGCTGAAGCGTGACCCCGTCACCGGAGCGTATCGGCCGGGCTAGTACACGTTGCTCGTCATGCCCGGGCTTGTCCCGGGCATCCACGTTCTTCGTGCCGCGAGAAAGGTCGTGGATGGCCGGGACAAGCCCGGCCATGACGGAGAACTGGGCTCATTTCCGCCCCCTTTGCCTTGATTCCCACCCCCGCCGTCGATACGGTCCCGCGCGATTCAAAACCCCCGCGAGAGCCTGATCTGACGATGGACGCCTCCTTGCCCGCCCATATGCGCCCGGAACGCTCGTTCCAGGGCTTTATCCTCGCGCTCCAGCGGTTCTGGGCCGAGCAGGGCTGCGTGATCCTGCAGCCCTACGACATGGAGATGGGCGCGGGCACCTTCCATCCGGCGACCACGCTGCGCGCGCTCGGGCCGAAGCCCTGGAACGCGGCCTATGTGCAGCCCTCGCGCCGGCCCAAGGACGGCCGCTACGGCGAGAATCCGAACCGGATGCAGCATTACTACCAGTTCCAAGTAATCATGAAGCCGTCGCCGCCGAACCTTCAGGAGCTGTACCTGAAGTCGCTGGCCGCGATCGGCATCGATTCCGCCGTGCACGATATCCGCTTTGTCGAGGACGATTGGGAGAGCCCGACGCTGGGCGCTTGGGGCCTTGGCTGGGAGTGCTGGTGCGACGGTATGGAGGTGAGCCAGTTCACCTATTTCCAGCAAGTCGCCGGCTTCGAATGCGCGCCGGTCGCGGGCGAGCTCACCTACGGGCTCGAGCGCCTTGCGATGTATGTGCAGGGCGTCGACCGCGTCTACGACCTCAACTTCAATGGCCGCGATGGCGATCAGAAGGTCACTTATGGCGACGTCTTCCTGCAGGCCGAGCAGGAATATTCGCGCCATAATTTCGAACATGCCGACACCGCGATGCTGTTCGAGCAGTTCAAGATGGCGGAAGCGGCCTGCAGGAAATATCTCGACGCCGGCTGGCGCGAGGGCGGCAACAAGAAGCAGCATCTGATGGCGCTGCCGGCCTACGACCAGTGCATCAAGGCGAGCCACGTCTTCAACCTGCTCGACGCGCGCGGCGTGATCTCGGTGACCGAGCGGCAGAGCTACATTCTTCGCGTGCGCGAGCTGGCGAAAGCCTGCGGCGAGGCCTGGATCCATACTGAAGCGGGCGGAGCGGCCTGATGCCCGATCTTTTGCTTGAACTGTTCTCCGAAGAGATTCCCGCGCGCATGCAAGCCAAGGCGGCCGACGATCTGCGCCGTCTCGTCACCGACAAGCTCGTCGCCGAAGGCCTGGTCTACGAGGGTGCGAAGGCGTTCGCGACGCCGCGCCGCCTCGCGCTCACCGTGCACGGCATCCCGGCGCGTCAGCCGGATCTGAAGACCGAGCGACGCGGCCCGAAAGTCGGCGCGCCCGATGCGGCCGTGCAGGGCTTCCTGAAAGCGACGGGATTGAAGTCGCTGGATGAGGCAAAAATCCAGCGCGATCCCAAGGGCGACTTCTACATCGGCTTGATCGAGAAGCCCGGCCGCGATGCGATCGACGTGCTCGCCGAAATCCTGCCTGTCATCATCCGCACCTTCCCCTGGCCGAAATCGATGCGCTGGGGCGCGCGCTCGGGCAAGCCGGGTTCGCTGAACTGGGTGCGTCCGCTGCACGCGATCACCGCGACGTTCGGGCTCGAGACCGAGGAGCCGGATGTTGTGAAGTTTTCGGTCGACGGCGTCGAAGCCGGCCAGACCACCTACGGTCACCGCTTCCTCGCACCGGCGCCGATTCAGGTGCGCCGCTTCGAGGACTACGAAGTAAAGCTGCTGGATGCCAAGGTCGTGCTCGATCCCGAGCGCCGCAAGGACGCGATCCTCACCGACGCCAAGCAGCTCGCCTTTGCGCAAGGCTTCGAGCTGGTCGAGGACCAGAACCTGCTCGATGAGGTCGCAGGTCTCGTCGAATGGCCGGTGGTGCTGATGGGCTCGTTCGAGCCGGAATTCCTGGCGACGCCGGCCGAAGTGATCCGCGCCACCATCCGCAACAACCAGAAGTGCTTCGTGGTGCGCGACCCCAAGACGGGCAAGCTCGCCAACAAGTTCATCCTGGTCGCCAACATCGAGGCCACCGACGGCGGCAAGACCATCATCGCCGGCAACGAGCGCGTGATCCGCGCGCGGTTGAGCGATGCGAAGTTCTTCTACGAAACGGATCTGAAGACCAAGCTCGAAGAGCGGCTGCCGAAGTTCGAGCAGATCGTGTTCCACGAGAAGCTCGGAACCCAGGCCGCGCGCATCAAGCGCATCGAGCGTCTCGCCGCCGAGATCGCGCCGCTGGTCGGCGCCGATGTCGCCAAGACCGCGCGTGCCGCGCATCTGGCGAAGACCGATTTGCTGACCGAGGTCGTCGGCGAATTTCCCGAGGTGCAGGGCCTGATGGGCAAGTACTACGCGCTGGCGCAGGGCGAGGATGCATCCGTCGCCGCAGCCTGCGAGGAGCACTACAAGCCGCAAGGTCCTGCCGATCGCGTCCCGACCGACCCGGTCAGCGTTGCCGTGGCGCTCGCCGACAAGCTTGACACGCTCGTCGGGTTCTGGGCCATCGACGAGAAGCCGACGGGAAGCAAGGACCCGTACGCGCTACGCCGCGCGGCGCTGGGCGTGATCAGGCTGATCGCCGAGAACGCGTTGCGTCTCTCGCTCATGAAGGTGGCGGCGTCCGCGCTCGCCGGTTTGTCGGTGAAGCCAACCGATGCCTCCAAGCTCCCGATCGATCTCCTCGCCTTCTTCGCCGATCGCCTCAAGGTCCAGCTTCGCGAACAGGGCGCGCGGCACGATCTCGTCGATGCCGTGTTCGCGCTCGGCGGCCAGGACGATCTCCTGATGATCGTCCGCCGCGTCGAGGCGCTCGGCAAATTCCTCGACACTGACGACGGCAAGAACCTGCTCGCCGGCACCAAGCGCGCCAGCAACATCCTTGGCATCGAGGAGAAGAAGGACAAGCGCAGCTTCGACGGCGCGCCCGACGCCGCGCTCTACAGCCTCGATGAAGAGAAGGCGCTGGCGAAGGCGATCGGCGAGGTGCAGGCGGAAGCCGGCGCCGCGGTCGCCAAGGAAGACTTTGCCGCCGCGATGAGCGCGATGGCAAAATTGCGTCCGCCGGTCGATGCGTTCTTCGACAAGGTTCGCGTCAACGACGACGATGCCAAGGTGCGCGAGAACCGCCTGAAGCTCTTGAACGAGATCCGCAGCGCCACGCGCGCGGTGGCGGATTTCTCCAAGATCCAGGATTGAGGCGCAGCGGCTCGGCCAACACCGCTGTCATTCCGGGGCGCGCGCAGCGCGAACCCGGAATCCATCGTGCCGCGCGTTACGTTGAGAATTGGATTCCGGGTTCGCGCCAAGTGGCGCGCCCCGGAATGACAGCTCAAGAAAGTGCCCCGCCCGGCGGGGGGAAGACCGGGCGGGGCCTGATGTCCGATTGAACTGCTCGCGCCAGCCTGATGTGACGCGCCGGACATCTAGTCGGTCTCACTTGGTCGGTCTCAGTCCAGCACCTCGACGATGCGGCGCGAGCGCGGCTCGACCAGCACGGTCTCGCCGTTCACGACGGTGTAGCGATAGGTGGTGGCGCCGAAACGTTGCGGCACGTCGTAATAGGTGACGCCCGCCTCAGGTAAGGTGGTGCCGACCACGACGCGATCGGGGATGCTGAAGGCCGGCACACGCTGTTCGACGACGTAGTCGCGGAAAGCCGGCCGCTGCTCGACGGCGATGGTTGGGCCGCTGTCGACCACGGCGGGCGCGCGTCCGACGGTGACACTGGTTTGCGCCTGCGCCGCCAGAGGCGAGCCGATCGCGGCCGCGAGCGCTGCAAGAGCAAGAATCCTGTTCCGCATGGACAACTCCTTCGACGTGATGGTTCGGACGCGCAACAGGCGCGACCGGTTGCCAATGCATGCGTGTCGGCAATGTTCCGGGAAAAGCCCTGCCGTATCAGCGGCAATTTCAGGCAGTTTTCGTGGGCGGCGGAACCTGCTCGCCCGTTGCGCGTCTCTACTCGCGGAACCGGGAGGGCTATGATCCGCCCGCGATTCGCCCCCTCCACAGAAAGATAGTTCATGCACATCACCGTCGCCCACATTTCGCCGATCCTGTCGTTGATTGCGGGTGTGCTCATCCTGATCATGCCGCGGCTGCTGAACCTGATCGTCGCGATCTTCCTGATCGTGAACGGCGCGATCGGGCTCGGGCTCCTGAAGTGGCTCCGCTTCTAGGCGTTCACTTTTCGGAACTGTTCGACTTGCGCGGGCCCGCCCAAAATGGTGTAAGGCCCGCGATTTCCCATTCCTCTCGCAGGTTGTGTGCAAGCTATGGCCAAAGCCGCCTCGAAGCCCAAGAAAATCCCAGCGAAAATGCCAGCGAAATCAAAGTCCTCGGCCGCCGCCAAGGCCGCGCCGCCAGCCCGCAAGGCGCTGGCCAAGAGCGCGCCGAAGCCGGTCGCCAAAGCCGTTGCCAAGTCCGCTGCAAAGCCCGCTGCAAAGCCGGCGGCAAAGGCCGTGACCAAGGCCGTTCTGCCGAAGGCTGCTGCCAAGCCCGTACCGAAGAAGGCTGTGCCGGCGAAGGCGGCCCCAAGCGCCATCAAGGCCGGCAAATGGGTTTACACATTCGGTGACGGCAAGGCCGAAGGCCGGACGGAGATGCGCGACCTGCTCGGCGGCAAGGGCGCCAACCTCGCCGAGATGGCCAATCTCGGCCTGCCGGTGCCTCCCGGCTTCACCATCCCGACCTCGGTCTGCACCTACTTTTACGCGCACGGCAAAACCTACCCGAAGGAACTGCAGGCACAGGTCGAGAAGGCGCTCGACCATGTCGGCAAGCTGACCGGCAAGATCTTTGGCGACACCAAGAACCCGCTGCTTGTCTCGGTGCGCTCCGGTGCGCGCGCCTCGATGCCGGGCATGATGGACACCGTGCTCAACCTCGGTCTCAACGACCAGACCGTGGAAGCGCTGGCCGAATTGTCGGGCGACCGCCGCTTCGCCTATGACAGTTATCGCCGCTTCATCACCATGTACTCGGACGTGGTGCTCGGCTTCGAGCACCATCACTTCGAGGAGATCCTCGACACCTTCAAGGACAGCCAGGGCTACACGCTCGACACCGATCTGTCCGCCGACGACTGGGTCGAACTGGTCGGCAGGTACAAGGACGCGGTCGCGCGCGAGACCGGCAAGGACTTCCCGCAGGATCCGCACGACCAGCTCTGGGGCGCGATCGGCGCGGTGTTCTCATCCTGGATGAACGCGCGTGCCGTGACCTATCGCAAGCTGCACGACATTCCGGAATCCTGGGGCACCGCGGTCAACGTGCAGGCCATGGTGTTCGGCAACATGGGCGAGACCTCGGCCACCGGCGTCGCCTTCACCCGCAATCCCTCGACCGGCGAGAGCAAGCTCTACGGCGAGTTCCTGATCAACGCGCAGGGCGAGGACGTGGTGGCGGGCATCCGCACGCCGCAGGACATCACCGAGGAAGCGCGCAAGGAATCGGGCTCCGACAAGGCGTCGATGGAATCGGCGATGCCGGAGGCCTTCAAGGAGCTGACGCGGATCTACACGCTGCTCGAAAAGCACTACCGCGACATGCAGGACATGGAGTTCACGGTCGAACAGGGCAAGCTCTGGATGCTGCAGACCCGCGGCGGCAAGCGCACCGCGAAAGCCGCGCTGCGCATCGCGGTCGAGCTCGCCAATGAAGGGCTGATCTCGAAGAAGGAAGCGGTGACGCGGATCGATCCGGCTTCGCTCGATCAGCTCTTGCATCCGACCATCGATCCCCACGCCAAGCGCGACGTGATCGCGACCGGCCTGCCGGCTTCGCCGGGAGCAGCCTCCGGCGAGATCGTGTTCTCCTCGGATGAAGCGGCCAAGCTTCAGGCCGACGGACGCAAGGTGATCCTGGTCCGCATCGAGACCAGCCCGGAAGACATCCACGGCATGCACGCCGCCGAAGGCATCCTGACCACGCGCGGCGGCATGACCTCGCACGCGGCGGTGGTCGCCCGCGGCATGGGCAAGCCCTGCGTTTCCGGCTGCGGCACCATCCGCGTCGATTACGGTCGCGGCACCATGAGCATCGGCTCGCGCACCTTCAAGACGGGCGACGTCATCACCATCGACGGCTCGCTCGGCCAGGTGCTCGCCGGCCGCATGCCGATGATCGAGCCGGAGCTGTCCGGCGAGTTCGGCACGCTGATGAACTGGGCCGATCAGGTCCGCAAGATCGGCGTCCGCGTCAACGGCGACACGCCGGACGACGCCCGCACCGCGATCAAGTTCGGCGCCGAAGGCATCGGTCTCTGCCGCACCGAGCACATGTTCTTCGAGGAGACCCGCATCCGCACGGTGCGCGAGATGATCCTCTCCGAGGACGAGCAGTCCCGCCGTGCCGCGCTCGCCAAGCTGCTGCCGATGCAGCGCGCCGACTTCGTCGAGCTGTTCGAGATCATGAAGGGCCTGCCCGTCACGATCCGGCTTCTTGACCCGCCGCTACACGAGTTCCTGCCGCACACCCACGCCGAGGTCGAGGAAGTGGCGCGGGCCATGAACACCGATCCGCGGCGCCTCGCCGACCGCGCGCGCGAACTCTCGGAGTTCAACCCGATGCTCGGCTTCCGCGGCTGCCGCATCGCGATCGCCTATCCGGAGATCGCCGAGATGCAGGCGCGTGCGATCTTCGAGGCGGCGGTCGAGGCCGAGAAGCGCACCGGCAAGGCCGTCGGCCTCGAGGTGATGGTGCCGCTGATCGCGACCAAGACCGAGCTCGATCTCGTCAAGGCGCGGATCGATGCCACGGCGCAGGCGGTGATGCGCGAGACCAGCACCAAGCTGGCCTATCAGGTCGGCACCATGATCGAGCTGCCGCGCGCCTGTCTGCTCGCGGGCGAGATCGCGCAGTCGGCCGAATTCTTCTCGTTCGGCACCAACGACCTCACGCAGACCACCTACGGCATCAGCCGCGATGATGCCGCAAGCTTCCTCGGGACCTACGTGTCCAAAGGCATTCTCGCGGTCGATCCCTTCATCTCGCTCGACCAGGAAGGCGTCGGCGAGCTGGTCAAGATCGGCGTCGCGCGCGGCCGCAAGACGCGGGCGAAGCTCAAGGTCGGCATCTGCGGCGAGCACGGCGGCGATCCGGCCTCGGTTGCCTTCTGCCACCATATCGGCCTCGACTACGTCTCCTGCTCGCCCTACCGCGTGCCGATCGCGCGCCTTGCCGCCGCACAAGCCGCGCTCGGCAAGGAGATCGCAAGCCAGGCGTAAGCAGAGTTAAGATGCTGGAATGCGAGAGGCGGGGACAACCCCGCCTCTTCTCGTTTGAGGCGGCACTCTGACTTGTCGATCCGCGAAGCCGTTAGCCCCGTCATCCTGAGGTACGAGCGGCGCGGTGATGCGAACGCGCTTTGCGCAACAACGGGAACCGCGCGCGCCCGGTATTGCTACGCGCCGTCAAGAGTTCCTTCACCATTCGCGTTGACCGGTTGTTTACCGCTTGGCGTGACGACGCATTTACCAAAGCGCTGCATCGCTCCGTGAAAACACCTGTGTTCGCTTGAGTGTGCCGAACGCGCAACGCCGATTAACGCCCCGGCAACCTAAATTGGATACTTACGATAAAGATCGAATTGCACGGATGTACTGCGGTTCGGTTTTTCTGGCGTAAGCGTAGCGTGAGCGTGTTGATGTCAGTGTTGCGTAACCATCCGAAGGGCGCGCGGTTCGCGTCCTTCGGCATCGGTCTCTGCATCTTCGCATTGATGCCGAGAGAGACCGGCTATCAGGACATTGCCTCCTTGCTGGCGCGCCAACCCGGCGTCGCCGAGCGTTGGCAGAAGCAGGTGTTCTCCGCGGCGTCCTCGATCCAGCTCGCGACCTACAGCTTTTCCCGCCCCATCGGCACCTCGGTTCCGCAGAGCGCGATGGTGCGCCTCGCGAGCCTCGACGGCCGCGACGTCACCGGCGCGATCCGCCGCAATCCGGCGCTGCAGACCGTGCCGCGCTATCAGGCATCCGACTTTCCCAAGGTCGATCGCTCCATGAAGGGTGATCGCCTCGCAATTGTTTCACCGGGCCAGGCTCCAGAGACGGCCGCGCCCGCTGCGGCACCGCCGCAGGAAGATCCCGCGACCTCGAACAGCTCGGTGTTCGGCGCCAAGACCGCCGCCCTGCCGCTGCCGATGTCGCCGGAATCCGCGGCCGCGCTCGACCCCGAGCTCCAGGAAGCGCTGCGCGCGCCGCCGCTGCCGCAATACACCAACGCGCCGCAGGCCAGCGACGCCGCGCGCGCGCTCGCGACCGCGCCGCTCGAGGCGCTCAAGCGGACAACCGCGCCGACGACGCCGGTGCGCGATCCCTTCAGCGTCAAGACCTCCAGCCTGTTCTTCGGCAGCTCCTCGCTCGGCGGCAATCTGGAGAGCATCGAGAGCTGGCAGCCCGGCGCCGAGCCGCTGATCGTGATGCCCGATCCCGACATGAAGGCAACGGCCTCGCTGACGCCGCCGACGGTGGAGATCGCCAAGGACATCGAGAGCGGCGAGAGCGTTGCGCCGAAGGGCGAGGTCAATGCCGACAACCAGCGCACGAGGTCGCCGGCGGAACGGCTCGCGCTCGACGACAAGTCGCGCGCCAAGTCCGAAAAGTGCCTCGCCGAAGCGGTCTATTTCGAAGCCCGCGGCGAGGCGGTCCGCGGCCAGATGGCGGTCGCGCAGGTCGTGATGAACCGCGTGTTCTCCGGCAAGTATCCGGACACGGTGTGCGGCGCGGTCTATCAGAACAAGCATCGTCATCTCGCCTGCCAGTTCACCTTTGCCTGCGACAACAATACCGACGTGATCCGCGAGCCCGAGATGTGGGAGCGCGCCAAGAAGATCGCCAAGGCCATGCTCGACGGCCAGATCTGGCTGCCCGAGGTCGGCAAGTCCACGCACTATCATGCCTATTGGGTGCGTCCGTCCTGGGTCGCCGAGATGAAGAAGATGTACAAGACCGGCGTGCACACCTTCTACCGCCCGCGCGCCTGGGGCGACGGCAGTGAAGAGCCGAGCTGGGGCACGCCGGCCCAGACCGCCGCGCTCTCCGCCGAGCTCGCCCAGGAAGCCAAGAGCTCCGCCGAGATGGGTGCGAGCGAGCGGAGGTAATTGTCCTTTACCTCTCCCCGCTTGCGGGGAGAGGTCGGATTGCCTCGGCGATGCGAAGCATCGTCCGGAGCAATCCGGGTGAGGGGGATACAGGTCTCTCGACAGCCGCATACGTGGAGAGAGGCCCCTCACCCCAACCCTCTCCCCGTAAGAACGGGGAGAGGGAGAAGACCACCTCACATCTCGATATCCAGCGCGCAGTCGAAATTCGGCGCGGAATGCGTCAGCGCGCCGGCCGAGGCGTAGTCGACGCCGGTGGCGGCGATGGCGGCGATCGACTCGAGCGTGACCCCGCCGGACGCCTCGAGCTCGAGGCGGCCCTCGTTGAGCCTGACGGCCTCCCGCAGCGTCGCAAGATCCATGTTGTCGAGCAGCACGGCGTCGGCCAGTCCGCTGTCGAGCACCTCGCGCAATTGCGACAACGTATCGACCTCGATCTCGATCTTGACGAGAAGGCCGGCATGGGCGCGGGCGCGCTCTAGCACCGGACGGATGCCGCCGGCGACCGCGATATGGTTGTCCTTGATCAGGATCGCATCGTCGAGACCGAAGCGGTGGTTGAAGCCGCCGCCGCAGCGCACCGCGTATTTCTCCAGCGCCCTCAGCCCCGGCGTGGTCTTGCGCGTGCAGCAGATGCGCATCTTCGTGCCTTCGGTGCGCGCGACATAATCCGCCGTTAATGTCGCAACGCCCGACAGGCGGCCGACGAAGTTCAGCGCGGTTCGCTCCGCGGTGAGGATGGCACGCGCGGGGCCCGAGATTGTCAGCACCTGCTGTCCGCGGGCGACGCGTGCGGCGTCGCGGACATGGGCGCGCACCTCGATGTCGGCCGAGAGCTTTTGCAGCGTCGCCAGCGCGAGCGGCAGGCCGGCGATCACGCCGGACTGGCGCGCCACCAGGACTGCCTGCGCCTTGGTCGCTTCCGGGATCGTCGCAAGCGAGGTGATGTCGCCGGCGCGGCCGAGGTCCTCGTCGAGCGCGCGCTGCACGGCCGCGTCGATTGCGAGCGGCGAGAGGAAGGCATCGGGATAGAGCAGTGAGGTCGGGGTCATCGGGGTTTCCTTCAGGCAATCATGGGTTGGGCGCTGCGCGATATTGGCCGCTCGCTCAGGCTCTCGGCGGCCTCGCGCGCCGCGGCGAGGGTGGTCATCGTTCGCTGCGCCAGCGCGGGCACCTCCGTCGGGTGGTCGATGCGGAAATGCGCGCCGCGGCTTTCGCGCCGGCTCCACGCCGAGGCGGCGACAAGCAGGGCTGCGGTGGCCATGTTGTGCAGCGTGGTGCTCGTCGCCTCGCGTTCGAGCGCGGCGAAGTGGTGCACGGCTTCCGCAAGGCCGTCATCGTCGCGGATCACGCCGACGCAGGAGCTCATCGTCGCCCGCAACCGCCGCACAGCCGCGGCATCCGGCGCGCCGCCGCGCGGTGTCACCAATGCATCGGGAAGACGGGCAGGGGAGGGAAGAATACGGCCGGCGATGTCGTCGGCGATGCGCGCGGCATAGACCACCGCCTCCAGCAGCGAATTCGAGGCCAGCCGGTTGGCGCCGTGCGCGCCGGTCGACGACACCTCGCCGCCGGCCCAGAGCCCCTCGATCGAGCTGCGGCCGCGGCCGTCCACCGCGATGCCGCCCATATGGTAGTGCGCGGCGGGCGCGACCGGGATGGCCTGCCTCGCCGGATCGATGCCGGCGGCGATGCAGCTCGCATGCACGGTCGGGAATCTGTCGGCGAAGCGCGCGCCAAGCGCCGCCCGTGCGTCGAGGAAGGCGCCGCGCCCGGCCGCGATCTCGGCGAACACGCCGCGGGCCACGATGTCGCGTGGCGCGAGCTCGGCGAGCGGATGGCGCGCCGCCATGAAGCGCTCGCCGTTGCCGTTGATCAGCGTCGCGCCTTCGCCGCGCAGGGCTTCGGTTGCGAGCGGTGCCGGATCGCCTCCGGTCATGATGGCAGTCGGGTGGAACTGGACGAATTCGGGGTCGGCGATCACGGCACCGGCGCGGGCCGCGATGGCAAGGCCCGAGCCGCTGGCCTCGAGCGGATTGGTGGTGACGGCATAGAGATGTCCCATCCCGCCCGTGGCAAGCACCACCGCGCGCGCGGCGAGCAGGAGCGGCCGTGCCGCGGGATTGCCGGCTTCGCGCAACTGAAGCCCGGAGACGACGCCATCCTCGGTCAAGAGGGTTTCGGCGACGAGGCCTTCGATGACGCGGATCGACGGCGTCCGGCGCACCGCATCGCTCAAGGCCGCGATGATCGCGGCGCCCGCCCCGTCGCCGCGCACATGCACGATGCGCCGGGCCGAGTGCGCAGCTTCCCGCCCGACCGCAAGCTTTCCTTCGAGATCGCGATCGAACGGCACGCCATAGGCGAGCAGGTCGTGGATGCGCGGCGCCGCCTCGCGTGCGATCCCGAGTGCGACCGCCTCGTCGACGAGGCCGCCACCGACCGCGATCGTGTCGGCAGCATGCGCCTCCGGCGTGTCGCCCTCGGCCACCGCGGCGGCGATGCCGCCCTGCGCCCATGCGGATGATGCGCCCTGTCCGAGCGGTGCCGCCGAGATCAGCGTCACCGGACGCGGCGCGAGCTTGAGCGCGCAGAACAGTCCGGCAAGACCGCCGCCAACGATGACGATGTCGTCGGTGCGGGTGAGGTCGTGGATGTTGTTGGTCATTGTTCTCTCCATTCACTCCGCCGTCGTCCCTGCGAACGCAGGGACCCATAACCCCAGGGAGGAGTCGTGACGCGAGCTCGTCACTCCGAGTCGTCGCCAAACATCTGCCTGTGGTCAGCGCGACGAGCGCGAGCGCTCGCGCGGGGATCCCGAATCTGCGCGCGCTTGAGGCGCGCTTGTCCGGGACGACAGCTGTGGTTGTTGCCGATCCTCGTACTCAGTTCTTCAGATTGATCATCCGCTCGACCGATCGCCTTGCCCTCTCCGCGAGCGCGGGATCGATCGTCACCTCCTCACGGAGCGTCAGCAGGCTGTCCAGGATGTTGGCGAGCGTGATGCGCTTCATATGCGGGCAGAGATTGCAGGGGCGCAGCATCTCCACGTCGGGCAGCTCGGCGCGCACATTGTCGGCCATCGAGCATTCCGTGATCATCACCAGCCGCCGCGGCCGCCGCTCACGCACCCAGTTGATCATGTGCGCGGTCGAGCCGGTGAAGTCGGCTTCCGCCAGCACGTCCGGCGGACATTCGGGATGCGCGATGATCTGCACCGAGGGATCGGCCTCGCGGAAAGCGCGCAGCTCTTCGCCCTTGAAACGCTCGTGCACTTCGCAGGCGCCTTTCCAGGCGATGATTTTCACGTCGGTCTTCGAGGCCACGTAAGTTGCGAGATAGCGATCCGGCAGGAAGATCACGCTTGGAACGCCAAGGCTCTCGACCACCTGCACCGCGTTCGAGGAGGTGCAGCAGATGTCGACCTCGGCCTTCACCTCGGCCGAGGTGTTGACGTAAGCGACGACCGGCACACCGGGAAATCTCTCGCGCAGCAGGCGGACGTCGGCGCCGGTGATGCTGGCGGCGAGCGAGCAGCCGGCGCTTGCGTCGGGAATCAGCACCGTCTTGTCGGGGTTGAGCAGTTTCGAGGTCTCCGCCATGAAATGCACGCCGCATTGGACGATGATGTCGGCCTTCACCTTGGTGGCTTCGACAGCGAGCTGCAGCGAATCGCCGCCGATATCGGCGACGCAGTGGAAGATCTCGGGGGACTGGTAATTGTGCGCGAGGATCACCGCGCCGCGGGCGCGCTTCAGCTCGTTGATCGCCAGGATCGTCGGCGCCATCAGCGGCCACTCGATCGGCGGGATTACATGCTTCACGCGCTCATAAAGCGGCGCGGTGGCGCGGGCGACCTCCGACGTCCACGTCAGCGAGGGCGTCGGCAGCCTGGCTTCCGTTCGTGCGGGTGCAGCCCGGGGGAAGGCGCTGACTTGGCCCTGGGGCCGGTTGGCAAAATCGTCGGGGCCGTAAATTCCAGCGATCGGCATCGAAGCCTCCCTTCTAGATCAATTATGCTCAATTTGAGTATATATGAGGTTCGAAAATGCCGGCCGAGAGGCCAGCGCGGATGTCTTCGGGCTGTATATACTCATTATGAGCAAATCAAACATAACATGCTCTACCGGGGATTGCCAGATCCGGCCGCACACATTTCCGTCAGGGTCCGACGGGTGAGGTGAGGCCACATTGAAATGCAATGCTCCCGCGGCAGCTCCTCGTGGAATGCAACCGTTTTTGACTTGGGATTTTCATGCAAGTGCATTAAATGGCACGTTCGCGGCGGCTGCTTCGCCACTCCGCCAATGACAAACGAGGAGCACCATGTCGACATCAGTGAGCGAACTTGCTCCGGCCCCACGTTCCTCCAACTGGCGCACCCCGGCCATCATCATTCTGTGCGGCTGTGCGATCGGCATGCTCGGCTTCGGTCCGCGCTCGGCGCTCGGCTTCTTCGTGCAGCCGATGAGCCACGAATTCTCCTGGGGCCGCGACGTGTTTGGCCTCGCGATCGCCGTGCAGAACCTGCTGTGGGGTCTGGGCCAGCCCTTCGCTGGAGCCGTGGCCGATCGCTTCGGCCTGTTCCGGGTGATGTGCGTCGGCGCGCTGCTCTATGCCGGCGGGCTGCTCCTGATGCGCTATTCCTCGACGCCGCTGTCACTCAACATGGGGGCCGGCGTGATGATCGGCTTAGGTCTGGCCGGCTGCTCGTTCAACCTGGTGCTGTCGGCCTTCACCAAGCTCCTGCCCGCCGAGAAGCGCGGCATCGCGCTCGGCGCCGGCACCGCTGCGGGCTCGTTCGGGCAGTTCCTGTTCGCGCCGATCGGCGTCGCGCTGATCGACAATTTCGGCTGGCAGCAGGCGCTCTCAGTGTTCGGCTTCCTGATGCTGCTGATCATCCCGCTGTCGCTGGCGCTCTCGACGCCGCCTGTCGCAAACACGGCCAATACGGCGCCTGCCGATGAGCAGACCATTACAAAGGCGCTCGCGGAGGCCTTCGGCCACCGCTCCTATGTGCTCTTGGTGCTCGGCTTTTTCACCTGCGGCTTCCAGCTCGCCTTCATCACCGTGCATCTGCCGGCCTTCCTGGTCGATCGCGGCATCACCGCACAAACTGGCGGCTGGGTGATCGCGGCGATCGGCCTGTTCAACATCGTGGGTTCGCTCAGCGTCGGCTATCTCCAGAACTCACTGCCCAAGCGCTACATCCTCTCGACCATCTACTTCACGCGCGCGCTGGCGACACTCGCCTTCATCTCGTTCCCGATCACGCCGTTCTCGGCGATTGCGTTCGGTGCGATCTCCGGCCTGACCTGGCTCTCCACGGTGCCGCCGACCTCGGCGCTGGTGGCGCTGATGTTCGGCACGCGCTGGCTTGCTACGCTCTACGGCTTCGCCTTCGTCAGCCATCAAGTCGGCGGCTTCCTCGGCGTCTGGCTCGGGGGCATCGTGTTCGAGAAATTTGGTTCCTACACGCCGATCTGGTGGCTTTCGATCCTGTTCGGCGTGCTCTCCGCGCTGATCAATCTTCCGATCGTGGAGAAACCCGTGGCACGGGCGGTTGCGCAGCCCGCCTGATCGGCTAAACATCCCGGACAGACAAGTCAGGGAGTTCAGTCGTGGCCACATTCAAGGCGATCCGGATCGACAAGGCGGACAAGGGCACCGTTGCCGCGCTCACGCAGTTCGATGAAGCCGAGCTGATGGACGGCGATGTCACCGTCCGGGTCGAATGGTCGACGCTGAACTACAAGGACGGCCTTGCGCTCACCGGCAAGGCGCCCGTGGTCCGCCGCTTCCCGATGATCGCCGGCATCGACTTCGCCGGTACGGTCGAGGCCTCCTCGCATCCGCAGTGGAAGGCCGGCGACAAGGTGGTCTGCACCGGATGGGGCATGGGCGAGACTCATCTCGGCGCCTATGCCGAGAAGGCACGGGTGAAGGGCGACTGGCTGGTCGCCTTGCCGCAAGGGCTCTCGGCGCGCGATGCCATGGCGATCGGCACAGCCGGCTTCACCGCGATGCTCGCGGTGCTGGCACTGGAGAAGCACGGTCTGTCGCCGAAGAGCGGCCCGGTGGTGGTGACCGGTGCCGCCGGCGGCGTCGGCTCGGTCGCGATCGCCGTGCTCTCCAAGCTCGGCTACCACGTCATCGCCTCGACCGGCCGGGCCTCGGAGGCCGACTATCTGAAGCACTTGGGCGCTGCCGAAATCATCGACCGCAACGAACTGTCCGGTTCGGCCAAACCTCTCGCCAAGGAGCGCTGGGCCGGTGGCGTCGACAGCGTCGGCTCGACCACCCTCGCCAATCTGCTCTCGATGACGCGATATGGCGGAGCGATCGCGGCGTGCGGCCTGGCGGCGGGCATGGACCTGCCGTCCTCGGTGGCACCGTTTATTTTGCGCGGAGTGTGCCTTCTCGGCATCGATTCGGTGATGTGTCCGATCGAGCCCAGAAAGGCCGCCTGGCAGCGCCTCGCATCCGATCTCGATCGGACAAAACTAGCTGAAATCACTAAGGAAATTTCGCTTGCCGAGGTTTCGGATTGGGGCGCCAAGATTCTGGCCGGTGCGGTGCGCGGCCGTATCGTGGTAAAAATTGTCTAACGGCGTTCAGACTTTACCAACCAAGCTGCTTCAATGTCGCCATGGTTCGTATGGTAAGCAGCGGGTAAAGAGATAAGGCATCGCCCGCTGCGGGGTTGGGTTCGGAGTTGAGCATGCTTGCGCGTTTTGTGTTGGGGGCTGTCACGGCGGCAGCAACGTTTGCGCCGGCGGTTGCCGGAAGCATGAACGCCGACGAGGCACGTCGCTTCGTCGCCGGCAAAGTGTTTGCCTTCACCTGTTTCGACGGCACCCGCGGTGCAGGCCGCATCCTCGACGATCTCGGCGCCGCTGGTGCGGTGCAGTTCTCGGGCGCGGGCCCGGTCAAGCATCTCCGCCTGCCCGGCAATACGCTCCAGATCCGCGGCCAGAATGTCTGCGCCTCGATCAAGGGGATTCCGTTCGAGCCCTGTTTCAACCTGGAAAAGACCGACGATCGCAGCTTCCGCGGCTCCGTGTCGGGCATGGGCTTCGCTTATTGCGACTTCCGTCATCAGGGCGGCAACCAGATGCTGATGGCCCGCGCTGCAGCGCGCCCGCGCTCGCTGCACAGGCCGGAGCACACCGGTTCGGTCAGCCCGGCCAACACCGAGGTCGCCGCGCGCGTGGAGACGCCGCGGGTCGAGAGCAGCCGGCTCGAGCCGGTGAAGGCGGAGGCCAAGGCCGACGTGAGGTCCGAGCCCGCCAAGAACGAGGCCCCACTGGAGCTGCGCCGCTCGACCCAGTGAGACGGCCCGGCGGGACGCCCGCACATTCTCTCATTGAAGACCTCCTTCGAACATGAAGCTGCCGTGCCGTAGTCATACGGACGGCGGCTTTCATGCGTTGGTAGCGGTTCGCGCTTCAGTTTGCGTACGGCCGGGGGGCGCGGCCCGATAAAAGGGTTCAACGATGTCGCTGTACTTCTTCCGCATCAGTACCGGTCGCTATTCCGGCGCCGCCGACCAGCCATATGAGTTCGAGGATCGCGCGGCCGCCTGGACCGAGATGACGGAGGTCTGCGCCAATTTGCTCGGCGGCATCGCGCGCAGCCTGAAGCCGAACGCCGAGTGGTGCATGGAGCTGCTCGACGAGAACAAGAAGCCGGTCTTCCGCATCAGCCTTGTCGGCGAGAGCGCCGGATGCAAGGCTCCCTAGATCCGACCTGAGGCTGCATTTTACAACTAGGGCGAGATCATTTCCCTTCGGCTTCAATCATTTGGCGAATAAACTGAGTATTTCTGCGAGGGATTCCGTTAACCAAATCGGAACGTGAGGCGCTCAATTTTTGTGCAACGGCGCAGTCGACGCCGGGCGGCCGACAATGACTCGGTTGCGGATTTCCTTCGGGGGAAACATGCCATGTTGAGCCTTGTTCAGAATCTGAAGATCGGGACCAAGCTGGCGATTGCGTCTGCACTAG
Organism: Bradyrhizobium sp. A11; assembly: GCF_042077125.1. NCBI lineage: Bacteria > Pseudomonadati > Pseudomonadota > Alphaproteobacteria > Hyphomicrobiales > Nitrobacteraceae > Bradyrhizobium > Bradyrhizobium sp. A11. Next base: position 5,265,370 of record NZ_CP149509.1, on the reverse strand, counting down.
GGGTACTCCTGGTCGGCGCCATGATCGCAAGTCAGATGCTCGGCAATGCGAGCATCCGGGAGAGCAGCCAGAGCGCGCTTGCGCAGCAGCAGATCGCGCGCGACGCAGTTGAGGCCGAGGTGACAGTTCGCGGCATGCAGCTCGCCGTACGCGACCTTCGTCTCGCCAATAGCTCGGCCGACATTCAAAAGGCCACCACGAGCCTGGGCGACCAGCAGAAATCGACGAACCTGCTGGTCGATCAGATGCTGAAGCTTTCTCAAGAGCCCGAGAATCGCGCTCGCATGGAGAAACTGAGATCGCTGGCCGCCAACTACGCAAAGGCGGCGCAGCAGATCGCGGGCGTGCGCGGCGAAGCCTTGGCCGCCAGCGGTACAGACGGCCCGGCGCGTGCTGCCAAGCTCAATGAAGACGTCATTCGCATCGCACGCGAGGTGACCCTGCCGATCGCCGGCGAGCTCGATGTGCTGATCGGTCAGATTGCCGATTACGCGAGACGCAAATCCGACGAGAAAAATGCTGCGTCCGCTGCCCAGATGAAATCGAGCGAGCAGCTTGCGATCCTGGTCGGCGCACTCGCCATGCTCGTCCTCGTCGGCTCCTGGCTGATGTCGTTCGTGACCATCGCCCGACCCATTCGGGCGCTCACGGTGGCCATGGACAGGCTCGCCGGCGGCGATTTCTCGGTGGTGCTGCCCGGGCTCGGCCGCAAGGACGAGGTTGGCGGCGTCGCTGCGGCCGTCGAGAAATTCAAGATCGTCTCGGAACAGAAGGCGCGCGAAGAGGCCGAGGCCAAGATCAGGCAGGATCAGATCGCGGCCGCGCAGCGCAAGGCCGAGATGCACAAGCTTGCTGACGGCTTCGAAGCCGCGATCGGCGAGATCGTCGATACCGTGTCCTCGGCGGCGACCGAACTGGAAGCCTCGGCCTCGACGCTCACATCGACCGCGGCGCGTGGCCAGCAGCTCACCACGATGGTTGCTTCCGCCTCCGAGGAAGCGTCCACCAACGTGCAGTCGGTGGCCTCGGCGACCGAAGAGCTGTCGTCGTCGATCACCGAGATCAGCCGCCAGGTGCAGGAATCCGCTCGCGTCGCGGGCGAAGCGGTGAGCCAGGCCCGCACCACGACCGACCGCGTCGGGGAGCTCTCCGCGGCTGCGGCGCGGATCGGCGACGTGGTCGAGCTGATCAACACCATCGCCGGTCAGACCAATCTCCTGGCGCTCAATGCAACCATCGAGGCCGCGCGCGCCGGCGAGGCCGGCCGCGGCTTTGCCGTCGTCGCCTCCGAAGTCAAGGCGCTCGCCGAGCAGACCGCGAAGGCGACCGGCGAGATCGGCCAGCAGATCGCCAGCATCCAGACCGCCACCGAGCATTCCGTCGGCGCGATCAAGGACATCAGTCACACCATCGAAAAACTGTCGGAGATCTCCTCGACGATCGCGGCTGCCGTCGAAGAGCAGGGCGCGGCGACGCAGGAGATTTCCCGCAACGTGCAGCAGGCGGCGGCAGGCACCCATCAGGTGTCGTCCAACATCACCGACGTGCAGCACGGCGCGAGCGAGACCGGCTCGGCCTCCTCGCAGGTGCTGTCCGCCGCCCAGATGCTGTCCGGCGACAGCAACCGCCTCAAGTTCGAGGTCGAGAAGTTTCTCCGCACCGTACGCGCCGCCTGACGGCGCGCGCGTCCTGGGACGGTGCGGGCGGCCTGAGCCGCCGACCATCTCTGTTCGAAATAGCCGGCGCGGTGCCGTGGTATGGGCGCTGCGCGATTGCTGCCGTCCCGCAGTAGATGGTTGCGGAACATATAAAGGGCGGCGCTGCCGAATTCCGTAATTCAACGTAGCTTCCTGTTAACGCCTGTTTGCAATTATCGGCGCAATCTTTCGGGATAAGAACCAGCCAGCATTGTTGAACTGACCTCCGCTCGGTCGTCCATCGGGACGCCTGTGGCGCAAGTGACGTGCGCGTTGCCGGGCATCGTTAGGATTTGTGTGATGTCGAAACTGTCGATCGTGTTCAAGCTCTTGACCGTGCTGTCGGTCCTCGTTCTCTCTCTCGCCGGCGTCGGCGTGACGGCGATCGGCACCATGCAGAACATCAACGCCCACACGGTCGAGATCGCGGAGAGCTGGCTGCCGAGCGTGCGCGCGCTCGGCTCCATGCGCGCCGACATCAACGAGCTGCGCGTCGTCCTGCGCCTGCACCTGATGCAGGAGAGCATTGAAGGCAAGGACGCCGCCGAGAAGCGCATGGCCCCGCTGCGCGAGCGCATCGAGAAGACGCGCAAGGTCTACGAAGGCCTGATTACGTTGCCGGAGGAACGCCAGATCTATGAACAATGGACCAAGGCCTGGGCCGACTACCTGAGCGGGGTTCAGGAGACGATGGCGCTGTCGCGCAAGAGCCCCGGCCGCTTTCCGACGGAGGCCAACGAACTGTTGCAGACCAAGGTCGCGAAGATGGCTCAGGCGGCGGATCCTCTGCTCCTGAAGAGCATCGAGCTCAACAACAGCGGCGCCGAAGCTGAAACGAAGGAGGCGGCCGACAGCTACGCCACCATCTTCCGCGTGCTCGTCGGCATCATTGTTGCAGCCGTCGTGATCGCGATCGGCGCCGCCTATTATCTCGTGCGTGACGTCTCTCGCGGCATCGCCTCGATCATCCGTCCGATGCAGTCGCTCGGCGAGGGCGACCTCTCGGCCGAAGTGCCGCATCGCGGCGAGAAGACCGAGATCGGTTCGATGGCGGACGCGCTGCAGATCTTCAAGGAGGCGCTGATCGCCAAGAAGGCCGCCGACGAGGCTGCCGCGCGCGATGCCGAGGCGAAGATCGAACGCGGCCGCCGCGTCGATGCCATCACGCGCAATTTCGAGGTCATGATCGGCGAGGTCGTCGAGACGGTGTCGTCGGCCTCGACCGAGCTCGAGGCTTCCGCGGCCACGCTGAGCGGTACGGCGCAGCGCGGCCAGCAGCTCGCAACCGTCGTTGCGGCTGCGTCCGAGGAAGCCTCCACCAACGTCCAGGCCGTGGCGTCCGCCTCGGAAGAGCTGTCGTCCTCCATCACAGAGATCAGCCGCCGCGTGCAGGATTCGGCGCGGATGGCTGCGGAAGCAGTCGAGCAGGCGGCGCGGACCAACGACCGCGTCAATGCGCTGTCGCAGGCGGCCTCCCGCATCGGCGACGTCGTCGAGCTCATCAACACCATCGCGGGCCAGACCAATCTGCTGGCGCTGAATGCGACCATCGAGGCGGCGCGCGCCGGCGAAGCCGGCCGCGGATTTGCCGTCGTCGCATCCGAGGTCAAGGCGCTGGCCGAGCAGACCGCGAAGGCGACCGGCGAGATCGGGGCGCAGGTCGCGGGGATTCAGACCGCGACGCAGGAATCCGTCAGCGCCATCCAGGAGATCGGCGGTACCATCGAGCGGTTGTCCGAGGTGGCCTCGGCCATCGCCGCCGCCGTCGAGGAGCAGGGCGCCGCGACGCAGGAGATTTCGCGCAACGTCCAGCAGGCCGCCCTCGGCACCCAGGAGGTCTCCTCCAACATCACCAACGTGCAGCGCGGCGCGATCGACACGGGATCGGCCTCGGGCGAGGTGCTTTCGGCTGCGAAGTCACTGGCGACCGACAGCACCCGCCTGAAGGTCGAGGTCGCGCAGTTCCTGGAATCGGTCCGCGCGGCCTGATCTTCAGGAGCATGATCCGGAAACGTGTGAAGCGGCTTTCCGCACAGATCACGCTCCAACGGTTCAGCTGCTGGTCGGCGTGGCCGGCGGCACGACCTGCCGCCGGAACAGGATGCGCTGGTACAGCCAGCCGATCGCCACCAGCACGACGCCGAGGCACATGAACGACAGTGCGCGGTAGACACCTGTCAGCGTCCATACGTCGATTGCGAAGGCCTTGAGGATGGTCAGCGCGATGACGGCGGCAGAGGCGAGCCGCGCACGCTCCGAATTGAACAGGATACCCGCGCCGAGCAGCACCACCCCGAACGCCAGCCAGCCGATCGAATAGGTGTATTGCTCGGCGCTCGTGGTGCCGCCGTAGAGCAGCACCGGGCCGTGATAGAAGCGGCGGATCTCCAGCGTCACATAGCTGAGCGCGAACACCAGCGCGCCGCCCGCGATCGTGTTGGCGTAGGCGACGGAGCGGTGGCCCGCCACCGCATAGGACAGCAGCAGCATCAGCACCGCCGGCAGCGCGTAGCCGAGCAGCAGCAGGTTGAAGACGAGGCCGCCGACATTGACGCTGGAGAGCACCATCGGATTCTCCAGGATCAAGAGACCGAACACGGCGATGAATCCGGCAATCGCCGTGAGCACGACGGCGCCGACATTGTGCACGATGCTCTGGCTCCTCAGCCGCAAACGCTCCAGCCCGATCGCCATCGCGAGCGTGACGCAGACCTGCAGCGCGAATTCGAGCAGCGAGGGGCCCGCCGTCATGCGGCCACCGGTCGCAAAGTGCCGGATCTCCATGAAGGCGAGCAGCGCGGTGAACAGGATCGCGGCCGTCTCGACCATGCGCAGCGGCGGATCGTCGGCGCGGCGGCGCAGGAAGATGCTCGCGCCCCAGAACGAGGCCGCCGGCAGGCCGTAGCCCCAGAGCAGCCAATTGAAGATCGGCGTGGTGCCGACGGCATCGCCGACGATGCGTGGGTCATAGGCGATGCGCGCGGTGACGAGCGCGGCGAAAATGGCGGCGAGCCAGCGCAGGAACGGGATCGGCCGCTGCAGCGAGATCCAGGCGGTGCCGAGCGACATCAGCGCCAGCGCGATGGTCAGCCAGCCCTTTTCCAGCGCGAAGGTCAGCGCCAGCGCCAGCGCACCGAGCGTGCCGGTCGCGAACAAGGCGGTGGAGATCATGCTGCCCGGCCGGGTCTCGCGGCGCGTGAGCGCCTCGGTCGCCGCGCCAAAGCTTGCTGCGAGCAGCACCGCGAGGATCGCAAACGGGATCGAGCGGTCGAGATGGGCGATACGCGCGTAGAGCGCGACCAGGATCGCGATCGGCGTTGTGACCGCAGCAGCCGACCACACCACGGGGATGATCGCCGAGTTCGAGCGGCCCTGCGCCAGGAAGCCGGCAATTCCGAAGCCGGCGGCGAAAAGCGCGGCCGTCACCAGATGCAGCGTCACCGAGCTGTCGATCGCGCTGGGCCCGACGCCGGACATCGCACCGCCCGGCAGCACCAGCATGTCAGGATTGGCGCGCACCGCCCATTCGGCGAACACGATGAAGACGGTCGCCGCGGCCGCGCCGAGCGCGCCGGTCGCCGCCGGCGCGCGCCAGGCGACGAGCAGCGTGCCGCCGACCAGCAGCGCAAACGCGATCAGCGCCAGGTCGGCATGCGCGCTCGACAGTACGATCAGCATCGCGCCGAACAGATAGGCACCGAGCGAACCCGACGAGATCGGCTCGATCTCGCCGTCCTCGATTGCAGGCCCGAACATGAAGCCGCAGACGACGAGCAGCGCGGCCAGCACGAAGCCCGCGATGACATGGAAGGCGTGCGGTGCGACCTGGAGCTGCTCGGCGTCGAGACCGGGCAAGAGCCAGAGCACGGCGAAGGCGATCGTGGTGACCGCAAGCCAGCGCCACAGCCGGATGCGGGCGAGGCCGAAGCTCGCAGCGGTGACGACGGCGAGATAGATGTAGAGCGCCCAGTAATCGGGCTTGCCGCTGGAGACGAGCACCGGTGTCACGAAGGCGCCGACCACACCGAGGCCGGCGAGCGCCGGCCCGTGCAGCAGCGCGGCAGCGAGCGTGCACATCGCCACGATGCCGAGCAGCACGAAGGCGGTGGCGGGCACCAGGAAGCCGTAGAGCGCGTAAGCGGCGTAGATGGTGGCGAACGCCACCGCCGTTCCGGCCGCGGTGAGGATCGCCGGGATGTTGGCGATCGGCAGCGCTGCGATATTGGAGATGCTCTCCTTGCGCCGGGTCCATTCGCCGGCGCCCAACAGCGCGGCGGCGAACAGGCCGCCCAGGAACACGCGCACGCCGGGGCCGAGAAGACCGGCCTCGATCGAATAGCGCACCATGAAGAAGCCGCCGAGCGCGAGCGCAAGGCCGCCGATCCACACCACCCAGCGCGTGCCGAGCTGCTCCTCGAAGCCGGGTTCTCGAATATCGGGCGCGGGCGCAGGCAGGGGAGGCGGTGCCTCGGCGGAGACGCTCGCCGCGAGCGGCGGCGGTGCCTGTTCGGTGCCGAGCGGAGGCGGTGCCGGCTCGGCTTCGGGCGCAAGCGGCGGCCGCTCGGCGGCTACCGGAGCAGGCGCCTGCTCCTGCACCGGCATGAGCGGCGGCGGCTGCACCGGCCGCTGCGCATAAGACATCGCTTCGAGTGCGTTCAGTCGCCGGCGCAGCTCGGCCGCCTGGCTGGAGGCCTTGATTGCGATCAGGAAGGCGACGATCGCGATGATCAGCGCAAAGACGTCAAACGGGCCGTCGAACATGAAGCCTCCAGGCGACCGGCGGGCAGGGGCCGATCGCGCAAATCTCAGGATCTAGCGCCGGGAGCGTACGCGCAAGCCCGGTGCGGGCCGCTCCTGAAGCACGTCGCGGCGGAAACGGTAGAGCGCCGCCGGCCGTCCGCCCGTCTGTGTCGACATCACCCCGGTCGGTTCGACCAGGGCCTCCATTTCGACCAGGCGGCGGAAATTCTGCTTGTGCAGGTGCCGGCCGGAGATCGCCTCCACCGTATGCTGCAGTTCGGTAAGTGTGAACTCGGGCGGCAAAAGTTCAAACACGACAGGACGATACTTCAGTTTTGCACGCAGCCGCGCAATCGCCGTGGCGAGAATCCGGCGATGGTCGAACCGCATCGAGGTCCCGAGCGGAGGCAGCGTCTTGCGCGCTAATGCCGCAGGCCGGCCGTCGCGCCGCGCCTCCTCGACCAGCCCGGCCTCGTACAGCAGCTCGTAGCGGTCGAGCACGCGCTCTTCGTCCCAGGCCGCTCCCTCGAGGCCGAAACAGAACCGCACGCGATCCTTGCGCGGCAGCGCGCGAATCGTCTCCGGCGTCTCCTCCGCGGCCCACTCGGTCAGCGCGGGGATGATGTCGCGGGCGATGATCGCCGGCGGCTCCTCGCGCCAGTCTTCCCAGGGGAAGAAGCGATACCATGGCGCGAAGCTCGCCGCGTTGGCTGCGAGCTCGCCATCCACCGCACGCGTCAGCGCGAGATAGCCGATCGACACCATATGCGCCCCGGTGTCGCCGGCCTCGGCATGACGGCCGCGATCGCCGAAGGTGTAGAGCTGCTCGACATAGCCAAGCCGCAGGCCGGCCTGCTCCTCGACCCAGGCGCGCAGGCCGATCTCGAAGGTGCGGTGCGCGAGCGCGTCGAACGGGCCGAACGGCAGGCCGGCCAGCCCGTCACTGCCGCGCGCGGTCAGGATCAGCGGCTCATGGCCCTCGATCGCGACGATCGCCGCGGTCAGGCCGATCTCGATCGGCGTCAGGAGCGCCTCGCTCATGCGGGGATGATCGCAGATGTTGCCACAAGCTCGTCATGCCCGGGCTCGTCCCGGGCATCCACGTTCTTGGTGCAGCGACAAAGGTCGTGGATGGCCGGGACAAGCCCGGCCATGACGATGCGGAGACATCCGGGCACGAGCGCACCGACATTGTCGCGCCCAGCTGTCATTCGAGCTCGATCACGAAGGGGCGGCCCTCGACCATCATCGCGCCCGGGCCGATTTCGTCGAGCGCGCGCAGCATGCGGCCGTTGCGGCCGAGGGCCCGGTCGGCAAGGCCGACGATGCGCCGGTTGGGCGAGGCGATCGGCGAGGCCGCGCGGATCTTCCTGGCGATCTCGAGTTCGTCGCGGTTTGGATTGAGCGCGCAGACCGCCGCAAACGCGCTCGCGGTGGAGCGGCTGATGCCGGCATAGCAATGGACCACGAGCGGCGCGCTGCGGTCCCAGCCGCGCACGAAGTTCAGCACCAGATCGATATGCGCCTCGGACGGTGCGACGAACCCGTCCAGCTCCTCGGTGATGTCGTCCATCGACACCTTGAGATGATTGGCCGGCAGCACGGAGACCGGCCGCGCCACCTGCTCGACATTGGCCATCACGGTCAGCACATGGCTGGCCCCGGTGAGACGGACGGTTTCGGGAAGCGCGGCGAGGGAACAGACGTGGATCATGGCAGCCCTTTTTCTTGATTATAGCCGCGGCCCGTAGGGTGGGCAAAGGCGCGTAGCGCCGTGCCCACGACCTTTCTCAATTGCAAGAGGTGGTGGGCACGCTTCGCTTTGCCCACCCTAAGAAGGGATGACGCCTACGCAAACACCGCGCCAAACCGCTCCAGAAACTGCTTCTCGGCCCGTGCCGCGGTCCAGGGCGTCAGGTAGTCGCGCCGGACGCTGTCGGTGAGGCCGGGATCCCTGCCGAACAGGCGCCTTGCCTCGCTTTCGCTGAAGCCGGCAAGCTCGGTCGCTTCCAGATAGGCCGCGCCGCGATCGGCGGCCTTGAGGGCCTGCGTGATCTCCTCCGGCAGCACCGGCGGCAGCCCGAAGCGGATATGGATGGCGCCGAGCAGGCGTTTCTCCACGGCCTTGTAATGTCCGTCGAGCACCGCCTTGAACGGCGAGATCATGTCGCCGATCACATATTCCGGCGCATCGTGCAGCAATGCGGCGAGCCGCATGCGCTGATCGGCGCGCGGCATCTCGTGCCGCAGCACGGTCTCCACCAGCAGCGTGTGCTGCGCCACCGAGAAGATATGCGCCCCGATGGTCTGCCCGTTCCAGCGCGCGACGCGCGCCAGCCCGTGCGCGATGTCGGCGATCTCGATATCGAGCGGGGAGGGATCGAGCAGATCGAGCCGCCGGCCCGACAGCATGCGCTGCCAGGCGCGGGACTGCGCTTCGCGCGAGGTCTTCTTCGCGGTCATCTGGCCTTGAGGCGCGGCTTGCGCTGCGTCTTGCCGCAGGTCGCGTGGCAATGGCAGTCGACGAGATGGTCGTTGACCATGCCGGTCGCCTGCATGAAGGCATAGACGATGGTCGGGCCGACGAACTTGAAGCCGCGCGAGGACAGCTCCTTGGAGATCTGCACCGACAGCGGCGTCGAGGTGGGCACGCTCGCGGTGGTCTTGAACTTGTTGACCAGCGGCCTTCCGTCCATGAAGTCCCACAGCAGCTTCGAGAAGCCCGGACCTTTCTCCATGATGTCGAGATACGACTTGGCGCTGAGGATCGCGCCGTCGATCTTGGCCTTGTTGCGCACGATGCCGGCATCGTTCATCAGCGCATGGACCTTCTTGGCGTTGTACCGCGCGATCTTCTCCGGCTGGAAATCGTCGAAAGCTCTGCGGAAATTGTCGCGCTTGCGCAGGATCGTGATCCAGGACAGGCCGGCCTGGAAACCGTCGAGCATCAGCTTCTCGAACAGCGCGCGGTCGTCATATTCCGGCACGCCCCATTCGGTGTCGTGATAGGCGACATAGAGCGGATCATCGCCCGGCCAGGGGCAGCGTGTCAGGCCGTCGGGATGCAGGCGGGGAGCGCGGCTCATGCGGTGGGGTGCTTGGCTGGAATGCGCACGACGTCGGGATCCGCGAGTTTCAAGGCGAGCCCGCCGGCGGTGAGGGGCTGGCCGGCATCGAGCGCGTCCGCGACACGGTCGATGCGCACCAGGGCGATGCCCTTGCCGCCGGACGTCGAGCCGATGGTGCCGACCGGCTTGTCGCCGGCGAGGATGGTCGCGCCGGCTTCGGGCGAGGCGCCGTCGAGCAGCACCTGCACGCTGCGGGTGCGCGCGGTGCCGCGGTGCTGCATGCGCGAGACGACCTCCTGGCCGACATAGCAGCCCTTGTCGAAATCGACGCCGGCAAGGCGGTCCATGTTGGTCTCGTGCGGAAAGGCGTCGCCGTACATGAAATCGAGCCCGCCGCGCGGAACGCCGAGCGCGATGCGGTGCGCCTCGTATTCGGCGGCGTCGACCAGGTCGGCGCCGATGAGGTCGGACAGCTTCTGCTTGAGATCCTCGGGGATCAGGATGCGAAGGCCGAGCGCATCGTTGCGCGGGTCGGCGAAGGCAAGGTCCGGCTGCGCCGCAGGCTGGCCGTCCCAGGCCGCGAGCACGCCGAGATCGAGATTTTCCACCGTGACCTTGGCGCGCAGCTTGTAGAATTTCAGCTTGGTGGCGAGGCTATCTGCCAGCGCCTTCGGGCAGTCGATCAGGAACCCGCCGCCATGGCCCGCGGGCACCTCGGTGATCAGAAAATCGACGATGATCTTGCCCTGCGGCGTCAGCAGCGCGCCGAATCGCCCCAGGCCCGGCTTCAGCCTGTCGAGATCGGTCGTGACCAGGCCGTTGAGGAAGTTGCGCGCATCCTCGCCCGCGACCTTGACCACGCCCCGGTCGGGAAGAAACGCTGATTTCATGCGAAAATCTCTTGCGACATGTTGCTCCGGAACGTAAGCCCGCGAGGCATAAACGACAAGACCTCGAGCCCTGCGCTTGGGGACGAGAGAGGCCTTCAGCCATGACCCAGCGCTTCGATGTGATCCTCAAGAATGGCACCGTCGTCAACCAGGACGGCGAGGGAGTTCGCGATATCGGCATCGCCGGTGGCCGCATTGCCGAGCTGGGTCCTTTGTCGCACGCCTCCGCCGCCGAAACGATCGACTGCAAGGGCCTGCACATCCTGCCCGGCGTGATGGACACGCAAGTGCATTTCCGCGAGCCCGGCCTGACGCACAAGGAAGACCTCGAGACCGGTTCGCGCAGCGCCGTGATGGGCGGCGTGACCGCGGTGTTCGAGATGCCGAACACGGCGCCGCTGACGGTGACGGAGGCCGAGTTCACCGACAAGGTGAAGCGCGCCCATCACCGCATGCATTGCGATTTCGCCTTTTTCATCGGCGGCACCCGCGAGAACGTGCAGGATCTGCCGGTGCTGGAGCGCGCGCCCGGCTGTGCCGGCGTCAAGGTGTTCATCGGCTCCTCGACCGGCGCGCTGCTGGTGGAGGACGACGAAAGCCTGCGCCGCATCTTCCAGGTGATCCGTCGCCGCGCCGCCTTCCATGCCGAGGACGAGTACCGCCTCAACGACCGCAAATCGCTGCGCATCGAGGGCGACGCCCGCTCGCATCCGGTGTGGCGCGACGAAACCGCGGCCCTGATGGCGACGCAGCGCCTGGTCAAGCTCGCGCACGAGACCGGAAGGCGCATTCATGTGCTGCACATCTCCACCAAGGAAGAGATCGAGTTCCTGCGCGACCACAAGGACGTCGCCTCCTGCGAGGCGACGCCGCACCATCTCACGCTGGCTGCTCCCGAATGCTACGAGCGGCTTGGCACGCTGGCGCAGATGAATCCGCCGGTGCGCGGCGCCGATCACCGCGCCGGGATCTGGCGCGGCATCGAGCAGGGCATCATCGACGTGCTCGGCTCCGACCACGCCCCCCATACGCTGGAGGAGAAGCAGAAGACCTATCCCGCTTCGCCCTCCGGCATGACCGGCGTGCAGACGCTGGTGCCGCTGATGCTCGACCACGTCAACGCGGGCCGGCTCTCGCTGGCGCGCTTCGTCGACCTCACCAGCGCCGGTCCCGCGCGCCTCTACAACATGGCCTGCAAGGGCCGCATCGCCGCCGGCTACGACGCCGACTTCACCATCGTCGACCTCAAGCGCAGCGAGACCATCACCAATCAATGGGTGGCGTCGAAGGCCGGCTGGACGCCTTATGACGGGTTGCGCGTCACCGGCTGGCCCGTCGGCACCTTCATCCGCGGCCGCCGCGTGATGTGGCAGGGCGAGCTGGTGACGCCCGCGCAGGGCGAGGCGGTGCGGTTTCTGGAAACGCTGAAGCCGTAACTTGCCGCGCTCGTTGTGATCCGTCATCCTGAGGTGCGCGCCATGCGATGCTCTTGCATTGCATGGCAAGCCTCGAAGGATGAGCGGCCCCGCTAGTGGCCGTGCCCTTCGAAGCCTCCGCCCAGCGGCGCAATTGCGCCGCAAGGCTCCGGCACCTCAGGGTGACGGGGATAGTGTGCGTATGACGGGAGACTATCCAATGAGCCAGAGTGCCCTCATCACCACCGAGCAGCTCGCCGCCATCCTCGGCGATCCCAATCTGCGCCTGTACGACTGCACGACCTACAACGAACCCGTGCCGCCCGGCAGCGACGTGCCGTACCGCGCGGTGCCAGGCGACAAGACGTTTGCGGCCGGCCACATTCCGGGCGCCGATTTCCTCGACCTCCAGGGCGAGTTCTCCGACACCTCGTCGCAACAATTCTTCATGATGCCTGATGTCGCCCAGCTGGAGGCCGCCTTTGGCGGGCACGGCCTCGATGCGGGCAAGACCGTCGTGCTCTACAGCATCGGCACCATGATGTGGGCGACACGGTTCTGGTGGATGCTGCGCTCGCTCGGCGTCGATGCGCTGGTGCTCGATGGCGGCTTCGACAAATGGAAGGAAGAGGGACGGCCGGTCGAGACGGGCGCACCGAAAGCTTATCCCGCGACGACCTTCAAGGCCGCGCCGCGCGCCGGCTTCTTCGTCGACAAGGATGTGGTGAAGGCGCGGATCGGCGATCCCTCGACAATGATCGTCAACGCGCTCGGGCCGCAGTTTCATCGCGGCCTGGAGCCGAGCCGCTACGGCCGGCCCGGCCGTATTCCCGGCAGCGTCAACGTGTCAGCTGCGACGCTCGTCAATGCCGACAAGACGTTGACGACGCTTGCCGATGCCGAAGCCAAGTTTAAAGCTGCGGGCGTCACGCGCGACAAGAACGTGATTCTGTATTGCGGCGGCGGCATCTCGGCGACGATCGACCTGTTTCTGTTGACCCAGCTCGGCTACGACAAGCTGACGCTCTACGACGCCTCGATGGGCGAATGGGCGAGGGATGCGGCGCTGCCGATCGAGACGGATTAGGGGTGCGCTGCTCTTACCCTCCCCTGGAGGGGGAGGGTCGATCGCGCGTAGCGCGAGCGGGGTGGGGTGACGGTCTCTCGTTATCGGCGGTGCCCGTGTGGAGAGATCACCCCACCCCGCTTCACTCTCGCTTCGCTCGATGCGAAGCGACCCTCCCCCTCCAGGGGAGGGTAAGACCCCAGACAAGAAATCCGGGAACCTTTTCCCTTCGCCTGCATCCAACGTCCGGAACCAATGGAGATAGGGTTACCCGCCATGCCAGGGACCGCAGCCGGCCTGACCACCGGCATCAGGACGTCGGAAGCCGAGTTGATCGAGCGCGCGCGGCGCCGCGAGGAGGCTGCGCTCCGCGAGATCATGCAGGCCAACAACCGCAGGCTCTACCGCCTCGCCCGCGGCATCCTGCGCAGTGACAGCGAGACCGAGGACGTGGTGCAGGAAACCTATGTCCGCGCCTTCACGCATCTCGACGGTTTTATCGGTGACGCCGCGCTGTCGACCTGGTTGTCGCGCATCGCGATCAACGAAGCGCTCGGGCGCCTGCGCAGTCGGAGGCCGCAGGTCGAGCTGGGATCGGTGCCGGAGGCAACGCTCGAAGCCCAGATCATCAAGTTTCCCGTTTCGACCGCCGCCACCGATCCGGAAAAATCCATGGCCCAACGCGAGATCCAGCGCGTCGTCGAACATGCGATCGATGAATTGCCCGATGCCTTCCGCATGGTCTTCATTGCGCGCGTGATGGAGGGGATGAGCATGGAGGAGACCGCCGAGCTGCTCGGCATCAAGCCGGAAACCGTCAAGACGCGGTTGCACCGTGCGCGCACCCTGCTCCGCGAGAACGTCGAGAAGAAGATCGGTCCCGTCGTCTTGGACGCATTTCCGTTCGCCGGGCAGCGTTGCGAGCGCCTGACCGAGGCCGTGCTCAGGCGCCTTGGCGTCGGCGCATGATTTTTCGGGAACGTTCGCGAAAAATGCCCATCCAATCCCTGTGAAAGCAACGCCGGCCCACGCCGGCACCACAGGAGCATCAAGCCATGTTCACCCGACCGAGCGCGGCGATCGCCGCGGCCTTTCTGTTGTCCAGTCCCGCGCTGCTGCAAAGCGCCGGCGCCGCCGACAAGCCCACCGATCCGCAGATCGCCCATATCGCCTACACTGCGGGCGTGATCGACATCAACGCCGCCAGGCAGGCGCAGAAGAAGGCCAAGAACAAGGACGTCAAGGCGTTTGCCGAGGACATGCTGCGCGACCACGAGGCCGTCAACCAGCAGGCGCTCGCGCTGGTCAAGAAGCTGAACGTCACCCCTGAAGACAACGACACCAGCAAAGCGCTGTCCAAGCAGGCGAGCGACAAGCTCGCCGAGCTCGACAAGCTGAGCGGTGCTGCCTTCGACAAGGCCTATGTCGCCAACGAGGTCGCCTTCCACAAGCAGGTCAACGGCGTGCTGGAGACCCAGCTCATTCCGGCGGCCGGCAATGCCGAGCTGAAGAGCCTGCTGCAGACCGGCCTGAAGATTTTTCAGGGCCATCAGCAGCACGCCGAGCACGTCGCGACCGAGCTGAAATAGGGAGTGTGCGATGATGTCGGCGCAGCCGTTTTCGCTTCCTGTCGTGTTTCTCGTGGCGGCGATGGTCGTCCCTGCACACGCCGCGACGATCGAGATCACGATGGAGAACCTCGTGATCTCGCCGGCTGAGGTATCAGCAAAGGTCGGCGACACCGTCACGTGGATCAACAAGGACGTCTTCGCCCACACCGCCACCGCGAAGAACGGTGATTTCGACGTGACGCTGCCGCCGAAGACATCGGCGACATCAGTTCTGAAGAAGGCGGGAACGGTCGAGTATGACTGCCGCTATCATCCCAACATGAAGGCGACGCTCAAGGTCGAGCCGTGAGGAGGGAGCGCGTTCCCGAGCCCGCCAGGAACATCTCCCGGCCGTTGCGAGACTAATGCTTGTCGGGGGGGGAGCGGCTTCCATGCGACAATGCCTGCAGACTTCGCGAAGCTATTCGCCAAATCCGCTTTGCAAAGTCATTCATCCGTTGACTGGCCCCGCCCGCGTGGCGGGGTCATTTTCGGCCGGACCTACTGCCTGCAGATGTCGACCGAGAACTCGCCATTTCGGATGCGGCCGGGAAAGCCTTCGACGAACTTGGCGACCGCGTCCTCGCCATAGGTGCCGACCAGCTCGGCAAAGGCTGCAAACAGGCTCGCCTGTGCCAGGCAGTCGCCGTCGACGCCGTCATGGCGCGCCTCGGCCCAGGCCTCGTTGAGATAGCTCAGTGCGGCCTGCTTCTGCTCGTGGTCGGGCAGCGGCGCGCGGGCGGGGGCGTAGGAAATCGGCTGGCTCATGAAACTCGATCAGGGCTGGGGCGCGATCCACGGCGATGCGCTGTGCAAAAAGGTTTAGCACGGTCGTTAACGACCGCTAGGCCACATCTTTAAGAACGGTTAACGGCTGTGAACAAAGTCGATGAGAGGGTCCCGTGCCCGACAGCCAAACCCTCATGGTGAGGAGGCGCGTAAGCGCCGTCTCGAACCATGGAGGCCCCGCTGCCGCAGCCGGGCCTTTCATCCTTCGAGACGCCGCTTCGCGGCTCCTCAGGATGAGGAATTCACAGCGCAGACGTGATTGAATGAACCTAGTTCGCGTAGCGCGCCGTCAGATCCCGCGAGATCTTCGAGCCTTCTTCGATATAGCGGCGGATCGCCACCGTCGCGGCCGGCGTGCAGCTCCGGTAGGTCTGCTGAAAGCCGTTATAGCCGCGGTTGAAGCCGGCGATCATGCGGGTGCGGCGCTCGCCGGAGGGGGTTTCGGCATCGATCAGCGCCTGCATCTCGTTGCGCCATCTGTTGCCCTCATTGGCCCCGCAGATGCCGCGCAGATAGTGCAGCCCGCCGAGGATCTCGGCCAGCCGCTGCAAATCGGCGTCGAACGGCGCCGCCACGTCCTGAGCCCTGGCGGGTCCGCAGGCGCAGGCGAGAATCAGGACAAAAACGGCCAGAATTCGCGTGGACATCGGCCGGGTGTATGCCGCGTCGAGGCCGGAGACGCAAGGCGAGCCGTCAGGCCGCGATCAGCCGCGCGGCGGACTGGATCACCTCGTCCAATCCCCCGGTCAGCCTGAGGCCATCCAGGCTCGCCAGGGCGTCCGGGGCGATCCAGCGGTAGTAGTCGAGCTCGTCGTTCAGGACCGGCTCCTTGGCCACCCAGCGGGCCGCAAACGACATGATGAGGTAATGGCCGGCGCCGGGCGCGGCGGGTAGCACCTCGCGCCAGCCGGCAAGGCCGACGATCGCGATGTCGAGCCCGGTTTCCTCCGCGACCTCGCGGCTCAGGGCCTGGTGCAGCGATTCGCCGAACTCGACCCGGCCGCCGGGCAGCGAATAGAACCCCTTCGCCGGCGAGCGGGCGCGGCGGGTCAGCAGCACCTTGCCGTCGCGGAAGATCGCGGCACTGACGGCGAGCTGGGGGTGGGCGGGCTGAACGGGCGAAGCCATTTTCTTAAAGCACCCGGCTCAGTTCGCCATGATGGTGTCGACGTCGGCCTCGGCCCCGCCATGGATGATGCCGCCGCAGGCCGCGATCAGCGGCTTGACCCAGAGCGCGGCCTGCTCGGCGAGGCGGATTCGGGTCGTATCCTTCTCGACCTCGCGCATGGCCGAGCCGACCGCGGTCAGGATCGAGGTCATGGTATCGGTGATGTGGTCGAACTGGGCGCGCACGTTGGGATCGGCCTTCTCATAGGCCTCGATGGCGAGGTCGCGCGCCTTGAAGTTGGAGGCCGTGAAATGCTCGGCGTAGGATAGCGGCGTCCAGGTCAAGAAATCGTCGGCGCATTCCGGCATGTCTGGAACCATTTCCAGCAGCATCACGGCTTCATTGAAATGGTTGAGATAGTCGGTGGCAAGCCCGGTCCGCGGGTTGATGTTGGCCACGCGCAGCCGCTCGGCCCAGGCGGCGGCCTCGGGGCCCGTCTGTACATGCGTCCGCGCGGATTGGGAGGCCGTTGAGCTCATCCGCCGCAGTGTTAACGTTCGGGGTTAAAAGGACCTGAACGGACCCTATATAGACACCTCGGATGTGTGGACGCTTCGTCATAACTTCGGCCCCCGCGGCCTTGCGGCAATTGTTCGGCTATGTCGAGCAGCCGAATTTCCCGCCTCGGTACAACGTGGCGCCGACACAACCTGTTCCGGTCGTTCTGATCGAGAACGGCGCGCGGCATTTCCGCTTGATGCGCTGGGGCCTGTTGCCGACCTGGGTCAAGGATCCCCGCGGGTTCACGCTGCTGATCAACGCCCGCTCCGAAACCGTGCTGGAGAAGCACGCCTTCAAGAACGCGATTCGCCGCCGGCGCGGCCTGATCCCGGCCGATGGCTATTATGAGTGGAAGGCGGAAGGCGGCCGCAAGCAGCCCTTCTTCATTCACCGTGCCGACGGCGCGCCGCTTGGTTTCGCCGCCTTGTTCGAGACCTGGGCCGGGCCGAACGGCGAGGAGCTCGACACCGTCGCCATCGTCACGGCCGCGGCAGGCGAGGATCTCGCGGCGCTGCATGACCGCGTTCCCGTCACCATCAGCGAGCGCGATTTCGAGCGCTGGCTCGACGTCAGCCGTGACGAGATCGATGCGATCCTGCCGCTGATGACTGCGCCGCGCCCGGGCGAGTTCGCCTGGCACCCGGTCTCCACCCGCGTCAACCGCGTCGCCAATGACGACGAGCAGCTCGTGTTGCCGATCAGCGCAGAGCAGATGGAGGCGGAGGCGCCGAAGCCGAAGAAGGCGGCGCGGAAGGTGGCTGCTGCATCGTCGGATGACGGGCAGGGCTCGTTGTTCTAAGCCGCAGTGCCGTAGGGTGGGCAAAGGCGCTCTTGCGCCGTGCCCACGATCTCTCGCTTCAACGCGCGATGGTGGGCACGCTTCGCTTTGCCCACCCTACGAGAGCGGAGTCTAAACGACCTCCTTCGCCCTCAACGCCGCGATCTCCGCCGCAGCGAATCCGAGCTCGCCCAGCACCGCATCCGTATCCGCGCCCAGCTCCGGCGCCATCCGGTCCAGCCGGCCGCCGCCATGGGCGAGCTTGAAGCCGCTGCCGGCAAAGCGCAGCCGGCCGTAGGGCGTGTCCAGCTCCTGGATCGCGCCGCGCGCCTTGATTTGCGGATGGTCGATCACTTCCTCGACCTTCCAGATGCTGGCGCAGGGCGCGCCGGCGTCCTCCAGAATGCTCTCCCATTCGCGCGCCGGCTTTGCCGCCAGCGCCGTCTCGATGATGGCGCGCAGCGCCGGTTCGTTCTCGTTGCGCGAAAACCAATCGGCAAAGCGCGGATCAGACAGCGTGTCCTCGCGGCCGAGCGCAGCCATCAGCGCGCGATACTGCTTCTCGTTGTTGACGGCGAGCAGGATGTGGCCGTCGCCGCACTTGAACAGGTTGGCCGTGGTCCTGCGGCTCACCGCCTGGTTGCCGGAGAGCGTCTGGCGATGGCCGGCGACCGACCAGTCCGCGATCTGGCCCGACAGGAACGCCAGCGTCGCCTCCAGCATGGAGACGTCGATCAGCTGCCCCTTGCCGGTGCGGTCGCGCTGGTACAGCGCGCTCGATACGCCAAACGCAGCCGTGGCGCCCGACAGCACGTCGCAGACCGCGAAGCCAGCGCGCGTCGGCCCGGTCTCGGGATGGCCTGATATCGCCATGATGCCCGAGAGCGCCTGCATCTTGCCGTCATAGCCGGGCCGCAGGCGATCCGGGCCGGTCTGGCCGAAGCCCGACACCGCGCAATAGATCAGCTTGGGATTGATGGCGGAGAGCGCCTCATAGCCGATGCCGAGCTTGTCCATCACGCCGGGACGGAAATTCTCCATGACGACGTCGACGCTCGCGGCGAGCTTCTTCACGATCGCGATCGCCTCCGGCTTCTGCAGATCGAGCGTCAGGCTGCGCTTGTTGCCGTTGACGGCCTGGAACGCCGGCGCCAGCCCGCGCTCGGCCCATTCCCGGGAGAGCGGCGTGCGGCGCATGTCCTCGCCCTCGCGCCGCTCGACCTTGATGACGTCGGCGCCGAGCAGCGCGAGCTGGTAGCTGGCATAGGGGCCGGCCAGCACTTGCGTGAAATCCAGGATCTTCACGCCCTCGAACGGTCGCGTCACGTCGCTCTCCCTCTGTGTCTTGGTTGTCGGAGGACGTCAAGCATGATCCGGAAAAGTGCGAAGCGGTTTTCCGGAAAGATCATGCGCAACGACAATCTAAAGCGCGATGACGATCCACCCGAATCTCACCGCGCTTTAGGCGGCGCGGTTGCCGCGCGCGATCTCCTTCTGCTTGTCGAATTCGGCGCGGCGGCGCGCCAGCTCCTCCGGCGAAAGCTGGGCGACGTTGTTGTAGTCGAGCTTCCAGGAGGCGTCCTCGCTCCAGCGCAGCGGCGACTGCATCGTCGTCTGCGGGCCGCTCGCGGTCTCCAGCAGCTTGAGCGCCAGCTCCAGCGTCTGCGCCTGCGAGGCGACGTCGTGCGGCTTGCCGGCGGAATTGCCGAGCGGGAAATCCGAGAACAAAAAGCGCGGCACCGCCGCGTGCTCGATGATGTCCTTGGCGCAGCCCATGATCACGGTCGGAATGCCGTTCGCTTCGAGATGCCGCGCCACCAGCGCGGTGGTCTGGTGGCAGACCGGGCAGTTCGGCACCAGCACCGCGACGTCGACCTTGTCGGCAAGGCAGCGCGCCAAAATCTCCGGCGCGTCGGTGTCGAGCGTGACGCGATGGCTGCGATTGGTCGGCGCGCCGAAGAAGCGCGGGGCGACCTCGCCGAAGCGCCCGGCGGCGGACGCCTTCAACAGCTGCGGCAGCGGAAACCAGGTGCCGTTATCGGTCGCCGAGGTGTGCTTGCGGTCGTAGCCGATGTGCGAGATGCGCAAATCGTGCTGTTTCGAGGTGTCGCCGTCATAGACCTGGTAGAATTTCGCAGCTCCGTTATACGCCGCGCCCGGTCCCTGGTCGCCCTTGGCGGGATCGTAGGGCGCGGCGGTCGTGACGATGGTCACGCGCGACTTCGCCAGCGGCTTCTTCAGCGGCTGGAACGGCGCTGCGGTGTAATGCGCCCAGCGATACGGCGTGGTGTAGCCGATCGCCGCGTAATAGTCCCGCGTGCGCTGCATGTAGGGGACGGGAGAATCATAATCGGGCGCAAAGCCGAATTCGTCGTCGCGCGGAGCGGACATGGGCGCGTCTCCTGGTTCTTGGTTGGCGACAGACTAGAGGGAGTTTTGGAGGGGCTCAATGGGGCGAGGAAGAACGCAGGCCTGAATTGCAGATGAAGATGGTGCGGCGTCGGTGCTGCCACTTACCCTCCCCTGGAGGGGGAGGGTCGGCTCACATTGAGCGACCCGAAATGTGAGACGGGGTGGGGTGACGGTCTCTCCGCATCCAACACTGTCCGCGCGGAGAGATCACCCCACCCCGCTCGCGCTGCGCGTGATCGACCCTCCCCCTCCAGGGGAGGGTAAGAAGCTCACCTGAAAACATGCAGCGCCGCATATTGCAGCAGCATGATCGCCTTGGCGTCGATGATGCGGCCATCGGTGATCATCGCCAGCGCCTCGTCGATCGAAAGCTCCAGCACCTCGATGTCCTCGCCCTCGTGCTCGAGGCCGCCGCCGTCGCTCACCCGCATCTCGGGCTCGTACTCGGCGACGAAGAAATGCAGCTTCTCGGTGATGGCGCCCGGGCTCATGAAGGCCTCGAACACCTTGTGGACGTGGTGCAGGCGATAGCCGGTTTCCTCCTCGGCTTCGGCGCGGATGCGCTCCTCGGGCTCGGCATTGTCGAGCACGCCGGCGGCCGCCTCGATCAGCAGGTCGTCGTAGCCGCGGATGAAGGCGGGCAGGCGAAATTGCTTCACCAGGATCACTGTGCGCCGCGCGCGATTGTACGGCAGCACGGCGGCGGCGTTGTCGCGCTCATAGGTCTCGCGATGCTGCGTCTGCCATTCGCCGCTGGCGCGCCGGTACTCGAACGTCGTGGTCTTCAGCGTGGTCCAGCCGTCCGAGAGCACGCGGACGTCCTTGATGCGGACGCGGTCGGAAATGGTCATGGCGGGATCTCAGGTGATTGGGGTCGTGGCACGGCCGTCGAGCCACTTCTGGAACATCACGGAGGTCGACAGCTCGAAGCCCAGCGAGCCGTAGAACGCATTGGCCGGCGCGTTCTCGCGGCGGACCAGCAGCTGGAGTTTTGCGATGCCGGCCGCGCGCAGCCAGTCCTCGGCCGCCGCCATGATGGCGCGGCCGAAGCCGCGCTTCCGGCTATCAGGGTCGACCGCGACGTAATAGACCCAGCCGCGATGGCCGTCATGGCCGACCATGATTGTTGCTGCGATCGCGCCGTTGTCGCGGCCGACCAGCACGGTGGAATTGTCGCGCCGCCGCGCCAGGGCGATGTCGGCATGGGGATCGTTCCACGGCCGCGTCAGGTCGCAGCGCTGCCACAGCGCGACGACCTCCTCGACATCGGCATCGGTGATGGCGTCGATCGCAAGCGCGCTCACAGCACCTTCCCCGGATTCATGATGCCGTGCGGATCGAGCATCGCCTTGATCGCGCGCATCAGCTCGATCGCGGTCTTGTCCTTGACGTCGGGCAATTCGTCGCGCTTGAGCACGCCGATGCCGTGCTCGGCGGAGATCGAGCCGCCCATGCGCAGCACGATCTCGAACACCACCGCGTTCACCTCGTGCCAGCGCGCGAGGTAATCGGCCGTGTCGGCCCCGATCGGCTGGCTGACATTGTAGTGCAGATTGCCGTCGCCGAGATGGCCGAACGGCACCGGCCGCGCACCGGGGATCAGCTTCACCACCGCGGCGTCGGCCTCGGCGATGAAGGCGGGCACCGCGGCGACGGGAACGGAGATGTCGTGCTTGATCGAGCCGCCCTCCGGCTTCTGCGCCGCCGACATCTCCTCGCGCAGCTTCCAGAAATTGTTGCGCTGGGCAAGGCTCGACGCGATCACGGCGTCGTCGACGATCTCCTCCTCCATGGCGCGGCCAAGGATCGTCTCCAGCGGCGTGCGGGCGTCATCGCCGGGAGAGGACAATTCCATCAGCACGTACCAGGGATGCTTTTCTGCGAGCGGATCGCGCACGTCGATGCCGTGGCGGACCGAGAAGTCCACCGCCATCTCCGAGAGCAATTCGAAACTCGTCAGCGCATTGGCGGCTTCGCCTTGCGCGATCGTCAGCAGCTTCAAGGCGGCGTCCGGCGATTTCAGGCCGACATAGGCGGTCTCGACCGCCCGCGGCTTCGGAAACAGTTTCAAGGTCGCCGCCGTGATGATGCCGAGCGTGCCTTCGGCGCCGATGAAGAGGTTGTGCAGATTGTAGCCGGTGTTGTCCTTCTTCAGCTTCGACAGCGTGTTGAGCAAGCGCCCGTCGGCGAGCACGACCTCGAGCCCCAGCGCCATCTCGCGCGCGACGCCATAGGCGAGCGCGGCGGTGCCACCGGCATTGGTGGAGAGGTTGCCGCCGATGGTGCAGCTGCCTTCGGCGCCCAGCGAGAGCGGAAACAGCCGGTCGACGTCGGAGGCCTTCTGCTGCGCCACTTGCAGCACCACGCCGGCCTCGACCGTCATGGTATTGGAGGCGGTGTCGACCTCGCGGATCTTGTCCAGCCGCCTTAGCGACACCACGACCTCGCCGTTGTGCGGGGTCTGGCCGCCGACGAGCCCGGTGTTGCCGCCCTGGGGCACCAGCGCGATTTTGTGCGCGGAGGCAAGCTTGCAGATCGCCGAGACCTCCGCCGTCGAGCCCGGGCGCAGCACCAGCGGCGAGCGACCGTGGAACAGATTGCGCTCCTCGGTGACGTAAGGCTGGATGTCGTTGGCATCGGTGATGGCGTGGCGCTCGCCGACGATTTTGCGGAATTGCTCGATCAGCTCGGGCGCAAGCGGAGGCATAGCGGGTGTATTGACGTTCATTCTCGTGTCTCTTCTTCCACTCTTATCCCTTGCGCATGATCTTATCGGAAAACCGCTGCACACTTTGCGCTAACGCGGCCCTTCGGGTCCGGATCATGCGCTATCGCGCCACCGCCGCCCGGCGCAGCCGGTCGTTGATCGCCTCGCCAAGGTCCTCTTCGGGAATTGCCATTACCGCGATCGCCCGCGGACCCTTCGCATCGAGCTCGCGAAGATAGCCGAACAAATTGGCGGCGGCTTCATCGAGATCACCGCTGGGCGACAAATTCATGACGGCCGACGCGGCATCAGTGCCAGGCAGGCGCGCGGAGCCGAACGCCAGCAGCGCCTCGCCCGGTGCCACCTCGCGCGCGTCGAGCCGCACGGAAGCGCGCGGCGCGTAATGCGAGGCCAGCATGCCCGGCGCCAGCGGCTGGCTGTCGTCGCTGCCCGTTTCCGCAGGCGGCCGCGCCAGGGTCTCTCCGAGCACCGCCTCGATCCGCTCGCGCGACAGGCCGCCGGGCCGCAGCAGCATGGGCGTCTCGAAGCAGCCGACGATGGTCGATTCCACGCCGACCGTCACCGGCCCGCCGTCGATGATCAGGTCGATCCGCCCCGAAAGATCGCTCTCGACATGGGCGGCCAGCGTCGGCGAGACGTGGCCGGAGATGTTGGCTGACGGAGCCACCACGGCCCCGCCGAAGGCGCGCAGGATCGCCTGCGCGACGGGATGGGCGGGAATGCGGATCGCGACGGTGTCGAGCCCGGCGGTGGCGAGATCCGCCACCGGGCAGCCCTCGGCCTTCGGCACCACCAGCGTCAGCGGCCCCGGCCAGAACGCCTCCGCCAGCTTCAACGCGCGCGCGTCGAACCGCCCGATCCGCCGCGCCGCCGGGATATCGGCGACATGCGCGATCAGCGGATTGAACGCCGGCCGCCCCTTGGCGGCGTAGAGATGGGCGATCGCGGTGGCGTTGGCGGCGTCCGCCCCGAGCCCGTAGACCGTCTCGGTCGGAAACGCGACCAGCCCGCCGGCGGCCAAGGCCCTGGCGGCCGCCTCCGCGCCGGCCGCGCCAGCCGGTAAAATCAGCGTTTCAAGGCCCGTTTTCACAGGGACAAAATTCCTCATCTCGGCCGCTTGCGGTGCGTCAAACCCGACGCTATAAGCCGCCTTCTTGTCGGAGTGTGGCTCAGCCCGGTAGAGCACTGCGTTCGGGACGCAGGGGTCGCAGGTTCGAATCCTGCCACTCCGACCATTCTTCCAAAAGTCGACGTTTTCCAGAGGCTTGGCCGACCGGCTGCCGGCGCCTCGGAACGCCTTTCTGCAACGATTTCGGGATCGGGTCCACGGCGGATTTGCCGGGGCAGGGCGGCTTGCCGCGGCGGCATGGCTTTTTCAGGATGATTTGTCTGGCCCGGGCTCGAACGAAATCGCGATCCGCTTGGCCTTGATCCGGCCATGCACGCCATAGCTCGACCAGAAGCTCAGCGTCGTGCCCACGGGATCGATCTCAATGTCGAGCCCGAACATGATGCCGGCTTCCATGAAGTCGAACAGCTGGACTTCGATCAGCTCGAAGATCGTAAACGTGACGTCCACATGCTTGGTCTCGATCGTCAGCCCCCGCGGATTTCTCGTGATGTGGTGATCCAGCCGTCGCGACGCTTCGTTTCCTACGGGTCGATCGCAACTGATCGGACGATGGATGTGCGGCATCGCGCGCATCCATTGCTTCGTCATGGCTTGACTCACATCTGGAGAATTTGATGACGCCCGCAATTCGTTCGTTCGTGGCCGGAGCGGCCATGGTCGCTGGCCTGTTTGGTCCATCCGTGGCGCGCGCTGCCGACATCGTGGACACGGCGGTGTCTGCCGGTTCGTTCACCACATTGGTGACGGCCGTCAAAGCGGCCGGCCTCGTGAAGACGCTCAAGAGCAAGGGCCCCTTCACCGTGTTCGCGCCCAGTGACGCGGCGTTCGCCAAGCTGCCGCCCGGCACGGTCGAATCGCTGTTGAAGAACAAGGCCAAGCTGGCGGCCATTCTGAAGTATCATGTCGTTCCGGGCCGCGTGAAGGCCGCCGACATCGCCGGCAAATCGCTGCAAGTCGCCACCGTTCAGGGCCAGCCCGTCAGCGTCGATGGACGTTTCGGTGTCCGCGTCAATGACGCGCACGTCATCCAGCCCGATATCGAAGCGTCGAACGGCGTCATTCACGTCATCGACACGGTGCTGATGCCGCCCGCGCGCGCAAAGAAGATGCATCACTGAGACGCTTGACCGTCACCGGCCTGGCCGCTGCGGCGGCCAGGAATGGTGGTCTTGATGGTGGTCTTGGGGAGCGGATCGCGGTCGGCGCGAGCAGCTTATCGCCGCGCCACCAGCACCCCCAGCAGAAACGCCACCATCAGCGCCGGCAGCGGGGCCTCGCGCACCATGCCGCGGACAACGTCGGGCCAGTGCTGCTCGGGGACCAGCCGCGGCGATCGCACCTTCGGCGCCGGTTCGATGCCCCAGTGCGATGCGAGCTCGGCGACTTCGCTCTCCGCCAGTCGCACGCCGTCGCGGACGCGGAAGATCGCGGCCTCAGAGCGCTCGCGCGGTGCGAGCTGCATCAGCGTCGCGACCGCCGTGCGCAACGTCATCTCGCCAAAGCCTTGCAGTCGCACCTGCTCCTCGGGTTCGGACGTCATGCGAAATCCCTCACGGCGCTAAACCCTCACAGTGGCGCGCGCGGCGAACGCCGCCGTCGCGCACAGGACCAGCATGGACACCGCGCCGGCCACCTCGCGCGAGATGGGCTCGCGTCGGGTGCCTCGCCTTGACCGTGCTCCATGCTCTCATGGAAATGGCGGCGGTGGAGCTTGGTTCCCTTGCGAAGGGCGCGGATCGCGAAAGGCCTGATTACTTCCGCAGCAGCTCGCTCAAGGCCGCCGTCGCCTCGGCGCAGCGGATGTCGTCGATCTCGCGCGACAGGCTGAGCGCGCTCGCCTTCAGCTCCTCGATCTTCCAGCTGTCCGGATGCTGGCTTTCAAGCTGACCCAGCCGCTTGTTCAGATCATCCAGTCTGGATTGGAGGTGCCCGATGCTGGCATCCCCATTCACTTTCCAAACGCGTTGTGCACGCATCGTCGTTCCCCTGATCGTCTCACGGCCTTGTGAGAGCGGTTCGTGGCCGGAATGGGAGTTTGTTTTGTCCGGCTTCAGATCGCGGGGAACCGTTGCATATCCGCAACGAAGTTCCCGAATTCTTCCGAAAGGTCGGCTGGCTCCGCACGATGATACCCGCAAGGCACGGAATTTGATTGTGTCCCGTCGCGAAGATGGGACGAGCCGGCCTGTGCGCGCGGTCCGCCGCTCGATAGGCTCGGGGCTCGAGGCACTCCGGACAACGAAGGAATGACGCGTGGCGAGATTTGTGACTGTTGCAGCCGGCCAGCTTGGCCCGATCGCCAGGACCGAGAGCAGGACTGAAGTCGTGGCCCGTCTGATGGCCTTGATGCGCGAGGCGAAGGCGTGCGGATGCGACCTGATCGTCTATCCCGAGCTCGCGCTGACGACCTTCTTCCCGCGCTGGTATTTCGAGGATCAGGCCGAGATCGACCAATTCTTCGAGCGCGAGATGCCGGGCCCGGAGACGCGAGGCCTGTTCGATCTCGGCCGCGAGCTCGGCATCGGCTTCACCCTCGGCTATGCCGAGCTGACGGTCGAGGCCGGCGTCGTCAGGCGCTACAACACGTCCATTCTCGTCGACAAGAGCGGCGCGATCGTCGCGAAATACCGCAAGGTTCATCTGCCCGGCCATGCCGAGCACGAGCCGTGGCGGAAATTTCAGCATCTGGAGAAGCGCTATTTCGAGCCGGGCCGCGGCTTCGGCGTCGCCAGCGCCTTCGGCGGCGTGATGGGCATGGCGATCTGCAACGACCGCCGCTGGAGCGAGACCTATCGGGTGATGGGCCTGCAGGGCGTCGAGATGGTGATGATCGGCTACAACACGCCGGTGCACAATCCGCCCGCGCCCGAGCATGACGATCTCTCGCTGTTCCACAATCATCTGGTGATGCAGGCCGGCGCCTATCAGAACGGCACCTTCGTGGTCGGCGTCGCCAAGGCCGGCGTCGAGGAGGGCGTCGACCATATCGGCGGCAGCTGCATCATCGCGCCCTCGGGCGAGATCATCGCGCGATGCACGACCAAGGGCGACGAGCTGGCGCTGGCGCGCTGCGATCTCGACCTCTGCAATTCCTACAAGCGCACCACCTTCAATTTCGACGTCCACCGCCAGCCGCATGCCTATGGGATGATCGTCGAGCGCAAGGGCGTCACGACCATGGCGGATGGCGCGCCGGTGTCGCGGAAAGGGTGAGGCTCCCGCCTTCGTCATTCCGGGGCGATGCGCAGCATCGAGCTATGATGCGCTATTGCGCATCTGAGAATCCATCGGGCCGCAGGATAAGTGGCTGAATGGATTCCGGGCTCGCCGCTTTGCGGCGCCCCGGAATGACGCCGGGAAGTTGGCTGTTTTGCTCCCGTGTCAATCCGTTTCGCTGAAAATATTCCACTTTACCGAAATTCGGAAATGGCGTATGTGTCGCCCATCCCGGCTTATCCAGGAGGGGCGATCTCGAGGTCGTCTTGATCGCGAGCCGGGCTTGCGGTGGACGCGGCAGCGTCGGCATGAGAGGTGCGGGCAGGGCGGGTAGTCCCTGTGAGCCCGTAACCGCGTGCGGACGAACGGCGCTGCTAGGTTTCGTCTCGCTCGTAAGTTTCCGGCTTCGTCGACAGGGCTGGAAATACTGCGGCGAAAGGGCGGGCCGTGCGTACGGCAAAACCGTGTGGTCCTGGCCGTCGTTGCTACGGTCAAGCCGGATCGAAGATGCGCGCGAGCCCAACCGGGCGGACGGCATCGTCAATTCGAACGGCGAGGGAGGCCAGAAGGAAAGTTCGGCTCCCGGGAGAGCACGGCATAAGCCGTCCGACCATCGCGCAGGGAAGGCCGAGTGATCGGCACCACCTGTATGCTGCTGTGCGGTTCTTCTGCGTGTGCATCTTGCGCAGCAGACCGCGGGTGCGTTGTCAGCACCCGGCCTTCCCTGCGCCCTCTTGGATTTAGAGGGTGGAGACGAAGCAAAGCTCGGGCGAATCCAGCCGCGAGAAAGCCCAGTCATGCCAGCTTAAGCTATGGAGGGCTGTCGCCAGTCTGAGTTAGCCAACGACCAACAATTCACCAAAGCCAATTATGAGTACATCGACGGCCCAGAACTGGATGCTGCTATCTCAGGCGTCGCAACAGGTCAGCTCCCTTGACCATCTTTTGGCGTTGCAGTTGCGGCCATTTCTCGTCTAGAAACAGGCCACTGAGCCTCCCGGCAACCAACCGTCAACGGTTTTGACCGAGGATTTGAGGCTCAAAAGGGTCCGGCAATGCTGATTCGCGGCCAAATCGAGGGGATTTCGGGGGAGGTGGCTCTGGCCGCCGCCACGATCCCGGCCGCGCTGCTGCCCACCCTGCTGATTGGCGGGCTTCTTCTTAGCTGCCCCTGAGGGCCGGCTGGGCGCCATGCGCCTGGGCGCTCAGGGGCTGGTCGAGATCACCGGACACCTCAAGCGCCAGGGACCAAGACGGCCTGAACGGCGCAAAAGCTCAAAAGGAAATCTGAAATGGCCACCGTGAACAAGTCCGAGAAGGACCGCGTCATCATTTTCGACACCACCCTGCGCGACGGCGAGCAGTGCCCCGGCGCCACCATGACCTTCGAGGAAAAGCTCGAGGTCGCCGAGTTGCTGGACGATATGGGCGTCGACGTCATCGAAGCCGGCTTCCCGATCACCTCGCAGGGTGACTTCGAAGCGGTGAGCGAAATCGCCCGCCGCTCCAAGAATGCCGTGATCGCCGGCCTGTCGCGCGCCCATCCGGCCGACATCGATCGCTGCGCCGAGGCGGTGAAGTTCGCCAAGCGCGGCCGCGTCCACACCGTGATCGCCACCTCGCCGTTGCACATGCGGGTGAAATTGAACAAGACGCCGGAAGAAGTGCTCGAGACCTCGGTCGCCATGGTCGCGCGTGCCCGCAACCAGATCGACGACGTCGAATGGTCGGCCGAGGACGGCACCCGCAGCGAGATGGATTTCCTGTGCCGCATCGTCGAAGCCGTGATCAAGGCCGGCGCCACCACGGTGAACATCCCCGACACCGTCGGCTACACGGTGCCGGAGGAATACACGCACTTCATGAAGACGCTGATCGAGCGCGTGCCGAACTCGGACAAGGCGGTGTTCTCCGTGCACTGCCATAACGATCTCGGCATGGCGGTCGCGAATTCGCTGGCCGGCATCGTCGGCGGCGCGCGCCAGGTCGAGTGCACCATCAACGGCATCGGCGAGCGCGCCGGCAACGCCGCGCTCGAAGAGATCGTGATGGCGATCAACGTGCGCAACGACAAATTCCCCTACTGGAACAAGATCGACACCACGCAGCTCACCCGCGCCTCCAAGGTGGTGTCGGCAGCGACCTCGTTTCCGGTGCAGTACAACAAGGCGATCGTCGGCCGCAACGCCTTCGCGCATGAGAGCGGCATCCACCAGGACGGCGTGCTGAAGGACGCCTCGACCTACGAGATCATGCGGCCGGAGATGGTCGGCCTGAAGCAGTCCTCGCTGGTGCTGGGCAAGCATTCCGGCCGCCACGCCTTCGTGCACAAGCTGGAAGAGATGGGCTACAAGCTCGGCCCCAACCAGCTGGAGGATGCGTTCACGCGGATGAAGGCGCTAGCCGACCGCAAGAAGGACATCTACGACGAGGACATCGAGGCGCTGGTCGACGAGGAGATGGCGGCCTCGCACGATCGCATCAAGCTGGCCTCGCTGACCGTGATCGCCGGCACCCACGGCCCGCAGCGCGCGACCATGAAGCTCGACGTCGACGGCCAGATCAGAATCGAGGAGGCCGAGGGCAACGGTCCCGTGGACGCAGTGTTCAACTGCATCAAGCGCCTGGTGCCGCACGAAGCCAAGCTGGAGCTGTACCAGGTCCACGCCGTCACCGAGGGCACCGACGCGCAGGCGGAAGTATCGGTGCGGCTGGCGCAGGACGGCCGCTCGATGACGGCGCGCGCGGCGGATCCGGATACGCTGGTGGCCTCGGCCAAGGCCTATCTCGGTGCGCTCAACAAGATCGTCATGAAGCGCCAGCGCGACACCGTGACCACGGCCGCGGCGAGCTGACAAGCGAAGCTTGTCGTTCCGGGGCGCCTCGGCGAGGCGAACTATGGTGCACAATTGCGCACCTGAGAATCTCGAGATTCCGGGTTCGATGCTTTGTATCGCCCCGGAATGACCGTCTGAGAGATGGCTGCCCTGCTAACGGCCAATAGCCTCTGGCGAGGCCGGCCTGTATGAATGCAGCCGGGCAAGAGGATTGGCCGCCCGCATGCCGGGCGGCCCAAATAGCACCAGGGAGAGATTATGCGCACCTTCGCGATCGCCGCGTCCATCGCGGCATTGGCACTCGGGCTGGCCGGGCCGGCATCGGCCCAATCGCCGATCATCATCAAGTTCAGCCACGTCGTCGCCACCGACACGCCGAAGGGCAAGGCGGCGGAGAAGTTCAAGGAGCTGGCCGAGAAATATACCGCCGGCAAGGTCAAGGTCGAGGTCTACCCGAACTCGACGCTGTACAAGGACAAGGAAGAGCTCGAGGCGCTCCAGCTCGGCAGCGTGCAGATGCTGGCGCCCTCCAACTCCAAGTTCGGGCCGCTCGGCATCCGCGAGTTCGAGGTGTTCGATCTGCCCTACATCCTGCCCGACATCAAGACGCTGCGGAAGGTGACGGAAGGGCCGCTCGGCACGCGGCTGCTGAAGCTGCTGGATGCCAAGGGCATCTCTGGGCTTGCCTATTGGGACAACGGCTTCAAGCAGATGAGCGCGAACAAGAAGCTGATCACGCCCGCCGACTATCAGGGCGTCAAGTTCCGCATCCAGTCCTCGCGCGTGCTACAGGCCCAGTTCAAGGCGCTCGGCTCGCTGCCGCAAGTGATGGCGTTCTCGGAAGTCTATCAGGCGCTGCAGACCGGCGTGGTCGACGGCCAGGAGAACACTTGGTCGAACATCTATACCCAGAAGATGCACGAGGTGCAGAAGTACATCACCGAGACCAATCACGGCTATATCGGCTACGTCGTGATCGTGAACAAGAAGTTCTGGGACGATCTGCCGGCCGACATCCGCGACCAGCTCAACAAGGCGATGAAGGAAGCGACCGACTTCGGCAACACGCAGTCGCAGAAGGAGAACGACGACGCGCTCGCCGAAATCAAGAAGAGCGGCAAGAGCGAGATCATCAAGCTCACGGCGGAGCAGAGCGAGGCGATGCGCAAGGCCATGGAGCCGGTCTACAAGGATGCCGCAAGCCGCATCGGTCAGCCGCTGATCGACGAATTCCTCAAAGAGGCCAAGAGCACGACCAACTGATCCGTATAACGATGAACGAAGGCTTCCGTGCGATCTGCACGGAAGCCTTTTTGTTGCGAACGATTCCGATTGCGGCGGTAAAATCGCTCGTTACATCTTGGTAAGGACGCGCTCCCTGTCCAACTTGTAAGTTGCGCGTCAGCCGCACCGCGCCCATCTTCATGAACATCCTTCCAGAGGAGGTTCGGATGAAGAAGTTCACCATCGCCGCCATCGCCGTGTTCAGCATCGCCGGCTCAGGCGCGGTCTACGCCCAATACCATCGCCCGTGGATGGAGCACGTCCGCCACATGCGCATGAACCCCGAGGATCGCGCCGCCCTGGTCGATGCGCGGATCGCCGCCGTCCATGCCGGGCTGAAGCTCAACGCCGATCAGGAGAAGCTGTGGCCGCCGGTCGAGGCTGCCGTGCGCGAGTTCGCCAAGCTGCGCATCGACCGCGCCAATGCGCGGATGAATGCCGGCCCCGGCGATGCCGGCAAGGACGCCGACAAGGTGGACGATCCGGTCGCCCGTCTGCGCCAGCGCGCCGAGGACATGGGCGCGACGTCCGCGGCCCTGAAGAAGATCGCCGACGCCGCCGATCCGCTCTACAAGACCCTGGACGAGGGCCAGAAGCGGCGCCTCGCCGTGCTGACCCGCCACCGCGGCCCGTTCGGCGGCGGCGAGGACGGCCCGCGGCACCGCCACTTCATGGAGCGCGGCATGGACCGCATGATGGGGCACGGCATGGAGCATTTCCACCATGGCCGCGACGGCGGCGAGGACCGCGACCGCGAGGGCCGGCTCTGAACGAGGCGGGTTTTTGCGGGGAATCAGCCCTTGGGATCAACCCTGGCGAAGCCGCTGGAATCCAGCGGTTTTTCGCTTTTCCGGCGCTGTGGAAGAACCTTGGAAAACTTGCGACCGGTCGCTTGCCAGACCCGGATCGCTTTGCTAAACGACCGGCCTCGCAAGGCTTTGACCGGCCTTCGGGCGCATAGCTCAGTTGGTAGAGCAGCTGACTCTTAATCAGCGGGTCCCAGGTTCGAGCCCTGGTGCGCCCACCATATAAATCAAGACCTTAGCGGTTAGAGGACACGGCAAAACTAGTGCCGTTTACACCACCGTTTACAGTTTTGTTCTCGCTTCGAGCTTCAGCACCGCAGCCTCTGCAAGCTGAATGTCGCGACCGAGATAGTGCGCATCGAGAATAGCCTCGACGTCCTTCAACGAGTGACCCGTGACGGCGGCGATCTGCGGCACGCTGGCGCCTGCGATCGCAAGCCGAACTAGCGCTGTGCCGCGCAGATCATGGAACGTCAGGCCGTCGACGCCCGCACGCTCGCATGCCTTCCCCCATGACGTCCGAAAGCCATCAGAGGTCCAGGGGGGCCGGCCCAACGTGTTCGTCAAGATCAGCGGTCCTCGGCGGTTCGTCGCGTCGAGCAGGGCCCGCAGGGGTGCGCCAGCGGGCATGGCCACCCGGCGACCACCTTTCGATTGTCGAAGGCGAATGTAGGGAGTTTCGTAGGCCGACCAGGGTAGACGCAGGAGGTCTCCCTGCCGTTGTCCGCTCCATAGAGCCAAAATCAGTGCGAGCTGGATCTCGCTGGACGCGACGGCGAGAACCGCAGCAATGTCTTGCTCGGTCCAGATCTTATCTTTGCGGTCGGCTACATTGAGGCGACCGCCGCGCTCCCACGATTGAACTCAATGAGGACGCGCCTTACGTCAGCGGTGCACAGTTTCTAAGCTACTTAGCTTACCCAGACCCACGAGACGTTCAGCGCCGACATCAGTTTGGTCGTACTATCCAAGCGTGGGCTATCCAACTTAAGGCAGCTGCAGATCCTACTTGGGCCCTTCAGCCTCAGCGGATCATGCCCCATCTGATTGCGTTAGATCAGCAGAAGTCAGAGAAGGCGCGGAAACGAGGATAGGCGGGTCTACTCATCGCTTCGATGCCGTTAAGGCAATCGATATACTCGAGGCCACGCCAAGATTGATCCGGCACTGGTCCTGGCTCTTTCCGGGAGATCGGTTGAATGAGTATGATCCGGAGCACAAGGTGTTTCTGCTCTCAGGGCGCCGATCGCGGTATATCAAGGCAGACTGGGCTAAGCCGGACCCGTTTGACCCAGTGCCCAAACTGCCGGACTGAAACGAAAGCATTCTGGCGGCGCGACTGATAAGCTTTTGAGAGAATGCTTATCAGTAGCCGATCGGGTGGGTAGCCAAGAACAATCGTCGCCTTGCTTAATGTATCAAGCGTTGGATTGCCGCCCACGCGAAATGTCTTGTAGATCGCTTCGCGGCTCAATCCAGTCTCCCGGGAGAAGTTCGAAACTCCCCGAGCTTTGGCTAGATCTCCGATAGCGGCAGCAATGAAGGAAGGATCATCGCTCTCGAGCGCTGCTTCCAGATTGGCTGTCTGCTGATCCGGCGTCTGAAGGTAGTCCTGAACGTCGAACTTGGTTGTCTTAAGGGGAGGCGCTCGGCTACGAGGGTGAGCGCGTTCATCACCATGTTCAAGCAGGCGCTTGGCAAGTCGCCGGCGCGCTACTTCTCCGAGTGCGAGGCCGGCCAGACTGGGCCGGGGGAGATCTGTCGCGAGACGAACTGCAAGCTCGCCGGATGCCTGAGGTGCGGGACGCGCTCAATGGACTTTCGGAACGCAGATGGCTGGAGTTAGAGCGCTTCGTTTCGGACGATCTCGATGCCGAAGCCTGACAGTCCCTTGAAGTGATGCGTCGACGACGTGAGGTGACGGATGGAGCTGATTTTGAGATCCCGCAGGATCTGGGCGCCGACGCCGACCTCGCGCCATTGCCGATTCCGGTCGTCCTCGCGCGATCCGATCTGGCCTAGCGGCTCAGGCGGAACGCCCGCCGCGCCGTCGCGCAGATAGACGAGCACGCCGCTGCCATTGTCCTTGAAGCGTTGCAGAATGATGTTCATCTTGGCCATTTCATGACCAGAGAACAAATCGCGCAGGATGTTCGGTTTGTAGAAGCGCGTGAGGACGTTGGTGCCGTCGCCCAGTTCTCCGTAGATATAGGCGACGTGATGGATGGGGTCGAACGGCGAGCGATAGGAATAGCCCTGGAGCGGGCCGATCGGGCTCTCCGCCGTGACGCTTGAGACGCGCTCGATCAGCGTCTCGCGGGCCTGTCGGAAGCTGATGAGGTCAGCGATGGTGATCTGTTTCAGCTTGTGCTTGTTGGAGAACGCCGCGACCTGCGGACCCTTCATCACCGAGCCATCGTCGTTCATCAGTTCGCTGATGACGCCGACCGGTTCGAGACCTGCCAGTCTGCACAGGTCGACGGCGGCCTCGGTGTGACCCGAGCGCATGAGTACGCCCCCCTCCTTTGCGACCAGCGGGAAGACGTGTCCCGGCCGGCAAAAATCGCCAGCGCCAGCGTTGGGGTTGGCGAGTGCACGGCAGCACGAGGCCCGCTCTTCGGCCGAGATGCCCGTCCCGTTATCGGACCGGTAGTCCACCGACACGGTGAACGCCGTGGTGTGAGTCGAGTCGTTGTTGAGAACCATCGGGTCAAGCCGCAGGCGTCTCGCGTCCTCGAACGTGATGGGCGCGCAGACGATGCCCGAAGTGTTGCGGATGATGAAAGCCATCTTCTCAACCGTACAACGCGAGGCGGCGACGACGAGGTCGCCTTCGCCCTCGCGATCGTCGTCGTCGGTGACCACGACGATTTCGCCTTCGGCGAACGCCTGCAGGGCCGCTTCGATCGATGCCTTCATCTCGGTCGCTCTGCTCGCTGGAACCGACGCGTGCTCGCGTTGAGCCGTGTGCGGAGTGTCAGGCTCGGAGCGCCGCTCGAGCACTCCGCCGATCTTGACTTTACCATTATTGCTAACTGGCCGGAGCCATGCCGGGGCGCCTCATAGTCTTTCCGCGCTGTAGCTGGGACAATGGGTGTCGAGCCCGATCGACCCCTCGGACAGCAAAGGGCCTGCGGCGTCGTATCGGGGGCGTGGCGAGCGCTCCAGCGGGCGCGAGGGGTTGGCGCAAGCCTTCACGGTGACCGGCCGATTGGTGTCGATCGGCAGCACCGTCTTGTGAGAAATGCGCTTGAGGGCCAGATTTGATCGAATGCTGCTGACGCCGGGGATGCGGGATAGTTTGTTGACGATGAGGTCTTCGAGATCTTCGATGTCCGCCGCCATGACGCGGAGCATGTAGTCGCTCTCACCTGTCATCAGATAGCATTCCATCACCTGGGCCAGCCGGTCGACGGATCGGGTGAAACTCTCGAGTGACGTCTGGACCTGCTTTTCCAGCTTGATCTGGATGAAAGCCGTTACACCAATGCCGAGCACGGCGGGATCGAGAAGGGCGATCCGTCGATCGATCACGCCGAGTTTTTCGAGTGTTCTGACGCGAGCCAGACACGGCGACGGCGAGAGATTGACGCGTGATGCGAGCTCGACATTGGTCAAGCTCGCATTCTGCTGGAGCTCGTTGAGGATCTTGATATCTATTCTGTCGAGAGAGGTTGTCGACATCGCGTGTCTCCCAAATCTGGCAGTCTTCTTGCGGCGCCGGTCACCATTGTTGCGGGGTGATGACAATCGCGTGGTAAACGCTAACCGCAATTGCGCTTGTGGGATTTCGACAAATCGCCGACTTGTATCGAAAAACCGTCAACCTTCGCATTGTGCATTGCGATCAGAATGCTAGTTGCCTACTTTTGATACATTTTTTGCACGTGCGATATGCAGGCCGACGTTGATCCAACGGATCGATCACGATGTAATGGCCGGCGCTTCATCGAGTGGCTCCCCATGTCACTTGACGGGATGTGCAGCAGAGCTTCGGTGTCGAGCGTCGCAGGCGGCCCTGTTTCGTACAACCGCCTGTTGCCGCGTGTGGCCGTGGTCGCACGTCGCTGATCGCACCGCCGGCGTTTCGCAAACAAATGATTCGGCAGGAACGACAGCCCACCCTCGACAACCAGAAAATGGCCGGATGCAGAGCTGGATCAAGCGACCCGACAAGTCGCTACAGCATAAAATGCTGATGAAGCTTCTGAGACATGCGTTGTTCAAGCAGTAATGCTGAGAGGCTCGGGCGAATATCCACCCACGATCGCACTTGGGTAGCGACGGTTTGGATTGTCGAGCGTGAAACTGAAGCAAGTCTATCTAACAGCGAACGATCCTGGACGCCTAGCCGAGTTTTATGAAGGCCTGGGTTTGAAGGTGCGCTTCGCTGATCCCGGCAAGTGGATCCAGTTCGTGAGCGATCCGGCTGCGTTCTGCGTCGCCGCCCGACTGAGTCCGCGTCGGAACAACTCAAGGGTGCCGTTCTCGTCTTCGATGTCGACGACCTCGATGCCGCCATGGAGCGTGCCGCAGCCATGGGTGCGCAAGTCGGCGCGATTCGGGACATGGCCAGTCACGGCCGTACGGTGAAGGTGCGGGATCCGGGCGGCAACGTCATCCAGTTCTACCAAGCTGCCGGATAGCTCAGACGTTCACCGCGGCAGCGTTGCATGCGCGGACTCACAACCAGACAAATAGGGCGCATCCATCCCATGAATCCAAGAGTCGTACCCATGTCGTCCGCAGCACCGCCGCCGTCCGAACCGAGCCCACTCGATGCCGCAGCATTCCGCGCTGCGATGCGCCACGTGCCGGGCACCGTGTCGATCGTCACGACAGGCCGGGCGCCGAACCGCCATGGTCTGACACTGACGGCGGGCTGCTCGCTGTCGGCGGCTCCGCCCAGCGTGCTGGTTTGCGTCAATCGATCTGCCGGTGCGCACGACACCATTCTCAGCAGCGGGTCGTTCTGCTGGAATATTCTGGGGGTCGAGCATCGCGATCTGGCGCTCAAGTTTTCCGGGCAGGACGGCAGCAAGGGCGATATCCGCTTCGGCGACGGTTTGTGGTGCGATCTCAAAACCGGTGCACCAGGTCTGATCGGCGCGGTCTGCAGCTTCGATTGCCGCGTGGTGAATGCTTATAGCGACAGTAGTCACACCATCTTCACCGGAGAGGTGGTGGCTCAGACGACGAGAGCCGGATGTGAGTCGCTCGTCTACATCGACGGATGCTTCGCCGCGCCAAAGGCGGTCTGAAACACAGGACGACGTCCGACGCCGCTACGTTTCCGCTACAGCCAAGATGGAACCGATCAGCATGCAAGGAAGACGAAGACTTTCCATCGCGCATCCATCAGCGGTTGGTCGCTGATGCTGTCGCTCTGGCTCAATGTAATCGCCGGCGGGGTGCTCATCGGGCTGGTTTACGGGCTCGTCGCGCTCGGTCTCACGATCATCTTCGGCGTCATGCGCGTGGTCAATTTCGCTCATGGCGAGATGGTCGTGTTCGGGATCTACATCGGATACTGGACCGTTCGAATCTGGGACGTCCCGATCGTTTTAGCCGCCGCGATCGCCGCGGTCGTCATGTTCATGTTCGGCTATCTGCTGGAGACGATCGTCGTGAAGCGGTTCGTCAATCGGCCGCATCACTATCAGTTCATCGTCTTCATCGGCCTCTCACTGCTTTTCAGCGGCGTATTGCTGATGTCGTTCGGTCCGGATCCGCGGCCGACGGCGTCTCAGCTGTCCTTCCAGACCGTGAGCGTGGGACCGCTCACCTTGGATTGGGCCCGCATCCAGGCGGCCGCTACGGCCGGACTGCTGATCGCCGCACTGGGAGCCTATCTGAAGTACTCCGCATTCGGCCGGTCGCTGCGGGGCGCCGCCAACAATCGACTGGGCGGACTGGTGGTCGGGCTGAACATCCCTCGGGTCTATGCGGTGACCTTCGGCATCGGAACCGCCTGCGCCGGCGTCGCCGGCGCATTGATCTCGCCGTTGTTCGATGCGCAGCCCTATCTCGCCGTCGACTTCACGCTGCTGGCCTTCGTGACGGTGATCGTCGGCGGTCTCGGCAGCTTCGGCGGCGCTCTTCTGGGCGGCCTGACGATCGGGGTCGCCGAAGCGATCGCGGCCTTGATGTTCACGCCGTCGATGAAAACAGCACTCCCTTACGCGCTCCTGATCATCATCCTGATTTTCCGTCCGAGGGGGTTTTTCGGTGCAAAGGACATTTGATCAAGCCAGCGACACCAAGCGTTGGGGCGCCGGCGCTCTGGTCTTTGCCGCCCTGGCCGTGGTGGGTGGCATGTCCAACGCCTACGTCATCTCGCTTCTGACGATCGTCCTGTTGTTCACCTTCATGGGACAATCGTGGAACCTGATGCTCGGGATCGGCGGGCAGCTATCCATCGGTCACGCGCTGTTCGTTGGAATCGGTGCGTATGCGGTGGCGATCCTGAACATCAAATACGGCGTCACCCCCTGGATCGGTCTGCTGCTGGGCGCGGTGATTGCGGGCTTCGTCGGCGCGGTGCTGGCGTGGCTGAGCTTCCGCTTCGAGGTCCGTGGCATCTATTTCGCGCTGCTCACGATCGCAGCCGCCGAATTCGCCCGGATCATGTTCGGCGGGTGGGACTATGTCGGCGGCATGCAGGGCCTGTTCTATCAGGCGCCGAGCGGCGCGATGGACCTCGGGATGCTGCGCGGTGACGCGCGGTTCTACTACTTCGTCGCGCTCGCGCTTGCGGCCATCGGCGTCGCGGGAACGGAGCTGATCTCCCGGTCCTATTGGGGCTATGTCTGGCGGGCGATGCGGGATGACGACGAGGCCGCCCGCGCGCTGGGCGTGCGGACGTTTCGCCACAAGGTGCTGGTGGTCTCGATATCGGCCGCGACGGCCGCGATCGGCGGCGGCGTGCTGGGCCTAGTGCAGGGCGCGATCTTTCCGGATTCGATCATGGGCATGGCGATCTCGGTCGACGTATTGATCGGCCCCGTGGTCGGCGGATTGGGCACTGCGTTCGGCCCGCTGGTCGGCTCGATGGCCGCGATCCCGCTGCATCACGCCATGGGGGCTCTCGGCGACAGCTTGGGGCTCCCCGGACTGAACAGCGTCGCCTACGGGGCGGTGCTGATCCTGGTCGTGTGGTTTCTGCCCGACGGCATCTGGCCGGCGATCGTCCGGCTCTACGGGGCGATCCAGCTGCCGGCTCGCGGCCAGATCTCACAACTGCGGAAGGTCGAGGAATGACCGCGCTGCTCGAAGTGAAGAACCTGACCAAAGCGTTCGTTGGATTGGTCGCGGTCAATGACGTCAGCTTCTCACTGCAGGCAGGCCGCATCACCGCCCTGATCGGGCCGAACGGCGCCGGCAAGACAACCTGCTTCAATCTCGTCGCCGGGGCGATGAGACCGACCGCCGGGCAGGTGCTGTTCGAGGGGCATTCGCTCGAGCGCGAGCCGCCCGAAGCGGTGTGCCGCATGGGCATTGCGCGCACCTTCCAGATCGTCCGGCCGATGAAAGATATGTCGGTGCTCGAGAATGCCATGGTGGGCGCCTTCAGCTGGACGACGAACGTCAAGGAGGCGCGCGACAAGGCGTATGAGTCGCTCGAAAATGTCAGGCTCGCCGGCAAGGCGAATGCCCGGACAGATCAGTTGACGTTGCCCGATCGCAAGATGCTGGAGATGGCGAAGGCGCTCTCGACCCGCCCCAAGCTGCTACTGCTCGACGAAGTGATGGCGGGGCTGCGTCCGACCGAAGCGGCCGGCGTCGTTGGCGTGCTGCACAGGCTCGCCGAGGGCGGACTGACGATCCTGCTGGTCGAGCACGTGATGCGGATCGTGATGGAAGTGGCGTCGACCGTGGTGGTGCTTCACCACGGCGCCAAGATCGCCGAGGGCAAGCCGTCAGAGGTGGTAACGGATCCTGCGGTGCTGGAAAGTTATCTGGGAGCCGGCTTCCATGCCTGACGACGCGCTTCTCGCAATCGACGACCTGTGCGTGGCCTATGACGGCTCCAATGCGCTGAACGGCGTGTCGCTCCGCATCGGCAAGGGCGAACTGATCTGCGTGGTCGGCGCCAACGGCGCCGGCAAGACCTCTCTGATCCGATCAATCGCGGGGATCGTGCCGTCGTCGGGCGGTTCCGTCAGGTTCAACGGAGTCGATATCTCGCGGCGACCGCCGTGGGACATCTGCGAAATGGGCATCGCTCAGGTCGCCGAGGGCCGCCAGATCTTCGGTGCGCTCTCAGTCGAGGACAATCTGCTGATCGGAGGCTCGTTGAAGCGGGCCAGGCACGACCGGGTAAACACGCTTGATTCCGTCTATCACCTGTTCGGGCGACTTCGCGAGCGCCGCGACCAACTCGCCGGCACGCTCTCCGGCGGCGAGCAGCAGATGCTGGCGATCGGTCGCGCGATCATGTCGAAGCCTGAAATCGTGATGTTCGACGAGCCGTCGATCGGGCTGTCGCCGGCGCTGACCGACGTAATGTTCGGCGTCGTCAAATCCCTCAACGAGCAGGGCATCACGGTCCTTCTCGTCGAGCAGAATGTCGCCAAGTCGCTGACGCTGAGCAGCCGCGGCTACGTGCTTGAGAACGGCTCCGTGGTGTTGCACGGATCGAGCCGCGATCTGCTCGAGAACCCCGATGTCCAGCGTGCCTATTTGGGATTGTGAGGCGCGCCGTCTCGGCGAGGCGTCAGGCGTTGCGGCTCTCGTCGCGCCGCCGCTTGGTCCACCGCTCCCCGGCTGTTGCAGCCGCCTCTCGCTTGGGTCTCACTTATGAACACTGCCGCTGCTCTCCTGATCGAGCGTGATCAAGACCTGGTCACGATCACGATGAACCGGCCGCCGGCCAATGCGCTGAATGCGCAACTCATCGTCGAGTTGCTGGAGGCGATCCGGCGCTTTGCCGATGACGAGAATCCGCCCGGCATCGTGCTCACCGGGGGCGGCGACCGCTTCTTCAGCGCAGGCGGCGACATCAAGGAAGTCGTCGGGATCGATGTCGCGAGGCCGCGCATCCGGTTCTTCCATGAACTCCTCGTGGCGATGGAGAACTATCCGGGTCCGATCGTCTGCGCCGTCCGCGGCTATGCGGTCGGAGGCGCCCTGGAGTTTCTGCTGCATGCGGACTACGTCGTGGCCGATGCGGCGTGCAAGATCGGGTTCCCGGAAATCAATCACGGCCTGCTGCCGGTGACCAAAGGCATGCGCCGGGCCGTCGAGAAGCTCGGCGTGCGGGCGGCACAAGAGCTGCTGTATTGGGGCGAGCTCGTCGGCGCGGAGCGCGCCGTGGCGATCGGCGCCGTGAACGAGATCGTCGCGACCGAGGAGGTCGCGTCCCGAGCGCGAGACGTGTGCGGCGCGTTGCGGCAGAAAGACCGCAAGCTGTTCCACGCCATCAAACGATCGCTCAACCTCACCAGGCAAATGAGCGATCAGGCGCTCGAAGAAGTGACCGTGGCCGACCTCGACGCCTATGTCACAGACGAGAGCTCGATTAATGTGCGTGCGAGGTTTTTGGCAAGGAATGGTAAGGGCTGAATGATGGCGCGCGGATATCCCGATCAGATCTATCTGGAGCAGATGAGCCACGAGGAAGTCGCCTCGGCGCTGGCCGATGGGTGCACGACGGTGGTGATTCCGCTCGGGGCGGTCGAGCAGCATGGACCGCATTTGTCTTTGGGCATGGATGCGGATCATGCCGACGCTCTGGCCGAGCGGATCGCGCGCAGCCGCGGCAACACGCTGGTGGCGCCGACTATCAGGGTCGGCTGCTCGTCTCACCATCTGCCATTCCCGGGTACGATCTCGCTACGGCCGGAGACGCTGGAAGCGATCTGTGTCGATTATTGCACGAGCCTGGCGCGTCACGGCTTCAAGCGCATCCTGATTCACTCGGGCCACATCGGCAATTTTCCGGTCCTGAAGGACATGCTCGGTCGCTTGCGCGATGCCGTCCCCTCGGATGTTGCGATCCTGGCGTTCTTCGACTCGACGAAATGGATCGACACGTGGCGCGATGCGGTGCGCGAAGCCGGAGGAGACGTGTCGGCTGTCGGCGGCCATGCCGATATCGCCGAGACGTCGCTGATGATGGTCATTCGGCCCGACAGCGTCAGACCGGACCGCTTCGAGGTGGGCCATCTTGGCGGCTTGTCAGAGGCTGATCTCGAGCTGATGTGGAAGAACGGCATCCGATCGGTTTCGCAGAACGGCGTGATCGGAAGTCCTTTTGGCTCGAGCCACAGCATCGGCGAAGCGTGCCTCGCGGCGGTCGCCGAGTTGCTGATCAAGACCTTCGAGAGCGAGGCCGGAGCCGCCGGCGCCCGCCGTTGAGGGTCAGCCGGTTCGCTGCGCGGCGAAGGTTCCCCCGGCGTCTGCCATGTTGCGAATACTGACAGCATAAAATTTGGAAAGCTTTGCTACGCAACGCGGCTTTCGGGCGAAAATATCGCTCCGCCTATGAAACCCTGTGCCATCTCGAAAGCTAAAAGGATTGAGACATGGCACTTACGTTTGGGTTCTGGTCCGAGCAGGAAACCCAGGTCGGCCACAGTTACTCGCGCAGGCTTCACGAACTGGTCGACGAAGTCCGTCTGGCCGAGAAGGTCGGCTTCGACTGCGTCGCGCTCTCCGAGCAGCACGTGGCACTGGGCGGAATCTCGAGCTCGGCGCCCGAAGTGGTGTTCGGCTATCTGGCCGCGGTGACGTCGCGCGTCAAGCTGCGCGCGGCGGTGACGCTGATGCCGCAGCGCATCAACCACGCCTTGCGCTCGGCCGAGCGGCTTGCGGTGACCGACATCCTGTCCAACGGCCGCATGGAATTTTACGGCGGCCGCGCCAACACCACCATCGCGATGCGGGCGTTCAACGTCGATCCGAACGAAACGCTGGCGCAGATGGAAGAAGGACTGGCGCTGCTGAAAACGGCGATGCGTCAGGACATTTTCACGTTTGACGGCAAGTACTACCAGATCCCTCCGCGCCAGCTGGTTCCGAAGCCGCTACAGAAGCCGCATCCGGTGATCGGGATCGCGGCGACTAGCGAGCGCAGTCACGTCTGGGCCGCTTCGCAGGGCTTCGCCGTGATGAGCAGCAACATCTATCAGGGCTGGGACGCTCAGCAGAAGCTGATCGGCGCCTATCACAAAAACTGGAAGCGCGACGAGCAGGGACCGCTGCAGCGTCCGCGTATCGGCATTCCGCTGTTCATCGGCATCGGGAAAACGGACGAGCAGGCCAAGGCGGATTATGCCGGCCCGCTGATGCACTATGCCAAGATCTCGACCGATGCCTATCCGCGTCTCGCGGCGATTGCCGACGACTACAAGTACATGGGAGAGAGCGTGCCGTCGATGGAGCGTGCCGCCAACGACTGGGACTATCTGGTCAACGAGTCGGCCACGACGGTGTGCGGCAGCCCCGATACGGTCATTCGTCAGATCGAGAAGTTCGAGGCCATGGGGATCGACGAGGTGCTGCTGCACATGGATTCCGTCCCGCACGAGAAGATCATGGAGGCGATCGACATGGTCGGTCGCTACGTCATCCCGCATTTCAACGACAGAAACAACGTCGTGCGGCCGACCGAGGAGATCCTCGGGCAGATCCGGCTGATGCGGACCCAGAACAAGTAATCCAACGGTGAAATCAATGTCGCAATACGGCTACAAGTACCTGATCGTCGAACAGCGCGCCACCGGCGTCGCGATCGTCACGATGAACCGACCGGAGATCCTCAACGCGATCAACTGGGAGATGCACGAGGAGCTCGAAGACGTCTTCGTCAAGCTGGATCACGACAGTTCTGTCAACGCGATCGTTCTCACCGGTGCAGGCCGCGGATTTTGCTCCGGTGGCGATCAGAAGTCGCTGGATAAGGGAACGCTGCCGTCTCCGACGCGCAGCGGTCGCCACCTCATCCGCAACATGCTGGAAGTCGAAGTGCCGATCGTCGGGGCCGTCAACGGGGTCGCGGTCGGCCTGGGTGCCACGCTCGCGCTGTTCTGCGACGTGATCTATGCGAACTCGACAGCTCGTTTCGCCGACACGCACGTCAATGCCGGCGTCGTCGCGGGCGATGGCGGCGCGGTGATCTGGCCGCTGCTGATGGGGCCGGTACGCGCGAAGCACTATCTGATGACCGGCGAATTCATCTCCGCCGAGAAGGCGGCTGCTATCGGCATGATCAACGAGGTGGTCGCGGACGGTAACGTTCTCGATGCCGCGATCGAATACGCCGAACTGCTGGCAAGCGGGCCGAAGGAATCGATCGTGTGGACCAAGTACAGCGTCAACAAGATCATCAAGCAGTACGCCCACCTGCTGCTCGATACCTCTGCGGCGCTGGAGATGTTGACCTTCAAGTCGCCCGAGCGGGCCGAGGCGGTTGCTGCCTTCGCGGCCAAGCGCAAGCGGTTCGCGGAGCGCTGAGATGAACGTCGATGCGATTACATCCGGCGCCCAGTTGGCCGATACGACCGTCGCGCAACTTTTAGCTGCGCGGCTCGCGGAGCGGCCCGACAAGATCGCCTTGCAACAAAAGCGTCATGGCGCCTGGACCTCCATGACGTGGGGCGCCTATGCGCAGCGTGTCGTGAACCTCGCCAGCGCGCTGCAGCGTGCTGGTCTCGAGCGCGGCGATCGGGTCGCGATCATGGGCGATTCGTCCGAGGAATGGCTGATCGCCGACATGGCCACGATGTGCGCCGGCGGCGTCATGGTGGGCGTGTACTTCACCTCGTCACCCGAAGAAGTGGCTTACTGCCTCACGGATTCAGGCGCGAAGT
Organism: Bradyrhizobium sp. A11; assembly: GCF_042077125.1. Lineage (NCBI taxonomy): Bacteria > Pseudomonadati > Pseudomonadota > Alphaproteobacteria > Hyphomicrobiales > Nitrobacteraceae > Bradyrhizobium > Bradyrhizobium sp. A11. Next base: position 5,220,421 of record NZ_CP149509.1, on the reverse strand, counting down.
TCGCGTTCGTCGGCGAGGAGCAGCAGCTTCGCATCGTGATCGCCTCCAATCGGGCCGAGCAGCTCCGCGGCATCATCGTGCTCGACCCGGATTGGACCGGCGAGACCAAGGCGTCGATCAGGTCGCTGGCCGACTTTGTCGGAGCACACGATGTCGATGCGCATGATTATCTGCAGAAGGAGAGCGCGACAGCAAAGGCGTCCGATGTCGTCAGCATCGGCTATACGTCCGGGACGACTGGAAACCCCAAAGGCGCTATGCTGACGCACCTTTCCATTCTCGCCGGCGTTCATTGCATCACCCTGTTCGGCCCCAGCATGCGCGAGGAGGAACATCGGGTGGTGGTGCATTTGCCGATGTCGCATACCGTCGCGCGCGGGCAGGCGACGACGTTGCCGCTGATCGCCGCCGCAGTTCCTTATTTCGGCGAGACGACCGCGGACTTCGCCCAGACGATCAAAGAGGTGAAGCCGACCTACTACATGGCGCCGCCGCGATTCTACCAGCGTTTTGCGACGCAAATTCTCAGCAAGGTGCGTCCCGCCGGCAGTGCGGGAGATCAGAACTACACGCTCGCCATGACGATCGCGCGCAGGGCGCTCGAAGACCGCCAGGGCGGCCACGAAGACGCCTTCGTCTCGAAACTATTCGCGACCTGCCGCGAGCAAGTGTTCCTGCCGCTGCTCGCGGAGGTCGGTTTCGACGAGCTGAAGGTCGCGTTCACCTCGTCGGCGGCGATGCCGTCCGAGCTGATGTCGCTGTGGCAGCTGTGGGGCTTGCAGCTCAAGGAGTGCTACGGCCAGACCGAATTGGTCGGTGCCAATCTGGTGCAGATGGCGGAGTGGCCGAAGGCCGGCAATGTCGGGGTCCCGTTGCCGGATCCGGCTTGGGAAACCGCCGTGCTCCAGGACGGTGAGATGATCGTCCGTGGACCGGGATTGTTCGCGGGCTATTGGAACAAGCCGGACGAAACGAAAGCGGCGCTTCGCGACGGCTGGCTCTACACCGGCGACATCGTCGAAGTCTCGCCGGAAGGAATCTTCAAGCTGGTCGACCGGAAGAAGGAGATCATCAACACGTCGAACGGCAAATCGATCAGCCCAACTCAGATCGAAAACGAGCTGAGGCACAGCCCCTTCATCTCCGAGGCGGCGGTCATCGGCGAGGGGCGAAAATATCTCACCGCCCTGATCGAAGTGGATGCCACCGCCACAATGGACTGGGCGAAGTCGCGCGACGACAAGATCACGAGTTACGCCGACCTGGCAGCCTCCGAGATCGTCAACCGGCTGATCGAGGCGGAGATCGGCAAGGCCAACGGAAGGCTGGCGCGAGCCGAGCAGATCAAGGCGTTTCGCATTCTGCCGGAGGAGCTGTCGCTCGAGAACGGCGTGATGACGCCGACGCGGAAGAAGCGTCGCAAGCAGATCAACGAGCGCTATCAGTCGCTGATCGCGTCGCTCTACGACGAAACCGAGGAAAAGCTGATCAAGGTCGAGATGGGCCTTTGACGTCGGCGGTCTCTCCCCAAGCCTACGAAGCGACTAGTCAAGAAACATTTCACTCCTTCAGCAACAGGACATCGAGATGACCAAGCGAGGCGGAATCACGCGGCGGACGATTGTTGGAAGCGGATTGGGAATTGCGGCAGGCCTGGTATCAAGGCCATCGTTTGCGGCGACCACGAAGGTGAAGGTCGGAGCGATCATGCCCAGCAGCGGCGTCCTGGCGTTTCCCGGTCAGGCCTGCGTGCGCGGCATCGATCTCGGCGCCAAATTCGCGCGTGAGAAGTTCGGTCTCGACATCGAGATCGTTCACGCCGATACGCAAAGCCGTCCGGAGAACGGCCGGATTGCCGCCGAGAGCCTGATCCGGCAGGGCTGCACCGTGCTGATCGGCGCGTGGGATTCAGGTGCCACCATTTCGGCGCTGCAGGCCTGCGAGGCCGCCAAGGTGCCGATGGTAGTCCACATCGCGAGCGCCACCCAGGTGACTTCGCAGGGCTTCACCCAAGTGTTCCGCTATTACCCCACGTCGCTGACCATCGTGCGGCAATCGCTGGCCGAGCTGAAGTCCGTGCTCGGCACGCTGAAGGATCCGCCGAGCAGCGCCGTCGTTCTCCATCTCAACAACACGATGGGGCAGTCGACGGCGGCCAGCATCGATCAGGCGTGGAAAGAAGTGGGTGTTCCGCTCAAGATCGCGCAGTACGTTGCCTATGACGAGAAGGCCAAGGATCTGTCGGTAGAGGTCGCCAAGGCGAAAGCGTCGGGTGCCGATGCTTTGATCTCGGTCACGCGCGTCAACGACGCGATCATGATCGCGCGCGAATGCATCAAGCAGGGCTGGGATCCCAAGATGGTGTTTTCGCCCAACTCCAATGGCGTGTCGGACAAGGCGTATCACGACGCGCTCGGAAAGTACGGTGACGGTCCAGTTCTGTCGGCGTTGTGGCTCAATCCCAAGGGCGCCGAGACCGACAAGATCATGAAGATGTTCGCGGCCGACTACCCGAACGACTGGTTCGATGCCAATGCGGGCTGCGCGTTCGAGGCGGTGCAGATCGTCGCAGACGCCGTGACGCGGGCGGCGTCCCCGGATTCGCCGGCGATTCACGGCGCGCTCAAGACAACCGACATGAAACCCTTCCTGATGTACGGCGACAACACCAAGTTCGACGAGACCGGCCAGAACATCCACTGTTCGATGGTGATGCTGCAGGGTTTGAAAGGCAGGCCGCGGGTGGTGGCTCCAAAGGCCATCGCGGAAGCGTCGCTCGAATATCCGCTTGCGCCTTACAGCAAACGCTGAGCTCGTTCCGTGCGGCCCCGCGAAAGCGTCGTGGGGTCGCGGTCGTCAAATGCCGAGGCAGGGACGTGCGAGCTAAGGCAAACTGTCCGAATTTATCAGGCGCGACCGCTCGGCAAGGAAGCGGCGAGGGCTCTGTCCCATCGTCTTCTTGAACATCGTGATGAACGCGCTGGGCGTTTCGTAGCCCAGTTCCAGCGACACGGCCTGGACCGAACTGCCCGCCGTGAGGCGTTGCATGGCGATCAGAATGTGGAGACGCTGGCGCCAGCGCCCGAAGGTCATCCCTGTTTCCTTGGCGATGAAGCGTGCGAACGTGCTCTCGCTCATTGCGTAGCGCGAGGCGACTTCGTCCATCGGGCTGCGGTCGCCCGGATTATTCAACAAGGAAGTCGCGAGGTGTTGAAGACGGGCGTCGGGGGAGATCGGCAGATACATTTCATCCGTCGTCGGCATCTGCACGAGTTCGTCGAGCAAGACCCGGCCGAGACGGCTGGTCGGTCCTTCCAGCGGATAGAGCGGTGGGAACACTGAGAGGCGGTGGATCAATTCGCGCACCAGCGACGTGATCATCAGCGTGCAGCAGGTCCGCGGCAGCATGCTGACCTGTGGATCGATGAACACGGTGTAGAGTTTGCCGAAATCGGCCACGCAGTTGCTGTGCTGCACGCCGGCCGGAATCCATACCGCGCCTTGCGGAGGTACGATCCACAAGCCGCCAGGCGCCCGGCACATCACCGAGCCATGAGATGCGACGACCAATTGGCCTTTGCGGTGTGAGTGCAGCGGCAGGTCGTCGTTGTCTTTGCTGGTTTCGAGACAGAATGAAGTGACGGGACGATCGAACTGATCCGGATCGACCGGATCATAGTTGATCCGAAGATCGGGCAGATCCATTCGCGCAAAATCCGGATCGAACTCGGTCTCGGGCGGCATTTCAATCCTGCCAATTCGTCAAGTCAGTCAAGCTTTGATGCAGATCCTGCTGTTAACCGAGGTTAGCTGTTTTGAAAGGTCAGGTCACTAGTCGCTGCGAGCCCTCGAGTTCACCGATCTGCGACAAGATGCCCGCTACCGCGGCGTGAGCGCTCAGTGATGCGTCATGTTGCGCCGTGATCAAACGGAAGCACCTGGCAGGCGGCCCACGGTTCGATCACTTGCTGATTAAACCAACAGCAGAGAATGCTGCGATGCGAGCCTCGGCGTCCCTCCGGAGTCGGGCAATCCGTCGGAACGCGGCCGTATTCAGCAGCACGTGCCACAGCACCCGATGCTACCAAGTGCGGGCTTTCTGGAGCCCGACGCATGACTGCACACATCGATCCGCCACGCAAGGCGGTCAACGCCGATCAGGACGCGGTCGAAACCGCCGATTGGCTCACATCGCTTGGATCGCTCCACCGCAGCGCCGATGACGAGCGCGTGCGATACATCCTGGCTGCGCTCGATCGGCGTGCGAAGGAACTCGGCGTTCTGCCGGACTCTCCGCCGTTTTCGCCCTATCGCAATTCGATTCCACTCGAGCAGCAGAAGCCATACCCCGGCGATATCGCGATCGAGACGCGCCTGACGGCGATCATTCGCTGGAACGCGCTCGCGATGGTGGTCCGTGCCAACAAGGCCTATGGGGAACTCGGCGGGCACGTCGCTAGCTACGCCTCGGCCGCGGAGATTTTCGAAGTCGGTTTCAATCATTTCTTTCGCGCGTCAAGCTCCGAGTCGGAGGGCGACTTGGTGTATTTCCAGCCGCATTCATCCCCCGGAGTCTATGCACGAGCGTATCTCGAAGGCCGACTGTCGGACGAGAATCTGAAGCTGTATCGCCAGGAGCTGAGCGGCCCCGGTCTGTCGTCCTATCCGCATCCCTGGCTGATGCCGGAGTTCTGGCAGGTGCCGTCGGCGTCGATGGGCCTCGGCCCGATCAGCGCGATATACCAGGCGCGGTTCATGAAGTATCTGCAGCATCGCGGCCTGGTGCGGACGGCTGGTCGCCACGTCTGGGGTGTGTTCGGCGACGGCGAGATGGACGAGCCGGAATCGATCGCCGGGCTCGCCTTGGCGGCGCGGGAAAATCTCGACAACCTCACCTTCGTCGTCAATTGCAACCTGCAGCGCCTGGATGGGCCGGTCCGCGGCAACGGGCAGGTGATTCAGGAACTCGAATCTCTCTTCCAGGGCGCCGGCTGGAACGTCATCAAGGTGCTGTGGGGATCGGACTGGGATGATATCTTCGCGCGCGACAGCAAGCATGCGCTGCTGCGCAAATTCGCCGACACCGTCGATGGCAAATATCAGACGCTCGGCGCCAAGGATGGGGCCTACAACCTCGCCAACTTCTTCAGCGAGGACCCCGAGGTCCGAGCGCTGGTTGCGCACATGTCGGACGCGGATATCGATGGCCTGAAGCGCGGTGGCCACGACTTCAAGAAGCTGTTCGCGGCCTTTGCTGCTGCTAAGGACATGAAGGGTCGGCCGACCGTCATTCTGGCGAAGACCAAGAAGGGCTACGGCATGGGCGGCGCCGGCGAGTCGCGCATGACGTCGCACCAGGCCAAGAAGCTCGACGTCGACGCGCTGTATGCGTTCCGCGACCGGTTCGCCCTGCCGCTCAGCAACGAGCAAGTCGAGAATCTGGAATTCTTCAGGCCTGCGGAAGACAGCGCGGAAATTCAGTATCTGCGCGCCCGTCGCGCGGCACTCGGCGGCTACATGCCGGCGCGGCGACGCGCTTCGGCGGCGCTGCCGGTGCCGCCGCTGCAATCCTACGCGGAGTTCGCGCTGCGCGGCGACGGTAAGGAGACGTCGACCACGATGGCGATCGTGCGGCTGTTCACCAATTTGCTCAAGGACAAGACGCTCGGCCCGCGCATCGTTCCGATCGTTGCCGACGAAGCCCGCACCTTCGGAATGGCGAACCTGTTCAGGCAGGTCGGCATCTACTCGCCAACGGGGCAGCTCTACGAGCCGGAAGATGCCGGCTCGATGCTGTACTACAAGGAAGCGATCGACGGTCAATTGCTGGAGGAAGGGATCACCGAGGCGGGGGCGATTTCGTCCTGGACCGCGGCGGCGACCTCCTACAGCATCCATGACTTCCCGTTGCTGCCATTCTATATCTACTATTCGATGTTCGGCTTTCAGCGGGTCGGCGATCTGATCTGGGCGGCGGCGGACCAGCGCGCGCGTGGCTTTCTGATCGGGGCGACGGCTGGCCGGACGACGCTCGGCGGCGAAGGCTTGCAGCATCAGGACGGGTCCAGCCATCTGATGGCGGCGACCGTTCCGAACTGCCGGGCCTACGATCCGGCATTCTCCTACGAGGTGGCCGTCATCGTCGATCACGGCATGCGGTCGATGCTCGAGCAGGGCAACGACGAGTTCTATTACCTCACGGCGATGAACGAAAACTATGCGCAGCCCTCGATGCCCGACGATGCGCGCGACGGCATCATCAAGGGTCTCTATCGGGTTCTGCCGAGCGCTGACGGGCCGGCGAAGATCAGGCTGGTCGGCTCGGGCGCCATTCTTCCGGAGGCGCTCGCCGCCGCGGCGATGCTGCAAAGCGAATGGAAAGTGCCCAGTGAAGTCTGGTCGGCAACGAGCTTCTCCGAGCTCGCGCGGGAGGCGCGTGAGGTGGAGCGAACCAATCGGCTCTCGCCGCTGTCGACCCCGGTCGAGAGCCACGTCGCACAATGCCTCGGCGGCAAGGTGCCGATCGTCGCGGCATCGGATTATGTCCGGGCGTATCCGCAACTGATCGGTTCTTACATCGAGGCGCCCTATACGGTGCTGGGCACCGACGGCTTCGGGCGCAGCGATACACGCGCCGCGCTGAGGTGCTTCTTTGAGGTCGATCGCAAGCAGATCGTCGTTGCGGCGCTATCGGCGCTGGCAAAATCGGGTGACGTGGCGCGTGAGCAGGTCGCCGAAGCCATCGCCAGCTACGAATTGCCGACCGGCGTTGCATCGCCTTGGTCTCGCTGACAGAGGGCGGAGCGCGCATGTCTCATTCAATTGAAGTCGTTCTGCCGGATATTGGGGACTACAAGGATGTTCCGGTAGTCGAAATCAATGTGTCGGTCGGCGACGAGGTCACGATCGACATGCCGTTGCTATCGATCGAGTCCGACAAGGCGACGATGGAGGTGCCATCCCCGGCCGCAGGCACGGTGGCCAAACTGATGATCGACGTCGGGGCGCGGGTTTCTCAAGGTTCGGTTCTGATGATCCTCGACGGTCGCGGTGAATCCACCGCGCCTCCGCCAGCCGCTGCGTCGGCGCCACAAGTGGAGCAACGGTTCTCGCAGCAGGAGGCGCTGTCACAGCCGGCGCCCGCCGCTCCAGTCGATGACTCGCGAGCACGTGCACAGCAGCCGCAGCCCAGCGGGGTTGCGCATGCGTCGCCGTCGGTCCGCGCTTTGGCGCGTGAGCTCGGCGTGGCGCTGGACTCTGTCGTGCCCACCGGTCCCAAGGGCCGGATTCTGCGCGAGGATGTGGCGGCCTTCGTCAACGAACTGGTGCGATCGGGACCGACGGTGGCGCGCGCGCCCGACGCGCCGGTCGATTGGCCCATGGTGGATTTCGAGAGGTACGGCGCGGTCGAGCGTCTGCCGCTGACGCGGATCCAGAAGCTGACCGGCGCGAACCTCTCGCGCAACTGGAACGTCATTCCCCATGTGACGAATTTCGACAAAGCGGATGTGACCGACGCCGAAGCCTTTCGTCAGCTGGTCAATGCCGAGGCCGCGACGGACACGGCGAAGCTCACCATGGTGTCGCTGCTGATCAAGGCCGCGGCCTTGGCGCTGCAGAAGTACCCGCGCTTCAATTCGTCGCTCGATGGCGATGAGCTGATCCTCAAGCACTACGTCCACATCGGCTTCGCCGTCGACACGCCGAAAGGTCTGGTCGTGCCGGTGATCCGGGACTGCGATAAGAAGGGCCTTCGGCAGATTGCCGCGGAGATGCGCTCGCTCGCCGACAAGGCGCTCGCGGGGCAGCTCGCGTCGGGCGACATGCAGGGCGGCTGTTTCTCGGTGTCGTCCCTGGGAGGCGTCGGCGGTCAGGGATTTACGCCCATCATCAACGCGCCCGAGGTGGCAATCCTCGGAGCTGGTCGTGCCGCCACCGAGGCAGTCTGGAACGGCCGCGAGTTTGAACCGCGACTCATCCTTCCGATGAGTCTGTCGTGGGATCACCGGGTCGTCGACGGCGTGGCCGGGGCCCGGTTCCTGGGCCTCGTCACGTCGGTGCTCTCCGATCTGCGGCGCTTCGCATTGTGAGGACGCAGATGCGGACAGAGGAGATCCGGGTACCCGACATCGGGGATTTTCGAGACGTCGAAGTCGTCGAGGTCCACGTCGGGGCGGGCGACGTCGTCGCGCGAGAGCAGGCTTTGATCACCGTGGAATCCGACAAGGCGACGCTGGAGATTCCGTCGCCGATTGCAGGGGTGATCACGAGCATTTCGCTGCGCGTTGGGGACAAGGTGTCTCAAGGCTCCATGATTGGCACGGCGTTGGCGTCGGACGAAGCGGGCGCGCAAGTCGAGACGATCTCGGCGGATCAGGCCGATGCTGGCCGGCGCGCAACAGATCATACGCCCTACGATCTTGTCGTGATCGGAGGCGGGCCGGGCGGCTATTCAGCAGCGTTTCGGGCCGCAGATCTTGGACTGAGGACCGCGATCGTCGAACGCTACGGCACCTTGGGCGGAGTTTGCCTGAATGTCGGATGTATCCCGTCGAAGGCGCTGCTTCATGTTGCGGCCGTCAAAGAGGAAGCCGAGCGGATCGCCGACCTGGGCATTCGCTTCGGCGCGCCGCAGATCGATCTGCAGGCGCTGCGCGCCTTCAAGGACGGCACCGTCACGAAGCTGACGGATGGGCTGCGCCAGATGGCGGCGGCGCGCCGCGTCACGGTGATCCGCGGCACCGCGAAATTCGTCTCCGCCACGCGGCTCGAGATTGCCGGCGAGGGGGCAAGCTCGCAGCAGGTCGATTTCGGACAATGTATCATCGCGACGGGCTCGCGCGCGGTGCAGTTGACGGTGCTTCCCAAGGACGAGCGGGTCGTGACCTCGACCGGCGCGCTCGCGCTGCGAAGCATCCCGGGCCGCATGCTCGTGATCGGAGCGGGGATCATCGGGCTGGAGATGGCGACCGTCTACAGCGCGCTCGGCGCCAAGATCGATCTTGTCGAAAGGCTTCCCGATATCCTGGCGGGCGTGGATGCCGATGCGGCGAAGATCTGGCGTTCGCGCAACGCGCATCGCTTCGAGCATATCGACCTTGAAAGCAGCGTATCGACTGCCGCGGTGACGCCCGACGGCGTGACGGTTACTATCACGGGCGCGTCAGTTCAGACACGATCCTACGATCTCGTGCTGCAATCTGCGGGCCGCATTCCTAACAGCGGCGAACTCGGCCTCGATCGGATCGGCGTTGCAATCGATCCGAACGGCTTCATTCAGGTCGACGAGCAGATGAGAACGACAGTGCGCAACGTCTTCGCCATCGGCGACGTCGTCGGGGGTTCGATGCTGGCCCACAAGGCCGTTCACGAGGGGCACGTCGCCGCGGAACTAGCCGCCGGGAAGCCGGCGGCCTTTACGGCGGAAATCGTCCCCAATGTCGCCTATACCGATCCTGAGATCGCTTGGGTCGGCAAGTCCGAGCGTGATGTCGCCGAATCCGGACGGAAGATCCGTTCGGCAAAATTCCCATGGGCCGCGTCCGGCCGGGCCATCGCGTCGGGCGCGTCCTATGGCATGACGAAGCTGTCGTTCGACGTCGAAACCGGTCGCATCGTCGGGGGCGTGATCGTCGGACCGCATGCCGGCGATATGATCGGGGAAATCTGTCTCGCGATCGAAATGGGGGCTGACGCTATCGATATCGGCAAGACCATTCACCCCCATCCGACCCTCGCCGAGACGATCGGCATGGCTGCCGAAGTCTATGAGGGCGTTTGCACCGACCTGCCTCCAATCGCCAGAAACCGGTAGATCAGTTGGCCCAATCGATGTCCGTTATCGAAGCCCTTGAACAACGTCGCGCCGGTGCCAAACTCGGCGGCGGCGAGAAGCGCATCGAAGCGCAGCACGCCCGCGGCAAGCTGACGGCGCGCGAGCGCATCGAGCTGCTGCTCGACAAGGGATCGTTCGAGGAGTTCGACATGTTCGTCGAGCACCGCTCCACCGAGTTCGGCATGGAGAAGAACAAGATCCCCGGCGACGGCGTCGTCACCGGCTGGGGCACCGTCAACGGCCGCAAGACCTTCGTCTTCGCCAAGGATTTCACCGTGTTCGGCGGCTCGCTGTCGGAAACGCACGCGCTGAAAATTACAAAACTCCAGGACATGGCGATGAAGGCGAGGGCGCCCATCATCGGCCTCTATGACGCCGGCGGTGCCCGCATCCAGGAAGGCGTCGCCGCGCTCGCCGGCTATTCCTACGTGTTCCGCCGCAACGTGCTGGCCTCGGGCGTGATCCCGCAGATCTCCGTCATCATGGGGCCCTGCGCCGGCGGCGACGTCTATTCGCCGGCGATGACCGACTTCATCTTCATGGTGAAGAACACCAGCTATATGTTCGTCACCGGCCCCGACGTGGTGAAGACCGTGACCAACGAGGTCGTTACGGCGGAAGAGCTTGGCGGCGCCTCGGTGCACGCCACGCGCTCCTCGATCGCGGACGGCGCCTTCGAGAACGACGTCGAGACGCTCTTGCAGATGCGCCGCCTGATCGACTTCCTGCCGTCCAACAACACCGACGGCGTGCCGGAATGGCCGAGCTTCGACGACATCGGCCGGGTCGACATGTCGCTGGACACGCTGATCCCCGACAATCCGAACAAGCCCTACGACATGAAGGAGCTGATCCTGAAGGTCGTGGACGAGGGCGACTTCTTCGAGATCGCGGAAGCCTTCGCCAAGAACATCGTCACCGGTTTCGGCCGCATTGCGGGGCGCACCGTCGGCTTCGTCGCCAACCAGCCGATGGTGCTGGCCGGCGTGCTCGATTCTGACGCCTCGCGCAAGGCCGCGCGCTTCGTCCGCTTCTGCGACGCCTTCAACATCCCGATCGTCACCTTCGTCGACGTGCCGGGCTTCCTGCCGGGCACCGCGCAGGAATATGGCGGCTTGATCAAGCATGGCGCCAAGCTCTTGTTCGCCTATTCGCAGTGCACCGTGCCGCTCGTCACCGTCATCACCCGCAAGGCCTATGGCGGCGCCTTCGACGTCATGGCCTCCAAGGAGATCGGCGCCGACATGAACTACGCCTGGCCGACCGCCCAGATCGCGGTGATGGGCGCCAAGGGCGCGGTCGAGATCATCTTCCGCAGTGACATCGGCGACCCCGACAAGATCGCCGCGCGCACCAAGGAATATGAAGACCGCTTCCTGTCCCCGTTCATCGCCGCCGAGCGCGGCTATATCGACGACGTCATCATGCCGCATTCGACGCGGAAGCGGATCGCCCGGGCGCTGGCGATGCTGAAGGACAAGAAGACGGAAATGCCGGCGAAGAAGCACGACAATCTGCCATTGTGAGAAGAGCAGTGTTCAAACGCATTCTGATCGCCAATCGCGGCGAAATCGCTTGCCGGGTCATCAAGACCGCTCGCAAGATGGGAATTGAGACGGTTGCGGTCTATTCCGAGGCCGACCGCGATGCCCTCCATGTCGAGACGGCCGACGAAGCCGTGCTGATCGGCCCGCCGGCCGCCGCCGAAAGCTATCTGGTGATCGAGAAGATCGTCGAGGCCTGTCGCAAGACCGGCGCCGAGGCCGTGCATCCCGGCTACGGCTTCCTGTCCGAGCGCGAGGCGTTTCCCCGCGCGCTGGAGGCGGCCGGCATCGTCTTCATCGGCCCGAACCCCGGCGCGATCGCGGCGATGGGCGACAAGATCGAATCGAAGAAGGCAGCTGCCAAGGCCAAGGTCTCGACCGTGCCGGGCTATCTCGGCGTCATCGAGGACGGCAACCATGCGGTCAAGATCGCCGACGAGATCGGCTATCCCGTCATGATCAAGGCCTCCGCCGGCGGCGGCGGCAAGGGCATGCGCATCGCGCACTCGAAGGCCGAGGTCGCCGAAGGCTTCAATCTCGCCAAGGCCGAGGCGAAGGCCTCCTTCGGCGACGACCGCGTCTTCGTCGAAAAGTTCATCGTCGATCCCCGCCATATCGAGATCCAGGTGCTGGGCGACAAGCACGGCAACGTGATCTATCTCGGCGAGCGCGAGTGCTCGATCCAGCGCCGCAACCAGAAGGTCATCGAGGAGGCGCCGTCGCCGCTGCTCGACGAGGCCACGCGCCGCAAGATGGGCGAGCAGGCCGTCGCGCTGGCCAAGGCCGTGAACTATGATTCCGCCGGCACCGTCGAGTTCGTCGCCGGCCAGGACAAGAGCTTCTATTTCCTGGAGATGAACACGCGTCTTCAGGTCGAGCATCCCGTCACCGAGCTCGTCACCGGCATCGATCTCGTCGAGCAGATGATCCGGGTTGCGAGCGGCGAGAAGCTCGCCATCGCGCAGAAGGACGTCACGCTGACGGGCTGGGCGGTGGAATCCCGCCTCTACGCCGAAGATCCGTTCCGCAACTTCCTGCCCTCGATCGGGCGGCTCGTGAAGTATCGTCCGCCGGCAGAAGCAAGCCAGGACGGCATCACCATCCGCAACGACACCGGCGTGCAGGAGGGCGGCGAGATCTCGATCCATTACGATCCGATGATCGCCAAGCTCGTCACCCATGCGCCGTCGCGCGCGGCCGCGATCGAGGCGCAGGCGACCGCGCTGGATTCGTTTTATGTCGACGGCATCCGTCACAACATACCGTTCCTGTCTGCCTTGATGCATCATCCGCGCTGGCGCGAGGGGCGGCTGTCGACCGGCTTCATCGCCGAGGAATTCCCCAAGGGCTTTGCCGTGCGCGTGCCCGAAGGGGAGGTCGCACGGCGCATCGCCGCGGTCGGCGCCGCTATCGATCACGTGCTGGGGGAGCGCAAGCGGCAGATATCCGGACAGATGGGTGGCCGCGACGTGCAGCGCGAGCGCCGCCGCGCGGTCTGGCTCGACCGCCAGGAGATCCTGCTCGAGGTGGCGCGCGAGGGCGAGGCCATCGCGATCCGCTTCATCGATGCCGACGGCAAGGCCGGCAATGCGCATCTGTTGCAGTCGCCGTGGAAGCCAGGCGATCCGGTCTGGCAGGGCATCATCGACGGCCATCTCGTCGCGGTGCAGACGCGCCCGATCGCGAACGGCGTTCGTCTCGCCCATCAGGGCGTCGAGGTGCCGGTCTACGTCTGGACCGAGGCGGAAGCAGCGTCCGCGCGGCTGATGCCGGTCACGACCGCGTCCGACACCGGCAAGAAGCTGCTCTGCCCGATGCCCGGCCTCGTGGTCTCGATTGCGGTGAGCGAGGGGCAGGAGGTCAAGGCCGGCGAGACGCTCGCGGTGGTCGAAGCCATGAAGATGCAGAACGTGCTCCGCGCCGAGCAAGACGGCACGGTGAAGAAGATCCACGCCAGCGCCGGCGCGACGCTCGCGGTGGACGCGCTGATTTTGGAGTTTGCGTAAGCACGCGATGCGTGGTTGACAATTAGGCCGGTAACCGGTGCGAGATCAAGAATGTCGATGTCATTTCCAGATAAATGGAAGAGGATTGCTGAGAAGGAACTAAAAGGCGATCCCATCGCGCTCGTGCGGAAGGTTCCGGAGGGCATTGAAGTCAAGCCGATCTATACGGCGTCTGATTTAGATGGGATCGAGCATCTGGACACGTTACCTGGCATGTCGCCGTTCATTCGTGGTCCTAAGGCGACGATGTATGCTGGCAGACCGTGGACAATCCGCCAGTATGCGGGATTCTCGACTGCAGAGGCGTCAAACGCATTTTATCGTTCCGCCCTTTCCTTAGGACAGATGGGCTTGTCGGTTGCATTCGATTTGGCGACCCACCGCGGCTATGATTCAAGGATGGCGGAGCGGGCCGGCTTCGTGCGGGTCCCTGAAAGCTTCGAAATCGTCCGAGATTGGCCGAAATGGCCGTCGCGGTGGTACACAGCGGTGGTCACAAAATCCGGCCGGGCTTTTCGGGCCTTCTTGTTTCTCGGCGGTTTTTCGCGCAATTGGGGCATCGGGATGAGAGTCCCACTCTCTCCTCCACGGTCACGGCGATATGCTGCTTCTTAGCAAGCAGAAGCGACATTGTTGCGCGATTTTTGCTCGCACTTGCGGTAACAAACCGAAGTTACTTCAATGCATCCGGCCCAGACTACGAATCTGCTTCTCGCTTCGCTCGCTACTAAAATGGATCTAATCGTGGGTCGGATGTTCGAGCCATCTCGGGATCTCCAGCCTGTCTGATGCAAAGCCGATGAAGCGGGGGCACTTTCTCGCGTGCGTGAAGCTGCCAATTCACGATCAGACGGGGCTTCTTGCCCGCATGCGCGTGCCGAGGGACAGGGCTTTTGCCAAGGTTGCTGCAGTGGCATTCAGCGCCGCAATTCGCGCGGGCAACTGCTTGTTCATGATGCGCTCCAGCGGGCCGGTCATGCCGACCGAATGCAGCACGGCGCCATCCGGCAATCTCACCGGCACTGCGATGGCGGCGAGACCCTCGTCGATCTCGCCGATGCAAGTTGCATAGCCGAACTTGCGAACCTTGGCATATTCCTGCTCGATCCATTTTCGGCTGGTGTGCGAATTCACGGTCGGCTTGGGCAGGTCTTCGGAAAGCGCCGCGTCTATTAATGCCTTGCTTTGAAAGGCCATGATGGCCTTTCCCGTCGCCGCGGCATTGACCGGCATTTCGATGCCGGGCTGCACGTAGCCGCGCCAGCGCACGTCGGGCGAATGCGAAACGGCGACCACCACGCGCTTTCCGACCAGTCGCGCGAGATAGCACGTCTCTGTACTGGCTTCGGTCAGGGCTAGCAGATGAGGCCCGGCGAGTGATGCATACCAGCCGTCGTCCGCGCCGGCGTGAAGCAGGCGGGTGAGGCGTTCTCCAACATGGTAAGTCCGTCCCCCCTCTCCTTCGGCCGCCATGCCGGCACGGACCAATCCCTTCAGCAATCGGTGGGCGGTGGTTTTCGGTAGATCGAGCATGGACGAAACGTCAGCCAGCGTGATCGTGCCTGAAAATGCAGCGACGACCTCCAGCACGTCGATGTAGCGCGCGAGCGGGCCGGGGGAAGCGTCGTCTGTTGACATGGAGTTAATCAGTTCCTGGGCGGCCCGCGCCAATTTGTACGTCTTGACTCGTCGGCTGTTTGCCGTTTACCGTTTCAGTATTCGGAATATCATTCCGGAAAACGGAACAGTTGTCAAGCGCTCGATTCAATGAGTTCGCTGACCTGGCATTGGTGTTGTAGAGGAGAGGCGACGTGGGATTCACGCGGAAGGACTTTCTAGGTTCGGTGATTGCGGCGACGATGCTCTCGCTCACCGGGACTGCACATGGGCAACAAGCGGAGCCGATCCTGATCGGCGCGACCGTTCCTATGACGGGCCCTCTGTCGCTGACGGGGAAGCAGTACCAGAACTCCCTGACGATGGCGGAAGAGGACATCAACAAGGCCGGTGGCATCAAAGGGCGGCAGATCAAGATTGTGTTCGAGGATACCCAGGCGTCGAACGGCACAGCTGTAAACGCCTTCGTCAAGCTGGCTCAGGAAACCAAGCCGTCCTTCTTCTTCCTGTCGAGCTATTCGACACAGAATCTCGCCGTCGCGCCGGAGCTTAAGAAGGTCCAGGTGCCCGCCATGTATGCCGGCGGTGCCGATGCCGTGGCCGATGGGGGCAATGAATGGATGTTCCGCATCCGGCCCGCCGACAGCGTGTCCGCCGAGGGCATGGTCAAGGCGGCGGTCGACGTCATCAAGGCGAAGAAGCCGGGCATTCTCTATATCCAGAACGATTTCGGCCAGGGCGGCGCCCAGACGGCAGCCAAGCGCCTCGAGGCCGCAGGCATTCCGGTCGTCGGCATGGAAGCCTATGGCCAGAACGACAAGGACTTCTCTGCGCAGTTGCTCAGCTTGCGCAGCAAAGGCGCCGATACGATCCTGATCTTCAACTATCCGCAGGACGGCGCGCTGGTGCTGCGCCAGGCCAAGGTGCTAGGCTTCAATATGCCGCTGGTTACGTCATCGGCGGCGCTGGTACCGGCCGCCCTCCAGTTGCTTTCGCCCGCCGATCTCGAAGGCGTTTGGGGCGTCACGGATGCGTTCATGGACGCTAGCGCTGGCGGCCGGATGAAGGACTACGTCGAGCGTTTCAAGGCGAAGTTCGGCATCGATCCCGATCCCTATGGCCTTGCCTATTATGACGGTGCGTTCCTGATGGCGGAAGGCATGCGCAAGGTCGGCACGGACGCGAAGGCGTTGCGGGAGTGGCTGGCGGCGGTCAAGGGCTGGCAGGGTGTCGGTCACGTCTATTCCTACGATGCCAAGGGCAATGGCGTGCGCGATCTCGCCGTCGTGAAGGCGAAGTCCGGCACCAAGACGCTCGAACTGGTGCAGCCCGTCACCCTCGACTGATCATATCGGATGGATTTGCCTCGCGGCCGGTACGGCCGCGAGGCGCGAGCGAGCAGGGGCGTCATGGCCGATTTCATTCAGCTTCTCGTCAACGGACTGGCGATCGGCAGCGTCTATGCGCTGGCGGCAATCGGCTTCGTCATCGTCTACTCGGCGACCGGAGTCGTGAATTTCGCGGCCGGCCAGTTCGTGATGTTCGGAACCTTTGCCGGTGTCGTGACGCTGATCAATGCCCAGCTGCCGTGGTCCGTCGCCTACGGCGCCGCCCTCGCAATCATGGCGCTGTTCGGAGCCTTGTTCTTCATCACCGTCTATTTGCCGTTGCGGCGCGGGTCGATCGTTACGATCATCATCGGTACCGTCGCGGTCGGCATCATCATGCAGAACGCGGCGCTGCTGTCGTTCGGATCGTGGCCGTTCCGCCTGCCGTCTCCCCTGGAGGACCGGGTGGTCAATCTGGGCGGCGCCATCATCTCGACCCATGCGTTGGGCGTGGTCGGCGTCACCGCCATCTTGGTCGCGGGACTTTGGCTGCTGTTCAACCGGACCTCCGTCGGCGTCGGCATGCGGGCCGTCGCGCAGGATCTCCAGGCCGCTAAGCTGATGGGTCTCAAGGTCAACCGGCTGCTGGCCCTGTCGTGGGTGCTCGCCGCCATTCTCGCCGGCGTCGCCGGCCTCATGCTCGGGCCGATGTGGTTCGCCGACGTCAATATGGGCGATCCGATCGCACTGAAGGCATTTGCGGCGACCATTATCGGAGGCTTCGGCAGCCTGCCGGGTGCCATCGTCGGCGGGTTGTTCGTCGGCCTCAGCGAGGTGCTCGGTGCGTCCTATGTGTCATCCGCCTACAAGGATCTGATCTCGTTTGGCATCATGATCGTCTTCCTGCTCGTGCGTCCGCAGGGCGTGTTCGGCGAGAAGATCCAGGACCGGGGTTGATCCGATGGCGATGCGCGTTCCATTGGCGATCGCTGCAGCGATCCTTCTCGGCGGCCTCGTCGCGAGCGTTCTGCCGGAATATTACCTCCGGCTGTTCAATCTCTCGGTGATCTCGGCGGTCGCCGTCATCGGCCTGAATTTCGCGTTCGGCTATGCCGGCCTGATCTCGCTGGGCCACGCAGCGTTTGTCGGCATGGGCGCATATGGGCTAGCAATCCTGACCACGGCCTGCAACTGGTCGCCGTGGCTGGCGATGCCGGCCGCGATCATGGCAACCTCAGCGCTCGCGGCCCTGATCGGTTATCCCCTGCTGCGCCTGCGCGGACATTACCTCGCGCTGGCCACGTTGGGTCTCAACGTCTCGTTCTACATCGTGACGTCGAACTGGATCGGCCTGACGGGCGGCACCAACGGCATCGCGCGAATTCCGGAGCTGGCCATCGGTTCCCTGGCGCTTTCCGGCGAATACCGGTTCTTGTGCGTCGCGCTCGTGGTCCTCGCGGTGGTCGCGGCGCTTGCGGCGATGCTGCACGCGTCACGACATGGCCGCGAGATGATGGCGGTGCGCGATGACGAGATCGCGTCTGAAATGATCGGGATCGATGTCACGCGCGTGAAGATTACGGCCTTCGTGCTGTCTGCAGTCTATGCCGCCATCGCGGGCTGCCTGTTCGCGCTGCATGTACGTTTCGTGGCGCCCGAGGACTTCACCTACGCGCATTCCATCACATACCTTGCAATGCTGATCGTCGGCGGCGAGGGCACCATCGTGGGAGCGATCCTCGGCGCGATCCTGCTCACCTTCCTGCCCGAGTGGCTGCGCTTCCTCGGCACCGCCTACCTTCTCTTCTTCGGCCTGCTCATGCTCTGCATCCTGGTGTTCCTGCCGACCGGACTCGCCGGTCTCGGCCGGCGCCTGCGTCGTCTCCGCTCGCGCAGGACGGCATCCGTTGGCGTACCGGAGATGACGTCATGAACGTGTTGGAGGCGCGCGGCATTCGCAAGCGCTATGGCGGTCTAGCGGCGCTGGCGGATGTCGATCTGACGGTTGCGAAAGGGCAGTTCGTCGCGGTGATCGGACCCAACGGCGCCGGCAAATCGACGCTGCTGAATGTGCTGACCGGGCTGGTCATGCCCGACGAGGGCCAGGTCCTTCTCGACGGTCAAATCATCACGCGGATGGCCACCAACAGGCGGATCCGCGCCGGGCTCGGCCGCACTTTCCAGCACGGGCGCGTGTTTGCGCGCCTGAACGTCCTGGAAAATGTCATGACCGGCGCGGCGATTCGCAGCGACCTCAACGAGGCCGGTCTGCGCGACGCCGCGATGGAGATCATCGAGCAGATGGGACTTGCCGACGTGGCCTGCGAAGCGATCGATTCGCTCTCCTATGGCCGTCGCCGCATGGTGGAACTTGCGCGTGCGGTGGCCTGCCGGCCGCATGTCCTGCTGCTCGACGAGCCGGCCGCTGGCCTGAATTCCGGAGAGGTTGACCAGCTGGTCGATCGGTTGACGGCGCTGCGTGCCACCCACGGGCTCGCGATCGTGCTGATCGAGCACAATATGGGCATGGTCATGCGGCTTGCCGAGCGCATCTTCGTGCTCAATTTCGGTTGCAGGATTGCCGAGGGAACGCCGGCGGAGGTCCAGGCGGATCCCACAGTGCTCGCGGCCTATCTGGGCGAAGGATATGTCCATGCTGGCGTGTAACGAGCTGGCGGTCGCGCATGGCGACATCGTCGCGCTGCAGGGCGTGACGCTCAGGGTTGATGCCGGCGAAACGGTCGCGCTGATCGGCGCCAACGGTGCCGGCAAGACCACGCTGCTGCATACGATCTCCGGCCTCAACCGGGTGTCGTCGGGAGACATCAGGTTCGAAGGCGAATCCATCTGCGGCTGGTCCACGGATCGCAGGGTAGCGAACGGGATTGCGCAGGCTCCCGAGGGGCGACGGATCTTTCCGGGCCTGTCGGTCGAGGAGAACCTGACGCTTGCGACCGTGAGCTGGCGCCGCTGGGGCCAATCTACCGCGGCCGATCTCGATCGCGTGTTCGAACTGTTCCCTCGGCTGAAGGAGCGGCGCAAGCAGCTCGGCTGGTCGTTGTCCGGCGGTGAGCAGCAGATGCTGGCGATCGGGCGTGCATTGATGGCGCGGCCGAAGCTGCTGCTGCTTGACGAGCCCTCGCTGGGCCTGGCGCCGCGGCTCGCCGAGGAAGTCTACGAGCGTGTCAGGGTGATCAGCAAGACCGGTCTGACGATCCTCGTCGTCGAGCAGAACACCGTGCTGGCGCTGTCGGTGGCCGACCGCGCCTACGTGCTGGAGACCGGCCGCATCGTGCTCGACGGGTCGGCAAACGAACTCAAACACAATGCGCGCGTGCGCGAAGCTTATCTGGGCCGCTAGGCCCGGAGCGAGGAGGCAATATGTATCCCGAATCTCATCCGCAATCGCGCGAACTTTACGCGCGCGCATTGAACAGCCTGCCGGGCGGCAATACCCGCACGACGGTGTTCATGAAGCCGTTCCCGATTTATGCAGCGCGCGGCTCGGGCTGTCGCGTCTGGGACGTCGACGGCAACGAATATATCGACTGCATCAACAACTTCACCTCGCTGATCCATGGTCACGCGCATCCGGCTCTGATCGAAGCGGCCACGAAGCAGCTGGCGCTCGGATCCGCCTTCGGCATGCCGACGGAATCCGAGGTGGATCTCGCCGAACTCCTCGTGGGACGGCTGCCGTCGATCGAGCAGGTTCGATTCGCAAATTCCGGGACCGAAGCCGTGATGATGGCGCTGAAGGCGGCGCGCGCCCATACGGGCCGTCCGAAGATCGCGAAATGCGAAGGTGCCTATCACGGCTCTTACGACTATGCCGAGGTCAGTCTCGATCCGCCGCCTTCGGCGTGGTGCGGCAACGCACCGGTCTCGGTCGCCTATGCCAAGGGGACGCCGCAGAACGTGCTTGCCGATGTCGTGACCATTCCGTTCAACGATGTCGAAGCGGCCGTCAGCCTGATCCGCGAACATGGTCCGGAGCTCGCATGCGTCCTCGTCGATCCGATGCCGAATCGGGCAGGCCTGGTGCCGGCCGACAGGGCGTACCTGGAGGCGCTGCGTCAAGTGACGCGCGAGGTCGGTGCATTACTCATCTTTGATGAAGTCATTACCTTTCGGCTCGGCTATCATGGTGCGCAAGGCTTGTGGGGCATCGATCCAGACCTCACCACGCTCGGCAAGATCATCGGCGGCGGCTTCCCGGTCGGCGCCATCGCCGGTGGCAAGCAATTCATGTCGGTGTTCGATCCATCATCGGGCAAGCCGGCATTGCCGCATGGCGGCACGTTCTCGGCCAACCCGGTTACCATGCGCGCGGGACTGGCGGCCATGGAACTGCTCGACGAGGCGGCCTTCGCCCGTCTCGACACGATCGGTCAGGCGGTGCGCGACGGAATCGATGCGGCGTTTCGCAAGACCGGCGTTCCCGGCGGCACGGTAGGCCTCGGTTCGCTGTTGAAGATCCATTTCACCGATCGCCGGATCCGCGACTATCGCTCGGCCTATCTGACCGAGGCCGAAGCGAAGCGGCAGGCCGTGTTCAATGCGGGCCTGCTCAATCGCGGAATCTCTGCGGCCAATTACGGCCTGATGGCGCTGTCGCTACCGATGACCGACGCGGATGTCGACGCGATCGTCGCCGCGGCAAGCGCTTCGCTGCAAGAGGTCGCGGCGCTCGGCTGACCAGATCGTTTCATGTCGATGACTGTTCAGGCCGGCGTCCCGATGATGCCGGCCCGGATTTCCTCATCCCGAAAAGCAGGCTCGCGATGACTTCGAAGATTGACCCTATAACCCGTTCTGTTGTGCAGCATCGCCTGAGTTCGATCGTGAACGAGATGGGCGAAGCGATGCTGCGTACGTCCTATTCGCAGATCCTGAATTCCAGCCGCGACTTCTCGCTCGGCATCTGCGACGTCGAGGGGCGGTTGATCGCACAGGCCGATCACATACCGGTTCATGTGGGCGCGCTCTCATGGGCGACGCTCGCCGTCGAGGAACGCTTCAAGGACATAAAGCCCGGCGACGTCCTGCTTCTCAACGATCCCTATCACGGCGGCAGTCATCTGCCCGATTTGACCGCCTTTGTGCCGGTCTTTGACGGCGATCGGCGGCTTTTCTGGACCATTGTGCGCGCGCATCAGAGCGATATCGGTGGCGCCACGCACGGCGCCTATAACCCTGGCGCGACGGATATCTGGCAGGAAGGCCTGCGCGTGCCGCCGATCCGGCTCTACGAGGCGGGCAAGCTGCGCGACGATCTGCTCGACATGCTGGCGCTCAACGTGCGCAATCCGCGTGATTTTCGCGGTGATCTGGCTGCCATGGTCGGCGCTGCGCACCTTGGCGAACGCCGCATGAAACGTCTGTTCGCCGAATTCGGCGGAGCGACGGTGGAGGCGGCGGTGGAGACGATTCTCGACACCGCGGAGCGGCAGACGCGCGCGGTGTTGTCGACCTGGAAGGACGGCGTGTTCTATGGCGAGGCGTTTCTCGACGATGACGGCCATGGCCGTAGCGATATCAAGATCGCCGCGAAGGTCACCAAACAGGGCAGCGACATCGAGGTCGATCTATCCGGATCGGATCCGCAGACGACGAGCTTCGTGAATTCTTCGCACGCCAACATGCAAGCCGCGGTCGTGATGGCGTTTGCCTATCTGATCGATGCAGACATTCCGAAGAACGCCGGCGCGCTGCGGCCGCTCAAGGTGGTGGCGAAGCAGGGCACGATCGTGTGGGCCGATCCGGGCCTGCCGGTGACGATGTGCACCAGCCATCCCTCCAACGAGATCGTCGAGGCGATCGTCAAGGCCCTGTCCGCGTCCTGTCCGGACCGCGCGATGGCGGGATGGAGCCGGCGTTTCCGCATCGCGATCCAGGGTGAGGATCCGCGCACCGGCCGGGGCTTCATCTGGCACATGTTCCAGGCGCGGCCCGGCGGTGGGGCATCCTCCGCCGGCGACGGCTGGTCGTCGATCGGCGAATGGCACAGCGTGGGCGGCATCAAGTTCGGCAGCATCGAGGTGGCCGAGGCGCGCTTCCCCCTGCATTTCCGCCATCACGAATTCCGCGCCGATTCCGGCGGCATGGGGCGCTATCGCGGCGGCCTCGGCGTCGCGCTCGATCTCGTGGTGCAGACGGCGAAGCCGGCGAAAGCCAACACCGCCGGCGACGGCACGCGACATGGCGCGTGCGGCATGCTCGGCGGCGGCGATGGCGCGCCGCATCACTATGCACTGGTCTCGAAGGGGCGCGAGCCGCGCGTGCTGCGCACCAAGGAGGTCGGCATCGAGGTGCTGCCGGGCGACTGTTTCGAAATCCGCTCCGCCGGCGGCGGCGGCTGGGGCCCGCCTGACCAGCGTTCGCAAGAGGCGCGCGCGCGCGACCTGGCGCAAGGCTTGACGACGATCGACACAACCACCGAGCGGGTATCCTGACCATGTTTACGATTGGAATCGATGTCGGGGGGACCTACACCGACCTGGTCGCGATCGATCGCGAGGGGCGAACCATATTCGCGAAATCGCCGTCCACGCCGGCGGATCAGTCGATCGGCGTGATGACCGGCCTCGAGGAACTGGCGCGTCGGCTCGGTTTGTCGCGAGCGGACATGCTCGGCCAAACCGAGCGCCTCGTCCACGGCACGACGGTCGCCACCAATGCGCTGCTCGAACGCAAGGGCGCCAAGGTCGCGCTGTTGACGACGGAGGGTCATCGCGACGTCATCGAAATGCGCGAGGGCCTGAAGGGGGACCGTTACAATCTGCGGACGGCGCCCCCCGAGCCGTTGGTGCCGCGCGAGCTTCGCTTCGGCGTTCGCGAGCGCGTCAGGCCCGATGGCGAGGTGCTGATCCCGCTCGATCAGGACTCGCTCGGTGATGCGATTGCCGCGATCCGGGCGGCCGGCGCGACGTCGGTCGCCGTGTGCTTCCTGCACTCCTATCGCAATCCCGCCCATGAAATCGCGACCGTCGAGCGGCTGGAGCGCGAACTGCCCGATGTCAGCGTGTCGCGGTCGAGCGACGTGCTGCCGCAGATCAAGGAATACGAGCGCGTCTCGACGACCATCGTCAATGCCTACGTCGGACCGGCGGTGCGGCGCTATCTCACCAGTCTCGAGGCACGGCTCAGGGAGGCCGGGCTGGCCAGCAGCCTTTTCATCATCCTCTCCCATGGCGGCATGGCGCCGGTCGAGGCGGCCGCGCGGCTTGCCGCTGGCACCGTGCTGTCCGGCCCTGCGGGCGGCATTTCCGGCTGCCGGCGCTGCTCTGAGCTGCTCGGAATTCCGGATCTGGTGCCGTTCGACATGGGTGGAACGAGCACCGATATTTCGCTGATCACCGATGGCTGTGCTTCGCTATCGGCTGACGGCAGCCTCGCTGATCAACGGATCGCGCTACGCAGTCTCGACATCGCCAGCATTGCGGCAGGTGGCGGTTCAATTGCGAGTCTCGATGTGGGGGGCGCGTTCCGCGTCGGGCCGGAAAGCGCCGGTTCGGTGCCGGGGCCCGCGTGCTATGGCAATGGCGGGACCGAAGCGACGGTGACGGACGCCAACGTCGTTCTCGGCTATCTTGACGCGGCTGCGTTCATGGGCGGCAAACGGCCGCTTGATCGCGCCGCATCCGAGGCGGCGGTCGACCGTCTTGCGAAATCGTTCGACCTGTCGCGCGTCGATGCCGCCGCCGGTATCTATCGTATGGTTAATCTGCGCATGGCCGATGGCATCCGCCTGATGACCCTGCGTCGCGGCGTCGATCCGCGGCGCTACGCCCTGCTCAGCTTCGGCGGAGCCGCCGGGCTCCATGCGGCCGAAGTGGCGCGCGAGCTGGAGATCAGGCGCATTATCGTTCCGACGGCGGCATCCGTGCTTTCGGCGTGGGGCATGCTGACCAGCAATCTGCGCTACGAGGTCAGCCGGACGCATTACAGCGCCGGACGGCGCATTACGGCTGCGGAAGTCAGGGCGGTCTTCGCCGATCTCGAGCAGGCGGCGGCCACCCGTTTGAAGTCATGGTTCGGCGGCGAGGTGATCGTCGAGCGCTCGGCGGAAATGCGCTATGGCGAGCAGATTTTCGAGATCGACGTTCAACTGAATGACCTCGACTGGGCGGCCGACGACATCGTTGATCGAATCGAACAGCGCTTCCACGATCGTCACGAGGAGCTGTACACCTATTCCTCGCCGGATCAGGAGGTCGTATTCGTCAATGCGCGCGTCGCCTGCGTGGGTATTGTTCCTCAAGGAGCGCAAGTCGCCCAGACGTCAGTCGTCGCATCGCCCTGCAGCCCCTCGGGACAGCGGAAGGCATTCTTTGGCGAATGGCGCGAGGTGCCGGTCTATGCTGCGAGCGCCCTGCAGCCCGGTCATTCCATCTATGGTCCTGCGATCGTCGAGGCTGAAACTACCACCGTGGTCGTCAATGCCGGCGACCACATCACCGTCAACGCGCTGGGCTGGCTGGATATCCAGCTGAAATGAGGGACGATCGATAGCCCTGCGCTGTCGCATGACGGGCTGCAGGGGGTGCGCGTCGCCGCGTCACATCTCGATTCCACAAAGCGGCCGTTCGTGGCCCGGGACGAACTGGTGTCAGGGTCGTGGACCATTCGTGCAACACATTGCAGTACGACGAGCTTAAGCTAGAACCAGAAGCGACAGTCCTGAGGCTGATAGGTCGAAGTCGGGGTCGCATAAGGAGGCATCTCGTGTCGGCACAATGGAAGCCGTAGTGTCGTTTGTCGCGTTCGTCGCGCCCGACGATCTGGGCGCGCTTGTGGAGAGCTGGTCGCTGCCGGAGCAGACAGCCGATGAGCTGGAAGCCATTCAGGTCATCCGGCGCCGTGATTCCGACCTGCCGATCCGTCTGCTCGCGACCAAACTGAGAACGCGAAAGTCCTTTCTGCGCGGCGGACCAAAACTCCACATCTTCGTCGTGACGTTGCGCTGCGATCATTCGTGCCGATACTGGCAGGTATCGCGCGCGTCGGATCAATCAGATCGATTCGACATGTCCGAGGCGACTGCGAATGCTGCCATCGATCGATTATTCGATGCGCCAGGTGCGGAGCTCACGGTCGAATTCCAAGACGGCGAGCCGCTGCTTGCATTCGACCGCATCAAGCATATCGTCGAGACGATTACGCGACGCAACGAAGCCGAGCGGCGGCAGATCCGATACACCAGTACCTCAACCCTGCATCATCTGTCGGACGACATTCTCGCCTTCCTTCAGCAGCATCAGTTCCACGTCTCGATGTCGCTGGACGAACCGGCTGAGCTGCACGATTCCAATCGTCCTCTGCCGGGGCGTAATTCGCATGCCCGGACGCTGACGGAATCACGCGTGTCCGCGCCGCCCTTGGCGAGGACCTCTGCGCCCTGACGACGTTGACCGCAAAGAGCCTGCAGAGGCCCGATAGCGCACTTCGTAGATACGATGTGGAATCCGGTATGCGCCGCCACCTGCATTGTGAGTCCCAGGCCGCGATTCCGCTTGAGCGTGCACTCTTAAGTGGCGGCCTTCCTGCATGGATCGTCAGCCGCTCTGCGATTGCTAGTCGCGCCACTGGTCCAGCGGACAAGCGACCCAATTGAGCAATTCAAGTGTCTTGTTATAGCTGTTCAACCAAGGGCAACTTGCGCAGTCACGCAATGGCTTGGGGATACTCTGCGATAGGTCAACGTGTCTGCATTTTCCGATTCGACTTTTAGTGGTCGCTCACTGATGCGTCGCATTCAGGGGTGTAGGCGTGAGCCAGTTTCTATCGATGCTGCTGCTGCCGACGGCCGTGGTTCTAACCGTTTGCTTCGGAGTTGCGGCCTGGCGCCTCTCTGACGACAAAGAGGTCGACATCACCGGCGAGATCCCGCACCAGTCCTATGGATGGAAGGGGCCACCCACCCGATAACCTCGCGCCGCCTACAGCCCCTCGCTGCGTGGATCCCGGTCGGATTGCGTTGGCACGGTCCTTGCGGATCAATCCACATCTCCGTCGGTCTGGCAGGGAGCCGTTTCGCGATGAAGCAGAAATCTCGAGTCCCAAAGCCGCGCAAGCCTACTTTGGCACATATGGTCTCCGATCTGGTGAGATTGCTTAAGGCAATGGAGAACCTAGAGAGGCTGAGAGAGAAAGCCCGCCTAGCTGAGAGCAACCAGAGGCCCCGTTTACCCGATGCAGTCTCGGCATCGCGCCAGGGAACCGGCTCAATTGCAAAGATCCTTCCGCCGTAGTGTTCCCGTCATCGACTGGGCCAAGTCTTCGTAGTGCCAAGTCTCCGCAGTCTTTGCGCACTTGCGAGATAAGGTGCTGGGGCATCCTAGGCATGGAGGAAGGGATAATGAAGGTGCAGGCAACGGACCGTTTACATTCTATTTAAAATCATTTATCTCTGAGCTTGTTTTAATATTTATCTCGCTTTTAAATGGAGCGGTTGATGCGTCGAATTTCAGTGGCCATCGTTGATTATCATCCGATTACGTTGGAAGCGCTTGTCAGCGTCGTTGGCCGCAACGCAAATTTGGAACTGCTGGGAACTGGATCGGCCGTCCCGGATATTCTCCAGCTCGCGACTGACTGCCGACCGGACATTTTGATTGTTGAAGTCGGTATGCCAGGCAATGCCTTTGAGGCCATCACCAAGGTAGTCAGCAGCGTGCCTACCGTGAAGGTCGTTGCCTTCACAGGAGTGGTCGGGGTTGCAACTGCGATTCGAGCGCTCGACGCAGGCGCTGTTGGATTCGTCTTGAAGGCGGCTCAGTCGTGCGAGCTGATCGAAGCCATCGAAGCCGTTGCACGGGGTGAAAACTACATCACCCGGAGCTTTGCCAGCCAAGTTATCGCGGGGTTACGGGATGAAACGCTTCGGCGCAAGGCTGCAGCCATCATCAACCTTACCATCCGTGAAGAGCAAATCGTCAAGCTCTTGGTCCGTGGCAATACGAATAAGGAAATCGCAGCGCGCCTCAAGCTGAGTGATAAAACGGTGAAACATTATATGACGATCCTCATGCAAAAGATGAATGCTCGCAATCGGCTGGAGGTTGTTGTCGCCGCTCAGAAAATGCAGGAGTCCAATTTGGGCGCGCATACTCTCAATTGAGGCAACCACGTCTATACTGGCGATCAACTTAGGAATGACCCCGATGATCAAACAAGAACACGAATCAACCAACCGAAATGGCTCATCGAGAGAGCATTTGTTCTGGGCGCGTGAGTTCATCCAACTCGCCAAAACTCAAGCGCGAAGCAAGGGCGTCTCCGACCAGGTCCTTGCACAAGCCATGTTGGTTCATGCATGGATGCTGTTCACGGGACAGAACGAAGAAGCGTCGAGAAGATCCGTCAGTGCGCTCTTTGCGTCGAGCATGGCCAAGAATTTGGCAGCAGGCTCATTGAGCCACACCAATTCAAGGCCAATGGACTCCTAGGCAGGAGCCCGCGTCTCCGCTTGATAGCAGCAGAAAGCTTGCCGCGTGGTTAGGATAGCCGACGCGGTGACCACGAATACCCGACTTCGGGACCTTGTATCGCAAGTTGGCGTTCGCGTCGAAAGCAGTCCATCCCACCCTCTACCCACAGGATGATCCCGAGTTGGCGGAGTGCTCGTCCTGACATTTGCCCGGGACGGTCTTGCCACACACTTCAGCTATATGAGATCGGTCCTCCGCCACGGCTTGGCGCAGAAGGCACTTATAGCGCTGAAGGTTTTCAAGCGCTCCTTCAAACGAGCTGTGGCCAGCCTCTTCCTTCGGACCAAGGTCTGAAGATCATTCCGACCTTTGTCTCAAATTCGGTCGGACCTTCCTCCGTTCCATACGCGGCTTCCAAGTCTCAAAGTTGCTCCAGAGTTCACGGTTGCGCCTTTAGGACACCTCACTCCTTTGGGCGGCCTCTGTGCCCAACAACGGGAGCGCGTCATGGTTTCCTACATCAAGAGCGATCTGGAATTCATCCTGGAGCAGATCAAGATTTCTGAGGCGCACGCGAGCGGTCAGCCGCTGTTTGGCGTTGGTGGGCTTGTGCCGGCTTACAACCTCTCACTGGGTCTTCGTACGGTTGACGGCACCTACAACAATCTGCTGCCGGGGCAGGAGCGGTGGGGCGCTGCTGACATCCAATTCCCCGAGGGGCTCGGGACCGACTTCCGGCCGGCGAGCGGCACGCCGTTGGACTTCGACGGCCCGGGAGGAATGCCTCCGATCCCGACTCAGTCGACTTACGCGCCCTCCAACGATCCGAACTCCTTTGTCGTCGACGGCAGCATCCGTACGATCTCCAACCTCATCGTCGACCAGACGCTGAACAATCCAGCGGCCATCGTGACGGCGCTTGAGCGCGCCGGTTCGGCAGACCCGTTTGCGGACCTGGTGATTGTCCAGAACGCAGCCGAGCTTATCATCACGACAACCGCTGCCGCTACCGCTGCACAGGCTGCCGAGCTTGCCGCCGAGGCAGCTGTCGCGGCGGCAACGGCAACCCAGGTTGCGGCGCAGGCTGCCTATGACGCTGCCCTTGCGAATAACGGCGCGGCTGTCGCAGCGCTGGCCGCCACGTCCGACGATGCAGCCGCGGCCGCCGATGCTGCGACAGAAGCGGCCGCGATTGCACTGTTCGTCGGTGGCAACATCAGCGCTGCGGACATCGCCGCAGTCGAGGCCGCAGTCGCAGCGGCGCTCGCCGCCTCCAACGCTGCCGCCGCCGTGGTGACCGGGCTATCTGTGGGCCATGCCGAATTCGCCGACGCGCAGGCCGTCCAGACGAACGCGCTGACGTTGCACACGCAGTTGGTGGCGATCCGGGGAGCGTTGGTCGAAGGTCAGTCTGCAGGACCGCATTTTGCAACGATCGCTGCTGCGGCGACGTTGGCGGATGAAAATGTTGCGCCTGCCGAGAGTCTCACGGCCGATCTGACTGCGCTGGTTGATCCCGACGCCGTCGCGGAAGCTCTTGCCGCTCTGACAGCCGCCAACGACGCGCTGGCGACGGCAGTGGCAAACGAGGCGACAGCCGAAGACGCCAGCGATGCGGCAGATGCGGCGGCAGAGGCGGCTATCGCAGGACTGGCAACAACCCTGGCTGAATTCGGCATCGAATTCGATGGCGAGAACATCAGCCTGCCCAACATCGCGCCGGACGGCGGCCTGTCAGCATCGTTCAACTCGTGGTTCACTCTGTTCGGCCAGTTCTTCGACCACGGCCTCGACCTGGTGGGGAAGGGCGGCAGCGGTACTGTCTACATTCCTCTGCAGCCCGACGATCCGCTGTATGTCCCGGGCAGCCACACCAACTTCATGGTGCTGACGCGGGCGACCGTTACGCCCGGAGCCGATGGCATCATGGGTACGGCCGACGATGTCAGACCCATCAACACGACGACGTCGTTTGTCGACCAGAATCAGACCTACACCTCCCATTCTTCGCATCAGGTATTCCTGCGGCAATACGTGCTGAACGGAGATGGCGAGCCGGTCGCAACCGGCAGGCTGATCGAAGGCGCCAACGGCGGCATGGCGACCTGGGGCGAGCTTAAGGCTCAGGCCCGGGACATGCTGGGGATCATCCTGACCGACTCCGACGTCGGCAACGTGCCCCTACTGAGAACCGACCAGTACGGCAACTTCATCCCCGGAGCGAATGGCACACCGCAGGTCATTATCGGCATCGGCCCCGATGGCATCCCGAACACCGCCGACGATGTGACGATTTCCGGGACACCGGATGCTCCTGTCGGCATTGCCGGTGCCATCCGCATTGGTCACGCTTTCCTCGCTGACATCGCTCACGATGCCGTTCCGACCGGCCTGGCGGATGGCGACATCGAGATCGGGCTGGGCAATCCAGGCAACCAACCGGCAGATCCCGGTGCATATGACAACGAGTTGCTCGACGCGCATTTCATCGCGGGCGACGGCCGCGTCAACGAGAACATCGGCCTGACCGCGGTCCATCATGTCTTCCACGCCGAGCACAACCGCTTGGTGGAGCACACCAAGGCGGTCATTCTGGCCACCGGCGATAACGCGTTCATCCAGGAATGGCTGGTGCCAGGTGCCGTGATCGGTGACGGCGTCAGCGACTTGGAATGGAACGGGGAACGCCTGTTCCAAGCCGCCAAGTTCGGCACCGAGATGCAGTACCAACATCTCGTGTTCGAGGAATTCGCGCGCAAGGTTCAGCCCCAGATCAACCCGTTTGTTGTTCCCGACGGCTACGACGTCACGATCAATCCGTCGATTGTCGCCGAGTTCGCTCACGTCGTCTATCGCTTCGGTCACTCGATGCTGACTGAGACGATTGACCGGTTCGATCCGTCGTTCAACGCCGGCCATATCGGCCTTATCGAGGGATTCCTTAATCCATTCGAGTTCGACGAAGTCGGCGGTACCGCGCACGGCGTCACCGACGAGGTCGCGGCCGGCGCGATCATCCGGGGTATGACCCGCCAGGTCGGCAACGAGATCGACGAGTTCGTGACCAGTGCGTTGCGCAACAACCTGCTCGGCCTGCCGCTCGATCTCGCCACCATCAATCTGGCGCGTGGCCGCGATACCGGCGTGCCGTCGCTCAACGCCGCGCGGCGTGAGTTTTTCGAGATAACCAACAGCGCGGCCGAGCTCAAGCCCTACGAGAGCTGGGTTGAGTTCGCTGCCAACCTCAAGCACGAGGCGTCGATCATCAACTTCATCGCGGCGTATGGAAACCACGCGCTGATCACCGGCCAGACGACCATCGAGGGCAAGCGTGACGCGGCGCTGACCATCATCACCGGGCAATCGGTCGGCGGCCTGTTGGTTCCCGCGGATGCCGAGGACTTCCTCAACGGCATCGGTGCCTACGGGGCCGGCAACGCCCTGGGGGGCCTGGAGAATGTCGATCTTTGGATCGGCGGCCTCGCCGAAAAGATCCTGCCGTTCGGCGGCATGCTGGGTTCAACCTTCAACTTCGTTTTCGAGGTGTCGCTGGAGCAGCTTCAGAACGGCGACCGCTTCTACTATCTGCAGCGGCTCGACGGCCTGCATCTATTCGGGGAGATGGAGGCGAACTCCTTCGCCGCCATGATCATGCGCAACACGGATGCCACCCATCTGCCCTCGGACGTGTTCTCGGTCCCCGGCCTGATCCTCGAGATCGACCGAACCAAGCAATACAATCCTGGACTAGGTGAGACGGCCGGTGCGGATGGCATCCTGGCGGATGATCCGCTGACCGTTGGAGTCGATGAGAGCGCCGACAATCTCGGCAACGATCCGGTTGGCGGCGGAATCCTCACTCCGTTGGTCATCCGCAACAATCCGGCCACCCCGGGTGCGGACACCAACTACCTGCGATACACGGGCGATCAGCACGTCGTGCTCGGCGGCACTGCCGGAAACGATATCCTTATCGCCAGCGAAGGGGACGACACGCTGCATGGCGATGCCGGCAACGACTTCCTTGAGGGGGGCGCCGGCAACGACGTCCACAATGGCGGCGACGGCGACGACATCATCAAGGATCTCGGCGGCGACGACAACATCAAGGGCGGCGCCGGCAACGACGTCATCAACTCGGGACCGGGGCTGGATCTCGTCCTCGGCGGTGCCGGCAAGGACTTTGTCTTCTTAGGCAACGATGCCGGCGGCGAGGTGTTCGGCGGTGAAGGCGATGACTTCATCTACGGAAACAAGAACGCCGAACGCCTTCTGGGCAATGAGGGCAACGACTGGATCGAGACCGGCACTTTCGACGGCGCGCCGGGCGACAACTTCGACGAGCTCTTTGCGCGCGATGGCGTCGTCGGACACGATGTGTTCCTGGGCGATGGCGGTTTCGACGAGTTCATCGCCGAGGGCGGCGACGACGTCATGGTTGGCAGTCCCGGCCGTGGAAAGCTGGCCGGTATGTCGGGCTGGGACTGGGTGACGTACAAGGACAACACCTTCGGCGTCGACGCGGACCTGACGCGCGGTATCGTGTTCGATGAGTTCCCGAACCCGCCCGTGAACGGCACGCTCGACGCCTACGAGTCCGTCGAAGGCGTGTCGGGCTCGAGGTTCAACGATATCCTCACCGGCTCCGATACCCTGGCCGCCGATCGTCTGCCGTCATCTGTCGGCGGTTCGGAAGGCTACACCGGCAGCACCGTCACGGCCGAGAGCCTTGCACTGATCAACGGCCTCGACGCCGTCCTGGGCACCGGCGTTACGTCCTACTCCGCGGGTGACATCATCCTCGGTGGCGACGGCAGCGACAGGATCACGGGCCGCGCTGGCGATGACATCATCGATGGCGACAAGTGGCTGAACGTCCGGATCAGCGTCCGTCAAAACTCGGACGGAACCGGCCCTGAAATCGACTCGCACAACAGCATGACGACGCTCGCTGCCGCCATGTTTGCCGGCACGTACAATCCGGGTCAGCTCGTGATCGTGCGCGAGATCCTGGCTACCGGCGACGCGGTCGTCGACACCGATACCGCGGTGTTCTCGGGCGCTGCTAGCGAATACATCTTCGCCGGCAATGCCGACGGCACCATACAGGTGACACACACCGTCGCGGATGGCGACGGATCCGACAAGCTGCGCGGCATCGAGCGTGTCGAGTTCGCGGGCGGCGAGTCATTTAACATCATCATGGGAACGCCGGGCAACGATCCGGCTCTCAATGGAACCAATCCGGGCGCCCCCGTGGGCAACGACGGCAACGACCTGATCGTCGGGCTCGGCGGAAACGACGTGCTCAATGGTCTGGGTGGCAACGACATCCTGATTGGCGGCGACGGAACCGACACGCTCAACGGCGGGGACGGCAATGATGCGCTCGACGGCGGCCTCGGTAACGATGCGCTCAACGGCGGCCTCGGCAATGACACCTACAACGTCCGCCTGGGCGACGGGAACGACACGATCACCGAACTCGACAACGGCGGTTCGACCGATCGGCTCGTGATCCAGACGGGCAGCACAGAGGACCTGCCGGTTGCGCTCACGACGCTGAATGCCGCAGACAATGATACCGGCACCGCCAATGGCGACCTTGTCGTCGCCGTGAACGGACAGACGGTGTCCGCCATCAATCACTTCGACGGCGGCAATCCGCAGCGGGGCATCGAGAGCATCAACTTCACCGGCGCCACCTACAATGGCTATCTGCTCGGCTTCGAGGATTACGTCGTCAACCGTGCCGATCCGACCGGTTTCAGCCGCACGATCAACCTCGCGGCGTCGACGGCTAACAACTTCGTCGCCGGCGAGAACCTTACCAATGACGAGATAATCGGCGGCAGCGGAAACGACCTGATCTTCGGCGGCACCGGAGACAACGAGCTGCAAGGCGGAGCCGGCGAAGACCTTCTGGTCGGCGGTTCGGGAGCCGGTGATGGCGACCTTCTCGACGGCGGCCTCGATGCCGACGTGATGATCGGCCTGAACGGCAACGACACCTACGTCGTCGACGATATCGCAGACGTCGCGGTCGAAGCCTTGAACCAGGGCACCGACACGATCGAGACCGAAATGGCCGTGTTGTCGATCGTAGCGTTCGCCAACGTGGAGAACCTGGCATACACGGGCATCGATGCCGATCCGTTCGTCGGTACCGGCAACGATCTCAACAACGTCATCACGGGCGGCGACCTCGCCGACACCCTGAGCGGACTCCTGGGCAACGACACGTTGAACGGCGGGCTCGGCGCCGACAGCCTGCTCGGCGGCGACGGCAACGATACGCTGAACGGCGGCGACGATGGCGATACGCTGAACGGCGGCATCGGTACCGACACGCTCAATGGCGGTGCCGGGGCCGACACCATGGCGGGCGGCGCCGACAACGATATCTACGTCGTTGACGATGCTGGCGACGTGGTCAATGAGATCGCCGCGGGTTCGGGCGGAATCGATCGGGTCGACTCGTCCATCAGCTACACTCTCGGCACCAACGTCGAGAACCTGAACTTGGTCGGAGGCAATACGATCAATGGAACCGGCAACGCTCTCGACAACACGATCGTCGGAAACAACGCCACCAATCAATTGTTCGGTGGCGGCGGTGTCGACGTCCTGACGGGCAACGGCGGCAACGATCTGCTCGACGGCGGTACCGGCAACGATACCCTGTCCGGCGGCGACAACAACGACGTGATCATAGGTGGCGAAGGCAACGACCTCATCGATGTCGGCACCGGCTTCAACACGATCGCCTACAACGCGAGCGGCTTCGGCAACGATACCATCAGCAGCTTCGATGCAGATGGGGGCACCGCGGCGACCCAGGACAAGATCGATCTCTCAGGTCTTGGCGTCACGGCGGCCAACTTTGCCACCCGTGTCTTTGAGAGCGCGTCTGGTGGCAACACCGTGCTCACGATCAGGGAGGGAGGTGCGGCCTCGCCGATCCAAGGCACGATCACGATCAATGGCATCGGCAATGCCTCCATCGACATCAACGATTTCACCCTGGCGACGACGCCGGCCTCCACGATCAACGGAACGGCGGGCAACAACGTCCCGCTGAACGGGACCGCCAATGCCGATACGATCAATGCCCTTGCCGGCAATGATTCGGTCAATGCCGGGGGTGGAAACGACATCGTGAATGGCGGCACCGGCAACGATACGCTGAATGGCGATGATGGCGACGACACGTTCAACTGGAACGCCAACACCGCGACCGCGACGTCGCTGACCAACTCCGACGGTCGCGATATCGTCAACGGCGGAGCCGAGGGAGCTTTGGGCGATACCTTCGTGATCGCCGGCAACGCAGCCGTCGCGGAGACCTACCGCATCTACACCCGTGCCGCCTGGGATGCGCTGCCCGGCAACATCGGGGCCAGCCTCAATGCGGCCACGGAGATTGTCGTCACGCGTGGCGCGAATACCGACTTTGCCAACTCGGTCATAGCCGAGTTGCGCGAGATCGAGGAGATTCGTATCAACAACTCGGAACCCGTCGGCAGCGGCAGCGCAGGCGGCGACACGATCCAGGTGATCGGCGACTTCTCGGGCACCAGCCTGCGCCTCAATACCATCACCATCGATGGTGAGGAAGGTGACGACACGATCGACATTTCGGCCCTGACTTCGGCTCATCGCATCGTGTTCAGGTCCAACGGCGGCAACGACACCATCATCGGCGCCCTGCAGGCCGAGGACGTGATCGAGCTTCCCGAAGGATCGGATATTTCGGCGTACGAGCTCGTCGAGAACGACAACGGCACCAAGACGATCTCGAACGGGATCCATTCGGTCACCTTCACAGGGATCGTCCCGCCGCAATTCCTGGCGGATGAGCCTGGCGGCGACGACACCGAGCCGCCGCCGGACGACAGCGAGGATGATGACACCGCAGTGGACGGCGTGGTTCGCACCGGAACGGCGCAGTCGGACATGCTGGTCGGCACGGCGGGCGACGACAACATCGTTGCATTCGCCGGAAGTGACATCGCCATCGGCGATGCCGGGGCCGACGCGATCGCTCTCGGCGAGGATGCAGACTTCGCCAACGGCGGGGCGGGGAGGGACGTGATCTTTGCCGGAGCGGGTGACGACCACGTATTCGCCGGTGCTGACGCCGACATCGTTTACGGCGATGCCGGGGCAGATCGCCTCTTCGGAGACGAAGGCGATGACATGATCACGGCCGGCGCGGGCGACGATACCGTCTTCGGCGGCGCCGGCAATGATCTGATTATAGCCGAGATCGGTGACGGCAACGACACGTACTTCGGCGACGAAGGTACCGGGGGCGGCGGCGTCGACACGCTCGACATGTCGGCGTCGACCGCGGCGGTCAACGTCAACCTAGGCTCCGGCCCGCTGATGAACGGCAGCGTGTCGAGCATCCAGACGGGCAACGACACAATCTGGGGCATCGAGAACGTCAACACCGGGTCCGGCGACGACACCATCACGGCGAGCAACGCGGCCAACGTGGTGAATGGCGGCGCAGGTAACGACACATTCAAGTTCCAAACCACCTTCGCCGCGGATGGCGACACGATCCATGGGTTCGAGCCCGGCGATCGCATCGATCTGAGCGGCATCGATGCGAACACTGGTGCGGCAGCTGATCAGGCCTTCACTCTCGTGAGCGGGGCCGCTCAGACGGCGGCGGGCCAATTGGCCGTCCGCTTCGAGAGCCGGGCCGATGGCGAATTCACCGTCCTGCAAGGTAACGTCGACAGCGACGACGCCGCCGAGTTCACTATTGAAATAGAAGGTCATCACACCCTGACGAATTCCAACTTCAATCTCTAGGGCCAGGACGATGGAGGCGGATCGAACAATCCGCCTCCATCCTCTCCCTTTCTTTCTGAAGCGAGCGTTGGAGTCCAATGGCCAAGTCCAAAGAGTTGACGCCGGCAAAGCGCCGCAATCTTGAGGAGTTGACGCGTGGTTTCCGCGGCATCGCCCTGTTTCTGTTCTTGATTTCGGGAATGATCAACGTGCTGGCCCTGACCGGCTCGTTGTACATGATGCAGATCTACGATCGGGCCCTGACCAGCGGCAGCATCCCGACTCTCGTGGTTCTGTCGAGCCTGGCCATCGGACTTTATCTCTTTCAAGGCGGCTTCGACGTCGTTCGCTCGCAGGTGCTGGTGCGTGTCGGCGCGAGGCTGGACAAGAAGGTCGCTCCGCTGGCTCACCGGGTGGCGATCGACATGCCGCGTTACGGCTTCTCCACGTCCGAGGCGCTCGAACGTGGCCGGGACGTCGATACCGTCCGCGGCTTTCTCGGCAGCCAGGGACCCGCGGCGCTGTTCGACCTGCCGTGGATGCCGATCTATCTGGTGTTCATCTATCTCCTGCATCCACTCCTGGGCGCGTTGACCTTCGCGGGAGCCTTCATACTGACGGTCCTCACCGTGGTCAGCGAGATCATGACCAAGCATCTGAGCGTGTCCGCTCGGAAGGCCGCAATGGTCCGTAACACCATCGCAGATTCCAACGCACGCAATGCGGACGTTATCAAGGCAATGGGGTTTGCGAGCCGTGCGGTAGATCGATTCCATACGGCCAATGGCGAGCACCTCGAGCTTCAGACCAGGACGAATGATATCACGGGCACTTTCGCCGCCGTATCGCGGGTGCTGCGCATGCTGCTGCAGTCCGCCGTTCTTGGATTGGGTGCCTACCTCACCATCAAGGGTGAGCTCTCGGCCGGCGCGATCATCGCATGCTCTGTCGCCTCCGCACGCGCCCTGGCGCCGGTGGATCTCGCGATCGGCAACTGGAAAGCGTTCATCTCGGCGCGGATGGCCTTTCAACGGCTTCGCGACACGGTCGTGGCGCTTGCCGATGTCGACCAGCCGATGAAGCTGCCGGCGCCGAGCAAGCGGCTCAGCGTGGAAAAGGCAACGGTCGCCGTGCCCGGATCCGGACAGGTCATCCTGAGCGACGTCAGCTTCGAACTCGAGGCTGGCCAGGCGCTCGGCATTATCGGACCCAGCGCCGGTGGCAAGACCACCATGGTGCGCGCCCTTACCGGCATCTGGCCGTTGCTGCGCGGCAGCGTTCGCCTGGACGGCGCCGATCTCGGCCAATGGCAAGAGGACGATATCGGTCGTCACGTCGGCTACCTTCCGCAGGAGATCAGCCTGATGGATGCGACGATTGAAGAGAATATCTGCCGCTTCGAGCCGCAGCCGGACTATCAAAAAGTGGTCGAGGCAGCCAGGGCGGCCGGCGTTCACGAGATGATCGTAAAGATGCCGGAAGGGTATCGGACGCAGCTTGGCCCCCAAGGCGCGGCATTGTCCGCAGGTCAACGACAGCGCGTGGCGCTGGCGCGGGCGCTTTATGGCAACCCCTTCATTGTCATCATGGACGAGCCCAATTCCAATCTTGACGGCGAAGGCGAGGCGGCCCTGACCAGGGCGATCGAAGGCATCAGGGCGCGTGGCGGCATCACGATCGTGATTGCCCACCGGCCCAGTGCGCTCGTGGCCGTGGATATGGTCGCCATCGTCCAGAATGGCCGCATGACGGCGTTCGGAACGAAGAACGACATCATGACACCGGGCCTGCCGGCAAGACCTGCAACCGAAGAACTCCAAACGCAAGTGAGGAGGCCAGCATGATCACAGTTCAGGGGCTGAAACCGCAGTCACGGCCATCGCGACCAAAGCACGAAGATTACGTCGAGAAGGAGCCGGAGAAGAAAGGGATCTTGCCGATCGCTTTCCTGCTGTTCCTGACCGCAGCTGCGACGTACCTGAAGAGCTTTCTGCCGACGTCGGTGGAAGCGCACGAAGACCGGAAGACCAACAGGGATGACGGTTCCGAAGAGGAGAACGATGCGCCGGCAGCGGAAGCGAGCCTCGCAGATGAGGAAGATGCGGCCACAAACACGGACGCGCGCACTGCCAAGTCTTCCGACAACGTCGTGCCGATCAGGATCGTGCTGCCGCAGGAGATCAGCGAGTTCCTGGCCAATGACTCTCCGGCACTTGACTTCAACGGACGAGAGCGTCCCGGCCAGGTTCGCGTCGACAATGGCCCATTGGGAGATCCAGTCCGGGCGAACAATGATAATCGCCCGCAATCCGCGTCTTCCGATGGGGCGGGTGCCTCGGGCGGAGGGGGCGGAGGGGGCGGGGGAGGCGGAGGAGGCGGTGACGCCAAGCCTCGCGGACCGAGCCCCTTCCCTCCCCGTCCGGACCTGGACCTCGATATCGACCCTCAGCGCAATCGCGCGCCCCGGATCAGCGGACCGGTACAGCTGCGCAATGTGGTCGGCTGTGAGGCTCTGACGATCTCGCTCCTGGCCCTGTTGAGCGGTGCCACCGATCCGGACGGCGACATGATGAGGGTCGTCAATCTCACGGCAAGTTCCGGCGCCATCACACAGGCGCAGGACGGGAGCTGGTTGTTCGCCCGTGACGATGGCATGCTCGGCGAGGTGACGCTGACCTATACCATCACCGACGGCTTCGCGTTCGTCGTGCAGACGGCGCACTTCAGCGTCATCGAAGCGCCGCTGGTCATCGGGACGGCTGCCGACGACAACCTTCTCGGCACGCAGTGCGCCGATCGGATCGACGGCCGGGACGGCGACGACAACATCGACGCCCGCCAGGGCAATGACATCATTATTGGCGGCCTGGGCGACGACCACATCGTCGCCGGGGGCGGCAACGACATCGTCTATGCCGGGGAAGGCAACGATCTGGTGTTCGCGGGCGCGGGAAACGACGTGGTGTTCGGAGGTGCCGGTCACGACCGTCTTTATGGCGAGGACGGCGATGACACCATCATGGGAGAAGATGGAGACGACGTCATTTCAGGCGGCGGTGGCGCCGACATCCTAATCGGTGGCGCCGGCCATGATTCCGTTCAGGGCGATGCGGACAATGACAGGATCGATGGCGGTGGCGGCAATGACACCCTCGCCGGTGGTGCCGGCGACGACGTGATTGTCGGGGCCGCCGGCGATGATCTTCTGTTCGGTGGCAACGGCAATGACCTGTTGGCGGATGGCACGGGTAGCGACAGGGCACACGGCGATGCCGGAGACGACTATTTCATAGCCGCGCTCGACGAGGCCAACGATACCTACGACGGTAGTGACGGGTTGGACACCATCGATTTTTCCGCCGCGAGGGAGAGCGTTGCCATCGACCTCGGAAATGGAACGGCGGAGGGACGCGAGATAGGTCATGATAGGGTCGCTGGAGTGGAGACGATCATCGGCGGAAGCGGCAACGATCATGTCGATGCGGAATCAATGACGGCTGACGTGACCATGAGCGGCGGCGAGGGGAACGACCTTCTCCAAGGAGGCGCCGGGAATGACAGCGTTTCGGATGGTTCAGGAGGTGACACAGTTTCTGTCGGCGGCGGCAACGATCATGTCGTTGCGGCGGCCGACGTGGCCGATGACACCTATGATGGAGGAACCGGAGAGGACACGCTCGATTATTCGACCGCAACCCTCAGTATCACGGTCGACCTCGAAGAAGGGACTGCCGACGGTCTCGATGTCGGGCACGACTTGATTGCAGCCTTCGAGAAGATCATTACCGGCTCGGGCGATGACCACATTGTCGCCGCTGGATCGAACTCCATCTCGATGACGGGAGGCGACGGCGACGACACCTTCGAGTTCAGGAGGACGGGCGATGATGACCAGGCGCTGACGGTCCGCAAGATCACTGACTTTACGGTGGGGGATCGAATAGTAG
The DNA here is from genome assembly GCF_042077125.1 of Bradyrhizobium sp. A11. Taxonomy (NCBI): domain Bacteria; kingdom Pseudomonadati; phylum Pseudomonadota; class Alphaproteobacteria; order Hyphomicrobiales; family Nitrobacteraceae; genus Bradyrhizobium; species Bradyrhizobium sp. A11. The sequence continues at coordinate 5,179,907 of NZ_CP149509.1, read as the reverse complement.
CTGCGACATACGAGATCAGTGTCCTCGGGGAGGGCGGTGTCGACGAGACAATCTCGGATATGTTCGAGGATGTCTATCTTTCGACAACCGGAGACAAGCGGCCGGTACGGTTTCGGTTCGAAGAGACGGACAGCAACAAGATGACGTTGGTGGACGTGCACGATCGACCTAACACGGACGAGTTCTTCACGATCCAGGTCGAGGGGCATCATCACCTTCACTTCACGGTAGCGGTCAGCTGAGGCAATAACGTCCATGAAACACACCGACCCGAGAGAACTTGCAACCGCGTTGCCGACCAATCCCGGCAGCATCGAGAGATCGCTCCGGCTATGGCCAAGGATAGTCGGCGGACTGTCGCTTGTGGTTGTATTGGTGATCGGCTGTGGCGGGTGGGCGGCGATAGCCAAGCTGGAAGGGGCCATCGTCGCCAGCGGTACCGTCAAGGTCGACGAAAACCTGAAGGAGGTGCAGCATCGGGATGGTGGCATCGTGAAAACGCTGTCGATTCGCCAGGGCGATTTCGTCCGCGAAGGACAGATCCTGGCGACTCTGGACGACGTGCAAATCAAGGCAGAACTCCTTATCGTCAGGTCACAGCTGGGGGAAGCGCTGGGCCGTCAAGCGCGACTGATTGCGGAGCGCGACAACCTCCCTTCGATCGAATTCCCGGCCGACCTCGGGCGCATTTCGACCGCCTCGGAGGTGGTGATCCAGGGTGAACGCCGACTGTTCGCGGGCAACAAGTTGGGGAGGGATAGCCAAAAGGAGCAACTCGAGCTCAGCGTCAGCCAGACCCTGGAGGAGATCAAGGGAATGGAAGCGCGGCTCGCTGCCAAAGAACACGAGATCCAATTGGTTGGTGCCGAGCGCGACAAGCTGGACGCTCTCTTCGAGAAGAAGATCGTTGAGTATACCCGGGTCTATTCAGCTCACCGCGACTGGGCGCGAATACTGGGAGAACGCGGCGAGATCTCTGCGGGTATTGCCCGGGCTAAGGTCCGTGCCAGTGAAATCAGGGTTCAGATCATCGCCGTAGATCAAAACGCCAGCACGGAGGCGCAACGCGACTTGCGGACCGTAGACGCCCGCATCGCCGAGCTAAGCGAACGAAAGTTGGCGATCGAGGATCGTCTGTCTCGCACCGAAATCAGGTCTCCGGTTGCGGGTTACGTCAATGAGCTTTTTATTCATACCGTCGGCGGCGTTATTACGCCGGCTGCGAAGATCGCGACGATCGTACCCCAGCATGCAGAGCTCAAGTTCGAGATCAAGATCTCGCCGGCCGATATAGACCAGGTGAGAGAAGGGCAGTCCGCCCGCGTTCGTCTAACTGCGTTCAACCGCAACACAACGCCGGAGATGAGGGGATCTGTCGTCATGCTTTCTCCCGCTTCGGCGCGCGATCCCTCAAATGGGCAGGAGTACTATGTTGCATTCGTTAATCTGCTCCCCACCGAGGATGCGATCGCCAAACTTCATGGTTTCAAGCTTGTTCCCGGCATGCCGGCAGAGGTGTTCATTTCAACACAGGAAAGGACAGCGGCGTCATATTTGGTGAAACCTTTCACCGATCAGATGAACCGCGCCTTCCGGGAGCGTTAATTTTTTGGGCGGGGACACGGAACAGGGACGCGTCAAGCAGCGAAGTGCCCGGAATGCCATCGAATTGAAAGCGTTGATGAAGATAGTCAACGGCATTCGGCGCGACGGCTACATGTTCTCAAAGCACATCATCGTCCAGGATGCCGGGGTGATTGCAGTCCTGCTGCCAAAGCGCGACTTTGGGCGCAATCTGGTCCTCGGCGTGGGCGGCCCGGTCTCCCGTCTTGAGGAGCGGCAGGACGAGATACTGGCTTGTATCGGCGAAGGGATCGCCATTCTTGCCGCGACCTGACACCTCAGAGAGAAAAGAGCTGGGTCCAAGCCCGCAGATGAAAACCTCCCGACCTTGATGGCCGATTTGCGCCCGAAGTAGACGCGTTTAACTTTCAGCGGGTCTATGTCCAGTTTGCCCCTAGACATCTCAGTCTGTTAGGAATTATTTCCGTATTGCGATTGCTATCGCAGGAGGATATTTCGGCAGCCTCCTTTTGCGCTGCGGCCCACTAGCCGATAAACCGCTGCTCGGCATAATCTCCGAAGAAGAGTCCCTGACCACCGATTGACCACCTAAACCGCGCGTACAAACGGCAATAAAGGTCATCAATTTCGAATTGTCTTTTCGAATCTCTTCTACTGCTGCTTACGTTCGGGACGCTGGGGTCGCAGGTGCTGGAGACGCGCCGAGCAATTTGCATTTCGACTATAACTTATTGATTTGGATAGTGCGGTTCTGGTGCCTGTTTACAGCTAAGTACTTGTGAGTGCGTCTAAAAGGCGAGACTCTTAATCAGCGGGTCCCAGGTTCGAGCCTTGGTGCGCCCACCATATAAATCATGACCTTAGCGAGAGAGACCGTTTGAGAAGGCCGAACTAAACAGTTTTTCAAACGGTGTTTTTGACGGCCAGGTGGCGAGTCCACTCTCGGCATCGTGATGATGTGCCATGCTCGTCACGGCGGAGGCCAAAGGCGTCTCGAAGGCCGCCCGACAGAACCGCTTCCTCACTGTTGTTGTATCTGGGTCAGTGGGCTTCTTCTCACTCTGTTCAATGTCATCGGCGACGCATTGGGGCAACTGCGCCGCGCTGTCATCGAAATAGTGCTTGAAGTCGACGTGGACCCTCATGTTGTCCGGGCGGTAGGTCGCCATGCGATCGTAGAGAAGAACGGACGCCGCCTCGAAACGCCGATAGACCGATTTGTGCATCGGTGATCTCGATTCTTCCGTCTCGGGATCGTTCCCAGCAGGAAGCAATCTAACCCGTTGCGCGCGGAAGCATGCCCCTTGCCGTTATCTCCGCCGAGAGTTCTTCGATCGTCTTGCGCTGCTCCATCGCAGTTCTTCGGATCAGTGCAAAGGAAGCAGGTTCGGCGAGCGCATGCGAATGCATTACCTGAAGAACGGCGGCGAGCACGATGCGACGTGACCGCAGACGCTGTTCGAGCTTGAAGATCTGTTGTTTCAACTCGCTCGTGCGTTCGTTCCGCTCGAATGCCATGACGAGAGCTGCATAGATGCCGGCCGATCGCAACGGCTTGATGAGAAACGAAGCTGGATCGAGTTCGAACACTAGCTTGAGTCGGCTTGGCGTCTCTGTGCCGAGCAGGGCGATGACAGGTGATCGCGTCAGGAATGCGCGTTGCGCCGGTTGCAGCAGGGGAAGGAATTCGTCGTCGATCAACGACAAATCCGGTGCGAAGTCGACGGGCTCCGCCGGCGTCCATGCGACACCCTCGAGTCCCAGACGCTCGAACTGGCGTCGCACGATGGTTGCGTCGCGTTCGTCTTTGATGGCGACGAGAGCCTTGCGTCCGCGTAGCGAAAATGAAGACGGTCTGCTCATTTCACAACCCGCAAATGCGGCGCGTTCGGCAATGCGCCGCCCGCCGAGGTTTCTTTCGACGGGCTGACGGCGACGTCGAGCTGCGTCAGGTAGGGATCAGGCTTAACAGGCGCGTCGGCTTCCCAGAAGATATCAAACTGTCCTTGCGGGTTGGAGACGGCAAGCCGCGGTGTAAGGACGCAATGATTGTTGCCGCCGTCGATCCACACCGGCCCTTGCGGCGAATTGTAGCGATATCCCGCCGCGGCGCGCCGCACTTCGGCAATGTCGGACGTGCCCGCGCGCTGCAGAGCGCGCGCCAGCAGATACACCGCGACATAGGCGGATTGACCGTCGACGGAGGGACTGCTGTCCTCGCCATAGCGAGCCCTCCAGCGCGCGACGAAGGCGCGGTTCTCCGGCAAGCGAATGCTCTCGAAATAGGCTGACGACGTGATACAGCCGGCCGATGCAGGCCCGACGATCGCTAGTTCCGGCTCGCACAGGCTGCAACTCAGCATGGGAATCTCCAGGCCGGCAGCCTTGGTGCCGGCGTTGAAGGCGCGGATGAAGTCGTAGCTCGAGCTTCCGACCAGAGTGTTGAACACGATTGGCGGCTTTCGGCGAACGATCTCGTCGACGATGTGCCCGACGGCGCTTTCGCCGAGCTCGAGCAGTCGTTCCGCGAGGATGTGGCCGTTTGCCGCGCTGACCAATTCGCGGGTGACGCGATTGGTCTCCCATGTCCAGACGTAGTTGGAGCCGACGCAGAAAAATTCCCGAGACAGATTGTCGAGAACGTAGCGGACCAGAGGCAACACGTTGTGATTGGGCGAGGCGCCGACATAAATCACGTTGTCCGAGCACTCGAAGCCCTCATAGCGGGCGGGATACCAGAGCAGGCGATCGGTGCGCTCCACGATTGGGAGCACCTGCTTGCGCGAGGCCGAGGTGTAGCAGCCGATGATGTGCTCGACCCCGACGTTGCGGATGAGGTCGTCGCAGACCGTGTGATATTCGGAGACGATGCCGCGGGGGTCGCGGATATGGGGCGCGATCGAGAAGTCGAACTCCGCCTGGCCGTTGATCTCGTCGACCGCCATGATCGCGCTCTTGAGGATCTCGCGGCCCATCGCCTGATATGGCCCGGACTGCGAGCAGACGATGCCAACGGGAACAGACGGCTTTGTCATTGACGGCTTTCGGTCGCGGAACGCGAACATGAAATCATCATCGCCGACGACAGCGCAAGTGGCTTGCCCTTTTGCTGCGCAGCACTCTCGAAATTTAGGCAGGCAGCATCGTTGACAACACGATGGGCAGTTACTTAGACTTTTCTCCTACAGGGCGACCTGTCGAACCTCGCGTGCGCTGATCTGGCCGATGACGTCCAGCTCTTTGCTACCTAATTGCTTCGTTCGATCACGGACCCTAAGCGACAGATCATAGCCGCGGCATTTGAGCCATTCGTCACCTCATTCGGGAGGGGCGGGTGGCTTTTTTCGTTTTGCCGCCAGGACAGCTGGCGATGCGTCCGCATCGCCAGAACGGTGACGCATGCGCCTGACGACGGTGTGTCATGTCGAGCAAGAGGATGAGGAGCAATGGCGGCAACAGATCTCCATTATCTTGGACTCGTCGAGATCGGACAAAAGCTCCAGGCAAAGGAACTGTCATCGGTCGAAGTCACCAAGGCGTTGCTCGGCCGGATCGACGAGCTCGACGGCAAGCTCAGGAGTTTTGCGTATGTCATGGCCGACTCGGCGCTTGCGGAAGCAGCCGCGGCCGAGAAGGAGATCGCCTCTGGCAAAATCAAGGGGCCGCTGCACGGTGTGCCGGTGGCGGTGAAGGATCTCTGCTGGGCGAAGGGCGCACCTGCCGCGCATGGCATGACGATCCATCGCGACTTCCGCCCCACTGAGGATGCAACGGTCGTCGCGCGGCTGAAGGATGCCGGCGCGATCATCCTCGGCAAGCTGCAGCAGACCGAAGGCGCTTACGCCGACCATCATCCGAAGATCGACCCGCCGAGAAATCCGTGGAATGCGGATCTCTGGCCCGGTGCCTCTTCGAGCGGCTCCGGCGTTGCGACCGCGGCGGGCCTCTGCTTCGGCTCGCTCGGTACCGATACCGGCGGGTCGATCCGCTTTCCGTCCGCGGCGAACGGAGTCACCGGACTTAAGCCGACCTGGGGACGGGTCAGCCGTTATGGCGCATTCGAGCTTGCGGCGACGCTGGACCACATCGGTCCGATGGCGCGGAGTGCGGTCGATTGCGGTGCCATCCTCGGCGTGATCGCCGGGCAGGATCCCAAGGATACAACAGCGGTGCCGCTGGCCGTGCCCAATTATCTCGCCGGCCTGACCGGCGATCTGCGCGACGTGACGATCGGCGTCGACCGGCGCTGGACCAGCGAAGGCACCGACGGCGATGCGGCCAGGGTGCTGGCCGAGGGTTTGCGGGTGGCGGCCGATCTCGGGGCGAAGATCAAGGAAATTGCGTTTCCCGATCCCAAGGCGATCATCGACGACTGGTTCCCGCTCTGCGGCATCGAAGTCGCGGTCGCGCACGAGGATACCTATCCGGCGCGCAAGGCCGAATACGGCCCGGCGCTGGCCGGCCTGCTCGATCTCGGACGGCAACAGTCCGGTATGGACTACCAGAAGATCGTGCTCCGCCGCGAAGCGTTTCGCGGCGCTGTGCGCGCGCTGTTCGAGACGGTCGATCTCCTCGCGATCCCGGCCCAGGCGTTTGCGGCGCCGACGCTTGCCAAGATGGCAGCGCTCGGAGAGGACGCCTCGCTGATCGGAGGCCTGCTCCGCTTTACATGTCCGTTCGACATGACGGGAAGTCCGACCGTGACGTTGCCCGGCGGCTTCGCGGCGAATGGCGGCCCGGTCGGCTTCCAGTTCGTCGGGCGTCATTTCGACGAGGCACTCCTCGTTCGCGCGGGCGATGCGTTCCAGCGCGTGACCGACTGGCACAAGCGTCATCCCGCGATCTGAATCGAGGAGCCGATCACATGTCCGAAGACTGGTTGAAGACATCCATCATGGCCAGGCGCGCCGTCGCCAAGGGCGCGAGCGGCACGACCCATAGTCTCTCGATCGAGCAGCAGGGCGGCTTCCACTACGTCTACGGTCCTTATGCCAAGCCGACCCTGTCGATAGATCCCGGCGGAGTGGTCGTCGTAGAGACCGAAGATGCCTTTGGTGGCGCGCTTACCAAGGAGACCGACAGCCCTACCGCGAAGTTGAACTTTCCCTATCTCAATCCGCAATGTGGGCCGATCGCGGTGAATGGCGCCAGGAAGGGCGATTGCCTTGCGATCTACATTCGCGACGTCGAGACTCGCGGCGAGCAGCCGGCCGGCACGACCTGCATCATCCCTGAATTCGGCGGACTGGTCGGGACAGGCTCGACGGCGCTGCTCAATCCGCCGCTGCCGGAACGCGTGAAGAAAGTGCGTGTCGACAGGAACGGCGTGCGCTGGAACGACAGGCTCACGCTGCCCTACGAGCCCTTCATCGGCACGATCGGCGTCTCGCCGGAGATCGAGGCGATCTCTTCGCTGCAGCCGGACTATCACGGCGGCAACATGGATCTTCCCGACGTCGCGCCCGGCGCCATCATCTATTTCCCGGTGCACACCGACGGCGGGATGCTCTACGTCGGCGACTGCCACGCCACGCAGGGCGACGGTGAGCTCTCCGGCGTGGCGCTGGAGCAGCGCGCGACCGTCACGCTGCAGGTCGACCTGATCAAGGACTGGACCTTTGCCTGGCCGAGGCTCGAGACCAAGGACTTCATCATGACGATCGGCAGCGCGCGTCCGCTCGAGGACGCGGCCCGCATCGCCTATCGCGAGCTCGTGCGGTGGATGGCGGCCGATTACGGCTTCGATGAGATCGACGCCTACATGCTGCTCAGCCAGGCCGGCCGCATGCGCCTCGGCAACATGGTCGACCCCAAATACACGATGGGGGCATCGATCCTGAAGAATTACCTCAAGCCATGACGTCAGCACTTTCAACAACAGGGGACATCACGATGAATTCGGGACGTAAGTTGCGTGCTATTCTGCTCGGCGCGATGCTCGGTACGGCAGCATCGATCGTTGGCGCTCATGCAGCGGAACCGCCGCTGAAGATAGGTCTGCTCGAGGACGTGTCGGGCGACCTCGCTTTCATGGGTATGCCGAAGCTGCACGGCTCGCAGCTCGCCGTGGAGGAAATCAACAAGAGCGGCGGCATTCTGGGCCGGCAGATCGAGCTCATCCATCTCGATCCGCAGGGCGACAATGCGCGCTATCAGGAGTTTGGCCGGCGTCTGCTCAACCGCGACAAGGTCGACCTGCTGATCGGCGGCATCACCTCTGCCTCGCGCGAGGCGCTGCGTCCGATCGTCGATCGGACCACGACGCCGTACTTCTACACCAACCAGTACGAAGGCGGCGTCTGCGACGCCAGCATGATCAGCATGGGCGCGGTGCCGGAGCAGCAGTTCTCGACGCTGATTCCCTGGATGGTCGAGAAATTCGGCAAGAAGGTCTATGTCATCGCCGCCGACTACAATTTCGGTCAGATCTCGGCGGAGTGGAACCGCAAGATCATGAAGGATCTCGGCGGCGAGGTCGTCGGTGAGGAGTTCATCCCGCTCGGCGTGTCGCAGTTCGCGCAGACCATCCAGAACATCCAGAAGGCAAAGCCCGACTGGCTGCTGACGATCAACGTCGGTGCCGCGCAGGATTCGTTCTTCGAGCAGGCGGCCGCGGCCAACCTCAACCTGCCGATGGGCTCGTCGATCAAGGTCATGCTCGGCTTCGAGCACAAGCGCTTCAAGCCGCCGGCACTCAACAACATGCACGCGACCGCGAACTGGTTCGAGGAGATCGACACGCCGGAGGCGACTGAGTTCAAGAAGCGCTGGCGCGCCAAATTCCCCGACGAGCTCTACATCAACGACATGGGCTACAACGCCTATAACGCGCTCTACATGTACAAGACACTGGTCGAGAAGGCGAAGTCGACCAAGCTCGAGGACATGCGCAAGGTGATCGCGACCGGCGATGCCTGCATCGACGCTCCCGAGGGCAAGGTCTGCATCGATCCGAAGAGCCAGCACACCTCGCACCGCATGCGCCTGATCTCGGTCGGGCCGAAGCACGAGGTGAAGGTCGAGAAAGACTACGGCACGATCCAGCCGTACTGGCTGGGCGAGATCGGCTGCGATCTGACCAAGAAGAACGACAAGGATCAGTACACGCCGAGCCATCTCCCCAAGAAGTCGTGACACGCGGGCACGGAACTTGCTCGTGATGAATGTCACGATCTCGAACAAGGCCGGCACCGCAACGATGCGGTGCCGGGAACGGCAAGGGGACCAAGATGTCGGCTGAGTTGTTTTCGCTGTTCTACCAGTTCGCCGACGTGTTCGCGTTCCTCATTCTCTCGGCCGCAGGCCTCGCCATCGTGTTCGGCATGATGGGCGTCATCAACATGGCGCATGGCGAGTTCATCATGTGCGGCGCCTATGTCACCGTTGGCCTGGTGAACCTCGGCGTGCCGCTCGCGATCGCCCAGATCCTGGCCGCAGTGACCGCGGGTCTCATCGGTGTCCTCGTCGAGTTCCTGGTGGTGCGGCGCTTCTACAAGCGGCCGCTGGATTCGCTGCTTGCGACCTGGGGGCTCAGCCTGATCGTGACGCAGTCGATGCTCCTGATCGTCGGCTCCGCCGTGCGCGGCATCGGAACGCCCGAGGGAAGTTTTGCCATCGGCGGCTACACGTTCTCGACCTATCGCCTCGTGCTGTTCGGCTGCGCCGTGGCGGTGCTGGCCGGTCTCTACATCATCTTCATGAAGACGCGGTTCGGCGTGATCGCCCGCGCGACCATGCAGAATGCGGCGATGGCGAAGGCGCTCGGCGCCCGCACCGGTCGCATCTATGCCATCAGCTTCGGAATCGGCACCGGCCTCGCTGGACTGTGCGGAGCGCTCTACGCGCCGACCATGACGCTGATCCCGACCATGGGGGCGACCTTCGTGGTCGAGAGTTTTGTGACCGTCGTGATCGGAGGAGCCAACGTGCTGCTCGGAACGGCGCCGGCCGCCGTCTTCCTGGCGATGATCCGGATGGCGCTAAACGCTAGCTACGGCCAGATAATAGGGCAGATCGGTATGCTGGTGGCCGTCATCCTGATCATTCGCGTGTTGCCCGAAGGGCTCTCCAGCGTGCTGGTTCGTCGTGGGCGCTAGGGGGAAACGTTGATGTTGAAGCTGCTCGAAGGCCCACAGACGCTCGGACGCGGCAGGATGTTCTGGACCTGTTTCCTCGTTGTGTTGGGGGGAGCGCTGGCCTACCCGCTGTTCGCCGACTCCTACGATGTCGGCAATTTCGCCTACTTCCTGATCTGGATTTTCATGGCGCTCGGCCTCTGCCTGATGTGGGGCTATGGCGGCATGCTGTCGTTCGGCCAGACCCTGTTCTTTGGCATCGCCGGTTACGGTTACGGCGTGCTTGCGATCAACATGGGCGGCGGCACCGCGACGATCGCCGCGCTCGTGCTCTCCGTTGCCATCGCGATGATCGCGGCGGGCATCCTCGGCTATTTCATGATCTGGGGCGGCATCAACGGCATCTTCTTCGGCATCGTAACGCTGTCCGCAACGCTGGTGCTCGCCTTCTTCCTCGGACAAACGGCCGGACCGGAATGGCACATCGGCTCGGCGCGGCTGAACGGCTTCAACGGCATGAAGGGTATGGACCCTCTAACGGTGGGGGACGTCTACGTCGAGGGATCGGCGCTCTACTACGTCATGGTCGCACTGATTGTGATCGTCTATCTCGCGCTGCGCATGCTGGTGAACTCGGGCATTGGCAACGTCATCGTGGCGACGCGGGAGAATCCCCAGCGTGCGGAGATGCTGGGCTACGACGTCCGCAAATATCAGCTGCTGACCTTCGTGATCGGCAGCGGCCTCGCCGGCCTCAGCGGCGCGCTCTACACATCCTGGGGGCAGTTCATCACGCCATCCAGCATCGGCTTGCCGGCGGCCGCGATGCCGATCGTATGGGTGGCCTTCTCCGGGCGCAGCGATCTGACTGCAACGCTGGTTGGGTCGTTCCTGCTTCTCTTCGGCTTTCAGACCATCACCGTCTACAGCCAGCAGGCGGCGCTGGTGCTGATGGGGGCGCTGCTGCTCGCCACCGTGATGCTGGCGCCGCAAGGCTTCGTGCTCGGCATCGGCAAGCTCGCCGCCGACTGGTGGCAGGCACGCCGGCGGCGCAGCGACGTAGCCGAAGCCGGCCGCCTGCAACCGGAAGAGTCCTGATCATGGCTTTGGTCGAAGTTAAGGGCGTTTCGAAGCGCTTCGGCGGGCTGACGGCGGTCTCGGGCGTCGACCTCACGGTCAATGCTGGCGAGATCCACTGCCTGATCGGACCCAACGGCGCTGGCAAGAGCACGCTGTTCAAGCTGATCGTCGGCCTCTATCCGCCGACCGAGGGCAACATCCTGTTCGACACCGTCGATATCACGGCCGAGCGGCCCTACGCGCGGGTGCAGCGGGGCATGAGCATCAAGATGCAGGCCCCGAGCGTCTTCAAGGAATTGCCTGTCCGCCAGAACATCCAGACCGCGCTGCAGGAGCGTCTGTCGGGCCCGGAACGCATCGCCGAGGAAGACCGCCTGCTGACGCTGCTCAATCTCGCGGCGGATTGCGACAAGCTCGCAGGCGCGCTGTCGCACGGCCAGCAGCAATGGCTCGAAATAGGAATGGCGCTGGCGCTGAAGCCGCAACTGCTGTTGCTGGACGAGCCGACCGCCGGCATGTCTCCGGAGGAGACCTTCAAGACCGGCGAACTGATCAAGTCGTTCAACGCAGAAGGCATGACGGTGCTCGTGGTCGAGCACGACATGGCCTTCGTGCGCCAGGTCGCCCAGCGCGTCACAGTGCTGCATCTCGGTAAGATTTTCGCTCGGGGCAATCTCGAGAGCATCCTGCAGGACGAGAAGGTCGCTGAAATCTATCTCGGGAAAACCCATGCTCACTAAGCCCGATGCCGCCGACCGGATTCTGGACGTTTCGGAACTATGGGCCGGATACGGTGCGACACCGATCCTGCAGGGGGTGACCATGTCGGTCTCGCGGGGCGAGATCGTCGGCGTGATCGGCCGCAACGGCGTCGGTAAGTCGACCCTGATGCGATGCATCATCGGGCTGCTCCAGACCTGGCGCGGCACCATCAGTTTCGTCGGACAAGACGTGACCTCGCTGGAGGCCGACGCACGGGCGAGGGCGGGCTTCGGTTACATCCCGCAGGGGCGCGACGTGTTTCCGCAGATGACGGTCGAAGAAAACCTCGAGGTCGGTCGCTTGATCGGCGGTCCCGGAGGCAAGAAGTTGCCGGAGCTCGTCTACGAGTATTTTCCGCGGCTCAAGGAGCGCCGTCGGCAGGCAGCCGGCACCATGTCGGGCGGCGAGCAACAGCAGCTCGCCATCGGTCGCGCGCTGATCGGCAATCCGTCTCTGATGATCCTGGACGAGCCCTCCGAGGGTATCCAGCCGTCGATCGTTCAGCACATCTGTGAGGCGCTTCGGTCGTTCCGCAACGAGCTCGGAACCACCATCGTCTTCGTCGAGCAGAACCTCGACACGATCCTGGCGATCGCCCAACGCTGCTACATCATGGAGAAGGGCAAGATTACGCGGTCGCTCGCGGGCGCCGAGGTCAACGAGGACAACGTGCGCGAACAGCTTCTGCTCTGAACGGCCTCAGGCGTACTTTCAAGTCGTCAATAGGGAGGGAACGAACATGGATCTCGGACTCAAGGGCGCAAAGGTTCTCGTCACAGGTAGCACCAAGGGGATCGGCAGGGCGATCGCCGACACCTTCGCGGCAGAAGGGGCCAATGTCGGCATTTGCGCGCGCAACCAGGCTGACGTCGATAGCGCAGTCACTGCGATCAAGGCGAAGGGCGTCGCCGCGTTCGGCGGCTCGGTCGACGTTTCCAATGGTCCGGCGCTCAAGGCCTGGGTAGAGGATATGGCCACCAAGCTCGGCGGCATCGACATTGTCGTCGCCAATGTCAGCGCGTTATCGATCGGGCAGGACGAGGAGAGCTGGGAGAAGGAGTTCTCCACCGACATGATGGGCACGGTGCGGCTGATCAATGCGGCGATGCCATACCTGGAGAAGAGCATGGCCGCCGCGATCGTCACCATCTCCAGCGTGTCGGGCCGCGAGGTCGATTTCGCCAGCGGTCCCTACGGCACATTCAAGGCCGCGATCATCCACTACACGCAGGGGCTCGCCTTCCAGCTTGCCGGCAAGGGCATCCGCGCCAACTCGGTGTCGCCGGGCAACACCTATTTCGAGGGCGGCGTTTGGAATCAGATCAAGGACGGCAATCCCGAGCTGTACAAGACTGCGCTGGCGCTCAATCCGACCGGCCGCATGGGCACGCCGCAGGAAATGGCAAACGGCGCGGTCTTTCTTGCCAGCAAGGCTGCGAGCTTTATCACCGGGACCAACCTCGTGGTCGACGGTGCGCTCACGCGCGGGGTGCAGTTTTAGGCGTATTCCGAGCCGCGCAGCGGCGAAACCGGGCCGCCAGCGGCGGCGGCGGGCAGGGCCGTTTTCCGACAATAACAGGGCTGTCAGATGTCAGCAGATCCAATCCACTACAAGTCGATCACCGAGCTCTCCGAGCTGTTTCGTCGCGGCGAGCTTCTGCCCTCGAAAGTGACCGAGGCCATGCTGAGCCGGATCGCCAGGCTCGACGGCAAATTCCACGGCTATGCGCTCGTCCTTGCCGAGCGCGCCATCGCACAGGCGAAGCGCTGTGACGCCGAGTTCGCCAAGGGCATCTGGCGCGGGCCGCTGCACGGCGTGCCGATCGGACTGAAGGACCTCTGCTACACGACCTTTGCGCCGACGGCCGGTGGCACCATGATCCACGCCAAATTCGTCCCGTCCTTCAACGCGACGATCGTGGACCGGCTCGAACAGGCCGGCGCCGTCACGCTTGGCAAGCTAAAAATGACCGAGGGCGCCTACACCAGCCACCATCCGAACGACCAGGCGCCGCTCAATCCCTGGGGTGTCGATTACTGGGTCGGCTCGTCCTCGAGCGGATCGGGCGTGGCGACGTCGGCGGGGCTCTGCTTCGGCTCGATCGGTAGCGACACCGGCGGCTCAATCCGGTTTCCGTCGGCAACATGCGGCCTGACCGGGATCAAGCCGACCTGGGGACGCGTCAGCCGCTATGGAGTCTTCCCCCTGGCGGATTCGCTCGATCATGCCGGGCCGATGTGCCGGAGCGCAGCCGATGCAGCCGCCATGCTCGGCGTCATCGCCGGCGCCGATGTCAACGATCCGACGGCCCTGCAGGCGCCGGTGCCGGACTATCTCGCAGGTATCGGTGGCGGGGTCCGAGGCCTGCGGATCGGCGTAGACCGCAGCTACACCCAGAACGGAATCGATCCGCAAGTGGCCGCCGCGTTGCTGGAAGCCGAGCGGACGCTCGCTGCGCTTGGCGCCGATATCCGCGAAGTCAAGTTCCCGGCCTACGAGAAGCTCGTAAGCATGTGGATTCCGATGTGTTCGATCGAGACCGCAGAGGCGCATCTCGAAACCTATCCGTCCCGGAAGTCGGAATACGGCCCCGATCTAGCGCAGTTGATCGAGCAGGGCAGATCGATGAGCGGCGTCGAGATCGCGCAGATCCATCACGAGAGGCTGAAGTTCTGCGGCAGCTTGGCGGCCCTGTTTGCCGATATCGACCTGCTCCTGATCCCCACCATGCCCGTGCCGATTCCGACGCTGACCAAGATGGGCGAGTACGGCGCGGATCCGAACGTGCTGCTCAGCATCTTGCGCTTCACCGCGGTGTTCGACTTCTCGGGCAGTCCGACTATCACGCTGCCGAATGGCATGGCGTCGGATAACCTGCCGCTGAGCATGCAGCTCGTCGGCCCGCACCTGTCGGAGGATGTGCTCGCCCGCGCCGGGCATGCGTTCCAGTCGGTGACGGACTGGCACACTCGTCGTGCCCCGATCGATTGACTTTTTGGCCCGGTCGGGGGCCGAACCACTGCTTTTCGCATCACTCACGGTATGTGAATTATACCGTGGAGTACATGCAATGGAGATTTGAGATTCTTGCCACTTCTGCAAACTATTCAGTCAATCGACTCTGATAGCTAGCGAAATCGCCAAGACTTCGTACGGCGCAAACTATCCTGTAAATCCAAGATCGAAAAATTGCGGCGGATATACCGTCGGGATCTGGACGTGAACAGCGCGCTCTCACCTTTATTGGTCGAGCGATGTCGGAGGTCAGGTTCGATCGTGAAAGCGAGCGACTCACTTCCTCGGCCAGCCAGTCGCCGAGAACGGCATCTGAGATGATGCCGGTTACGGTCGGTAACGTGAAGAGCTGGTTCAAGAGGCGCGGTTCCGGACACTAACATTGCAGCTGTCCCTCCGGTCGCCTTCCGACTACATGGGCGTATGCTGACTGCGTTACCTTCTCGGGGGCATGGCGCAAACATGGCGATGGCGCCGCTGATGAGCAGCTGAGCATTCTCGGATTGGCGATAGTCCAGGAGGAGAGTGTTGGTACCGTGTTTTCCCCGCTGACTGCCGGAGAATATCGGATCAGCTATTTCTTTCGCGTGCTTCCGAAACTCCAAACGCCACGACGTTTCCCCCGAGTTCTATTACTTGAGATCTATCGCAACAGCTCGCGGGCGATTACCACGCGCTGGATCTGATTGGTTCCCTCGAAGATCTGAGTCAGCTTCGCGTCGCGCATCATTCGCTCGACGGGGTAGTCCATGGTGTAGCCATAGCCGCCGAATATCTGGACGGCGTCAGTCGTCACCTTCATAGCCACATCGCTGCCGAAGCATTTCGCCATGCTGGCAAGCAGATTCAGGCGCTTCCAGTCGCCTTCATCGCCGGCCCGTGCGCATTCATAGACGAGCGCGCGCGCGGCCTCGATCTGGATCGCCATGTCTGCGAGCATGAACTGCACGCCCTGGAATTCGGAGATCGACTTTCTGAACTGCTTCCGCTCCTTGGCGTAGGCAAGGCAGGCGTCGAGCGCACCTTGGGCCAGACCGACCGACTGAGCGCCGATCGTCGGGCGATTGAGATCGAGCGCCCGCATCGAGGCACGAAAGCCCTTGCCCTCTTCCCCAACGAGATTTTCGGCGGGCACCCGCACATTGTCGAGGAAGATCGGCGTATTGGGCGCGCCGCGAAAACCCATCTTGCGCTCATGTCGGCCGAACGACACGCCCGGCATCTTCTTTGGCTCGATGATGAAGGCGCTGATGCCGTCGGCGCCCGGCCCGTCGCCGGTCCGGGCCATCAACACGATGAACTCTGCCTCCACGCCATAGCTGCACCACTGCTTCCGGCCGTTCAGGATGTAGCTGTCGCCATCCTTCTGCGCGCGCGTGTTGAGGGCGGTGACGTCGGAGCCGGCCTGCGGCTCGGAGATCGCGATTGCCGTAACCACGCCGCCCTTGGCGATGATCGGCAGGAACTTGCGGCGCTGCTCCTCCGAGCCGAAATGGAGCAGCGGCATGATGAACATGGTGTTGAGTCCGGCAATGGACGCGCAGGCGGGAGAGACCTTCGATATCTCCTCCCGCGCGATGCACATCATGGTGAGGTTGCCATTGGGGCCACCGTACTGCTCGGGTACCCAGAGCTGCATCAATCCCATCTCGCCGAACAGTTTCACCAGTTCGGTCGGGAAACGATCGGTCTCGTCGATCTCCGCCGCGATCGGGGCCACATGTCTGGCCACCATCCGGCGGATGCTCTCGCGGAACGCGGTTTGCTCTTCGGTGAAACTCATCGCGGCGTTTCCTTGGGAGAAAGCTCCAAAGAAAGAGCTTCCATTTAATGGGTGATCCATTTAATAATCATTGCCATGATGATGAAGTCAAGACCGCAGACATCCACTCCCCCAAAGTCCGGAACATCGGGCCGACGCGACCGCCCCGCGGATAGCCGCGTGGCAGGGGCGCCAACGGCGCCGAAATTCCGGCCGATCCATACGCGTCGGGCATTCGAGGAAATCTGCGAGAGGATCAGGGAGCAGCTCGCGTTGGGCGTTCTCAAACCCGGTGACAAATTGCCGCCGGAGCGCGACCTGGCCCAGCAGTTAGGGGTGAGCCGTAACGTCCTGCGTGAAGCTCTGCGGAGCCTGGAGATGGCCGGAGTGCTTCGGCTGCGAAAAGGCGTGAAAGGCGGCGCTTTTGTGCGCGAGGGCGATACCGGCCGCATGAATCTCGTCATGCGCGACATGCTGAGTCTGGGCACGATCTCCGTGCGCGAGCTGTCCGAGGCGCGGATTGACGTGCTGGATCTCGTGGTTCGGCTGGCCTGTGCCAATGGCAAGCCGGTCGATTTCGACGCGCTCGAGGCCAACATCGAGCGCACGGAGCTGGCGACGCAGGAGGGGCGTCTGCTCGACCGCGTCGAATGCTCGCGCGAGTTCTACAAGCTGCTTGCGGTTGCGACCGGGAACAAGGTGATCGCGATGATTCTCGATGCGGTCACCGAGATCCACATGCGGTTCGTCTATGCCAAGGTGGTGTCGAGCGGTGTCGCGATGGCGCGGTTGGTGGAAACGCGTCGAAAGTTTCTGACGGCGCTCCGGGCACGAAATGCAGCGACTGCGTCACGCCTGATGCGTACCCATCTCGAGTCAGTGCAGCGCATGCTGGAACAGGATCCCGGTGCGATGTCGCTGCAGGTGGCGCTTGCCGAGATGCAGCCGGGCATGCGCCCCTGAACGAGAAGCGATGAGCCAAAACGGAGGAAACCGTGTCGATCTACGCCAAATACGAATGCCTGAAAGTCGAGGTCGCGGACAAAGTCGCGACGGTCACGCTGAACCGGCCGGAGGCGCGTAACGCCATCAATCAGAAACTGATCCGCGAACTCAGGACGATCTGGGACGATTTGGCCGACGATCACGCCGTCAACGTCGTAGTGCTCACCGGCGCCGGCGATTTCTTCAGCGTCGGCGGCGACGTCAAGGCGATGTCGGAGCGGCCCGGCGGGGACGTTCTGGAGGAGGGGGAGATCCATGATCCCATGATCAGCCGCCGCGGCGTCACCCGGCAGCTCGAGCTCGACAAGCCCATCATCGCGGCGATCAACGGCGATGCCATCGGGCTGGCTGCGACCCATGCGCTGCTGTGCGATATCACGGTCATGTCCGAGGACGCCCGCATCGGCGACACGCATGTCTCCCGCGTCGGGCTGGTCGCCGGAGACGGCGGCACCGTGATCTGGCCGTTGCTGGTCGGCATCAACAAGGCCAAGGAGTTCCTGATCCGCGGCACGCTGCTCAAGGGCAGGGAAGCCGAACGGATTGGCCTGGTCAATCACGTGGTTCCTCGTGCCGACGTGCTGGGCAAGGCGCGGGAAATCGCCATTGAACTGGCGAACGGCCCGACCTGGGCGATCCGCTGGACCAAGCTGTCGATCAACCAGATCGTGAAGGATCGCGTGAACATGTTGCTGGAGGCGTCAATGGCGCTCGAGCAGGTCACGTTCGAGACAGCGGATCACAAGGAGGCCACCATGTCCTTCAAGGAGAAGCGCAAGCCGAGGTTCGGTCAGGCTTAGGCTCTCGCGATGGCGGCCTACGGCATCGAAAGCGACGACGTTGCGGGCATGCTTCGCGCATCCTTGCGCGGGCTTCTCGCAACGCATTGGCGCGCCGATCGCCTGAAGGATGGCGCGTCGCCGGACGCGATCACCGAGATCTGGGACAAGCTGGCCCAGCAGGGTATCGCGGTTCTGGGCGCCGATCCGGAGGAGGGCGGTCTTCGCGAGATCCTGGCGGTGATGGAAGAGCTCGGCCGCGCGGCGTGTCTAGCTCCGATGTGGTCTGCCGTGCTGGCCAACCTCGTGCTGCCGGATGCATCTTCCGATGGAGCCGAACTGCGAAAGGCGCTTCACGCTGGCGCGGCGCGCATTGTCTTCTCCTTCGGTGCGTTCGATCCCGATCCCGGTATCGGTTCGATCACGCTTGATGGCGAGACGGCAACGGGATCCCTCCGGTTCGTCGAGGCCGCGGGAAGCGCGACCCACCTGCTCACGCCGGTGGATGAGGCGCAGCTCGTGCTCGTCGACCTTCGGGCTCCCGGCGTCGATCGTATACCGACGCGCGCCATGGGAGCGTGGGGCAATTGGGAGCTGACGCTCGATTCCGTGCCGGCAAGACTTGTTCCTGCTGCCGAGATCAGCCTGAGCGACCTACGATCGATCGCGCGTCTGATGCTACTGGCGCGCGCCCATGGTGCCGCGCGTCGGGCGTTCGAGCTGGCAGTAGCCTATGCCGGGGAACGGCAGCAGTTCGGCCAACCAATCGGGCGATTTCAGGCGATTCAGCACAAGCTGGCCAACTGTCTCATCGATCTCGAAGGTGTGCGTCTCGTTCTGCACCACGCGGCAAAGCTGCGGGACGAGGGCGATCTCGACTGGCCGTACTTCTCCGATTGCGCCATGGCGTTCGCAGGCCCTGCTTTGCGCCGCGTTTCGCTGGAGACGCAGCACACATTCGGCGCCATCGGCTACGCCGAAGAACACGAAGCACCACTGCATTTCAAACGCGTCCATCTGGACACCGTAGCGTTTGGTGGCGCCGCCCATGCCAAACGAAGCCTCGCCGCCCATCTCTTCGACAATGGCGGCGCGGGGATGCCGCAATATGACCTCGGCTGCGCGGGCAACGAACTGCGCGATCAGGTCAAGCGGTGGTTTGCGCAAACCTGGGCGGACGGCAGAAAAGCCGCCTTCGACGCCAAGCCGTTCGCAAAGCGCGAGTTCGACGCTGAATTTGCCGCCGATATGGGCAGCACCGGCTGGATCGGCCTCGGCTGGCCGCAGGAGTTCGGCGGCCAGGCGCGTTCGCCGCTCGAGCAAATCGCCTTCATGGAGACCATGGAGCAGAACGAGGCTCCGCGCATTGGCGCCTCGATCCAGGCCAACGCCTTGATGATGTTCGGAACGTCCGAGCAACAGAAGAAATATCTGCCGGAAATTCTGCGCGGCGAGGCCATGCATGGGATGGGTTACAGCGAGCCGCAGGCAGGATCCGACCTTGCGGCGCTGCGGACCAGCGCGGTCCGCGACGGCGACCATTGGGTCATCAACGGTCAGAAGATCTGGACCACCACCTGGTGGGGAAAATACATGTTCCTGGCGGCGCGAACCGACAAGAGCGCCAAGCCCCATGCCGGCATCAGCATGTTCATCGTGCCGATGACCACACCCGGGATCACGATCCGGCCGGCCACCACCATGTACGATGGAACGTTCGCCAACATCTTCTACGACGATGTTCGCGTGCCCCTGGAGAACCTCGTCGGCGCTGAAAACGAGGGCTGGAAAGTCTTGACCGGGGCGCTCGCTTTCGAGCGGGGGCTGGTCGGCGGCGGCATCGTGCTGAAAGTCGCGCATGCCTTTGAACGACTGCGCCAGCACGTCATGGCCCGGCATGAATTGAGCGAGGATCCGGTCATCCGGGACCGCATGGCGACGTTCGCGTCCGAAATCGAGATCGGGCGCCAATTGATGATGCATTGCGCTGACCTTGCCGCCGGCGGCGTCACTCCGCCGGAGTATGGTGCGATCAGCAAGGTCTTTTCCAGCGAGCTGATGGAACGCTTCGGCGAAGCCGCGCTCGACATGCTCGGCATGCGCGCCACGCTGTCCGAACAGATGCCGGGTGCCATCGACAACGGCCGGTTCGAGCAAAACCTGCGTCATTCCCTGATGTGGGTGATCAGCATCGGAACGAACGAAATTCAGCGCAGCCTGATCGCACAGCGTGCGCTTGGCTTACCTCGATAGGAACCGATGATGCAGGGCCAATCATTGAAATCACCACTCGAGGGCGTCCGCGTGCTGGACTTCTCGATCATGCTCGCCGGACCCTATTGCGCCCGGCTGCTGGCAGATGTCGGCGCCGAAGTGATCAAGATCGAGCCGCCGGAAGGCGAGGAGATGCGTCTGCGCGCGCCCCTTCGCGACGGCCAAAGCGCCTATTTCGGTCAGCTCAACGCTGGCAAGAAGAGCATCGCACTGGACCTCAAATCGCCCGAGGCGATCAAGCTCGTGCATCGCATGGTCGAAAGCACGGATATTCTGGTCGAGAATTTCCGGCCCGGTGTGATGGAGCGCCTGGGTCTCGGCTATGAGGCGCTTCGCAAGATCAATCCCCGTTTGATCTATTGCTCGATATCCGGCTACGGCCAGACCGGTCCGCAGTCGGAGCGACCGGCCTATGCGATGATCGTTCATGCCGAGAGCGGCTTCGACCGCGCGCTGATGCGATACGCCGGTGATCGCGACCGGCCGGCGGCCGGAGCAGTGTTCGTTGCCGACATTCTCGGCGGCGTTTTCGGCTTCTCGGCGATTCAAACGGCGATGGTGCAACGGGAGCGTACGGGAGCAGGGCAGCACGTCGATGTCGTTCTGATGGACTGCATGCTGAACCTCATGGTGTATGAGCTGCAGGAGGCGCAATTCTCGGCGCCGGTGGCACGCCCGACCTATGGTCCTGTTCGCGCCAAGGACGGCGACGTCCTGATCGCCCCGGTATCGGCGCGCAATTTTGCGGCGCTTCGCGACCTGACGCGCCTGCCGGAGCTTTCGTCAGACCCTCGTTTCACCTCGGTGGCGGCGCGCGGTGCGAACTGGGCCGCGATGATGCAGGTCGTCCAGCGGTGGACGATGCAGCACACGGTGGATGAGTGCCTGGCAGCGCTCGATCGCGCCGGCATTCCGAGCGCCCGCTTTCGCGATCCCGCGGAAACGCTGGATGATGCGGATTTGTCTGCCCGCGGCGTCTTTGCGCCGATCGCCGACCTCGCAGGCGAGTTCAAGGGCGTCAACGCGCCGTGGCGGATGTCGGGCGCGCGGACTGGAATCGGCCGCGACATCCCCGCCATCGGCGAGCACCGGGACGAGATTCTGACGCGCGTGCTGGGCCTGTCCGAAAATGACGTCGAGCAGGCCGCTGCCGCCGGCGCATTTGGAAGGGGTGCAGCGTCACCGTAATTTGATGCTGCCCGCCGCGAATATTTCTACCGCAAGGGAATCAAAAACATAGGGAGGATCGACATGAAGGGGCTACGTGTTCTGGCTTTCATATTCGGAGCGGCGATGCTCGTCGCGCCCGCCGTAGCGGACAATTATCCATCGCGTTCGATCCGGCTCATCGTGCCATATCCCGCCGGCGGTTCGACCGACATCATGGCGCGTGCACTGCAGGAGCCGATGACGAAGATTCTCGGCCAGCCGATCGTTATCGACAATCGCGGCGGGGCGGCCGGCACGACCGGTTCCAACGAAGCGGCTCGATCGGATGCCGACGGTTACACGCTTCTGTTTGCCAACAACGGCCCGATCTCGATCGCGCCGTTGCTGCAGAAGGGCATCGATTTCGATCCGCTGAAGAGCTTTGCGCCGGTGTCGCTGGTCTCCACGGCGCCGCTGGTGCTGGTGGCAAGCGAAAAGGTACCCGTGAACGACGTCGCCGGGCTGCTTGCCTATGCCAAGGCGCAGAGTAAGCCGATGCTGTATGCATCCGCCGGGCCAGGTTCGCTCGGGCATCTGAGCACCGAGCGTTTCCTCAATCAGGCAGGTCTGCAAATGGTCCACGTCCCATATCGGGGCCAGGCGCCGACGACGCTTGCGATCTTCGCCGGCGAGGTCGACATTCTGCTCACCACCACTTCCGATACGCTGAACGAGCACATCCGCTCCGGCAAGGTGAAGCTGCTCGGAGTTTCCTCGCCCGGTCCTTCGCCAGTCGCTCCCAGTGCGGCATCCATCGGCGCCGCCTTGAAGGGCTATTCGGTCGAAACGTGGTTCGGCATTCTCGCCCCTGCGGGCACTCCGCCTGATGTTGTGGCCAAGCTCAACGCCGCGCTTGGCACGGTGCTGGCGATGCCGCAAATACGGGAGCGCTTCCTCTCCTATGGCGTCGAGGCCAAGGCCAGCACCCCTGCCGAGTTGCGCGCCCTAATCGCCGCAGAGATCCCATCCTGGCGCAAGGTGATCGAGGAACGCAACGTCAAGACCGAATAGCGGAGTACGGTGCTAGTCGAGCGTGATGTTGGCCTCCTTCACCACCTTCGCCCACTTGTCGACATCGGCGCGGATGGTGGCCGCGAAAGCTTCCGGCGTTGAGCTCTTCGGTTCGACGCCGAGCTTTTTGAGAGACTCCTGCACGGACGGCGTTGCGACCGCGCGCGCGATTGCGTCGTTCAGCCTGGCCACGATCTCGGACGGGGTGCCGGCAGGCGCGAGGATGCCAAACCACACCACGACCTGAAATCCAGGAAGCGCCTCGTTGATGGTCGGCGTGTCCGGAAACAGCGGCGAGCGCTCCGCCGTGCTGATGCCGAGCGATTTGAGCATGCCGGCCTGGACCTGACCCATGCCTTCGAGCGGCGTGATGAAGTAGACCGAAACCTGGCCCGCGAGCGTATCGTTCGTTGCCGGTGCGCCCCCACGATACGGAATGTGTTGCATTTCAATGCCGGCCTGACGGCGAAACAGCTCCGCCGTGACATGGGAGGCCGATCCTTGCCCGACCGATGCATAGGAGAGCGCGTTGGGATCCTTCTTGCCGCGCGCGATGAGATCGGTGACGCTGCTGATCCCGGTCGACGGCGCCGTTACCAGCAGGAACGGCACGTCGACGACCTTCGAGATCGGCACGAAATCGCGGACGGGATCGTAGGCGAGCTTCTTGTAGAGGCTCGCGTTCAGCGCGTTCGGCCCGAGATTGCCGAATACGATGGTGTATCCGTCCGGCGTTGCCCGAGCCGCTTCTGTCGTGCCGATGATGCCTCCGGCACCCGACTTGTTGTCGATGATGACCGGCTTGCCAAGGATTTCCGTAAGGGGTTGCAGGATTGCCCGCGCGAGGATGTCGGTGGATCCGCCCGCCGGATAGGGCACGATCATCCGGATCGCACGCTCCGGATACCCCTCGGCCAGAGCCGGGGCTACAAATAGCAACGACAGCAGCATTACCAGCGCGCGCATCAGCGTTCTCCCCTCGACGGACGCTCTATGGCGTCTCGGAAATATATTTAGTACGTATACGTATCGTATCGGCCGAAGGATTACAACAGCCGTGGCGAGCCAAGCGGTGGTCTGGCCGCGGCTGCGGGACTCAGGCGCCGGGCTCGGGAGGGGGAGACTTTGCGATCGCCAGCATGCAACGCAGGAAATGCGCGCGGTCGTCCTGGCTCAGGGGAGCAAGCATGAGATCCTGCAGCCGGGCGGCGGCTGGAACCACGGCCATCAAGGCGCTGGTGCCCTTGGCCGTGATCTGGACCTGGATGGAACGGCGATCGGCGGGATGGCTCTTCTTGGAGATCAGCCTGCGTGCGGTCATCCGCTTCAGCATTTCGCTCAGCGTATTCCGGTCGCAACTGATGCGCTCTGCAAGGGCCGATGCCGTCATTGGCCCCTCCTGCAGCAGCGCCATCAGCACGCCGAACTGGCGGGGAGTGATGTCGCTCTGCCGCGTTACGCTCTGGTAGAGTCCGTCATATTTGGCCTCGAGCAGGCGCAGCAGAAATCCGATGCCGCTTTCCAGCCTCCACTGATGGGCCAGCACGGCCGCCGGATCTCCAGCTTCGTCCTTCTTGACCGACATCGTGCTCGTCCCCCGGCTGCTCCAGTGCAACAAGCCGTTAGCAGCTTGGGCGTGGTCTCTCAACCGCCGGTCAAACGGGGATTGTCCCGTCCGCATCCGAACGGTTGCCAGGGCCATGACGATATGATACGTATACGTATTAAATGGCGGCTCGGACAAGAGGGCCCCAAGGGAGGCCCTGCGTTGGATCTGCGCGCTCTGTTGTCGATTCCTTATCTGCTCGAGGCGGAAGCCGTCGAGACCGAGCCCGAAGAATGGCTCGTCCGTCTCGCTTATCCCGAGCTTCCCGGCTGCGCCGCAGAAGGCGTCGTCGTTGAAGACGTGCTGAAGGATCTGGAGCGTCAGCGGATCGAAATGATCGTCAGACTGGTCGAGGCCGGAAAGCTGCCGCCGATTCCGCGACGGCCACTGGCTTCATCCGACCCGTTATGGACGGCGCACGATCTCGGATTGTCCGATCGGGTCACAGCCTTGCTGGACCGCAGCGACCCAAAATCGAACCTGACATAAGCTATCGAGGAGAAAATCATGCTCTCGCACGAGGACAACGAGCGGCTGGTAAGAGTTGGCAAGGGCACTCCGCTGGGGGAGTTGTTCCGGCTCTACTGGATTCCGTTTCTGCCGTCCGCAGATCTGGCGCGCGATGGACAGCCAAAGCGCGTTCGACTGCTCGGCGAGGATCTGGTGGCTTTTCGCGACACCGAGGGCCGCGTTGGTCTGGTCGACCAGGCCTGTCCGCACCGGGGCGCGCCGATGGTCTTCGCTCGCAATGAGGATTGCGGCCTGCGCTGCGTCTATCACGGCTGGAAGTTCGACGTCACGGGCGCGGTGATGGACATGCCGGCCGAACCGGTCCGCAGCCGGCTCAAGGAGCGGGTGCGCATCAAGGCCTATGCCTGCCGTGAGCGCAACGGAATGATCTGGGCCTATCTCGGGCCGGATCAGGCCTCGCCTCCGCCGCTGCCGAATGTCGAGTGGAATCTTGTCCCCGAGGAGCAGGTCCACATCTCGGTGCGGGTTCAGGAGTGCAACTGGCTGCAGGCCGTCGAGGGTGAGATCGATTCCGCGCACGCACCCTTGCTTCACGGCCGTCTCGACGCGCAGGGCACCACCAGCGCCTGGATCCAGAAGCGCGACCTCCGCCCGACCTTCGAATGCGTCAAGCAGGATTTCGGCATGAGCATTGCGGCACGCCGGAACTACGACGCGAATACGCTCTACTGGCGCGTCAATCAGTTCATGCTGCCGTTCTACACGCTGGTTCCGCCGCTATCGCCGTTTCCCGATCTGAGCGGTCACGCCTGGGTGCCGATCGACGACGAGAACACGCTCTGCATCATGTTCTCCTATCATCCCTCGCAGCCGCTGCTGCCCAAGACGCGCGAAGTCTTCGCGGAAGGGCACAAGGGCCGGGAGAGCGGCCACGCCAGCCACCACGCGCTGGTCAAGCAGCCGGTGACGGTGCCGTACGCCGACTATTGGACGAAGTACAATCCGCAGAACGGATATCAGTTCGACTACGAAGCACAGCGGACGACGTGGTTCTCCGGTCTCCCCGGTCTTTGGGTCCAGGACGGGGCGTGCCAGAGCGGGGTATCGCCGATCGCCGACCGCACCAGGGAGAATTTGTGTTCCAGCGATACCGGCATCGCGATGACCAGGCGGTTCATTCTGGAAGCACTCGGCGCCTATCGCGACCACGGCACCCGGCCGAAGGGTGTCGCCGATCCGGACGTGTTCATGGTCCGTGCGGTGTCCTTGCGGCTGCCGCCCGAGGACTCCTGGATCGATTCCGGCGCGCCTTTCATGCGGGCGAAGCTCGGCGCGGACTTCGGCTACGAGCTTTGAGCGCTACGACATGGCCGGCGACCTGCAGGAACTGCGAGTGAAGCGCATCACCTATGAGGCCGAGAGCATCAATTCGTATGAGCTGGTGCTTCCGGCGGGAGGCGACCTCGCACCCTTCACCGCCGGCAGCCACATCGATCTGCATCTGAACAATGGCATGATCCGCAGCTATTCGCTCGTCAACGATCAGAGCGAACGGCATCGCTACGTCATCGCCGTCAACAGGGATGCTGCCGGGCGCGGCGGCTCGAACTTCGTCCACGACAGCTTCAAGGCCGGCGATATCGTTACGATCTCCATGCCGCGGAACAATTTTGCGCTGCGCGAGGATGCGGAATCCTCGCTGCTGATCGCAGGCGGCGTCGGCATCACGCCGCTGGCGTCGATGATCCGGCGCCTGCAAGCGCTGAGCCGACCGTGGAAACTGCACTATGCTGCGAGGACGCGGCGGGCCGCGGCATTTCTCGGCGAACTCGGCGCCATCGGCCCGGACGCGCAGCTTCATGTCCACTTTGACGATGAACAAGGAGGTCGGCCTCTCGATCTTGCTGCCATCGTCGCGAATGCGCCGGCCGGCGCGCATCTCTATTGTTGCGGCCCGGTGCCGATGCTGGAAGCCTTCGAGAAGGCCACCGCGGGCCGTCCGGCGGGGCATGTCCACGTCGAGTATTTCCAGGCCAAGCAGGCGCCGGCCGTCGACGGCGGATTCGAGGTCAGGCTGGCGCGCAGCAATCGCACGATCGCGGTCGAGCCGGGCAAGACCATTCTGAATGCCGTTCTCGATGCGGGCATCATGGCGAATTATTCCTGCTCGGAAGGCGTTTGCGGGACCTGCGAAACGCGGGTGATCGAGGGAATCCCCGATCACCGCGACCTGTTCCTCAGCCCGGAAGAGCAGGCGGCGAACAAGACCATCATGATTTGCTGCTCCGGATCGAAGTCCGGCACGCTCGTGCTGGATCTTTGACCGGATCATCTCGGAACGAAGCCATATGGGTGGAAAGATGCTGGATCGGATCGAAGCGGAATTTCCGGAGCACACGCCCCGAACATCCGATGCGCCCAAGGCGCTTGCCGGGATCAGGGTCGTGGACTTCTCGCATTTCATTGCAGGGCCGTTTGCGACGATGATCCTCGCCGACATGGGCGCCGAGGTGGTCAAGGTCGAGGCCCCCGTGCGTGGTGACGACCTGCGGCGCTACCCGCCAGTCGATGCCAGGCTGAATTATGGCGCGCCGTTCCTGTGGACCAATCGCAACAAGCGAAGCGTCGCGATCGATCTGAAATCGCCGGAGGGCGTCGGGGTCGCACGGGACCTGATCCGCACGGCGGATGTCGTGGTCGAGAATTTTTCCACCGGGGTCATGGAGCGCTTCGGTCTTGGCTACGAGAGTTGTCGTCAGATCGCGCCAGCGATCATCTACTGCTCGGTCTCCGCCTACGGCCGGGAAGGACCTTTCTCGGACCGGCTCGGCTTCGATCCGATCGCCCAGGTCGAGAGCGGATTTGTATCCATGAACGGCTACGCGGACCGCGAGGGCGTGCGTGCATTGTCGCCGGTCATGGATATCAGCACGGCCATGATGGCCAGCAATGCCGTTCTCGGCGCACTTGTCGCGCGCGAACGCAGCGGCATGGGGCAGGCCATCGAAGTATCGCTGTTCGACACTGCCGTTCTGATGACCGGCTATGCGTCGATGCAGCAGTTGTTCACCGGAACGGATCCGCAGCGCCACGGCAACACCAGTCCCGACACCTGCCCCTCTGGAGTCTTTCAGGCCGCAGATTCCACCTTCTACATCAATTGCGGCAACGACAAGATTTTCCAGCGCCTGATGTCGCAGGTGATCGATCGTTCCGATCTTGCATCGTCAGATCTTTATGCGACCGGAGCCGATCGCATTCGCCGGCGCGATGAGTTGTTTTCGATCCTGCGCGAAACGTTCGCGCAGCATCCCTGGTCGCACTGGCAGTCGAAGATGCGCGCCGCAGCTGTGCCTTGCGGCAAGGTCCGGACCGTCGGTGAGGCGATCCGCTCCCCGGAAGCGCGTGAGCGCGGCATCGTCACGCGGATTCCTCATGATGAAGTGGGGTGGATACCGAACGTCAGCCTGCCGATCCGCTATTCGCAAACGCCGGTCGTGGACCCCGTAGCCGCTCCCGCCGTCGGCCAGCATACCGGGCAGGTGCTCCGCGATCTGCTTGGCTATGATGACACCCGACTCGCGCGGCTGGCCGAGGCCGGCGCTTTTGGTGCTGCGGTCAAGGCATGACGGCGCGGGCAACAGGCGAGCGTACGCTGCGGGGCCGCGTCGCCGTGGTCGGCGTCGGTGAGACGGATTACTATCGTCACGGCGCATCGCCCGACCCCGAATTCAAGCTGGCGCTCAAGGCGATCCTGGCAGCCTGCAGCGATGCCGGGCTCGACCCGCGCGCGATCGACGGGTTCTCGTCCTACAGCGACGACCGCAGCGATGCGGCGCGCCTGGCGGCAGCGCTCGGGATACGCCGGCTGAGCACGACCACGATGCAATGGGGCGGGGGAGGCGGGGGCTGCTGCGCAGCGGTGGCCAACGCCGCTGCTTCGATCGTTGCTGGGCTTGCGGATTGCGTCGTGGTGTTCCGTTCGCTGGCGCAAGGGCAATACGGACGCTTTGGACAAGCCGGAAGCATCAGCACCATCTCCGGCGAGAGGGCCTATCTGATGCCGTACGGCGTGCTGGCGCCGCCGCAGCGTTTTGCCATGCGCGTGCGGCGCTACATGCATGAGCATGGCGTGCGGCAGGAAGCCATGCAGGCGATTGCGCTAGCCTCGTACCATCATGCGCAGTCGAACCCCCGCGCGGTGATGTTCGGCAAACCGCTCGATCCCGAAAAGTACAACGCCTCGCGCTGGATTGCCGAGCCGTTTCATCTTTTCGATTGCTGCATGGAGAATGATGGCGCCGCGGCGATCATCCTGGTGCCCGAGGAGCGCGCCGGCGATTTCCGCAACAAGCCCGCCTACGTTCTCGGGGCTGCCACTGGCGCCGGATATCGCAGCGGCGCGATGCCGCATAATTCGCCGCAATATGCCAGCGCCAGTTTCGAGACGCTCGCGCCCGCTCTTTACCGCATGGCCGGGATCAGGCCCGCCGACGTCGATGTCGTTCAAAGCTATGAGAATTTTACCGGTGGCGTGGTGATGGCGTTGGCCGAGCACGGCTTCTTCAAGCCCGAGGAGGTGAACGATTTTCTTGTGCTCGACAATCTGATAGCGCCCTCCGGGCGGCTTCCGCTGAATACCAGCGGCGGGAATCTCGCCGAATGCTACATGCACGGCTTCGAGCTGGTGATCGAGGCGGTGCGCCAGATCCGTGGCCAGTCGGTCAACCAGGTCAAGCGCAACGACGTGGCGATGGTGATCGGCGGGCCGATGGTGACGCCGGCCAGCAACCTTCTGCTCGGCTCCGGAGCAACGCTATGAGCGACACTCCGCGCGCGGCCTATCTTCCCGAGGGGCTGCCGATTCCGGTCCCCGAAAACGATGGATTGTCGGCACCGTATTGGGCGGGGTTGCAGCAGAACCGCCTGCTGGTGCAGCGCTGCCCGCACTGCACGACGTGGCAGTTCGGGCCGGAATGGCTCTGCCACCATTGCCATTCGTTCGACGTCGAATGGACCGAGGTCGAGTCGCGCGGCCGCATCTTCAGCTGGGAGCGGATCTGGAGCCCTTCGCACGACGCATTGCGCGGGCGTGGACCTTACCTTGCCGTCCTGGTGGAGCTGCCGCATGCCGGACATGTGCGCATGGTGGGGAACCTGCTCGGCGATCCCCTGCAAACCATCGCCATCGGGACTGATGTCGAGGGCGTATTCGAGCATCACCATGACGCCGTGCCGCGATATTCATTGCTGCATTGGCAGGCCGCCGGATGAAGGCGGCGAGGTGGGGCCAACCGAAGTCAGACCGGCGCGCGCGAGCGGCGGCGGGCGTCGCCGCGCAGACGGACCTTCTCGGTGTTCAGCAGGTGCTCGTTCAGTTTGATGAGATAGCTGCGCATCGTCTCACAAGCGCCCTTGGTATCCTTGGCCTTGATCTGCTCGATCAGTCGCAGGCGGGAGGCGATCACCGGGTCATGGGCGGGTGGTCCGGCGATCAGGACAAAGCGGCGGATCACGGATGCCATGGCTTCCAGAATCGCCGACATCACCTGGTTGCCGGTCGAGTTTGCCAGCAAGGTGCTGAACTCGACGGCCTTCAAGGTCCGCTCCTCGTAACGGCCCTGCCTCGTCAACTCGACGGTCTCGGCCACGTTCCTGCTCAGCCGTTCGATGTCCGCGGGTCTAGCGCGCTCGCAGGCGGCGCGCACCACGGCGTCCATCACCATGAGCCTCGCCTCGAGCAGCGTCGCCAGCGACACATGACCGAAGTCGAGCATGTCACGGAAGGTACGGGTCACCTGTCCGGCGCCGCTCCGGGTGATGAAGGCGCCCCCCCGGCTTCCCTTTCGCATCTCGACGATGCCGGCGATCTCGAGGCTGCGGATGGCTTCGCGCAACGCGGTGCGGCTGACATCGAGCATCTCGGACAGTTCGCGCTCGGACGGCAGCCGGTCGCCGGCTTTCAGTTCGCCACTGACGAGCTTGGCGCGGATCGCATCGCAGATCTCCTCGAAGATCCGGCGGGTCTTGATGGGACGGAAGGACTTTCCGGCAGATCGGCTATCCCTGAGATCGCCAGCCGATGGCGCTGGCGTGCCGGCCGCTGTCTTTCGGCCGGTACGCGGCTCTGGCCTGGATCGTTCTTGCGGCATGAGTCGTCCCTGGGGCTATCAGGTCTTCATCAGCCCGCACCGGCCTCTTTGCAAGAGCTTCCGCTGGCCGATCAGATTGATATGTGGAAACCGCCGTTGACCGCAATGTGCTGGCCGGTGATGTAGGAGGCGGCGTCCGACAGCAGGAAACACACCGGCTGCACCACTTCCTCGGGCAGGGCCCAGCGTCCCATCGGAATGCGGGCCAGTATCCCCTCGCGGAACTTGTCGCCACGAATGGTTTCGGTCATGGGGGTCTCGACCACGCCGAAGCAGACCGAATTGGTCCGGATCCCGAACTTCGACCATTCCTTGGCCGAGGTCATCGTCATCCCCAGCATGCCGCTCTTGGCGGCGGCATAGTTGATCTGGCCCATCGCGCCGGCACGCCCTGCGTCGGACGAGATGTTGACGATGGAGCCGACGTTGGTCTCTCCGCCCTTTGCGCGTTGCAGCATGGTGCGTCCCACCGCCTGGGTCCACAGGAACGCTCCGGTCAGATGCACCTCGATGACCGCGTTCCATTGCGCAAGCGTCATCTTCTCCGACATCGCCGGCCGGGTGATGCCGGCATTGTTGACGAGGCCATGGATCGCACCGAACCGCTCGACGATCTTCTCGACTGCATCCGTTGCGAACGCCTCGTCCGTCACGCTGCCGGTGATGGTCATCAATTGGCGGTCGGACGTGTCGTAGGTCGACAGCGTGTCGCGATTGAGGTCGATGGCAATTGCGTTGGCGCCGAGCTCTCGCGCCAGGTTGATCGTGGCTCGGCCGATGCCCTGGCCCGCACCGGTGACGACGACAGTCTTGCCTTCCAGGGAGACGATGTTGCGCATGGATTTGCGTCCTCAAGCTTTAGATCAGAGTAAACATCGGCGCGAGTGCGCCGTCGGCGCCCGGGCGAACGACCAGGCGGACGGCTGCGCCATTCGACAAGGCGCTCGGCGGACTGTCGACTATTGATGTCATCAGCGTCGGGCCCTCATCGAGCGTGACATAGGCAAGGACCGGCAGGTCCTTGGTCGCGCGCAGCACGCTGTAGGCGTAGATCGTTCCAGTGCCGCGGCTTTCGAGCCATTCGGTTGCGTCCGAGAAGCAAAACGGGCAGCCTGCGCGCGGATAGAAATGCGGTTGCCGGCACTGCGTACATGCTTTGATCAGCAGCTTCCCGTCGCGAAGGGCCTCGAAATAGGGCTGGATTTCGGGATTTGCGGATGATGCAGGGGTTTGCGACACGGGAATCACTGCCTTTCCAGAATGACGGTGGCACTGCCATGGCGCGTTCCGAGCGAGCCGCCGGTGCCATGCGCCAGGGCCAGCGCGCAGTTGGGCACCTGCACGGCCGGGTGGGCCTCGCCGCGCAACTGACGGACAGCCTCGAGCACTTTTGTCATGCCGCCCCGATTGCCGGGATGGTTGTTGCAAAGGCCGCCGCCGTCGGTGTTGAAGGGCAGCTTGCCATGTCCCGAGATCAGATTTCCGTCGGCCACGAAGCGCCCGCCCTGGCCCTTGGCGCAGAAGCCGAGATCCTCCAGCGTCATCAGCACCGTGATGGTGAAGCTGTCGTAGATCGAGGCGTACTGGATATCTGATGGACGGACGCCGGCCTCTTCAAATGCGCGCGGTCCCGACCAGACGGCGCCGCTGTAGGTAAGATCGATCCTGCCACCGGCGGAATGCTTGATCGCCTCGCCGGCCCCGCGAATGCTGACGACCGGTCTTTTGAGGCTCCGCGCGACTTCCGGGGCGACGAGGACGATTGCGCCGCCGCCGTCGCTGATCACACAGCAGTCGAGGCGATGCAGGGGATCTGCCACCATCGGAGAATTCAGCACGTCTTCGACCGTCACGACGTTCCGCAGCATGGCGTGTGGATTGTGCTGGGCGTGATGGGATGCCGCGACCTTGATCCAGGCGAGTTGTTCCGACGTGGTCCCGAACTCGTGCATGTGACGATTGGCGGCTGCGCCGTACATCGTCGCGATCACGGGATTGAGGGGCGCCTCGAACGGCGCGTCTGCCGTTGCGCCCGGCGCCGGACGGACCTGGCTTTGGCCGGCGGCGCGGGGCCGGCCTGCCAAGGTGATCAGCGCGACGCTGCATTTTCCGAGCGCGATCGCGGCCGCGGCATGGCCGACCGCCAGAACATAGGAAGAGCCGCCGGTATCCGTCGAATCGACATGACGCGGCTTGAGATTGAGGTACTCGACCATGTTCATCGGGCCGAGCCCCGGCGCATCGCCGGCGCAGAAATAGCCGTCCACGTCGTCTTTGCTGAGGCCCGCGTCCGCAAGCGCGCCGCGCGCGACTTCGGCGTGGATCTGGGCGAGCGACAGCCCGTCGGCTTTCCGCGTCGGGTGCTCATAGATGCCGGCGATGCAGGCCTTGCCCCGAATGCTCAAAGATATCTCCTTGGTATATTGATCTAATGGTCAGTCCATTATATTGATGCCAAAGTCAAGTTGGGCGAAGACCCGCGGACGGAGGAAATGTGAGCGACGAAACCGCGACCATCATCGTCGGCGAACGCACCCGCTCGAAGTCCGAGCTGCTGGCGCGCGGTCGCCGGGCCGCCACCGGACTTGCGAGGCTCGGCGTTCGCGAAAACGACGCCGTAGCGCTGCTGCTGCGGAACGATTTCGCCTTCCTCGAAGCGACCCATGCCGCGAATGCCATTGGCGCCTATGCGGTGCCATTGAACTGGCACGCAAGCCCCGACGAAATCACCTATATGTTGGGAGATGCGAAGCCGGAGGTCCTGGTCGTTCACGCCGACTTGCTTGACCCGGTGCGCCGGATCATTCCGGCAACATGCGAGGTCCTTGTCGTTTCGAGCGCAGATGCTGGCAATCCCGTCGCTGTGCGGGACGGCGATCAGGATTGGGACCGCTGGCTGGATGCACAGCCGGAATGGGATAGGCCGCCGCTGCCGCCACGCGCGTCCTGGATCTACACCTCCGGAACAACGGGCCGACCCAAGGGCGTCCGTCGCGAACCGGCAACGCCTCAACAGGCCGCGGCGATGCGCGATCTGTTCCGTGTCGTCTATGGATGCCGCGAAGGAATGCGCTCATATGTCGGCGGACCGCTCTACCATGCCTCACCCAACGCCTTCGCGCGGCAAGGCCTGGCGCTGGCCGATACGCTTGTGCTGTCATCGCGTTTCGATCCCGAGGAGCTGCTCCGGCAGATCGACCGCCACCGTTTGACGACGCTGGTGATGGTGCCGACGTTCTTTGTGCGGCTGCTCAAGCTTCCGGAAGAGGTGCGGCGCAAATACGACGTGTCCTCGCTTGAACTGGTGCTGCACACGGGCGCGCCGTGCCCGCCGGATGTCAAGCGGGCGATGATCGCCTGGTGGGGACCGGTTCTTGTCGAAACCTATGGCGGCTCCGAGACCGGCGTCGCCACGATTTGCACGTCACACGACTGGCTCTCAAGACCCGGAACCGTGGGGCGTGTCGCTCCCGGCGGCACGATCAAGATATTCGACGAGCAGGGCCGCGAACTGCCGCCGGGCGTCAGCGGCGAGATCTATGCACGCTCACCGGCCTATCCGGATTTCAACTATCACGGCCGCGATGATGACCGCCGCTCCGTGGAGATCGACGGCCTGATCACCTGCGGCGACGTCGGCTACCTCGATGCCGACGGCTATTTGTTCCTCAACGACCGCAAGCGGGACATGATCATCTCGGGCGGGGTGAACATCTACCCGGCGAAATCGAAGCGGCGCTTCAAAGCTGTCCGGGCGTTCAGGACTGTGCCGTTTTTGGCATTCCCGATGACGAGTTCGGCGAGCGCATCTATGCGGCCGTTCAACGCGACGCGGGCGCGATGCTGACCGAAGACGATGTCAGGAATTTCGTCCGCGAACGCCTGGCAGCATTCAAGGTGCCGCGCGAGGTGGTCTTCCATGACACGTTGCCGCGCGAAGAGAGCGGCAAGATCTTCAAGCGAAAGCTGCGCGAGCCGTTCTGGGCCGGACGTTCATCACGAATTTGAGAGGGACCATGCTTACGCGACGTTCACTCATGAGAAGCGCCGTCGGCATTGCAGCACTTGCCGCGACGCCCGTGCTGGCGCAATCGCCATGGCCAAGCCGGCTGTTGAAGATCGTCGTGCCGCTGCCGCCAGGCGGCGTGATGGACGGTTTGACGCGCGTCGTGGCCGACCGGCTGGCGCAGCGCCTGGGCCAGTCCGTGATCGTGGAAAACAAGCCCGGCGCCAACGGCATGATCGCTGCGAGCGCGGTCGCGGGGGCGGACCCCGACGGCTACACTATCCTCTCCACCATGAGCTCGATCGTCCAGAACGTGTCGCTGCACAAGTCGCCGAGCTACAAGATGTCGGACCTGTTGCCGTTGGCGCCTCTCGGCCGCTTGCCGATCGCGTTCATCGTGCCAAAGACGCTCGGCGTAACCACGTTGCGGGACTTCGTCGAGAAGGCCCGCAGCAGCCCCAAACCCCTGAGTTACGGAACCTACGGCCTTGGCTCGAGCGCGCATATCATCGGCGAAGTGCTGATGAAGAACACCGGCATCAAACTGCTTCAGGTGCCGTATCGTGGCGAGGCGCCGGCGCTGACCGCGATCCTTGCCGGCGAAGTGGACAGTGCCTTCGTATCGGTCGGTGGCGCAGTGGCTCAAAGGGAGAACGCGCTGACGCTGGCGATCGCCAATCCGGCTCGTATGAAGCGCTATGCCGATATACCCACCTTTGACGAAGCAGGATTTCCCGTGCTCGGCCTGACCGGGTTCAGCGGCTTCTTCGCGCCGGCGGCCGTGCCCAAGCCCGTTGCCGATCGGCTCAACAAGGAATTGCGGGAAATCGTCGCGCTTCCCGATGTGAATTCCAAGCTGCTTGATCTCGGGTTCGAGGATATGAGCGACATCGCCGATTTTGCGGGCTTTGTCGACGATGAGGTCAAGCGATGGGCCTCAGTGATCCACGAACTCAATATCAGCATCTAGGATATCCCGGTGGCCATCAACATCGAGGCGCTTAAGGCGCTGGAAATCACCGACATGCGGTTCGCGTATGGGGAGCGCGAGACGATGCTGTACGCGCTCAGCATCGGCATGGGACGCGACCCGCTCGACCTGCGCGAGCTGCCGTTCGTCTACGAAGGCGCCGCGCTGCAGGCCGTTCCCACGATGGCGGTGGTGCTGGCATCGACCGGGATAATTCGCAAGACCGGCGTCGACTTCACCAAGGTTCTGCATGGCGAGCAACGGCTCACCCTGCATCGTCGCCTGCCGGCCGCAGGCGAGCTGCTGGCGAATTCACGCGTCGCGGCTGTCTATGACAAAGGCGCTGGCAAGGGCGCCGTACTGTTGCTGGAAACGACCGCGCGATCGGCAGCAGATAATGCACCGCTGTTTACCTACGTCATGACGATCATGGCGCGCGGTGACGGGGGATTCGCAGGACCTCAAGGTTCGGGCCCCGAGCCGCATCAGCTTCCGGAGAGGGCGCCGGACCAGACCGACACGTTCGAGACGCGCCCCGGAGGCGGCGCTTCTCTATCGTTTGAACGGAGATCGCAATCCGCTCCACGCCGATCCGAGGGTGGCCGGCCGCGCGGGGTTTGCGCGACCGATTCTCCACGGGCTCGCGACTTACGGGATTGCCTGCCGTGCCGTGCTACGGACCGTCTGCGACTGTGACGCGGGACGGGTGGGGTCGTTCGATGCGCGCTTCTCCGCGCCGGTCTATCCAGACGATCGCATCGTGACCGATATGTGGACCGACGGCGACGTCGTGTCGTTCAGATGCCGCGTCCCCGATCGCGATGTGATCGTCCTCAACAACGGGCGATGCTTCTTAGCCCGATCATGATTTTCGAAGCCATGGATCTGCGGCCCTAGCACCCCTTAACGTGAGAACAGCTCCTGGTTCCGGCGTTCGAGCTCTTCCCCGTAGGTGCGCAGAACGTGAGCTTCGCTCAAGGTGCCAATCGTGGCGCGATGGTCGGAGCGGTCGACAACCGCGAGCACGTCAGCCTCGCTGCGTTCAAAGGCCTTCAGGATCTCGCGAACGGGCGTGGTCGGAAGCAGGTATTCGTCCAGTTGTTGCGCCAGCGACCCGAGCAGCTCCTCGTCCTGATTGGCGACGGAATGTAGCGTCGCGGCGGGCACGATTCCCGCATAGATGCCGTTGGGATCGCGCAGCACGATCTGGCGGACCAGCGCCGGCGAGAATAGCTTTTGCGCTTCGCCGATCGGCATCGTCGTTGGCGCATTCTCGAAATCGGTGCGCATCAGGGAGGCTGCGCTCATCTGCCGGACCCAGCCGATGTCCTGCGGGCCGCGGATCGCCTCGCCGCGCAGATGAAAGCGCCATGTCGCGAAGCTGTAGCCGAACAGCTCGCGAACGATCAGCGCGCAGACCGATGACGCGACCACCGCTCCCACGGTGACGGAAAAATCACCGGTGATTTCGAGCGCGAGACAGACCATGCTGAAGGGCGCTCCGAGCACGCCGGTTCCGAGCGCGGCGAGCGCCGCGATCGCGGCGGTGCCGGGCTGAAGCGCGATCGTGGGAAGAGGGCCGGTCAGCACGACGCTGTAGAGCTGTCCGATCAGCGCGCCGAGCAGAAGCGAGGCGAAGAACAGGCCGCCGCGAAAGCCCGAGCCGAGCGAGATGGCGGAGGCCAGGATCTTGAACACGATTGTGGTCGTGAGCAGGAGCCAGGTCGGATTGCTGACGAGCAGGATCTGCATGGCGCCGTGGCCGGCGCCGAGCACGGTCGGCGTCAGCAGGGCGAGGCTGCCGAGGAGGAGACCGCCGAGAATCGGCCGCAGCAGGCCCTTGAACACCGTGATGCGCTGAAAGCAGCGCTCGGAGAATGCGACGGCAAGCATCACGAGGATGCTGACGAAGGCGCAGATGATGCCGATCAGCACCGTCTGGCCGATCATCTCTACGGAAACTGGTGAGGGGAAGCCGGGCACCATCAAGAAGGATTGGTGCGTCAATTGCCGCGCGACGAGCCACGCGGTGACGGCGCTGGCGATGACCGGCACGAGACCGGCGGACGTATAGGCGCCGAGCACGACCTCGAAGGCGTAGAAGGCGCCGGCGAGCGGTGCAGAAAACGCGGCACTTATCGCCCCCGCGGCGCCGCAGGCCACCAGCAGCCGCATGTCGTTGCGGCGGGCGGCCAGGCGCTGACCGACATGAGAACCGAACATCGAGCAGATTTGCGTATAGCCGGCCTCCAGCCCGACCGATCCGCCGAATCCGTTGGACAGCAGTGTCTGGATCGAGATCAGCAGGCTGCCGCGAAAGGATACCCGGCCGCCATAGAGCGCATTGGCCTCGATCGCGTCGGCGAGCTGCTGTCCCTTTACGCGCCGGGCGAAGTACAGTCCGATGAGCGCGAGCACCAGGCCGCCGAGCATCGGGACGAGCAGTGTGCGCTGCCAGGAGATCACGCCGGTGGCGCTGAGGTGGGCGTCGAAGGGAATGTCGAACAGCAGGGCGTGAGAGACCTGGCTGAGGCTCGAGATCGCGGCCACCAGTAAGCCACTGAGCAGTCCGACGACGATGGCGACCAGCACAAGGCCAGTCTCGCGGTTGCGCACGAAATTGCGCAGGAACAACGGCAGCAGGCGGATGCCGGGAGCCGTGGCCGGCTTCGCAGGATGTGACGCCTGCGCCATCCTAGGCCGAATCCTGCAGCGGCTCGGTGCGCACGACGCGGAAGCCAATATTGCTGGACGAGGAGTCGGGCGTATTGGAGCTTCGCGCCGCGACGCGATAGCGATTGCAGTAGGATTCGTGGCAGAGGAAGGATCCGCCGCGCATCGATCGATTGGGAGCCGGCTCGTCGTTCAAGGGGTCTCGTGATGGCGTGAGGCGGTGATAGCTCGGCGAGAAATAGTCCTCGCACCATTCCCAGACATTTCCGGCGACATTGTGCAGGCCATGTCCGTTGGGCGCGAAACTGTGAACGGGCGCGGTACCGAAATAGCCATCATCGACAGTGTTGCGGTCGGGAAAGTTGCCCTGCCAGATATTGCAGCGATGCTCACCGCCGGGCTGAAGCTCGTTGCCCCAGGGGTAGGTGGCCTGGTCTAGCCCGCCGCGCGCGGCCATCTCCCATTCCGCCTCGGTTGGAAGGCGCGTGCCGGACCATTGGCAGTAGGCCTGTGCGTCGTTCCAGGAGACGTGGACGACGGGGTGATCGAGCCTGTCGAGGATGCTGCTCGACGGCCCTTCAGGCTGTGCCCAGTAGGCGCGTGTCACCGGGATCCACCACGGCGTTTCCTGAACCCGCGTCGTGCGTGCGGCGCGCGTCTCTTGCGGCAACAGCCCGTCGAAGACGAAGCTCCAGCCGAAGCGTTCGGCGTCCGTCGTGTAGCCCGTGGCACGCACGAAGTCGCCGAATTGCAGATTGCTCACGGCATGGCAGGCAATGGCAAACGGCGACAGCGTGACGGATCTCACCGGGCCTTCGCCGTCTTCGACAAAGCCGATGCCGGCAGATCCCATGTGGAAGGTTCCGCCGATCAGCGAGCTCCAGCGGCGTTGGATCGGGGTTGGAGCGGGAGGGATCGCTGCTTGCGTAGCTTCGCCCGTCGGCAGTCCGCTGCCGGCGGCACGCTGGATACAACAATTTGAGCGATCCCCAGTCATGCCCTAGTTCTGCTTCTCTTCCTCCCAGAAAGCGGTGCCGCCTTCCGCCTTCATCAACTCCAGAATCTTCTCGCGCGGGATCACGCCGCAGCGATTAGCCCATTGCTGATACTGTGCCGCCATCTCGCGGACGCGATCCGGATGCTGCGCGGCGAGATCGTACATCTCGGTACGGTCGGTCTCCATGTCGTAGAGCTCCCAGGGGCCGGGATACTTCCGGACGAGCTTCCACTTGCCGACGCGGACGGCCGCATTGCCCTCGTGTTCCCAGAACAGCGGGCCGCGGTTGCCATAGGCCGAGGCGAATGACGGCACGAGGCTCTCGCCCTCGCAGGGCAGGATGGCGTTGCCGTTGTACTCCTTGGGATAGGTGGCGCCGCTGACGTCAAGGATGGTCGCCATCACGTCGGTGAGCTGGCTCGGATTGTGCCGCAGGCCGCCCTTTTCGGAGATGCCGCGCGGCCAGTGCACGATGAACGGGGTCGCGATGCCGCCTTCGTGGATCCAGTGCTTGTAGAGACGGAATGGCGTGTTGGAGAGGTTGGCCCAGGCAGTGCCGTAGCTCTGATAGGTGTCCTCGGCGCCGGGCATTAGGGTCGGG
Source organism: Bradyrhizobium sp. A11 (assembly GCF_042077125.1). NCBI lineage: Bacteria > Pseudomonadati > Pseudomonadota > Alphaproteobacteria > Hyphomicrobiales > Nitrobacteraceae > Bradyrhizobium > Bradyrhizobium sp. A11. The sequence continues at coordinate 5,139,874 of NZ_CP149509.1, read as the reverse complement.
TCATTGCCGAAGCGCACCGGCCTGCCGTCGCGTGTCTTGGCCTTGGCGATCATGAGCTGGTCGACCAGCTCCTTTGCCGTGACGCCTTCCGGAATGTCCTCGGCGCAGGCGCCGTTGTCGGAGAGGAAGATGATCAGCGTGTTGTCCATCTGGCCGGTCTCTTCCAGCGCCTTCAGGATCCGGCCGATGCCCTGGTCCATGCGGTCGATCTGGGCTGCGTAAACCTCCATGCAGCGCAGTGTCCATTCGCGCTGCTCGGCGTCGGTCCACGGCGGCTGAGTCGGATCGCGGTCGGTCAGGCGCCAGTTCGGATGGATGATGCCGTCGTCGACGAGGCGCTTGAGGCGCTCCTCGCGTAGCCTGTCCCAGCCCGCATCGAAGCGGCCCTTGTACTTGGCGATATCCTCGTCATAGGCATGGAGCGGCCAGTGCGGCGCCGTGTAAGCGACGTACTGGAAGAACGGCGCGTCGGGCTTCTGCGCCTTGTGCTGGCGGATGAAGGCGGCGGCCTGATCGCTGATCGCGTCGGTGTAGAAGAACGACGGATCCTTCTCCGCCTCGTGCTCGATATTGTCGTTGCCGCGGGTGAGCGTGTTGGGATGGTAGAAGCTGCCGGCGCCGATGATGGTGCCGTAGAAATGGTCGAAGCCGCGCTGCATCGGCCATGCGTCGGTCGGTTCCGTCAGGCTGCTGGCAATGTGCCATTTGCCGCTCAGGTAGGACGTGTAGTTCTTGCTCTTCAGGGCCTCGGCGATCGTCACGCAGCTCTTGTTCAGGTTGCCGGCGTAGCCCTCTGGGCCGTTGCTGTAGGTGAGGATGCCGATGCCGGTCTGATGCGGATGCAGACCGGTGAGCAGCGAGGCGCGCGAGGGGCTGCAGCGGGCGGTGTTGTAGAACTGCGAATAGCGCAAGCCATTGGCCGCGAGGCGGTCGAGGTTCGGCGTTTGGATCTCGCCGCCGTAGCAGCCGATGTCCGAAAAGCCCATGTCGTCGTTGAGGATGAGCAGGATGTTGGGGCTATCGGAGGTCTTTGCGCCATTCGGCATGTTTGTGTCCTCGTTCTTGACGTGTGGCGTTGCTAGTGGCGGCGCGTCAGGCTGATGCTGAGGCGGAAATATTTCGGTAAGTACACGGCGCGCAGCAATTCGAGCGCCCGTCCGTCCTTGCCGAAGGTGACGCGCTCGATGGAGAGCAGGGGCGAGCCGACCTTCACCCCGAGCAGCTTGGCGCTACCGGCGTCGGCGAGGTCCGCGCTGATGGTCTGCTGAGCGTCCTTGATGGCGAGGCCAAGCTCGTCCTCGAAGACGCGGTACATGATGATCGAGACCAGGTCGCGCTTCTCGAGCTCGAGTCCGATATCCGGGGGGTAGAAGGCGTGCTCGATGGCGATCGGCGTGTCATCCGCGAGCCGCAAGCGCCGGAGCTGCCAGACCGCGCGTTCGCGCAGCTGCTCGCGAACGGCGGCGTCGTGCCGGTTGGTCATGCCCTGCTGCAGGATCTTGGCGCCGGCCTGGTAGCCGGCGTCGCGGATGGTTTCCGAGAAGCCCATGAGATGGCCGACCCAGTTCTCAGGCTGGTTCGTGCGCAGGAAGGTACCGCGGCCGCGCGAGCGGTCGAACATGCCTTCGTTCACGAGGGGTGCGATGGCGTTGCGGATGGTGATACGGCTGACACCGAAATGACGGCCGAGCTCGGCCTCGGTCATGAGGCGACCGGTCCCGTCGATCAACTTGCCGTCGCGCACCTGGCTGCGAATGGATTCGCGGATCTTGATATGCAGGGGCGTCGAGCCCTCCGTGGCAACATCACTGCCCAGCGGTATGGGCTTCTTCTTGCGCGTTTGAACAGTCATGATGTCAGAGCCGCATGCGTGTCGCTGGATCGAACAGGTGAATGTCTTGCGGACGGGCCGTGATCGAGATCGTGTCGCCTTCGCCGGGAACGTTGCCGTCGGCGACGCGCATGCGGATCATGGTGCCGTCGCAGTCGAGATCGAGCACGGCGGTATCGCCGAGATCCTCGATCAGATCGACGCGCGCGCCGAGACCGCCTTCCGCCATGCGCAGGGCGCCGGGTCGAAGGCCGACCACCACGTCGCGCTCGCCTGCGACCGTGGTTGTTGTCTTCAGGCGATGGCCTGCGATGATGACGTCGCCATCCACGTACCGGGCGGGGACGAGGTTCATCGGGGGATTGCCGATAAAGCCGGCAATGTCGATCGAGTTCGGGCGGGCGAACACCTCGGCCGGCGTGCCGACCTGCTGGATCTCGCCCGACATGAAGACCGCCATGCGGTCCGCGAGCGTCATGGCCTCTTCCTGGTCGTGGGTGACGTAGACGGCGGTGACGCCGAGCGAGCGCTGCAGCTTCTTCAGCTCTGCGCGCGTTTCCAGCCGCAGCTTCGCGTCGAGATTCGACAGCGGTTCGTCGAGCAGGAACAGGCGCGCCTTGCGTACGATGGCGCGGGCGAGCGCGCAGCGCTGCTGCTGGCCGCCCGAGAGCTGGCCCGGCTTGCGGTCGAGCAGATGATCGATCTTCACCTTGCGCGCCGCGTCCTTCACGGCGGGCGCGATCTCTGATTTGGGCAGCTTGGCCATCTCGAGCGGAAAGGCGATGTTCTCGGCCACCGTCATATGGGGGTAGAGCGCGTAGCTCTGGAACACCATGGCAATGTCGCGGTCGCGCGCGTCGGTGGAGGTGACGTCCTTGTCGTCGATCAGCACGCGGCCCGTGGTCGGCGCGTCGAGGCCGGCGAGGATGCGCAGCGTGGTGCTCTTGCCCGAGCCCGACGGGCCGAGCAGGGCGAAGAACTCCCCCGGCTTGATGTCGAAATTCACGTTCTTCAACGCGGCAAACTGGCCGTGCAGCTTGACGATGTTGCGAAAACTGACTTGACCCTGACCGCTCATCGGCGCCCTCCGCCCTTGACTGCACCGACCGTAAGGCCCTTCACGATATGCTTCTGCGCGACCACGCCGAGGACGACGACGGGCAACATGGCAAGGACCGAAACCGCAGCGAGCTTCGCCCACAGGGTCTGTTCGACGGAGACGAAATTGAACATGGCGACCGTGACCGGTCGCACTGTGTTGCCGCTCAACACGACGGCGAACAGGAATTCGTTCCACGCATTGAGGAACACGAACACGATCGTTACGGCGATGCCGCCACGGACCTGCGGAATGATGATCCGCCACAACGTCTTCAGGCGGCTGGCGCCGTCGAGATAGGCGGCTTCCTCCATCTCGAAGGGAATGTCCTCGAAATAGGAGACCAGCAGCCAGATCGCGAAGGGCAGCGAGAACGACAGATAGATCAGGATGATGCCCTGATAGGTGTCGATCCAGCCGATGTTCCGGAGCACCAGGAAGTAGGGGATGATGATGCCGACCGGCGGCAGCATCTGCGTAGCCAGTACGTAAAAGCCCGCGAATTTCTTGCCGCGGAAGCGCAGTCGCGCCAGCGCATAGGCCGCCGGGACCGCCATCAGCATGGTGACGATGGTGGTGCCGACCGAGATGATCATGCTGGAGAGGAGGTTCGGCAGGATCGACCCCGAGCCGAACAGCACGTCGCGATAGGCTTCCAGCGTCGGCGCGAACACCAGCTTGGGCGGATAGGCCAGTACGTCGGAATCGGTCTTGAGCGAGTTCAGTACGCTCCAGACGATCGGAAACGCCCAAGCGAGCAGGAAGACCGTGGAGATCGCGAGCAGGGCAAGGATGCGAACGCGTTTCGCGGTCATTTCGCCCTCCGCATCGCAAACAGGACGCCGGAGATGATGATGGTCACGATCAGCAGCGCCACCGCGAGCGCCGAGCCGTAGCCGATCGAGAGCTCGGTGAAGGATTTTCGGTAGGCATAAAGATTGAGGATCTCGGTCGCCGTGCCGGGCCCCCCGGCGGTGACGGTGAAGATCGCGGCGAATGCGGTCAGCGCCACCATGGTCCGCATGATGATGACCATGACGATCGCTGGGCGCAGTAAGGGCAGCGTGATGCGGCGAAAGCGTTGCCAGGCCGAGGCGCGGTCGAGCCGCGCCGCCTCGTAGATATCCTCGGGCAGCGAGGCGAGCGAGGCCAGCAGCACCATGAATGCGAACGGCGTCCACTGCCAAGTATGGATCGCGATCACCGAGACCATCGCGAGCGTGGGATCGCCGAGCCAGTTCTTGCTGCCAAGGCCGGCGTTGATGGCGAGGAAGTCGACGATGCCGAACTCCGGCGCCAGCATGAAGGTGCGCCAGATCATGCCGACCACCGCCGGCGACAGCACCACGGGCAGGATGGCGATGACCCTGAACCAGCCCTGGCCGCGCTTCATGTCCATGACCAGTAAGGCAAGCGCCAGGCCGAGGATGACCTGCAGCGCGACGGTCGAGCCCGTATAGACGAGGCTCACCAAAAGCGACGTCCAGAAGCGCTCGTCGGACAGAAGCACCTGATAATTCTCGATTCCGACGAAGCCGTTGGTGAACGGCATCGCCAGATCCATCCGGAACGCGCTGGTGTAGACCAGGAAGAGCAGCGGAAACGTCGTCGTGGCGAGCAGCGCAAGAAACGCCGGTGCAAGCAGGGCCGCCGCAAAGCGGCGCTCGCGCTGGGCCAGGACGCGGCCGAAATCGCTGCGAGGCTCCTCGCTCGCGATCCCGGCCGATGTCACCGCTGTGGTCGCCATGGCTCAGCCGCGCATCATCGGCTCGATGCGGCGCTGCGCATCGTCCAGTGCGGCCTTGATCGTGGCCTGGCCGGAGAGGGCGGACTGGATCGCGGTCGCCATGGTGTCGCCGATCGCCGGCCATTGCGGCACGCGCGGACGCCAGTCGACGTCGGTATCCTCCTGCAGGGCGCCCATCGTGGCCTCGACGAAGTTCTCGCCGAAGCCGTTCATCAGCTTAATGTAGTCGGGGTCCTTCCACACCGAGGTGCGGTTGACGCCCGAGCGTTTGGTGGGCCCGGCGAACTTGTGCGCGGTGCGCGCCTGGGTCTCGGCACTCGCGGCCCACTGGATGAACAGCCAGGTCGCCTTGCGTTTCTTCTCCGGCAGCGCGGAATTGATCGGGAAGCCCCAGTTCCAGATCGACGTCGTGCGCTTGCCCGAGGGGCCCTTCGGCCAACGGGCATAGCCGACCTTGCCGATCACCTTGGATTTTTCGGGATTGTTGATGACCGAAGCCGACGAGTGCGCGTCGATGTAGCTGGCGACGGTGCCTTGCGAGAAGGCATCAGCGATATCCGGCCAGTTCCAGTTGGCAGCCGCCGTCGGTGCGTACTTTTTCATGATGTCGACGTACCAAGCGAGCGCCGCCTCCGCCTCGGGACCGTTGACGGTGAGCTTGCCGCCTTTCATCCAGTCGCCGCCGAACTCGCGGAAGATCGACGGATAGATGTACATGTTCTGGCCAGCACCCGCGACGCCGCGCAGCGCCGCGCCCCAGACGCGATCGTTCGGCGTGTTCAACGCCGCCGCGTTGGACATGTAGGCCTCCAGCGTGTCGGCCGGCTTCAGGCCCTTCGCATCGTAGAGATCCTTGCGATAGACCTGAATGGTGACTTCACCGTCATAGGGCATGCCATAGAGCTTGCCGTCGATGCCGTTGGCGCTGCGCCAGGCCGGGATGATGTCGTCGAGCTTGAACCATGCCGGGTCGGTCAGCGACTTGTCGGCGAGATAAGTGTCGAGCGGCTCGACCCATTTGTTCGCGGCATAGAGCGCGTAATACATGGGATCCGCCGCGTGGGTCGCGTAGGTGCCGGTCTTCGAGGTCAGGTCGATGACGCTCTTCTGCCGGATCTGCGCCGGCGGAATTTTTTCGAAGCGCACGTCGATGCCGGTCAGCGCCTTGAATTGCGGGGCCAGGGCAATGAGGTTTTCGAAATAGCTCGCAGGAATCACGGCCACCGTGATGGTCTCACCGGAAACCTGCTGCCAGTCGATCTGAGCGGATTTGTAGGGTGCAAGATCGGCGTCCTGTGCGGCAGCGCGCCTCAGGAAGGCCGGCCCGACCATCGCGAGTGCGGCGGCTGCGGTTCCGGTCTGGAGTAGGGTTCGTCGCGTCGGCTTGAATGACGGCATGCTGTCCTCCCGATAATCCGGATTTATATATCCGATTAGTTAGGACATTTGCCTAAATGTTATAACAAGTCAACATGTGTCGGTCCGGGTTCGCGCCAGCGGCGGGCCTTGGCCGGCGACATGACGTCGCGCGACCCTCGGCTCCGATCGGACCCGACGTTGTGGGCGTGCATGTTCATGCACTTCGCATGCTATTGATCGATCGCTCTGACGGTTACGTGGACGACGGTCCGTCTGCGGAATGGCTTGGGATATGACGCGCTGACCGCCGGACGAATGTTCTCGCTAGGAGTTGGCGGCGAGGCTCAGCGTTGAGTTTTGACTTTACGGCCGGCTATTCAACCGCTCTGACGAACTCAGTCGTCCCTTTTTGAGGCCTTGCGCGCCGGCCCAGCCTTGTCATGTTGTGCCTTCAGATTCCATGCCCGGATCCATTGAATCACAAATTCGGCGAAGGCTTCGGCTGCCGGCGGAATCGAGCGCCGTGAAGGCCGATAGAGACACACCTCGCGCACAGTCTCGGGCTTTGTGATGCGGCGCATCGTGAGCCCCAGCGGCCGAGCCACGACTCCGACATAGGCCGGAGCAGGCGTGGCGGCGAGCCCCTGCGCCGCGATGCCAAGGGCTGTGGTGATGTTGTCGACTATCTGCGGAGGAGCGATCGGACTTGTATGCGGAGCGGAGCTCCTCATCTCAGCAACGCTGACCTCGTGATCTCGGCTCGCGGCGACGAGGTTGACATTGCGAAGGTCGTCCCAGCTCAGCACCTTCCTGGTCGCCAAGGGGTGTTCCGACGCAAGCCAAAGCACCCAGGGGCTGCGAAAGATCGCCTCTCGGATCACGGCTGGATCGGGAGGCCGGTCCGGCCCTACCGCCAGGTCGACGTCTCCCGCTGCGACCCGGTCCACGGTCAGATCGACGGGTACGTCTCGAATATGGATGGCAACGTTCGGACGCTCTCGTCTGAATTCGCGCACGGCTGCCGGCAATACGGCGCTCGCCAGGATCAACGGGGCGCCAATCCGGACCACTCCTGCAGCGCGGTTGCGAACGTCTGCTGCGGCAGTCTCGGCGAGTTGTACGTGTCGAAGGACAGTCTGTGCAATGCCCAGAAATTCGCGGCCGGCGCTCGATAGAGCAACGCGTCTCGTGCTGCGGTCGAACACGCGAAATCCTGTAATGGCCTCGAGCTCACTTACGAGCTGGCTGACAGCCGACGATGTCAGGCCCAGTCGGTCGGCAGCGGCCGAGAAACTGAGAGTAGCAGCGACAGCAACGAACGCTTCGAACTGCCGGATTGTGATGCGAGCGAGCGACATGCCCCCATTATTAAGCATTCCTGATCAATTGCAAAGAATCGATCGTTTGTCCTGGAGCGCTCTCCCGAGCAAGACTTGCCGCGCTGATCCTCGATATCGGTCGTGGCGGCGCCCCAATTTCAATGATGAAGAGCGGAGCTCACCGGATGTGAAGCTACCGCGTGGCATCTGGAGGGAACTGTGCTCGATCCCCGGACGGCGCCTCTGCCGCCCTCACTCTTTGGCCGATCACAGGCGGGATTCTTCTGGTCGCCTTGCAGGCCCACAGCTCGTGCCCTCCGGACACGGACGAGCAGCGCAAATGATTGAGCACGAAACCACCGGCGAGAAGATCGCTCGGTCTCTGATCGCGCACGGGGTGGATACGGTTTTCGGCATCCCCGGCGCGCACATGTATGACTTCAACGACGCGCTCTATGGCCGGCGTGCCGAGCTGCGCTTCATCCATACCAGGCACGAGCAAGGCGCCGGCTACATGGCCTATGGCTACGCCAAGTCGACCGGGAAGGCTGGGGTCTATTCGGTCGTGCCCGGCCCCGGAGTGCTTAACTCCGGCGCCGCGCTTTGCACCGCCTACGGCGCAAATGCTCCCGTTCTCTGCGTCACCGGCAACATCATGTCGCACTTGATCGGTCAGGGGCGCGGCCAGCTCCATGAGTTGCCCGATCAGCTCGCGACATTGCGGAGCTTCATCAAGGGCGCGGAGCGCATCAACCATCCAAGCGACGTCTCCGACACCATGGCGAACCTGTTTACGCGCATGCTGTCGGGACGCCCCGGACCGGTTGCCGTCGAGGCGCCATGGGACGTTTTCGGGGCGAAAGGACCGTTGGGCGAAATCGCCGTCGGCGTTCCCCATCTTCCGCCGGCCATCGATCCTGATGCAATCGCCGCGGCCGCGGCACTCGTCGCCAAGGCCAGCAATCCGATTATCATGGTCGGCGGCGGGGCCGCGGATGCGGGCCCCGAAATCGCCGAACTGGCTGCGCGCCTTCAGGCCCCCCTTACCGCGCACCGCTCGGGCAAGGGAATCCTGCCTGGTGACGATCCTCTGGCGTTCAATTCGGTCGCAGCCTTCGAGCACTGGAAAAAGGTCGACCTCCTGATCGGCATCGGCAGTCGCCTCGAGCTGCAATATATGCGCTGGCGGTGGCTTCCGCCGGGGCTCAAGGTCATCCGCATCGACATCGATCCGACCGAGATGGTCCGTCTGAAGCCGGATGTTGCCATTGTGGCGGATGCGGCGGCAGGGACCAGGGCTTTGACTGCCGCGATCAGCGGAGCGTCACCTGCCTCGCGCGAAGATGAATTCCGCGAGATCAAGGCCAAAGCGCAGAGCGCCTTCTCGGAGGTGCAGCCTCAGATGGCCTATCTCGACGCTATTCGCACCGTACTGCCTCGCGACGGCTTTTTCGTCGAGGAAGTGAGCCAGATGGGCTTCACGGCGCGGTTTGGCTTTCCGGTCTATGGGCCTCGACAATACGTTACGTGCGGCTATCAGGACAATCTTGGCTTCGGCTATAACACCGCGCTCGGCGTCAAGGTTGCGCATCCGGACAAAGCCGTGGTTTCCGTCTCCGGCGACGGCGGGTTTCTGTTCGGACTCCAGGAGATGGCCACCGCGGTTCACCACCGCATCAACGTCGTTGCCATCGTCTTCAACAATGCATCATACGGCAACGTTCTGCGCGATCAGCGGCAGTCCTATCAGGGCCGCTTCATCGGGGCTGACTTGACCAATCCGGATTTCGTCAAGCTCGCCGAATCCTTCGGCATGCCTGCCTATCGTGCCGCATCGCCGGAAGCTCTGAAGCGCGCGCTGGGAAAAGCCCTCGATCTCGACTCGCCGGCGCTGATTGAAGTGCCGGTCGAAAAAGGCTCGGAAATGAGCCCCTGGCCGTTCATTCACCCGGCCGCGCCCCAGCGCAGCCAAGCGTCGCCGGACATGAGCAAGGAGTAAGCATGACAATCCAAACCCGCATCGCAGCTCTGCCAGTGAGCGGGGCCACCAGGGCCTTCCTCTCGCGCAAGCACAACCTCCTGATCGGCGCAAACGACGTCGGAACGCGGAGTGGCTCAGAAATTCCGGTGCATGATCCGGCGTCCGGGGCAGTCATTGCGGCCGTGCCGGCCGGAGGCAAATCGGAGATCGATGCGGCAGTGGCCGCAGCCCGCGCCGCCCTGGAAGGACCGTGGGCGAAGCATCGTCCTGCCGATCGCGAACGACTTCTGCTCAAGCTCGCGGATGCGATCGAGGCCGACGGTCAACTGCTGGCAGAAGTGGAAACGGTCAATAACGGCCAATCGATCGGTATTGCGCAGGCGCTCGAAGTGGGGGCTTCCGCCGAGCACCTGCGCTATATGGCGGGGTGGGCGACCAAGATCTACGGTCAAACGCTGGACGTCTCGATCCCGATTCCGCCCGGCACCCGCTATCGCGCGATGACGCGGAAGGAGCCCGTTGGCGTGGTCGGCGCCATCGTTCCGTGGAACTTCCCGCTCCTGATGGCGGTCTGGAAGATTGCGCCGGCGCTGGCTGCCGGGTGCACGGTCGTCCTGAAACCGGCGGAGGAGACGCCGCTGACCGCGCTGAGGCTTGGGCAGCTGATCCGGGAGGTCGGTTTTCCCGATGGCGTCGTCAATGTCGTGACCGGCTATGGTCACGAGGCCGGTGCGGCGCTGTGCTCGCACCCTGGGATCGACAAGGTCGCCTTCACCGGCTCGACCGAGGTCGGCAAGCTCATCGGACATGCCGCGATCGACAATATGACGCGTTTCTCGCTCGAGCTCGGCGGGAAATCGCCGATGGTGATGTTCGATGACATGAATCCCGAGTTGTTCGGGCTCGCCGCCAATCTCGGCGTCTATTTCAATCAAGGTCAGGTCTGCACGTGCGGTTCGCGCGTCTACATCCAGAAATCGATCTTCGACAAGGTGGTTGAGACCTTCGTTGGCGTCGCCAACGGCCTGAAGATCGGATCTGGTTTCGATCCCGCCAACCAGATCAATCCTCTTGTTTCGGCCAAGCAGCAGTCGCGTGTCCTTTCTCTGATTGAAAGAGGCGCGACCGAGGGCGCCACGATTGCAGCAGGTGGAACCTCAGTGGGTGATGCAGGCTACTTCGTCAAGCCGACCGTCATTGTCGGCGCCAACAAGACGAACACGCTTGTGCGCGAGGAGATCTTCGGGCCGGTGGTTGCTCTGCTTCCATTCACCGACATGGCCGACGCCATCGCTCAGGCGAACGACACGGAGTACGGGCTTTCTGCCTCGGTGTGGTCGCGCGATATCGATCGCTGTTTCACGTTTGCGGATGCGGTGAAGGCAGGCACGGTCTGGGTCAACACGCACAACGTGGTTGATCCGAACATGCCGTTCGGCGGCTACAAGCAATCCGGTCTCGGTCGCGAACACGGGGCCGTTGCGGTCGAGAACTACCTCGAAACCAAGGCGATCTGCTTGGCGTTCTAGCTGCCACCGAACGCATCGGCCAGTCAGTCCATGTCGTCCGCCGGGAGAATAATGATGAGCGAGCCCAAGACGCTTGCGGCCAACAAGACGCTTGCGGCCAATCAAAAGAGAGCGGAAGCATTCCTCGATGGAGCCCGGTGGCACAAATGCTTGAAACCTTGAAGGGAGCAACGTCCCTGCTGGACACCACGTGGTCCGTTGCAGCGCCGCGCGTGTCGGCCAAACGGGTGGCGATCGTGATCGAGGAAGCGCGCGGATTCCTTGGCGACCGGCTGTCGACAAGCATGGCGTTGCGCGAGCAGCATGCGCACGGTGAGGGCCCCGCCTTGCCTCATTTGCCGGATGCCGTCGCTTTCGTCGAGACGGTCGACGAGGTCAGGCAAGTTCTGGCGCTCTGTCATCGAGAGGGAGTGCCAATTGTTCCATTCGGCGCAGGGTCGAGCCTTGAGGGGCAGGTGAACGCCGTTTGCGGAGGAATAAGTGTCGATCTCACCCGGCTGAACTCGATCATCGAAGTCAACCGGGAGAACATGGATTGTTTGGTCGAGCCGGGTGTCACGCGCGAGCAGCTCAACAGCCTCATCCGCGACGCCGGCCTGTTCTTTCCAGTGGATCCCGGTGCGGAATGCACGATTGGAGGAATGTGTGCGACTCGCGCAAGCGGTACGAATGCGGTGCGATACGGGACCATTCGGGAAAATGTACTTGGGCTCGATGTCGTTCTCGCGGACGGTCGGCTCATCTCGACGGGCGGCCGCGTGAGGAAGGCCGCCAACGGATACGATTTGACGCACCTCTTCATCGGTTCGGAGGGAACACTGGGCATCATCACGAAGATCAGTTTGCGTCTTCACGGCATGCCCGAGGCAACCAGCGCCGCCGTCGCGCAATTCCCAACTCTGGCCGCTGCAGTCGAGACAGTTTTCATGACGATGCAGCTCGGTATTCCGATCGCGCGCGTCGAGCTTCTGGATGATGTGCAAATGGAGGCGAGCATCGCCTATTCCAAACTCGAAGGCTACGAGGCGGTCCCGACCTTGTTCTTTGAATTCAACGGCAGTCATTCCAGCGTGAAAGAGCAAGCCGAACTCGTGGAGACCATGGCGAATGACGCTGGAGCAGTTCGCTTCGTGTGGTCCAGTGGGACCGAGGCACGCAATCGGCTGTGGACCGCCCGACACCGGGCGTATCCGGCCGCAGTCGCTTTGCGTCCGGGGGCGAAAGGCATTGCGACCGACGTCTGCGTGCCGATCTCGCGGCTTGCCGAAGCTGTGCTCGGAGCGCGAGAGGATATTGCAGCGTCCGGATTGATCGCACCGATTGCCGGCCACGTTGGAGACGGCAATTTTCACTGCTGCATCCTGGTCGATCCGGATGATCCCATTGAAGTCGAGCGAGCGCTCACGCTGGATCACAAGATCGTCGCGCGCGGTCTCGCCCTGGGCGGGACCTGCTCTGGAGAGCACGGAATCGGCCTCGGAAAGCGCGGCTTCCTGGAGCAGGAGCACGGAGCTGAGGCTTTGGGGGTGATGCGATCGATCAAGAGGGCGCTTGATCCGAAAGGGATTCTCAATCCAGGCAAGCTGTTCCCAGGGCCGCCGTCAGCATTCGCGTCATGAGCTCACCTGTCAGCGTCGAAAGGAACATGCGATGAATTGCCAATCCCTTCTCGCAGGCGCCACTATAGCCCTGACATCGTCTTTCGGAACGGCAGCCCTCGCGCAGCCGTTCGAGGGGTGTCCGTCGAAGGAGATCCTGGCGCAGCTCGAGGAGTTCGGCCGCACCAGGAAGATGCCGCCCGAGCTCGGTGCCTGGCTGAACAATCCAAAGGCCCAGTACATCGAGCCCTGGAAGGCCTTCGATAACGTCTACTATGTCGGCGTTTGCTGGGTCTCGTCCTGGGTGATACGCACAAGCGACGGCGTGGTGTTGATCGACACGTTGCACGAGCCTCATGTCGACCAGCTCATTGCCAATTTGCGCAAGGTCGGCGTCGACCTGGCCGACATAAAATACGTGCTGATGACGCATGGGCACTTCGATCATGTCGGCGGGGCCGCCAAACTCAAGCCTCTGCTGCCGAATGCGAAATTCGTGATGACCAAGATCGGCTGGAGCGAAGCGATCGCGGCGGCGAAGCAGTCCGAAGGAACGCCGCGTCCGTGGTCAATGATCGATCAGGATGTCGTCGTCGGGAACGGAGACGTCATCCGTTCAGGCGACAACACGTTTGGTGTATTGGAGACCCCCGGTCATACCCATGGCACAGCATCGTACACCTACGACGTGAAGGATGGCACAAAGACCTATCGCGCCATCACGGTCGGCGGACTTGGGCTCAATGCGATCGAAAACTCGAAGCAGGTCGAAGGGTACGTTGCAAGCCTCGACACGATCAAGAAGCTGGCCGAGCAGCCCGGCAATCCTGTGACGGTGCATCTCACGACGCACCCGTTCTCCAACGGATTGAATGAGCTCCGCGAGAAGGTCATTTCGCGTGCACCGAACGAGCCGAATCCTCTTGTCGACCCGAAGGGTTTGATCGATCAGCTGGCCTATCTGCGCAAGGGAGCGGAAGAGCGGCTGGCTATCGAACGCAAGGCGGGTCGCTAGTCATGTCTCGTCTGCGTCGCGGAGTAGCGGTAGTCCTCAAGCGGAAGCATGGTGCCACCGAGGCCGGTCTGGCCGGCCCCGGTGTGCTCCGTTCGTCGCCCTCAAAGATGATGCTCGGCGATGATCTGGCCGCTGCCCGATGAAGGGAAGTAGGGACAAAGCAGCTCGGTTTCTCCCGCGTATGTGTCCCAACCGAGCAACCCGAACATCATGTGGGTATCGGCCATCAAGGCCTCTCCATTGCACTTGGTCGAGTATTCGGGGAGCATGCGGACGAACTCCGCATAGCGGCGTTCCTTCCATAGATCGAGGACGCGCAAGTCGACCTGGCGGTTGAATTCGCTGCCGACCTGTTCCCATTGGCTATCGCCGACCTGCTCGTTGGCAACGAGCTTGTGCGACATGGAGCCGGAAGCAAGGACGGCGACCTTGCGATTGGAGGCGGCGATCGCGGCAGCGCAGGCCGTGCCGAACTTGCGGTTCTCCTCCACGCTGGCGAAGATCGGTGCGGCAACTGAAAGGACGCGCGCCCAGCCGTCCTCGTTCATGTAGTGCATCGGCACGATGGTGCCGTACTCCAGCGGCAGCGTCTCCACCTTGTGTGCCAGGACCTGAAGACCGCGCTTCGTCGCTTCGGCTGCGATGGCGTCGCCCAGCTCGGGGTCGCCGGGATAGTCGTAGTTCATGTTCTGGATCATATGCGGCGCCTCATGGCTGGTATAGACGCCGCGATGGCGCGCGTTTGCGTTCATGTGACACCCGAAATTCGAGATCCAATGGGTATCGAATACGAGGAACGTGTCGGCCTTCCTGTCGCGGGCACGCCTGCCGATTTCGCGCAACGCCTGAATGGCCGCTGCCCGCTTTCCCTTCAGGGGCCCGTCGCGCTCCGAAATCATGATCGAAGGTACGTGCGCAATCTTGGCCGCCAATACGATGTCACCCATGGACGCCTCCTCGTTGAGTTATCCGGGTATCGTATTTGCCTTGGCCGCAGCGATCCTTAATGCAGATCAAATGGAGAAGGTGCCAAGCGCGTGTTGATCATTAAGCGCAGCTTATCGATTACAAAGAAACTATCGATTGTGAGGCCACGCTTGAGGCCTTGCTCGAAGATACAAGGCGCCGGGTCGAACCGTCGCCTTGTCGTTTAATTCAGCGGCCAGTGCCCGCAGGTTTTCAGGCGAGCCGCTGTCAATCCTCAGCGCTGCCCATCGTGCACCGAGATATCGGATGCGGCGAGCCCGCCGATCCGCGCATGAGGCCTGCCGCCGGTCGCCATCACCAGCCCGAAAGCGATCTCGTCACGTCTTGGCGCATCCCATAGCGTCATCTCCGCGGTACCGAAATGGCTGCGCACATAGCACGCTTGGATGTGTCCAAGCGGAACCATGAGACGCGTGCCGGGCCCGCCGATGGTCTTTGCCGCCGGCACGATCGCCTTGGGCTGGCCGAGCACCTCGCGCATGCCCTGGCCGCCGGCTTCGTGCCAGACCGCGCCATGCTCGAGCTCGCCGTCTTCGCCGACGATGATGCCCTTGCCGTAGGCTTCGATGTGCGGGGCGCCTCCGAGCTGCGTGATCAGCCGCGTTGCGAGCTCGCGCCCGAGCTCACGCAAGGCCGCCTGGAAGGGCATCAGGTTGGGTTCGTAGCGACCGGCGAAGGGATTGTGGATGACCGCAATGGCCGTTCCGACCAACAGCGGCTTCTCCAGGCGAGGCCCGCGCTCGTGCGAGATCGTCTCGACACCAAGCGCGGTCTTGCGAATATCGTAGGACATGCGCGGCTCTATGCTTCGTCGACGACCGGATTGCTGAGCACGCCGATGTTTTCGATCTCGACCTCGACCACGTCGCCAGGCTTGAGAAAGATCGGCGGCTTGCGGGTGAAGCCGACGCCGGCCGGCGTGCCGGTGGCAATGACGTCGCCGGGAACAAGGTCGAAGATGGTCGAGGAATATTCGATCAGTCGCGGGATCGAGAAGATCAGCATCGAGGTGTCGGAGGACTGCACCACCGCGCCATTGACGCGCGTCTCGAGCTTCAGCTTGGCGGGATCGCCGATCTCGTCCGGCGTAACGAGCCACGGTCCGAACGGACCGGTGCCGACGAAGTTCTTGCCGGAGGCAATTTGCCCGGCATGGCGCTGCCAGTCGCGCACGCTGACGTCGTTGTAGATCGAGTAGCCCGCCACGTGGTTCCAGGCATCGGCCTGGCTGATGTGGCGACCGCCCTTGCCGATGACGACGGCGAGCTCGCCCTCCCAGTCGAAATTGTCGGAGACCTTCGGCCGTATCACCGGCGCGTTGTGGCCGACCTGGGAGCGCCAGACGCGCAGGAAGATCGGCGGAAACTCGGTGATCTCGCGCTTCATGCCGAACGCCACCGCCTCGTTGTGGTGGTCGAGATAATTGCGCACGGCGCAGACGATCTTTTCGGGACGCGGAATCACGGGCAGGTATTTGACGTCGGCCAGCTTCATCGTCGGCTTGTGCTCGGCGACAATGGCCTCGCGGCGCGCGTAGTCGTTGCTGCCGAGGAAGTCGGCGAGCGTCGGATATTGGGGCAGGGCGCGGCCGAGATCGACCACGCCATTTTCGACGACGGCTCCCCAGCTTTCCCGATTTCCATCCAGGAACGACAGCAGCTTCATGGCATGACCCCAAAAGTTCGCGTTTTTCGATCCTGGGTATTATTTTCGAAAATTAAGGTGGACGCAAGCCTGACCCGACCGAAAAATGAGGACCACGTCCTATTCGGTCTCGAGCAGGTGCCCGGCGTATTTCGCGACATTGTCCGCGGTGGAGCGGATGTGGGTCTCGATCAGCTGCACCGCGAGATCGGCATTGCGCGATATGGCGGCTTGCATGATCGCCTGATGCTCGCCGGCCTTGTCGCGGGGGCGTGGCCGGAAATTGGCCGACAGATGCCGGTATCGCTCGGCGCGGTCGAACAGCTCGGCGCGGATCGCGAGCAGGGTCGCGGAGCCGCAGGCGGAGACCAGCGCCTGGTGGAATTGCCGGTGGGCGATTTTCCATTCGGGGTCGCGCAGCGCATGCTCGGGATCACGCTGTTCGATCCGTTTTAGCCTGTGAAGGGTCGAGATGACGGCAATCTCCCAGTCGTCATCGCCCTTCTGGATGGCGCGGCGCATCAATTCCACTTCGATGAGGACCCGGGCGTCGGTGACTTCCACAAGATCCTGCCGGCTGACCGGGGCAACGCGAAATCCGCGCTGCTCCTGGGCGTCGACCAGGCCCTCGGCGGCGAGGGCGGTCAGCGCCTCCCGCAAAGTGGTGAAGCTCGCGCCGAAACGCTCGCGCAAGACGTCGAACCTCAACGGCTCGCCGGGGGACAGAGCGCAGGTCACGATCTCCTCGCGCAGCCGATGGGTGATGTCGGCGGCGATCGTCTTGCCGAATTCCTTGCGGGGCCGAATGGCGCTGTCAGGCATGGTCCTGCCTATGAATCGATGGCTCAAGATGCCGTGCCATCGCCCATCTTGCAATAATTTTCGTAACCGCTATTATTTTCGAAAATACGTGTCGAGGAGGGGGGTATGAGCTCATGAGAGCGGTCCTGGTACGTCAACCGGGCGGGCCGGATGCCCTTGAATTGGTCGAGCTGCCAGTGCCCAAGCCGGGTGCCGGACAGGTTCAGATCCGTGCCGAAGCATTCGGCGTGGGGCAGCCCGACGTGCTGATCCGCCGCGGCGTTTACAAATGGATGCCGCCGCTGCCGGCCAATCCCGGCAATGATGTCGCCGGCTGCATCTCCGCGCTCGGGCCGGGCGTTGAGGGCGTGCACGTCGGCCAGAAGGTCCTGCTGAGCGCGCGTGATCTATCGCAGCGCGGCGGCTGTTATGCCGATTATGTGATCGCTCCCGCCGACGCCGTTCATGTGCTTCCCGACAATGTCGATCTGCAAGCGGCGGTGTGCCTGTCGAATTATCAGGTGGCTTACGCGCTCCTGCAGGAGTGCCGCCATCCGCGCGCGCCCGCGAGCGTCCTGGTGATCGGCGCGGCCGGCGGCGTCGGCACCGCGCTGGTGCAACTGGCCAAGCTGGCACAGATGACCGTGATCGGCACGGTCTCCACCGCCGAGAAGGCCGAGTTCGCGCGCCGTCACGGCGCCGACCACGTCATCTTCTACCGCAGCGAGGATGTCGTGGCGCGGACCCGCGAGTTGACCAAGGGCGAGGGCGTCGGTCTCGTTCTCGACCACGTCTGCGGCCCGGAGTTTGCGTCCTATCTTGGGGTGCTCGGAAAATGGGGCACGCTGCTGTCATACAACGCTTTCGCTGGGCTGCCGGAAGAGAATCTGATGGCGGCGATGCGCGATCATCTCGACATCTGCCCGGCCGTGCGCTGCTTCTCCTTTCACATTTACGATCATGATCGCGAGGGCCGTCGCGCACTGATGCGCAGCGTGATCGACGCCCTGAGCCGCAATGCGATCAAGCCGGCGATCTCGGCGGTTCTGAAGCTGGATCAGGTCAGGCAAGCTCACACCTTGCTGGAGCAGGGCTCCGCCCTCGGCAAGATCATCATGACGCGTTGAGAGAGTGGACCACAATGACGACCCAAGCACCCATTGCTCGATTCACGCGGCTGAGACATGCCACTTTCGCCTCGCCGGATTCTGAGCGATTGCTCGATTACTACCGCGGAGTGATCGGTCTTGGTCTGATCGGCCGCGATGGAGATCGCATTTTCCTTGCCAGCGATTCCGATCAGCTTTCGCTCGTGATCGAGCCCGGCGAGGCTGCTTTGACGAGTATCGCGTTCGAGATCTCACCTGATGTCGAGATGGCGGCGCTGGAGGTTGCCCTGAAACGCGCGGATCTGCGTCCAGAACTGCGGAGTGATCCTCTGCCGGGAATTTCCAGGCTGCTGTCGTTCATCGATCCCGAAGGGACGCGGTTCGAGTTGATTCAGGGCTGGACGCCGACGCCGGCGCAGGAGCGGATCGGCGCGCTCGCCGTCACCAAGCTCGGCCATGTCGCGCTTCGGACGCCCGACCCGCTGGCGACGTCGAACTTCTGTGCTGATGTCATGGGTTTGCGGGTGTCCGACTGGGTCGAGGACCGTTTCGTCTTCATGCGCAGCGGCTACGAACATCATACGCTGAACTTCGCCCGTGCTCCCGTGCGCAGCCTCCATCACCTCGCATTCGAATTGCGCGGCCCCTCCCACATGCAACAGGCTTGCGATCATCTCGCTCGCCACAAGCTCGATATCCTTTGGGGACCGGTCCGCCACGGCCCAGGCCACAACACGGCCGTCTACCACCGCAATCCCGATGGCCATCTGGTCGAGCTGTTCCACGATCTCGACCGGATGATTGACGAAGAGCTCGGCTATTTCGATCCGCGCCCTTGGCATCGCGATCGTCCGCAGCGCCCGAAAGTTTGGGTTGGGCTGCCGCGCGACGTCTGGGGTCTGCCGCCATCACCCGAATGCGTCGAGTTCGCCCGTTAGGCGGCCGGCACTTTTCTTGAAGACCGCCGCTTCACCGCGGCCAACGAAGTAAAGTCAAAGGGGAGGATGCATCCATGCAATGGATGAGGCGGATTGCTGCGACCGGATTTCTGCTTGGCAGCGTCATTGCTGCTGGCCCCGCCCAATCGGCGGATAATTACCCGTCGCGGCCGATACGAATGGTTCACGGCTTCGCCGCTGGTGGTGCGGCCGATACGCTGTCGCGCATCGTTGCCGACGGGCTGTCCAAGAAGCTCCGGCAGCCGGTCGTCGTCGAGGCCAAGCCGGGAGCGGGCGGCAACATTGCGGCTGACGCGATCGCCAGGGCTGAGCCCGACGGCTATACGATCGGCCTCGTCACGGGCGCCCATGCCATATCGGCCGCGACCTACAAGAGTCTGAGCTACCAGCCGGCCGAAAGCTTCGACATGATCTCGACGCTGGTCTACTACGCGCTGGTCATTGCAGTGCGCAACGACTACCCGGCCAAATCACTCGGCGAATTGATCGCGATGGCAAAGCAGAAGCCCGGCGCGCTCAGCTTCGGCTCGGTCGGTTTCGGCAGCACGCACCACCTCGCAGGGAAGCTGCTTAATGCGATGGCCGGCACCGAGATGGTGCACGTTCCCTATCGCGGTGATTCCCAATCCATCACTGCGATGCTTGGCGGCGAGGTTCCGGTCATTATCGGCACGCCGGTCCTGCTCGCAGCACAAATCCAGAGCGGAGCCGTCCGCGGGCTGGCCGTGACTGCGCCGACGCGGACCGCGCTTTTGCCTGACGTCCCGACGGTCGAGGAAGCCGGCGTCAAGGGATATGACGTGCGCACGTGGGCGGGCCTTCTCGCTCCCAAGGGCACCCCACCTGCCGTCGTTGCGACGCTCAACGCGGCGACGCTCGAGATCCTCAAGGACCCCGAGATCAAGCAGCGCCTGGAAACGGCCGTCGGAGGCGAAGTCCGTGGCAGCTCCCCAGAAGAGATGAAGAAGCTGATCCAGTCCGAAATCGCAAAGTGGTCGGGCGTGGTGGAGCGGGCGAAGATCCCCAGGATCTGATCCCGCGCGTTCGCCTCGGGGAAAACAGACAGAAGCTTGCAGGGGAGGGAGTGTCTGGATCGCCGTTGTTTCGTGCAGACATTGTCGGCCGGCACCGCCAGCGGCTGATCAAGGCCAGTCGCTGCCCGCACTGGCAACCACGTCGTTCGATGTTCTCGTCGAGCGTCATTCAAGAACTGCTCATCTGGAAGATCAACATGACTGAAGCCACATCGAAAGCGGAATCCTCGTTGCAATCACGTCCGAACCTCAGTCACGTCGGCATCTATGTCTGGGACATCAAGAAGATCGAGGACTTCTACTGCAAGACCCTCGACCTGGTGGTGACGGATCGTGGCGTCGGCAGGCGTTTCCAGAACCAGCTCGTTTTCATGAGTTCGCAACCGAATATGCATCATCAGCTGGCGCTTGCCTCGGGCAGAGCGCAAAATGCTCCCAGCACCGTGATGCAGCTGTCCTTCAAGGTCACAAAACTCGATCAGCTTCGTTCCACGCGCACCAAAGCCTTGGCCAACGGCGCGACCGAGATGTTCGGTCTGAACCACGGCAATGCCTGGTCGATCTACTTCAACGACCCCGAGGGCAATCTGGTCGAAGTCTATGTGGATACGCCGTTCTATGTGCCGCAGCCGCACGGCGATCCGCTCGAACTTGAGAAGACCGACGAGCAGCTCTTGCGCGAGACCGAGGAAGCCTGCCGAAAGGATCCTGGCTTCATGCTGGTTTCCGAGTGGGATCGTCTGATGTCGCAGCGTTTGGAGAACGACAAGGCTCACTGATCCAAGCCGTTGCGGAGCAAACGAGTGTGCGCTTCCACGGGTAGCGGTCAGCAGGGGTGAAGGCCGCCTTGCGCCGCGAGCCGCGCATGACCAGATCGAGCGAGCTTGATCCAAAGGGCCGATCGAGCGTCGAGACCGCCGGTGGCGATGTCGCCGCTATCGATCGTGCATCGAGCTATTGGACGTCAAATCCGCCGGTTTGCGCGCAAGGACTCCGTCCGACTCTGCATGGCATCGGCTATTGCCCTGCGAGTCCGGCGGCCTTAATGACCGGCGCCCATTGCTCGTAGTCTGCCTTTTGGATTGCGGCGAGTTCGGCCGAAGTGGTGCCCGTTGGCGTCAGCCAGAGCGCACGCGCTTTCGCCTGGAATTCGTCGCCATGGATCGAGTCAACGATCAGCTTGTTCAGCTTGTCGATTTCGGCAGGCGGCGTCTTGGACGGAGCGAACATGCCGTACCAGCCGGATCCCGAGATCGAGTAGCCCTGCTCGATGAAGGTCGGCACATCGGGGACCAGCGCATTCCGCGACTTGCCGCTGCTCGCCAACAGCTTGATGGTTCCAGCCTTCGCTTGCCCTACGAGGTCGCCCAGCGGCGCACACACCAGCGGGATTTGCCCGCCCATGACGTCCGTGAGCGCCGGCCCGGTCCCCTTGTAGGCGATCGGCTGGATACTGATGCCGGAGTCGGCCGCGAATTTGAGTGGCAACAGATGCGGCAGCGCACCAAGGCCGGGTACGCCGACATTGTTCTGGGCGGGATTTTTCTTCAGCCAGTCCAGAAGCTGCGCGAGGGTTCTGGCATCTGTCATCGGTCCAGCCGCCAGCCCAAAGTCGTAGGTCACGACCTGGGTGATAGGAGTGAAATCCGTGAACGCGTTGTAGGGCAGATCCTTGAACACGGTGGGGAACAGCACCATGGCGCCGAAAGGCGTAAACAGCAGCGTCATGCCGTCAGGATCGGCGCGCTGCACCTCACGCACGCCGATGCGGCCGTCCGCTCCCGTCTTGTTCTCGACGATGGCCGTGACGCCAAGCTTCTTCTGAATGTCTTGGGCAAGCAGGCGCGCCAGCACGTCGCCGCCGCTTCCGGGCGAATAGGGATATATGATCTTGAGAGTCGTACCCGCCGCATCAGCCTGATAACTGCACAAGCCGGCTGTCGCCGCCACTGCACCGAGCAAAAATTCCCGTCTGTACATCCTTCCCTCCCCGTTTCCATTGAGCTCGTCCGTCTTTTTGTGCGGCGAGCCGTTCGATCGACCAAGAGCCGCTGGCTCACGGTCCGGCAGTTTTCAGGTCGCGAACGCGCGGCGCCCCGCGGGACGGCCGAATCTGCTTGGCGTCGCGCTGCGACCCTCGGCGCGGCGATCGCGTGCCGGCAGGCCTGGAGCGCGACGGCGGCTTGGCCGCATTCCGCTCCGGCCGTTGCTTTGCCGGGCGCCGGAAGATCTCGTCGAACGACTGCACGGTGGCCTCCGTCACCTTGTCGAGCAGGCGGAGGAGCTCCGCCTTTTCCTTAGGGCTGAGAGATCGCGTGATCATTTCGTTGCGTGCGGACGTGAAGGCCAGGACGCGATCGTGCAAGCGGCGTCCGGCGGCAGTCGGCACAAATAGGGTTTGCCGGCGGTCCTGCAAGCTTGCGCTGTGCGACACCAGGCCCTTGCGGATCAGATCGGATACCGACCTGCTGATCTGCGCCTTGTCCAGGTAAAGCTCGGCCGCGAGCGCGGCGAGCGTGACCGGCTGGAGCGCATGGATCAGGCCGAGTGCGCGCCACTCGCCGAGGTTCAACCCGAACTCGCCCGATATCCGCAGCTGTCCGGTGCGCTCACCGATGGTGGCGAGGCGCAAAATGCGAAACATCAGAAGCCGGCGAACGTCGCCTTCGGCCTTTGTCGGGGCACCTCTTGAACGCGCAGTCATGGTTTCCCAATTGATGTTGACTTTATCAATGTTTGACTTTCTCATTGAGATTGCGGCGAGTCAAGCAGGATCGTGCATTCGCCGCGCCACGTTCAGCCTGCCACCAACAGAAGGCGCGGAAATGCCCACCCGCAATGTCCTGTTCATCATGTGCGATCAGCTCAGGTACGATTACCTGAGCTGTTCCGGTCATCCCTACCTCCAGACGCCGAACATCGACGCGCTCGCGGCGCGCGGCGTCCGCTTCACGCGCGCCTACGTGCAGTCTCCCGTCTGCGGCCCGTCGCGCATGAGCTATTACACGGGCCGCTACATGCGCTCGCACGGATCGAACTGGAACGGATTTCCCTTGCGCATCGGCGAGCCGACGCTCGGCGATCACTTGCGCCAGCTGGGCGTCCGCACGGCACTGGTCGGGAAGACGCACATGACGTCGGATAACGAGGGGATGCAGCGGCTAGGCATCGATCCCGGCTCTACCATCGGCGTGCTCGCTTCCGAATGCGGCTTCGAGCCCTACGACCGCGACGATGGCCTGCATCCGTCGGCAAGACGACAGCGCAGCGAACCCTACAACGCCTATCTTCGCTCCAAGGGCTATGAGGGGAATAATCCGTGGGAGACATGGGCCAACTCCGGAGCGGCCGCGGACGGCAGCCTGCAGAACGGCTGGCTTCTCGTTCATGCCGACAAGAAGGCGCGCGCACCGGACGAAGACACGGAGACGCCTTGGACGACGCGCGAAGCGATGCGCTTCATCGCCGAGGCCGCTGCCGAGCAGCGGCCCTGGTGCCTGCATCTGTCCTATATCAAGCCTCATTGGCCCTATATCGCGCCGGCGCCCTATCATGAGATGTTCGGCAAGGAGCAGGTGGTTCCGGCCGTCCGGGACGAGCGCGAGCGCGGCAACGAGACGCATCCGGTCTACAAGGCCTTCATGAATCTGCGCGTATCCCGCAACTTCTCGCGCGAGGAGGTGCGTCAGCGCGTCATTCCGGCGTATATGGGTCTCATCAAGCAGATCGACGACCAGCTCGGCGATCTGTTCGCGTTTCTGAAGGAGAAGGACCTCGACAAGACGACGATGATCGTCTTCACCTCCGATCACGGCGACTATCTCGGCGACCACTGGCTCGGCGAAAAGGACCTATTCCACGACGTCTCCGTCAAGGTTCCGATGATCGTCGTCGACCCTTCTCCAGAGGCCGACAACACCCGCGGCATCACCTGCGATGCCCTGGTCGAAGCGATAGACCTCACGCCGACCTTCATCGAATTCTTCGGAGCAACGTCACCGCGCCACATCGTCGAGGGCAAGTCGCTGATGCCTTGGCTTCGCGGTGCTGCACCGTCCCATTGGCGAACGCACGTGTTCTCCGAATACGATTACTCCATGCAGGACGTGCGCGGCTATCTCGGGCTTGGCGTCGACCAATGCCGCTTGTTCATGGTGTTCGACGGGCGCTGGAAATACATCCACGCGCCCGGCTTCCGCCCGATGCTCTTCGATCTTCAGTCCGACCCGCAGGAGCTTCGCGACCTCGGCGCCGACCCCGCCCATGGGGATACACTCGTCAAAATGCGCGCTGCACTGCTCGACTGGGCGCTAACCGATCACAATCGTATTACGACGCCGGATGCCCGCATCGAATCCTACAGCTCGGCGACGCAGCTCAAGGGAGGAATATTGATCGGATATTGGGACGAGGCGGAACTTGAAGAAGCGCGGCAGCGCTTGCAGCCGGATTAGGCCAGGCCGGTCATTGGCCGAACGCGAGATCAACGGTCCTACTGTGCAGGAGCGCCTCCGTGTGCGCCGGGAGCGTAGTCACCCCCTGATTGATCGTCGAGCTGGAGGTGTGGTTGCGCGAGCAGCGGGCCAAGCTCTCCGGGAACAACGACACGATCAAGGCGATCAATTACTGCCTCAACCGCTGGGCTTCATTGAGCCGCTCCCTTGGTGACGGACGGTTTTCCATGTCGAACATGCCGCTGAGCGTGAGCTACGGGCGGTCACCGTGGGACGAAAAATTGGATCTTTGCCCGGTCTGATGAGGGCGGCCGGCGTGCGGCTGCCATCTACGGCGTCATCGCCACGGCAAATCGTTGTTGATGACCATGGGATCTAGTCTCAATCGACGCGCATACTCGGACGTGATGGGGGCGCCGAACGCAGCGCCGCGGTCGCGCGGCTGCCTGCGGAGGCTCGGACATGAGCCGGTTGGCGCCTCCAAGCGACTTGCGTCGGTTTGCGTCGTTGGAATATGAAGCGGGTGCTGCTTATCGTGCCGTGCCAACAAAGCAACCATTTTGCAGCGCAATGCCTGGAGGAGGGAACTGATGTCGACGGCCCTGCGCATCGCTCATGGCGCTTTCGGCAGGGTCGCTCTGCTCGACATGGACCGTTCGCTGGTCCGCCACGCCCACCATCACTGCCACGTCCTGCTCAAGGTCGAGGGTGCCGACACGCAGTTTATGGTCGGCGACCAGGTCACGCCGCTCACGGACACCGCCGCCGTGCTCGTTGACGGCTGGAAGCCGCACGCCTACGTGCATGACGTCAATCGCCCGCGCACGCTCATCATGGCGCTCTATATCGAGCCGGAATGGCTGAAGGAGTTCCGCCGGGGTTGGGCTGCGAGCGGTGCGCCGGGCTTTTTCGAGCGGCCTTCGGGCGAGGTGTCACCGCGCATCCGCCAGCTCACGCTGCATCTGGCGGCTGAAATGATGGCGAATCCGGACGCGGTGCGGACCCATGAGCAGACGCTGTCCGACCTGATGATTGCCGTGATCGAGCGCTTCACTGAGTGGCGCAGCTTCCCGACCTCGATCCGCGGCATGAGCGCGGTGGGCTGCGACTGGCGCATCCGGCGTGCGATGGACGCGATGCGGACGCACGACTCCTATGGCAATGTCGATCAGTTCGTGAAGGGTGCCGGCCTCTCGCGCGCGCAGTTCTTCCGCCTGTTCGAAACCTCGCTCGGCGTCTCGCCAAAGCTCTATCTCAACGTTGTCCGCATGGAGCGCGCGCTCGATGCGGTGATGCGTGAGGACACCCCGCTCGGCGAGCTCAGCGAGCGTTTTGGCTTTCCGGAACCCGCGCATTTCACGCGGTTCTTCCGCGATCATGCCGGCGTCAGCCCGCGCGAGTTTCGCAACGTCTCGCGTCTTGCTGGCTGATATTGCGCCGCACGCTCTCGAATGAGACGATTTGGTAAGTCGTGAGAGCGGGCGGTATGGGCCCTGCAACCCTGTCCTGACAAACGTCACCGTCGCGTCAAAGAGCGCATCGGGAGGCATGGCGGGACATGGTGCAGGCTGCGGTTCAGTCCGCAAATTCGGAAAGTCGCGCCGAGCCGTGGGTCGGGCGTTCGATCGAGCGCGTCGAGGACGCCGCGCTGCTCTCTGGCCGCGGCCGCTTCATCGACGATCTCGGCGTCCCGCCCGGCACGCTGCACGCGACGATCTTGCGCTCGCCGTACGCGCATGCCGACATCCTTTCCATCGACGTTGAAGCTGCCAGGCGCCTTGCTGGTGTTGCGGCGGTTCTGATCGGCAGTGACATCAAGGCCATCACCAACAGCCTCGTCGTCGGCGTGAAGGCGCCGGTCGAGTGCTGGCCGATCGCGATCGATCGCGTGCGCTATGTCGGCGAACCCGTTGCGGTCATCGTGGCGATCGACCGCGCCCGCGCCGAGGATGCGGCGGAGCTCATCAACGTCGAATATCGTCCGCGCGGCGCCGTCGTCGATCCGCTCGGTGCACTCGCGCCTGGCGCGCCCGTGCTGCATGACGGCTTTCCCGGCAACCTCGCCAGCGATCGCACCTTCCGCTATGGCGACCCCGAGAAGGCCTTTGCGGACGCGCCGCATCGTTTCTCTATCGACGTTCGCTATCCCCGCAACTCCTGCACGCCGATCGAGACCTATGGCGTCGTCGCCTCGCACGATGCCGGCGAGGATGCCTATGAGGTGCTGGCCAATTTTCAGGGTCCGTTCAGCATCCACACCGTGATCGCCCGCGCGCTGAAAGTACCGGGCAATCGCCTGCGGCTGCGCACGCCGCCGGATTCCGGCGGCAGCTTTGGCGTCAAGCAGGGCGTGTTTCCATACATCGTGTTGATCGCTGCTGCCGCGCGCGTCACGCAGCGTCCGGTCAAATGGATCGAGGACCGGCTCGAACATCTCACCGCGTCGGTGTCGGCGACCAACCGCGCGACGAGCTTGTCGGCGGCGGTCGCTGCCGACGGAGAGATCCTCGCACTCGACTGGGACCAGGTCGAGGATTGCGGCGCTCACTTGCGCGCGCCTGAGCCCGCGACGCTCTATCGCATGCACGGCAACCTGACCGGCGCCTACGACATAAGCCACGTCAGCGTCCGCAACCGCGTCGTTGTCACCAACAAGACGCCGACCGGCCTCAATCGCGGTTTTGGCGGACCGCAAGTCTATTTCGCGCTGGAACGTCTGGTGCAGCGGATTGCAACGGGCCTCAAGCTCGACCCGCTCGACGTCATCAAGCGCAACCTGATCGATGCGGGCGCATTTCCATATCGGACCGCGACCGGCGCACTGCTCGATTCCGGCATTTACCAGGAAGCCGTCGCGCGGGCGGTGGAGCAGGGCAGGCTCGCTGAACTGAAGGCAAAGCGCGACGCGGCGCGGGCGGAGGGGCGTCTCTACGGCATCGGCTTCACTGCAGTGGTCGAGCCCAGCGTGTCCAACATGGGCTACATCACGACCGTGCTGACGGCGGCCGAGCGCCGCAAGGCAGGTCCCAAGAACGGCGCGCAGGCGACCGCGACCGTCGGTCTCGATCCGGTCGGCAGCGTCACGGTCCACGTCGCCTCGGTGCCGCAAGGGCAGGGCCATCGCACCGTGCTGTCGCAGGTCGTGGCCGACGTGTTCGGCCTTCAGCCGAAGGACATCCGCGTCAACACCGAGATCGACACTGCCAAGGATGCCTGGTCGATCGCGTCGGGCAATTACGCCAGCCGCTTCGCCGCGGCCGTAGCGGCCACGGCGAAGCTGGCGGCGGAACGCATCGCCGGCCGTCTTGCCCGCATCGCCGCCAGTCAGCTCAACGTCGCGGCTGCGGACATCGTGTTCGCGAACGGCTTCGTTGCCTCAAAACAGAATCCGGAGAACCGGATCGCGTTCTCGCGCGTTGCAGCCCTCGGCCACTGGTCGCCGGGCTCGCTGCCCGACGATGCCGGCCAGACCATCCGCGAGACCGTGTTCTGGACGCCGCCGGAGCTGACACCGCCGGACGAGGGTGACCGCATCAACTCCTCGCTCTGTCACGGATTCATCTTCGACTTCTGCGGCGTCGAGGTCGATCGCGTCACGCTCGAGACGCGGATCGATCGCTACGTCACCATGCACGATTGCGGTACCATCCTGCATCCCGGCATGGTCGACGGCCAGATCCGCGGCGGCTTCACCCAGGCGCTCGGCGCTGCCCTTTACGAGGAATACGCTTACGCCGAGGACGGCAGCTTCCTGACGGGAACGCTCGCCGACTATCTGCTGCCGACCACCACCGAGGTGCCGGAGCCCGAGATCTTCCACATGGAGACGCCGTCACCGTTCACGTCGCTCGGCGCGAAGGGCGTCGGCGAGGGCAATTGCATGTCGACGCCGGTGTGCCTCGCCAATGCGGTCGCGGATGCGCTCGGTGTTGCCGATGTCACCCTGCCCCTGGTGCCGGCGCGGCTCGCGGAGCTCGTGCGCGGTGCCGAACCGCCGCCGCCCGTAGGCGGAGCGACCGGCGAGCCCGTTCGCGAAGGCGACCGGCGCCTGCGCGGCGAGGGACAGGCCTCGGTGAAGGGCGCGCCCGAGCAGGTCTGGGCCATGCTGCTCGACCCCGCCACGCTGCAATCGGTCATTCCCGGCTGCCAGCGCGTCGACAGGGTTACCAGCACCCATTTTCGCGCCGACGTGACGCTCGGCGTCGGCCCGGTCACCGGGCGCTATCGCACCGACGTGCAGCTGTTCGATCTCGATCCTCCGCGCTCCGTCACCTTGCGCGGCGGCGCCACCGGCGCCCTCGGCTTTGGTAACGCGGAGGGGCGCATCACGCTTGCTCCCGACGGCGAGGGTGGGACCAAACTGACCTACCAATACGACGCCGCGATCGGCGGCAAGGTGGCCAGCATCGGCGGCCGCCTGCTCGACGGCGCCATCCGCGTGGTCATTGGACAATTTTTTGCCGCGCTCGCCCGCAAGGCCGGCGGTGGCAGCGAGACGGGCGGCCGCTTCTCGCTGTTCGCGCTTCTGGCGAAGGCGGCCGGCCTGTTCGGGGGACGCCGATGAAGCCGGCTGCGTTCGACTATCTCCGCGCCGAATCCGTCAGCGATGTCCTCGAAGGCCTCGCGCAGCAGGGGGGCGACGCCCGTGTGCTCGCCGGCGGCCAGTCGCTGATGGCGATGCTCAACATGCGCCTCGCCAGGCCGAAGCTCTTGATCGACATCATGCGTCTCGAGGAGCTGCGCCGGATTGAGCGAACGAAAGATACGATCGTCATCGGCGCCGGCGTGCGCCAGGCGGATCTGCTGGCCTGGTCCGATCTTTCCGAGGCGCTGCCGCTGGTTGCACTGGCGCTGCCCTGGGTCGGGCACACGCAGACCCGGAGCCGGGGCACGATCTGCGGCTCGCTGGCGCATGCCGATCCCAGCGCTGAGATGCCGCTGGCGCTTGTTGCGCTTAATGGAGAGGTGCTCCTGCGCAGCGTCAAGCGCCGCCGCCGCGTCGCTGCAAAGGACTTCTTCGCCGGCATGATGCTGACCGCCCGTGCCGATGACGAGTTGATCGAGGGCATTTCGCTGCCGGTCAAAGGATCGCGCGTCGCCTTCCGCGAGGTTGCGCGCCGTCACGGCGATTTTGCCATCGTCGCCTGTGCCGCGATGGAGACGTCATCCGGCGTGCGCCTCGCCGTCGGCGGCGTTGCTGACGTGCCGACTGCGCGCGACTGGCCGCGGCTGGAGGGTAGCGCACTCGACGATGCGCTCAACGCCTTTGCCTATGAGCTCGGCGCACGTGACGACGTCCACGCCACCGCGCGGTATCGCCGCGACCTCGTGCGCATGATCGGCCGGGACTTGATCGGCGAGGTGCTGCAATGACCCGCCTCAAGGCAGATCGCCGCTATTCCATCCGCTTCTCGCTCAACGGCCGGTCCGTGGAGGGCGAGGCCGAGCCGCGCACGCTGCTTTCTGATTTCCTGCGCCACCAGCTCGGTGCGACCGGCACCCATGTCGGCTGCGAGCACGGCGTCTGCGGCGCCTGCACCATCGTCGTCGACGGCATGCTGACCCGGTCCTGTCTGACGCTGGCGGCGCAAGTCGATGGCTGCGAGCTGAAGTCGGTCGAAGGCCTTGCGCCATCGGCCGACCGGCTCGGCGTGTTGCAGCAGGCGTTTCGCCGCAACCACGCGCTCCAGTGCGGCTTCTGCACCGCGGGCATCTTGATATCGCTCGACCACTATCTCGCCTCGCATCCGGCACCGACCGAAGCGGAGATCCGCAATCTCCTCAGCGGACATATTTGTCGCTGTACCGGTTACACCCCGATCATCCGCGCCGCCTTAGAGGCTGCCGCCCAGCTCGCTTCATCCCCAAAAGAGACGTCCGATGCTTGATCTCGCCAGCAGCTTCGTGGCCAGCGCCGCGCGCGATCCAAACGTCATTGCATTGGTCGACGGCGATCTCCGCCTGACCTATCGGCAATGGTACGACAAGATCTCCTCGCTCGTGGCATCCTTCCGCCGTCTCGGCCTCAAGCCCGGCGATCACGTCCTCACGCTGCTGCAGAACCGCTGGGAAGCGGCGACGCTGCACTGGGCCTGCCAGTTCGCCGGCCTCGTCATCACGCCGATCAACTGGCGCTCCAAGGCCGACGAGCTCGACTACTGCATCGAGAACGCCGAAGCCTGCGCAGTGTTCTATCAGGACATCTCCGCGCAGGCGGTGCAGGGCTCGGCGCGAACGGGCAGGCTGCTGTGCGTGTCGGTTGATACCGGAGCGGGTGCGACCTGCTTTGCCGATCTGATCAAGGAGACCGCCCCGGACGCCGATCCACGCGTCGGCGCCGACGCCTGGTCGATCATGCTGTACACCTCGGGCACCACCTCGCGGCCCAAGGGCGTGCCGCGGCGGCATCGCGCCGAGCGCGCCGCAGCGATCGCCCATGTCGCGCAGAATCTTTACGGCCGCGGCGAGCGCACGCTCGGGGTGATGCCGCTCTACCACACCATGGGGGTCCGCTCGCTGCTGGCGATGTCGCTGATCGGCGGCGCATTCATCTGCCTGCCGCGCTATGACAGCCGGCAGGCGCTGGCCCTCATCGAGAGAGAAGAGATCACCAACCTTTATCTGGTGCCGACGCTCTATCATGACCTCGTCCATCACGAAGACTTCGCCGCGACCAACGTCTCCAGCGTGCGCAAGCTCGGCTTCGCCGGCGCGTCGATGACCGATGGCTTGCTCAAGAAGCTGAACGAGGCGTTCAGGCCGGAGCTGTTCGTCAACCATTACGGCAGCTCGGAGATCTACACCTTCACGGTCGACCAGAAGGCCGCGGCGAAACCCGGCTCGGCCGGCAAGGCGGGCCTGAACCAGCACGTCAAGGTCGTTCGCATCGGTGCGCGTTCGGCTGCGGAGCTTGCCGCCGTCGGTGAGGAGGGCGAGATCATCGCAACGCTGGCCGGCGACGAAGCGTTCGAAGGCTACTGGCGTCGCCCGGAAGCCGACGCCAAGTCGTTGCGTGGGGGTTGGTATTTCACCGGCGATACGGGCTTCGTCGATCCCGCGGGCGATCTGTTCGTCACCGGTCGCGTCGACGACATGATCATCACGGGCGGCGAGAACGTCTCGCCGGTCGAGATCGAGAGCTGCCTGTCGCTGCATCCCGCCGTCGACGAGGTCGCGGTGGTCGGAATCGACGACGAGAAGTGGGGCAAGATCGTCGCTGCCTTCGTCAAGCGCAATCGTGCCGTCTCGGAAGGTGAGCTGGAGCAGTTCTGCCGTACCTCGGGGCTCGCCAATTTCAAGCGGCCGCGGCGCTACGTCTTCGTTGATGCCATCCCGAAATCGCCGGTCGGCAAGCTGCTGCGACGATTGCTCGTCGCCGGAGAATACGAGGCCGAGCGTCTGCCGCCGTCGGACGCGGCTTGAAAATCACCCATCAACAGAAGGAAACCAAATGCCGTCAGCCTATCCCTTTACCGATCCCCGATTGGCAAAACTGAGTGGGTTCAAGGTCGAGATCGACGAGGTGCATGAGCGCGCCGACGTCATTCTGGGACGGCCGCCCTACAACGTCGTGGCGATGCCGCAGCGCGACCAGCTGCGGCTGACGTTCGAGACCCTGGACGAGGATCCGCGCGTGCGCATCATCGTGCTGCGCGCCGAGGGCGAGCATTTCTCCAGCGGCGGCAATATCGGGGGCTTCATGGAGGCGAGCCCCGAGCACGTCTCCAAGCTCGCCTGGAACGTCGCGGCCCCGGCGCGCTGCGCCAAACCGGTGATCGTTGCCAACCGCGGCTATTGCTTCGGCGTCGGCTTTGAGCTGTCCCTCGCTTGCGACTTCCGTATCGCGTCCGAGACGACGCAGTACGCGCTGCCGGAGCAGAAGCTCGGCCAGATTCCGGGCTCGGGCGGCTCTGCGCGCCTGCAGAAGATGATCGGCATCACCCGCACCAAGGACATCGTGATGCGCTCCAAGCGGATCTCGGCGAGGCAGGCCTATGAGTGGGGCATCGCTACCGAATGCGTGCCGGATGCCGAGTTGGAGAATGCGACCGACAAGCTCGTGGACGAGCTCCGGTCCTTCTCGCCGCTGGCACAGCGTACCGCCAAGAAGCTCCTCAATGACACCGAGGATTCGACGCTCGCCATCGCCATCGAACTTGAAGGTCACTGCTACAGCCGCCTGCGGCAGTCCGAGGACTTCAAGGAAGGCGTCGAGGCCTTCAACGCCAAGCGGCCGCCGAAATTCGTCGGCCGTTAATACGGGACGCAACGAACTGCCGCGGTTCGCAATGGCGCGGGCCGCGGCGCCAATCAAACGGGGGAGGTAAGACGACATGAGTGGGATGGATATGCCGGTCGCGGCTGCGCAAGCACCGGCCGATAACAAGCAGATGGTCAACGCGGTTATCGCATCGGTGCTCGGATGGGCGCTCGATCTGTTCGATTTGTTCATTCTGCTCTACGTGGCGCCGGTCATTGGCGCGCTGTTCTTTCCGTCGAGCAATGCGGCTCTGTCGCTCGCCGCTGTCTACGGCTCGTTCGCCGTCACGCTGTTGATGCGACCGCTCGGCTCGGCGGTGTTCGGGCACTATGCCGACGTGCACGG
Organism: Bradyrhizobium sp. A11; assembly: GCF_042077125.1. Classification (NCBI taxonomy): domain Bacteria; kingdom Pseudomonadati; phylum Pseudomonadota; class Alphaproteobacteria; order Hyphomicrobiales; family Nitrobacteraceae; genus Bradyrhizobium; species Bradyrhizobium sp. A11. The sequence continues at coordinate 5,106,803 of NZ_CP149509.1, read as the reverse complement.
TCGCAAGCAGGCGATGCTGGTCGCAATCGTCGGTGTCGGCCTCAGCACCGCGGCTTTTGGCTTGTTGCCGACCATCGCGCAGGCCGGCGTGATCGCGCCGATCATCTTTCTGATCCTGCGTCTCGTGCAGGGCGTGTTCGTCGGCGGCGTCGTGGCATCGACCCATACGATCGGTACGGAATCGGTCCCACCGCAATGGCGTGGCGCGATGTCCGGCCTGGTGGGCGGCGGCGGCGCCGGTATCGGTGCATTGCTCGCGTCCTTCGTCTTCCTGGTCACGTCGTGGATTTTCCCCGGTGACGCCTTCGCGGTCTGGGGCTGGCGTGTCATGTTCTTCTCGGGGTTGCTGAGCTCCCTGCTGGGCTGGTTCATCTTCAGGAATCTGGAGGAGTCGCCGTACTTCAAGGAACTCAAGCGCCAGCAGGGCAGTAAGCAGGCAAAGGTCTCGAAAGCCCCGGTCAAGGACGTCTTCTCCGGTGAATATCGCGGCGTCCTGCTGATCAACCTGCTCATTACCTTCGGCGGCGGTGCCGGCTACTACCTGACCTCGGGTTATCTGCCGAGCTTTCTGAAGGTGATCAACGCGGTCCCGAACCAGACCGCTTCGCTGATCCTGATGGGTGCGAGCGTCTCGGCATTCTTCGCCGCGGTGCTGATCGGGGCGCTCAGCGACCTCATCGGCCGCAAGAAGACGTTCTTGCTGATCGGCGTCCTTGCGGCGGTGCTGTTGCCGCTATGCTATCTGAACCTTGCCGCAACCAGGGACACGACGCAGATCACGTTGTATGCGTTCGCCATCGCCTTCATCGGCAATGCCGGCTACGCGCCGGTGCTGATCTTCCTGAACGAACGCTTTCCCACGGCGCTCCGCGCCAGCGGTACGGGCCTGTCCTGGAACATCGGCTTCGCGCTCGGCGGCATGATGCCGACCTTCGTCTCGCTGGTGAGCGGCAGCCCCGCGCAGATCCCGATGTCGCTGGCCTGCTTCGCCGTCGGCGTGTTCGTGATCTACCTCATCGGGGCCGTCGTGATCCCCGAGACGAAGGGCAACTTCCGCTGAGGTCAAGCGGCGCGGCTGGACTTTTGGCCGCGCCGCCACATACGTATCGGGACCGGTTTCGGGCAAATTGGGATCTGCCAGCGAAGTTGGGTGAATGCGAAGTCCTCAAGACCGCTGACGCTTCGGATCCATCATCCCGCCAGGAAACCTCCGTCAACTGACACGACCGTGCCGGTCGCGTATTGCGAGGCCGGCATGCAAAGGAAAGCAACCGCGCCGGCGATATCTTCCGGTTGTCCCCAGCGCTTGAACGCAGTGCGGTCGGCGATGCGCTGATAGTGCACCGGATCGGTGCGGCCGGCCGCGTTGATCGCAGTTTCGATATAGCCTGGTGCAACTGCGTTGACGCGGATGCCGTCCTCGGCCCATTTCAGGGCCAGTGCCTTTGTCAGCATCACGACGCCGCCCTTGCTTGCGCAATAGGCCGGGATCCGCGGCAGCGCCAGCGTCGCGTTCATCGAGGCGATGTTGACGATCGAGCCCTTCTGCTGCGCGAGCAACGGATGGAACGCCATGCAGGTCCGGAACGTGCCGGTGAGATTGATGTCGATCACCTTCATGAAGGTCTCGATCTCGAATTCCTTGTCGCGCGCCAGGATGCCGGCGCAATTCACCAGTGCGTCCACGCGCTTGTGCTGCCGGGCGAAGGCGGCGACGGCCGCATCATCGGTGACATCGAGCGTGGCGAGCGTGAGACCCGCGCGTGGCTTGAGCAGAGTGCGGGCGAGATCCGCGTCATTGGCGCCCGTTGCCGTCACCGTCGCGCCGAGATCGCAGAACTGGTTGCTGATCGCCGCACCAATGTCGCCGGCGCCGCCGATCACGACGGCATGAAACCCGGGCGCGAGAGAAAAGTTCGAACTCATCGAGAGGGTCTCACTTCAGCGATTTCGGAGGCGGCGCCGTGGATTCGCGAACCACCAGCGAGAAGTCGATCTCGCGGTGCATGATGGTCTGCTCGCCGGCAAGGCTACGTACGAGGTATTCGCCGGCGCGTTGCCAGGTTTCGCCTGTTGGAACGTGGATCGTAGTCAGACTCGGCCGCAAATGCCGGCTCCAGTCGAGATCGTCGAAGCCGACCACCGACAGATCGCGTGGCACGGAGAATCCGTCGCGCTCCGCCTCGAGCAGCACGCCATAGGCGATGACGTCGTTGCCGCACACCACCGCCGTCGGGCGGTCCTTGAGATTGAGGAGATAGCGGGCCGCCTCGCGCGCGTCGTCCAGCGTGTAGGGCACCTCGACATGCCATTGCGGAGGAAGCTCGATGCCGCTTTCGCTCAGGGCGCGGCGAAAGCCGGCGACGCGGGCGCTGGCACGGTCGTTGTTGCGCTGGAGCGCCGAGACGATCCCGATGCGGCGGTGACCGAGCTCGATCACATGCGCAGCCGCGCGGTGGGCGGCCGCCTCGTTGTCGGTGCCGACGCAAGGGTAGGGCCTGTCAGGCTGGTAGATGCCGACGTTGATAAATGGCACCGCATTGTCCGCGAGCAGTTTTCGCAAGCCGTCGTGATGGCAGTCGCCGCGCAGCACGAGGCCGTCGACGCCGCGGCTGATCAGGTTGCGCGCCTGCTGCAATTCGACGTCGAGATCGTAGCCGCTCGTGGTGAGGAACAGCATGTATCCGACCGACGACAGATATTGCTGCAGCGAGGCGATGCCGCGCGCGAACATCGTATTGTCGATGGTCGGCACGATTGCGCCGAGCGTGCGCGAACGCCGCGACGAGAGGATGCGCGCGGGCGCATGCGGAATATAGCCGAGTGCCTCGATGGCCTGCTCGATCCGCGCACGCAGGGAAGGGCTCACCGCGTTGGGATTGTTGAGGGCGCGCGACACCGAGGCCGTCGACACGCCGGCGCGCGCTGCCACGGCTCGGATGCCCTGTTTCACTGATTTGGCGCTGGTCAATCTCATGGAATGTAACGTTACATCGCGGACAGCGAGACGTGAAGTGACTGAATCAACCTATTTTTGCTGCAAATTGTAATGCGTGTCCATCGCTTGACACTGCAGATATCAGAGCTAGATTGTAACCGTTTTCAAAGCCTGTTTAATCAGGATGCGTTCAAGAAGGCTTGCCGACACAAGGCAGCCAGCCGGGAGGAGAGTTCGATGAAGGCCAGGATGCTCGCGACGCATGTCGCGCTGCCCGTTCTCCTAATAGCCGTCAGCGGGCAGGCCCATGCCGCCGATTTCGACTGGATGAAGTTCAAGGGCAAGACGGTCACCTTTCTCGCCAACAACAACCCGGTCTCACAGGCGCTGCTGACCTACAAGGCTGATTTCGAGAAGTTGACCGGCATGACCCTGAGGGTCGACGGTTATCAGGAACAGCAGATGCGCCAGCGTCTGGTCACCGTGATGAATGCGAACAGCGACGAGGTCGACGTGTTCATGACGCTGCCCTCGCGCGAGGGCGAGCAGTTCGCCGCGGCCGGCTGGTACGGCGATCTGACGGCGATGGCCAAGGACCAGGTCGCCAAGGAGTACGATCCCGCGGGGCTGAGCCAGGCCCTGCTGAAAGCCGCGACATTCAACGGCAAGCTTACCAGCATGCCGATGAATATCGAAGGTCCGATCTTCTATTACCGCACCGACATCTTCAAGAAGTGCGGGCTCGAGGCGCCGAAGACCATCAGGGACGTCGAGGCTGCCGCCGAGAAGATCAAGGTTTGCGACAGCACGGTGACGCCGTTCGTCTCGCGTGGCCTCAAGCCCGCGGTCGCCTACACCTTCAGCAACATGCTGCACAATATCGGCGGCACGTACATCGCCAATGGCAAGTCGAATCTCTGCTCGGCCAAGGGCAAGGAGGCGCTCGACACCTATAGCCGGCTGCTGCGCGATTTCGGCCCGCCCGGCGTGGTCAATTACAGCTTCCAGCAGATCTCCGCATTGTATCGCAGCGGCCGCGCCGCGATGGCGTTCGAGTCGTCGAACGAGCTCCGCACGGTCATGGAGGGCGGCGCGCGCCTGAAGGACACCGGTCTGATGCCATTCCCGGCGGGTGAGGCCGGCCAGGTGCCGACGACGATCGGCTGGGGCATGGCGGTGTCCTCGCACAGCAAGCAGCCCGATGCGGCCTGGTATTTCGTGCAGTGGGCGACCAGCCCCGAGGTGCAGAAGAAGATGGCGCTGCAGGGCATCGCCCCGCCGCGCCCGTCGGTCGCCAAGGACCCGGAATATCGCAAGTGGATCGACGAGGAGCCGGTCCGCAAGGAATGGCAGGCCGCGCTCGACGTGCTCGCCACCAAGGGTACGTCCGAAGTCGGTTATCCCATCGTCGCCAATCCGCAATCGCGCGAGTTCATCGGCCAGGCCGTGCAGGATCTGATCCTGAAGCAAAAGCCGATCGACCAGGCCTGCGCGGATGCCGACAAGGGGCTGGACGCGCTGATCGCGCTGAACTGACCGCCCGGTGCCGGCCGGCTCGCTGCCTGCCGGCACCTCATTCGATCGAAGGACAGGAACGCATGTCTGATACGGCTGCGCCACTCACGCAGGACCGGCAGAAGCTGGAGATGGCGGCGCTCTCGGCGCCGGCCGTGATGTTCACGGTCGCGATGATCGCGTTTCCGGTCGTTTATACGATCTGGCTCGGCTTCCAGACCTTTTCTTCCACCGGCAAGCAATCTTTCGCGGGTCTTGCCAATTATTCCAAGCTGATCTCCGACGTCGAATTCTGGCACGGGCTGTGGGTCACGATCGCGCTCTATGTGCTGTCGCTGATGCTGCAGCTCGTCTTCGGCGTCTGGCTGGCGCTGGTGCTGTTCCACGCCAGGCGCCTGCCGGGCATCGTCCGCTCGCTGTTCATCTCGCCCTTCATGATGCCGCCCGTGGTCGCCGGCATGATGTGGTTGGTGATCCTCGATCCGTCGCTGGGGGCGGCGAACTACATCCTGCAATCGTTCGGCCTGCCGCCGTCGGACTGGCTGGCTTCGCCGAGATGGGTCATTCCGACCGTGGCGCTGATCGACAGCTGGCAATGGACCCCCTATGTCGCGTTGATCGTGCTGGGCGGTCTGCAGTCGCTGCCGCCGAGCGTCTACGAGGCCGCCCAGATCGATGGCGCGTCCCCGTTCAAGACCTTCCAGCGCATCACGCTGCCTTTGCTGCTGCCGACCATCGTCACCGCGGCGATCCTGCGCAGTGTCGATCTCCTGCGCTTCTTCGACATCATCTACATCACCACGCAGGGCGGTCCGGGCAACGCCTCGAACACGCTCAACATCTACGGCTTCCGGGTCGGCTTCGAGTTCTTCAACATCGGCTATGCCAGCGCCCTGATGCTGACGTTGACGGCGATCGTGTTCGGCGCCGTGCTCGCCTTCAACCGCCTGCGCGGCGCAGTCGCCTGGTGATGCCATGACCGATGCCGCCAATACCGATCGCTTGATCCGATGGCTCAACACGGTGCAGCTCGTGCTGGCCGGTGCGCTGATCATGGCGCCGACGGTGTGGATGGTGCTGTCCTCGTTCAAGCCGTCCTTCGAGGTCACCGCCTATCCGCCGACGCTGCTCTTCTCGCCGACGCTGGAGAATTACGTCGAGCTGACCAGGACCACGCCGTTCCTGAGCTACGCGCTCAACAGCCTCATCGTCACCGTCGGCTCGACCGCGCTGGGGCTGCTGTTCGGCATTCCGGCCGCCTTCGCCGTGTCATGGACGCGGATCACGTGGCCGGCAATTCTCACGCTCGCCGCGCGCATGGCGCCGGGCACGCTGTTCCTGCTGCCGTGGTACGTGATGTTCCGGCAGGTCGGCATGATCGGCTCCTACACCGCGCTGATCCTCAGCCATGCCGTGATCACGCTGCCGATCGTGATCTGGGTGCTGCTGCCGTCCTTCGACGCCATTCCGCGCAGCGTCTTCGAAGCCGCGCAAGTAGATGGTTGCAGCGTCACGCGCATCCTCTGGCGCATCGCGATGCCGCTGGTGGCGTCAGGGATTGCGGTCGCGGCGATCCTCGCCTTCGTGTTCTCGTGGAACTACTTCTTGTTTGCGCTGGTGCTCTCCAATGGCGACACCAAGACGCTGATCGCGGCGGCCTTCAACTTCATCGGCGAAGGCTCGACGCAATGGGGCGCCCTCATGGCCGCGGCGACGCTGATCGCATTGCCGCCGCTGGTGTTGGCCGCCCTGGTTCAGCGCTGGCTGGTGTCCGGACTGACGCTCGGCGCGGTGAAAGGCTAGACCTCTGATGAATGTATCGCCCCGTCCCAATTCGATCATGCAGGCCGCGGTCTTCCACGGCAACGATCGCATCACCATCGAGCGCGTGGCGATGCCTGATGTCGGCGCGGGCGAGGTGCTGGTGCGCGTCTCGCGCACCGCGCTGTGTGGCTCGGACTTCAAGCTCTGGCACAAGGGCGCCGAGTTCACCGCAGGCCATGAGATCTTCGGCGTGGTCGAGCAGCCCGGTCACAGGCTGCACGGCCGGCGCTGCGCCGTCTACATCCCCCTGCACTGCGGCCATTGCGCCGCCTGCAAACGTGGCGACACCCAGATGTGCCTGGAAGTCTCCAGCCTGATCGGCTGGAACCGGCCGGGCGGCTATGCCGAATACGTGCCCGTGCCGGAGAACTGCCTGCTGCCGGTGCCTGATGATATCGAGGACAGCCTCGCGCCACTGCTGCTCGACACTATCGGCACGTCGGGGCACGCCGTGCGCTTCGTCAGCCGCGTCGTGCCGCCAGGCGAAGCTGGACCCGTTCTCGTGATGGGAGCAGGACCCGTCGGCCTCGGCGTCGTGCTGGCGCTCCGTGCGCTCGGCTACGACGACGTCTATGTCGCCGACCCCAACGCCGCGCGCCTCCGCATCGCGCAATCTTTCGGTGCGAAGGCGCACCCGGTCGGCGATACCTCGAAGCGCTTTGCCCTCATCATGGAATGCTCCGGCGCGCATGCGGCGCGCAACCTCGGCATCGAGCTCGTGCTGCCACGTGGCGCCCTGGTGCTGGTCGGTGAAAATGCCGCGCCTTGGACCATCGAGGAAGGCAAGGTGTTCCGCCGCAAGGATTTCTACATGATCCGCACCTTCTATTTTCCGGTCTCGGACTTCGAGCCGAATGTCGAGCTGCTGCGCAAGTACAAGGACGAATACCGCGTCCTGGTCGACGGCGAGTTTGATCTCACGGCGCTCCCTGAAAATTTCGCCCGCTTCGCCAAGGGCGAACTGATCAAGCCTGTGCTGGCGCTGGACTGAGCGATCATGGCCTCGATCTCGATCCGCAACCTCACCAAACGCTACGGCAACTTCACCGTGATCCCCGATCTCAATTTGGAGATCGCGGACCACGAATTCGTCGTCTTCGTCGGCCCGTCCGGCTGCGGCAAGTCGACCTTGCTGCGGATCATCGCCGGGCTCGAGCCGATCTCGTCGGGAGAGCTCTATATCGGCGACAAGCGCGTCAACGGCGTGCAGGCCGCGCAACGCGACATCGCGATGGTGTTCCAGGATTACGCGCTCTATCCGCACATGAAGGTCTACGACAACATGTCGTTCGCGCTGGAGCTGCGGGGCGTGCCGAAGGCCGAGATCGACGCCCGCGTGAGGCGCGCCGCCGCGCTGCTGCACATCGAGCCCTATCTCGATCGCAAGCCGAAGGAGCTCTCTGGCGGACAGCGCCAGCGCGTCGCCATGGGCCGCGCCATCGTGCGCAATCCCAAGGCCTTTCTGTTCGACGAGCCGCTGTCCAACCTTGATGCCAAGCTGCGCGGGCAGGTGCGGGCCGAGATCAAGGCGTTGTCGCAGGAACTCAAGACCACCATGGTCTTCGTCACCCATGATCAGATCGAGGCCATGACCATGGCCGACCGGATCGTGGTGCTCCAGAGCGGCACGATCCAGCAATACGACACGCCGGAGACGGTCTACGAGCGCCCGGCCAACCAGTTTGTCGCCGGCTTTATCGGCTCGCCCGCAATGAACTTCTTCCCGGTCGAGTGGCGGCAGGACCGTGCGATTCTCTCGCAAGGCGGGACGGTGGTGCCTCTGGACGGCGCGACCGCAGCCCGCCTGAGCAATGCCGGCAGCGCCGTGCTCGGCATTCGTCCCGAACATTTCGCGGTGGCTCCAGATTCCGCCGATGGCGTCGCGATCAACGTCAAGCTGGTCGAGCCGCTCGGCTCGGATACGCTGATCCACTTCGATCTCGCCGGCGGTTCGGCGATTGCGCGGGTCGATCCGGCGCTGCGGCCGAAAGTCGGCGATCGCATCAACCTGCGCCCGCAGCCGGGCAAGACGCATCTGTTCGATGCCGGCAACGGAGAGCTCCTGCGGTGAGCGCGTCGGTCGGCATCGGCGATCTCTCGGCGCTGGCGGACGTCGCGTCCAAGGCAAGGCCCGTGCACGTGATCTGTCTCGGCCTGTCCGCGCTCGACCAGGTCTGGCGCGTCGACCGGCCGTTCGCGGGCGGAAGCGAGAAGATCAGGGCACTCGCGTACGGCACGCTCGGCGGCGGCATGGCGGCCAACGCATCGGTTGCGGTGGCAAGGCTCGGCGCGTCCGTCGCGTTCTGGGGGCGGGCAGGTAACGATGCCGCTGGTCACGAGATGAAGGCGGCGTTTGCCGCCGAGGGCGTCGATGTCGAGAACTTCCGATTGTTTCCCGATGGCCGCTCTTCCGTCTCCGGGATCATCGTCGACAGCTCCGGTGAGCGGCAGATCGTGAATTTCCGCGGCCTCTATCCCGAGTCCGCCGACTGGCTTCCAGTCGAAATCGTTGCGCGCGCCTCATCCGTGCTGGCTGATCCGCGCTGGGTCGAGGGCGCAGCGACGCTGTTCAGGGAAGCGCGCTCGCGCGGCATTCCGACGGTGCTTGATGGTGACATGGCCGAGCCTGATGTCTTCGAGCGGCTGCTGCCGCTGACCGATCACGCCATCTTCTCCGAGCCCGCGCTTACAGCCTTTGCCGGCTCGGCCCAGGATGAGAGCCTTGCTGCGCTTGCGCGCTTCGGCTGCCGTGTCCTTGCCGTCACCCGCGGCGAGGGCGGCGTGAGCTGGTACGGGAACGGCCGGTTGCACCGGCAGGCCGCCTATGCCGTCGACGTCGTCGACACCACGGGCGCGGGCGACGTCTTCCATGGCGCCTATGCGCTGGCGATCGGCGCCGGCCTCGAGGTGCGGGCCGCCATGGCGTTTTCGGCGGCGACAGCCGCGATGAAATGCCGCCACGCCGGCGGCCGCAACGGAATCCCCGATATCAACGAGTGTCTTGCATTCATGAGGACGAAACCATGAGAATGATTGGAAAGAGCCGCGGTCTGGCACGGCTTGCTGACGCGGATGGCCACTTTCGCATGGTCGCGCTGGATCAGCGGCCGCCACTGTTCGATGCCATCGCCAAGGCCAAAGGCATTGCGCGGGAGCAGGTCGAGTATTCCGACGTCACGGCGGCCAAGCGCCTTCTGGTGGAGAACCTCGCGCCGCATTGCAGCTCCATGCTGTTCGACCCGAATTTCGCGGTGCCCGCCGCGATCGATCTGCTGCCGCCGCGCTGCGGCCTGATCATGACGCTGGAGGAGCACCGGGTCGAGGAGACCGCGGGCGGCCGCAAGTCGCGTGCGATCACCAACTGGAGCGTGGAGAAGATCCGCGCCATGGGCGGCGACGCCGTCAAGGTGCTGGCCTGGTACCGGCCGGACGCCGATGCTGCGGTGAACGCGCATCAGAAGAAGTTCGTGCGCGAGATCGGCGAGGATTGCGCCCGCCACGACATCCCCTATGTGCTGGAACTGCTGGTCTATCCGTTCCTCGGCAGTGCCAATCACACCGCCGACTACGTGGAATCGCCGGGCAAGCTGCCCGGCCTCGTCATCGACAGCGTGCGCGAATTCGCCAAGCCGGAGTACGGCGTCGATCTCCTCAAGCTGGAGAGCCCGCTCGCGGCGGGCAGCCTGCCCGCCCGCGACGGCAGCGCGGAGGCCAAGGCCGCGCAGAAGGAGTTCGATGCGATCGGGGATATCTGCCGCGGCAGAAACATCCCCTGGGTGCTGCTGTCAGGTGGCGCCGCGCCTGGAAAGTTCGAGCGGGTGCTCGACTATTCCTATGCCGCGGGCGCGAGCGGCTTCCTGGCGGGCCGCACCATCTGGCTCGACGCCGTCCTGAAGAATTTCCCGGACCGTGCGGCGGTCTCGGCCAGCCTGCGCAAGGATGGCCTCGGCGTGCTTGAACGTCTCAACGAGCTGACCACGGCCAAGGGCACGCCGTGGAAGGCGCGCTTTCCGGCGTTCACCGACATCAAGCAGGAAGGTGACTTCGCACGCGCCTACTGAAATGATGGCGGCTCCGCATGGTCCCACTCCGATCGCAGGATCTGCAACGTGACTGACCCACTTTACCGTCCGTTTGCGGCGAAGGGAGGCGCGCTGCATAGATCGTTCCCGCAGCGCCGCTGCGCGTCCACCAATGGTCGTACGGAGGCTCTGTCGGCACTGCCGCAGACGTCGCGGCAGGCAAGATCAAGGTGCGCGTCGCGATTGATGCGGAGGCGGAGAATCGCCTCTTGCTGTGGTGTATGCCAGCCTATTGGAATAGCCGAGCGCAGCGCCGATGGTTCTGGCTGCTTCCATGACGTGGACCGAATATTCCTTGATCTGCTTGCGCTTGATGCGGCTGTCGGGGCCCGACATGCCGATCGCTCCGACGAGTTCGCCGGAACGGCCGAGGATCGCGCAAGCGCAGGCCGCGATGCCCTCGCGCCACTCGCCGTGCAGCACGGAGGAATAGCCCTGCGCGCGCGCCAGCTCGATGTCCTCCCGCAGCTCCTCGATCGTCGTTCGCGTCGTTTCCGTGTAACGCCTGAGATGCGGGCGGAATCGTTCCAGATAGTCATCAGGCATATGCGCGAGCATCGCCTTGCCCGTCGCCATGGTGAAAGCGGGTGCGCGCATCCCCACGCTCGTGTGGGCGCGGATGTGGTGAGCGCTCTCGATCTTGTCGACATAGACGACGTCGGTATCCTCGAGCACGGACAGATGGATGGTTTCGCCGGTGATCTCGGCAAGCTTCGTCATTGCCGGTCGCGCGACATTGATAAGATCCATCCGGTGGATGACGTGGCTGCCGAGCGCCCAGATCTTGGTCGTGAGCTCGTAGGTGCTGTGCGGGGGGATCTGGCGCACATAGCCCTGGGACTGCAACGTCATCAGCAGCCGATGCACGTTGCTCTTGGTGAGCTTCAGTTCGCTCGCGAGGTCCGTGACCCCGCGGGGCTGCTCGCTCAGAGCAAGTGCTTCCAGGAGACGCAGCCCCTTGGTAAAAGCCTTATCCATCCACCAGCCAAAGTAGAATGATCTTTCACATCGTCTAGCATGGTCGCGCGATCCGCAACAGCCGGCGTGTGGGGACCGGCCCCGATCCTTGGATCGGGGCCGGTTAGCCGACCTATTGCGCCAGCAAGGCGTTCAGCTTCTCCTGCCCGTACTCTTCATTGGTGGATTTTCCGGCCGGCGAAGCCGCGCCCCAATAATCCGGGCTCCATTCGATCGCCTTGGAGACGTTGTCCGGGTTGTTGGCCCAGTAGCGCGCGAGCTTCTTGTCGGTCGCGGCCTCGAACACGACCTGGGAGGGAAGGGCGACCGGGAAGGTCGAGGTGAGCTGCGCCGCGCGCTTGGGCTCAAGCCGCCAGGACAACAGCTTCAGCGCGTTATCGTAGTTTGGCGCTCCCTTCGGGATCGAGAAGAAGTCGTAGTAGATGAAGCCCTGGTTGAAGGTTAGCTCGATCGGCGCGCCCTCCAAGGCGAGCTTGCTCATCGAGCCGGTGTAGGCCATGCACATGTCGGCCTCGCCATCGAGCAGGAGCTGCGGCGGCTGTGCGGATGTCGTCCACCATTTGGCGATGTGCGGCTTGATCTCCTTGACCTTCTTCAGCGCCCGCTCCATGTCGATCGGGTAGAGCTTGCTCTTCTCCACGCCGTCAGCCATCAGCGCCGCTTCGAATACGAAACGCGGCCAGGCGGGCATGCAGCGGCGGCCGGGAAACTTCTTCACATCCCAGAAATCGGCCCAGCTGGTCGGGACGTTCTCGCCCTTGTACTTGTCCTTGTTGTAGACAAGGCCGACGCCGATCACCTGCAGTGCCACGCCCTTCTTGCGCTTCAGATTATCCGGCATTGCCGCCAGCGTCTGCTTCGCCGCGTCGGACAGCTTGGAATAGTCGATGTCGGCCAGGCAGCAATCGCCGAGCAGCTTGGTCTCCTGGTCGAAGATGAAGGTCAGGTCCCATTGCGCCTTGCCGGCTTCGGCCTGGGCCTTGATGCGCGGGCCGCTGCGGGCCTCCTGGACCGTGACCACCTTGATGCCGGTCTCCTTCTCGAAGGGGTCGTACATGACCTTGCGCAATGCATCGCCATAACCGCCGCCCGGGTCCTGCATGATCACGACGTTGCTCTGCGCTTGAGCCAGACCCGTCCCCATCGCGACGAACAGGGCCGAGGCCAGCACGGAAGCCGATAGTTGCAAGCGTTTCATTCCCAGCATTTTCTCTTTCCTCCAGTTGAAACTTGATCTCTCGTCACGTTGCCTTCCGCGACGTGGCGAGAACCGGTCGTGCAAGGGTCAGCCCTGCGATCACCAGCAGCACCTCCAGCGTCGAGACCACGGCCAGCACCGGATTGAGCCGATAATTGACGTCACCCCACAGCATGAGGGGGAGCGTCTTCAGCTCCGCGCTCGACAGGAATAGCGTCAGCACCAGTTCGTCGAACGAGTGCAGGAAGGCGAAGAATGTCGCCGCAGCCAGGCCCGGCATGATGGCCGGCAGCGTTACCAGGCGGAACACCGTCAGGGACGATGCGCCATGGACGGCAGCGGCCTGTTCGAGCCTGGTATCGACGCCTTGAAGCGATGCGGAGAGGATCACCACGACGAGGGGAAGGCCGCCGATCGCATGCGCCGCGGCAAGGCCGAAGATGGAGCCGACCAGGTCGAAACGCAGGAACAGGCTGTAGAGCGACAGGCCGAGCACGACCGGAGGCACGATGATCGGACTTACGAGCAGCAGCATGATGGTGGATTTGCCGCGAATGCTGCTCCTGACGATGCCGAGGGCGGCCGACGCGCCCAGCACGATCGCGATTCCCGCCGACATCGTCGCGACCACCAGGGACGTCCAGAACGCCCGCATCCAGTTCGAATCGGAAAAGAACTGCTCGTACCAGCGAAACGAGAAGCCCGGCGGCGGGAAGGTCAGAAAGCTTGCGCTGCTGAAGGAAATGATCATCACCACGATGATCGGCAGGATGAGAATGGCAATGACCAGTCCGCCCATGAGGCGAACCGTCCAGGTCCCGAAGCTCGCCGGCAGCCGCCCGAACAGCCTCAGAAGCGGCCAACCGATCACGTCGGCAGCTGAGGCGCCGAGACTGCGGCGGCCGGCATCGACGGCGTGGCGGTCTATCGTCCTCGGTGTAGCCTCCGTCAGCTTGCGGCCGCCCCAGATGAATTCGAATCCGAGGAAGCGTCCGGCCACCGCGACCACGGCCAATGTGATCGTCAACAGCACCACGCCCAGGGCCTGCAGGAAGCCCTCCGAGGTGACTGAGTCCGCCTGCTGGGTGATATGCATGGCAAACATCTGGTCGCCGGGTCCGCCGAGCAGGGTCGGCGTAATGAAGAATCCGATCGCGGCGACGAAGACGAGCAGGAAGCCGGCGCCCATGCCGGGCAAGGTCAGTGGCAGCATCACGCGCCAGAACGCCGCGATGGGCCCGGCACCGCTGGCCAGCGCCGCGCGGGTCAGGCTTTGGTCAAGTCGCGCCACGCTGGAATAGATTGTCAGCACCATCAGCGGCAGAAGCACCGCGGTCATGCCGAGAAGCACCGTGCCGCGATTGAACAGAAGCTGCACGGGCTCGCTCAATATGCCGATCGAAACCAGCATCTTGTTGACCGGCCCGTTGCGGCCGAGCAGGACCATCCAGGCGTAGGTCCGGATCAGGATGGCGATGAAATAGGGCAGCACGATCGCGGTCGCGATCAGGGCCTGGGCAATGCCGCGGCTGCGGTGAATGAGCAGCGCAGTCGGATATCCGAACAGCAGGCACAGGCACGCAACGGTGACCGAGATCTGCATCGTGCGGACGAGCGAATCCCAATAGAGCGGTATCGCGAATACCCGCTCGAAGTAGGACGTCCAAGACGGCCCGCTCACGCTGATACGGATGAGATCGATCAGGGGCAGGAGGTAGATGAAGGCGAGAAAAGCGAGCGCAGGCAGGAGCAGCAGCGCCGGATCCTTCAACCTCCTGACGAGATCGAGATCCGCGGGACGGTCTGCCTGGGCGGCGATCGATGCCGAGGTCATGCAAGCACCCAGCAGTCCGCGGCGCCCCAGCTCACGTGCAGACGGTCCCCGACGTTCGGCAATGGTCGGTCGGCCATGTCGGTGCATCGGATCAGGAGCGGATCTCCACCCTCCATTTGCGCCTCGATCCGCAGGATCTCGCCGAGGAAGATCGCAGACGTGACGCTGACGGGCGTGGAGTTCGCGGTCGGCTCGTTCGACACCGCGATGCGTTCCGGGCGCACGAGCACCGTTGCGCGCCCGACGTCAATCGTGTCCCGGCTTTCGGCGCTGAACACATATCCTGCACGGTTCTTCATCGTCAGCGTCGATCCGCGCTTCTGCAAGATCTCCGCCTCGATCAGATTGCTCTCGCCGACAAACGAGGCGACGAACCGGTCGATCGGGTGCCGATAGATGTCCAGCGGGCGGCCGATTTGAACGATCTTGCCGGCGTTGAGCACCGCGATGCGGTCGCTCATCGTCAGGGCCTCGCCCTGGTCATGGGTGACGAACAGGATCGTGCTGCCGATGGTCCGGTGAAGGTCGCGGATCTCGATCTGGATCTGCTCGCGCAACCGCCGATCAAGGGCGCTGAGGGGTTCGTCCATCAGCACGACTTTGGGCCTCCGGACGATCGCGCGGGCGATGGCGACGCGCTGCTGCTGCCCGCCCGACATCTGCGAGGGAGACTTCGCCGCATGCTCTGTCAGCCGCATGATCTCCAGCGTTTCGGCGACGCGGCGCTCCGCGGTCGCGCGGTCGACACCGGCCATGCGAAGTGGAAACGCGACGTTCTGGCTGACCGTCATGTTCGGAAACAGCGCGTAGCTCTGGAACACCATGCCGAAGCCGCGCTTGTGCGTCGGCACGTTGTGGACAGGCTTGCCGTCGACGAGGATTTCGCCGCTGTCGAGGCTCTGGAAGCCCGCCACGAGGTTCAGCAGCGTCGTCTTTCCGCTGCCGGAGGGGCCGAGCAGCGTGATGAATTCGCCCGGCTCGATGTCGATGCTGATGCGGTCGACCGCGTGGAAGCTGCCGTAGGTTTTCACCGCGTCGCGGACGGCGATGCTCGATCCGATGGCGCCGCGGTCACGGAGGCGGCCGGTCGGCGACGTTCCAACGTTCGCATCGCCGGAGCGCATTGCGCGCAGAGCCGTGGGCTCACCCATTCTCTCCTCCCAAGACGTTCTATATTGTAGAACACTATTCCAATTATTGTTGGCGTAGCGAGCCGTCTTGTCAAGTCGAGGTGACCGCTCGCAGCGCAATGGCGCCCCGCAGCGGTCCATGCGGAGGTGAGATCCCCTGTAAACAAAGGCTTCGCCGACCAAGTCAGATTGACACTGTCGTCGGGATCCGCCAACATAAACGTGGAATAGCGTTCTACAATATAGAACACGACGGGAGGATAATGGTGTTGAGCGAGCCTCGCGCAATGGCGAAGCACATCGAGCCGGGGATGCGCGTAGCGCTCCCGGTCGACTACGCCGGCGTCTCCATGGCGATGACGCGGCCCATCATCGAGCATGGTGCGGGCAATCTCGATCTCGTCTGCGTGCCAACCGGCGGATTGCAGGTCGACCAGCTCGTCGGCGCGGGTCTGGTCCGGACGGTGGAGACCAGCGCCGTCTCGCTGGGCGAGGCGGGTGGAGCGCCCCGGTTCAATGCGGCTGTCAAGGAAGGCGCGGTTCGACTGAAGGACGCGACGTGTCCTGCCATCCATGCCGGCCTGATGGCGGCGCAGAAGGGCAGTCCCTTCATGCCGCTGCGGGGGCTGATCGGAACGGATCTGCTCCGCCATCGCGACGATTGGCGCGTGATTGATAATCCGCTGGCGGATGGAGGCGATCCGATCGTGCTGATCCCGGCCATCAAGCCCGACGTCACGATCTTCCACGTGCCGATGGCTGATCGCTTCGGCAATGTCTGGATCGGCCGTCGGCGCGAGCTGGCCGCCATGGCTTACGCTTCGCAGATTGTTCTCGTCACGGTGGAGCGAATCGTCGAGGAGAATTTGCTCGCCGACGAGATGAGCGCGGCCGGCGTGCTGCCGGCACTCTACGTCACGGCAGTCGCGCGCGCGCCGAAGGGCGCGTGGCCCTACGGTCTGTGGGGCGAGTATCCCGCCGACACCGCCGAGATCGCGCACTATGCGAAGGCCGCGCGAACGGCCGACGGCTTCTCCGCCTATATGGCGCAGAGGCAGATGGAGCCCGCGTGATGGCCGAAGTTCTCCCTCGCGAAGTGCTGATTTGCACGATCGCGCGGCTGCTGGACGGGGTCAGACATGTCGCCGTGGGCGCCTCCTCTCCGATTCCTGCCGCAGGCGCGATGCTGCTGCGTGCCATGAAGGAGGTGGGCGGCGCCGTCGGTCCGCGCATCTCCATCCTCGGTTCTGTCGAGCATAATTTCTTCACCAACGGCTCGGCCGAGCTGTTCGATTGTGCGGGTCAGGGCCGGATCGATGCGTTCTTCCTCGGCGGCGGCCAGATCGACGGCTTCGGCAACGTGAACCTCGTCGGCACCGGCGATTATCCGCGCTCCAGCGTGCGCTGGCCCGGCTCGTTCGGGTCGGCCTATCTCTATTTTGTCGTGCCGCGGGTCATCCTCTTTCGCGAGGAGCATACGCCGCGCGTCTTCGTCGAGCACGTGGACTTCATCAGTGCCCCCGGCGTCAGCCCCGAGGGAGTGTTTCGGAGCGGCGGCCCCGTTGCCCTCCTGACCGGCAAGGGTCTGTTTCGGTTCGACAAGACCCGGCCTGGGTTCGACCTGGAGAGCGTCCATCCCGGGCACGATCTCGCCGAGATCAAGCAGGCGACCGGCTTTCGCTTCGCCCATGATGCCGAGCCGCGGCAGACCCCGCTGCCCGATCGATCGACGCTCGACCTGCTCCGCGGCCGTGTCTTCGACGAACTCGCCGAGACCTATCCCGAATTCGCCGCGCAGATCCGGCGCGAGCTTGGAGCGGTCGACGCATGAGCAGAATCAAGCGGGTTCCGCATTGCAGCCATTGGGGTGCCTACACGATCCTCGTCGATGATGATCGCATCGTCGGTGTCGAGCCGTTCGAGCACGATCCGGCGCCGTCCCCGATCATCCATTCCATCGCGGAATGGGCCAATCCCGAGCGGCGCGTGCTACGGCCGATGGTCCGTTCCGGCTGGCTGGACAAGCGCGAGAAAAGCGATCGCCGCGGACGCGGCCAGGAGAAGTTCGTCCCGGTCAGCTGGGACGAGGCGACGACGCTGGTTGCCGACGAGGTGCGGCGCGTAGCGGGCACGTTCGGCAATGCGTCGATTTTCGCGGGCTCCTATGGCTGGACCAATTCCGGCCGCCTGCACCATGCGTCCTCGCTTCTGAAGCGTATGCTCAATCTGGTCGGCGGCTTCACCAGGCACGTCGACACCTATTCCATCGCGGCAGGTCCTGTGATCTTGCGCCACACGCTGGGCAGCGACGACGCATGCGGCGGCCGCGCCAATACGCTCGACACCATCGCGCAGCACACCGAGACCCTGGTGGTGTTCGGTGCTCTGTCGCCGCGAACCGCGCAAAACGAGGCCGGAGGAATTGGCAGCCACCGGCTCGAAACCTATCTCAGGCAGATCGTCGAGCGCGGCGTCAAGATCATCCACGTCTCGCCGCTGAAGGATGATCTGCCCGATTGGGTCAACGCCGAATGGTGGCCGATCCGGCCGAATACGGACACGGCGCTGATGCTCGGCCTCGCCGGCGAGATCGTGAAGGCGGGCCGGCACGATGCCGATTTCCTCGCGCGCTGCACCAGCGGCGCGGATCGCTTTCTTCGCTATCTCGAAGGTCAGGCCGATGGCGGTAGAAAGGACGCCGCGTGGGCCGCCAGCATCTGCGGCCTCGATGCGGACAGGATCGCGACGCTGGCAAGCCGCCTGGTCGACACGCGGAGCATGCTGACGGTGAGCTGGAGCCTGCAGCGGGCCCATCACGGCGAACAGCCGTTCTGGGCGGCGCTCGGACTTGCATCGGTTGTCGGCCAGATCGGATTGCCGGGCGGCGGCGTCGGCTACGGCTACGCCTCCCTGGGGGGCGTGGGGGCACCGCTCAACCTTGGTCGCTCTCCCGCCATTTCACAGCTGACGAGGCCAATCGACAGCTTCATTCCGGTGGCGCGGATCAGCGACATGCTGCTCAATCCCGGCAGGCCGTTCAGCTATGAAGGCGAGATCCGCACCTATCCGGATACGAGGCTGGTCTATTGGGCGGGCGGCAATCCCTACCATCATCACCAGGACCTCAATCGCCTGTCGGAAGCCTGGACGAGGCCTGAAACGATCATCGTGCAGGACCCGATGTTCACGGCGACAGCCCAGCGCGCCGACATCGTGCTGCCGGCAACCACGTCGATCGAGCGCAACGATCTTGCCGGCAACAGGCGCTCCGACTTCATCCTCGCAATGAAGCAGGCGATCGAGCCGCTGGGCGAATCCCGCTCCGACTTCGCGATCTTCGAGGCGATTGCAGGCAAGCTTGGGGTCGCCGATCGGTTCAACGAGGGCCGGGACGAAATGGGCTGGGTCCGCCATCTCTACGAAGCCTGCCGCAGCGACGCCGCGCAGCGCTTCGGCTTCGAGATGCCGGATTTCGATGCGTTCTGGGAAGCCGGCTATGCCCGCTGCCCGGTCAAGACAGACCATACGTACTTGACCGACTTCCGGAGCAAGCCGGAGGAGCACGCGCTCAAGACCGAAAGCGGAAAGATCGTGCTCGGCAGCGAAACCCTGGCCAGGCTGGACTATGCCGACTGTCGCCCGCATCCCGCGTGGATCGAGCCGGCTGAATGGCTCGGCAATGCCACCGCCGGCCAGATGCACCTGGTGTCGCATCAGCCGGCCGGCCGCCTTCACAGCCAGCTCGAAACCGGCGCATCGAGCCGGGCCATGAAGCGCAACGGCCGTGAACAGGCTCGCCTTCATCCTGACGACGCGGCCGCTCTCGGCGTCGAAGACGGCCAGACCATTCGCATCTGGAACGACCGTGGCGAGTGCCTTGCGACGGCGGAGGTTACCGACAAGGTCCGTCAAGGCGTGCTGGTGCTTCCGACCGGTGCCTGGTTCACGCCGACAGGCAATAGCGGTCTGGAGGTCGCCGGCAATCCGAACGTGCTCACGCTCGATATCGGCACGTCTCAATTCGGCCAGGGCTGCTCGGCCCATACCTGCCTCGTGCGGGTCGAGCCCTACGCCGCCGATCGGCGCGATGCGTTCGAGGCCTATCGGGAAACGCTCGTCGCGCTTGCGGCGGTCTAACAGGAGTTAGGAACATGTCTGCGCCCGCCATCAGCCGTTTTCCCGTCCCCGACATCGCCACGCTGCCTTCGGATATCCGCTCGCGGATCGAGGCGGTTCAGGAGAAGTCCGGCTTCGTCCCCAACGTCTTCCTGACGCTCGCGCATCGTCCCGACGAATTCCGGGCCTTCTTCGCCTACCACGATGCTCTGATGGATAAGCCCGGTCCGATCACCAAGGCCGAGCGGGAGATGATCGTCGTCGCGACCAGCAGCGCCAATCAATGCCAGTATTGTGTGGTCGCACACGGCGCCATCCTGCGCGTGCGTGCGAAGAATCCGCTGATCGCGGATCAGGTCGCCGCCAACTACCGCAAGGCCGATATCACCGCGCGGCAAAGGGCGATGCTCGATTTCGCGATGAAGGTCTCGGCGCGCGCCTATGAGGTGGACGATTCCGACATCGCCGATCTCAAGGGACACGGATTCACCGAGGAGGACGTCTGGGACATTGCGGCCATCGCTGCCTTCTTCGGCATGTCGAACCGCCTCGCCAACGTCACCAGCATGCGTCCGAACGACGAGTTCTACGCGATGGGACGCTGAGCGCCGCGAACGAGAAACGCAATGGTATCGCTGGTTATCGACAGGCGCTTCCGGGGCCCGCCCAATTCCGGCAACGGCGGCTACGTATGCGGATGTCTCGCAAGGCACTTTGTTGGAGACGCCGAAGTGACGTTGCGTGCCCCGCCGCCGCTGGAGCGGCCGCTCGACGTGCGGACGGGGACCGACGGCGGGATCGAGTTGCGCGAGGACGACAGGCTGCTCGCGACAGCGCGTGCCGCGGGCGTCGATGTGACTGCTATTCCCAGGGTGAGTTACGAGATAGCTGAAGAGGCGGTCGGCAGAACACCCTATGACGAGCAGACCCATAACCTTCCGGGATGCTTCGTTTGCGGCCCCGCACGTGGCCACGGCGACGGTCTGCGGATCTTCGCAGGTCCGCTCAAGGCGGGCACCGTCCCCGGCAAGCCGGTCGTGTTCGCGGCGTCCTGGGTGCCTCATGGCAGTCTGTCCGGCGAGGACGGCCATGTCGCGCCCGAGTTCGTCTGGGCCGCTCTCGATTGCCCCACCGGCTATTGCAGCGTGGGCGCCCGTCATCTCGGCTTGAATGGTGACGAGACGGCCCTGCTCGGACGGATGGCCGCACGGATCAAGCGCCGGCCGCGCCCGGAAGATCGATGTGTGGTGGTGGCGTGGCCGACCGGGCGGGAAGGCCGCAAGCTGTTTGCCGAGAGCGCCTTGCTCGATGCGGAGCAGGAGGTGCTGGCGACTGCGCGAGCCACCTGGCTGTTGGTCGACCGTCAGGTCCAGCTCGGAGCAAGTGCATGAAAGAGGGTGGGAGCAAGGTATGACCGGCCGCGAAGCGGAGCTCGAACTTCGTCAATCCATCATCGATGCCTGCCGCGAGATGGCGGCGCAGGGCATCAACCAGGGAACGTCCGGAAACATCAGCGTCCGAACCGACGACGGCATGCTGCTCACGCCGTCCGGTCTTCCCTACGACCGCATGAGGCCCGAGGACATCGTGGCCATGAAGTGGGACGGCTCGTGGAGCGCGCCGGCCGGCAACGTTCCGTCGACGGAATGGCGCTTCCACCTCGACATCCTGAAGTCGAAACCGGAGGTCGGCGCCGTGGTTCACGCCCATCCGGTCTTCTGCACCATCATCGCAATCATGAATCGCTCGATCCCCGCGATTCACTACATGATCGCCGCCGCCGGCGGAAACGACATTCCCTGCGCGCCCTATGCTCAATATGGCACGGCCGAGCTGTCGCAGGCGGCGCTGAACGCACTCCGCTATCGCCGCGCCTGCCTGCTCGCGCATCACGGGCTGATCGCCGTCGGTCCCAATCTGCGCAAGGCCTTGTGGCTCGCCGTCGAGGTCGAGGTGCTCGCCAAGCAGTATCACGGCTGTCTTCAGCTTGGCGCTCCTCCGCTGCTGCCGGACGAGGAGATCGACAGCATCCTGAAGCGGTGGGGACAATACGGCCTGCGCGATAGCGAGGGCACGCCCAAGATACCCCAGCGTCCGAGCTAAATCACCTCACACCACTGTCCTGCGAGAAATCATGGCTCACTCTCACGACGTCAGCGTCTGCGGCACTTATATTCTGGACATTCTGGGAGTCCCGGTGACCGAGATTCCGCCCGGCGGCGGCCGTTTGCTGATCGAAGAAATTCGGCTCACGGTCGCGGGCACCGCCGGCGGAACTGTCGTCCCTTGCGCGCGACTCGGTCTGAAGGCGCTCGCGGTCGGTGCCGTCGGCTCCGACGAGAAGGCCGACTGGATGCTGAACGCGCTGGAGCGTGAAGGCATCGACATCTCTCTCATGGAGCGGATGGCCGGCAGTCCGACCTCGGCCACGATCCTGCCGATCCGGCCCGACGGCTCGCGTCCGGTCATGCACGCAAGGGGCGCTTCCGCCCGCTGGCGGATCGCACCGCAAGTGCAAGAGGCCGCTTGCCGCAGCAAGATCCTGCATCTCGGCGGCGTAGGCTCCCTGCTGGCGATGGACGGTGCGCCGTCCGTGGCATTGCTGCGCGATGCGAAAGCGGCCGGCTGCACGACGACGCTCGACCTGATCCAGGCTCGCGGTGAGACGTTGGCGCTGGTCGAGCCTCTGATGCCTTATGTCGATTTCTTCATGCCAAGCATCGACGAGACCCATGCGATGGTTGGAACGGCGGATCCGGCCGCATGCGCGCGTTTCTTCATCGAGAAGGGAGCCGGAGCCTGCGCCATCTCGATGGGCGCCGACGGCTCGTTCGTGATGACGCGCGACGGACGTCAATTCACCGTACCTGCCTTCGAGGTGAAGGTTCGTGATACGTCGGGATGCGGTGATTCCTACACCGGCGGCTTCATCGCGGGTCTCGCGCGCGGCTGGGATTTGCTGGACTGCGCCAGGCTTGCGACGGCGACATCCGCAATTGTCGCGACGGGTCTCGGCTCCGGCGCCAACCTCGTGTCATTCGAGGAGACCGTGAAGGCGATGAACTCGCTTCCCGTGCGCAAGCCCGCTCAGGCCTGAGCCGATCACATCATCAATACGTCAATCCGACCGATAGGGGAAAATAACATGGCCCGACATGCAATCGTTACGGGAGCAAGCCGCGGAATTGGCCGGGCAATCGCCATGGGTCTTGCCAGGCGCGGCTATGATCTCGCGCTGACCGACATCGCACCTCAGGAGAAAGTCCTGCTTGAGACGGTCGCCGAGATCGGCGCGCTCGGTGGTCGTTGCATCCCGATGCTTGGCGACGTCAGCGACCTCGGGGATTGCAAGCGGGTCGTGGCGGAAGCCGTGCAGGGGCTGGGACACATCGACGTCCTCGTCAACAACGCCGGCATCCTCCGACTGGCGACGATCGACGAGCTGACGACCGAGACATGGGACCAAACGTTCGCCGTGAACACGCGCGGCGTGTTCCAGATGACCCAGGCCGTGGTGCCACACATGAAGGAGCGCAAATACGGGCGGATCGTGAATATTGCCTCGCTCGCCGCGCGAACGGGCGGTCCGGGACAGTCCCACTACGCTGCATCGAAGTCGGCCGTGGTCGGCTTCACCCGGGTGTCGTCGATGGAGTTCGGCGGCTTCGGCATCACGGTCAATGCCGTTTGCCCCGGCATCATCGTGACGGAGATGGGGATGAACAATCTTCGTGATCCCGAGCGCGTCGCCTATTTCGAGAAGGTCACGGACTTGCACCGGCTTGGACAGCCGGAGGATGTCGTTGGTCCCGTGGCATTCTTTGCGTCGGATGATTCCGCGTTCGTGACCGGCCAGGCCCTCAATGTGGACGGAGGTATTTTCTACAGCTAGCGGATTTGTGAGCTGCTCGTATCGGCGGAGGCCAGAGGGCGTCTAGACGGCGGTCCGACGGCGCCGCCCCTCGATGCCGCCCGACGTGGCCGGCATCTTTCCCGTTCTTTTCATGTCATCGGCAGCGAATTGAGGCAGCTGCGCCGCGCTCTCTGCGCGGCCGACGTTCTTGCCTGCCACGCGGACGGCAGATCGTTCACGCAATCGTTTTCAAGTATAAGCTCGGATCGAAATACTTGCTGGCAGGCGTGAAGTCCTTGATGCCGGCATTGGCCATGAAGAAGTCCGTCGATTGCTGCAGCCAATTGGTCACGGTCCCGTCCGAGTACATGCGCTTCCATTCCTTGGACGTGAACATCTTCTGCGCCTTGAACGACTCGGTGATGTCGGCCAGCGGCGTCTGGCTGTAATGGCCCTTCTGCAGCTTCTCCATGGCCTCGACGCTGTTTGCAACGATGTAGTCGTTGGCATCCGCCCAGCCAAGGATCAGCTTCGCCAGCGTCTCCTTGTTGCGCTCGTAATAGTCGTTGGCGGCCGCCCAACCGCCGATGATCGCGGCTTTCGGGTAATAGGCAGAAGCGTCGGCGAGCTTGACCGCGCCGGGCACCTTGTCGCGGACCGTGACGTTGAAGGGGACCCAAAGCGCGACGGCCGGCACCGCGCCGGAAATGAAGGCGGTCACGGCGGCAGGCATGGTCTGGTTGACGAGCTCGACCTCCTTCGGATCGACCTTGTTGGCACGGAGCGCGGTATCCAGGAATACGTGCGCGGTCGTGCCGGTCGCGGTCGCGATGCGCTTACCCTTCAGATCCTCGAACGATTTGATGCCCTGGTCGCCGCGCACCCAGAGCTGAGCGGTCGCGACCTCGATGTCATTGATGAGGAACACCTTGCCCTGGCCGCGGGCCGGAAAGTTCGAAAGCACGGCGCCGGTCGACAGCACGTCGAGGCTGCCGCCGATCAAGGCCTGGAAGATCTCCAACCCGGTGTTGAACTGCCGCAGCTCGAGATCGAGGCCCTGCTTCTCGAAGGAGCCGCGATCCATGCCGGTCCAGATCTGGCCGTCGACGGCGACGGTGTGGAGATAGCCGACGCGAACCTTCGTTCTTGCCTGCGCGATCGCGGGTGCTGCGGCCGTGAAGGTGCCGAGTGCAAGGCCTGCCGTCGTGCTCAGAAATTGCCGCCGATCCATGATGTGTCCTCCGTCTTGCTTGTTATTCCGAGAATGAGACCGGGCGCATCTGCGCCTGCTGGGCACGATATTCGTCCATCACGAGCTGCCTGATATGGCTTCGCAGCTCGGCGAATTCCGGCCGCTCCTGGATCGACTCGTCGCGCGGATAGGCGAATGGAACGTCGATGATTTGCTTGATCCGCGCCGGCCGCGCCGTCACCACCACGATGCGGGAGGCGAGGTAGATCGCCTCCTCGACGGAATGGGTGATCAACATGACGGTCTTACCTTCGGTCTCCAGCACCTTGAGCAGCAGGTTCTGCATGTTGGATCGGGTCTGGGCGTCGAGCGCGCCGAACGGCTCGTCCATCAGCAGGAATTGCGGCTTCACCGCATAGGCTCGCGCGATCGCGAGGCGTTGCCGCATGCCGCCGGATAGATGTTTCGGATAGGAATTGGCGAAGTCGGACAGGCCCATCAGGCCGAGATAGTGATCGCAGATCGCCTCGCGCTCGGCGGCCGCAACGCGATTGGCGTTGAGGGTCAGGCCGAAGGCGATGTTCTGCTTCACCGTCAACCAGGGGAATACGCCATATTCCTGGAAGATGACGCCGCGCTCGGGGCCGGGGCCGGCGACGGGACGTCCGTCGAACAGGACCTTGCCGGTCGTCGGCTTCTGGAAACCGGCGAGCATGCTCATCATCGTGGTTTTGCCGCAGCCGGATGGGCCGATCACCGCAATGAAGTCGCCGTCGTTGATGTCGTAGCTGACGTCCTCGACCACCTGGAGACGGCCCTTCGCCGTCTCGAAAGACAGCGATACCTTGTCGAACTGTGCGCGCTGGGTCATGCGATGGCCCGATCCTGCCAGACCAGCAGCCGCGCGGTGATCTTGCGCAGGATCAAGTCCATGATCAGCGCGATCAGGCCGATGCAGATGATGCCGACATAGATGACGTCGAGCAGGAAATAGGTCGAGGCATTCTGAATCATGGCGCCGAGCCCGCGCTGCGCCGCGATCAGCTCGGATGCGACCAGCGTCGCCCAGGCTACGCCCAACGCCACGCGCAGCGCCGTGAGGATGTGCGGGACGGTGAGGGGAATGATGACCTTGTGAAAGATCTCGGCCTGGTTCGCTCCGAGCGTCTGCGCCACGCGGATGTAGAGCGGCGTGATCTGCGACACGCCCTCATACATCACGATCACCCCGGAGAAGAACGAGGCGTAGAACAGGATGACGAGCTTTGCGAGCTCGTCGACGCCGAAATAGACGATCACCAGCGGAATCAGAGCGATCGGCGGCAGCGCGCGAAAGAAGTTGATCATGGGATCGGCAAAGGTGCGGGCGGGGCGATACCACCCGAGCAGAAACCCGACCGGCACGGCCACGAGGATGCCGAGCGCCACGCCAAGAAAGACGCGCCGCGTCGAGGCGAAGATGTCGATTAGCAGCCCTTCCCTGGTGAGAAGCTCGAAGAACTTTGCGGCGACCTGGTGCGGCGCGGGGATCAGCGAGACGTTGACGAAGCCGCTCCAGCGCACGGCGTACCAGAGCAGGATTGCGCCGATCCACGGTATCAATCCGAGACCAACACGTCTCAGGCCAGCTCCATTCATTCGACGCGTCCGCCCAGATTGCGATTGATGTTTTCGGAAGTCATATTATAAATAGGATGACCATACAAGTGGTGCCTTTGATCGGAGGCGTCGCAGGCTTTCCCGCATGACTTCCCCGCCTTTCACCATCCGAAGCGTCCAGGCCTTTGGCTATCGCTACCCGCTGACCACGCCGGTCATCACGTCCTTCGGGCGGATGGCGGATCGGCCTGCTGTCTTCGTCCGCGTTGAAGACACCGACGGAAACATCGGCTGGGGCGAAGTGTGGTGCAATTTTCCTGCACCCGGTGCCGAGCATCGTGTCCGGCTCGTCAACGAGGTGCTTGCGCCGGCTTTGATCGGATTCAATGCGCCCGAGCCGTCTGCCGCGTTCGAGCGCCTGACACAGGGAACCTCGGTGCTGGCGCTGCAGTCCGGAGAGGCCGGCCCGTTTGCGCAGTCGATCGCCGGCATCGATCTCGCGGTCTGGGACCTCTACGCGCGGCGCCGGAATGTTGCGTTGTGGAGGCTGCTCGGCGGCGCGAAGCGCAAGATCAAGGTCTACGCCAGTGGCATCAATCCGGTCGGGTCCGAGCGGACGGCTGAAGCGGCCCTTGGCCGCGGATACCGCGCGTTGAAGCTGAAGATCGGCTTCGATCCGGCAACTGACCGCGCCAATCTCGGCGCGCTGCGCCGTCTCGTCGGCGAAGGCCTGCTTGCTGCCGACGTGAACCAGGGCTGGACCATTGCGCAGGCACTGGAACTTGCGCCTCCGCTCGAGCGCTTCGGTCTTGCCTGGCTCGAGGAGCCGATCCGTGCTGACCGTCCGCGGCAAGAATGGCAACAGCTGCACGAGGCCATTCGCTTTCCGCTCGCAGCCGGCGAGAACATTGCGAGCCACGCCGGCTTTGCCGAAGTGCTGCGTGAGCCGATTCTCCGGGTCGTCCAGCCCGACATCGCCAAATGGGGTGGGGTGTCTGCCTGCACAAGCATTGCCCGCGACATCCTGGCGTCGGGAAAGATGTTCTGTCCGCACTATCTTGGCGCCGGCATCGGTCTTCTGGCATCCGCGCATCTCCTCGCCGGCATCGGCGGCGACGGGCTGCTCGAGGTCGACTGCAACGAAAACCCGCTGCGCGATCGCTTCAGCGGTCCGGTGCTCGATGTCCGCGACGGCATGATCGAGCTCGGTGACGAGGCGGGTCTTGGCATCACGCCCGATCTGGCTTCCATCGCGCAATACCGGACAATCTGATGCAAGCTCGCGGCTACGACTACATCATCGTCGGCGCGGGCTCGGCCGGCTGTGTCGTTGCGAACCGGTTGTCGGCCGATCCATCCTGCCGCGTTCTGTTGCTGGAGGCCGGCGGACCGGACCGGAATTTCTGGCTGAAACTTCCGGTCGGCTACTACCGGACCATCTACAACGAGCGATTCTCGCGCCTGTTCAGGACCGAGCCCTCGGAAGGGAGCGGCGGCCGCGCCATTGTCTGGCCGCGCGGCCGTGTGCTCGGCGGCTCCTCGTCGATCAACGGCCTGATCTTCATCCGGGGCCAGCACGAGGACTTTGACGATTGGGAACGCCTCGGTGCGGACGGCTGGAGCTATCGCGAGCTCCTGCCGTATTTTCGGCGTTACGAACGCTATCGCGGCGGCGAGAGCCAGTTTCACGGCGGCCTCGGCGAGTTCGAGGTCTCCGACCTTCGCAACGACAATCCGGCATCGAAGGCCTGGGTCGAGGCGGGTGTAGAGTTCGGTTTGCCGCGCAATCCCGACTTCAACGGCGCCACGACGCTGGGCGTCGGCACCTATCAGCTGGGCATCGGCCGGCACTGGCGGACCAGCTCCGCCTCTGCGTTTCTGCGCCCCATCGCCGGCCGTCCCAATCTCACCATCATCACCCATGCGCAGGTCAGCAGGGTCGTTTTCAACGGTCGCGTCGCGACCGGCGTCGAGTGGATCAGCAAGGGGCAAGTCCACAGTGCGATGGCTGATCGTGAGATCATCCTGTCCGGCGGCGCATTGCAGTCGCCGCAAATCCTCCAGCTTTCGGGCATCGGTCCGGCGGAGCTGCTGCGCAAGCTCGGCATTCCCGTAATTGCCGATTCTCCTGAGGTCGGCGCCAATCTCCAGGACCATTATCAGGCCCGGCTGATCGTCCGTTTGAAGGAGCGAATTTCGCTCAACGATCAGATCCGCAATCCCGTCGCGCTGGCGAAGATGGGGCTGCAGTGGATGCTGGCAGGCAGCGGCCCGTTGACGGTCGGCGCGGGGCAGGTGGGCGGCGCGGCCTGCACGGAATACGCGGTTGGCGGAAGGCCGGATGTGCAGTTCAACGTGATGCCGCTCTCGGTCGACAAGCCCGGCGAGCCCCTGCACAGCTATTCCGGCTTCACCGCCTCGGTCTGGCAGTGCCATGGCAAGTCGCGCGGACAGCTTGCGATCAGCTCGATTGACCCGTTCGAGCAGCCGCGCATCGTGCCGAATTATTTCGCCGAGGAGATCGATCGCAAGACCATCGTTGCGGGTCTGAAGATTCTGCGCGAGATTTATCGGCAGAAAGCCTTTCGCCCGCTCTGGGATGTCGAGATGGTGCCGGGCGAAGCGGCAAGGGATGATGCCGGGCTGTGGGATTTTGCGCGCAACACGGGCGGCACGGTGTTTCACTGCGTCGGGACCTGCCGCATGGGGCGGGACGCGCAGGCCGTGCTCGACCCGCAGCTGCGGGTGCGCGGCGTCGAGCGCCTGCGCGTGATCGACGCCTCCGTGATGCCGCAGATCACCTCGGCCAACACGAATGCGACCAGCCTGATGATCGGCGAACGGGGCGCCGCGCTGGTCATGGCTTGATCGCGCGGCCTGAATTTCGGAGGGCGAGATGGAATTGAGTTCCGATAGTCACGTCCCCAAATACGCGCAGATCGCCGACATCTTCCGGCAGCGGATCGCACGCGGCGTCTGGACCCAAGGTTTTCGGCTGCCGGCCAACGAGGAGCTGGCCGCCGAATTCGGTGTGTCGCGCGTCACGATCAGGCAGGCGGTGGAGCTGCTCGCCCGCGACGGCGTGATCGAGGCACAGCAAGGCCGCGGCACCTTCGTCACGGGGACCGTGCGGCAGGATCGCTGGCTCAAGGTCGAGACCACGCTGTCCGATCTCGCAGACATGTACCGCGACACCTCGCCCGAGATCATCAACATCTCGGAAAGCCGCAGCAATGCCCCACTGCTTCCCGGGGACGGCAAGCCGGCGGAGAAATACGTCTTCATGCGCCGGCTGCATTCGCGGCAGAAGCAGCCTTACTGCGTCATCTCCATCTATCTCGACGAGAAGATCTTCCGCAGGTCGCCGAAGCGTTTTCGCAACGAGACCGTGATCCCGATCCTCAACGATCTCAGGGATCCCGCCATCGCCAGCGCGCGCCAGACCCTGACGATCGGCACCGCGGATATCGAGGCGGCGCGGCTGCTGCGCGTGCCGCTGAATTCGCCGGTGGCCGAAGTCCGCCGCATCTTCACGACCGCGGACCGTACCGTGATCTATCTCGGCGAAGTCACCTATCGCGGCGACTTCGTTCGGATCGACATGGATCTGCGGCCCTAAAGCGCGATGCGATGAGGAAGAGCCGAGGATCGCGCTCTGAAGGTCTGGTCAAGACGTCCTACTCGCAGTGCTCGAGAGGCAATCGGGTTCGCCAGGCGGCAACGCGCGCAGCGCTCCCTGATGATTGACCAGGGGATCGCCGCTCCCGCCGCGGATCGCAACGATCCTGCCGATGAAAATACTGTGCGTGCCGACCAATTGGTGATGATGCAGCACGCACTCCAGGGCGCCGATCGCCGGTTCGAGCAGCGGCACATCGAGCACGCCTTGCTTCCAAGGCGCCGTCGCGAAGCGCTCGACGCCCTTGACGCCGCCGGCAAAGCGAAGCGCCAGATCCTCCTGACCCCGGCCGAGCAGGCTGACCCCGAAGCGGCCATTGGCGAGGATCTCGCCATGCGTTTCGGAACTCGAATGGACACCGACGAGCAGGCAGGGCGGCTCCATGCAGAGCGAGGTGACGGAGCTTACCGTCAGCCCGCGCCGCGCGGTCTTGCGTCCCGTCGCCACGATCGCCACGCCACTCGCGAGATTGCGCATGGCGAGGCGAAATTCCGCGGCTTCGACGGAGCGGAAATCGGTCATTCGAGCCGTCTGACATCCCATGACGTAGCTCCCTGCGCGTGGACGCTGCGCTACGCCGAAACCGCTTCGCCCGCGATCTTGCCGCGTCGGGCCGTCGCGGATTTCAGCTCCTTCCGGATCGCGGGAATGATCCTGCTGCCCCACAGCTCGATCTGGCGCAGCATGGTGCGCTGGTCGAAATCGCCGAGCTGGGTCTGGAGCGCGATGTGGCTCGGCTTGAGAATGCTGATTTCTTCCAGCATGCGGTCGATCACCTGGTTGACGCTGCCGACGGGCAGGTTGCTGCGCATCGTCTCCAGGCTCATGTCGTTCGGTCCGGCCTCTTCCTTGATCAGGTAGCCGTCGTCGCTCTGGGCGCGGCGGAACTTGAGGCTTTCGGAGAGCCGGCGCTGGAAGCGCGCATTGTCCAGATACGACTGGATCTCGCTGTCATTGTCGCTGGCATAGGCGCAGCGCAGGAAGCCGAAGCGCGTGTCGCCGATGGAGCGGCCTTCCTTCGCAGCGATCCCTTCGAGGCGTTCGCGCAGGGCCTTGATGGCGTCGAGGCCGTTCAGGAGCGCCGTGACGAACAGATTGTGGTTGTCGCGAATGGCGCGGCCGAGGGTCTCACCGTGGCCGGAAGTGACCCAGACCGGCGGCATCGGCTTCTGCACCGTGCGCACAGCGATGGCCGTCGGCGGCATCTTCAGGTGCTCGCCGGAATAGGAGAAGATCTGCTGCCGCATGCCGGCATGAAGCACGTCGTAGAACTCGGCGAACAGCGCGTGCGAATGGTCGAGGTCCACACCGAAGCGCTCGAACTCGAACTTCTGGTAGCCCGAGCCGATGCCGAGATCGAGACGGCCGTTCGAGACCGTGTCGGCAAAGCCGATTTCGCCGAGCAGCCGCGCCGGATGGTATAGCGGCAGCACGCAGACGGCCGAGCCGAGACGGATGCGCTTGGTCAGGCCGGCGCAGTGAGCGACCATCATCAGCGGCGAAGGGCACAGGCTGTAATTGTTGAAATGGTGCTCGGCATACCAGGCCGTATCGAACCCGGCCTGCTCGGCGGCAATCGTCTGCTCGACGGCGTTGTTGATGACCTGCTGCGAGGTCTGATGATAGCCGCGCTGTTGCGCCAGAATGAATACGCCGAATTCCATCGGTTGTTTCCTCCACCAGATTATCTCGTCGCTCCTGCGACGCGTTTTCATAAGGCTAGGGCCTTGAGTTTTTTCGAACAATTGGCGTAATTTGAGCATGTCCTTTGCAAAATCTGAAAAGATCGAATGAACCGCCTCCAGGCCATGGAATTGTTCGTCAGCGCCGTCCGCGAGGGCAGCTTTTCGGCGGCCGGACGCCGCGCCGGACTCTCTCCGGCATCGGTGTCGCGCTACATCGGCGAGCTCGAGGCGCAGCTCGGCGTGCAGCTCCTGAACCGCAGCACGCGTCATCTGGGATTGACCGATGCCGGCAAGATTTTCTTCCAGCGGACCGAGCAGGTGCTGCACGGCATCGAGGACGCGGAGGCCGCCGCGCTTTCGCTCCAGACTGCGCCGCGCGGGACGCTACGGGTGCACTCGCGGACGCTGTTCGGCATCAAGGTGCTGTCGCCGCTGATGCCTGGCTTTCAGAAGCTCTATCCGGAGCTCAAGGTGGAGCTGCGCCTGTCCGAGCGGCACGCCCAGCTCCGCGAGGACGAGTTCGACGTCGATTTCCAGATTCAGGCGCCGAAGGATTCCGGCCTGATGCAGCGGCGGCTGCTGCGGAGCGAGCGTATTCTCGTGGCCTCGCCCGACTATGTCGGCCGGATGCCGCGACTGCGCGAGCCGGACGACATCGCCCCGCACAACTGCCTGACCTATTGGATGGGACCGGATGACGTCGTCTGGAAATTCATGCGTAGGAACAGGCTGCGCGAGATCGTCGTGCCCTCCTCCCTCAGCAGCAACAACGGCGTGGTACTGTGCGACCTTGCCGTCAATGGTCACGGCATCGCCCTGCTGGACGATTACACCGTGGCGGACGAGCTGAAGAGCGGGCGCCTGATACGCCTGCTGCCGGGCTTTCGGGTGACGAACTCCACCTTCGACGAAGGCATCTACGCGACATTCCTCCAGAGCAGCTATCTGCCGGAGAAGATCAGGGTCTTCCTCGACTACATGGCCGAGAACGTGCCGAAGCAGATCAGGCAACGGGCGTAGCGATCGTCGGCTCCGGCGGGCCCGAGGCGAATCTGTGCGCCGGCAGGCCGTGAACGCCGAGGCCTTCGACCGCGAACAGGCCGCCGGCATCGGGGTGATCGTCGCGGAGAGCGTGACTGCGCGAGATCGATGTCACGTAGAGAACGTCGAGATCGGGTCCGCCGAAGCAGACACTGGTGGGATGGCGGACCGGCATGTCGATGGTCCTGACGACCGATCCGTCGGGCGCGAACCGCGCTATCCTGCCGATGCGCACGAGGACGGACCAGAGATGGCCTTCCGCATCGACCGTCGCTCCGTCGGTGCCGGATTGCAGCGCCGTGGTGTCGACGAACACGCGCTTGTTCAGGAGCGGACCGTCCGGGCGGTAATCGTAGGCCCAGATGATCCGCCTCGCGCTGTCCGCGAGGTAGAACGTCCGGTGATCAGGACTGAAGCACGGGCCGTTGCTCACGGCGAGATCCGTCTCCAGCAGTTCCAATCCGCCTGACGCATCCAGCCGGTAGAGACCGCCGACCGGCGCCTCATCCGGCGCGCGGTCGCCGTGCATCGTGCCTGCCACGAAACGTCCCTGCGGATCGGCCTTGCCGTCGTTCAGCCGCAGCTTGGGATGATCGAGCCCGATCGAGGGACCTTGCGTCAGCGCCTGCGTATCGAAATCGTAAGCCGCAAAGCTCTCGCGCAGGGCGAGGACCGCGCCGCCGTCCTTGCGCAGGGCCAGAGAGCCGATCGGTGCGGGCACACTGAACCGCCGGGCCGCGCCGGTAACGGGATCGACCGTATGGATCGTGCCGGCCAGCGCATCAATCCAGCAGAGGCGCTGGCGATAATCGTCCCAGACCGGGCTCTCGCCGAGCCGATCCTTCGTCGTGCCGATGCGCCTGATCCGGACTGCGCTCACGGCTGCGTGCATCCTCCTCGCCGGGCTTGACCGATCGGTCGGTGAAAAACTAGTTTCATTCCAAGGGCTCTCGGGCCGACGAGCGGATTGCGGAGCGCATGTCGGAACTGTCGACGATGAAAGACGGCGTTGCGAACCAGGCCGAAGCCTCGGATCGCGTGCTTCAGATCCTCGCCGAGGCCGCGCGGCTGTTCGCCAGCAAGGGATTTGAGGGCACGTCGATGCGGGACATCGCGCTCGCCTGCGGCATCTCCAAGTCGCTGCTCTATCATCATTTCTCCAACAAGGACGAGATCTACGCGCGCGTCGCGGTTGGTTCGACGCTCGAACTGTACTTGTTCGTGCGCGACCGGATTCCCGACGGGCCGCCGTCGCAGAAGATCCGTGCCTTCATGGTCGCAACGGCCGAATACTTCCGCCGCTACCGTTGGGCCTGGATCGCCTCGACGACGGCGTTCTGGAACGATCCGGACCGTCACAGGCAAAAGGAGCGGCTGACGCGCCGCGACCGTTTCGAGAATTTTCTCCGCGGCCTGATCCAGGAAGCCATCGATGCCGGTGAGATCCGCAAGGTCGATGTTCCCATGACCGGCCGGCTGATCCTGTCCTCGCTCAACTGGATGCATCGCTGGTACAATCCCAACAAGTCCGCAACCCCCGAGCAGATCGCGGAGGTCTTCTTCGACATGCTGTTCAATGGCTTGCGCAGCGGCGAGTTGATCGAGCTTCCCCGAACAGAGCCGCCGCGGGTCGGCCGGCGGAAAACCCGCTGACCGGCCGGCCAGCCCGTACGCCGCGCCTCATTCCAGAACGATGTTTTTCGACTTGATCACCGGTCCCCAGTGCGCCGCGTCCTTGGCCAGCTGCGCATCGAGCCGCTCCGGAGCGCCGGTATCGACGATCAGGCCGTCGATATCGAGCTGTTTTGCGATCTCGGGCTTCTGCATCGCAGCGTTCGCCGCCGCGTTCAGTCGCATGATGGCATCGCGCGGCGTGCCCGCGGGCGCGTGCAGCGCGGTCCAGAACGATGCCGTCAGGTCGGGATAGCCGGATTCCGCCAGGGTCGGTATTTCGGGGAGGTTCGGCATGCGCTTTTCCGAGGAGACTGCGAGCATGCGAAGCTGGCCACCGCGCAAGTGCTCGATGACGGCGGCGGGCGTTGCGAAATTGAGATCGCATTGCCCCGACAGCGTTTCCATCAGGGATGCCGGATTGTTGCGATAGGCAACGTCGGTGAGGTCAAATCCCATCGACTTGCCCATCATGATGCCGAACAGGTGCGAGACGCTGCCGGGACCGAGCGTGGCGTAGAACAGCGGCTTGTCGCGGCTCTTGGCATAGGCGACGAAGCTCTTCACGTCGGTGGCAGGGGTCTTCGCGTTCACGGTCAACGACAGCGGCCCGTTGCAGAGCATGGCGACGGACGCGAAGTCCTCGAGCTTGTAAGGCAAGTTCTTGCGCAGCAGCACGTTCAGCGAGATCGGGCCGGTGCCGCCGGCCAGCAGGACGGTGCCGTCCTTCGCAGCGCGCGCCACATATTGCGCGCCGACGATGCCGTTGGCGCCCGGCTTGTTGTCGACCAGGACGGGCTGATCGAGCGCCTCGGACATTGCCTTGGCGATCGTGCGCATCAGGCCGTCGATCGAGCCGCCCGGCGCATAGGGCACGATGATGAAGACCGTCTGCGACGAGCGCGCGCTCACGATTGCGGGCCGGGCGAGCGGGGCGGCGAGAGCGCCGGCGATCAGACTTGTCACCCGGCGTCGGCTGATCCTTTGCATGCGGTTCCTCCTCGAGTTTCGCTTCTTTGATTGCGCGGAAATCTATCGGCTGACCGATCGGTCGGTCAAGAGGACTTCGGCAGGATATTGCAAGTCGCTGCGATTGGTGTTATCGGCACACGAAACTGACCGATCGGTCAGGCCATCAACAAACGCCAGCAAGACGCAGCGAAGCTCAGGAGGAAATCATGTCAGGAGATATCGTCACCCTCGAAGTGTCCGACCACATCGCCATGGTGACGCTGAACCGTCCTCCGGTGAACGCGCTCAATCGTGCGATGCGCGACCGCATCGTCGCCGTGTTCGACGAGATCTCGGAGCGCGCCGATGTCCGCGTCGCAATCCTCACCGGCAACGGCAAGGTGTTCTGCAGCGGCGCCGATCTGAAGGATCGTCCGGACCCGGCCAAGATCGGCGCGTTTCATGATCACAACCGCATCACCCGCGAGACCGGCAACTGCATCCGCGAATGCTCCAAGCCGGTCATCGCGGCGATCAACGGCGTCGCGCTCGGCGCCGGCGTCGGCCTGATGGCGTCCTGTGACATCTTCTACGCCTCGGAAGAGGCTGTATTCGGCATGCCCGAGATCAATGTCGGGCTGGCGGGCGGGGCGGCAATGCTCAACACGCTGTTTGGCCGCTCGCTGATGCGCCGCATGTTCTTCACGGGTTACCGGGTGCCGGCGGCCGAACTCTATCGCCTCGGCATCATCGAGGCCTGCACCAGCAGCGCAGATCTCATTCCCGAAGCGATGAAGGTCGCGCGCGAGATCGCAGCGAAGAGCCCGATCGCGATGGAATACGCCAAAAACGCGGCCAACATGGTCGAGCTGATGCCGCCGCGCGACGCCTATCGCTTCGAGCAGAACATCACGATGGCGCTGTCCAAGACCGAGGACGCCAAGGAAGCGCGTATGGCGTTCCTGGAGAAGCGCGCGCCGGTGTTCAAGGGTCGCTGATCGTGCGGCCGGGAGAGGGGCTCGACGCGCTGATGCTGCCGCGCTCGATCGCGATCATCGGCGCATCGCAGGATGCGACCAAGATTGGCGGCCGGCCGGTCGACCTGCTGCGCCGCTACGGCTATGCAGGCAAGATCTACCCGGTCAATCCGAAGGCGGAGCTGGTGCAGGGGCTGCAGGCCTATGCGTCGGTGGCGGCGCTGCCCGAGGCGCCGGATCTTGCGATCGTCGCCGTCGATGCGGAGCGCGCGCCCGAAGCGATCGAGCAATGCGCCGAGCGTGGCGTACGCAGCGTCGTCGTCTTTTCGTCCGGCTTTGCCGAGCTGGGGGAGCAGGGCCGCGCGGCGCAGGATCGGTTGCGTATGACCGCGCGCCGCACCGGCATGCGGTTGCTCGGGCCGAATTGCCTCGGCGCGGTCAGCATTCCCGAAAGCGCGATCGCCACCTTCTCGATCGTGCTCGAGCACAGCATGCCGAAGGCGGGCTCGCTCGGCATCGTGTCGCAAAGCGGCAATCTCGGCAGCTACACCATGCGGATGGCGAGCGATCGCGGCGCCCGCATCAGCCGTTTCATGACCACCGGCAACGAGTGCGACATCGACATTGCCGATGGCATCGCCTGGCTGGCCCGCGATGCGGCCACCAAGGTCATCCTGTGCTGCTTCGAAGCCTGCCGCGATGCCGGTCGGCTGATTGCTGCACTGACCGAGGCGCGCGATGCCGGAAAGCCGGTCATCGCGCTGAAGGTCGGGACATCGGAGGCAGGGCAGGCCGCGGCCGCGTCCCATACCGGTGCGATGGCCGGTTCGGATGCCGTCTTCGATGCGCTGCTCGCGCGTTGCGGCGCCGTGCGTGTGCGCAGCATCGTGGAGCTGATCGATCTCGGCCATGCGGCGTCCATCCTGTTGCCGGATCGTCTCCCGAAGGGGCCGCGTCTTGCGGTCGTCACGGCCTCAGGCGGCTTTGGCGTCCTGCTCGCCGACGCGGCGCAGGCGGTCGGGCTGACCTTGCCGGAGCTGAGCGAAGCGACGCAGAAGGCCATCCTCGAGCTCGTGCCGTTCGCCTCGGCACGCAATCCGGTCGACGCCACCGCACAGATGTCGAGCCGCCCCGATATGCTGCAGAAGATTCTGTCGGCGGTCGTGGCCGACGATCGCTCCGACGTCATCGTGCTGCCGCTGCCGTTCTCGCTGCACATGCCGCGATTGCGCACGGTCTACATGGATACTTTGCGCAACATCCGGGTGCAGTATCCCGACCGCCCCGTCATTCTCTGCGTGGAGGGTCCGCCGGATGCGCTCGCGGAGCTGCATGCCATGGGCTATCCGACTATCCCGAGCTTTGACGGCTGCTGCGCCATCGTCGCGGCGCTGGCGCGTTTGCACGCCTTGGCGACGGCGCCGAAGCAGGCGAGCCAGCCTGCCGTCGCCAAGGCCGCGCCGCTTGCCGCCGATGCCTTCCGTCATGAACTCGGCGCCAAACGCGCGCTTGCGCAGGCCGGCATCCCCGTTCTTGCCGAGCGCCTCGTGTCGGACGCCGATGCAGCGGCACGGGCGGCGCGCGAGATCGGTTTTCCGGTGGTGCTCAAGATCGCCTCGCCTGACCTGCCGCACAAGACGGAGGTCGGCGGCGTCGCCGTCAATCTGCGCTCCGAAGCCGAGCTGCGGCAGGCCCATGCCCAGATGCTGGCGCGTGTCTCCGACAAGTCGCCGCATGCTGCGATCGATGGCGTCATCGTGGCTCCGATGGCGCAAGGCTTGTCCGAGCTAATCCTCGGCAGCCGGATCGATCCAGTGTTCGGGCCGGTGGTGATGGTCGGCCTCGGCGGCATCTTCGCCGAGATCGTCCAGGACACGGCGGTGCAGCTGGCGCCTGTGAGCGAGACACAGGCGATGGCGATGCTGAGATCGCTGAAGGCATTCGCGGTGCTCAACGGCGCGCGCGGGCGGCGGCCTGCTGACATCGAGGCCGCGGCGCGCGCGATTGCCGCGCTGTCGCGGTTTGCCGTCGCGCATGCGGATACGGTTGCAGAGATCGACATCAACCCGCTGCTGCTGAAGGCGGACGGCGAGGGCGCTGTCGCGCTCGATGCGCTGCTGATTCCGCGCTCCGGCGCAGCAGCACAACATCGCTAAGACATCGACCACTAGCTGACCCAACGATTGCTGGAGGAACGCGTGACGAAGCTCAATACCTGTCTTCTCAACCTCGCGGCGATGCTGGGCGCGCTGCTGCTTCTGGTGACGCCGTTGCGCGCGCAGGTGTCCGGCGACGTGATCAAGATCGGCATCATGAACGACCAGAACGGTCCCTATGCCGACAATTGCGGGCCTGGCGCGGTGGCCTCGGCGAGGCTCGCGGTCGCCGATGTCGGCGGCGCGGTCAATGGCAAGAAGATCGAGCTGGTCATCGCCGATGACCAGAACAAGCCCGACGTCGGCGTGGCCGTCGCGCTGCGCTGGCTCGACAATGAGGGCGTCGATGCCATCGTGGGCTGCTCGGCCTCGTCGATCGCGCTCGGCGTGCAGGACATCATGAAGGCCCGCAAGAAGCCCTACATGCTGGCGGGCACGGCGGGCTCGTTCTTCACCAACGACAAATGCTCGCCCATGACGACGCAATGGATGGTGGATACCTATGCGCAGCCGAAGGCCACGGTGAAGGCGCTGCTGGCGCAGGGCGTTAACACCTGGTTCTTCCTGACTGTCGACTACGCGTTTGGCAAGGGCTGGCAGGCGGACGCAACCAACTTCATCAACGCCGGCGGCGGCAAGGTGCTTGGATCGGTGCTGCATCCGCTCAACACGTCGGACTTCTCTTCGTTTCTGCTGACCGCGCAGGCCAGCGGTGCCAAGGCGATCGCGCTCGCCAATTCCGGCTCCGACTTCGGCAACGCCATCAAGCAGGCGCAGGAATTCGGCCTGTCGCAGAAGCAATTGCTGGTGCCGCTCGGCCTGATGATCAGCCAGACCCACGGCATCGGCCTGCGCGACCTGCAGAACGTGCGCCTGACGACGCCGTTCTACTGGGACATGACGCCGGAAACGCGTGCCTTCGCCAGGCGCTTCACCGAGGCCTCCGGCGGCCAGATCTTGA
The DNA here is from genome assembly GCF_042077125.1 of Bradyrhizobium sp. A11. Lineage (NCBI taxonomy): Bacteria > Pseudomonadati > Pseudomonadota > Alphaproteobacteria > Hyphomicrobiales > Nitrobacteraceae > Bradyrhizobium > Bradyrhizobium sp. A11. The sequence continues at coordinate 5,067,423 of NZ_CP149509.1, read as the reverse complement.
ACGAGGCCAAATCCGCCACCTACAGCGCCGTCACGCACTACCTTAAGGCGGTCGCGGCAACCGCAACCGACGATGGCGAGGCCGTGGTGAAGCAGATGAAGAAGACGCCGATCAACGATTTCGAGATGAAGGATGTCGGCATCCGCGCCGACGGGCAGGTGATGCGCCCGCTCTACGTCGCCCGCATCAAGACGCCCGCCGAGTCGAAATACACCTTCGACTATTACGAGATCACGGGGACCATCGCGGCCGAGGATGCCTGGCGTCCGGCCTCGGAGAGTACATGCGATCTGCTCAAGACGCAGTGATCCGACAAAGCTCCCGAAGGTGGGCCAGAGCGAGACATCAACGATGACAGTCATTGAAACCGAGGCGCCGGAAACAGCCACAGCGGACAAGCTGTCCGGCGAGGCCTATCGGGCGGCGATGCGCCGCTGGCTGCGCGCCAATCTGCCGGCGAGCTTCCGCAGCGACAATGCGGCGTTTGCCTCACCGAGCCTCGCCCAGTCGATCGCCTGGGAAGCGGCGATGTATCGCGCCGGCCTTGCCGGGATCACTTGGCCGAAGGTCTATGGCGGCCACGGCCGCACGCTTCGCGAGCACCTGATCGCCAATCAGGAGATCGGCACGCTCGCGATGCCCGAAAGCGTCAATTCGATCGGCAAGGAGCTGGCGGGGCCGATCATTCTCGCCGTCGGGACCGAGGAGCAGAAGCACCGCTTCCTGCCCGCCATCCTGGAGATGCGCGATATCTGGTGCCAGGGATTTTCCGAGCCCGAGGCCGGCTCCGACCTTGCGGGCCTGCGGACGCGCGCCGTCCGTGACGGCGATATCTGGCGGATCAACGGTCAGAAGATCTGGACCAGCGGCGCCTATCGTGCCCAGCGCTGCCTCGTGCTGGCGCGGACCGGACCGCTGGAAGACCGGCACCGCGGCCTGGCGATGTTCGCGGTGCGGCTCGACGCCAAGGGCGTTCGGGTGCGGCCGATCAAGTCGATCGACGGGCGCGAGAGCTTCTGTGAGGTCTTCTTCGACGACGTCGAGGTGCTGCAATCCGACGCGCTGGGCGCGCCGGATGAGGGCTGGAATGCCGCGATCCGGGTGCTCGAGATCGAGCGTGCCACCAACCGCATGTATCGGGCCTGGCGCTTCGAGAACGAGCTTCGCCATCTGATCTCCGCCTGCAAGGCCGACCCGGTGCTGGCCCAATTGGTGGCGAACCGCCACTACGAGGTCAAGCTCGGCGAGGTCCTGGTCGACATCGAGGTGCTGAAAGCCCATGTCGAGACTGCCGTGGATGCGCTGGTCAATGGTGACCGGATCGGCGCGCGGGGCAGCTTGGCGAAGCTGCATTGGAGCGAGGCGCATCAACGCTTTGCCGCGCTCGCGCTCGAGCTGCTGGCGCAGGCGTCGGTGCCGCAACTTCCCGCCGTCCAGATCGCCCGTCGTCGCTTCGAGGCGATCTATCTGCAGGCGCGCGCCGAAACCATCTACGCCGGCACCACCGAAATTCAGCTTGGCATCATCGCCGACAGGATCCTGCAGCTTTCGAAAGGCAAGTGATGACGACATTGTCCGGCGACGGATTGCATCCGAACGAGTTCGCGGTGACCGCGGCGCGGGCGGTGGCGGATTGCGCGAGCTTGAGCCTGCGGCAGCAGGCGAAGCATCTCGCCAATGACGGGTTGCTCGGGGTGATCGCGTCGCAGGACGTTGGCGGGTTGGAGCTGCCGCTGGCATTTGCGGTTCCGGTGGTGGCTGCGGCCGGCTCGGGCCTGCTCGGCTTCCCTCTGATGGAGGCCCTGCTGCTCGGCCGCGCGCTGCAGCAATCGCACCCGGGCGCGGCGGAAGCGGTCGTGACCGGCGAGATGCTGGCGACGATCGCCTGGCAGGGCAGCGTGAGCGCCGAGCGTGAGGCGGACACGGTTGTGCTCGATGGCGCCGTGGCCCGCGCGGCGTGCGCGGGCGACGTCGACCATCTCCTGGTTCGCGTCGGTGCCGATGCAGCGGCGTTGGTTCCGACCGACAGCGAGGGTCTCACTGTTGAAAAAGCCGCCGGCCTGGATCTGACGGTGCCAGAGCAGAGCGTGCGCTTGCACGGCGTCACCATACCGGCCGGAAACGTGCTGGCGGAGGGCAGCTGGAGCGGCCTCTGCTCCGACGCCAACGTGCTGCGCGCCGCGGCGATCCTCGGCTCGGCCGAGACCTGCGTTGCGCTGGCTCAGGAACACGCCTCGACGCGACGGCAGTTCGGCCGCGCGCTGTCCTACAACCAGGCGATACGGCACGCACTGGCGCGGCAGAAGCTCGCCCTGGAGGGCATCAGGCATGCGATCACACGCAGCGTCGGCGATGGGGCCGGGGCGCTCGCACGCGATGCCGTGTTTCTCGCCGCGGGAACCTATGGCTGCGCGATCAGCGAAGGCGCGCTGCAGATCCACGGTGGCATGGGATTTACCTGGGATGTGCCGGTGCATCGGCACCTGCGCCGTGTCCGCGCCCTGCAGGCGCAAGGCGAGGCCAGCGTCGTCATGGCCGATCTCGGCCGGCGTTACATCAGCGCAATCGCTCCGGCGTCCGACGACGCGATGCCGGGATAGGGAAGGGAAACCACAATGATTGATGCCAAGGACAAGCCGCTCGCAGGCCGTGTTGCCTTCATCACCGGCGCCGGCAACGGGATTGGACGCGCGACCGCATTGCTGCTGGCCTCGCGCGGCGCCATCATCGGCGTCAACGACCTCAAGCCGGAGTTCGTCGCCGGGACGGTCGACGCGATCAAGGCCGCCGGCGGCGAGGCGGTCGCTATCACGCAGGACGTCTCGAGCCGCGATGGAATGCGCACGGCGGTTCTCGGCCTTGCGGAGCGGCAAGGCCGGCTCGACGTGCTCGTCAACAATGCGGCCTGGGTCCGCTACCAGTCGCTGGCCGACATCGCGCCCGAGACCGTGGACCGCATGCTCAATATCGGCTTCAAGGCGATCATCTGGGGCATTCAGGCGGCGGCCGAGGTGATGGATGCCGAGCGTGGCGGCGCGATCGTCAACGTTGCCTCCGTTGCCGGATTGATCTCGGCCAAGAACAGCATCGTCTATAGCGGCATCAAGGCCGGCGTGATGGGCATCACGCGAGCCGCCGCCGCCGAGCTCGGCGAGCGCAGGATCAGGGTGAACGCCGTGGCGCCGTCGGCGATCCCGACCGAAGGCACGATGCGCAACCGCAATGCCGAGCTCGACGCCCGGCGGATCGCGCGCACGCCGCTCGGGCGGCTCGGCACGGTCGATGACATCGCCAGGGCGATCGCATTCCTGGCCGGCGACGACAGCGGCTTCATCTCGGCGCAGGTGCTGACGGTCGACGGCGGGATCGTGCTCACCAACATTGCCTGACACCGGCGTATCGCGGGGACGGATCGTGACAGGCGCGAAGCGGCAGGCGGAACTGGACGGACGTGTCGTCCTCGTGACCGGGGCGGCTGCCGGAATCGGCTGGGCGGCCGCACGGCGCTTTGCGGCCGCGGGCGCGCGGGTCCTGATCGCCGACATCGACGCCGGGAAGGCGGCATGCCGCGCCGGCGAGCTTGGTGCTGCGCATGGCTGCTTCGGCGTCGACATGGCGCAGGCCGAGCAGGTGGCCGAGATGGTGCAGCATTGCGTCAGCCGCTTCGGCGGCCTTGACGTGCTCGTCAACAATGCGGGCCGCACCGACACGGACGGGCTTGGTGTGGTCGATCAGCCGGTGTCCACCTTCGAACACCTCGTGGCGGTGAACTTGCGCGGCAGCCTGGTCGCGGCGGAGCACGCGGCCGCGGTGATGCGGCGCGCCGGTGGCGGCGCCATCGTGAACGTGGCGTCGGGGGCGGCGCTGCGGCCGGTGCCGTTTCGCAACGGATACAGCGCCTCCAAGGCGGGCGTGCTCGCGATGACGCGGCATCATGCCTGCGCCTGGGCACGCGACGGCATCAGGGTCAACGCCGTCGCTCCGGGCTATACGCGCACCGAACTCGTCGAGGCGCTGATCGTGCGCGGCCGCATCGACCCGGCCGCCGTCGCCCGCCGCATTCCGCTCGGCCGGATGGCGGCGCCGGAGGAGATCGCCGCGGCGATCGCGTTTCTGGCCTCGCCTCGTGTGTCCTCCATCACCGGTTCCACGTTTCTCGTTGATGGCGGATCGTTGCTCGGCGGTCCCGGGCCTGCGGGTGAACCCGGCGGCACGGCGGCGCCCGCCGGGCGGCCGACCTATGCCGTGTTTGGCGCCTGCAATTCGATCGGCCGCGCCATCGTTCGGCGGCTCTCGAGCGAGGAAGCGACGGTCGTGGCGCTCGATGCCGACGCTGGGCAACTGGCGACGCTTGCTGCCGCGGTGGACGGATGCCATGCGTTTCCGCTCGATATGTCGGACGAGCGCGCCATCGCGGAGGCGGCCGAATGGATCGCGCGTCGCTTCGGTCGCATCGATGGCGCGGCGAATGCCGTTGGCGCAGATCGCGTCATCGCGGCCGGTCCGACCGCCGGTTCAAGTGCGCTGACCGCCCATTTGACGGGAGCGGTGCGCGTCGCAAAGGCGGTCGGGCCCGTCCTGCGGCAGCAAGGCTTTGGCGCGCTGCTCAACCTGACATCGGTCGGCGGCGAGGTCGCCCTCGGCGACGACGTCGAAGCTGCGAGCAGCGCCGCCGCCGTGGCGATGCTGACGCGTACATTGGCGGGCGAATGGAGCGGCCGCGGCATTCGCGTCAATGCGATCGCCGCAGGACCGATCGAAGGGACGACGTCGCGCGCCGTCAACCGGACGCCGCTCGGACGCGCGGTACCGTTGCAGGATATCGCCGAGACCGCGGCGTTCCTGCTCGGTCCCGACGCCAGCTTCGTCACCGGCAGCATCGTCGCCGTCGACGGAGGACTCAGTGTCCATGCCGGCCCCGATCATGCGATTGGAGGATACGCCTCATGACTCTCAGCCCTGAACAACAGGCTTTGAAGGAATCTTTCATTCGGGCCCGTGGCTATTGGCGGCCGTGGACCGAAGGCCTGCTGCGGCTCGATCCGGCTTTTCTCGATACCTATGCCCGCTATGGCGGCTATCCGGCGGCGACCGGTCCGCTGTCGCGCAAGATGTGCGAACTGATCTATGTAGCGCTGGACGGGTCGGCGACGCATCTGTTCCGCTCCGGCCTCGCGCTGCATATGCAGCTGGCGCTCGAGCAGGGCGCAACCGCGCAGGAGATCGTCGATGTGCTGCGCTTGGCGACAGCGCAGGGCCTCGACGGCTGCAACCTCGGCGTCGGCATTCTTGCCGAGGAGCTTGCGCTGGCCGGGCTGAATGCGGACCCGGCGCCGCTTTCGAACCAGCAGACGGCACTTCGCGAGGCCTATGTCGTGCAATTCGGCGATTGGCCGGAATTCTGCGATCTGTGGCTACGGGCCGATCCCGGCTATTTCGCCGTGATGCTCGAACTGCTGACGATGGGGGATAAGGCTGGCGGCCTCGACCGACGATCGCGCTGCCTGATCGCGCTTTCGCTGAATGGATGCTTTACGGCGCTCAATCCGCAGGGTCTTCGTCTGCAGGTCAGGCGGGCCCTTCGGCTCGGGATCGACAAGCGCGAGATCCTTCAGGTTCTGCAGATGACGGCGCATCTGGGCGTGCATGCCTGTGCGATCGGCGTGCCCGTTCTAATGGATGCAATCGAGCAGCCCGGCGAATCATCGGACGCCGAAGCCACGAGATAGCAGCAGGGGGGCAACGAGGATGACTGGGCCAACGATCCGGAATCAACGCGCCTTTGTTTCGGGCGTGTTGTTTCTTGCCTTTGCGGCGTTCTTCTTTGTCACGGCGCTCAATTACCCGGCCGGGACGGCGGCGCGGATGGGGCCGGGATATTTTCCGCGGCTGCTGGCCATCGTGCTGGCCGCCATCGGACTTGCCGTCATGGCGGGGGCGGTGAGGCCGACGGCAGAGCGGCAGCTGCTGCGGCGTTGGGACATGAAGGGCCTCGCCTGGGTCACCGGCTCCGTGGCCCTGTTTGCACTCCTGTTGTTTCCGCTCGGTCTCGTCGGCGCGCTGTTCGTGCTGATCGTGGTCTCGAGCAAGGCCAGTGCTGAATTCACCTGGACCGGCGCGCTGGCCAACGCGGCCATCCTGATCGCGCTGTGCCTCGTCGTGTTCGTCTACGGCCTCAGCCTGCAATTGCCGGTCTGGCCCGCGCCGTTCAATTGAAGGTTCGATTCGATGGATCTGTTCCACAATCTGGCGATCGGATTTTCCACCGCGGCCCAGCCGGCCAATCTGCTCTATGCGTTCTTCGGTTGCCTGCTCGGCACCCTGATCGGCGTGCTGCCGGGCCTTGGTCCGCTCGCGACCATCGCGATGCTGCTGCCCATCACCTACGCGCTGCAGCCGGATTCGGCGCTGATCATGCTCGCCGGCATCTATTACGGCGCGCAATATGGCGGCTCGACCACGGCCATCGTGGTCAATCTGCCCGGCGAGTCCTCCTCCGTCGTCACCACGATCGACGGCTATCAGATGGCGAAACAGGGCCGCGCGGGTGTTGCGCTCTCGACGGCCGCGATCGGATCGTTCTTCGCGGGCTGCGTGGCGACGCTGGCGTTGGCGGCGCTGGCGGGTCCGCTGACTACGGCGGCGCTGCTGTTCGGCCCGAAGGAGTTCTTCGCCCTGATGATCCTCGGCCTGATCCTGGCGTCGGTGCTGTCCAGTGGGCCGTTCATCGAAGGCATCGGGATGGTCGTGCTCGGCATGCTGCTCAGCCTCGTCGGGACCGATCTCAACTCTGGCACGCAGCGTTTCGCCTTCGGCATCCCGCAGCTGTTCGACGGCCTCGATTTCGTGCCGCTGGCGATGGGCATCTTTGGCTTTGCCGAGATCGTCAAGAACCTCGAGCAGGACGACAAGCTGTCGCTGGTGACGCAAAAGATCGCCAATCTGTTTCCGACCCGCGAGGATTTCCGGCGCATGATCCCCGCGATGCTGCGCGGCACCGCGCTCGGCACCTTGCTCGGCGTGCTGCCCGGCGGCGGCGCGGTACTGTCGTCGTTTGCCTCCTACACGCTGGAGAAGAAGCTGTCGCAGCATCCCGAGCAGTTCGGCAAGGGCGCGATCGAAGGCGTCGCCGGTCCGGAATCGGCCAACAACGCGGGGGCCCAGACCTCCTTCATTCCGCTGCTGACGCTCGGCGTGCCGTCCAATGTCGTGATGGCGCTGATGGTCGGAGCCATGAACATCCACAACATCCAGCCAGGTCCGGAGGTCATGACCAAGAACCCGACGCTGTTCTGGGGCCTGATCGTCTCGATGTGGGTCGGCAATCTGATGTTGCTGATCCTCAACTTGCCGCTGGTCGGCTTGTGGGTGAAGCTCCTCACCATTCCCTATCGCTATCTGTTCCCGGCAATCATGGTGTTCTGCTCGATCGGGGTCTATTCGATCAACCGCGGGACGTTCGAAGTCTACGAGGCGGCCCTGTTCTGTGTGTTCGGCTATGTGCTGATCAAGCTGAACCTGCCGGCCGCGCCGCTGCTGCTGGGTCTCGTGCTCGGGCCCGCGATCGAGGAGAACTTCCGTCGCGCCATGGTGCTGTCGCGCGGCGACGCCACCGTGTTCCTGACCTCGCCATTGTCCGCAGGCCTGCTGGCCGCAGCCGCGATCGCGATCGTCCTGATCATGCTGCCGACGATCCGGTCGCGGCGGGAGGAAGCGCTGCAGGAATGAGCGCTCAGGCGTCCGTGCCGGACGCCACCGGCTCGCCGGTCACGGCCGCGATCAACGGGAAATGCAAGGATGTGGCTGCTGGACTCCCCCCGACGTTGAGCTGAATCAAGCGGCAGCCGCCGCTCTCCGTTACCGTTTGCACTGCAGTCGACGGCGATGGGAGAAGCAGGGTGGAGTCCGATCGAGTTTCACGGAAGCAGGGCATCGCAATGGCCGCCATCCTGGCGGGCGGCATGCTGCTCGCCATGCTGCAATTCGGCCTGTCGACCTACAATACGATCGAAACCATTCCCTACAGCCAATTCGAGCAGCTGCTCGCCCAGGACAAGATCGCCGAGGTGTCCGTCGGCCCGGATACGATTCAAGGCAAATTGAAAGAGCCGCTCCCGAGCGGCAAGTCCGCCTTCGTGACCGCGCGGGTCGATATGGCCCTGGCCGAGAAGCTCGCGGCAAAGGGCGCCAGCGTGACCGGCGTCCCCGGCGGCGGCGCGTTGCAGACCTTGCTGTCCTGGATTTTTCCGGTCATCGCTTTCTTCGTGATCTGGCTCTGGATCGGCCGCTCCATGGGCGGCGGCCAGGGCCTGGGCGGGCTGATGGCGATCGGCAAGTCCCGCGCGAAGGTTTACGTCGAGAAAGACATCAAGGTCACCTTCGCGGACGTCGCCGGCGTGGACGAAGCGAAGTTCGAGCTCCAGGAAGTGGTGTCGTTCCTCAGGGATCCCAAGAGCTATGGTCGCTTGGGCGCGCACGTCCCCAAGGGTATCCTGCTGGTCGGACCGCCGGGAACGGGAAAGACCCTGCTGGCCCGCGCGGTGGCGGGGGAGGCCGGCGTCCCGTTCTTCTCGATCTCCGGCTCGGAATTCGTGGAGATGTTCGTCGGCGTCGGCGCGGCGCGGGTTCGGGATCTGTTCGAGCAGGCCCGCAAGGCCGCACCATGCATCATCTTCGTCGACGAGCTCGACGCACTCGGCCGCAGCCGCGGGCCGCTGTCGTTTGGCGGCTACGACGAGAAGGAGCAGACCCTCAACCAGCTGCTGTCCGAGCTCGACGGCTTCGATCCGAGCGCCGGCGTCATTCTGCTGGCGGCCACCAACCGCCCGGAGATCCTCGACCCCGCGCTGCTGCGTGCAGGTCGGTTCGACCGGCAGGTCCTGGTCGACCGGCCGGACAAGAACGGACGCGTTGCGATCCTGAAAGTGCATGCCCACAAGATCCGCATGAGCAGCGACGTCGACCTCGACAAGGTGGCGGGTCTCACGACCGGATTTACCGGGGCAGACCTTGCGAACCTGATCAACGAAGCCGCAATCGCGGCGACCAGGCGGAGCGGAGACGAGGTCACGTTCGACGATTTCGTCACGGCGATCGAGCGGATCGTGGCCGGGATCGAGAAGAAGAGCAGGGTGCTGAGCAAGGACGAACGGCGCAGGGTTGCCTATCATGAGATGGGCCATGCCCTCGTCGCCGCCAGCCTGCCCGGCGTCGACCCCGTGCAGAAGGTCTCGATCATCCCGCGCGGAATCGGTGCGCTGGGGTACACCATCCAGCGACCGACCGAGGACAGGTTCCTGCTGACGGTCGAGGAGCTGAAGAATCGCATCGCGGTGCTGATGGGCGGGCGGGCATCGGAGCGTCTGATCTTCGACGGGGCGATCTCGACCGGCGCCGCCGACGATCTTCAGCGTGCGACCGAGGTCGCGATCGAGATGGTGACCAAGTACGGCATGGACGAGACGGTGGGGCAACGCACTTACGCACCCAAGCCGCAAGCCTTTCTTGGCGCGGCCCAGGACAAGATCGTTGGCGCCGCCGAGGCGACCGGGCGCGAGATCGATCTCGCCGTCCGCAACCTGATCGAGGAGGGCGACTGCCGTGCCCGCGACGTCCTTCAGCAAAGGCGGGCAGACCTCGATGCCGGCGTTGATCTGTTGATCGCAAACGAAACGGTTACGTCGGAGCAGTTTGCGCCATTGCGCGGCAAACGCAGCGGCGAAGGCGAGCCGGTTGCCGCATGACGGCGCTGGGCGCCGGCAGCGCCATGATACCGCCAGAAGGGGCGGGGCTTCGGGGGACCCGCTTGGTTTCCCAGGTTGATCCGGGTCAAGATTTGCCACCGCAGACTCACTATGATGTAGCTTTCCAGGTCGCTGCGGCCGCCCCTTCGGCTGCTCCCATTTTCCGGGACGGTGACGTCAACCGAGCTGCGTGTGGAACGCGGGAATGAGTTCATGCCCACATATTATTTCGACATGAAGGACGGCGTGCCCGTCCGGGATAGAGCCGGACTGGAGCTTGTCAGCGACGGGGCCGCCATCGCGCACGGTAAGGACCTGGCCGACCGGATACGCCGGGAGAAGCCGAAGGGCCATCCCGAGCTTGAGGTCGTCATCATTGATGAGAGCGGCCGCGAAGTTCACCGCGAGCAGATCTATCCGGACGCGGTTCGGTGAGCCCCGCCTTCGTCTTGAGACGTTAGGGATCCGAGATCGCCAGCCGCTTCGCGAGGCTTGCCGAGATCAGATAGGCCGTGGCGATGGCGATGATCGTCGCAAGCAGTCCCGCAGGCAGCGCGGTAAAGCCGAATGCGCCTCGCCATGGGCCGAGTGCAAGCGCCACGCCGGCAAGCAGGGCACCCAAGGACGTGGCGATCAAGATGGCGTGGGGGCGGTTCGCACGCCACGGCAGCTTGCGAGACCGGATCACGAAGATCACCAGGATCTGGGTGGTTATCGATTCCAGGAACCAGCCGGTTTGAAACATCGGCGCGTCCGCATCGAACAGCTTGAGAAGAACGGCGAAGGTGATCGCGTCGAACAGGGACGACACCATTCCCATGACGATGGTGAAGCGAAGGATGCCTGTCATGTCCCAGGATTCGGGCCGCGCAATGTCCTCGCGATCGACGTCGTCGAAAGGGATGCCGATTTCGGAGAGATCGTAGATCAAATTGTTCAGCAGGATCTGCAGCGGCAGCAACGGCAGGAATGGAAGAACGATCGAGGCCAGCGCCATCGAAAGCATGTTGCCGAAATTCGAGCTCGTTCCCATCCGGACATATTTCAGGATGTTGGCAAACGTCCTGCGGCCTTCGCGCACGCCGGCCGCAAGCACGGATAGGTCGGGCGCCAGCAAGATCAGGTCGGCGGCCGCGCGGGCGACCTCGGTCGCGCCCGTGACGGATATGCCGACATGTGCGGCGTGGAGCGCGGGGGCGTCATTGACGCCGTCTCCCATGAAGCCGACGACGTGATTGCGGTGCCTGAGCGCGGCAATGATCCGCCGCTTCTGGTCGGGGTCGATCCGGGCAAACAGGTCGATATGGTCGACCCGGGCGATGAGCGCGGCATCAGTCAGCTCGGAGATCTCGGCGCCGGTCATGATCCGGTCCGCGCTGAGGCCGACCGATCGCGCCACGTGCGCGACCACGGCGCCATGGTCGCCGGAAATGATCTTGATGGTGACGCCGAGCGAGCCGAGCGCCTTGATGGCCGCGGCCGCATCCTGCTTCGGCGGATCGGCGAAGGCACAAAAGCCGATCATGGTCAGATTGGTCTCGTCGCCGACCGCGATTGTCTGCTGTCCCGCCGGTATGGACCTGATGGCGACGGCAAGAAGCCGGAAGCCGTCGCGGGCATAGCGCGCCTGGATGTCGGCCATCCTCTGTTGCGAGACGGCGTCGAGCGGATGAGTCAGACCATCGATTTCCACGGCCACGCAGCGAGAAAGAATGGATTCCGGAGCTCCTTTGGCGATCAGCGTCTGTTCGCCGTTGCGTCCGACCAGAACGGACAGGCACCGCCGTTCGAAGTCGAACGGGACTTCCGCAAGCCGGACCCAGCCGTCGCGGTCGTCGCGGCTCGCCGACAGGATCGCGTCGTCGAGAGGGCTTCTCATGCCGGCCTGGAACGTGCTGTTGAGGTGCGCCAAGATCAGAACGCGATCGCTGGTTCGATCCTGGGGATCGACATGCGCCTCCAGCGTGATCCGGGCTTCCGTGAGCGTGCCGGTCTTGTCGACGCAAAGCGTGTCCATCGCACCCAGATCGTGAATTGCGGACAACCTCTTGACGATGACTTTTCGCTTCGCCATGCGCCGGGCGCCGCGGGCGAGGGTCACCGTCATCACCATCGGCAGCAGCTCGGGCGTCAAGCCGACGGCGAGCGCGATCGCGAACAGGAAGGACTCCATCGCGTTGCGTTGCGCGAGGAGATGAGCCATCAGCACAAACAGAGTGAGAAAGAGCGTCAGCCGAAGGATCAAGAGTCCGAGCCTGTGGACGCCTTGCTCGAGCGCCGTCGGCGGTGCATTGGCGGCCATTGCCGAGGCGATCGCGCCGAAGCGCGTCCGGCCCCCGGTCGTCACGACCAACATCCTGCCGCTGCCGCCGACGGTACTGGTTCCCGCGAACAGGGCATTGGTGGCGTCCGCCGGCAATGAAGCGGAGCAGGCAGCGTCGGTCTTGAAGGCCGGAAACGGCTCGCCCGTCATCAGGGCTTCATTGACCTGCAGATCCTGCGCATCGAGGACGATGCCGTCGGCCGGTATCAAATCGCCGATGCGGAGCTTCACGACGTCCCCTGGGACCAGTGCGGTCACCGAAATCGTCGCATCCTTGCCGTCCCTGACGACGTCAGCCTGAATGGCGACCGATTCCCGCAACCTTTCGGCGGTGAGCTCGGCACGGTGCTCCTGAACGATATCAAGCGTGATGGAGAGGGAAAGCACGGTCGCGATGATGGCAAAGCTGCCGATATCGCCGCTCAACCCGGAGAGGAGCGCAGCCGCCAGCAGCATGGCGATCAGCGGATTCCACAGACGTTGGCCGAGCTTGCGCAGGGCCGACCGGCCCGGCGAGGCGTCGGCGCGGTTCGCCCCGTGGATCTTTAGCCGTCGGGCGGCTTCGCCCTGCGAGAGGCCGTCCGGGCCGGAGCCGAGCGCGCGGTAAAGCTCGGCCTTTGGCATTTGCCAGAACGCCTCGGCCAAAACCTTGGCCGGGCTGGATTGTTCGATCATGGAAGGGGCTCGGCGGTCGCTGATATCCAGGCGAGGCCAAAGTACGGGGCTGCTCGTTTCCCGGATTGATGCAACGCAATCAGATCTCGGACGGCGTCGTCAGGAGGTGGACACCGGGAGCAAAGCGCCCCCGGCCGCATCATTTCTTCCGGTTGTTTCCCGACGGGGAAAATACCTGATTGGCGGGCGGTTGTCCGCCGGTCGGCACGGCGATGGCGATGAAGCCGCGGTCCATCGAGCTGTGACAGGCATTGCAGCCGTCGGTCAGCACGCGCATGGAGCCGGCGAACTTGCGATCGTCTCCTGCCGAGATCGCGTCGGCGACCGAGAGCAGCGGCTCCCTCATCGTGGTGACGTTGCTGACGGGAATCGCCGGGTAGAAGATTGCCGCTTCGGCCAGGCTGTTCGTCAACTGGCGTAGCTCGTACGCGGCGAGATCCCAGTTTCTCGCCTTGCCCGCGTACCAAAGCTTGAGATGCTGAAGCTGCGCCATGCTCATGACTTGGGTGAGGCGAGGCGCATCCTGCTTTGCGTTCGGGGAGGGCTGGAAGCTGGACTGCGCAATCGCGGATGTGACCGCGCCCGCCGAGATCGCCAGCACCACACACCAATTCCTTAGCGTCATCCGACCACTCCTTGCCGATTGAACGTCTTGAATATCAGCGCCGCGGGCTGTGCTCTTGCGTTGCATCAATCCTTCCACGGCCTTGGCGTCGACGCCGGTCCCATTGTCGTGAATGGCGCCGGAGTTTGCGCCTCGACAAAGTGGTCGCGACTGCCGCCGCTTACCGTTTTCGAGCGCTGACATGGAAACTCATGTGCAGGCGATGGGAAGCAGGCCGTGATCGGAACCAGCCTCTGTAGATGGGCCATCAGTTACTTCGCAGTCGCGATCGTATGGTTGCTGCTCGCAGAAGCACTGATGGTCGTTGGGTTCGGTTTTCCGAACCACGATATCGGCGCTCCGGAAACGCTCGTCATCGTCCACATGGTCAGCATCGGCTGGTTGAGCACGGTGCTGTGCGGCGCGCTGTTCCAGTTCGTGCCGGTGCTGGTCGCAAGGCCGCTCTATGCGGAACGCTGGACGCTGCCGGCTCTGGCGCTGCTGACGCTGGGGCTGATGGTCCTGCTCGCGGGTTTTCTGGCTCTTGGCGGGCACTTCAACGGGCCGTCTTGGTTGCTTCCCATTGGGGCCGGCCTGCTGATCGCCGGCTTCGCCCTGGTCGTTGCCAACCTCGGCATGACGCTGTGGTCGGCCCGTCCGCTGCCGCGACCGGCGCGGTTCGTCGCAGGCGGGCTTGCCTGCATCTGCGTCACGGCGGCGTTCGGCGGCCTGTTCTCGCTGGTGCTGTCCGGGACCGCCATCGGCGCGCAATGGCCGGAGCTGTTGGTCTCGGGCGTGCCGATCCACGCGCTCGCCGGCCTTGGCGGCTGGCTGACCTTCACGGCCATGGGCGTCAGCTATCGCCTGCTTGCGATGTTCATGCTCGCGCCCGACGGCGATGCGCGGCTCGGCCGTCTCGCCTGGCTCGCCGGCGCCATCGCGCTGGCCGTCGGGCTTGTCGGCGGCGTGCTCGCACTCTGGCGCATGACGGGGCTGAACCTGGCATTTCTGCTGGCAGGAGCAGCGGCGCTGCTGTCGCTGGCCGCCTACGGCCGCGACGTGTTCGGCCTGTACAGCACCCGCAAACGCCGCGCGCTCGAGCTCAACACGCGCATGAGCCTCGTTGCGCTGGCGAGCCTCATCGCGGTCGCAATCCTTGGCGCCGCTTGTCTCGCAACCGGCGCCTTCTCGTCCCATGTCGGCGCGCTCGCCTTTCTCCTCGCGTTCGGCTGGCTCACGGGCCTCGTGCTCGCCAATCTCTACAAGATCGTGCCGTTCCTGACCTGGCTCGAGACCTATGGTCCGGTGATGGGCAGAGTGCCGACGCCCCGCGTCCAGGATCTCGTCGCCGAGCGACGCGCCTCGAAATGGTTCGTGCTGTTCTTTGCCGGAAGCTGGACGGCGACATTGATGCTCATGGTCGACGCGCCACTCGGCTTCCGCATCGCCGTCGCGGCGGTGATGGTTGCGACGCTCGGCCTGAGTGAAGAGTTGATCAGGGCCCGGCGGCTTACGGATGTGGCGGCGTCGCAACGCCTGCCGACAGGGGCAGCCGCGCCCCATCTCTTGGTCTCAAGAAACTGAAAGGAGACTGCAATGACCGAATTCATCGACGTCGATGTCCGGCCGATCCTGCGTGCAGGCGGCGAGCCGTTCTCGATCATCATGGCCGCGCTCGAGCGGCTCGCGCCCGGGGAGGGGCTGCGGCTCTACGCTCCCTTCAAGCCGGTCCCTCTGTTCGACGTCATGGCGAGCAGGGGCTTTGCCCATCGGGCAGCCGAGCTCGAAGGCGGCGAATGGGAGATCCGCTTCATGCCGGACGATGGCTCGGTCGAGGCGGCTGAACCGGTCCTCGCTGCCTCGAGCGAGGGCGATTGGCCGGAGCCCGCGGTCCATCTCGACAATCGCGACCTCGATCCGCCCGAGCCGATGGTTCGGATTTTGGCTGCCCTGGAGCGGCTCGCGCCGGGCCAGACGCTGTCCGCCTTGCTCAGCCGTGAACCGGTCTTTCTGTTTCGGGAGTTGAGCAAGCGCGGCCATCAGTGGCGCGGCGCCTTCACGCCGCAGAAGGATTCCTATCAGCTGACGGTGAGGGTGCGGCCATGACGATCAACGATGATGATCTCGTGGACCAGATCAGGCAGGCACTGAAGGTCGTGATCGATCCGGAGCTCGGCCATAACATCGTCGACCTCGGCTTCATCTATGACGTGCAAGTCGACGACGGCGCCGCCCACATCACCATGACGGCGACCACACGCGGTTGCCCCGCCGCGTCCTTCCTCAGGGAGGGGGTCGCGAGCAGCGCGTGCCTCGTTCCGGGCGTCGAATCGGTCGACGTCACCATGACGTTCGAGCCGCCCTGGCATCCCTCGATGATCTCGCCGGGCGTCAGGTCATCGCTCGGCTTTGCCGAGGTGAATTGATCCGGTCGAGGGCGGTCGTGACGATGGCCGCTGCGCCGGCTATGTGCCCTCCGAGCCCGACCAGATCTTCGCGGGGGCGCGAAGCTTCGTCAGGTCGAGCAGGTTGATCGCCCGGCCGGCGATCTGGTCGATCATCTCATCCAGCGACTGCGGCCTCAGATAAAAGGCCGGCATCGGCGGGGCAATGATCGCGCCGATCTCGGTTGCCTGCAGCATGCTGCGCAAATGGCCGAGATGCAGCGGGCTCTCGCGGACCAGCAGCACCAGCCGCCGCCGCTCCTTGAGCTGCACGTCGGCCGCGCGCGTCAGGAGGTTGTCGAGCTGTCCCCAGGCGATGGCCGAGAGCGTGCGGATCGAGCACGGCGCCACGATCATGCCCGCGACCGGATACGAGCCGCTGGCGATCGCGGCGCCGACGTCCGAGTGAAGATGATGCCGGAAGGCGAGCGCGCGCAGCCGCGCGAGCGCATCGCTGCCCACCTCCTCGCTCAGCGTACGCTCGGCCGCGGGCGAGACCACGAGGTGCACCGCGTAGTGCGGATCGTCGGCCAGCAGCTCGACGATGCGCATGCCGATCGCGGCGCCCGAGGCGCCGCTGATGCCGACGACGATGCCTTGCCGCCCGCTCATATGGAGACCGATGTGCGTGCGGGCGCACCGGAAAGGCCGAGATCGGCCCACATCGCATCGACGCGTGCGACCACGGCGGGATCCATCGCCAGCGGAACGCCCCATTCGCGATCCGTCTCCGGCGGCATCTTCGTGGTGGCATCGATGCCGAGCTTGCCGCCGAGCCCGGATTTCGGCGAGGCGAAGTCGAGATAGTCGATCGGAGTGTCGGTGAGGGTCACGAGATCGCGCGAAGCGTCGCTGCGCGTCGAGACCGCCCACATCACGGCTTTCCAGTCGCGGACGTCGATGTCGTCGTCGACCACGATCAGGAGCTTGGTGTAGCTGAACTGCGGCAGCATCGACCACAGGCCCAGCATCAGCCGCCGCGCCTGGCCGGGATAGCGCTTCTTGATCGCCGCGACCGCGATGCGATAGGAGCACGCCTCCGGCGGCAGCCAGCAGTCGGTCACCTCAGGGAATTGCTGTCGGATCAGCGGCACGAACAGGCGGTTGAGCGCCTCGCCGATCCGCGACGGCTCGTCCGGCGGCCGGCCCGTGAAGGTCGAGAGATAGACCGGCTGCCGCCGGCTGGTGATCGCCGTCACGCGCATCACGGGAAATTCCTCGACGGAATTGTAGTACCCGGTGTGGTCGCCATAGGGACCCTCGGGCGCGGTCTCGGTCGCCGAGACCAGGCCCTCGATGACGATTTCGGCCTCGGCCGGAATCGCGAGCGGGACTGTGAGGCATGGGGCGAGATCGGGCCGCTCGCCGCGCAGGATTCCGGCGAAGCGCAGCTCCGACATGGTCTCGGGCAGCGGCAGCACCGCGGCCAGGATGGTGGCCGGATCGGCCCCGATGACGATCGCGACCGGCATGTCGCGGCCGATCGCCTTCCATTGCTGGTGATGCCGGGCGCCGCCGCGATGCGCGAGCCAGCGGATGATGGCGCGGTCGCGACCGAGCACCTGCATGCGGTAGACGCCGACATTCTCCTCCTGGTCGGCCGTGGCGGAGTGCGGCGGCACGGTGATCACGAGCGGCCAGGTGATCAGCGGCGCCGGCTCCCCGGGCCAGCAGATCTGCACCGGCAATCTGGCGAGATCGATGTCGGGCCCCATCGCGACGCAATCCTGCACCGGTGCCGCCGCGCGCGTGCGCGGGCGCGTCGCCAGCGCAGCGCGGGCGAGCGGAAGCTTGCCGAAGGCGTCCCTGATGCTGTTCGGCGGTCGCGGCGCGCGCAGCTCGGCCATCAGCTCGCCAAGCTCTTCGAGGCGGTCGGGCGCAATCCCCATGCCCCACGCGATCCGCTCCACCGTTCCGAACAGATTGGTGAGGAGCGGCATCTCCGATGGTTCGCCGTCGGCCCTGACCGGCTGCTCGAACAATAATGCCGGTCCGTGCGCCCCCAGCACACGCCGGTGGATTTCGGTGATCTCGTGGACGACGGAGACCTTCTCGCGAATGCGTCGCAACTGCCCCCGGCTTTCGATGAAGCGCAGGAAGTCGGTCAAGTCGCGAAACCGCGGCACATCACGTTGCAACTGAAGATGCTCCCAAAAATTCACAGCTAGCCGGCCTGTTTTTGGTCTTCATTGTTCCGGCTCAAATACAACAATGTGCAATCCGTCCAGATGTGGCGCCATGAATGATCCGTCCGCCGCATCGCCCGGCCCGTTGCCGACGATTCCGCCGCTCGTCGCACTGGCGATGCGTCCGCTGCCTCTGCTGCCGTTGCAGCTTGTGCTCGGCGGTGTCCTGCGGCGCATCCACCGGCGCAACCCTGCATTATTCGACCGGCTCGGCGTGCACGCCCGCGCGCGGTTCGGCATCAAGCCGACTGATCTTCCTTTTGCCTTTGTGGTCGAGGCGACGCCGCCGCGCCTGTCCGTCGTCCGCGAGCTGCCGAAGGGCCTGGATGCGCGCATCTCGGCCTCGCTCGCCAATCTCCTGGCTCTGCTCGAAGGCAAGGTCGACGGCGATGCCTTGATGTTCTCGCGCGAGCTCGTCATCGAGGGCGATGTCGAGGCGGTGCTGGCGCTGCGCAATGCGATCGACGACGCCCAGCTCGATCTCGCCGCCGAACTGTCCCCGCTGTTCGGGCCGCTGGGCGTGCCGGCGAGGCGCGCCTTCGAGGCCGCCCGCGGCCATGTGATCGGCTCATCGAGGCATAGCGAGCAATCGAGATGATGGAATTGATCTGTCCCGCCGGGACGCCGGCGGCGCTGAAGAGCGCCATCGATGCCGGTGCCGATGCGATCTATTGCGGCTTCAACGACGAGACCAACGCGCGCAACTTTCCGGGACTGAATTTCAGCCGTGACGAGCTGCGCAAGGCAATCGCGCTCGCGCATGACCGTGGCGCGAAGATCCTGGTGGCCATCAACACCTTCCCGCGCGCCGCCGCCGTCGACATCTGGCATCGCGCGGTGGACGATGCGGTGAGCGCCGGCGCCGATGCGCTGATCCTCGCCGACATCGGATTGATGGATTACACGGCGCGGCGCCATCCAAACCAGCGTTTGCACGTTTCGGTCCAGGCCGCGGCCGCGAATCCGGATGCCATCGCCTTCTACGCCGAGAATTTCGGCGCGCGGCGCGTCGTGCTGCCGCGCGTCCTGAGCGTGCCGGAGATCGCCGAGATCACGCGAGAATCCGCCTGCGAGACCGAGGTATTCGTGTTCGGCGGCCTCTGCGTGATGGCCGAGGGGCGTTGCTCGCTGTCCTCCTACGCCACCGGCAAGTCGCCGAACATGCAGGGCGTCTGCTCGCCGCCGAGCCATGTGACCTACGAACAGACCGCGGAGGGGACGAAGTCCAGCCTCGGCGGCTTCACCATCAACCGTTTCGGGACGAGCGAGCCTGCCGGCTATCCGACGCTGTGCAAGGGCCGTTTCTCCACCGCGCAGGGCGCCGGTTACATTTTCGAGGATCCCGTCAGCCTGGACGCCACGACCCTGCTTAGGGGCTTGCGCGATGCCGGGGTCACGGCGCTCAAGATCGAGGGCCGCCAGCGCGGCCGTGCCTATGTCGAAAGCGTGGTGCGCCATTTCCGCCATGCGCTTGCGGCGCTCGAGAACGGCAGCGAGGCGGACGTTGCGAGCCTGAAGCCGTTCACCGAAGGCCAGGCCTCCACGCTCGGCGCCTATCGCAAGACCTGGCGCTAAAGACCTAGCGCTAAAGACCTGGCGCTAAAGACCTGGCGTTGATCTCTTCGAATATGTGAGGTTCCTGCGATGCAACTCAGCCTCGGTCCAGTTCTGTACAATTGGGCGCCGGAACGCTTGCGCGACTTCTATTTCCGTATCGCCGATGAAGCGCCGGTCGATGTCGTATCGGTCGGCGAGATCGTCTGCTCGAAACGGTCGCCGTTCTTCGCCGACCACATCCCGGCCGTGGTCGAGCGGCTGCAGAAGTCAGGCAAGCAGGTGCTGCTGGGCTCGCTGATCCTGGTCTCGCTGCGGCGCGAGCGCCGCCAGACCGAAGAGCTCGCGTCGGTCGAAGGCGCGCTGGTCGAGGTGAACGATCTGACTTGTCTCAGGGCGCTCGCAGGTCGGCCGCATGCCATCGGGCCCTTCGTCAACATCTACAACGAGGCGAGCGCAGGCTTTCACGCCGCGCATGGGGCAGGGCGCATCTGCCTGCCGCCCGAGTTGCCGCTGGCCTCGGTGGCGGCGATCGCGAAGGCCGTTCCCGATGTCACGATCGAGGTGTTCGCGTTCGGCAGGGTGCCGCTGGCGATCGCCGCCCGCTGCTATCATGCGCGCCTTCACAAGCTCGCCAAGGACAATTGCCGCTTCGTCTGCGAGAAGGATCCGGATGGTCTGCTTCTGAGCACGCTGGAGCAACAGGAGTTTCTGACCATCAACGGCGTGCAGACGCTGTCTCACACTTGCGCCAATCTGCTGGGCGAGGCCGAACTGTTGCGCCAGAGCAATGTCGGCTCGCTGCGCCTGTCGCCGCAGGATTGCGACATGGTCGCCATCGCCGGGATTTTTCGCGACGTGCTCGACGGCCGCGACGATGTCGATGGCGGCAACCGCCGGCTCGCGGCGGCCTATCCTGGTGTGCCGTTCTCGAATGGGTTCCTGTGGGCAGAGCCAGGTCACCTCTATCGTCAGGCCCGATCAGGGGATGCGCAAGGCCCGGTGTCGCACATCGGGGCCGTCTCACCCGGATAGAGCTACGGTCGTCCGGACCATCCCAGGAACAGTTTCGGCGGCGCTCCGTTAGCGCAGCGAGCTTCCCGGGAGTTGTCCATGACCGATTATCCAAAGCCTCCCTTTCCACCGCAGCAGCAACCGATGCCCGGTTCGACGCGGGCGATGCAGCCTCGGCCGGATCATGGCGAGGAGAGTTACAAGGGCGCCGGACGCCTGGCCGGAAAGAAGGCGCTGATCACCGGCGGCGACAGCGGCATCGGCCGCGCGGTCGCGATCGCCTACGCGCGCGAAGGCGCCGACATCGTCATCTCTTATCTGAACGAGGACGAGGATGCGGCCGAGGTCAAGGCGCTGGTGGAGCGGGAGCGGCGCAAGGTCGTCCTGATCCCCGGCGATATCAGCAATCCCGATCATTGCCGCTCGATCGTGCGTCGCACTGTGGAAGAGCTCGGCGGCATCGATATCCTCGTCAACAATGCGGCGCATCAGGCCACGTTCAAGGACATCGCCGACATCAGCGACGAGGAATGGCAGCGCACGTTCGCGACCAACATCCACGCCATGTTCTATCTGACCAAGGCCGCCGTTCCGCACATGCGGCCGGGCGCTGCCATCATCAACACGGCGTCGGTGAACTCGGACATGCCAAACCCGACGCTGCTGGCTTACGCCACCACCAAGGGCGCCATCCAGAATTTCACCGGTGGGCTTGCCCAGATGCTGGCCGAGAAGGGTATTCGGGTCAACGCCGTTGCCCCGGGTCCGATCTGGACGCCGCTGATCCCGTCGACCATGCCTGAGGACAGGGTCAAGAACTTCGGCAAGCAGGTCCCGATGCAGCGCGCCGGCCAGCCGGCCGAGCTCGCAACCGCCTACGTCATGCTGGCCGATCCGCTCTCGAGCTACACCTCGGGAGCGACGCTTGCCGTCACCGGCGGGAAGCCGTTCATCTGATCGAATATGCCTGGAGCGTGTTGAGATCTGAGCGCGCGCCTCGTCCTTCGAGACGGCCGCTTCGCGGCCTCCTCAGGATGAGGCTAAGCAGCATTCGTGCTTGTCGAAACGATCGCCGCGCCACCCAGTCCTCATCCTGAGGGCCCGCCGACGGCGGGCGTCTCGAAGGATGGCCACAGGCGAAATCGCCCATACCCAATAGCCCTGCGGCGCGCGGGGCAATGGTTCGCATTGCGCTCTAGCAGAGGATCGTGGCGGCGCCGGAGGCCGGGCCGACACGTCTTGGTCGGCGCTCGCTCAGGCGGCGTCGGACGCCTTGGCGTTGACGCCCTTGCGCAGCGCCACCGTGTTCAGCTTGGTGTTGGCCGCCTTCTCCTCGTTCAGATTGGTCGTGAGGAAGCGCACGATGTCGTCGTGGCCGAGCTCTTCGGCCCAGGCGATCAGCGTGCCGTAGCGGCATATTTCGTAATGCTCCACGGCCTGCGCGTTGGCGACGATCGCGGCGTCGAGCACGGCCTTGTCCTCGATCTCTCCGGCGGTCGCATCGGCTTCATTGATGAGGCCGTCGATGGCCGGACACTGCGTGCCGCTGGGCTGCTTGCCGAGCTTGGCGAACACCTTGTCGAGCCGTTCGACCTGCTTGTTGGTCTCGTCCAGATGCGCTTTCAGGCCTGCGGCGAGGTCCCTGTTGGTCGCCTTGTCGATCATCTTGGGCAGCGCTTTCAGGATCTGCTGCTCCGCGTAATAGATGTCCTGCAGCCCGTGCAGCAGCAGGTCTTCCATCGATTTGATGTCCTTGGTGAAGAAACCCATAAAAGACGCTCCTTTTCACAATGATGGCAGTGGAACGCTCCACGGCGGCAGCTGTTCCAATCGGTGGTGAGACCAGGAGAGCCGAATGAACGACGGAATTGATCATCTTGCGAGCCTGCTCGGACGCGCGGCGATGGACGTGTGGGGCGATATGCCTCGCGACATCCAGGAAGCGCTGTTCGAGACCGCCATGAAGGGACGCGAGACCGAGCGCGAGGACCTGGCTCGGTTGCTGCACGAGCGGCATCCGCGCACGATTCACCCGGCCCGGCCGGGATGATGCAGGCAAGAGGAACGATCGTGCGGGCTCATGATTGGTAAAACTGAGTGACGTGTCGCCCAATGGCTTCGGATCAGGCCGCGGCAGGCGCATCGCCGACCGTTGATCAAATCTGTGAGTCGATCGCCGTGACTGAGGTGAACATCGGAAAATGGTACGACCCGATTTCGGAACGATGGATCGTGCCTCGCGAAACGCACGCCATCGTCCGATATGGTCGGTCCGGCGCCGAGCCGGAGGGGCAGGAGAGACGTGAGACGCAGCGGATCTGGCAGCTGCTGGTCGATTGCTGCGCCCGTGGATAATGCCGGCGGGCCCTGACGCCCGGCCTCGGCGCGCCGCTATGGCCGGGCAGCAATGGCCGTCATCTCGAGCTTGACGCCTTGACCGAGGTCGGCCACCCCGATTGCGGCGCGTGCCGGCAGATGAGCTTCTGCAAAGTGTGCTTTCCAGGCCGCGTTGAACGCTGCCTTCTCGTTGAGATCAGTCATGTAGATCGTCACCTGCAAGACGTGGGCTGGATCGGATCCGAGGGTCTTCAACAGCTGCGCCAGTTGGGTGAGCACGTCGTTGGCCTGGCCTGACATATCGAGGCTGGTGTCCTCGGGGACGATGCCGCCGATGTAAAGCACGCCGTTGTGCTCGACCACTTCGTGGAGAAGACCTTCATACGGCAAGACGCGTTTGATCATGAGACATCCGTTGTCGCTGTGAGGGCCGCGGCATATCGCACATTCCAGGCAAACGCGAGCGCCGGTGTCTGCGAATTGCCGCCGCATGGTCCGGACCAAGTTGCCAGGCGGTGCTCGCGCACGACAGCCCTGTCGGCGCTGATCTCGACGACATCCCGGGATGATCGGTATACTGCCACCTCGTGCCGGAACAAGGAACAGATGATGGACGATACGATTGGCTTTCCCGACCCCGGTCTTGACCTGTCGGACGGCTTCAGGCCGCACACCTCGCATTGGGGCGTGTTTTCGGCGCGTCAGGGCGCGGCCGGCCTCGAGGTCAGGGCCTATGCGGGCGATCCCGATCCGAACGGCATCATCGACAATTTTCCCGGTGCGCTCCGCCACCAGGCGCGCATCGCCCAGCCGGCGATCCGCCGCGGCTGGCTCGAGCGCGGGCCGGGCCCGGACAATCGCCGCGGCCGTGACGAGTTCGTCCCGGTCAGCTGGGAGAAGGCGCTCGATCTGCTCGGCGACGAGCTCGGCCGCATCCGCGATACGCGCGGGCCGGG
Organism: Bradyrhizobium sp. A11; assembly: GCF_042077125.1. Lineage (NCBI taxonomy): Bacteria > Pseudomonadati > Pseudomonadota > Alphaproteobacteria > Hyphomicrobiales > Nitrobacteraceae > Bradyrhizobium > Bradyrhizobium sp. A11. The sequence goes on along the minus strand of NZ_CP149509.1, from coordinate 5,043,587 downwards.
CGCCGTGTTCGGCGGCTCCTACGGCTGGTCGAGCGCGGGGCGCTTTCATCACGCCCAGAGCCAGGTGCATCGCTTCCTCAACATCGCGATGGGTGGCTATGTGCGCTCGGTGAACTCCTATTCGTCCGGTGCGTCCTCGGTGCTGCTGCCGCAGGTTCTGGCGGGCTATGAGGACATCACCAAGCGCAACGTCACCTGGGAGCAGATCGCGGCCGAGACCGAGATCGTGCTGGCCTTCGGCGGCATGGCGCTGAAGAACTCCATGGTGGCCGGCGGCTCGATCAGCAAGCACGTCGAGCGCGGCGCGATGGCGGCGGCGCGCCGGCGCGGCTGCGAATTCATCCTGGTCAGCCCGCTGCGTGACGATCTGCCGGTGGAAGCTGGCGCGGAATGGATGAGTTGCGTGCCTGGCACCGATACCGCCTTGATGCTCGGCATAGTCCACACGCTGGTGAGTGAGGGTCTGCACGATCAGGCCTTCCTCGATCGCTACACCGAAGGCTGGCCCGTCTTCCTGCGCTATCTCACCGGCGAGAGCGACGGGCAAGCCAAGCACGCCGAATGGGCTGCGGCCATCTCGGGCGTCGCGGCCGACACGATCCGAAAGCTGGCGCGCCGGCTTGCCGGAAAACGCGCGCTGATCACGGTCTCGCATTCGCTGCAGCGCGCCGAGCATGGCGAGCAGCCGGTGTGGATGGGTATGGTGCTGGCGGCAGCCCTCGGTCAGATCGGCCTGCCCGGCGGCGGCTACGCCTATTCGCTGGGGGCGATCGGCTATTACGGCCGGCGTGTCAACGACGTGCCGGGACCGACGCTGAGGCAGGGCCGCAACGGCGTCGCCGATTTCATTCCGGTGGCCCGTATCGCCGACATGCTGCTGGGTCCCGGCACCACCTATCGTTACAACGGCGAGACGCGCACCTATCCGGACATCCGTCTCGTCTATTGGGCCGGCGGCAATCCGTTCCATCATCACCAGGATCTCAACCGCCTGCGCAAGGCCTTTGCGCAACTCGATACGTTCGTCGTGCACGAGCTGGCCTGGACTGCCACGGCGCGGCATGCCGACATCGTGCTGCCCGCGACGATGACGCTGGAGCGCGAGGACATCGGCTATTCCTCCAACGATCCCCTCATGGTCGCCATGCACCGGATCGCCGAGCCGTTCGGTCTTGCGCGCGACGATTACGACACCTTCGCCGATCTCGCCGAGCGCTTGGGTGCGCGCGAACCCTTCACCGAGGGGCGGACGTCGCGGCAATGGCTGGAGCATTTGTACGAGCCGACCCGTGCCTCGCTCGCCAGGCGCGGCCTGGAGGCGCCGAGTTTCGACGAATTCTGGGCGCGCGGCAGCCTGGTCGTGCCGCAGCAGCCCGATGACGGCGGCCGGCTGCGTCGCTTCCGTGAGGATCCCGTCAATCACGCGCTGCCGACGCCGAGCGGCCGCATCGAGATCTATTCGGCCAAGATCGCGGCCCATGGCGATGCCGATTGTCCGGGGCATCCGGTCTGGCTGGAGAAGACCGACACGCCAAAACCTGGCTCGCCGTGCTTCCTCGTCGCCAACCAGCCGGTGACGCGTCTGCACAGCCAGCTCGATTTCGGCGGTCATTCGCTTAGCTCGAAGCATCGCGGCCGCGAGGTCGCGCGCATGAACCCGGTCGACGCGGATGCGCGCGGCATCAGGGATGGCGACATCATCCGCCTGTTCAACGCGCGCGGCGCCTGCCTTGCCGCGGTCCACGTCACCGACGGCATTGCGCCCGGCGTCGTGCAGCTTCCGACCGGCGCCTGGTACGATCCGATGGATCCGGAAGACGAGGCGCCGCTCTGCGTTCACGGCAATCCCAACGTGCTCACCCGCGACGTCGGCACCTCCTCCCTGGCGCAGGGCTGCACCGGTCAGCTGACGACGGTCGAGGTGGAGAGGTTCACCGGCAATCTGCCGCCGATCCGCGCGTTCGATCCGGCATAGGGCTAACGGAACCGCTGCGGCGCGCGGCCGATTTGGAAGGGCAGGCGGTCATGCCGATGCCGCCTTCCACGGATACGAGCAACGGTACTGCAATCAAACGAGGAGAACCGAGATGATCCGCAAGGCAACGGCAGTCTGGAAGGGCACCGGTCGCGACGGCACGGGCCATTTGACGAGCGAATCCGGCGTGCTGGCGCAGACCCCCTATTCGTTCAAGACCCGGTTCGAGAACGAGAAGGGCACCAATCCCGAGGAATTGATCGCCGCCGCCCATGCCGGCTGTTTTACGATGGCGCTGGCCTTTGGCCTCCAGATGGCCGGTTTCACGCCGGACGAGCTCTCGACTGAAGCCGCCGTGACCCTCGAACCCGAAGGCAAGGGCTTCAAGATCAGCAAGTCCGCGCTGACGCTGCGTGCCAAGGTGCCGAACCTCGACGAGGCAGCCTTTGCCAAGTTCGCCGGCGAGGCCGAGAAGAACTGCCCGGTGTCGAAGGTGCTCAACGCCGCGATCACGCTCGACGCCAAGCTGGGCTAAGGCGGGGGCTCGTTGCGGGCCCACGGTTCGAGGAACCGGCCGGGCAGGCATGCAAGGCATGGCTTTCGGCCGGGCGGCCGAAAGCATATGTTGCGGCAGATGTCGAACGTAAAGCAATCGGGAGCGGACAGATGACGACAGAGCGCGCAGTTTTGGCCGGAGGCTGCTTCTGGGGCATGCAGGATCTGATCCGCAAGCAGCCCGGCGTGATCTCCACCCGGGTCGGTTACACCGGCGGCCACGTCAAGAACGCCACTTACCGCAATCACGAAGGCCACGCCGAGGCGATCGAGATCATGTTCGATCCGGCAAGGACCAGCTTCCGGACCATGCTGGAGTTCTTCTTCCAGATCCACGATCCCACCACGCTCAATCGCCAGGGCAATGATCTCGGCACGAGCTACCGCTCGGCGATCTTCTACACCAGCGAGGAGCAGAAAAGGATCGCCGAAGACACCATCGCCAACGTCGAGGCGTCGGGCCTCTGGCCGGGCAAGGTGGTGACCGAGGTCGCGCCCGCTGGCGAATTCTGGCAGGCCGAGCCGGAGCACCAGGATTATCTCGAGCGTTATCCGGACGGCTACACCTGCCACTTCATCCGGCCCGGCTGGAAGCTGCCCCGCCGCGCGGCTGCGGTGGGCGGCTAGCTCGCCGTGCCCTGGCGTGCGCTTGTCGTGACGATCGGCGCTGATAGCGTGACGAGGCCCATCAGCGCCGCCAGCAGCCCGAATGCCGCTGGCAGCCCGCCAATCTGTGCGATGAAGCCGACGCCGGCCGGACCGATGAGGACCCCGGCATAGCCTGCGGTCGTGACGGCCGCGACGGCCAGGCCGGCGGGCATCACAGTTTGCCGCGCCGCCCGGCGGAACAGCACCGGCACGAGGTTCGACGCGCCGAGCCCGATCAACAGGAAACCACCGATGGCAAGTGCTGCAACGGGCGCGGTGAGCAGCATCACGAAGCCCGCGATCGCGATCAGGCTGCCCCACAGCAACGTCGCGCGGTCTCCGATGCGGGCAACGACGGCATCGCCGCCGAGCCGGCCCACCGTCATCGCGATCGAGAACACGATGTAGCCGGCGCCGCCCTGCGCCTCGGTGACGAGCCCGGCGCCGATCACGAGCAGCGCGCCCCAATCCAGCATCGCGCCCTCGACCAGGAAGGTGATGGCGCCGAGCAGCGCGAGCAGCAACACCGATCCGTGCGGCAGCACGAACAGCGGGCCCTCCTGCACCTGCACGGAGCGGAGCAGGCGCGGCGAGGTCACGGTCATCGCCATCAGCATCAGGACGGAGCAGATCAGGGTGCAGGCGAGCGTGCCGAATTGCAGCGAGAGCAGCGCCGTCATCAGCGCGGCTCCGGCGAAGCCCCCGATGCTGAACAGCGCGTGGAAGCCGGACATCAGCGGGCGTTTCGCAGCGCGCTCCACCTCCACGGCATGGATGTTCATGGCGACGTCGATCGAGCCGAGCGCGGCGCCGAACGCGAACAGGGCCAGCGCCAGCGTCGCGGGCGAGCTTGCGACCGCGAGCAGGGGCAGGACCAGCGCCAGGCCGAACCCGCCCGCGATGATGATCGGCCTGCTGCCGTAGCGCGCGCTCACGATCCCGGTCAGCAGCATCGCGACCACCGAGCCGATGCCAAGGCTGAGCAGGAGCAGACCGAGCACGCCGTCGTCGACGCCGAGCCGCGTCTTCGCGAACGGGACCAGCGGCGCCCAGCATGCGATGCCGAAGCCGGCAACGAGGAAGGCAAGCCGGGTCGCCAGGCGTGTCGCCGGCCGGTCGGCAGAAGACAATGGAATCTCCGGGAAAGCGGGGGCAGGGCGGCCGACAAACCCGACAAATGCCGCAGCTTTATGGCCGAGGCGCACCCGAATTGTCGCCGGCCCCCCGCGCCAACCGCAAGCGGACGCGCAGTCCCCTTGGCGCGTTGTCGAGCAGCTCGAGTGTTCCGTCATGCGCGGTCACGATCGTCTGCGCGATCGAGAGGCCGAGGCCAAATCCCGCCGTCTCGTCCATGGTGCGGGCTTCCTCTCCGCGCACGAAGGGTTCCAGCATCATTGCCTTCCGTTCGTCGGGAATGCCGGGCCCGTCGTCGGAGACGTCGATGACGAGCCGCTCCTCGACCGTCACCAGCGCGACGTCGATCTTGGTTCCGAAGCGCGTCGCGTTCTCGACGAGGTTGGTGACCGCGCGGATGATTTCGTCGGGCCGCAGCACGAAGGCGGCCCTGTCCGGGCCGGAATAGGTCACGGCGAATCCGGAATCCGAAAACTGCTCGCAAACCATTTGAAGCAGCGCCGCGACGTCCACCAGCGTCGGCTTGGCCGGGCTTTCGCTGCGCAGGAGCGACAGCACCGATTCCAGCATCGACTGCATCTGGTCGAGGTCGCGCACGGTCTGGGCGCGTTGGGCCGGATCCTCGATATATTCCGAACGCAGCCGCAGACGCGTGATCGGCGTGCGCAGATCGTGGCTGATGGCCGCCAGCATGCGGGTTCTGTCGTTCATCAGCGTGGTGATGCGATCGCGCATCCGGTTGAGCGCTCGCGCTGCGGACTTGATCTCCTCCGGCCCGTTTTCGGGCAGCGGCGCGGAGGACCGGCTCAGGCTGAAGTCCTCCGCCGCGCGCGCGAAGGCCGACAGGGGCGAGGACAGCGCGCGGCCGGCCCAGACTCCGAGCAGCGTGAGGCTCGCCACGAGGAACAGCAGCGTCGAGGTCCAGAGGCCGCTGACGAAGGCCGGCATCCTGGGCGATCCGATCACGGCTTCGAGCACGTCGTCGCCCGGAAGGTGGAACCAGACGCGCTCGTCCTCCGCGCCGCTGCCGCGAATGAACTCAGCCCTGACCCCGAGCCCGGAAGGAATGTTCAGGGATGTTCGCGCCGAGAGCGGCGTGGTGGAGGCCGAGGCGCCGTCTCGCAATTGCAGCTTGAGCGATGGAAAGGTGCGGCTGACGCTGTCGAGGACGAGCGCGCGCTCGGCCTTCGGCGTGTTGGCGATGATCCGGACGATCAGCTCGATCTGCTCCAGCGACGCGTCCGCCAGCAGCTTCGGCCGGTTGAGGAGAAAATACCCGGCGATCAGGACGTGGATCAGGATCAGCGATCCCAGGATCAAGGCGGCGATCTGGCCGCTGATCCGCCTGAAGCTGAAGAGCGCGACGATATCGGCGGCGCGGCTCATGCTTCCTCCACCACCGGCGTGAAGACGTAACCGCCGATGCGGACGGTCTTGATCACGGACGTGCCTTCGGTCCGGTCGAGCTTGCGACGCAGCCGGCTGACCAGCACGTCGATGCTGCGGCCGAAGCCTCCGCCGGGACGCCCGCGCGTCATGCTCAGCAGGTTGTCGCGGGTGAGAACGCGTCCGGCCCGCTCGCAGAAGGCCTGCAGCAGATCGAACTCGGCACTGGTCAGCGGCACCTGCGCGCCTTGCGGGTCGCGCAACTCGCGCAAGCGGAGATCGATGGTCCAGCCCTGGAATGTGAGCCGCGCAGGGGCGGAGCCGGCGGCGAGGCCGCTCGATCGCCGGCGCAGCACCGCGTTGATCCTGGCCAGAAGCTCGCGCGGGTTGAACGGCTTTGCCAGATAATCGTCGGCGCCCATTTCGAGGCCGAGGATGCGGTCGAGATCCTCACCCTTCGCGGTGAGGATGATGATCGGCGTCGCGGAGTCCATCCGCAGGCGGCGGCAGAGGCTCAGGCCGTCCTCCCCTGGCAGCATCAGGTCGAGGATGATCAGGTCGACCCGGTCGTGGGAGAGCTGGCGGTCCATCTCCTTGCCGTTCGCGACCGCGTCGACCGAGAAGCTGTGATCGCGCAGATAACGCGTGATGAGGTCGCGGGTCGGCTTGTCGTCTTCGACGATCAGGATGTTCGGGCTGCCGTTGGTCATGGTCGGATTCGCATCGGGGCCGGTCGTTGGTCGATTTGCGGACGAATGTGGCGTCCGAAGCACTGCGGTCATGGGCAATCCTAGGGTCAGTCGCGGCTCAGCGCCACCACGGGGTCGAGGAAGGCGGCGCGGCGGGCCGGGAAGAAGCCGAAGGCGACCCCGATCCCGGTCGAGGTCAGGAACGCCGCGCCGATCGAGAACGTCGAATAGCTGACATCGAAGCCGGGCACGGCAAGGTTGATGGCAAGGCCGAGCAGCATCGCGACCAGAATGCCGGCGATGCCGCCGATCGACGAAATCAGGGTCGCCTCCACCAGGAATTGCTGGAGGATGTCGCTGCGCCTGGCGCCGACCGCCATGCGCACGCCGATCTCGCTGATCCGTTCCGACACGGACACCAGCATGATGTTCATGACGCCAATGCCGCCGACGACCAGCGAGATCACCGCGATCGCCGCCACCAGGAACGCCAGCGTCTGCGTCGTGCTGGTGATGGTGCGGCGGATATCGTCGGTGTTGAGGATGACGAAGTCCCTGGTGTTGTGCCGCTGCGTCAGCATCGTTGTCACTGCGTCCTGCGCCAGATTGGTCGAGATATCGTCGCTGATCCGCAACAGGATGCTGCGCAGTGAATGATCGCCCGTGAACTGGGCCTGCACGGTGGTGTAGGGCAGGTAGACCGACAGGTTCTGGTTCGAGCCGAACCCGCCCTGCTGCTGGGCGATCACGCCGACGATGCGGCACGGCACCTTGCCGAGCCAGATCACGCGGCCGATCCCCGAGGTCTGGTCGTCGGCGAAGAACGTCTTGCGGGTATTGTCGTCGATGACGACCTGCCGCTCGATGTTGCGGATCGCGTCGGTGTCGAACAAGCGGCCCTTCGCGAGCTTGGCGCCCTTGACCTGGAAATAGCTCTCGCCGACGCCGTTCACCAGCACGTTGGACTCGTTGCCGCGATATCGCACCGTGGTGCTGGTCGAGACCGTCGGGGTGACCCCTGCAATGAAGTCCTGCCGGTCGAGCGCGCGGGCGTCGTCGAGCACCAGCGTCTTGATCTTGCCGGCCCGCGCGTCGCCGAAATCCTTGCCTGGAAACACCTCGATCGTGTTGGTGCCGAGGCTCGAAATGTCGGACAGCACCTTGCGCTGGGACGCGTTGCCGAGCGCCACCACGGACGACACCGCGGCGATGCCGATGATGATGCCGAGCATGGTGAGGAAGGCGCGCAGCCGGTGCGCGGCCATCGCCACCAGCGCCATCCGCGAGGCCTCGCGCAGGCGCCGCAAGGCGCCGGACCAGCCGGGGACGTTGTCCCACGGCGTCCGGGAGACGGCGACAGGCCGCTCCGGAGTGTCGGTCGTCTCGGTGCGGCGATCGGAGACGATCTTGCCGTCCCGCAGCTCGATAATGCGCTCGGCCCGCGCGGCGACGTCGGCATCGTGGGTGACGATGATGATGGTCCGACCCTCGCGGTGCAGCTCCTTCAGGATCTTCAGGACCTCCTCGCCGCTGCGCCGGTCGAGCGCGCCGGTGGGCTCGTCCGCCAGGATGACCTCGGCGCCGTTGATCAGCGCACGCGCGATCGAGACCCGTTGCTGCTGGCCGCCCGAGAGCTGGTTCGGGCGATGGCCGCGCCGGTCGCTGACGCCGAGTCTTGCGAGAAGCTGCTCTGCGCGCGCGCGGCGCTCGCGGGCCTTCATCCCGGCATAGATCGCGGGGATCTCGACATTCTCGCCGGCCGAGAGGTCGCCGAGGAGATGATAGCGCTGGAAAATGAAGCCGAAATGTTCGCGGCGCAGCGCCGCCAGCGCGTCGGCGTCGAGCTCGGAGACGTTCTGGCCGGCGACGCGATAGGTGCCGGATGTCGGGCGGTCGAGGCAGCCGAGGATATTGAGCAGCGTCGATTTGCCCGATCCGGACGAGCCGATGATCGCCACCATCTCGCCGGGCTGGATGCTCAGCGAGACATCGTCGAGCGCGACCACGCTGACGTCGCCGGCCGCGAATTCCCGCCGAACGGTCTCGAGTGCGATGATCGGATCGGCCATGTCAGAGGCCTCCGGGCGGGCCGCCCTGCATGCCGCGCGATGCGGTCTGCTCGCTGGCCTCTCCGGTGACGACCCGCTCGCCCTCGTCAAGACCGGACCTGATCTCGACGATGGTGCGATCGTTGAGGCCGGTCTTGACCTCGCGCTCGCTGACCTCGCCGGATGCGCTGAGGGTGCGGACGGTGCTGCGGCCATCCGATTTGCGCATGACGGCGAGAGCGGGAACCACCTTCACCCGCTTCGCTTCGCCAGTGATGATGTGAACCTCGGCGGTCATGTAGGTCCGCAGCGAAAGCTGCTTGTTCGGAACGTTGAAGACGCCGATGTAATAGATCGCCGTGCTGGTCGAGCTCGACGAACTCGTGCTCGAACTCGACGTGGTGGTCGAGGAGAAGCTGGCGTCGCTCTTGATCGATTCGGGTGCCGGCTCGATCTGCTCCAGCCGCGCCTCATAGCGATGGTCCTGGTCGCCGAGGATGGTGAAGTACAGCGATTGCCCCGGCTTGACCTTGACGATGTCGGCCTCGGAGATCTCCGCCCGTACCGTCATGGTCTCGAGCTGGCCGAGCACGACGATGGTCGGCGCCGACTGGACCGCGTTGACCGTCTGTCCCTCCTGCACCACGGTGGCGAGCACCGTGCCGTCGATCGGCGCGGTGATGCGGGTATATTCGAGGTTCACGCGCGCGGTCTCGACGCTGGCTTCCGCCCCCACGATCAAGGCTTCGAGGGCGGCGATCTGGGCGCGGGTCTGCCGCACGGTCGAATCCGCGCTGTCGAAATCGCTGCGCGAGGTGGCGCGTTGCGCCAGTGTCGCCTGCTGGCGCGCGAGGTTCGCCTCGGCCAGAACCAGCGCGGCCTCCTTCTCGAGCTTCTGCGCGCGGTAGTTCTTCAGCGACGCCTCGGAGTTGCGCAGATCGTTCTGCTTGGTGACGGGGTCGATCTGGGCGATGACGTCGCCGGCTTTCACCGTATCGCCGACGCGGACGTTGAGGGCGGTGATCCGACCCGACACCTGTGCGCCGACCGCGGTCAGTCGCGCCGGTTTCAGCGTGCCGCTGGCGAGCACCTCCTCGCGCAGATCGCTGACGGTGACCGGCGCGGTGATGTAGGACTGCGCCTTGCTCGACGTTCCCGGAAAGCGCGTGGCCGCGACCACGCCGGTGGCCACGACGGCAACGATCGCCGCGGCGATCTTCAGGCGTTTGGCGGTGATGATCTCGGTCACTTCTGCGTCTCTCGCAAGTGAGGTCCCGTGTTGGTGTCCACGATGATCGGCCTCGAAACGTCGACCGGATCGGACCAGCCGCCGCCGAGCGCCTTGGCCAGCGCAATGTAGTCCTTGGCCGCCGACACCTTGCTCTGGATCAGCGAATCCTCGGCCGAATAAAGCGAACGCTCAGCGTCCAGCACGTCGATGAAGCTGGCGCTGCCGGTCTCGAACAGCGAGCGCGACAGTCGTGCGGCTTCGCGGTAGTTCCTGGCCGCTTCCGTCAGCTTGGTGGCACGCACGCGTTCGCGCGACAGCGAGACCAGGGCGTTCTCGACGTCCTCGAGTGCGGTGAGCAGGGTCGAATGGAATGTGGCGAACGCCTGGTCGCGTTGCGCCTCCGCGATCCTGACGGTGGCCAGGCGCTTGCCCGCGTCGAACACCGGCACGGTGATCGAGGGCCCGACCGACCAGCTCAGGCTCGAATATTTGGCGAGATCGCCGGCACGTATCGCCGAGGTGCCGACCGAACCGGTCAGCGACACCGCCGGATAACGGTCGGCCTCCGCCTGGCCGATCTTGGCGGTCGCCTGCGCCAGCTTGCGCTCGGCACTGGCGACATCGGGGCGGCTCATCAGGAGATCTGCGGGCAGTCCCGTGGGCAGCGGCATGCGCGGCGCCGGCACGGGCGCGGACCGTGCCAGCAACGAGGCGACGCCGTCCGGCGGGCGCCCGAGCAGGATTCCGAGCCGGTGAATGTCGGCCGCAAGCGCCGCCTGATAGGTCGGAACGTTGGCTTCCGTGCTCGCGGCTTGCGCGGTGGCTTTGGCGAGGTCGACCGCGTTGCCGCTGCCGGCCTCGTATTTGCTGCGGGTGAGCTTTTCGGTGTCGCGCTGCGAGACCGATGTTCGCTGCGCCAGCGCGATCCGCGCCTGGTAGCCGCGCGCCTCGACGTAATAGGCGGCAACGTCGCCGATCAGCGTGACGAGGCTGTCGCGCAGATCCTCCTCCGCCGATTGCTGCCCACGCACCGCTGCCTCGATGCTCCGTTGCGTGCCGCCGAACAGGTCGAGCTCCCAGCTCGAATCGAAGCTGGCCTGGTGAAGCGAGTAGGGCGCGCTGTCGACGAGGACGGACGAGGACCCGGCGCTGGTCTTGTTGTTCGTCACCGAGGTCGTGCCGCTCACGGACGGAAACAGGCCGGCCGCCGTCTGTTGCAGCGTGGCGCGCGCCTCGCGCACGACTGCTTTTGCCTTCGCAACGTCGGGATTGGCTTCGACGGCCTCTTCGATCAGTCGGTTGAGCAGGGGATCGCGCAAGCGCAGCCACCAGCGATCGAGCCTGCCGGCGTCCCGATGCGGGGCGGGGTTGCTGCTCCAGTGCGAGGGCAGGGCGAGCCTGGGCGGGCCGGCATAATCCGGCCCAACCGCGCAGCCGGCCAGGGCGCTGCCCAGCATCAGCGCAACGCAGGCTGACCCGGCGCGCGATATGGGGCCGCGCAACGGCGGACGGTGAGCCTTCTCGGCAGATGGCAGGGGAGTAGCGGCGAACGGGTACGGCGGCATCAAATCGGTTGAAATCCATGGGCCTCGGTCCGGAGGGATTTCCACGGTCCTCTGGGGGAGGGCGAGGCAACCGCCAACTAGCCGGCCGATCGTGGCCTTTCGGCAGCCGGAATGTTGCTGAATGTAAACAGGTATTGCCGGACGTCTCGGCAAGGCCGAAGAGCGGATGTCCCGGGCCTGCGCCACCGTGCCTGTGTCGCCCCCTGTCAATCCATCCGCGCAAAAATATTCCACTTTACCGAAATTCGGAAATGACGTATGTGTCGCCCATCCCGGCTCAACCAGGAGGGGCGATCTCGAGGTCGTCTTGATCGCGAGCCGGGCTTGCGGTGGACGCGGCAGCGTCGGCACGAGAGGTGCGGGCAGGGCGGGTAGTCCCTGTGAGCCCGTGGCCGCGTGCGGACGAGCGGCGCTGTTAGGTTTCGTCTCGCCTGTAAGTTTCCGGCTTCGTCGACAGGGCTGGAAAAACTGCGGCGACATGGCGGGCCGTGCGTACGGCAAAACCGTGTGGTCCTGGCGTCAAGCGCATTTTTCCCGGGGTTTTCGCATGTTCTAGGCGGCCGGGCCCCAATAGGCCCTGTTCAAAGGATGTTGCATCCGGAACTGGCTGAGGTCCGGATACTGGCCTTGCATGCACGTTGAATTTCGGGGAAGTTAACGCAATAAGACCGCTACCGGGGTTCGAACCGGCAGGGGATAATAAGAAACCATCCCCGGAGAGGCAGCGCCTCCCCGTGAGAGGGCACCCAAAAAAAACGCTGGTTGACCCTGATCTGTCGGCATCGGCCGGGCACCACTTGCCGCTCGGCACTGCGCTTAGCACAACAAAAAACGGCGAGATTTGAGCTTCGCCCGCTCCCTCCAATCATTCGTTGAACCCAAACGAGGGAGGCCTCGCGATGACCGCGAGCGGACCACGCAGGATGCTGCTTGAGGAGCAGGTGCTCGACGCGATTCCATTTTCAAAAACAACCTTATGGCGAATGGAGAAAGCCGGAAAATTTCCGCGCTCGACCTACATCAGCCCAAACCGCAGAGTTTGGCACGAAGATGAAATCATCGCGTGGCAAAACGCCGTCGACGAGCGCCAGCCGCACCGAGGCCGAGGCTTCAAGAAGCGATCTCCAAAAGCTGATGCTGCTCCTGCTACACCGGGAGCGCGATGAGCCATGGCCACCCCGAAGGGCCGCCCTGCTGTGTCACCAGCAGGTGCGGCCGGTTTTGCAAACGCGAGATGCGAGAGCGAAATCCATAGCACGGCGGACACAGCTACACAATCAAAGCCGCCCATCCATCAAGGCGACTTGAGGCACCTGCATCCCGCCATCGTCAAGCGGCTGGTGCCGCTGCCGAACTGGGTGGCTTGGAAATGGGAGTTGAACGAGAAGCAAACCGGCTGGACCAAGGTGCCCTATCAACCGCAGCGTCCGGCAAGCAAGGCCGCCACTAATGATAAGAAGACGTGGGGCACCTACGCCGACGCGGTCGCCGCCGTTGAAGCCGGGAAGGCTGACGGCATCGGCTTCGTGCTCACCGAGACCAACATCTGCGCATTCGACATTGATTGCTGCCGCGATGCCAGCGGCAAGGTCGATCCGATAGCGGCTAACCTGATGAAGCGTTGCGGTGCGACTTACTTCGAGGAAACGGTTGGCGGGCGTGGCCTGCGCTGCATCGGCCTTGGCGGCACCACGAGGACGCACCGCAAGCAAGCGATCAACGGCAGCAACGTCTCCATCGAGAGCTATCGATGGTGCGAGCGCTTCATCACGATCTCGAACATGGTGCTCGACAGCGTCAAGCCGACCATGGCTGATCTCGGCAACATCGATGCGGTGATCACGGTAGTGGTGGAGGAGTTGGATGGACAGGGTGACGTTAACAGCAAATCAAATGATGTAAACGCCACGCCTATTACCAATGATGATAATGTCATTATCAACGTCAATGCCTTCACCGAAGCGTCGCTGCCGAACGATCTACTCAACATAATCCGTAATGGCGTGCCGATCACGGAAGATCGCAGCGCCGCGTTCTATCACGCAATCAAGTGGCTGAAGGATAATGGCTGGCAGCTCGGTGACGTTGTCGCCACTCTCGCCCGCCATCCGGACGGCATTGCGTCCAAGTATGGCAAGCGCGTAGCTGCCGAAGCCGAGCGCGCATTCAACAAAGCAGACAAAGCCAAGACGCCTGGCACCGGCAGCAACAGCGACAATCGTTTGCCTGTCCATGGCGAGATCGCCGAAGAACTCTTTCGCAGATTGGATCTGCGCGGCGAAGACATCCGCATCGTCGCCGATGAGAAGGGCAGCGAACATATCTGGATTTATCGTGATGGTTTGTGGTCGCTGGTGTTGAACGCCACACCATGGATGGATCATCAAATCGAGATGACGTTGCGCGAAGTGAAGCAATGTGCTGTTTCAGGCGCCAGATTCGTTATGGAGGTGCGCAAATATATCGAGCGCAGCCCGAACATCCGGAGCGCCGACCGAATCAAATGGGACGATCATGGCATGATCCCGACGTCCTCCGGCTTGATCGATCCGGTGACGCTGGCGATCAGGCCGCTGCGAAAGGAGGATTACGCTACATGGCGGCTGGAGATCGAATACGATCCGAACGCGACATGTCCGCTGTTCGAAGAAACGCTGGATAGTTATTTTGCGAGCGAGTCAAAAGACGAAGGCGACAAGCGCAAAGACCTGCTGCAAGAATTCATGGGCACAACGCTGATTGATCGCAAGCCGAAATCATTACGCCGCGCGTTGACATTGCATGGACCGAGCGACAGCGGCAAGAGCAACTTGCTGCGGACCATGGGAGGGCTGCTCACCGATAAGCCGATCTCGACGCAATTGTCAGAGCTGTCCGGTGCGCACGGCCTACAGGAATTTAGCCGCCGTGCGCCGTGGGTTCTCGATGAAGCATTCGACATCGGCCAATGGCACCTGAGTAGCCGCGTGAAGTCGATCATCGCGGGCGATATGTTGTCAGTCAATCCGAAGGGCATTAGCGCGATCACGATGCGGATGCGGTGCCCCTGCATCTGGGCGACCAATCATCCGCCGACGTTCAAGGAGAACACCGACGCGATGGTCAACCGGCTTTTGATCCTGAAGCTGAAACGCGTGTTTGAGAAGGGCGAGTTTGTCGGAGTTGCGGCCAAGGCGCGCGAGATCAACCCAGCATGGGAGGCCAGCGACTTGATCCTTGATCGCGAGAAGCCGGGCCTGTTGAATTGGGCACTGATCGGCCTTCAACGGCTCTTGAAGCGCGGCAACTTCATCAACACCGACGAGGGCAACGCCGCGCTCGACGAGATGAAAGTGGAGGCCAACCCGGTTGCTGGCTTTGTCCGCGACTGCATCTATTTCAATCTTGATTTGATGATCTCGACCCGCGACTTCCATGCGGCCTTCACTGGTTGGCGGCAGGATAATCACGGCGACGACAAGGCTAACTTTAGCCGCTCATTCGTCGGCAGGCATCTCGCCGCGCTCTCTCACCCGCTCATTGGGCAGGACAAGGAAACCTTCAGGGAGGCTGACGGCACGCGATACTATGTCGGTATCGGTTTGAACGTTGAGGGCAGCGCGCATTTTGACTCGGTCGCAAGGGTGCAGAACGTGAAGGGCGATTTGGCCTTTGACGGCATCTCGACATGTTCCGCCGACACTAAGGAAGTTGTCCCCGGCAAATGGCGGGACAGTGCCGAGGTCAAGAGGATCAAGAAACTCCTAAAAGAACGCCTTACCAAGGAGTTCAAGGAGGGCAAGGTGCTATTCGGCCCGGCCGACACTGACTAGCCAGCACCCTGCAGTTGAAATCGTAAAAATGGAGAAAAACGCCCAGCTCAAATCGCAAGGTGTCAGCGCTTCGGCATGGTGTCAGGATTTCCTGACACCTATGCACCTTGTCTGACACCTTCAGCCGGGCAAGGTGTCAGCCCCGAAAATCCTACTGCTGCAGTGCTATTTCTTGATTCCTGACACCTTTGACACCTTGAATCTAAGAATTGCGGTACACGAAGGAAAAAGGTGCTTTCTGCTGCTTGGCTAGGTGTTGTGGTGGGTAAGCCTGCGACTTGGGGACCAAGGTGCATAGGTGTCAGAATCGGCAAAAATTGGCGCAACTGCAGAGAGAGTAGGGCCAAAATGCTGGAATCGAACATGGCTCGGCCTCCGATGGGCGATCAGCCTCCACAGCCAGCGCCCGGCGGATCGCATCGTCGCAGACAGAATTAGTTTTGGAGGAGGCAAAAAATGCACCAGCGCACGCCCCGGCCGCCGCCCTTTAAAGCCCCGGTGCCCGCCGATAGCGGCAACGTCGCCATCGAAATCTCAACCGCTCGGCTCAATCGCCGCACGATCCGCAATTGGATGATCTCTCCGCCGGCAGCCGCTTTGCCGCGAAACCAGCCGCATTCGGCCCTGAGAGCCTCACCCGGCGGCCTTCAACGCGCCGGCGCCACGATCGCCGGCATCACGATCGCACCTCCCAGTGCCGGCCTGAGGCTGTCCGCGACGCCGCCCAGCGTGAGGCTGTCCGACGTCGCCGGAACCGCTCGTGGCCGCCGCAGCCGGGGCCAACGCGAGCGCGGCTCAGACACGGATCACGTTCACGAGATAGAAGAACCCGCCGAGCGGCGGAGAAAGCAGACACGCACCCGAATGCAGCACCTGCGCGCTCGCGCAAAACTGCATCGTCGTGATCCAGTTAGCTTTTTTTCCGTGCCCTTGCATCAGTCGGTCATTGATGAGCTTGTGACTGACCTGAAGGTCAAGCAGGCCGACGATACACCAGTCGACGATCGGACCTGGCGCAGATTGGTCTCGGCCCTGATTGCAAAAGCCGTCAAACTGGCGGTCAAAAAACGCCCGTGACGCCTCACTCCTTCAAGCCTTTTCATCGGCTATGATTTTTCACGAGAGACAGCGTTTTGTTGGAGATACGCAATGCGCGCGAATATGGTGAATGTTGCCGGTGCTACGGTCCAAAACACCCGCAGCGAAACGGATACAGCGGTAAACTCGACGTCCGATATCAATCACGTGGTCAATGTTCTTGGGTCGATCGTGATTTTGGCGCGGGATTTGCCGGAGGTCGATCACGCTAGAATTCGTCGGTTCATTTTAGCTTGTGGCGATCTCATGAGTTCACGTGATCGACTGCAATCGGCTGATCGCCAGCTTTTTGAGGCGGCCCTGAGCAACGCGGCCTCCGTGAAGCGCGGCTATTAGTGTCTCTCGGTCAGAAACGAAGATGCGATATGAAACAAAACGATTCCACGCTCGCCGAACGGATCGCGCGATCCCGGCTCGCCGCTCAAAAAGCAAGGGCAATCCTTAGTCAGACAGATGCGCAGCGGTTATCCCGCGCACGATCGCGAGCTGCA
Organism: Bradyrhizobium sp. A11; assembly: GCF_042077125.1. Classification (NCBI taxonomy): domain Bacteria; kingdom Pseudomonadati; phylum Pseudomonadota; class Alphaproteobacteria; order Hyphomicrobiales; family Nitrobacteraceae; genus Bradyrhizobium; species Bradyrhizobium sp. A11. The sequence goes on along the minus strand of NZ_CP149509.1, from coordinate 5,026,955 downwards.
ACGAAAGCGGCCCGCGCGATCTTGAATAAGTCGTCTGTCAGATCGCCAACGAATACCGGCTCTGAAGATTGCCTGAGCGTGAGATGGCGCGGAGAGACAGTCGTTATATCCAGGCGGAAGTCGGACGATCACTACTGATCCTCTCCTTAAGCGAAGATGCCGGGGGGGCTGATAATTTTGGCTAGGATCCGCGAACCGATGAACGGTCCATGGCCTCACTGAGAGTTATCTGGTTATGAACACTTCCGCGCGCGTAGCAAGTAGGAGGCCGAGTTCATGGGTGATCGGGGCCCAAAATCCTTCAACGAATTGGACATGATCGCGCGAAACCGAGTTTCCAGAACACGCAACCGCCTTGCCGATTCCGATAGCCCCGCCGATCCTCCGCCTCACCTGAGTTCGGAAACGCAGGCTTGGTGGCTAGGGATCACAGCTAACTTCAATTTCGAGCCGCATAAACGCCGCCTTTTGCAGGCGTGTGCCGAAGCTTGGGATCGCAAGGAACAGGCGCGGCTTGCCCTTTCCCAATTTGGCTTAACCTATGAGGATGCGAACGGCGTGCTTCGCGCGCGGCCCGAGATCATGATAGAGCGTGATAGTCGCACCGCCTTCACGAGGCTGATGCGTGAACTCGACCTGGAAAGGGTGCCGCCGCCGGCCCTGCGCAAACCGTGGGACGCCAAGCAGTCACAGCCCTGGGGAAGGGATGTATGAGCGGAATGTCAGCCGACTTTCGCGAGCTGATGGAGCGCTACAATCGGCTTGGTCGCATGCTGCCCGCACCAGAGGATTTTGACACTGACGACGCTGCGGCTGTCGCGGAGGCCAAGCTAGTGTTGCGGGAAATGGATCAGACGCTTTCGACTCTCAAGGCAATCCTCAGAACCCAGCAATAATGAGAGCACAATCGCGTAAGTATCGCTTACGCTGTAGGTGTGCCTTTGGCTTCCTCCGACGGTCACAAGCGTCGCCGTTCGGTAGGCACTGAATGGTCACCGGTAATCAGAGACGGGCCACTACGAGTTTGTTCGCTATGCCGCGAAGTGCAGCTACGTAGCATTACGGAGTGCCGTTCTTTCCTGATGCAGTCGTCACAATAGTTAACTACTGATGGTTCCATCATCGGCATTTCGGGGCAACTATCCGATGACTGTGAGCAGAAGACTCGCGCCAGTGTTCAGCGTGAGTAGCTATGCCCAAAAACTCTCCCCGCCCGCTCTGCCCGAAATGCGGTAAGCCGATGCACTTCGTGATCGTCAAGACAGGCGGTCGCAAGTTTCGGTGTATCAAGTGCGACGACATCGATCCAATGCAGGTCCCAGATTTTCAAGCTTGGACCAAGAGCGAATTGCGCCCGCCGAAAACGACCTGAAGGCCAACTCATGCAGTATCAGGGCATAGAATACACACTAGTCCGAGCGGCCAACCCTTCCGGCTGGAGATGGTCGTTTGAGCGAGAAGCACGTCCACCGAAAACGGGGACTTCCTGTGATCACGCCGGGGCAGTTCTCGCTGCCAAATGGGCCATCAATCAAGCGCTCAAACAGAAGCGCTATTCGAAAACAACCAGTTGAAAGGTTGGTTCAAATATCGCGTGTGGCTGACTGCGGCGGCCGCGCGAGCGCAACGTTCTGATCCAAGAGCTTCATTCGTTCGGCCAATCATCTGGCTTCACATGCTTGGCTTCTTCTTCGGCTAGAAGCTGAACCAACGTTCGGTGACGAGCCTCGTCACGATGCGGGTCATCGGTGCTCATGGCGATAAGCTTCCGATAGCAACGGATGTTTTCGTTGATGATATAGTTCTGCATGTTGCGCCCTCCCCAAAAAATGGGGCTTCTCGGCGAAGCGAGCATTGGGATTAGGCCGATCTCCGCCATCGGCAACTAAATCGCGGCTTTGAACCTACCGGTCGTTTTGCATTCGGAACACTCGAAGATGCGGACTTCGTGACCAGGCTGGTCGGGCTCAATGCAAACGAGCCGCATAGGTTTGCCGCACTTCAAACACGGATGAATTCCGAAATCGGCGCTATTGTAGAGTGGGTTTGGCTGGATAGATGACATCTGCGTTCCCCGAGTTAGGCGGGAGCATTACCGATCTCTCCATCGCCGATAACTGCCTGTCGGAGCGGCGATGGACCCAGTCTGACTCAACTTATGCCGGCGCGCTTGGTCAATATTGACCAAAACCCCGAATTTGGTTCGAGAGGTGTCTTTCTGGCCGCCCCCTTTACGTTTGCGGGAAGACCCCAGGAGGATCTCCCATCCCTAAACTCTGTTAAGTTGTGAACACAGGGGCGGGCAGATGGACAATGCAGAGCCTACGCTGCGGAATACAGATGGCCGAAAAGAGCAGCAGCCGCGATCGCAACAGGGCCTGACGCGATGCAAACCTAGAACGGTGAGGCTGCCTTTGTGAGCAATTTTGCTCAGACTCCAGGGTTTTGCAACTCCACCCGGGGCTGGGAAGCCGCTGATTAAGCGAGCGGCGTTTTTTCCATGAGGTAAGGCCGCCTCAGTTGGCGGCCTCTTCAAATTTTTCCGAATGTCGCCTGCTGGCCTCTGGCTGCCCCATCGCTCACAGGCCCGGGACATCCGCTTTGAGGACGTGAGCCGAACAGTGCATCTACGCTGCCGTGGGCAGTCTTTGACCCTTAACGGGCTCTGGCCGTCCACACCTTCGGAGGGAGTGGATGACGAGTTTGAAGGGAGCGGATGAACAGGACCCCTGTTTCCTTACCGTTGAATGGGCACGTCGAGGAACGTCGATATCAGGCGACATGCAAAGCGCCCCGCGCGGCATCCGGTTGAATGTGAGCAAAATTGACCATCCTGCAAAAACGGCATGTGCCAACTTTTCCCGATTGTCTGGGGGCGACGCCTCCTACGGAATGGAGGACGGTGATGGAAAAGGACAACGGACCTTCTTCAAAGAGTGACCTGACGACCGTTGATCGCCTTAAGCGCGCCGCGCTTGGGGACATGGATGGTCCCGAAATCCTCAAGCTTCTTAAAGAAATCGAGGATGAGATCAGAAAAAGGGGCTTTTGAGAATCGCGTTCCTAAGGTTGGCCACGTGGAGCAACGCAAATGCCGTCAATCGAACAATGCAGAGCCTACGCTGCGGAATACAAAATGTCAGGAGCTGATCCAAAAAATTCAGCCCGCCGGTCTGCCCTGCTTATGAACATTTCACGTAGCTGGATAGCACTAGGGCACCAGCTTGAGAGCCTTGCGGATATGGTGAAATCCGAAGGAGAGTAAGACCGCCTCGGTTGGCGGCTTCCCTCATCTAGAATGTCGCCTGTTGGCCCCCTTACACGTCGGTAGAGAAGGGTAGACCAGACGTTCGCAGTGGAGCACTAGACCGACGCTATGACCCCAAGCGAACCTAACTAATATGCTTCCGTCATTTGAAGGAGGAAAACCATGGTCAAACGTATTCCAATTACGAACGGGAATCTTTCTGGTCATCAATTCGGTGCTGATGATGTCTTAACCGGCTTTTCAAGTTCGACCAATGTTGTGTTCGGTGATGCCGGGAAGAACATATTGGATCATGCTCGCGGTGGAAATGACGCCATCAATGCGGATGGTAGCTTCGCGACGCTCGCTCTTTACGGCGATGCAGTCGGAAATATCTACGACCATGGGGCTGGCGGGAATGACACGCTAAACGCCAACGTTTCTCCTGTAGAACCCTTCTCGTTGGTGCCTGTCAATCTGAGCATGTACGGTGATGTTGGTGGCAACATGTCCGGTCACGCTAACGGCGGCGACGACACTCTGACGGCCAGCGCCAGCAATCTGCCATTCAACATCAGAATGTTTGGCGATGCTGGAGGAGATATGTCCGGCCATGCAGCCGGTGGCAACGATTTGCTATTGTTCGTGGGGAAGGTCCCCCTGGAGGCCCACCAGCCGGTTGCCATGTATGGCGATGCGGGCGGCAACATCTCGGGGCACGGCGTCGCAGGCAACGATATTCTTGATCTCAGCCAGGGCTTTCATCACGATGGAAATTACACGCTCTATGGCGACGCTGGCAGAGACATTTCCGGTTACACGCTGGGCGGCGATGACATCTTTAAGCTGAAGGGTTTACAGAACACTGCCGTCATCTACGGTGACGCCGGGAGCAATATGAGCGGCCATGCTATTGCTGGCAACGACACGGTCATCAACAGAAGCGGGCAAGGTGATTGCACATTCTATGGCGATGCAGGCGGCAGCCTGTCGGACCACGCGCATGGTGGCAATGACACCTTCATCGCAGGCAATGATGGCCGTCTATTCTTCTATGGGGACGCGGGCGGCACCCTCGGCGACCAGGCCGTTGGTGGCGACGACACATTCAGCGGGGCTGCCGATTTCACCGCTCTAATCTATGGCGATGCATCGACAATGTCCGGCAATGCTCACGGCGGCAACGACACATTGGTTATCGGTCAGTCCGGCGGAAGCAGTCTAGGCGTAGGCGACGCACAAAGCATCTCTGGCGATGCTCAGGGCGGGAATGACCTGCTAACTGCGGCACCTCCGGCTTTTGCTCAAGCACATGGCACGATCATGTTCGTCGGCGACGGCCAGACGATGTCAGGCAATGCTCACGGCGGCTGTGACGTCCTCAGCGGGCTCAATGTGCCAGCTTCACAGCCCGCCGGTACGTTCAACAGCACCCTCTTTGGGGATGCTCAGACCATGACTGACAATGCATGTGGCGGCAACGACAAGCTGATCAGCGGCACCGGCAACGACGACATGTGGGGTGACGCGCAGGCGATGCTTGGCCTCGCGAGAGGAGGAAACGACAACTTCGTCTTCAATTCCAACAACGGTCACGACAAGATCGAGGATTTCGGTCAAGGCCTCTCGAATTTGGGGACCGACCACGTCGATGTTTCTGCGCTTGGCATCGAGAACGTCGGCGCACTTAACATCTCGGCATTTGATCCTACGACACACGAAACCACGATCACGTTCAGTCCCGGCAACGACGTCGTCGTGCATAGCGAGCAAGCACTCAGGCCTCAGGATTTCATTTTCGCGCCGCATGACCTCTTGATCTAGGCGTCGCACGGGCGGATACGTTTCGGTGCAACGTTGTAAGCAATGGTAGTGCGGAGCCGATTAGTCCGTGTACTCATTAAGCAACTGACCGCCTTATGTCCGCCCTACTCCTAACAGCGGCGGGAAAGCGGACGTCTGCTGAGGTCGCTGAAGGGCCAAATGCTGACATCCGTCCGGTTCGCAAACCAGTCAGTCGTTCGCAGGCGGCAGGAGTTGTTCGTAAGTAGTCTCCGGTATCCGTTTTAGGTGCGTTGCACCGCTCGCGGTCCAATAACAGCAGCCACGAGTTGCGGCCAAAGATTGAAGAAAAAGACGTAGATGATCGCAACGGCCCACCCGTAGATCATGCTGGCGACAAGGCCGTAGATGAGGCTCCCGACGGAAACCATTTTGAAACCAGGAAAGACAATCGGCAGGAGTTCATGGCCCTTCAAGACCGGGAAGGCCAACCAGAGAAGCACGCACAGAACGTAGATCACCTGAAACAGCATGCAAGTTGCGAACATAGTTCGCACATAAGGGAGCTTTGCCATCCCAGTTACTCCTATAAGGCGGGCGCACCATCGGTGCGTCACGCCATCCGAGTTCTCGCGCTGCCTACTTTTTATCGCCCATGTGATGCGGTGTCGATGTTGCTGGTCCACCGGTGTAGTGATGTCCGCCGGACTGGCCGGTGGTGGCCTTTCCGGTAGTTTCCTTCTTGCCCATGTGATGAGGCACTTCGGTCTTCGGCCCGCCCTGATAGTGGTGACCGCTCTTTTCAGTGTCTTTCGTTGCGGTCTGAGCCATTGCGGGAGCAGGTAGGAGAGAAGCGAGCGCCAGCACAGCGAAAACAATCTTGGTGATCATGGACGTTCCTCCGGTTGAGAAAGATCGGTTGAAATAGCCTCCACTAATTGAGAAAGATCGGTTGAATTAGCTTCCACTAAACAACAGTCCTGAAATCGCTTTTTGATGCACATCAAAGCTGCCCGCTATGGAACCGCAGTTTGTTGCGGGAACCGCAGCTTGACGTCCCTCAAGGTTATTCATGCGAAATCTGCGAGACTTGCTTTTGGTCCTGTTCAGGCAATGGTGCCGTCTTGAGGTGCTCCGATGACCTTGCTAGACAATGCTCACGAGCAAGCCGGCGTACGCCGGGGCCTGCCGCGCAATTTTCTAATCGTTATAGGACTTGCCATCATCGCGGCTATCGCGGGCGCGCTGCTGTTCACCCAGCATCAGGCCCATGTGCTTGGCGCTCTGCTCTGGTTGCCTCTCCTAGCTTGTCCGCTCATGCACTTTTTCATGCACGGCAGGCATCGTGGAGGTGGGGACCACCAGCACCGTTGACATGGGGTGCCGGATGCGCGGCGAGAAATTCGGCTGGCCTCTCTCGTCGATTCTTCTGGGCCTTTCCGGAACTATCCTGATCGCTGTCGGCTGCTACTTCCTTTTCCTTCGGCCCGCGTTGCTCCCCGAGGACATCCGCTACATGAACCTCAGTTCGGCCGAGTTGCAATCTCTCGGCCCGAGATTGTCAACCTGGCTTACCCATGTGTTTCGCGTCATGGGTGGCTACATGATCGCAACCGGCGTGCTCGCGCTCACTGTGGCTGTGACGGCATTTCGCCAACGAAGCGCTTGGGCGTTGGCTGGCGCCACCGTTGCGGGCCTAGTCTCGATCGGTTGGATGACCGCCGTCAACTTCACGATCAACTCGGAATTCAAATGGGTACTGCTCGGATTTGCGCTCATTTGGGCTGCAAGCATCGCGGTCTTCGCGGTGGAGGCTCGCCGGGCCGACACCAGCAGCCCGGCCGGTGATGTCCGCTAGGGGTCATGAACGACAAAACTCAAGGTGAGCATAATTGGTCCGCTTTCGGGTGCATAGCGACCACTTGAGCCCGACCACCGAGCCATGATTCAAGCCACCCAAGGGAAGGGGCCGAATCATGCGCTACGAACTCACGGACCATGAGTGGTTTGCCATCAAACCGATGCTGCCGAATAAGTCGCGCGGCGTGCCACGAGTGAATGACCGTCGTGTCCTCAACGGCATCCTCTGGGTCTTGCGATCCGGGGCGCCATGGCGCGACCTGCCAGAAAACTTCGGTCCTTATACGACTTGCTACAATCAGTTCGTTCGCTGGCGACGGGCGGGCGTTTGGGCCAAGCTCATGAGCGCATTGGCCGGTGCCCATGATGCTGCCGTGCAGATGATCGACACTTCCATTGTTCGCGTACATCAACACGGGGCCTGCATCACAAGAAATCGGCGTCAATCGATGGGAAGGTCACGCGGCGGTCTGACGAGCAAAATCCACGCGGTGGTCGATAGCAATGGTCTACCGGTACGGCTTGCCTTGAGCCCCGGCGAGGCGCACGACGTTCGACTTGCAGGAAAACTGCTATCTCGTCTCAAATCCGGATCAATGCTCCTTGCCGACCGTGGCTACGACGCCGATTGGATCAGAGAGCTTGCCATGAAGAAAGGCGCGTGGGCCAACATCCCGCCGAAAAGCAACCGAAGCGATCCGATCTGCTTTAGCCCATACCTCTATCGCGCTCGTAACCAGGTCGAACGGTTCTTCAACAGGATCAAACAATGCCGTCGGGTGGCGACGCGCTACGACAGGCTTGCGGGAAACTACCTTGCCTTCATCCAACTCGCATCTATCCGCCTATGGTTGGCCCGCGCGTTATGAGTCCGCTAGTCCCTCAGGTTGCGGAGGTAATAGCCTTGTTCCTGAACAGCTGACCTGATTTCATCGCTGACCTTGAGAACTCTTTTTCTGCTCTTGCGCCACTTATGCGCAGAGGAGAGCACGGGTACGGCAGAGCCTGTAGTTAGAACGAGCAAGCCGCGCTTGTCGTTGCGATAGATATCAAACACTTTTCGCCCCCGCTGATTGTATGAGAATATTTTGGAATATGCGCCGTCGTCTTAATTGACGAGATTACTGTCTCGATTAGCTCTGCAGGTTGTAAATGTGCAACGTCCGGGATTTCTTCGGCGTGTTCCGGCTTAGGAACGAACTGGTGCAAGCCTCGGTCAGGGGGATCGACCCCAAAACCTCTTGAGGGCGAGAAGAACCCGACGCCCTCACGCGTGTCTTTGGTGACCACCGCGAGGCTGTGCGAAGCCTGCGCAGAGCCCAACGCCGAGGCCTGGCTGTCTGCAAAATCGCGCCGGACGGCAGTGAACTATGGTTTGCCGTCGAGACTTTGCACCAATAAAACGGGGCGGCGTGATCGCGGAAAGCCTTGGCGCGGATGTGCCGCCGGGGCCTTCCGTGTTACGTTAAGGTTGGCACGTCGCCGGATTTCGGCTGACGTGCCTGGATCAGCGTAACATGGCCAGACCTTACCGCGCGCCTCTCGGAACCGAAGACTTCTACACCTATGGCAGCGAGAAGGTCTGCCCTGTGTGCAAGAGCCGCTTCCTCTCGCGCGGTGGTCCATTCTCGACGGAGACCTACTGCTCAGACAGTTGTCGGATGGAAGCTCGACGGCATCGACGTGCCGATCCTAAGGTATCCATTCCCCGTCAGCCCTGTGCACACTGCGGCTACTCATTCCAACCACAGCGTCAGACCGCCCGCTTTTGCTCGACCAATTGCCGAGTTGCAGCCCATCGAGCGCGATCTCACTGATCCGCGCAACACCCGACGGCACAGAAATAAACTTCTTGGGCTCGCGGGGCAGGCGGTCGTCCAAAACGTTAGGCGGTAGCAACGGGCGGCCGGTAAAGATGCTACACGCTCGCCCAAGGAATTTAGCGGTAGTCTCGCTGAATGATGCACAGCCTCTCAGATACTGGGCTGAGAAAAGAACACGCGATATGAAGCAAGGCGCGCAGCGCTACAGTTGTCGCTTGATCTTGCTCAGTTTGCACCATCAAGAGAGTTTCGGACTGGACAACTGGTTGCGCCGGAATCGAAAACAATTGCTCGTCGGTCTCGGCAGCGAGGAGGCGAAAATCATAAGACGAGCGGAGAATAGATAGCGTGTGGGAATGGATGATCCGACTGAGAACCTGATACAGTGAAAGTGTCTCGCCGGAGTCTAGGAAGTAAGGCGGTTGTGGAGGCGCTATCAGTTTGCAGGTGGAAACCCTCAACTGTCTGATGTCCTGCACTGACTTGGTTGCCTCGGCAAAGTTTCGAAGAGATGCGGAGAACGTCAGCAGGTCGCGCTTCGCCAGCAAATCGGCAACGCTATCCACGTCATCCTGAACATCTCCACTGCCTAAGTCGCGCCTCCTGCTGGAGCAAAATCCATGCAATCGAACAATATGTTCGATTGCCTGATCGTATAGGAAGACAACGTCATCCATCTTTTTTCAATCGTTCGGCTTCTCGTACAAATCGATATCGTTGATCGCATCTTGAATGAGGTCGCGCAGCGCAGTCAGCGTGTCGCGGGCGCGGAGAGCCGAGCGGCCAGCCATGTAAGGTCCGGCTGGTGGCAGGTCTTCAGCTGATGCTGCGGCGACGCTGCTGCCGGTTTGCCCCGTGCTGATTTCAGCGATGCGTCCACCGTTAATGCCGAAATAGGCCGCGATATCGTGCTGTCTATCTCCGCGAACCAACATGCCTTTGACGATTGCGATTTCTCCATCGTTCAGTGCCATGCGGTATGTCCTTCTTGACAAATCGGGAAGGTATACGATGCCACAATGCAGGGTAGTACGAAGCCGGGAGACTACGGTACTGCCTGTGGATAAGTCGGATTGGCGACCGGGCTGGCACGCGCGGTCCGGTTAGGTGGAGGAGATTGCTTATTGGGTAAAGGACGTAGATGGCGACCACAACAGACATCTTGAGGAATGCCGAGCGGCTGATTGCCGACGCCGAACTTCTTTTTAGCCAAGGGAGTGCTCGATCCGCTGCGACTTTGATTGTCCATGCACTTGAGCAAATGGGGGAGTTTGTTGAGGCTCTCACGTTGGAAAAATATCCCAACGCCGAGGTCCGCATGGGACTGTTTAACCAACCGAATAGGCACGCCAAGCGACAAGATGCTTTAGTTGCCCACGTCTTGAATTTCGCGATTGCGCAGACTGCTGCGAGTTTCTATGCGGAGAAGTATGCCCATGAGCATGGGGCAATCACTGACGATGGGCACTATCTGGATTGGTTTAGCAGGAATAGCTCGCTCGCTTTGAGTGAGGAGCAGCAGCAGAGATGGCTGCAGTCACCTCACTTAACGACTGCCCATCTGCTGCTCCATCTCGCCCGAACAGGCGTTCTCAAAGGCCTTCGGGAATATGGCTTTTATGAAAACACCGATCGAGCGTTCTCTGAGAACGAAGTGCACCACGTCCTAGAGCTTGCATCGCAAGTCCGAGCGATCCTTGAAAATCCATTCGTTGCGAGTGAGCCGCCAGGGATGGCGGGAGTAAATATGCCTGAGGGATTGACTATTGACGAATGGAAACAGCGGAAGGGCGATTGAGTCCCGAGTTTGGGACGGCGCTATCCGCGCCGCCCGCATCTTGTCCAACCCGGCTTGGTTATCATACTCTTGATCTGCCTCACCCGCTGCCTGCGCGTCCGCCTCGACCATCCCGCCCGTGAACCGCCGCCGCAACAAATCGCCACCCAGGCCGAAACCGCCACCCAGGCCGAAGCGCAAGACGCGGCGGATGGACAGGCATCGGCGATCATCGCGGCATATGCCGACGATCTGCGAGAGCTGATCAGAATGCTGAAGCGGAAGCTGCATTGATGTTGGCGATCGGCGGCCCGAGACATTTGCAGCGCAGCACGCCGTTCACAAACATTAATTTTCGGGCTCAATAGCTATGATTCACATATGCTATCTTGCGACAATTCGTCGCGTATTATAGTCTTTCCGTTACATCATTTTCCCGACGGAGCCCGTTGCAGAGCTTCGCCCTCTTAAGGTCCGGCGCGGGGGCTATAAAATGCGTGAACACGGTCGCGCAAGCGACGCAGCTGTGCTGCTGCGTGAGAGCCACGAACGGCTCACTTCTCAACTTTTTGAATTGGACAATCTCCGCGCCCGTGTGCTGGAGGCGGAGCGTCGCGCGAGGTTGGCCGCTGGTAGGCGTGCGCGAATGCCTCGTAAGCCGCCAGCAGCCGCTCGTGTATCTGCGGCCGCTTGAGCGCGGCCCGCGACCATTCACGCCGCCCGGCTCAACCCGACCGGCTCTCCGATGATCCGCCGCAGCTCAGCCGCGACGCCGTCGAGCACGGCGCGCTTTTCCTTCATCCGCTTGGAGTGATTGTAGACCCTGCCGGTGACGGTCGGCACGACCACGTCGGTCTTGCTCGTCGCCGCATGGTCCAGACATTTGGCAATCCAAGCATCGTGGAAGCCGAGATCACCGGCCAAGGTCGCCGCCGTCCGGCGCAGATCGTGCGGCGTGAACGGCTTCAAGCCAAGCAGCTCGCACAGGCCGGGCGTCTTAGTCTTGCCCTTGCATTTCTCGTTCATGGTGCCGCGTAGCGCGTCGGCCATCGCCTTGCGGTGGAGCGGCTGGCCCGGATAGACCGGGCTCTCGAACACGAAGTGCTGATCCTCGCTGGTCAGCGCTTGCCTAATGATCTCGACCGCGAGCGATGATAGCGGCTGCTGAATGGTCCTACGCTTTTTGACCCGCTTTAGTGGCACGTCAAAGCGGGGATTGGCGCCGTCGAGGTCGAATAGCTCATCGCGATGGGCGCCGAGCATTTCACGTGGCCGCAGCATGGTGACCAGCTCGAACTTCAGCGCCAGCCGGGTGCGCCGGTCCCAGGGCAGATTATCGCGGTCGAGACCATGCCAGAAAATCCTGATCTCATCCTCGGACAGCACGCGGGTGCGCGGGTGTTCGGCATCAAGCTTGGGCAGGTTGACGCATGGGCTGGCGGTGACGTAGTCGCGGCCTGCTTCCGCCGCCCAGTTGAATAGGCCCGATGCGGCTTTGCGCATGTGGCGCGCGTTGCTGACCGAGGGCTTGCCGAACTTGCCCGCGACAATGTCATTGGAGAGGGTGGCGATGTCCTGTTTGGTAACGTCGCTGGCCAGAGTCTTGCCCAGCCGGGGACTGAGGAAGCGGCGCAGATGGCTGGCGGTGTTTTCCCAAGCTTCCAGCCGGGGCCGCATCTCGCCGTCCGCCTTGAGAACCGGGGTCTTCATCCACGCGATGCGCTCGGCGATGACCTCGTCGACAGTCTTACCGCGCTTGGTCAGCAGTGCCTTGGTCTGGCGCAGCTGTTCGGCCAGCGCAGCCGGGGCAAGGGCCTTCAGCGCGTAGACCTTGCTGCGGGCGTCCTCGACCGTGAAGGTCTCCGGATTGTAGACGCCGAGCACGGTCGAGCGCTGCTTGCCGGTGGTCGGGTCGGTGAATTTGTAATTGAAAGTCGCGATGCCGGCTGGAATGATGCTGACATAGAGGCCCCGGCATTTGCGATCGTAAATCTTGGTGCGCTCGGTGACGCGCTTCTGGCAGGTGCGGTCGGTGAGGATGGTGCTGGCGCGGCGGGGGCGCTTGGCAACTGATGCATTTGCAACAGTTTGCTCGATATCGGTCGTCATGTGCTTTGGCTCCTGCTTGGACTAGGGCCCGGCCTTAGAATTGGCAAAACCCGCAGTGCCGCCCGATCAACAGCCTAGACAGAAGAGGCTGTTTTCATAGGGTTTTCTTAGTTTCTGCTAGTTTCACCTAACCCAAAAATAGAGACGTGTGGTCCTGGCCGTCGTTGCTACGGTCAAGCCGGATCGAAGATGTGCGCGAGCCCAACCGGGCGGACGGCATCGCCAATTCGAACCGCGAGGGAGGCCAGAAGGAAAGCTCGGCTCCCGGGAGAGCACGGCATAAGCCGTCCGACCACCGCGCAGGGAAGGCCGAGTGATCGGCACCACCTGTATGCTGCTGTGCGGTTCTTCTGCGTGTGCATTTTGCGCAGCGGACCGCGGGTGCGTTGTCAGCACCCGGCCTTCCCTGCGCCCTCTTGGCTGAGAGGGTGAAGACGTAAGCAAAGCTCGGGCAAATGTGAGCCGCGAGGCTGATGAGTCATGTCTGTCACCACACCCTCACTGTCATCGCCCGGCCAGTGCGCAATTGCGCACGAGGACCGGGCGATCCAGTATCCAGAGGCCCTCATGATTGAACCGAGAAGCCGCGGTGTACTGGATTCCCCGCCTTCGCGGGGAATGACAGTAGTGATTGGGAACCAGCTATCGCCTCACACTCCGTCATTGCGAGCGCAGCGAAGCAATCCAGAGTCTTTCCGCGGAGGCAGTCTGGATTGCTTCGCTGCGCTCGCAATGACGGGGAGAGAGCAGGTGCGCAACACTCCGCTCTCGTGCCCCGGACGCAGCGCAGCGGCCGGCGATGCGAAGCATCGTCCGGTACGGTGCGCTGCTGAGCCGGGGCCTATGTCGCCGCATCGCGCCGTGTCGCCCTGGGTCCCGGCTCTGCGCCGCAACGCTCGCGCGTTGCAGCCTGTCCGGACACGAGAGATCGACTTACCACGAAATCGGAATCCGCTGCGCAAATCCACCCAAGTCCGAGTCGGGGCTCAGCGGCTGCCGGTCGAGGGGCCGGTTGTTGTTGCCGCGTGCGGACGAGGCGCCGGGCGGGAAGGCATAGTCGGTGAACTTGCGCTCGCCGGGGAGCACCTCGGTCCCGCCGTCAAGCCACGATCGCTTGCTGACATAGATGCGCGTGCGCGGACCGGACTGGTAGGATCGATTGGGGCCGCGCGGGCCGTACTCGTAAACCGCATCCTGGGTCGCCCGCGGCGGCTCGCGCTTGCCGGCGGTGGCGGGATGAGCGGCCAGGGTCGAGGCGAGGAGGACGGCCAGCATTGCTCTGGTCGTGACAAGCGCGTTCATCGGACAACATCCTGTGCGAGTTCCTGATACGGCCGCCTCTCGCACCGGCTTAAATGACTGTAAAGAATCCCGGCGTTGCGCGATGTTGCTGTGCCTCTGCATGGGCAGGGCGCCGGCGCGGCAGCTTCGAGGCGGATCGGTCGCCGCGCACAGTGTGCGCGGTCATCGCGGCCGCGGCGCCGACGCTGCTGATCGTCCAATCAAATTCAACGACCGGCAACAAATCAGAAATCTTCAGGCCACACCGCGGCCACAGCTGTCTCGTCTCAGAGCAGGCGAGGTTTTGTTGAGGTGTGGAATGTCGTTTTTGCGGGCCTGGCTGATCGTCGTGGCGACGAGTGCTGTATCGATTGCAAGCTCACTTCCGCTTGCGCTGTTGCCACAGCCCGCGGCCGCGCAGGCGATGCAGGCGATCGTCGTCGAAGGCAATCGCCGCGTGGAGACCGAGACGGTTCGCTCCTATTTCAAGCCCGGCCCGGGCGGGCGTCTCGATCAATCCGCCCTCGACGACGGGCTCAAGGCGCTGATCGCGACCGGCCTGTTCCAGGACGTGAAGATCAATCAGGCCAGCGGCCGCATCGTGGTGTCGGTGGTCGAGAATGCCGTGATCGGCCGCATCGCCTTCGAGGGCAACAAGAAGATCAAGGACGAGCAGCTCTCGGTGGAGATCCAGTCCAAGCCGCGCGGGACCTTTTCGCGGGCCCTGGTGCAGTCCGACACGCTGCGCATCGCCGAGATCTATCGGCGCTCCGGCCGTTACGACGTCCGCGTCACGCCCGAGGTCATCGAGCAGCCGAACAACCGCGTCGACCTCATCTTCACGGTCGAGGAGGGTGCAAAGACTTCGGTCAAGTCGGTCGAGTTCGTCGGCAACAGCGCGTTCTCGGCCTCGCGCCTGCGCGACGTCATAAAGACGCATGAGAGCAACCTGCTCAGCTTCCTCGGCACCAACGACGTCTACGATCCCGATCGCGTCGAGGCCGACCGCGACCTGATCCGCCGCTTCTACCTCAAGAACGGCTATGCCGACGTCCAGGTCGTGGCCGCGCTCACCGAATACGATCCGGAGAAGAAGGGCTTTCTGGTGACCTTCAAGATCGAGGAAGGTGCTCAATATCGCATCGGCTCCGTCGACTTCCGCTCCAGCATTGCCAACTTCGACGCGGCCTCGCTCCGCACCTATTCGCGCGTCAGCGCCGGCTCGCTCTACAACGTCGAGCTGGTCGAGAAGTCGACCGAAGAGATGCAGATCGAGGCCTCACGCCGCGGCTATGCTTTTGCAATGGTCCGTCCCGGCGGTGATCGCAATTTCGAGGGGCACACCGTCTCAGTCGTGTTCAATGTCGACGAAGGCCCGCGGACCTATATCGAGCGCATCAACCTGCGCGGCAACACGCGCACGCGCGACTACGTGATCCGCCGCGAGTTCGACCTCTCGGAAGGGGACGCCTACAACCGCGCGCTGGTCGACCGCGCCGAGCGACGGCTGAAGAACCTCGACTACTTCAAGAGCGTCAAGATCGTCACCGAGCCCGGCTCCTCGAGCGATCGCGTGATCCTGATCGTCGACATGGAGGAGAAATCGACCGGCGATTTCTCGGTCTCGGGCGGCTATTCCACCACCGACGGAGCGCTGGCGGAGGTCTCGATCTCCGAGCGCAACCTGCTCGGCCGCGGACTCTATGCCAAGGCATCGGTCAGCTACGGCCAATACTCGCGGGGCATATCATTGTCGTTCGTCGAGCCCTATCTGCTCGACTACCGGCTGGCGCTTGGATTCGACACCTATTGGAAGGAGCAGAAGGCGAACAGCTATACGAGCTACGGGGTGACGACCCTCGGTTTCTCCCCCCGCATCGGGCTGGCCTTGCGCGAGGATCTCTCCCTGCAGCTGCGCTATTCGCTCTACCAGCAGAGCATCTCGCTTGCCAGCGCCTACAACAATTGCAACAACAACGCCTCGAACGCCTCGAACGCCTCGCTGGCTTATAATCCGACGCCGGCCTACATCCAGAACGTCCTGGGCGGCGTGGATCCGACCAATTCCACGGATTCCGGCGTCTACGGCTACGGCTGCTACGGCGACGGCGAGTCGAGCCTGCCGGTTCGAAAGGAGCTGGCGAACGGCGCGGTCTGGACCTCGTCGCTCGGCTACACGCTGACCTACAACACGCTCGACAACACCAAGAACCCGAGGGACGGATTGCTGGTCGACCTCCGGCAGGATTTCGCCGGGGTCGGCGGCGACGTCACCTATCTGAAGACCGCGCTGGACACCAAATACTACACGCCGCTCGTCTCCGAGATCGTCAGCGTGATTCACCTCCAGGGCGGCCTGCTCAGCAAGCTCGGTGACCGGGATCTGCGCATGCTGGATCACTTCCAGATGGGACCGAACCTGGTGCGCGGCTTCGCCTCGAACGGCATCGGGCCGCGCGACATCACCTATTACAGTTTCGGCTCCAGCGGCGACGCGCTCGGCGGCACGAAATATTGGGGCGCGTCCGCGGAACTGCAGATGCCGTTCTGGTTCCTGCCCAAGGAAGTCGGCCTGAAGGGCGCGGTCTACGCCGATGCCGGATCGCTATGGGGTTATCAGGGACCGACCTGGTGGTCGGCCACGGGCGAAGTCAACACCAAGGCGTGCCCGACCTGCGGATTGCAATATGACGACAGCAGCACGGTGCGATCCTCCGTCGGCATCGGCCTGATCTGGGCCTCCCCGTTCGGACCGTTGCGCTTCGACTATGCCGTGCCGATCACGAAGGGCAAATACGACGTCGTGCAGGAGTTCAGGTTCGGCGGCGGGACGTCGTTCTAACCCGCCAGGATCCGCCGGCAGGCATCGACGAAGACCTCTGCGCCGGTGACGATATCGGCGTCGGCGGTGTTCTCGGTCCAGTGATGGCTGATGCCGCCGATCGATGGCACGAACAGCATGCCGGCGGGCATGACACTTGCCAGCATCTGCGCGTCATGGCCGGCGCCGCTGGGCATGCGAACGCATCGTCCACCGGCCATGGTCTTGCTGGCGGCTTCGATCGCATCCTGAAAGCCTGCGTTCATCATGGCGGGCGCGCCGGTGCGCAGCTTCTCGACGGTGACGGTGCACGGGCCGCGCGAGCTGGCATCATTCGCCATGGTCCGCAGCAGCTGCTCCAGCCTGGCGATCACGGCCGGATCGTCGTCGCGGATCTGGAACAGCATCTCGGCGCCGCCAGGAATGATGCTCGGCGCGCCCGGATCGAGCGCAATCCGCCCGGTGGTCCAGACCGTGCGCGGACCGCAGGCGGCCGGAAAACGTTCGTCGATTGCGACGCAGAATTTGGCGAGCGCCAGCCCCGCATCCTTGCGCACCGCCATGCGCGTGGTGCCGGCGTGGTTCTGCTCGCCGGTGAAGTTGATGCGGTACTGCCAGATGCCGACGATGGACGTCACGATTCCGATCGCGAGCTTGCCGCTTTCGAGCGTGTCGCCCTGCTCGATGTGAGCTTCCAGATACCCAACATGCCGTCCCGGTTCGGCGGTGATGCGCGGGCGTCCCGCGAGGCCCATGTCGGCAAGCGCTTCGCGCATGGTGCGGCCGCTGGTGCGGTCGCTCGCGGCGTCGATGTCGGCCTCGGTGACCTGTCCGACATAGGAGCGGGAGCCGAGAAAATGGCCGAAATGCCCTTCCTCGTCGCACCAGGCGGCGACTTCCACCGCGCCATTGAAGGAAGGATCGGTGTTCAGCACGCGCGCAGCTTCCAGCGCGTAGACGACGCCGAGCGGCCCGTCGAGCCAGCCGGCGTAATTCTGGCTTTCCAGATGCGAGCCTGCCAGCAGCTTCGGCCCGGGCTTGGCGCTGGTGCCGAAGACATTGCCGATGCCGTCCACGGCCGCGGAGAGATTGGCCTCTGGCAGCTTCTGCACGAGCCATTCCAGCGAAAGCCTGTGCGGCTCGGAGAAGGTCGGCTTGTGCACGCCAGTCTTGTAGGCGCCAAAGGCGCGCAGCGCATGGAGGTCGGCAAGCACGCGATGTCCGTCGGCGCGAGTGTCAGGCATGTTCGGCAACCCTAAGCGCTTCGGTGCGGATCTCCTCGACCAGCCGTTCCTTGAGCTGGACGAATTCCGGCGTCGTCTTGATCTTGTAGGAGCGCGGATGCGGCAGGTCCACATCGATTTCGGCCTTGATGCGGCCGGGGCGCGCGCTCATGACGATGACGCGGCTGCCGAGGAAGATCGCTTCCTCGATGTCGTGGGTCACGAACAGCACCGTTTTCTGGTCGCGTTCCCAGATCCCCAGCAGCATCTCCTGCATCAAGGCGCGGGTCTGGTTGTCGAGTGCGCCGAACGGCTCGTCGAGCAGCAGGATCTTGGGATCGTTGGCGAGCGCCCGCGCGATCGCCGTGCGCTGCTGCATGCCGCCGGAGAGCTGCTTCGGCCAATGATTCTCGAAGCCGGACAGCCCGACCTGGCGGATGAAGGCATCGGCGATCCTGTGGCGCTCCGCTTCGGACACGCCGCGCTCGCGCAGGCCGAAGGCGATGTTCTCGCGCACGGTGAGCCAGGGAAACAGCGTGTAGGACTGGAACACCATGCCGCGATCGGCGCCCGGGCCTGTCACCTCGCGCCCGTCGAGCGTGACGCGCCCGCTGGTCGGGCGATCGAGACCGGCGACGATGCGCAGCAGGGTGGACTTGCCGCAGCCGGAGGGGCCGAGGATGGTGACGAAGTCGTTGGTGCCGATGACGAGGTCGGTCGGCTCCAGCGCCCTGGTCGGCGCGTTGCCGTGGCGCGCCGGGAAGGTGCGCGAGACCTGCTCGATCTTGAGGATCGTCATGCGAGCCTCCACGGAAACAGCCAGGCGTTGAAGGCCTTGAACAAGAAGTCCGAGAGCAGGCCGATCAGCCCGATCACGATGATGCCGAAGATGATCTGGCCGGTGTTGAGCAGGGCCTGGCTGTCGGTGATCATGTGGCCGATGCCGGAGGATGAGCCGATCAGCTCGGCAACGATGACATAGGTCCAGGCCCAGCCCAGCACCAGCCGCAGGATCTCGGCGATCTCGGGCGCGGAGGAGGGCAGCAGCACGCGGCGGATGATGCCGCGATCGCCGGCGCCCAGCGTATAGGCGGCCTCGACCAGATCGCGCCGCGTCGCGCCGACGGTCACGGCAACCATCAGGATGACCTGGAACACCGAGCCGATGAAGATGACGAGCAGCTTCTGCAATTCGCCGATTCCGGCCCACAGGATCAGCAGCGGGATGAAGGCGGAGGCGGGCAAATAGCGGGCGAAGGAGACGAACGGCTCGAGGAAGGCTTCGACCGGCTTGTAGGCCCCCATCAGCACGCCGAGCGGCACCGCGATGATCGCGGCGAGCGCAAAGCCGCCGACGACGCGCCAGATCGTCATGCCGATGTCGTAGACGAAGCCCTGCTTGGCGAGGAGGTCATAGCCCTCCTGCACCATGGTGAGGGGATTGGCGAGGAAGGTCTTCGAGACATAGCCGCCGAGCGTCGCCCATGACCACAGGGCAACGAACAGCACGAAGAACGCAAGGCCATAGGCCACGCGCTGCTTCGATGTAACAGGGTCCAGGGGACGCATCGACGATTATCCGGGCGGTGAACGGATCTGCCGGCCCCGCCGCGAGACGGGGCCGGCAGATCCTGAAGCGACTTACTTGATGAAGCTGGCGTCGTAGAGGTCCTCGACCTTCGGCGCGGCCTTGATGATGCCGATCTCGAGCAGAAGCTCGGCGGCCTCCTTGTTGAAGGTCAGGAAGTCGCCGGCGAAGAACTTCTGGTTGGCGGCCTTGTCCTGCCAGCGCAGATACTTCGCCGAATTGCCGAACTGCTCGCCGGTCTGCTTCACGTCGGCGCCCATGATCTCATAGGACTTGGCCTGGTCCTTGGCGATCATGTCGAGTGCCTCGAAATAGCTGTCGGCGAGCGCCTTGGCGGCCTTGGGATTGTCCGTCAGGAACTTCGGGGTGCAGCCGAAGGTGTCCATGACCATCGGATAGTCCAACGTGGTGGCGATGATCTTGCCCTTGTCGGGAGCGGCGCGCACCGTCGACAGGTAGGGCTCATAGGTCATCGCGGCGTCGTTCTGGCCGGAGACGAAGGCCTGTGCGGCCGCGGCCGGCTCCAGGTTCACGACGGTGACGTCCTTCACCGACAGGCCGTTTTTCTTGAGCATCCAGGCCAGCGCGAAATAGGGCGAGGTGCCGGGCGCGGAGGCGGCGACGGTCTTGCCCTTCAGGTCCTTGATCGCGGCGACGCCGTTGCGCACGGCCATGCCGTCGGCACCGTAGCTCTTGTCGAGCTGGAAGATCTGCTTGGTGGCAACACCGTTGGCGTTCCAGGAGATCCAGGTCTCGACAGTCGTCGCCGCGCACTGGATGTCGCCCGAAGCGATGGCAAGATGGCGGTCCTTCTGCGGAATCTTCTTGATGGTGACGTCGAGGCCGTTCTTCTTGAAGATGCCGGCCTCCTTCGCCAACGTCAGCGGCGCAAAGCCGGTCCATCCGGAGATGCCGACGCCGACCTTGACGTCGTCGGCGAGCACGGGAGTTGTGGCCGTGAGAGCAATGATTGTCGCAAATATCGTCGAATTACGCATGATTGTCGTCCTCTGCCGATCGGTGGATTGACGTCCTGTTGATCTTCATGTCGGCCCCTATGGGCCGTTGCTCGAAGCGTTGCACGATTTGTGCCGACATATCCCCTCAGCCTCCCTTGAATCGCGCGACAAGGCGGTGAGAGTCACCGGGATAGAGCAGGCGCACGGCGGTGATCGTGCGCGCGCTGCGCCAGGTGTAGCGGTCGATCACCAGACAGGGCGCGCCGACGGCGATCGCGAGCGCGTCCGCCATATGATCGTCGGCAATGATGGCGCTGATCGTGTGCTCGGCCTCCGTCCACGGGACGTGGTGAAGCAGCCACGAGCCGGGCGGCTCGCGCGAGAAATCCGCAGTCGCGGCGTCCGGCACGGACGACAGGTCGATCAGCCGGTCCTCGACGGCGAACGGCACGTTGTCGGCGCTGTGCCGGCAGGTGACCGCAACCACCTTGCCGGCCTTCTTGACGCCGAGACGATCACGGTCGGCAGCGGTCGCGGCGCGCAGCTTGCGGTGGATCAGCTCATAGCCGTAAGCGCGCCCCAGCGCGGTGATCTCGGCGCGGATGTCGGCGATCTTGAGCACCGCCGACATGTGCTGCGGCCGGCGCACGAATGAGCCGGCGCGCCGCCGCCGCTCGATCAGATCTGCCTGCGCGAGCTCCGACAGCGCCTTGTTCACGGTCATGCGCGAACAGCCGTAACGCGCCACCAGCTCGTGCTCGAAGGGAATGCGATGGCCGGGCGGCCATTCGCCGGTCAGGATGCGCCTTTCGATGTCGGCGCGGATGCGCTTGTAGAGTGTCGGCTTGTCGGCGGCATCGGTGGCGAGGCTCATGCAACCAGCCTCCGCACCGCCGCGTTGAAGCGCTCGCGCGCCGCCTGACGCAGCCTGTGCCGCCCGCCCTCGACAACCTTCTCGCCGCCGGCCCAAACGCAGTCGATCGCGCCGCTGCCGGCGGCAAAGATCCAGCCGTCGATCGCGGCATCGCCCTGGCGTCCCGCCAGCGATGGATGCGCAGTGTCGAGGGTGACGATGTCAGCGCGCGCACCGGGCGTGAGGCCGGCTGTCGATTGCGCCAGCGCCTGTGATCCGCCCGCGAGCGCATGGTCGAACAGTGCGCGTCCGGTCGAGCGGCCGGCGCCGGCGGAAAGCACGTTGCGTTCGCGGTGCTTGAGCCGCTGGCCGTATTCGAGCTGACGCAATTCGTCGGCGACGCCGACGAGCACGTTGGAATCGGTGCCGATACCGAATGCGCCGCGAGCAGCAAGAAATTCGCGGGCGGGAAAGATGCCATCGCCAAGACTGGCTTCGGTGATCGGGCAGAGCCCCGCGACCGCGCCGGTCGCCGCGAACGCGCTGACTTCGTCATTCGTCATGTGGGTCGCGTGAATGAGGCACCAGCGCCGGTCCAGCGGCGCGTGCTGCAGCAGCCATTGCACGGGACGCCGGCCCGACCAGGCCAGGCAATCCTCGACCTCCCTGACTTGCTCGGCGGCGTGGATATGCACCGGTCCGCCGTCAGCCAGCGGAATGATCGCGGTAAGCTCTTCCGGCGTCACCGCACGCAAACTGTGCGGCGCGATGCCGATGTTGGCGCCGGGCAACGTGCTGATCGCCTTGCGCGACGCCGTCATCAGCGCCGCGTACTGATCGACCGAGCAGACGAAGCGGCGCTGGCCGGCCTGCGGCGCGGCGCCGCCGAAGGAGCCGTGCGCATAGAAACTCGGCAGCAGCGTCAGCGCAATGCTCGATGCCTCGGCAGCCTCTGCGATCCGCGCGGCCATCTCGGCAATATCGGAATAGGGAGAGCCGTCGCGGTCGTGGTGCAGATAATGGAATTCGCCGACGCGGGTAAAACCGCGCTCCAGCATCTCGACATAAAGCAGCGTCGCAACTGAAACGACGTCGTCCGGCGTCATTGCGAGGGCGAAGCGGTACATCGTCTCGCGCCAGGTCCAGAACGTATCGGTGCTGTCGCCGCGCAGCTCGGCAAGGCCCGCCATGCCGCGCTGGAAGGCGTGGCTGTGCAGGCTCGCCAATCCCGGAAGCGCAATGGCGTGGCGCTCGTCGCCGGCGGCAGGCGGCACGCCCGCGGTCACCGCCGCGATCGCGCCGGCGGTGATCACCACCTGCACGTCATTGGCCCAGCCCGAGGGCAGGAGCGCGGAGGCGAAATGCAGTCGGGTCATGATTGATTACACGCCGGCTGGACAGAACCGCCTTACGATTATATGTCTAGACATATAAGTCAAGCATCCCAGGGGCGCAGGGACATCCGCGAAGGGACCGTTGCATGGCAGAGCGCTTCGACCGGATCTGGCACAATGCCCGACTCGCCACGATGCGGGCCGACCGTCCTGATCTCGGCGAGATCGAGCGCGGTGTCATCGCCGCGCGCGGCGGCCGTATCGTCTACGCCGGTGCGGCGACGGACTTTCCCGCGGATGCGGATGCGAACGAGCGGATCGACTGCGAGGGGCGCTGGATCACGCCCGGCCTCGTCGATTGCCACACCCATCTCGTCTATGGGGGCAACCGCGCGCACGAGTTCGAGCTGCGCCTGAAAGGTGCGAGCTACGAGGAGATCGCGCGCGCCGGCGGCGGCATCGTCTCCACGGTGGCGGCGACGCGGAAGGCGAGCGAGGCAGATCTCGTCGCGAGCGCGCTGCCGCGGCTCGATGCGTTGATTGGCGAGGGCGCCACCACCGTCGAGATCAAATCCGGCTATGGCCTCGATACCGAGACCGAGATGCGGCAATTGGCGGCCGCGCGCGGCCTCGGTCGCCAGCGGCCGGTTGCGATCCGCACGTCCTTTCTCGGCGCGCATGCATTGCCGGTCGAGGCGGACGGTGACAAGGATCGCTACATCGATCTCGTCTGCAAACAGATGCTTCCTGCCGTTGCGAAGGCTGGCCTCGCCGACGCTGTCGACGCCTTCATGGAAGGCATCGCATTTTCGGCGGAGCAGACGGCGCTTGTGTTCGAGACCGCGAGAGCGCTTGGGCTCCCGGTCAAGCTCCACGCCGACCAATTGTCGAACCTCGGCGGCGCGGCACTCGCTGCAAGATTCTCGGCGCTGTCGGCCGACCATTTGGAGCATACCGACGAAGCCGGCGCCGCCGCGATGGCGAAGGCCGGTACGGTCGCGGTGCTGCTGCCCGGTGCGTTCTACTTCATTCGCGAGACGCAGAAGCCGCCGGTCGAGGCTTTTCGCAAACATGGCGTGCCCATGGCGCTCGCGACCGATTGCAATCCCGGCAGCTCGCCGCTGACCTCGCTGCTGCTCACCATGAACATGGGCGCGACGTTGTTCCGGATGAATGTGGCCGAGTGCCTTGCCGGGATCACCCGCGAGGGCGCGCGTGCACTCGGCGTGCTCGATGAGACTGGCACGCTGGAAGCCGGCAAGTGGTGCGATCTCGCGATCTGGGACGTCGAGCGGCCCGCCGAGCTCGTCTACCGCATCGGCTTCAATCCGCTGCATCGCCGGGTATGGAGGGGCCAGTGACGGAGCAGGGCGCAGCGATCGTCGTCACGCCGGGAACGGTCAGCCTCACCGATCTCGCGGGCGTGCTTGCGGGTGCTCCTGTCGTGCTCGACCCGTCGTTCTGGCCGCGCGTGGAGGCAGCTGCCGAGATCGTCGCAAAGGCCGCGCAAGCCGCTGCGCCGGTCTACGGCATCAACACCGGGTTCGGGAAGCTCGCCTCGAAGCGCATTCCGCCCGACCAGACCGCGCTGCTCCAGCGCAACCTGATCGTGTCGCATTGCTGCGGCGTCGGCCAGCCCACACCCGAACCGATCGTTCGCCTGATGATGGCACTGAAGATCGTCTCGCTCGGCCGTGGCGCCTCCGGTGTACGCCGCGCGGTGATCGAGCAGCTGCAGGCCATGATGGCGCGGAGCGTCACTCCGCTGGTGCCGCAGCAGGGCTCGGTCGGCGCCTCCGGCGATCTCGCCCCGCTCGCGCATATGACGGCGGTGATGATCGGCGAGGGACAGGCCATCGTTGACGGACAAGTCGTGCCGGGCCGCGAGGCGCTGGCATCCGCTGGCCTCGTGCCGCTGACGCTCGGCCCCAAGGAGGGCCTGGCGCTGATCAACGGCACGCAATTCTCGACCGCCTATGCCGTCTCCGGCGTCCTACGCGCCTTCGGCCTGGCACGCGCCGCGCTCGTCACCGGCGCATTGTCGGTCGATGCGGCGATGGCGTCGACGGCGCCGTTCCGTCCCGAAATTCAGGCGCTGCGCGGCCATGCCGGCCAGATCGCCGCGGCCACCACGCTGACTGCACTGCTCGACGGCAGCGACATCCGCCTGTCGCATCTCGAAGGTGACGAGCGCGTGCAGGACCCCTATTGCCTGCGTTGCCAGCCGCAGGTCGCGGGCGCCGCGCTCGATCTGATCGCGCAGGCCGCGCGCACGCTGATCGTCGAGGCCAATGCCGTCACCGACAATCCGCTGGTGCTGGTCGAGACCGGCGAGATCGTCTCCGGCGGCAACTTCCACGCCGAGCCGGTGGCGTTCGCCGCCGATGCCATCGCACTGGCGCTGTCGGAGATCGGCGCCATCAGCGAACGGCGCATTGCAACACTGGTCGATCCCACGCTCAATTTCGGCCTGCCGCCGTTCCTCACTCCTGATCCCGGCATCAATTCCGGCTTCATGATCGCCGAGGTGACGGCCGCCGCACTCTATGCCGAGAACAAGCAACGCGCAGCTGCCTGCTCGATCGATTCGACGCCGACCAGCGCCAACCAGGAAGACCACGTCTCGATGGCGGCGCACGCGGCGCGGCGGCTGTCCGACATGGCCGACAATCTCGCCGCCATCCTCGGCATCGAGCTTCTGGTCGCCGCCCAAGGCATCACGCTGCGCGCGCCGCATGCGACGAGCAGGCCGCTGGCTGCCGTCATCGCCGTATTGCGCGAGCAGGTGCCCGCGCTGGGTGCCGATCGCTACATGGCCGGTGATCTCGCCAAGGCCGCGGCGCTGGTCGAGGCCGACACTCTGCCCGCCACCGCGCTCACAGCGCTTCCATCCGATCCGTTTCCGAGACTTGATGAGAGGTCCGCATGAACCGCCGACTGGACAATGACCGCACCATCCGCGCGCCCCGCGGCAGCGAGATCAGCGCCAAGAGCTGGCTGACGGAAGCTCCCTTGCGCATGCTCATGAACAATCTCGATCCTGACGTCGCGGAACGCCCGAGCGAGCTGGTCGTCTATGGCGGCATCGGTCGCGCCGCGCGCGACTGGGAGAGTTTCGACCGGATCGTTGCGGCCCTGCGCAAGCTCGAAGCCGACCAGACGCTGCTGGTGCAATCCGGCAAGCCGGTCGGCGTGTTCCGCACTCATGCCGATGCGCCGCGGGTGCTGATCGCGAACTCCAACATCGTGCCGCATTGGGCGACGCTCGATCATTTCAACGAGCTCGATCGGAAGGGCCTGATGATGTACGGCCAGATGACGGCGGGCTCGTGGATCTATATCGGCAGCCAGGGCATCGTGCAGGGCACCTACGAGACCTTCGTCGAGGTCGGGCGACGCCATTATGGCGGCAGCCTGGCCGGCAAATGGATCCTCACCGCCGGCCTGGGCGGCATGGGCGGCGCGCAGCCGCTGGCCGCGACCATGGCCGGCGCGTCGATGCTCGCGGTTGAATGCCAGCCAAGCCGCATCGAGATGCGCCTGCGCACCGGCTATCTCGACCGCCAGGCCGCAAATCTCGACGACGCGCTGGCGATCATGGCGGATGCCGCGAAGACGAAGAAGGCAATCTCGGTCGGCCTGCTCGGCAATGCCGCGGAGATCTTCCCTGAGCTGGTGCGCCGCGGCGTCAAGCCTGACATCGTCACCGACCAGACCAGCGCGCATGATCCGATCAACGGGTACTTGCCGAAGGGCTGGACGCTCGCCCAGTGGGAAGCCAAGCGCGCGTCCGATCCGAAGGCGGTCGAGCGCGCCTCCAAGACCTCGATGGTCGAGCACGTCCAGGCCATGCTGGATTTCCACGCGCAGGGCATTCCGACGCTCGACTACGGCAACAATATCCGCCAGATGGCGCAGGACATGGGCCTGAAGAACGCGTTCGATTTCCCGGGCTTCGTGCCCGCCTATATCCGCCCTCTGTTCTGCCGCGGCGTCGGACCGTTCCGCTGGGCTGCGCTCTCGGGCGATCCCGAGGACATCTTCAAGACCGATGCCAAGGTCAAGGAGCTGATGCCGGATGACAAGCATCTGCACAATTGGCTCGACATGGCCAAGGCGCGCATCAAATTCCAGGGCCTGCCGGCGCGGATCTGCTGGGTTGGCCTTGGCGATCGTCACCGCCTTGGCCTTGCCTTCAACGAGATGGTGTCGCGCGGCGAGTTGAAAGCGCCGATCGTGATCGGCCGCGATCATCTCGACAGCGGCTCCGTCGCGAGTCCCAACCGCGAGACCGAGGCGATGAAGGACGGTTCGGATGCGGTGTCGGACTGGCCGCTGCTGAACGCGCTGCTCAATTGCGCCAGCGGTGCGACCTGGGTTTCGCTGCATCACGGCGGCGGAGTCGGCATCGGCTATTCGCAGCACGCCGGCATGGTGATCGTCGCCGACGGCACGCCAGAGGCTGCAAAGCGCATCGAACGCGTGCTGTGGAATGATCCCGCGAGCGGCGTCATGCGCCACGCCGACGCCGGTTACGACATCGCGATCGACTGCGCCCGCGACAAGGGCCTCGACCTACCGAGCCTTGCGAAGTAGCTAATCGCTCGCCAACAATTTCGGCATCGTCGTCTTGGCGCCGTCCATGAAGGTCTGGACCGCGTCGCGGACGATGGCGTCGAGATCGGATGGGATCGGCGTTTCGTAGATGAACTTGCGGATGGCGAGATAGAAGATGCGGCCGTGCAAGCCCCAAAACAGCTCAGTCTCGCGCTCACTCAATGAGTGAGCCTTCGCGTTGGGCAGCTTCAGGTCAAAGCGCAACTCGGCCGCCGCCGGCTCGATGATCTCGCGGCGGACGATGTCGAGATAGCGGCTGGTGATGCCGAACGATTTCATGCCGGAGAACACGAAGATCCGCACCCAGTTGTATTCGAACACCCGCTCGACATAGTCGAGATAGAAGCGCGTCAGCCGCGCTTCGAGCGAGAGTGAACGGTCGCGAATCATCGGGCCCCAGTCTGGTGACCAGCGGCTGAGATAGACCTCCTGGTATACCCGCTCGATCAACGCTTCCTTGCTGGGGAAGTGGCGATAGATCGCCGAATGCGTGATACCCATGCGCTTGGCCAGCTCGCGCGTCTGCCCTTCGAAACCATGCTCGGCGAAGAAGCGAATGGCCTCCTCCACGATCGCGCGCTCGCGGTCGGCCGCGCGCATGTTGCGACGCTTTGGCGCGGACTTGCTGCCTGTCTCGGTCCGCTTGCGAACCGGTCGCTTCGCCGTTTTCTGCGCTTTTCGGGCCATTTCGTCGCTGAATCAAACGTACCGCCGCCTTCATAACCCAAGCCGCCTTTGTGACCAAATGGTCATTTCCTGTTGACCGTCTCCGGGAGGCGTGTCAGGATTTTGAGACCAGATGGTTACAAATCTGGCATCCCGGCTGATGAGCCGAGGAATCTCGAGGAAACGGCAGTGAAGGCGAGGGCTTTCAGCTATTTTCGTGCTGCGACGATCGACCAGGCGCTGGATGCTCACGCACGCGCCGGCGACGATGCGCGCTACATTGCGGGCGGCCAGAGCCTCGTGCCGGCGCTGTCGCTGCGGCTGCAGGCGCCGCGGCTGCTCGTCGATATCACTCATATCGAAGAGCTGCGCGGCGTCAGGCGCGAAGGCGGCAGCTTGCGGATCGGCGCACTGACGCGCCATTGCGAAATGCTGAGCGAGCCGCTGATCGCCGAGTTCGCGCCGCTGTTGCATGCCGCCGCGCCCTTCGTCGCCCATCCCGCGATCCGCAACCGCGGCACCTTCGGCGGCAGCGTCGCACTCGCCGATCCCGCGTCCGAATTTCCGGCGATGACGCTGGCGCTCGACGCTGAGATCGAGATCGCCGGTCCCTCAGGCCGCCGGCGCGTCAAGGCCGACGATTTCTTCATCGACCTGTTCGAGACGGCGCTGCAGCCCGGAGAGCTCATCACCTCGATTCATGTCCCGCTGTTCAAGGCCGATCAGCGCTTTGCCTTCGACGAGCTGGCGCGGCGCCGCGGGGATTATGCGCTGGTCGGCTGCGGAATCATGGCAACGTGTCCGGGTGGCCGCATCGAGGACATTCGCATCTCGTTCTTCTCCGTCGGCAATACGCCGACCCGGGTGAAGGGGGCTGAACGTACCCTGATCGGTTCGCGTCTCGATGCGGAACGCATCACTGCGGCGCAAGGCGCGCTCGACGGCGATCTCGCGCCGCCGGACAGCGACGAGGTGCCGCCGGCGATGAGGCTGCATCTCGCCCGAGTGCTGCTGGGCCGCCTGCTCGGACGTCTTGGAGAGGGCGCATGAGCGGCTTCGACGAAACCCTGCTGGATGAGGCCGAGGCGACGGTGCGCGTGCGCTTCGTCGTCAACGGTCGCAAGGTGGCCTGCGATGTCGCACCGCGCGACACGCTGGTCGATTGCCTGCGCGACAAGCTCGAGCTGACCGGCACGCATGCCGGCTGCGAGATGGGCGCCTGCGGTGCTTGCCTGGTCCAGCTCGACGGCCGTGCTATCCATTCCTGCCTGATCTACGCGGTGCAGGCCGATGGCGCGAGGATCGACACCATCGAGGGACTGTCGGAGGGCGGTGTGCTCGCCGACCTTCAGGCCGAATTCCACCGCCGCAACGCGCTGCAGTGCGGCTTCTGCACGCCGGGCATGCTGATCAATGCGCAGGAGCTGCTGTCGCGGGTGGCAGAGCCGGGCCGTGGCGAGATCCGCGATGCGCTGTCGGGCAATTACTGCCGCTGCACCGGCTATGAGGCGATCGTCGATGCCATCGACGCTGTGGCGAAAGCGCGCAGCAAAGGCGGAGTTGCGACATGAGCGCGCCCCTGACCTCGCTCGACCGCCCGAACTCCTATATCGGCCGTTCCGTGCCGCGGCCGAACGCCAAGCGCTTGCTGGCTGGGCGCGGGCGCTATGTCAGCGACCTCAAGCTGCCGCGCATGCTCTACGCCGCGTTCCTTCGCAGCCCGCATGCGCACGCGAAGATCGTTGCGATCAAGACCGACGCGGCGCGCGCGGTCGAGGGCGTGCATCTCGTTGCGACTGGGGCCGACTTTGCCAGGATCTGCACGCCCTGGACTGGGACGCTCGACCATTTCAAAGGCATGACCTCTACGCCGCAATGGCCGTTGCCGCTCGATCGCGTGGTCTGGGCGGGGCAGGCAATGGTTGCCGTCGTCGCCGAGAGCCGGGCGATCGCCGAAGATGCGCTGGAGTTGATTGAGGTCGACTACGAGGACCTTCCCATCGTCGTCGACATCGACGGCGCGCGCAAGCCCGGCGGGCCGGTAATCAATCCGGGCAGCGCCAGTAACGTTTGCTTCCGCAGCCAGCTCGACAGCGGCACCGTGGACGACGCTTTTATGCATGCGGCCCATGTGGTGGAGGAAGAATTCACCTTCGGTCGCCACACGGCGGTGACGCTCGAGCCACGCGCGCTCGTCGCGGACTACGATCCGTCGGCGGGCTTGCTCACGGTGCATCACGGTACGCAGACGCCGTATCAGTTTCAGGACCTCTATTCGCGGCACTACAATATTCCAGAAGCCCGCGTCCGCGTTATCGCAACCGATATCGGCGGTTCCTTCGGCATGAAGCTGCATGTCTATAACGAGGACATGGCGGTAGTCGGCCTATCGATCCTGCTCGGCCGGCCCGTGAAATACGTCGCCGACCGCATGGAGTCCTTCGTCTCGGACATCCATGCCAGGGACCACCGCGTTCGAGCGCGGATGGCGCTCGACGCCAAGGGCGAAATCCTGGCGATGGACGTTGTGGACCTGACCGCGATCGGAGCGTTCTCGACCTATCCGCGCACCAGCGTGGTCGAAGGCAACCAGGTGATCCGCCTGATCGGCGCGCCCTACCGCTTGACGAACTATCGCGCCGCGCTGGAGGTGATCTTCCAGAACAAGGTGCAGACCAGCCAATATCGCGCCGTAGGTCATCCCATCGCCTGCGCGGTCACCGAGCGGCTGGTCGACATGGCAGCGAGCAAGATAGGGCTCGATGCCTTCGCCATCCGCGCGCTGAATGTCATCCCCGACGATGCCTATCCGCAGACCTCGCCGACCGGCTATCGCTTCGAGGCGCTGTCGCATCAGGCCTGTCTCAAGCGCCTGCACGAGATGATGAACTATGACAGACTGCGCGCCGAGCAGGCCGATTTGCGCAAGCGCGGCATCTATCGCGGCATCGGCATTGCGGCTTTCGTCGAGATCACCAATCCGAGCCCGGCTTTCTACGGGGTCGGCGGCGCGCGCATCTCCTCGCAGGATGGCGCCATCCTCAGCCTGACGCCGTCGGGCGAGGTTCGCTGCCTGATCTCGGTCACCGAGCAGGGGCAGGGCACGGAGGCGATCATCAGCCAGATCGTGGCGGACCAACTCGGTGTTGCTCAGGACCACGTCAGGGTGATTACCGGCGACACCGAGGTCACGCCGCATGGCGGCGCCACCTGGGCCTGCCGCGGTGCCGGCATCGGGGGCGAGACCGCGCTGCAGGCGACGCGCGTGCTCAAGCGCAACATCCTGGAGATCGCCGCGCTCATTCTCCAGGAGCAGCCGTCGGCGCTCGATATCATCGACGGCGAGGTCGTGGACGTTGCGACGGGCAAGCCGCGCCTGCCGATCGCCGAGATCGCGCGCATTGCCTATTTCCGGTCCGACACGTTGCCGCCGGGCGCGCAGGCGCAGCTCACCGTGAGCCACCATTTTGCCCCGCAGGGCTATCCCTTTGCCTTCACCAACGGTATCCAGGGCTGTCTCCTAGAGGTCGATGTCGACACCGGGCTCATCAAGCTCCTGAAGCATTTCATCGTCGAGGATTGCGGCCGCATCATCAATCCGATGCTGGTCGACGAGCAGCTCCGCGGGGGCATCGTGCAGGGGCTGGGCGCGGCGTTGTTCGAGGAGTGCCGCTACAGCGACACCGGCCAGCTCATGAACGGATCACTCGCCGACTACCTCGTGCCGATGCCGATGGAGATGCCGGACATCGTCATCGCCCATGTTGAGACGCCGACCGCCGACACCGTGCTCGGCGCCAAGGGTGTTGGCGAGGCCGGCACGGCAGCGGCCTCGGCTTGCGTGCTCAACGCCGTCAACGACGCGCTCGCGCCGTTCGATGCCACGATCAATTCGATTCCGATCACCCCTGCGAAAATCCTGAAAGCCCTGAAGCGCTTCTAGAACAGACAATTGAAAAGACATTGGAGGACATCATGCCCAGTTCCGTTTCGACCCCGAAGGTAACCCGCCGTACCGCACTCGCCGGCCTCTCGGCCGGCGCGGCTTTGCTCGCCATGCCCCGGATCGGCCGCGCCGCTGACGAGACCATCCGCATCGGCTTTCCGACGCCGCTCACCGGCCCATTTGCCGCGGAAGCGCGCGACCAGGTCAAGTGCGCCGAGCTCGCCGTCAAGCTCGTCAACGACAAGGGCGGCATCGGCGGCCGCAAGGTCGAGCTCCTGGTGCGCGACGACAAGCTCAACGCCGGTGAGGCCGCGACCCGCACCCTGGAGCTGATCGAGAAGGACAAGGTTCACGCCGTGGTCGGCGCGCTCTCGAGCGCGGTGCAACTCGCGGTCAACGAGGTCACCCGCGCCCGCGGCGTGATCTACGTCTCGATCAGCCAATCCGACACCATCAACGAAGCCAAGGATTTCAGCAAATTCACCTTCCACGAGGCGCTCAATCCGCACATGACGACCGCGGCGGTCGCGCGACAGACCCTGAAGAAGGGCATGAAGGTCGCCCATCTCGTCGCCGACTATGCTTACGGCCATGAGATGCTGCGCGGCTTCAAGCGCGCGCAAGCAGTGATCGGCGCCGATAGTGTCGGCGAGATCCTGCATCCGTTCGGCGCTGCCGACTATTCCACCTTCATGCCGCGCCTGATGTCGATGCGGCCTGACGTGCTGTGCGTCTCCAATTTTGGCCGCGACCAGGCCAATGCGATCAAGCAGGCGGTCGATTTCGGCGTCAAGCAGCAGATGAAGATCGTCGTGCCCGTGATCCTGCACAACCAGCGGCTCGCAGTTGGCCCCGACGTGTTCGAGGGCGTGGTCGGCGGCGCCAATTATTATTGGGGCCTGGAGGCGCAGAGCAAGTCGGCAGCGAGCTTCAACGCGGCATTCAAGGCAGCCAATGGCGGCGCGATCCCGACCGATTACGGGGCCTATGGCTATTCCGGCGTCGGCTCCTTGCTTGCCGCGATGCAGTCCGCCGGCGGCACCGACACCGACAAGGTGGTCGATGCCCTGGAGAAGCTGCAATATGATCTGACCAAGGGGCCTCAGCACTATCGCAAATGCGACCACCAGTCCGTGCAGTCGGTGCTGGTGCTGGAGTCCAAGAAGAAGTCGGCAATGGCTGGTGAGAACGACCTGTTCGCCGTTCTCGCCAACGAGGCCGGCTCCGATGACATGCTGCGCAGCTGCAGCGAGCTCGGCCACGCGACCTGAAGCCTGGCCGATGGACCTGTCGCTGATCATCATGCAGCTTCTCTCCGGGATCGCCCTTGGGTCGGTCCTGGTGATCACTGCGCTCGGGCTGACGATCGTGTTCGGCATGCTCGGGGTGGTCAATTTCGCCCACGGTGCGCTGTTCATGATCGGGGCCTATGCAGGGCTGTATCTGGCCTCGCTCACCGGAAGCTTCTGGTGGGGATTGCTGCTCGCTCCCATTTTGATCGGCGCCTTCGGCATGCTGATCGAGTTCGTCCTGATCCGCCGGCTCTATGGACGCTCGATCGATGATCCGCTGCTGCTCACCTTCGGTCTCAGCTACATCCTGGTCGAGGGCGTGCGCATCGTGTTCGGCAGCGACGGCATTCCGTTTCCGACCCCGCAGCAACTGATCGGCGTGCTTGATCTCGGCATCGGCTTCTTCCCGCGCTACCGGCTTTTCGTCATCGTGCTGGTGGCGGTGGTGCTGCTGGCGCTTTATCTCGCACTGGAGAAGACTCGTATCGGCCTGATCGTGCGCGCCGGCGCCCGCGATCCCGTCATGATGCAGGTGCTGGGTGTCGATATCGGGCGGGTGTGGCTTGCGATCTTCGGCCTCGGGGTTGGGCTTGCTGCGCTGGGCGGCGTGCTCGCCGGGCCCATGCGCAGCGTCAATCCGGAGATGGGTTCGCTGGTGCTGGCCGAAGCCTTCGTCGTCACCGTGATCGGCGGCCTCGGCTCGATCGTCGGAGCGGTCGTGGCCGGCCTCATGGTCGGCATTTCCATCAGCCTGGTGGCGCTGTTCGCGCCTGAAATGGCGACCATCGTCATGTTCGCGTTGATGGCGGTGGTGCTTCTGATCCGCCCGCAAGGCCTGTTCGGCGTCAGGGGGAGGACGGCATGACCGGACCTTCGAGCGGCGGGGTACTCGCCAAGCCCGCACCGAGCCGCCTCGGCCGGATTCTCGACCACCGCGTGCTGCTGTCCATCGCCGTTCTGGCGCTGTTGCCATGGCTGCTGCCGTCCAAGGCGCTGGCCGTCAACGTCCTGATCTACGGCGTCGTGGTGATGGGCTACAATCTGCTGTTCGGCTACACCGGCCTTTTATCGTTCGGGCAGGCCGCGTTCTTCGGCGCAGGGGCTTATTTCACCGGCATTGCGATTGGGCGCTACGGGGTGCCGTGGTTTGCGGCGGTCGGCCTCGCGGTGTGCCTCAGCACCTGCCTTGCGGCCCTGATCGGGCTCATCTCGACGCGCACCCGCGGCATCTATTTTTCCATGGTGACGCTCGCTCTGGCCCAACTGGTCTACTACGTCGCGCTGCAGGCGGCCTCGATCACCGGCGGCGAAAACGGCCTGCGTGGCTTCACCGTCGACCGCATCAGCCTGTTCGGCTTCTCGGTCAATTTCCTCGACCCCGTCAATAAATACTACGTGCTGATGGCCTTCGCGGGCTTGGCGATGTGGTTCCAATCACGCATCCTGAACTCGCCGTTCGGCGCCGTCATCGAAGCGATCCGCGAGAACGAGCAGCGGGCACGGGCCTGCGGCTACGACGTCGAGCGCAGCAAGCTGGTGGTGTTCATGCTGTCGGGCGCGATCTCCTCGCTCGGCGGCTGCATGTTGGCGCTGCATCTGTCGATCGTGCCGCTCGATATTCTGCACTACCAGACCTCGGGCATGATCGTGATGATGGTGCTCCTCGGCGGCGCCCGCAGCTTCTTCGGGCCCTTCGTCGGCGCGGCGAGCTTCCTGATTCTCGAGGACGTCATCTCGCTGTGGACGCCGCATTGGCAGATCTTCGTCGGCGCCATCTTCGTGCTATTCGTGCTGTTCCTGCCCAAGGGCATCTGGGGCACGCTGCTGGATGCGTTTCGCGTCGGAAAGGCGCGGCCATGAGCAGGGAGCTGCTTCGCGCCGAAGGGATCGGCAAGCGCTTTGGCGGCTTTGTCGCGCTCGAGGAGATTAGCCTGTCCTTTACGGCGGGACAGCTGACCTCGATCATCGGCCCGAACGGGGCCGGCAAGAGCACGTTCTTCAACATCCTCTCTGGCGCGCTGACGCCGACATCAGGCAAACTGCATTTTAGAGGCCGCGAGCTGAACGGCCTGCCGCAGCACCGCTTCGTGCACCACGGCATCTCGCGCTCCTACCAGATCACGAACATCTTTCCGGACCTGTCGGTGCACGAGAATGTCCGCGTCGCGGTCCAGGCGCTGACCGTGAGCTATGACATCTGGCGGAACCGCGCCAGGCTGACTGAATTGCATGCGCGTGCCGACGCGGCGCTCGAGTCGGTCGGACTGCTCGCGAAGCGGAACGAGCTGGCAAAATTCCTCTCGCACGGCCAACAGCGCGCGCTGGAGATCGCGATCGCACTGGTCTCCGAGCCGGAACTGCTGCTGCTCGACGAGCCGACGGCCGGCATGGGGCCGGAAGAGACCAAGGACATGGTCGCGCTGCTGGAGCGGCTCGCCGACAAGCGCACCGTGTTGCTGGTCGAGCACAAGATGAAGATGGTGTTGGGTCTGTCCAAGCGCGTCGTGGTGCTGCATCACGGTCGGCTGCTCGCCGACGGCGCGCCCGACGAAATCAGGAGCAATCCGGACGTCCGCCGGGTCTATCTCGGACAGAGTGAAGGCTATGGCTGAGACCGCATTGCTCGAAATCGAGAGCCTCCACGCCTGGTATGGTGCAAGCCATATCCTCCACGGCATCTCGCTGCATGTGAAGGAGGGCGAGGTGGTCGCCTTGGTCGGCCGTAACGGCGCCGGCAAGACCACGACCCTGCGGGCGATGATGGGCTTGATGCCGAGGGCCGAGGGCCATGTGCGCTTCGCGGGCAGGGAGCTGCTCCCGCTGCGCGCCCATCAGCGCTTCCACCTTGGCCTCGCTTACGTGCCCGAGGAACGGCGTATCGTGCCAGGACTGTCCGTGCGCGAGAATCTGCGGCTCGGCCTCGTCGCCGCCCGCCGTGAGATCGAGGAGCGTGCCGCAATCGACGAGATCGCCGAAACCTTCCCGCGCCTGAAGGAGCGGCTCGACCAGGAGGGCGTGACGCTCTCGGGCGGCGAGCAGCAGATGCTGGCGATCGCGCGGGCGCTGATCGCAAGACCCAAGATGATCCTGCTGGATGAGCCGTCCGAGGGCATCATGCCGGTGCTCGTCGAGGAGATGGGCGTGCTGTTTCGCCGTCTGCGCGATGAAGGCAAGACGCTGCTGCTGGTGGAGCAGAACGTCGAATGGGCGCTGCGCCTGGCAGATCGCGCGGTGATCATCGACCAGGGCGCGGTGGTGCACCAGAGCAGCGCTGCGGCGCTGCTCGCGGACAAGGACGTCCAGGAACGCTACTGCGCGGTTTGAGATCAGGCCACGACCCTGGCTCCGCGGCCGTCGAGACGCTGGCGTTCGTTCGCCAGGTACTCGGCGATCGCATCGGCCGGCATGGGTTTCGCGAAATAATAGCCCTGGATGAAATCGCACCCGAGTCGGCGCAGGCTGTCGAGCTGGGCACGGGTCTCGACGCCCTCGACGACGCAGGCGATCTCCATGTCGTCGCAGAGACCCGCAAGCGATTTGATGATCTTGTGGCTGACCGGGTTCTCGTTGATCTCGGCGACGAAGCTGCGGTCGACCTTGATCTTGTCGAGCGGCAACCGGTGCACGTGGCTCAATGACGAATAGCCGGTGCCGAAATCGTCCAGCGAAATGCCGCAACCCATCGCCTTCAGCGTGGCGATCGACTGCTGCGCGCGGACGAAATCGAAGGTGACGGCAGTCTCGGTGATCTCGAAGTCGATCCGGCGGGGCGACAGACCGCTTTTCTCAATGATCGAGATCAGCGGCAATATGCCCTCAGCGGCACAGACGTCGTGAGCGGACAGGTTGAACGACAGGCGGAGGTCGTCGGGCCAGGTTTTGGCCGTGGCGAGGGCGCGCGCCAGCAGCGCCTGTGTCAAAGGACGGATCAGGCCGATGCGCTCGGCGGCGGGAATGAAGTCGGCCGGAGAGACCCAGCCCAGACGGGGACTGTGCCAACGGGCCAGCGTCTCGAAACCCGCGGTGTGCTCGCTCATGGCATCGACGATGGGCTGGAAAACCAGCTCCATCTCGGCGCCAAAATCGGAGGTGCGCAATAGATTCTCGATCACGCCACGGCTGCGGATCTCGGCCTCGAGCTCGCTCGAGAAGATCACGGTGCGGCCGCGCTGATGGCGCTTGGCGTGATAGAGCGCGTAGTCGGCGCATTCATAGAGCGCTTCCGAGGTCGTCGCGGAGTTCGGGAACGATGCAAAACCGATCGAGCAGGACAAGCCGGTATGAGCGGTGTCGAGGTGGTAGGGCAGCTTGACCCGGTCGCCGATGCGCTCGCCGAGCCGCGTCAGGTCCGCGTCATCGGGGTCGCCGCAGACGATGAGGCCGAACTCATCGCCCCCGAGCCGGGCGAATTCCGCGCGCTGCGGGCCAAAGCCCTCGCAGACCTCGCGGATGCGCCGGCCCGCCTCGATCAGAACGCGGTCGCCGACCGAGTGACCGTAATTGTCGTTGATCGGCTTGAAGCCATCGAGGTCGATGATCCCGACCGCGACGCGGACGTGCCTGCGCTCGGCGTCGGCAAAGGCGCTCGACAGCTCGGCGAAGAAGCGGCGGCGGTTCGGCAACTCGGTGAGGGAATCGAGATTGGCGAGGCGGAAGTTCTCGTCCGAGAGCGCCTGCGTCGCCGCCTGTTGCGCGAGCAGCGACTTGCGGCTGGCGACGAGATCGGCGAAATCGCGGTAATAGATGAACAGCACCGTTACCATCGCGCCGGAAACCAGGAGGTTGTTGACGGCCGTCGCCTTCAGCGTCGGCTCGCCCGTGGCGAAGAAGAACAGCACATAAGGCACGTCGACGACCAGCGTCACGATCAGCGCCGCCGAGCGCAGATGCATCAGGGAGAAGATGCAGCCGATCACCGTGACCGCCATGTAGAAGGCGACCTGGCTCTTGGCGAAGGGATCGCCGTAGGGATAGAGCGCGAAGGACCAGGCGGTGAATCCGGCGCTGATCGGCAGGGTCAGCCAGTTGGTCGCACGCAGATTGCGCAGGATGTCGGCGTCGCTGCGCACCAGGTGACGCTGGCGTAGCCACCAATAGCCGCGCAACCCTGCGAGCACGGTCAGCACGCCGGGCACGATCATCGTCAGCCAGTCCGGCGCCACGTTCACGTAGGTGTAGGCCACCGCGATCGTGTTGCTCATGAGGATGAAGTAGAGCAGCGGGACCTGCTTGGAGAAGGCGCTGAACTGCGCGCGCATCAGATCCGGATTGTCGGCCGGAACGCGAAACAGCCGAACTGCGGCGGCGAGAACAGACTTCAAATCTGCAACAGGCATTGAAAATACGAGCCCCGGCTACCCTGAAAACGCCGGCGATCTTGCATGGCGCGGGTAAAGGGCGCGTTAGATTGATGCGCACCGACGGACAGGGTCGGGTCGGGCGCCACAGCATCTCTTCCGTTCGCAGGCGTCGGTGAGGCGGCGTTAACGATAAGGGGCCGCAGAAGCGGGCGCATCGGCTGCAAAGTCCGGCAAGAAGCCGCTGCTACGTTCTGCTAACCATGCGTGTCGGCGCAACCTCATGCCCCACCTCTCCCCGTCGGGCAGGGTAATCGCATAGGGGCGATGTCCCATGTCGGAATCTCAGCCGAGCAGATCGCGGCTTTCGTTGCAGGAGTAGAGGATCAGGCCAGAGCGGCCTGGCGCTCCCGGGCCGGTTCGCGGACTCGCTCGAGTTTCTCAGGCTCGGCGAGCCACGTGAAACTGCGCTGGCTCGCCTGTGCGGGGCCCTCGACGATGACGCCCTCGCAGACGATCTGTCCGCCGAGCATCCTGAACTCGAGCTTGTCGTAGCGCGGCATCGTCTCGCCGGGGGCGGGCGGCAGCAGCCCGACGCTTCCCTGGATGTTCAGCGTGGCTTCGCCGGTGCCGTGAAGCCGCGGATTCCACATCCTGATCCCGCTTTCCGCCCAGCGTTGCCGGATCAGCGCGGTGCGATCGAGGGGCTCCGCGGCTCTCGCGCGAACCTTCGGCGCGCTGCGGACTTCCGGAGCAGGCGACACGAGCGCCGGTGCGGGCGCGATCTCGGTGATGACGCTGGCCGTGTCGGCGGGGCCGTGCTCTGCGACCACCGCCGCGACGGGCGCAGCACTTTCCGCAACTACCGGCGCGATGGCGGCCGCATCGTCCGGCGAGGGATCGCTGTCGAAATCGATCTCGGAGACGGGCTCTGCCAGAACTTCGGCATCCACAGACGTGACGCAGGGCGCGTCTCCGCTTCGCTCGACGTCCACGATGGCATCAGAGGAGCGATCGTCGTCTCCGACAAGGGCGGGGCCATCAAGCGGATCATGCCCGACCGCGACGGGCGACGGCGATGTCTCCACCGCGGCGACGGCCTCCGCCGCGACCGGATCGTTGCTGATGGCTGGCTCGGGAGCATCTTCCGCCGTAATTTCGATCTCGGCGGCCGAATTCTTCTCTTCGACGACCGGCTCGATGTCGGACGGCGTGTGCCGGGCGGAATCGTCGCCGGCGACGGCCTCGGTCGGCGCTGCCGGTGGGCTCTCCGCGATGACGGAGATCGCGGCATCATCCTCGGCGGACGGAGCCGCGGCTTCGCTCACGGCCTCGTCGAGCCGCGAGGCCGTGCTAATTTCGGCGACTTGAGTCGAAGCAGTCTCCGCGATCTCTTGCGCCGCAACGTCTTGCGCCGCGATGTCCTGGACGATGACGGGCGAGACGTCTGCTGCGGCTGGCGTTGCATCAATGCTACCGCCCTGCGGCACGGGCCGAAGCCGGGTGAACGCCCATTTCACCGCAGGGATGCGGCGCAGCAACGATATCAGTCTCGAAAGCACTAGGCGTTGTCCAAGAGATACTCGGCGTGAGGCAATCGCTGATTCGCCAGCAATATGAAAAACTGCCTCGGCCGTCACACCTCTGTCAATGTAGCCGAGATCAATTGCAGAACATCAAACAGGGCGGTCGGTGCCGGTGGGTGACCTGATGAAGTGTCAGTCATCACCGACAGACCAATCGCCGTGAAGTCCGAGCGTGATCCGCCGCCGCCGACGTGACGCGACCACGATATGGCCGCGCCGGGTCAGGCGCGCTCCTCGAAGAAGGACGGCGAAGCGGGAGTTTCGATCTTCCGACTATTTGCCGGCGCCCGCGCTGCCGCCGGCCTGGCTGCCCGTGTTGTTGATGTTGGTGCCGCCGGCCGATGGCTGCTGCGCACCCTTGCCGTCGCTGGCCTCGTTCTGCATGTTCGACGAGCGTCCAGTCGTCATGCCCTTGGTGGCGGGACCTCGCGAGGAGGGGCCGACGTCGCTCTGGCCCGAGGCGCCCGGGGCGGGTTGTGTCTGCGCGACGGCGCTACCGGTTGCCAGCGCCATGATGCATGTCGATGCCAAGACGAGCTTCTTCATGGGATTCTCCTTGACGTTACATCCCAGACAATCCGCCTGCGCCAGCGACGTTCCTGCCGAATTGCGGCCATCGCTTCAACCCTGAGCGGTTGAACGCCGGGGGTTCCCGTCAACGTCCCAAACGGCTATTGAGGGACTATCATTGCTTGCTTGGAAACGACCCATGAGGAAGATTGCTACCCTTGGAGCGCTGCTGCTCTGGTCCACCATCGCGTTCGCGCAGGAACGCACCATCACGGTCGCTTCGACCACCTCGACAGAGCAATCCGGCCTGTTCGGCCATCTGCTGCCGCTGTTCGAGAAGGCCGAAGGCATCAGGGTGAAGGTCGTCGCCGTCGGCACCGGCCAGGCGCTGGACATCGGCCGGCGGGGCGATGCCGACGTCGTGTTCGTCCATGACAGGCCCGCCGAAGACAAGTTCATGTCGGAAGGGCAGGGCGTGAAGCGCTTCGACGTCATGTACAACGACTTCATCGTGGTCGGGCCAAAGAGCGATCCGGCGCGCATATCCGGCAGCAAGGACGTGGTCGAGGCGCTGCGCAAGATCGCGACCGCGAAGGCGCCGTTCATCTCGCGCGGCGACAAGTCCGGCACGCATGCGGCCGAGCTGAGGCTGTGGAAAGAGGCGGGTGTCG
Organism: Bradyrhizobium sp. A11; assembly: GCF_042077125.1. NCBI lineage: Bacteria > Pseudomonadati > Pseudomonadota > Alphaproteobacteria > Hyphomicrobiales > Nitrobacteraceae > Bradyrhizobium > Bradyrhizobium sp. A11. The sequence goes on along the minus strand of NZ_CP149509.1, from coordinate 4,985,713 downwards.
ACCTCAACTCCGGCAAGGACAGCTGGTACCGGGAGATTGGTCAGGGCATGGGCCCGGCGTTGAACATGGCGTCGTCGTCGAATGCCTATGTTCTGTCGGACCGCGGCACCTGGCTTTCGTTCAAGAACCGAGGCGATCTCGCCATCCTGACCGAGGGCGACAAGCGGCTCTTCAACCAGTACGGCGTCATGCTGGTGAGTCCCGAGAAGCACCCGAACGTGAAGGCGAAGGACGGGCAGGCCTTCATCGACTGGCTCGTCTCGTCGAAGGGGCAGGACGCGATCGCCGGCTACAAGGTCGGCGGCGAGCAGCTATTTTTCCCCAACGCGTCCCACTAGCAGGAAGGCGACCGTCGATACCGCGACGCTGAGCGCGAGCAGGATCAGTCCGAGTCCGAGCGCCAGCGGCAGGTCGCCCTTGCTGGTCTCCAGCGCGATCGCGGTCGTCATCGTGCGGGTGAAGCCGCGGATGTTGCCGCCGACGATGATGATGGCGCCGACCTCGGCGATGGCGCGGCCGAACGCCGCGAGAAAGGCCGTCAGCAGCGAGGCCCGGCCGAGCGCGAACAGGAGCGCCAAGCTGCGCAGGGCCGACAGCCCATCGATCCGCGCCAGGTCGCCATACTCCGCCCACAGCAGGCTTGCGGGCCGATGCACCAGGGCGACCACGATGGGAGCGGCCAGCAGCGTCTGCGCGATGATCATGGCGGCCGGCGTGAACAGCAGCCCGGCGGCCCCGAGCGGGCCCGAGCGCGACAGCAGCAGGTAGAGCGCGAGCCCGACCACGACCGGCGGAAGGCCAAGCAGCGCGTTGGTCAGCACGATGATCACCTGCCGCCCGCGGAAACGGGTGATAGCGAGCAAGGCTCCGATCGGCGCGCCGATCATGAGAGCAATGATGCTCGCGGTCAGGCTGACGCGCACCGACAAGGCGACGATGCCGAGCAGCTCGGCGTCGGCTTCGCCGATGAGCGAGAACGCAGCGCCAATGGATCGAGCGAAGTCGTTCATCCGGCCTGACGCTGTTGCGCCGGCAGCAGATCGAGCACCTGTTCGAAGGGACGGCAAAGCCTGACGCCCTTCGGCGTCACGACGATCGGCCTGTTGATCAGAATCGGATGCGCCATCATCGCGTCGAGCAGCTGATCGTCGGTCAGCGCGGGGTCGTCGAGCCCGAGCTCTGCGTAAGCGGGCGCCTTGTCGCGAACCGCCTCGCGCACCGAGATCCCCATGCGTGCGATGAGCTGCTGCAGCAATGCCCTCGATGGCGGTGTCTTCAGATATTCGACCACATGCGGCTCGATGCCCGCGTTTCGGATGGTCGCGAGCGTCGTGCGCGACGTGCCGCATTCGGGATTGTGGTAGATGATTACGTCCATTCGAAAAGCCCCCGCGCTCAGCAGCGGCTGAGCTGCTTCCGGACCCTCGCGCGGTCTCGCCGCGGCGAGCCGGCAACGGGCCTGTCGCGGACTAGACCACGATTCACAGCGCAATTTCCAGAAGCGGGCGCCGCGTGGTCCCATTCGTGGAGCCCAAGGGCGATCCGAAGCGTCCGGGCCGGACGTCTCTCCGCCGGGCGGCGCCGGGCCAAATTCGGGGTCAAACCGCTTGCCCGGCGGCAAAATTGTGCCGTTTCGCGGCCGAGGGCGGCTTTATTCTGGCCCTGGATGCTTTAAGGAGAGGGCAGATCAGGTCGCAGCCGCGTTGTGGCGGTGCTAGACCCTGGTGCAGGAACAATGGGCCGTGCCGGCCGGCGCGCCCGCAAGGATGAAGGATATGAGGCAATGATCCAGACCGTTGGCATCATCGGGGCAGGGACCATGGGCAATGGCATCGCGCAGGTCTGCGCGGCGGCGGGGCTCTCGGTCGTGATGGTCGACATTTCCGATGCGGCCGTGAACCGCGGGCTTTCGACCGTCGGCGGCAGCCTCGAACGCCTGGTCAAGAAGGAGAAGATGTCGACTGCCGATCGCGATGCCACGCTCAAGCGCATCACCGGCACCACCGACCGGGCGAAGCTGTCGGATTGCGACCTGGTCATCGAGGCCGCGACCGAGAACGAGGAGCTCAAGGTCAAGATCCTGAAGGACCTCTGCGCCACCTTGTCGCCGCGCACGCTGGTCGCGACCAACACCTCGTCGATCTCGATCACCAAGCTCGCCGCCGCGACCGACCGTCCCGATCGCTTCATCGGCATGCACTTCTTCAACCCGGTTCCGGTGATGGCCCTGCTGGAGCTGATCCGCGGCCTGCAGACCTCCGACGACACCCATGCCAAGGCGCTCGATTTCGCCAAGCGTGTCGGCAAGGTGGCGATCACCGCCAAGAACAGCCCGGGCTTTGCCGTCAATCGCATCCTGTGTCCGATGATCAACGAAGCGATCTTCGCGCTCCAGGAAGGGATCGCGACCGCGGAAGAGATCGACGCCGGCATGAAGCTCGGCTGCAACCATCCGATCGGGCCGCTCGCTCTGGCCGATCTGGTCGGGCTCGACACCATGCTTTCGGTGATGGAGGTCTTTTACAAGGGCTTCAACGATCCTAAATACCGGCCAGCGCCGCTGCTGAAGGAAATGGTCGATGCCGGCCATCTCGGCCGCAAGACCGGGCAGGGCTTTTACACCTACAGCGCCTGATCAGGCGGCCGGCGGCGGGCCTTCGCGTTCGCCGCCGGATCCCGCACTTTGCGCTGCGACAAAGACGCCGCGCGCAACCGGTCCGACAATGTCGAGCGGACCCGCGGGAACAACGGAACGGACACAGAGGACATGTCGGATCGACTGAAGGCCGAGCGCGAGGCGGCGGCCGCACGGCGAAGCCTGTTGACGCAGGATGCGATCGAGCGCACCGGGATCACCGAGGAGATGATCGCGGAACTCGTCACCCGCTTCTACGGACGGGTGCGCGAAGATGCAAAGCTGGGTCCGGTGTTTGGCGTCGTGCAGAACTGGGACGAGCATCTCGCCAAGCTCAGGGATTTCTGGTCCTCGGTGGTGCTGATGAGCGGCCGCTATCACGGCTCGCCGATGCGGGCGCATTTGCCGCTCGGCTTGGCTGGTGACCATTTCGACCGCTGGCTCGATCTGTTCGAGCAAACCGCGCGCGAGGTCTGCCCACCGGCGGCGGCCAGCCTGTTCATCGACAAGGCGCGGCGCATCGCCGACAGTTTCGAAATGGCGTCGGCAACCGTTGCCGGTTCGATCGCCGCGCCGCGCCACGTGCTCAGGCCCTGACGAGACCGGCTGTCTGCAGCATATGCAGCGGCGGACGCGCAGCCTTTGCGCAGCGCGACGAAAAGCGCACTGCACCAATTCCGTCATCATCGGTCTGATCTGCAAAATCATCATGCCGATCGCGCGGCGTGACGTTGCAATCGCGAAAACGCTTTGGTTGCATTCGGTCTTGCTCAATCAACGCGAGCAAAGCCATATTGATGCACTGCGGTGCCAATTCTTCGCCTTGTTTTCGGCAGAGTTCCAGCGCCTGCTTGTGAACATGTCCCGCGCATCGTTTACCACCAATACCACATCGTCCGAAAGCTCCAGGGAGCCCGACGCCGAGGTCGATGCCGAGCAGACGCGGCGAACGGTCCTGCTCGGCGCGCTCGCCGTCACCGCCTGCCTCGGCTGCTCCGCGCATGCGCGCGCAGGTGAGGATCCGCCCGGGTCCGACGAACGGCCCCAGAAAGGCGATGTGCTCGTCTACTCCCAAGGCGACAAGGAGGGAAAGCTGATCACCGCGGCCGATCTGAACGCCGGGGGACCGCCGGTGCATGCCTGGCCGAAGGATCCCAACACATCGGTCGTGCGCAGCGGCTCGCGGCTCAACGAGATCCTGATCATCCGGCTCGATCCCGCCGAGCTCGACGAGAAGACTCGCGCGCGGGCCGTCGACGGCATCATCGCCTATTCGGCGATCTGCTCGCATGCGGGCTGCCCCGTCACCGCCTGGGTGAAGAGCGATGTCGGCGACAAGGAGGTGTTCAAATGCATGTGCCACAACTCCGAATTCGATCCGCGCGCCGGCGCGCAAGTCGTGTTCGGACCGGCGCCGCGACGGCTCGCGGCGCTGCCGCTGGCGCTGGCTGACGGTTCGCTCAGCATCGCCGGCAATTTCATGGGAAAGGTAGGTGGCACGCAGCCAGGATGATGGACGGTTGCGGGCCCGGCCCGCGTCACGAAAGGCCGCATCCGCCAACGGCGGGCGGGGGACGAACGACAAGAATTCACAACAAGAATTCAGAACGGATGAAAAGGGGAACGTCCATGACAACTTCCATGACCAGGAAGCAATGGTTACTGTCCGGCTTCGTCGCCTTCACGTGTCTTGCATCCACTGCCGCCGTGTCCGGTCCGATCGAGAATTACTCGCCGGTCACCGCACAGCGATTGGAGAATCCGGAGCCGAAAAACTGGATGCTCTACCGGCGCACCTATGACGGGCACGGCTACAGTCCACTCGACCAGATCAACACCTCGAACGTGAAGAATCTCACGCCGGTCTGGACCTTCGCCACCGGCGTGGTCGAAGGCCACCAGGCGCCGCCGATCGTCAACAATGGCGCGATGTTCGTGACGACGCCGATGGGGCAGGTGATCGCGCTGAACGCGAAGACCGGCGACGAATACTGGCGCTACAAGCGGCAGCTCCCTGACGATCTGTTCCAACTGCATCCGACCAACCGGGGCGTCGGCTTGTGGGAGGACAAGCTCTACCTCGCCACCACGGACGATCACGTGGTCGCACTCGACGCCAAGACCGGTAAGGTGGTGTGGGATACCAAGGTCCAGGACTACAGGAAGGGCCAGTACTTGACGCTGATGCCGTTGATCGTCGACGGCAAGGTCATCGTCGGCGGCTCCGGCGGCGAGTTCGGCGTGCGCGGCTATGTCGTTGCCTATGATGCCAAGGACGGCAAGGAGCTGTGGCGGACCTACACCATCCCCGGCGAAGGCGAGCCCGGTCACGACACCTGGCAGGGCGACGATTGGAAGAACGGCGGCGGTTCGGCCTGGATGACCGGCAATTACGACAAGGAGACCAAGACGATCTATTGGGGCGTCGGCAACGCCGCGCCGTGGCCCGGCGACTCCCACCCCGGCGACAATCTCTACACCTCCTCGGTGCTCGCGCTCGATCCGGAAACCGGCAAGATCAAGGCCTACCACCAGTATCATCAGAACGATTCCTGGGATTGGGACGAGGTCGAGGCGCCGATGCTGATCGATCTGCAGCGCAACGGCCGCACCATCAAGAGCCTGGTCCATCCGGGACGCGATGCCATCTTCTGGGTGCTCGAGCGGACGCCGACCAAGATCAACTATGTCGCCGGTTGGCCGTTCGTTCATACGGACGTCTGGAAGGGCATCGACGAGACCGGCAAGCCGATCGTGGATCCCGCGCACAAGCCGGTGATGGGCAAGCGCGTCGAGTTCTGTCCGTCGCTGTGGGGCGGCAAGGATTGGCCGTCGGCTGCCTATAGCCAGAGGACCGGCCTCGTCTACGTGCCTGCCAACGAGAATTTCTGCGGCGGATTCACCGGCGAGAAGGTCCCGCTCAAGCCGGGCGAGCTCTGGCTCGGCACCAAGCCGGAAGACATCGGCCTGAAGACGAGGCCGGGTGCGGATCATTTCGGCGAGCTCCAGGCCTGGGATCCCGCCACGGGCAAGAAGGTGTGGCAGCACAACTTCCCCAAGTCGCAACTGTTCGGATCGGTCACGGCGACGGCCGGCGACCTCGTCTTCGTCGGCGGCACGAACGACCGCAACTTCCGGGCCTTCCACGCCAAGACCGGCGAGCTCCTCTGGGAGCAGAAGACCAATTCCGGCATCGTCGGCATGCCGGTGTCCTACGAGATCGACGGCACGCAGTACATCGCGATCCAGTCGGGCTGGGGCGTGGACGCGCAGCGCATCCAGGACGCGCTGGTGACCAACAACATCGGCATCGAAGCCAATGTGCCGCAAGGCGGCGTCGTCTGGGTGTTCGCGCTGAAGAAATAGCTCCGCGGGCGGATCGAAGACAGCGGAGCAGCAGGGGGGTGGGAATGCGGCGGACGGCAACGTCCGCCGCATTTTTGTTTGTGCGCTGGCCGTATGCTCGTCACGCCCGGGCCTGTCTCGCCTGCGCGGCCGTAGCCGCTTCGGCGCGGCGAAGGCCCGGGCGTCTACGTTCGTCGTGCCGCGGAAGGCCGTGGATGGCCGGGAGAACCCGGCCATGACGGCATGAGGTCGCAAAGTTTACTTGCCCTGGCGATCCACCTTGTCCTTTTCCTTCTGGTTCATCTCCTGAACCTTCGGATCCGGATTATGCTGCCCGGTGGTCTGGGTGGTCGAGGCGGGCGGGGCATTGGCGTTGGGCAGCGAGGTCTGGTCCGGCGTGCTGGGACGGGTGGCCGAGGTCGGCGGCGCGGTATTGCTTTGGGCAAATGCGCCTGCGGCCGTCAAAAGAAAGGCGCTCGACAGCGACACTGCGAGCGCCCTTGAGAGGTTTGTCATCGATCTGCTCCTGTCAGATCGATGGAAACGGCGCGAGGCCGCTTCCGTTCCGTCTTACGCCTCCAGCTGCTTGCCGATCGGCAAGCTCCGGATACGTTTTCCCGTTGCCGCGAAGATCGCGTTGATCAGCGCCGGCGCGAAGGGCGGGACACCGGGCTCGCCGACGCCGCTCGGCGGCGTGTCGGGTCCGGGCGGCACGATGTAGACGTTGGTCACCGCAGGGGACTCGTCGATCCTGACGAGCTGGAAGTCGTCAAAGTTCTTCTGCTGCACCTTGCCGTCCTTGAAGGTGATCTCGCCGTATTTGGCGAGACTGAGGCCCATGATCGCCGCGCCCTCGATCTGCGAGGCGATGCGCTCGGGGTTGACATAGGTGCCGCAATCGATCGCGGTGTCGACCCGCGGCACCGTCAGCTTGCCCTTGTCGTCGACGGCGACCTCGACGATGGTCGCGATGTAGCTGACGAAGCTGCGGTGCACCGCGATGCCCAGACCGTGGCCCTTCGGCACCTTGCGACCCCATTCGCCCTTCTCCGCGACCAGATCGACCACCTTGCGCAGGCGCGCGGTGTCGATCGGGTAGCTCTCCTGGGGCTCGCCGTAGTTCCAGAGGTCCTTCACGTTCGGCTTGACGATGCGAGGCGAGCCGATCAGCTCGATCAGCATGTCTTTCTGGTCGCGGCCGGTCGCCTGCGCGATCTCGCCGACCATCGATTGCACCGCGAAGGCGCGTGGGATGTTCGAGACCGACCGGAACCAGCCGATGCGGGTGCGCGCGGCTGCTTCCGGATTCTCGCAGGAGATGTTGGCGATCTCGAACGGCAGGTCGGCGAGGCCCATGCCGATCTCGAACGGGGCCTGATGCACGGCGCCGGCGGCAAAGGTCGAGGCGATGCTGGGAGCCACGCTGCGGTGGCGCCAGGCGATCACCTTGCCGCTCTTGTCGAGGCCGGCCTCGATCCGCTCGACCGAGACGGTGTGCAGGAAGCCGTTGTGAATGTCGTCTTCGCGCGTCCACTGCACCTTGACCGGCACGCCGAGCTCCTTCGACAGCAGGGCGGCTTCGAGCGCGAAGTCGCATTTCGACTTGCGCCCGAACCCGCCACCCAGCAGCGTGACGTTGACCGTGACATTGCCTTCGGGAATGCCGAGCGTCTTGGCGACGTCCTCGCGGGTGCCGCCCGGGCTCTGCACCGGCGCCCAGATCTCGGCCTTGTCGCCCTTGACGTCGGCGACCGCCACCGGCGGCTCCATGCTGACATGAGCAAGATGCGGCAGGTAGTACTCGCCGACGATCACCTTGTCCGCGCCCTTCAAGGCCGCCTCCGCATCACCCTCCGTGCGCACGACGAGGCCTGGCTTGCGCGAGGCCTCCTCGAGCTCCTTGCGATAGGCGACCGAGTCATACTTGCCGTTGGCGCCGTCGTCCCAGGTCAGCTTCAATGCGTCACGGCCCTTGATCGCCGCGCCGGTATTGCGCGCGATCACGGCGACGCCCCCGAGCGGCTGGAATTTCGACGGCCACGGCCAGCCTTGAACCTTCATCACCTTCTCGACGCCGGGGACCTTCAGCGCCGCCTCGGGATCGAACGAGACGAGCTTGCCGCCGGTCACCGGCGGGCGCGCGATCACGGCATATTTCATGCCCGGCAGCCGCACGTCGGCGCCGTAAAGCGCCTTGCCGGTGGTGATGTCGTGGAGATCGACCATGCCGATCTGGCCCTTGGTGAGGTAGCGGAAGTCCTTGGGGTCCTTCAGCTTGAGGCCTTCGACTGCAGGCACCGATTGCTTGGCGGCGTCCGCTGCGAGCTCGCCGAAGCCGAGCTTGCGGCCGCTGGCGCTGTGGACGACCTCATGATTGACCGCCTTGACCTCGGTCGCCGGCACGCCCCAACGCTTCGCCGCAGCCTGCTCCAGCATGGTGCGGGCAGCGGCGCCGATCTGGCGCATCGGGATCAGATAGTGCCGCGTGCTGCGCGAGCCGTCGGTGTCCTGATTGCCGAACTTGACCTCGTCGCCGTGGGCCTGCTGCACCTTGACCCTGTTCCAGTCGGCCTCCATCTCCTCGGCCACGATCAGCGGCAGGCTGGTGCGCACGCCGGTGCCCATCTCCGATCGGTGCCCGACGATGGTGACGATGCCGTCCGGGGCGACCGAAACGAACACGCGCGGATCGACCACGACGCCGTGCGGCATCTTGCCGGCGCCGGTCTCATAGGCGAGCGCCTGGCGCGACATCACGGGGGCGGCGAGGACGAAGCCGCCGGTGACGCCGAGCCCCTTCAGGATGCTGCGGCGCGAGACCTTCTCGACCCTGATATGCTTCTCGAAGCCGCGAAGCTTGCGGGGATTGTCGATGAAATTCATGTCACACTCCCGTCGATGCGAGATGGACCGCGTTCTCGATGCGTTGGTAGCAGCCGCAGCGGCAGAGGTTGCCGGACATCGCCTCGCGGATCTGGTCATGCGAGGGCTTCGGGTTGTCCATCAGAAGCGCGGCGGCCTGCATGATCTGGCCGGCCTGGCAGAAGCCACATTGCGGCACGTTGACCTGGCGCCATGCCTTTTGCACCGGATGATCGCCGTTCGGATGCAGCCCCTCGATCGTGGTGACCTCGCGTCCGGCGACGTCGTTCACCGACGTAACGCAGGCCCGCACGGCTTGCTTGTCCACGATGACGGTGCAGGAGCCGCACAGAGCCTGGCCGCAGCTGAACTTGGTGCCGGTCAGCCCGACCTCGTCACGCAGGAACCAGAGTAGCGGGAGATCCGGGTCGCCGTCCCAGCTCTGTTCCTGTCCGTTGATCTTCACCTTGATCATGGTCATCCCTCGCTCTTCATAAGCATGCCAAATTGAAAATTCGCCGACGCCGGTCGGCGCAATGCCAGTTGCATCGCATCCCGGCCCACCATCCCGCACGGGCAGATCCCGGCAGGGGGCAGGAATACGAATCTCGATGTCCGGATGTGGTCGATACCTCCCGTTTGTTCTTGTTTGATTGTATGTCGCGCGGCATCGTGACGGCGCGATCGTAGCAGAGATCGCGCCGGCCCGGCGTTCACAGCCGGGTGTTCTCACCGGGAAAAGACTGCATCGATGATTTGTCAAAAGCAGGGCGCACCGGCGCGCCGCGTGCACGTCGCGTTCGCAAAACGTGACTGCGGCTAAAAAGGCTTCGTCCGCCAGCAAGACTGCACGGACGAAGCAGGATGCCTCAGTCGAGGGAGGGAGAAACGCAGACGCCGGGACTTCGAGACGGAAGTCGGAGGCGCTACGCAGTCATTCAGAGACCAGGACTGAGGGAGCTCGTCACCCTCGTGGCCACGTGAGTTGCAGAGGCGGCGGCATCGCCGCCATCGTCCCGGCACCGGGGCCCGTCCGCTTCGCTGGCGCTGGTCGAAGCCATCGAGCGGACGGGGGCCGGCGAACGTCTAGCGGCCTCGCTCAGGCAGCCTTGGCTTTGGCGACGTGGGTCGCGATCGCGTCCATCAGCGCCGGTGACAGGCAATCATAGGGCTCGAGCCCGATTTCCTTCAACCGCGCACGAATGCCCGCCATCTGCTCCGGCTTCACGCCCGATTCGATCACGGAGGAGACGAAGGCGGCGAATTGTGGCGCCTGCGAGCCCTGCTCCTGGAACAGCTCGGGATGGATGAAATCGAGGCCGTAGAACGGGTGGCCCTTGTTCTCGATGCGGCCGTACATGTGGGTGCCGCAGGCCTTGCAGGCGTAGCGCTGGATCACCGCGGAGGGATCGACGATCTGGAGCTTGTCGCCGTTCTCGAGCACGGTGACGTTCTGGCGCGGCACCACGGCGACGACGGAGAATGTCGCGCCTTGCGGCTTCCAGCACTTGGTGCAGCCGCAGGCATGATTGTGGGCGACGTCGCCCTTGATGCCGACCTTGACCGGATGGTCCTTGCATTTGCAGACGAGCGTGCCGCCGGCAAAGCTGCCGCTGCCCTGTTTGAGGCCGTTGTCGATCGAGGGATGGAGTGCAACAGTCATGGGTCGATCCTCCTTGGGGTGACGGTTTCGGGCTAGAACACGACGACTGAACGGATGGATTTGCCCTCGTGCATGAGGTCAAAGCCCTTGTTGATCTCCTCGAGCTTGAGCACGTGGGTGATCATCGGATCGATCTGGATCTTTCCGTTCATGTACCAGTCGACGATCTTCGGCACGTCGGTGCGGCCGCGCGCGCCTCCGAACGCCGTGCCGCGCCAGTTGCGTCCGGTGACGAGCTGGAACGGGCGGGTCGAGATCTCCTTGCCGGCTTCGGCGACGCCGATGATGATCGAGGTGCCCCAGCCGCGGTGGCAGGCTTCCAACGCCTGCCGCATCACCGTGGTGTTGCCGGTGCAGTCGAAGGTGTAGTCGGCCCCGCCGTCAGTGAGGCCGACGAGGTGCTGGACGATGTCGCCGGTCACCTTCTTCGGGTTGACGAAGTGGGTCATGCCGAACCGCTTGCCCCACTCCTCCTTGGAGTCGTTGATGTCGACCCCGATGATCTTGTCGGCGCCGGCCATCTTGGCGCCCTGGATCACGTTGAGGCCGATGCCGCCGAGACCGAACACGACCACGTTGGCGCCCGGCTCGACTTTCGCGGTGTTCACGACGGCGCCGACGCCGGTAGTGACGCCGCAGCCGATGTAGCAGCTCTTGTCGAACGGGGCGTCCTCGCGGATCTTGGCGACCGCGATCTCGGGCAGCACGGTGAAGTTCGAGAACGTCGAGCAGCCCATATAGTGGTAGATCGGCTTGCCCTTGTAGGAGAAACGGCTGGTGCCGTCGGGCATCACGCCCTTGCCCTGCGTCGCGCGGATCGCGGTGCAGAGATTGGTCTTCTGGCTGAGGCAGCTTTTGCACTGCCGGCATTCCGGCGTGTAGAGCGGAATGACGTGATCGCCCGGCTTCACCGAGGTCACGCCAGGGCCGATCTCGCGGATGATGCCCGCGCCCTCATGCCCCAGGATCGACGGGAAGATTCCCTCGCTGTCGAAGCCGTCGAGCGTATAGGCGTCGGTATGGCAGATGCCCGTCGCCTTGATCTCGACCAGGACCTCGCCGGTCTTCGGGCCTTCCAGGTCGACCTCGACGATCTCGAGCGGCTTCTTGGCTTCGAAAGCGACGGCGGCACGTGTCTTCATCGGTAGCTCCTCAAATTCTCATAAGACGCCAGGAAGTGGTCTTGGCAGTCCTCGTAGCGTTCACTTCTTGCCCATACAGGCGTCTTCCGCCTTGGTGTAGGCCTCTGTCTTCTCCTCCTTCTTGGAAGGACGCTGCCGGCCCCATGCTTCGGTGGAGCGGGCGCGGAGATAGACGTAGAGATCGTCCATGTAGCAGGCGACATTCGGATTGTCGCCGAAGGCCGGCATGACGTTCTCCTGTGCGGTCGAGACGTTCTTGCGACCGGAGGCCACCACGCCGAGGAAGTCGCCGTAACTCATCGTCTTGACGGAATCCTTGAGCGCGGGCGCGTAGGTGGAGCCCATGCCGTCAGGCCCATGGCAGACGTGGCAGTCGGAGTGATAGCGGCGGTATCCGGAATAGGTGAACCAGTCCACGGTGCCGTCGGCCGAAATCTTGTAGGTCGGTATTCCCTCTTTATCGAGCCACTTGCCGTCGTCTTCCTTCTTCACCGCGGCCGGATCGCCCGGACCGTCCGCGACCGCAATTCCTCCGGACGCAACCAAGATCATCGCAGCAATGACAGAGCAGATTCTACGCAAGAGATTATCCTCGAAGGAGCCCGGGGGGAGACGAGCCGGCGCGTGGAGCTGATCCACGCGCCGGAGCGATGCTGATGGGCCTAGTTCGGCAGCGCGAACACGGTCAGCGTACCGCCGAGTGCCGTGTAGTTGCTGAGGGCCGCGTAGCCGCCGACTGCGCCGAGACCTGCGGTCGGATCGGTGAGACCTGCCGCCAGACCGATGCCGGCCCAGCCGCCGACGCCGGAGAGCACTGCGACATATTGCTTGCCGCCGTTCTCATAGGTGGTCACGTTGCCGATGATGCCGGAGGGAGTCTTGAACTTGTAGAGCTCCTTGCCGGTCTTGGCGTCGACCGCCTTCAGGTAGCCTTCGAGCGTGCCGTAGAACACCACGCCGCCAGCGGTTGCGAGCGCACCCGACCAGACCGAGAACTGCTCCTTGTTCGACCAGACGATCTTGCCGGTCTTGTTGTCCCAGGCGATGAAGTTGCCCATGTGGGTTTCACCCGGGGGCGGGTACATCGAGAGCGTCGCGCCCACATAGGGCTGGCCCGCGGTGTAGCTCACCTTGAACGGCTCGTAGTCCATGCAGACGTGGTTGGTCGGAACGTAGAACAGCTGCGTGTCCGGCGAGTAGGCCGCCGGCTGCTCGTCCTTGGTGCCGAGCGCGGCCGGGCAGATGCCCTTCGTGTTCTTGTCCTCTCCGCCCGCTTCCGTCGAATACTGGGTGACCACCTTCGGACGGCCGTAGGTCGGGGAGTTCTTGTCCATGTCGACGCCGGAGGTCCAGTTCACCTTCGGATCGTACTTTTCGGCGACCAGCAGTTCGCCGGTCACACGGTCCATGGTGTAGGCGAGGCCGTTGCGGTCGAAATGCGTCAGCAGCTTACGCGGCTGGCCATTGATCGGCTGATCCGAGAGGATCATCTCGTTGACGCCATCATAGTCCCATTCGTCATGGGGCGTCATCTGGTAGACCCACTTGGCGACGCCGGTATCGGCGTTGCGAGCCCAGACGGTCATCGACCATTTGTTGTCACCGGGACGCTGCTTCGGGTTCCAGGTCGAGGGATTGCCCGAGCCGTAATAGATCAGGTTCAGCTCGGGATCGTAGGAGATCCAGCCCCAGGTGGCGCCGCCGCCGATCTTCCACTGATCGCCTTGCCAGGTCTTGAGGCTCGAGTCCTTGCCGACGGGCTTACCGAGCGCGGTGGTCTTCTCGGGGTCGACCAGGATCTGGTCGTCCGGGCCTTCCGAATATCCGCGCCAGACCAGCTTGCCGGTCTTGATGTCGTAGGCGGTCATGTGGGCCTGAACGCCGAACTCGCCGCCGGAGATGCCGACCATCACCTTGTCTTTCACGACCAACGGTGCCGATGTGCCGGTCTCGCCCTTGCCGGGATCGCCGTTCTTGACGCTCCATGCGACCTGACCGCTCTTGGCATCGAGCGCGACGAGCGTGGTATCGGCCTGATGCAGGAAGATCTTGCCGTCGCCGTAGGCCACGCCACGATTGACCGTGTCGCAGCACATCACGGGAATCACGTTCGGATCCTGCTTCGGCTCGTACTTCCAGATGATCTTGTTCTCCTGCGAAAGGTCAATGGCGTAGACCTTGTTCGGGAACGGGGTATGGACGTACATGATGTTGCCGATGATCAGCGGGCCGCCTTCGTGGCCGCGCAGCACGCCGGTGGAGAAGGTCCAGGCCACCTGGAGCTTGCCCACGTTCTGTGCGTTGATCTGATTGAGCTTGGAGTATCGAGTGTTGGCGTAGTCGCCGGCCGGCATTACCCAGTCTTTCGGGTTCTGCGACATCTTCATCAGCTCGTCATTGGCTGAGGCGCTCCCGACGGCGAGAGCCGCCGCGGAGCCAAGAAAGGTCGCCAGTAGCACCTTGCGCATAGTCATTCCTCCGTTGGTCTCGTTATTTTTCCGAAGCAATATTGATTCACCGGACGTCTCGTCCGGCGTCTGCTCGTGCAGGGCGGTCACGATCGGGACCAGAAACGATGCTGTGCTGTTTCCTCCTCCTGATGAGAGCCACGGGTCCACGTGCAGGAGCGGCCCGTTCTTGTTGTTCCTGCCGCAATCCCTAACGACTTCGCCATCGGGAAACTTGCCCAAGAGAGAACCCGGTTTGCTCGACAGCGCACGGAGGAAAAGATTTTGATTTTGCAGTAGCGAATTCAGCGGCTTCCGCGCGGCATGGAGGCGCTTTCAACGCTCAGGTTCCCCTTGACGGCGGTGCAACTAAGGCGGAGGATTAACTTTCAAGGGTGGCAATGGAACGATGGCGCTCGTGCCAAGAGACCGCTCAAATTCGAGGTAAACGTCACGCAATCATGGCTGAGGGCTTCAGCAAGCACTGGTCGCGATTCGCGTTCGAATCTCCGGATCAAAACAGTGGCTGGATTAATGTCCGACACCATTCACACGCTCTCGACGACCGGTATGACGCCGAAGCGCCAGATCCAGAGCTGGATCGACGGGCTGACGAGCCTGTGTGGGCATTTCGACGTCGATCCGCTGGAGGCGTCCTCGCTCGAAGGCCGCATCGACTACACGAGCGTCTCGCGCCTGAAGCTCTGCCAGATCGAGGTGAGCCAGCATCGCATCGCGCATACGCTGGCGCGCGCCAAGGCCAATGAGCACCCCTACATCAAGATTCACTTCCAGACCTACGGCGTGTCTTACTTCGAGCAGGAAGGCCGCCACATCGAGATCAACCCCGGCGATATCATCGCCTATGACGTCTCCTGCCCGCATTCGATCATCAGCCCGGCCTTCACCCGTCACGACGTGGTGATCGTGCCGAAGGCGCTGCTGCGCGACCGCGGGTTCCCCTCGCAGCGGATGCCGGCGTGCAAGTTGTCGGCGAAGACGGGCACGGGGCGGATCGCCCACGATTTCGTCCATGCGACCTTCGACGAGGCGGCCAAGCTGTCGGCGAACAGCGCGGTCGGCGTTGCCGATTCGCTGATCGACCTGCTGCTGCTGCCGCTGCGCGAAGCCGACACGATGTTCGACCGGGTCGGGCCCGAAGCGATGTATGTGCGCGCGCAGTTCTTCATCCGCGAGCATCTGCGCGATCCGGATCTGTGCATCGACCAGATTTCCGCCGAGCTCGGCTGCTCCAAGCGCTATCTGCACATGCTGTTCTCGGAGCGCGGCACCACGGTGAGCGACTACATCTGGCAGGCACGGTTGCAGAACTGCCGCCAGGAACTCGAGGCTCACGCCGGCAAGACCATCACCGACGTCGCGTTCTCATGGGGCTTCTCCAGCTCGTCGCATTTCAGCCGCGTGTTCCGGAAATATTTCGGGGTTGTGCCGTCCTCGATCCACAAGGCACAGCAGAGCGCGGCGAACTCGAACGAGCATTAGGCTGGCGCACTGCGGCCGAGGCGTCGACAGTGGCCTGTCACGCGACGACGGCCGCGATGTCTTTCAGACCGACGCGGCCATGTAGGGAATGCTGGCCACGAGAACGACCAGCAGCACTGCGTTTCCGAGCATCCCGCTCCAGTGCAGCCGGCGCAGCCGACGCGGGGCTTCAGCATCACCGGCGTCCCTCGCGCTGAGCTGGTCGTCCATCCGCCGCATGAACCAGGAGCGCCCCAAGATCGCCATGGCTGCAATCAAGCCAACACCCATTGCGGCCATCAGGCGCTCCTCGAGCAACAAAGCCACCGTCCCGATGACGCCGGCGACGCGCATCACCAGGAAATGGGCGTTGAACATGCCGCGCAACAGCTGTGCGACGGGCTGGATATCGAGCCTGACCAGCAGAAAGGCGGGCGAGGCCAGCGTGAAATAGCTCATCGGAAAGAGCAGGATGATCATAACGGCGACGGCGACAGCATCCGGTGTCATGCGTTCGGCCCTTGTTGTCCGCAGAGGCGCGCAATCACAGCGGCAGAATGCGCGCCGGGCACTGGACTTTGGTCGAGCCCCCGGGGCCGCGACAGGCCGACCGGCGCCTGCCCGGACTCAGGCCGGCTCGAGGCCGAGGGACTTCGCACTCTCGATCCAGATCGGCAATTCGCGTTGATAGAGTTCGTTGGTCTCCTTGAAGCCGATGGCAGGCTCGAGCACGAAGGTGGTAAGAACCTCCTTCACTTTCGGGTCCTTGTTGGCCGCGACGCAGAGCTCCGCCAGACGGTCGACGACGGCCTGCGGCGTCGCCTTGGGCACGGCCCAGCCGGTGAAGCCGCTCACGGTGAAGAATTTCGACGTCGCGCCCTGCTCCGGGAGGGTCTTGACGGCCGGAATTGCGTCGACCTTCTTCGAATGCACCGCGAACACGGTGCCGCGGTCGCTTTGCAGGACCGACTGGGCTGCCGTGTAGCTTCCCATCGCGACATCGAGCGTGCCTTCGAGCATCCCGGTCCACATCGGGGCCTCGCCGCGGTAATGGATCGGCTCGATGTTGAGACCGTACTGCTTGTTGAGCTCGTTGATCGTCATGTGCGGGGCCGAGCCCGCGCTGTAGGTGCCGAAGTTCACCTTGCCGCTCTTGCGCGCGAAGGCGACGAAATCCTCCAGCGTCTTGACCCCGGTCTTCGGGTTGGCCACCAGCAACAGGCCGGCGCCCGGAATGACGCTGACGAGGGTCAGATCCTTGTCCATGTCGTAGCCGGGATTCTTCATCACCACCCGGTTCATGATGTAGGTGGTCGAGATCGAGCACAGGATGGTGTGGCCGTCGGGCTCGGCGCGGGCGACCTCCGCCGTGCCGATCGCGCCCGAAGCGCCGGGCTTGTTCTCGACGACCACGGTCTTGCCGACCTGCTTGGAGATGAATTCGCCGTAGGCGCGCGCGAGCAGATCGGTCTGCCCGCCGGCGGGATAGCTGCAGATCATGCGAATCTGCCGCGACGGCCAAGGGCCTTGTGATGCAGCCTGCGCCGAGGCGCCGCGCGAGACGAACGGCATCGCGAATGCGCCGGCCCCAGTGGCGATGAAGTGGCGGCGATCGATTTTCTTGGACATGATTCTCTCCCGGTTCCGGGCAGGGTACTGCACCAGGCTGGCGCTGCCACGGGCGTCAGGCGAGACAGATTGGCGCATTCCGTCGGGCAGAGGCGAGGCATGGCGAGCGCGGCGTTGGTGGCCCGGACGCAGCGTCGCGCTGCCAGCAGGCCGAGCCTCTCCGGTTACCGCTGGATGATCTTGGTCCAGACGTCGCCCAGAATGGCGGGCTCGCGCGGCGGTAGATAGCTCAGGCCGGCCTGCCTGCCGAATTCGGCGATTCTGCCCTCGGCGGCGAGGGCGCTCAGCGCCTTGTTGACGGCCTCGATCAGCGCGCCATCGCTGGCAAGCCCGACATAGCCGCGATTGGCGCCGATCGGATAGTAATAGCCGGACGCCGTGAGCGCCGTGTCGGGGTGCGCGGCGCGGTGGGCGTCGAAGCGCGCAAGGTCGATCAGCGTCGCGTCATGGTCGCCGCGCTGCAGCGCGCCGAGGAGATCGTCGCGGCCGGGCACGAGATGGGTGATGCTGTCGATCAGCCGCCCCTTGTCGAAGGTCATCAGGATGGCGTCGCCGAGCGAGCCGCTTTCGACGACCAGGCGAAGCCCGGCGAGATCGCCGATGTCGCCGATCTTGCGGCCGCTCGCCTTCGGCCCGAGCACCACCGTCATCGGCGAATAGACGTAAGGCTGGCTCGGCGCGAGCACGCCGACGGCGACGCGGCGCCGTCGGTCGTCGCGCGTGGCCCCGGCGAAGCCCGGCAAGCGCGCCGTCTTCATTCCGGGGGCAACCAGCGAATCCTGGGTCAACGCGTAACCGCCGACCAGCGAGCAGCGCCCATCCGAGAGCAGCGCGTTGGCTTCGAGCTGCGGACTCGAATCCTCGTCCAGCTTGCTCTCGAACCACTGGATCGCCAGCTTCCGTCCGAGCCGCTCGGCCACCGCCTGCGCCAGCAGCACGTCGAAGCCGGCATCCGGCTTGCCGCGGCGATGCAGCGAGAGCGGCGGTCGGTCCTCGTCGAGACAGATCCTCAGGGGATCGTCGGCCGCAAGCGCGACCGACGCCATCGTCGAAAGCAGCGCAGCAACGCTCCATGCAACGGCCCGGCTCCTCATGGCTTTCTCCGGCTGGAGACGAACGCCCAGAGATTCCCGATCTCGTCGTCGGAGAGGATGTCGCCCCAAGGCGGCATCTTGTTGTTCTTGCCGTTCTTCACCGTGGTGACGAAGCGCGTCTTGTCGTCGGGAATGGCGCGCAGGTCCGGCGTGATGGTGCCGGAGTTCATCAGGTTGGGGCCGTGGCAGTGCGAGCATTTCGAGGCATAGGTCGACTTGCCGTGGTCGATCTGAGCCTGCAGTGGATTGCCGTTCGCGTCGTCCGCGGCACGGACGGTCGCCGCAAGCGCGACCGTCAGCACCGCGACGGTGGCGAGGCTCGCCACCGTCTTGTGAAGCATTTCTCTCAGCATCGTGCCTTTGTTTATTGCTTGACCGCGAAGACCCACAGCGAGCCGCCGGGCGGCACCTTGGCAAGCCGCTCGTCACCGGAGAACAGCGAGTAGACGCCGCCGTAGCCGCTGGTCACCGCGACATATTGCACGCCATCCTGCTGCCAGGTGACCGGCTGTCCCTCGATGCCGGACCCGGTCTGGAACTGCCAGAGCTTCTTGCCAGTGTCGGCGTCGAAGGCCTCGAACTCGCCGGTCAGGGCGCCCGAGAACACGACGCCGCCCGCGGTCGACAGCACGCCCGAGAAGCGCGGAATGTCGCTCGGCGCTTCCCATTTCGACTTGCCGGTCATGGGGTCGATGGCCTTGAGGTGACCGCGCGGTCCGTCCCCGAACTCCCAGGGATCGCTCAGGTCCATGCCGAGATACCATTCACCCTGCTTGAAGGTGACGGGCTCGGCCTTGTACTTGCCGCCGAAGTTCAGCGTGTTGGCGTAGGCAAGGCCGGTCTGCGGATTGAACGACATCGGCTCCCAGTTCTTGCCGCCGAGGATCGACGGATAGACCGTCACCTTCTTGCCCTCGCGCGCATCCTTGGCGACGTCGGTTTCGATCGGACGGCCCGTCTTCATGTCGATGCCGGTCGCCCAGTTCACCTTCACGTAAGGATTGGCCGCGAGCAGCTTGCCGTTGGTGCGGTCGAGCACGTAGAAGAAGCCATTGCGGTTGGCATTCATCAGCACCTTGGCCGGCTTGCCCTCGACGTTCATGTCGGCGAGTACCATCTCGGCGACCGCGTCGTAGTCGAACGGATTGTTCGGCGAGAACTGGTAGTGCCACTTGATCTTGCCGGTCTTGGGATCCATCGCCAGCACGGAGCAGGTATAAAGATTGTCGCCCGGCCGTACCGCCGCGTTGAACGGGCCGGGATTGCCGGTGCCCCAATAGACAGTCTTCAGCTCGGGATCGTATGAGCCCGTAATCCAGGTCGAGCCGCCGCCGAGCTTCCAGGTGTCGCCTTTCCAGGTGTCGCCGCCGGGCTCGTCTGGCGAAGGAATCGAGTGAGTGCGCCAGAGATGCTTGCCGGTTGCCGGGTCCCATCCATCGATGAAGCCGCGCGTGCCGAACTCGGCGCCTGAGACGCCCGTGATGACGACACCCTCGGCGACCAGCGGGGCGATGGTCATCGAATAGCCTTCCTTGATGTCGGCCGCCTTCTGCCGCCACAGCTCCTTGCCGTTCTTGGCGTCGATGGCGACCACGTGGGCATCGAGCGTCGTACGGAACAACTTGCCCTCGTGAATCGCGACGCCGCGGTTGATGATGCCGCAGCAGACGATGCGGGGCGTTTCGGCCGGATATTCGATCTTGCTCTTCCAGATCTGCTTGCCGCTCTTGGCATCGACCGCCATGGTGGCGTTGTGCGTGGTCACGTAGATGACGCCCTGATAGACGATGGGCTGGGATTCCTCGCTACGATCGTCGTTGAAGCTGTAATTCCAGATCGGGACGAGGTTCTTGACCGTATCCTTGTTGATCTGGTTCAGCGTCGAGAAGCGCTGAAGATGGTAGCCCATCCCGTAATTGAGAACATTCGATGTGTCGGTCGCGCCCTTGACCAACTGCTCGGTGGTCTGTGCACTTGCACACGTCGACGCAAGCACGACGAGGCCCGCGGCCATCGCAAAGCGTTTCATCCGTTCCTCCCAATATGCGCGCCTTTTGACGCTGCAAGTACAAATCTCCGCCCGAATGCAAAACTCGTCAATACGAAAGTCGTAAGTGTGGTGCCGATTATCTTTGGACGCCCGCGCCGGCACTTCATGGAAGCCGGTCGACTTGTGCAGACACGCTGGGAAAATTCCGCGCCACGAAGCGGCTCCGATCCAGGATGGTCTGGCCGAGCCGCAGGGTTTCCGTGAGTTGTAGCGCGCACAAGTTGTAATTCAGGACTTGAACCGGACCCGCTCGCGGACTTATCTCGTTGCTGGCCCGTCCCGCACCGGGGCTCTTGGTCTGGAGGTCTTGATGATTTCGCGTCTCTCAGTTGCACTTGCGCTCTCGCTTGCATTGTTGTCCGGTCCGGCGTGGTCGGCCTCCGGCAATGCGGTCAAATTGTTCGATAGCGACAACGACGGCACGCTCGATCTGGCGGAGGTCAAGAAGGTGGCGGCCGGATTGTTCGCAAAGCTCGATCCGGATCGCGACGGCACGCTCGATGCCCGCGAATTGCGCGGACGGTTGACGGCGAAACAACTCGCCGCTGCCGATCCCGACCGCGACGGGACACTGACGCTCGACGAATACCTGTCCGTGGTCGAGCAGCGCTTCAATGCGGCCAATCCCGATAAGGATGGAACGCTGGATGCGAAAGAGCTGAACTCGCGCGCCGGCCGTGCGCTCTTGCGATTGATGCGCTGAGCGGGCAATCGGAACAACGTGACGAAGGCGGCTTTTGCGAGCCGGCACTGGGAACATCAGGCAGCTCGGTCTGTTCTCTCCGCGATATCCCGCCCGGCGCCGGGGCCGCGCGGCGGGAGAAGAGGAGATGCAGATGACCACGAAACGTACCGTTCTTGCCGCCTGCGCGATCCTGACCTTGAGCGCCGGACTCGCCGTCGCCGGACCGTGCAACACGGGCAGTGCCAGCACCAATAAGGATGCCGGCTCTGGTCCGGTCACCGTTGGCGCAGCGCAATCGCACTCGTCCGGTTCAGCCGGCGATTCCAGCCAGCACCCGCCGACCAGCACGATGAATCGTGCAAGCGGCGAAACGCCGGCTTCGTCCGAAGATGCGCAGCGGCAAATGCAGAGCGAGCCGACGGCAGCTCAGCGGGCCGACGGCGCCAAGCCGAGCGGCTCGGCAATGGCCGGCAAAGACTGCTGACGGCGCGGTGTCGTTCGTGTCGATTCGACGCGCGGTGCGTCGCACAGCCGGCGTCTCCGCAGGTCGTGCTTGACCAAGAGCGAACTGGCTTTGTCCGAGAGAGAAATGCAGCCGCGAAGAATCGACACAGACGCGCTCGGCAGACGAATCGAGGCTTGAACTGCATCTGGCGCAGCCCTAGGTTTTGCGCCGCGCGATGTCGCGCTCAATACCTTGGGAGACCCCGAATGGCTTGGAAAGCTCCGAAGATCGTGGAAGTGCCGGTCGGCATGGAAATCAACATGTACGCCTGCGCTTCGCGCAAGTAAGACTGACGACCTGCCGCGGCTTCGATGGCAAACGCCGTCGAAGCCGTGGTAGTGTCGGAAATGCGCGCGAGAGCCAACAGCTTCTGGACGATTGCTGCCTGCGCGGTCGTGCTCCTGCCGGTATGCGTCCGCGCCGAGGATGGCTTCGATACCGAGCACATCTTCGGTTTCATGATCGGCACCGATATCGGCAATCCCGGCGAGCGCGAATTCCAGAGCCAGACGACGGGGCGCTTCGGCAAGGGCGGCGGTAGATATCGCGCCCTCGAGCACGAATTCGAGATCGAAGTCGTGCCGCTACCGAACCTCCGCATCGAGGTCGGCGGCACCGCGAGCTTGCACGACATCACCGGCGTTCCCGATATCGACGACCGCCGCCAATTCAATTTCCAGGGCGCCTCGCTCGATCTGCGCTACCGTCTGCTCGACCGCGCGCGTGCGCCGTTCGGCCTCACCATCGCCGGAGAGCTCCATGGCGACCGGATCGACGAGACCAGCGGCGCGAAAGGGCGGATGTACGGCACGGAATTCACGCTGGCGTTCGACCGCGAGCTCGTTCCCAACTTCGCCATCGGCGCTCTCAACCTGATCTATCAGCCGGAATGGGCGCGCTTCGAGGTGGCGGGCGTGTCCGAGAAGAGCTCGACGATCGGGGCGGCGTTGGCTGGCTTGGTGCGTGTGCGGCCCAATGTGCTGCTCGGCGGGGAGCTGCGCTACTTCCGGCAATATGACGGCATCGGCCTTGGCGAGCTTTCGGGCCAGGTCCTGTTCGTCGGCCCGACCGCTTATTTCCAATTGTCCAACCGCTCACGCCTGACCATGAGCTGGAGCATGCAGGCCTGGGGACGCCCGGCCGGCTCGGGCGGAAATCTCGACCTCGTCAATTTCGAGCGCCATCAGGCCCGGATGGTGTTCGGGGTGAACTTCTAGAAGGAGGGCCTCATGGCCGGGACAGCCCGGTCAGGCGATGTGGCGGCGTTTTGCGTTGCGCCAGCAGCGAACCGACCGGGCCAGTTCCAGCTCATTCCCCCGCCAAATTGAAACTTACCCCTCCATCGAGCGTAGCTCTTTGTGCTAATCTTGATCGCCCTTGCGAGAGGATCCCGGCATGAACCCGATTGACCTGGTGGTGACTGTGTGTGCGGTACTCTCGCCGGCGACCTGCGAGGAGCAGCATCTGTTGTTCAACTATAGTGGGTCGCCGCAGCAATGCGCGATGGCGGCGCCGCCCTATATCGCGCAATGGGTCGGTGAGCATCCGAAGTGGCAGGCGGTGCGGTGGCGCTGCGAATATCCGCACCCGAACGACAAGGCGTGAGCCGCGGGCGTTGATCGGGGCGAGTGACGGGCAGTAGCCCATCATCCTGGAGAGCCGCGCAGCAGCGTCTCGAAGGATCGAGGCCGAGGTGCATCAGCCGGGCTTCATGGTTCGAGACGCGCTTCGCGCTCCTCACCGTGAAGGGGGTAGCTATTTGGTGCAGTCCTTCAAATCCTTGTCGGCGATCGAGAACACTGCGTCGGCCCTGATCTCGATGTCGCGGACCACACATTGGCGTCCGTTGGGATAGCCGACCTTGGCATCGTAGCGGCCGGGCTCGACGCCGGTGATGCGCAGCCGCTCGTCGTGATCGACCTCCTTGTCCTTGTCGTTCAGGCACTGGTTCGGACCCCAGTCGGTCTTGCCGGCCGGCGCGAGCTGGAAACCGGAGATCGTCTCCGTCGTCAGGTTCCAGAGCCTTACGCCCTTGCCCTTGGTCTGCGCGGCGGCGTCGCCGGCAAGCGTCGACAACGCGATCAATGCCAGTACCCAACGCATCAAGCAGTCCTCCCACAGGCGCGCCGTCATTCCCTGATCAGGCGTTCGCGGTTCTTTGCCTTGTCGAAATTTTTGGCGCGGTCAAGGCCGTTCGGCGCGATCAGCTTCGCCGAGGCGAGATCGGCGCCGTCGAAATCGGCGTCGATGACGATGGCGCCGGTCAGATCGGCCCCGCCGAGTTGGGCGTTTTTCAGCGATGCGCCGCTCAGGTCGGCGCCCCTGAGGATCGCGAATTCAAGGTCGACGCGTGACAAATCGGCGTTGCGCGCGTTCAGCCGTTCCATATTGGCGGATCTCAGCACCGCGCGCATCAGCCCCATCGACTGGTTGCGCATGTCGGCACCGAGATGCGCATCCGCGATCGACGTGCCGACCATGCTCGCGCCGGTGAGATCGGCCGTGATGCGCGCACCAGTCAGATCGGCGCCGTCGAGGCGAGCACGTGCCATCTGTGACGCGAACAAACTGGCGCCCTTCAGACTCGCGCCCGTGAGATCTGCCTCCAGCAGCCACGCCTGATCGAGGATCGCCCCATCGAGCCGGGCACCGGCGAGTTTCGTCTTGTTGAGCCGTGCCGTACGGAGAATTGCGTTGGCGAGGTTGAGACCACTGAGATCGAGCCCCGATAACCGCTTGCCGGTCAGATCGGCGGGGGCGCCGGCGCTGGCTTTGGCCAGCGCGGCCTCGACCTCCTGCCGGCTCATCTCGGCGGAGACCATGGCGGGTGACGTCAGATCGAGATCGCGCATCATGTCCTGCGCACGCGTCGTCGTCGCGAGCAGCGCAAGGCCAAGTGCCGTCAGGGCGATCCTTCGCTTCATCAGCAGACTCCGCTGCGACCCAATTTAGCACGGGCCTCGTGCGGTTGCCTATGAGACATCCCGCCCGGCGTGAACGTCGCCTTGTTCCGACTGGATGCGCCGTGCAAGCTCGGTCCTGATCGCCGCAATCTCGGCTTCGCTGCGCGCGGCGCGCGGGATGGCGATCGGAAGCTCCTGTACGATCCGCGCGGGGCGTGGCGACAAGACCAACAGGCGGTCGCCGAGCCGGATCGCATCGTCGAGACTATGGGTCACGAGCAGCGTCATCACCGGACGCCGCGCCACCAGCATTGCGATCTCGTCGCGCAACCGGCCGGCGAGGGCGTCGTCGAGCGAGGCGAGGGGTTCGTCGAGCACCAGCAGGTCGGGCTCGACTGCGAAAGCGCGGGCGAGCGCGACGCGCCGGGCAAGGCCGAGCGACAACTCGCCGGGAAAGTGGCTGCGATGCGCCTCCAGCTCCAGAATCCTGAACAGCTCCGACAGCTTCGCCTCGGTCACATCGGGGGCGGCCAGCCGCACATTCTGCTCGACCGAGCGCCAAGGCAGCAGCCGGGGCTCCTGGAACACCATCCCGATCCGCGCCTGCGGCGGCCGCGCGATATGGCCCCTGAAATCGTCATCGAGCCCGAGGATGATGCGCAGCATCGTGCTCTTGCCGCAGCCGGACGGACCGATGAGCACGCCGACCTCGCCGGGGCAAAGCGCGAACTTGAGCGGCGCGAGCACCTCGTGGGTCCCGCCCGCGGCACTCGTGAACGTCTTGCCCGTGATGTCGACCTCAAGCCGCACGTGGTCGCCACCGTGTTGTGCGGGCTTCGAACGGCTGCACCAGCAAGGTTTCGATCACGAGCACGACCGCGGCGAATGTCAGCGAATAGGCCAGCAGCCGCGGCGTGTCGAACAGCTGGAAGGCGACGCCGATCTCGAAACCGACGCCGTTCGGACGGCCGAGCAGTTCGGCGACCAGCACGATCTTCCACACCAGCGACAGTCCGGAGCGGGCGGCGGCCGCGATATAGGGCGCAAGCTGCGGCAGCACGACATGGCGGAATGCGCGCCAGCGCGGCATCGCGAAAACGCTCGCCATCTCGTCGAGCGAGCTGTCGAGCGCGCGGGTGCCCTCGCGCAAGGTGACGACGGCGGTCGGCAGCTTGTTGATGGCGATCGCCGCGATCGCGGCGGTCTCGGTCAGGCCGGCCCAGATATAGGCCAGCACGATCACGACCAGTGCGGGCAGGTTGAGCAGCAGGATCAGCCAGGGATCGCCGAGCCGGTCGGCGAGCCTGACCCGTCCCATCAGGTAACCGATGGCGCTGCCGAGCGACATCGCCAGCACGAAGGCGAGCGCGACGCGCGCCAGCGTGGCGCCGAGATGCAGGAACAGCGCTCCGGATGAGGCTTCCGCAATCATCACCTCGAGCACTGCCGGCGGGGACGGCAGCTTGGCGCCGCCGACGAACAGCGCGGCAATCCACCAGGTCGCGAGGAGCAGGGCGAAGGAGAGAAGACGCAGCACCTCAGTCTCCGGGCACGGCGTGGTAGAACGTGCCGGGATCGAGCTCGGCCGCGGGGCCGACGAGATCTCGGCCACCGATCTCGGCCAGCACGCGATACAGCACGCGCGCGTCCTGTTCCTCCTCGGCGATGCTCCGGCGTGGAATACCGTCGCGATAGCGTTCGCGATAGGTCTTGAGCAGGGTGGCATCGCTCGTGCCCGTCAGCGGCGCGATCTTGTCCCAGGCCGCATCCGAGCTGACCAGCAATTGCTTGGCCTTGCGGGTCATGGCGATGAAGCGCGCCACGGCGTCGCGATGGCTCGCGGCCCAATTCTCGTCGAAGACGTAACCGACCGCGGAGACGGCGCCCTTGGCACCCAGCTTCGGCAGAATGTCTTCGATGCCGGCGAGGCGCCTGAAACCCTTGGCTTCGAGCTGGGCACAGAAATTCCAGAAGTTGAGGCTCGCCTCCATCTCGCCGTCGAGCGCCTTGGCGGCGAGCAGGGGCGGTGCGCCATAGACGACGGTCGCCTCCGACTTCAGGTCGATGCCGTCCTGCTTCATGCGCGCCTGCAGCAGCAGCCAGCTCTTGTCGATTGCTCCGCCCGCGACAGCGAGCTTGCGGCCCTTCAAGTCAGCAAGCGACTTGATCGGCGATGACGCCGGCACCATCACCGCGCCGAGCGCACTGGAGTAAGGATAGAAGGTGAGCTTGGCACCGAGCGCCCGCTCGCGCGATACCCACAGCCAGTCCGACAGGATGATGTCGGCGCTGCCTGCGCGCATCGCGATCTTGCCGGCCTCTGTGCTCGCGAGCTCGGTGACCTCCAGCGCGAGGCCCGCTTCCTTGTCGAGCCCGCTGGCGCGGATCGCGGCCAGCTCCCAGGAGAACGTTCCGGTTTTCTGCACCGCAAGGCGGATGGTCTCCGCGGCGCGGCCGGGTGCCGCCAGCATCAGCGCCAGCGTCGCCGCGAGCGCCAACGGTCGACCAAGTGCCCTTGTCAGGCCAAGTGCCCTTATCAGGCCAAGTGCTCTCATCACCTTGTGAGCCGTTTCCTCTGACAGAGTGCTTTTCAGGACAATACGCATAGCATAGCTTTAGTCGCAACCAGCGGGAGGATGCGCATGAAACTGGCCGGACAGCTACGACCGATTGTCGCCGCATTGACGGTGCTGGCGGCGACGTCGTGCGTGGCGCAGGCCGAGGACGTCAATGATTATCCCACGTCGGCGCGCGCGGAGTACGTCTATGGCTGCATGAAGGCCAATGGCGAGAGCCGGCAGTCGATCGAGCAATGTTCCTGCTCGATCGACGTGGTGGCCTCGATCATCCCCTATGAGCGCTATGTGACCGCGGAGACCGCGCTCAGCATGTCGCAGGTGCGTGGCAATCTCGGCGTCCAGTTCCGCACATCGGAGCAGGCCAACACGGCAATGAACGATCTGCGGCGTGCGCAGGCGGAAGCCGAGGTGCGGTGCTTCTGACAGCGCATCATGCCAGCCGTACTCGTCATGCCCGGGCTTGTCCCGGCCATCCACGTTTTTTGGGAAGGCGTGCAGTTCGTGGATCGCCGGGCCAAGCCCGGCATGACGATCGAGAGACTTAAGTCCCCGGCTTCTCGACATCCCACTCGTTGCGGAACACGTGTCCCTCGGTGTCCCTGGCTTCCGCGCGGAAACGCTTGGCGCCGTTGGAGACGTAAGTGAAGCGCAGATTGGGATCTTCCGAGATTGAGATGCCGCCTTCCATCGACAGCACGGGGCTGTCGTCCTGCGTCAGCTTCAGCTGGTTGATGAAGAAGGCGGGAATATAGAGCTGCGTGACCTGGTCCATCTGCAGGCCGGAATTGTTGGGATGGCCGATCATGATCTGCGCTTCGCGGACGCGGCTCGCCGGCGCTTCCTCGCGCGCGAACTGCCGGTAGCGCATCTTGCCGAGCCGGCTGTTGGCTTCCTCGACATTCTTTCCCGCCGGCGCCGAGCAGCCCCCGGAGGCTTTCACGTAGACCTTCGAGACATAGAGCTGGCCGTCGCTGAGCTCGGCCACCGCGTGGACGTCGGTGTAATTGTTGACACGCACGCGCGTCGAGATCTCGGTGACATTGGCATCGGCGCCGAGCTCGAACTTCGCCGCCATCGGCGCCGGGTTACGGTCGATCACGAGCGTGATCGAACGGATCCGGCGGCTGTCTGCGGGCGACAGCTTGCTGCGCAGGGTCACCGGCACGATCGCCGCGTCCTCGGCGCGATACGGCATCTCGATGCCGATGACGGCGCTGCCGTCATTCATCGGCCGGCCATTGAAGATGTCCTGCACCAGGCCCGGCCAGGGATCGTAGGCTTCTTCGGCCTGCACCGGCATGGCAAAGGCGATGCCGAGCAGTGCGGCGATCAGGGGCAGGCGGCGTGTGCATCCCGTCATGGTCATGGTCCTCTGAGACAGCGAAGCCGATCTCGTTCCCGGATGTCAGCGGAGCCGATCTCCTGCTTATGTTAGCGCGCCGGCTACTCCCATTCAATTTCCGAGAATGCTGCAGTTGCGTTCCGGGCGTTGTAATCGCCGAACAGCTCCCAGCGCGGCCGCTCCTCGGCAGCCGCCTTGTCGGCGGCGGCCCGGATCGGCTCGCCTTTCTTGTTCGACGCGCGGACGTCGGACAGCAGCGTTGACAGGTAACGCCGTTCGTCGGCCAGCGCGGCTGGCCAGTCGCTCACGGGCCCGTGACCGGGAACGACACGCTGCGCCGGAATCGCCTCCAGCTCCTTCAACGTGTCGAGCCAGCCGCGGATGCTGCCGTCCATGACCGGAATGTGGCGGAGAAAGACGAGGTCGCCTGCAAACAGGGTCTTGGTCGTCTCGTCGTACACGGTGACGTCGTTGTCGCTATGTCCGGCCCGCCAGCCACGCAAGGTCAGGCGACGCGACCCGAGATCGAGCGTCATCGTGTCCGAAACCAGGAGGGTGGGAGCAATGATCCTCACGGGATCGATCAGCTCGCTACCCATGATGCGGCGAAAATTGTCGAGATAGTGGGACCCGCGCGTCGCGAGCGCCTGGGGCAGCTTGCCATGGCCGACGAAGCTTGCGCCGGCGGTGGCGAAGGCCGCGTTACCGAAGACGTGGTCGGGGTGGCCGTGGGTGTTGATGACATAGCGGATCGGTTTGGGCGTACGGGCTCGCACCGCCGCCAGCAGGGCCTCGCCTTCGCGCACGCTGCCGCCAGTATCGATGACAGCCACGGCATCATCGCCCACGATGAAGCCGACATTGGCAATGTCGCCCTCGTTCTCACGGCTCATCAGGGCAATGGTCCCGGAGTGTACGAAGATTCCCGGCGCGACTTCGCTCACAGGCAATTCGGCCGCCCCGGCCCGTGCTAGCGTTGCTGTCCCCAGCAGGGACAAGGCTGCGATCACTCGAGCGATGCGAGACACTTTTCCGCCTCAGTTCAAAGGATGGCCTGCATTGCACTGCAACAAAGGAAACCCAGCAGGGTCTGGCAAAACATGGCGCGTCATGCGTTGCATGGATAGCATTCAAACAAAACGAGGAGGAAGCGCGATGACGGAGGCCGGACGACATCGTCGCTGGTTGTTTTCACTGTGGGTCCTGGTTGCGTCCTGCGCGCTCGGCGACGTCGCCATCGCGCAGACCAACGACAGCGGCGACCTCTCGTTCGAGCTGGTCGACCCGAACGTGCTGCGCGTCTGTGCCGATCCACGCAATCTGCCGTTCTCGAACGAGAAGGGCGAGGGCTTCGAGAACAAGCTGGCCGAGCTGTTTGCGGACAGGCTCAAGAAGAAGCTCGACTACGTTTTCTTCCCGCAAGCCACGGGCTTCGTGCGGATGACGCTGGGCGCGCATCGCTGCGACGTCATCATGGGCTTTCCGCAGGGCGATGACGTCGTGCAAGGCACCAATCCCTATTACCGCACCACCTATGCGCTGGTCGCCAAGACCGGCAGCGGACTCGACGGCGTCGATACGCTGGAGGATCCGAAGTTGAAGGGCAAGCATGTCGGCATCGTCGCCGGCACCCCGCCGGCGACCAACATGGCCATCGCCGGCCTGATGAGCAATGCAAAACCCTATCCGCTGATGGTCGATACGCGCTACGATAATTCGGCGCAGGCCATGATCGACGACCTCGCGGCCGGCAAGATCGACGCCGGCGTGCTGTGGGGTCCGATGGCCGGTTACTACGCGAAGAAGGTCGGATCGCTTCATGTCACGCCGCTGGTCAAGGAGACCACGGGGCCGAAGCTGGTCTACCGCATCGGAATGGGCGTGCGTCCCGCCGACCAGAACTGGAAACGGCAGCTCAACAAGCTGATCCAGGAGAACCAGGGCGAGATCAACAAGATCCTGCTCGACTTCGGCGTTCCGCTGCTCGACGAGAGCGATCGGCCGCTCAATGCGGAGACGGCCAAGAAAACGCCGTGAGGCAGGCGCCATGAGGCGGCTTCCCGCCATTGCGCTCGTCGCTGCCGTGCTGGCGGCGCCGGTTCAGGCGCAGCAGCAGGAGCCATTCGAGCCTGAGAATTATCGCGCCGACAATTATCGCGCGCCGGTGCCGGCAACGCTGGCCGGCGCGCGGGTGCTGACCACGGCGGCAGCCGAAGCGATCTGGCGGGCGAAGAGCGGCGCGTTCATCGACGTGCTGCCGCGCCCGCCGAAGCCGAAGAACCTTCCGGAAGGCACGGTGTGGCGCGATGCGCCGCGCAGGAACATTCCGGGCAGCGTCTGGCTGCCGGATACCGGCTACGGCACCTTGCCGCCGGCCATGGACGACTACTTCCAGCGCGGGCTCGCTCGTGTCTCGGGCGGCGACAAGGCCGCGCTGCTCGTGATCTATTGCCTCGCCGATTGCTGGATGTCCTGGAACGCCGCCAAGCGCGCGCTGGCCTATGGCTATTCGAACATCGCCTGGTACCCCGATGGCACCGATGGATGGGAGCGGGCCAAGCTTCCGACAGAAGAGTCGCAGCCGGAACCGCGGCCGGAGCAGTAGGCGAGTGAGCGCAGTCCTGTTGCCTCTCCGCGCTTGCGGGGAGGCAAAGCAGGCGTCTACTGCTTCTGCAACTTCGTCAGGGTGCCGGTGCCGTTATTGTCGGTCGCAGAATAGTTCACCCTGTCGCCGGCATGAACGGCGTCCAGCATCGCGGCGTCCTTGGCCTTGTATTCCTGGAGCGCGCCGGCACTTCCGGTGCTGGCGCCGACCGTGCCCTTCTGCGTCTGCTGGATCGAGATCGTGCCGTTGAGCCGATCGATCCGCATCACCATGCCGGTCATGTCGTCAGCAACAGCGCTGGTTGCGAGCAGGCTGAGGGCCGCAGCGCCCGCCCAGATAAACTTGGTGGTTCCCATCGAGGCCTCCCGACGTCCTGGAGTTCACTTCGACAAGCCATCCTAGATCGATTTGGTTCCGCCGGATAGCCGCGGCGAGGGTTAACGATCTGACGCAATCGCGGGAACTTACGACTGCCGTCAGGGATGCTGACGCTATTCCATCTCCTGCTGAATCACGCGGCCGAGCGCGAACAGGCGTTGATCGATCGTGGTTGGAACCTCGCAGACGAACCGCACCACCTTGTTGCGGTCCTCGAAAATTCGGGTCTTCCAGATCAGCTCGTTGCTGAGCGCCTCGACCTTGGCCTCGTCACGCGGCGTGGCGCCCTGAAGCGCCTGGAGCTGGATTGCCTCCTCGCGGATCTTGTCGGCGGCCTCGCGCTGCTTGCGGCTGACGCGTTCGAGCCCGTTCATGACCTGCGAGCGCTGGGCGTTGAGGGTATCGAACAGGCCGGCGAAAAGCAGCTTTGCGTTGGTCGTCTTGTCGGCGGAAGAGGCAGCCAGGAAGTCCTTCACCAGCTTCGCGGCCTCGTCCATCGGGGTCTTGCGCGCCGACAGCTTTGCGACCAGCGCGGTGATTTTCGCGTCGTTCTTCCACTTGGTCTCGGCGTCGTCGAGCGCGGGCCCCGCCCAGACGGCGGCGAGCGAGATCTCTGGCACCTTGGCCTGCGTGCACGGCCAGTTGGGGTAGCGCGGATCGGCCGCGCGGGCGACCGTGCCCGACAGCGCGAGCGCCACAACAGCCATCGCCAGAACCTTCATCCTTCGCCTCCTGCGGGCCCCCGTCGCGCCAGCCCACGCGAGGGATCATAGGCCAGAATTGCACCGATCATGAAGACGATTGTGCAAGCTGTGACCACCGCCAGCGAGATCCAGTTGATCTGTCCGTAGAGTGCAAAACGTATCAGCTCGACCGCATGGGTGAACGGATTGGCCTCGCAGAGATAGTACAGATAAGGGCTGCCTTCCTGGACCCGCCAGAGCGGATAGAGCGCGGAGGAGGCGAAGAACATCGGAAAGATGACGAAGTTCATGACCCCGGCGAAGTTCTCCAGCTGCTTGATCCCGGAGGAGATCAGCATGCCGAGCGAGCCCAGCATCAGCCCGGACAGGATCAGCGCCGGCAGCACGGTGAGATAGCCCGACGACGGCGGGGTGATGTCCCAGAACCAGGCGATCAGAAGGAACGCATAGACCTGGAGCAGCGACACCGCGGTCCCCGCCAGCAGCTTGCAGAACAGCAGGAACCCGCGCGGCAGCGGGCTCACCAGCAGCGTGCGCATGTTGCCCATCTCGCGGTCGTAGACCATGGACAGCGAGGACTGCATGCCGTTGAAGAGCTGGATCATCGCCATCAGCCCGGGCGCGATATAGACCTCGTAGAGGATGTAGGTCTCGTAGGGCGGGATGATGGAGATGCCGAGCACCTGGCGGAAGCCGGCGGCGAAGATGAACAGCCATACCAGCGGCCGCACCAGCGCCGAGACGAAGCGCTCGCGCTGATGCAGGAAGCGCAGGCCCTCGCGCCAGACGATGCCGGTGAGACAGGTCATGTACTCGGCGAATGAGAAGCCACGCGGGGCCTCGCGCGCCGTGATGCTGCTCATGCGCCGCCTCCCGGCATCGCTTGCGCACCGGTCAGGCGCATGAAGGCGGTGTTGACGTCCTGCGCGCCGGCCTCCGTGACGACGCGGCTCATCGGCCCCCGCGCCAGCACCTTGCCCTGGTGCAGCACCACGAGGTCGTCGCTGGGCATGATCTCGTCGAACAGGTGCGTGGCCCAGAGCACGCCGATGCCTTGCTCCGTCACGAGCTGGCGGACCTGGCCGATGATGTCGGCGCGCGCCTTGACATCGAGGCCGACCGTCGGCTCGTCGAGCAACAATAGCCGCGGCCGGTGCAGCAGCGCACGCGCGATCTCCAGCCGCCGCATCTGTCCGCCCGAGAGATCGCGCACCTTGCTGCCGGCGCGCTCTTCCAGCCCGATGCGGCCAAGCAGCTCGGCGCTGCGCGCTGCAGCGTCGCTCCGGCCGATGCCGTGGAGTGCGGCGTGATAGAGCAGGTTCTGCGTCAGCGACAGGTCGAGGTCGAGCGTGCGGGGCTGGAACACCACCCCCAGCAGCCGCAGCGCCTCGCCGGGACTCTTGCTGATGTCGTGACCGAAGATGACGACACGGCCGGACTGGATGCCGAACAGGCGCGTGATGAGCGAGAACAGCGTGCTCTTGCCGGCGCCGTTGAGGCCGAGCAGGGCCGTAAAGCTTGCCGGCTGCACATCGAAAGAGACGTCGATCAGCGCCCGGCGCGACCCATAGGCATGGCTGACGCCGTCGATTGACAGCGCCGGCACCGCCGCCGTTTCCAGCCTCGGAGCCTCCTGTGGTTCGGGACTCGGCGCAGGGCTGGTCATGGCGCGATCGCGACGCCCCAGGGCAGTTCGCCCACCTGAATGGTTTTGATCACCTTCTGCGCGGCGACGTCGATGACGGAGACGTCGTTCGAGACGCCATTGGTTGTCAGCAGATATTTTTCATCGGGCGTGAACGCCATGTGCCAGACCCGCTGCCCGACCAGCAGGTATTTCGTCACCTTGCGCGAGGCGACGTCGACCACGGCGATGCGGTTGGCCGGTCCGAGCGCGACGAAGGCGGTCTTGTCGTCCTTGGTCATGCCGATGCCAACCGGCTGGATCGCCTCTTTCCGCAGGCCCGGAATCTCGAACGTGACCTTGCCGATCACCTCGTGCTTCCTGGGGTCGATGATCGAGACGGTGCCGCCGATCTCGGAGGACACCCACACTTCGGACGAATCGTGCTTGAATTCGGCATAGCGCGGCCGGGCATCGACCAGCACGTTGGCGACGATCTGGCGCGTGGCCGTGTCGATGAAATGCGCCATGTTGGTGGTTTCGGAGGTGTTGATCAGCGTCTTGCCGTCGGGGCTGATGGTCATGCCCTCGGGCTCGACGCCGACCTGGATGTCGCCGAGCCGGGTACGCTTCTCGAGATCGATCACGGTCACCGTGTTGTCGTTCTCGTTGGCGACGTAGAGGGTTTTTCCGGCCGCATCCTGGGCGAACAGTTCAGGATCGGGGCCGGAGGGCAGGCTGTCGACCACGACTTGCGTCTTGGCGTCGATCACCTGGATGGTGTCGTCGTCGCCGACCGCGACCATCACGAACTTGCCGTCGCGCGTAAAATCGATGCCGCGCGGGCGCTGGCCGACCTTGATGGTCTTGGTCACGGTCCAGCTGTCGGTGTCGATCACCGAAACCGTGTTGCTCTTCTCATTCGAGACATAGGCAACGAAGGCCTGCGCAGGCGCCGCTATGAGCCCAAGAGTCAGCAGCGACGCTGCTCGTAGCATGCGTGATATCCGCCCGCGGGCGGTCGTGACCTCCCCCGCTCGCGGGGGAGGGGGCGCAGCGTCGTCGCGGTGGCAGCTCGATCTCATCTCACATCGCTCACTTCAATTTGCATTTGCTCTCCGGACGATCATAGCCGAGCGTGTCGAGCTCGGAGACCTGGTGCAGGAACCCTTCCTGCGGCGAGACCGACACCACCATGCGGCCGTCGACCAGGAGGATCGGCTGGCGCAGCTGCAAATTCCAGTCGCGCAGGGTCAATCGCGTGCCCTTGAAGGCGGCGACCGAGAAATCCGGAGCCTTGATGAAGTCCGTGACCTTCTTGACGTCACCTGAATTGGTGCGCGAGGTGGCTTCGCCGATCATGCGCACCGCGGTCCAGGCCTGCATGTCGCGCGCGGTCATGCGCCGCGAATTCAGCTTCATGAAGCGGTTCTGCATCTGGATCGCGCCCCACTGGTCCTGCGATGCGTCCCAGCTGCGGGGCACGAGGCCGGCCGAGCCGGCGACGGGGCGCGGATCCCAGGTGCGATAGGGCAGGTAGCCGGCGAACACCTCGCTCTCGTCGGCAGCGACCAGCACGTCGTAGGCCGGCGCGCCTTGCGTGAACACCGGCATCTGACGCTGGATCAGCGTGACGCCGCTGTCGGTGCGCCGCGCGCCGCCCTTGTCTTCGAAGGTCTTCTCCTGCACGATCTTGGCGCCGAACCGTGCGGCGGTGCGCCGCAGCGCGTCGGCAAACAGCTTGTCCTCGTCGTGCGAGCCGACAACCAGCAGCCAGCGCGACCACTTCTTCCAGACCAGATATTGCCCGAGCGCATCGGCCAGCATTGCGCGCGTCGGCGCGGTGTGGATCACGTTGGCGCGGCAATCGGCCTCGCGCAGCCGCTCGTCGATCGCCCCCATATTGAACAGCAGCGTGCCGCGCTCGCGCAAGGCATCCGAGACTTTCAGCAGCGCGTCGGCCGGCAGGTCGGCGATGATGAAGCCGTTCTTCTCTGCCAGCGCGGTCGCGGCCTGCACCGGGTCGTCGCCTTCCTTGACGCGGCGCTCTTCCAGCGCGAACCGCTGGCCGAGGAATTTTCCGGTGGTGTTGTTGTCATCGATCGCGAGGCGGGCGCCGGCGACGCCGTCATTCTCCGCGGGCTGCTCGATCAGCGACAGCGTCGATCGGGGAGCGGCGAGGCCGAGATAGCCGACGCCGATCAGGACAGGCTCCGCCGCGAGCGCGCTCGTCGCAGCAAGACCAATGCCGATCAGGCCGGCCAACCATCGGATCATGTTTCCTCCGGACGATCTCCCCGGCTTGACCCCAGGTGGAGAATTGTCTCTGCTTCAAGCATGACCAATTTGTCAGGGCATGCAACCCCGCATTTCGTCCGCGCGCTGGCGGCGTCCGGAATCACGATCATGCGAGCATCGATGATGGTCGCCGCTTTGCTGTTGACGCCTTCGGTCGCGCGCGCCGACCCGCCGAAGCTGGCCGTGTTCGATTTCGAGCTGATCGACACCAGCCTGCCCGGGGAGTTCTACGGCTCCAGGCCCGAAGAGGCGCGGCTCCTGCGCATCAGCGAGCAACTCCGCAAGGAATTGACCGAATCCGGCCGGTTCCAGGTGCTGGACATCGCGCCGGTCAGGGACGCCGCCCGCCGCGCCAACTTGCAGGCCTGCGGCGGCTGCGATCTCAAGCTCGCCGGGCAATTGGGAGCGGAGCTCGAGATCACCGGCATGGTGCAGAAGGTCTCGAACCTGATCATCAACCTCAACGTCTATCTGCGCGACGTGAAGACCGGCGCCATGATCACCGCGGCGAGCGTCGACATGCGCGGCAACACCGATGAAGCCTGGACGCGCGCGATGAGCTACCTGATCCGCAACCGCTTGCTCGCGCCGAATTACGGCAGGCAGGAGTAGGGGACTCTTACCCTCTAGAGGAGGGTAAGAAGGCCTCACCCCTTCAGCTTCTCCGCATGCCAGTGCAGGTGATCGCCCATGAAGGTCGAGATGAAATAATAGCTGTGGTCGTAGCCCGCCTGACGCCGCAGCGTCAGCGGGATGCCTGCCTTGGTGCAGGCGGCTTCGAGCAGCTCCGGCTTGAGCTGCTCCTTCAGGAAATTGTCGGCCTCGCCGACGTCGACCAGGAAGCCGGAGAACTTGGCGCCGTCCTCGATCAGCGCCACCGTGTCGTGGCTGCGCCAGGCCTCCTTGTGCGGTCCGAGATAGCCGGTCAGCGCCTTGATGCCCCAGGGCACGAGCGAGGGTGCCACGATCGGCGCGAATGCGCTCGCCGCGCGATAGCGGTGCGGGTTGCGCAGCGCCACCGTCAGCGCGCCGTGACCGCCCAT
Organism: Bradyrhizobium sp. A11; assembly: GCF_042077125.1. Taxonomy (NCBI): domain Bacteria; kingdom Pseudomonadati; phylum Pseudomonadota; class Alphaproteobacteria; order Hyphomicrobiales; family Nitrobacteraceae; genus Bradyrhizobium; species Bradyrhizobium sp. A11. The sequence goes on along the minus strand of NZ_CP149509.1, from coordinate 4,948,698 downwards.
CGAATGGCCCATGATGGATTGCCGTTTGGCGTCGACGGGAAAATTTCCCGCCACGAGCTTGGGCAGCTCGTCCGTCACGTAGCTCCACATCCGATAATTGCGCGCGAACGGCTCCTGCGTGGCGTCGACATAGAAGCCGGCCCCGAGCCCGAAATCATACGCATTGTTGGCATCGCCGGGAACGTCCGGCCCGCGCGGTGAGGTGTCGGGCGCGACGAAGATCAGGCCGAGCTCGGCACAGGCCTTGCGGAACTCGCCCTTCTCGGTGACGTTGGCGTGCGTGCAGGTGAGGCCGGACAGATACCAGACCACGGGCAGGTTCGCGCCTTCGGCATGCGGGGGAACGTAGACCGAGAACACCATGTCGGTTCCGGTCGCCTGGCTCGCATGGCGGTATACGCCCTGCACGCCGCCGTAGGATTTGTTGGTCGAGACAGTCTGAATCGTCATGCCCTAGCTCCGTGGCATCTCACCACATCAACATTGCAACGCTTGTGTGAGCGAAAGTGTGGCGGCGGCCCGCGTCAGGCGACACCGCTGTCGATCGCCAACCGCACCAGCTCGACCGAGGTCTTCACGCCGAGCTTCTGGCGCATGATGGAGGAGGTGTTGGCGACCGTCTTGTACGACGATTGCACCAGCCAGGCGATCTCCGACAGGCTTTTTCCGGCGCTGAGCAGCCGCAGAATCTCCATCTCGCGCGCGTTCAGCTTTGACAATGGGCTTTGCGCCAGCGTCGGCCCGGCGAAGGCGATGCTGCGCGCGATCGCGCTCGGCAGGTACGTGCCGCCGCCGCCGACGGCGCGGATCGCCTCGACGAGGTCGTCGGGATCGCCGGTCTTGGAGACGTAGCCCTTGGCCCCGCATTCGATCGCGCGCGCGGCGAAGGCCGGGTCGTCGTTCATGCTGAACATGATGATGCGGGCCTCGGGCGCGCGTTCGAGGATGCGGCGCGCGAGCTCGAATCCGGAGACGGTCGGCAAATTGATGTCGATGATGCAGAGGTCGGGACGTTCGACGATGAAGACGCACTCGCCGTCTTCGGCGTCGGCGGCCTCCAAAATTTCGATCTCGCCCTCGTCGGCCAGCACGGCGCGGCAGCCGGAGGCGACGATGGGATGATCATCCACGATCAGAATGCGCATAGGCGTTCCCCGTGACAGCGTTTCCTGTGACGAACTTGCCTGCTCTGCGCCGCATGATACCGACCTGGGACAGGCGCGTGAGCGATGTGTCCGAGCTCGCCTCATGCAACCCGGCCGGGATTGCTGTACGCTTCCGATTAGATATCCGCCGCTCCGCCCCTGTCAACGTCATCGGACAGCGGCGGGCAGAGCTTCGCGAGGCACGAGCGACACCCATGTGGCAAAATCTATCCTTGCGCGGGCGCATCAACCTCCTGCTGGCGCTGCTGCTGGCGCTGGGGCTCGCCGTCAATATCGGCCGCCAGGTCGCGGAGGCAGGTCCCCGCGTGCAGGCCGAGGACCAGAGCGTGATCCGCCTCGCGCGCGAGTTCATCGAAATGATCGTGGCCGACCTCAACGAAGCCCCCGATCCGGACGCCAGGCTGAACCAGATCGCCCGCGATCTCAGCCGACTGCGCCATGTCAGCATCACGCTCCGGGATGCCGCTGGCCATCCGCTGACGGCGCCGCGGGCCGATGCCGATGCCGACACGCACGGGCCACCAGCGTGGTTCGTCAGCCTGGTTCACCCCGACCAGACCGCGGTGAGCGTTCCGGTGTCGATCCATGGCCGGCCCGGTTCGCTCCTGATCACCTCGCATCCCGATGACGAGATCGCGGAGATCTGGGACGGCATCGTGACCCAGCTCGAGGTCGGCTCGGCGATCGCGCTGGCGCTGTTCTTGTTGATGATGAATGTGGTCGGCCGGGCGTTGGCGCCGCTGCAGTCGCTGGCGGAGGCGATGGGGAAGCTCGAAGGCGGACATTACGAGGCCCGCGTCACGCCGGGCGGTGCGCCGGAGCTCGCCGCGATCTGCACCAAGCTCAACCACCTTGCCGCAACGCTTCATGAGGCGGTCGAGGACAAGCGCCGCCTCGCCGAGCGAGCGGTTTCGCTTCAGGATATCGAGCGCAAGGAGATCGCGCGCGAGCTCCATGACGAGTTCGGGCCGTATCTGTTCTCGTTGCGCGCACATGCCGGCGCGCTGGCGAAGCAGGCGGACGGACGGGTTCCCAATGCGGAAGCCGTGCGAAAACACGGCAGCGCCATGCTGGAGCAGATCAACGCCCTGCAGCAGTTCAATCGCCGCGTGCTGGAGCGCCTCCGCCCGGTCGGGCTCGCCGAGCTCGGCCTGCGCCAGGCGCTGGAATCGCTGTCGCGGCTGTGGCGGGAATCGCATCCGGATGTCGCGGTCGAGACCGTGATCTCACCCGCGCTCGGGCCCACCGGCGAGACCGCCGATCTCACCATCTACCGCATCGTGCAGGAGGCGCTCACCAATGTGTTCCGCCACGCCGGCGCGACCTCGGTCAATGTCGTCATCGAACCGGCAGAGCAGACGGCTCACGACGGCCGCTCCTGCGCCCGGGTGCGGGTCAGCGACAACGGCCGCGGCATGGAGCCCGGCCAGAAGCTCGGCTTCGGCCTCGTCGGGATGCGTGAGCGGATCCTGGCGCTGGGCGGCACGCTTAATGTCGTGTCCGGTGACGGAGGGGTGACGGTGGAGGCCTTGGTTCCGACGGCCGCGTCCTGATCCGAATTGATGTCGCGCGCCGCGCCGGGTCAATTCGAACCGTCTGCGCCGCCCGCGAGCTCGTACGCACGGCGGAGCAGGTCGCTGGTGCGACGGATCCCGAGCTTGATCCTCGCCTGCTTGACGAGCCGCGCGACGGCGCGCGGCGTGATGTCCAGCTCTTCGGCGATCGCAGAGTAGGCGTTTCCCTGGCCGAGCAGGCTGAGCGCCTCTCTTTCCCTGCGCGTCAGTGTGGCGGCCTTGCCGAATTCGACGTGATCGGGCAGGGGCACGCCGCGCAAATTGATCCGCTCGTCGACATAGCGATGACCGAGCCTGACCTGACGCACCGCCTTCGGCAGCTCGTCCGGTGCGGAGTCCTTCAGCAGATATCCGATGGCTCCCGCCTTGATTGCGGACGCGACGATGCTTGCGTCCGCATGCATGCTGAAAACCAGCACGCGCGCGAGCGGTGCATCCGAGGAGATGCGATGCAGTAGGTCGACGCCGCCCAGTGCTTCTCCGGGAAAGGTCAGATCCAGGATGACGACTCCGGGCCGGTGCTCCAGGAATGCCTGATAGCCGCTCGGCACATCACGCGCAGCGACGACGTCCTCGACGTCGCCCAGCACGACGCGGCACGCTTCTGCGATGATTGGATGATCATCGACGACGAGTATCGGGCTCAAATGGAACTCTCTGGTCTGCATCGCGCCTGATTGATGCAACGTTAGGCTTGAAACCATCTCCGCCGGCTGCGGCGCTGCCGCCGCAGCCTTGGCGCCGCGTCACTTCTTCGGCCGTATGGCGTCGGCCGTGCCCTGGATGAAAGCCTGAATCTTCACGACATCGGCTTCCGTCAGCTTGCCCGTGAAGTCCGGCATGCCCTTGTCGCGGAACGGTCCCTTGAACACGATGTTCTTGAGGTTGGCGATCTCCTCCGCCGGCACGTAGCCGAGGTTGCGGACGTTGCCGCCCTTGTCGACACCGGGCACGCCATGGCAGGTGGCGCAGGCGGCGACATAGAGCGCCGTTCCTTCCGGCACGTCCTTCGGATCGTATTTCACGCCCTGGATCAGGCCTTCGGTCTGGTACTTCACGAATTCCGGCAGCGGCGCCTTGCCGTTGAGCGCGAACGTGTAGACCGTTCCAGGGCTTTGCCGCTCGGTCGCGCGCTGTGCCATGCCATAGACACCGCCCCAGCCGACGGCAATCGAGACATACTGCACGCCATCGAGTATGTAGGTCGAAGCCGCCGCGACGACGCCGGTGCCGGTCGGTGTCTCCCACAGCGCCCTTCCGGTCTTGGCGTCATAGGCGACGAACCGACCATCCGCCGTCCCCTGAAACACCAGGTTTCCGGCCGTGGTCAGCGTGCCGCCGTTCCATGGCGAGGGGTATTCGACGCGCCAGGCTTCCTTCTGCCTGACCGGGTCCCACGCGATCAGGCGCCCGAACGGAAGACTCTTGGGCGGCTCTCCATTGAGGACGAAACCGACATTCCACCCGGTGGTGCCGCCGAATTTGCCCGGCGTTGCGGCATTCTGCTTGAATTTCTTTTCCGGAATGAGATTCACCGGCACGTTCTGGGCCGGCAGGTAGACGAGCCCGGTTTGCGGGTTGAACGACATCGGATGCCAGTTGTGGGCGCCGTAGGGCCCGGGGATGGAGTCGTATGCCGCATCGCCGCGCGCGGCCGGCACCTCGATCGGGCGGCCGTTGGCGTCGTAGCCGGTGGCCCAGTTCACATCGACGAAATTCTTCGCCGAGATGAATTTGCCGTTGGTGCGGTCGATCACGAAGAAGAAGCCGTTCTTGGGCGCGTGAAGGATGACTTTGCGCGGCGCGCCGTCGATGCTGATGTCGGCGAGGATCATCGGCTGGGTCGAGGTGTAGTCCCAGTGGTCGCCGGGCGTCTCCTGATAGTGCCAGGCATATTTGCCGGTGTCGGCGTTCAGCGCCACGATCGAGGCGAGATAGAGGTTGTCGCCGCCGGCGGGGCTGCGCACGTTCCGGTTCCAGGGCGAGCCGTTGCCGGTGCCGATGTAGACGAGGTCGAGCTCGGGGTCGAAGGTGATGGTGTCCCATGGCGTGCCGCCGCCGCCGTTGAGCCAATATTGGCCGGCGGGATCCCAGGTCTTGGCCGCCTTCTCCATCGACTCGTCTTCGAACGGCTTCGACGGATCGCCGGGCACGGTGAACCAGCGCCAGAGTTGGTTTCCGCTTTCGGCATCGTATGCGGTGACATAGCCGCGCGCGCCATATTCGGCGCCGCCTTGTCCGATCACGACCTTGCCGTTGAAGACGCGCGGCGCGCCGGTGATGGTGTAGGAATGCTCGTGGTCGATCAGCGTGTCCTTTTCCCAGACCTTCTTGCCGGTTGCCGCGTCGAGCGCGATCAGGCGGCCGTCATAGGCGGCCACGAACACCTTGCCCTTGTAGAGCGCGACGCCGCGGTTGACGACATCGCAGCAGCCCTTGTAGCCGAGTTCGCGGTTGACTTGCGGATCGAACGTCCAGATGCGCTTGCCGGTGCGCGCGTCGATCGCATGCACGACGCTCCACGAGGCCGTCTGGTACATGATGCCGTCGACGACGACCGGCGTCGCCTCGACTCCGCGCGAGGATTCGAGGTTGTAGGTCCAGACCAGGCCGAGGCTCTTGACGTTGTCAGCGGTAATCTGGTTGAGCTTCGAAAAACGCGTCTCGGCGTAGTCCAGGCCGATCGTCGGCCAATTGTTGGATGTCGCCGCATTGGCTTTGATGTAGGCGCTGTCGACCTGGGCAATCGCGGCCTTGATGCTGTCGGGCGTCAAGCTCTTGGTCGTGTCCTGCGCGCCTGCGGCGGCGATGGACGCGGCGACGCCAAGACTCGCGGCGAACCCCGTGACGAGGCGGCGGCGGACGCGCCGGACAAATAGATCTCGAACGGAAAAGCGTTCCCGCAGCCTCATCGTTTCCTCCGCCTGTCTTTTGCTTGCCGTAAAGGCACCCCGCCACGAAGGGCGGGGTGTTGAGTCTACGGATGAATGACTCGCGACCAGGTCGCGATGTCGCGCCAAGGATTGCACAGAGATCATCGGTCGGGTTGAGCATAAAGTCTCGCCGGCACCGGGAATACTTCCCGAGAGTCGAAGCAGGTCGACGATCGCGTGGCGGCTGGATCGGGAAGAATTCCCGATTTGATCGGGATTTCCTGCCGTGGAGAGGGCGGACCTTTTACGGCTGGCGTGCCGCGGCTTTTGGCCTGTACGTTGGCTTGAACGGCGGGGAACAAGATTGCCGAAAATGTGGGTGGAGACGGATGGGCGTTCGGGGTCTGGTCGTAATTTCAATCTGTACGGGACTGGTCGTGGCGACCGACGCGGGCGCCGCGCCGGATGAGCAAACCAACATCCAGAATTTGCCGCCGGTCGAGGTCGAGGCACCGCCGCCGGGCGTGCGGCGTAGTGCTCCGTCCCGGCCCGTCGCGCGCATCGGCGCACCGTCGTCCGCTGCGCCGAGGACCCGCCTTTACGTCTATCCGACCTCGCCGGGCAGCGGCAGAGGTCTCGACGTCGACAAGGTCCCCTCGGCGATTAACGCGGTCGACGCCGGCCAGATCAGGCGCGCCAATTCGCCGAACATCGCCGATGCCCTGCAGCAGCACGTGCCTGGCATCAGCATCAATGAGGTGACCGGCAATCCCTTCCAGCCCGATATCCAGTTTCGCGGCTACGTCGCGTCGCCGCTCGCCGGGACGCCGCAAGGTCTCGCCGTCTACCAGAACGGTGTCCGCATCAACGAGGCCTTCTCCGACATCGTCAATTGGGATCTCATTCCGACGGCTGCGATCCGATCAGCCGTCGCGGTGACCAACAATCCCGCCTATGGGCTCAATGCGCTCGGCGGTGCCATCGATCTGCAGATGAAGAACGGCTTCAACTATCAGGGCGCCGAGATCGACGTCATGGGCGGCTCGTTCGGCCGCATTCAGGGCTCCGCGCAATGGGGCAAGCAGATCGACAGGAACTGGTCCGTCTACGGCGCGCTCGAAGGCATTCACGACAACGGCTTTCGCAACTTTTCGTCGTCCGACGTGCGGCGCTTCTATGGCGACGTCGGATATCGCTTCGAGGGCAGCGAATTCCATCTCAATGGCGGCGTCGCCAACAACTCCTTGGCGGGCCCCAGTACCGTTCCGGCCGAATTGCTCCAGCAATATTGGGGCGCCACCTATACGACGCCGCAGACCATCTCCAACAAGGTCGGCTATCTCAACTTCACCGGAAAGGTGGAGGCAACGCCGACTTGGACGTTCGAAGGCACGGCGCGTTTGCGGCACTTCAAGCAAAGTACCGTCGACGGTAACCCGACCGATACCCTGCCTTGCGCCGACCCGACGCTGCTTTGCTTCGACGACGACGACGTCCCTGCGTTCGGCCTGAATGGCGTGCAGCTCGCCAATACCTTCGGCCCCGATGCCATCCTCAGCCAGATCGATCGCACCTCCACCAAGTCGACGTCGTTCGGCATATCCGGACAGGCGACCAACACGGATCAGCTGTTCGGTCACGGCAACCGCTTCGTGGTCGGCGCAAGCTACGACCTCAGCAAGACGCACTTCACGGGCAGCACCGAACTGGGAACGATCGGCACGAACTACGTCGTCACGGGCAGCGGCATATTCCTCGGTCAGTCGGGCGAGCCGACGTCGATCGGCCCGGTGTCGCTTCGCACCGTCAACCAGTATCAGGGCCTCTATGCACTGGACACGTTCGACGTGACGGATCGTTTTGCGGTCACTGGCGGCGGACGGTTCAACGCCGCCCAGATTTCCCTGATGGACCAACTCGGCACCGCGCTCAACGGCGATCATGCCTTCTACCGCTTCAATCCCATCGTCGGAGGCACCTTCAGGATCACGCCCGAAGTGACGGCCTATGCCGGCTATTCCGAGGCCAACAGGGTGCCGACGCCGCTCGAGCTGGGTTGCGCCGATCCGGCGAGGCCCTGCATCATCGGACAATTCCTGGTCGCCGACCCTCCGCTAAAACAAGTGGTGTCCAAGACGGTGGAAGCGGGCTTCCGCGGCACCAAGGAACTGCAGATCGGTTCGCTCGGATGGAAGATCGGCGCTTTCCGGGCCACCAATTACGACGACATCGTCGCGACCCCGATCCCCGGCTTGACCGGCTTCGGCTTCTTCCAGAACGTTGGTCGCACGCGCAGGCAGGGGCTCGAAGCCGAGGTGAGCGTGAAGTCGAACGTGCTGCAGTTCCAGGCGAGCTATGCATTCCTCGATGCGCGCTTCCTCGATGCGCTAACGCTGGGCTCGGATAGCCCGTTCGCAGACGCTGACGGCAACATCCAGGTCCTGCCGGGCAACCAGATTCCGCGCTTGCCGCGGCACCTCATCAAGGCCAGCGTCGAATATGCGGTGACCGACGTCTGGAAAGTCGGAGGCGACGCGCTCTTTGTTTCGAGCCAGTACTACGTCGGCGACGAGTCCAACCAGTTTCCACAGCTCCCGTCCTACGCCGTGTTCAATCTCCACAGCTCCTACCAGATCACCCGGAACATCCAGCTCTACGGGCGCGTCAACAACATCTTCGACAATCGTTACTCCACGCTCGGCACGTTCTTCGACAGGGAAGCGCTGCCGAACTTCGCCAACGGGGGAGCCGAATTCACCGACCCGCGCTCGCTCAGCCCGGCCAGGCCGCGCGCGTTCTATGCGGGGATGCGGGTGACGTTCTAAGACCTGATCCGGAGCAGTGCGCAGCGGCTTTCCGAGAAGCTCATGCTGAAACAATAGCCTGGAGCGTGATGACGATGCTTCTTCATCTCATCGCGCTCCAGATACTTTGGAAGTGCTGTCGTCTTCCCGTGATCGACCGTCCGTGCCGGATACACACCGGCGCAAACCGTCGCCTTCACTCCGCCTTCAGTTTCTCGATCGGTGCGGCCGCGGCGCTCGTCTGCCCTCGGCCTTTGGCCGCCCCCACGCGGCTGCGTCGTTGCACCAGATACTGATCGCCCAGCACTCCGGCCAGGATCACCGTTCCCATCACTGCGAAATTGAGCGAGCTCGGAATGCCCAGCAGGTTGACCAGATTCTGCAGCATCTGGAGCAGCACGGTGCCGAGCACGACGCCGATGATCGAGCCTTCGCCGCCGCGCAAGGAGCAGCCGCCGAGCACAGCGGCGGCGATGGCGTAGAGTTCGTAGAACGAGCCGTGCACGGCCGGCGAAATCGAACGGGTGTACATCGCGATCAGGATGGCTGAAAATGCGGTCAGCCCGCCGCAAATGACATAGGCCGAGATGATCACGCGGCTGGAGCGGATGCCGGAGTAGCGTGCCGCCTCCTCGTTCTTGCCGACGGCATAGAGGTAGCGGCCGAATACGGAGCGGTGAAGCACCACCCAGGCGATGATGGTCACCACGCCAAGCGCCACCACGCTGTGCGGCAGCGGAAAGCCGAAGACATTTGTGCGGCCGGCAGCCAGCCATTCCAGCATCGGAAAGCTCGCACCGAAGCCGAACCCCGCCGTGGAGTCCTCGGTATAATAGCGTGCCGCGCCGCGATAGATCAGGAGGCCGCACAGCGTGACCACGAAGGCCTGGATCCGCATCCTGGTCACCAGCGTGCCATGAACCAGGCCGATCAGGAGCCCGGCTGCAACGATCATCGCGGTTGCCGCCAACCAGTCGACGTCGTGATTGACGATGAGGTCGATGAACAGGACGCCCAGCAGCGCGATCACGGAACCAACCGACAGCTCGATTCCGCCGATGATGATGACGAAGGCTTGCGCGATGGAGAAGATGCCGAACAGCCCGACCTGGTTGGCCGTATTGGAGAGGTTGCCAACGTACAGGAATCTCGGATTGATGAGGGCGACGACGGTTCCGACCAGGAGGATCAGGACCAGAAGGCTCAGGTCTTTCTTGCTCAAGGTCCCTCCGGTCCAATTGCGTGACCGACGGCAAGCTGCAGCACATTGTGCTCGCTGAACTGACTGCGATCAAGGAAGCCCGAGATTGCGCCTTCATGCATGACCGCGATCCGGTCGCTGATCCCGATCACCTCCTCCATGTCGCTGGAGATCATGAGGATCGCGACGCCGGCGTCGGTGAGGCGGCGCAGCATGTCGTAGATTTCCTGCTTGGCTCCGACGTCAACACCACGCGTCGGCTCGTCGAAGATCAGGACCTTCGGCCGCATCGACAGCCATTTGGCGAGCACGACCTTCTGCTGATTGCCTCCCGACAGCGAGCCGACGACGGTCTCGACGTCGGGGGCGCGGATATTGAGACGCTCCCGCTGGCGCATCGCATTCTCGTGCTCGCGCGCCGTATCCACCAGCCAGAAGCGCGAATAGGACGCGAGATCGGGCAGCGAGATGTTTTCGCTGATCGAGACGTCGAGCAGCAGGCCCGAGCCCTTGCGGTCCTCCGGGACGAGATAGATGCCTTGCTTGATGGCGGCCCGCGGGTTTGCGATGCGGATCGGCTCGCCATCGAGCCTGATCGCGCCGCCCCGCAAACGGTCGATGCCGAAGACGGCGCGCGCGAGCTCCGTGCGGCCGGACCCGACGAGACCGGCAAGTCCGAGGATCTCGCCGCGGCGGACCGACAGGCTCACGGCGCGCTCGGGATAGGTGTCGGTGACGGCATCGACGATCTGGAGCACGCTATCCCTAGGTGGTGCGGCCGGGGGAACGTAAAGCGATTTCAGGTCGCGGCCGATCATCAGGCGGATCATCGCCGCCGGCGAGAGTTCTGCGCGTGTCAGTGTGCCGACCACGCGGCCGTCACGCAGTACGACCGCGCGGTCGGCGCACTGCATCACCTCATTGAGGCGATGGGTGATGAAGATGACGCTGACCCCGTGGGCTTTCAGGCCGGCGACGATCCGCATCAAGCGGTCGGTCTCCGTGAGCGTCAGGCTCGATGTCGGCTCGTCCATGATGACGAGGCGAGCATCGAGCGAGAGTGCCTTCATGATCTCGACGAGCTGGCGCTGCGCCAGCGACAATTCGGCGAGCGGTGCATCGGCCGCGAAATCGCAGCCCAGCCGGTCGAGCAGCGGAGCGACGTCGGCGTGCATGCGCTTGCGGTCGATCAGCCGCAGGGGCCCGCCGCGCACGGGCTCGCGGCCCATGAAGACGTTGGCGGCGACATCCAGATTGTCGAACAGGTTCAGTTCCTGATGAACGAAGGCGATGCCTGCCTTGATCGCATCCGTCACGGTGAGCGAGCTTCGCGCGGCGCCGTCCACACGGATGACGCCGCCGCTCGGCTCAACCACCCCGCCAAGCACGCGCATCAGCGTCGACTTGCCGGCGCCGTTCTCGCCGATCAGCGCAATGACCTCGCCGGGCGACACCTGCAAACCGACGCGGTCGAGAGCGACCACGCCTGGATAGCTCTTGCTGATGTCAATCAGCTCGAGAAACGGTTCTGACATGGCAGGCTGCGGCTCGGGCAGCGGGGATATCTGCTATTTCTTCAGCATCTGCTTCATCGAGGCCATGAAGTCGTCGACATTCGCCTTTTCGATGACCTTGCCGGGCACGATGATGATGCCGTTGGCCGGAACACCAGACTTGTTGCCGCCGATGTAGTTCGCCATCAGCTTCATGCCCTGATAGCCCCACTCGAACGGCTGCTGGACCACTGTGCCGACGATGCTGCCTTCCTTGACGCCGCCGAGCGTGATCGGATCCTCGTCGAAGCCGATGATCTTGATCTTGTTGAGCTTGCCGGCTTCCTTGAGCACCTCATAGATGCGCGGTGTATTGTAGGAGTAAAAGCCGACGAGGCAGCTCACATCGGGCATGGCAGCAAGGATGTCCTCGACGTTGCGCTTGGCGCGGGTCTGGTCGATCTCGTCGCCGCGGACGTCGACGAGCTCGACCTTCGAGCCTTTGATGGTCTCCTTCACGCCTTCGATGCGCTCGCGTGCATTGTCGGCGCCGGGCAGGCCGACGAAGCCGACGCATTTGCCGCCGTTCGGCAGCGCCTTGATCATCAGCTTTCCTGCCTCCTTGCCGAGATCGGTGTTGGAGGAGCCGATATAGGCCACGCGCTTGGATTGCGGCGCGTCGCTGTCGGTGGTGAACAGCACCGTCTGGGACGCAACCTTGTTGAGGTGATCGGTCTGGTTCTTCGGATCCACCGCGCTGACCATGATGCCGGCGGCGCCGGCGGCGACGAGGTCGTCCATCACGCGCTGCTGCACGGCGGCCGCAGCCTGTTCCGGATATTTGAACTGGAGGTCGTAGTTGGGCAGCTCGCCCTGCGCCTTCTTCATGCCGGCCTCAGCGATCTTCCAGAAGTCGGATGCGCCATTGACGACGAAGGCCAGGACTTTCTTGTCCGCTGCACCGGCCGAGCCGACACCCGCTGCTACCGCGAAGGCAATAGAGACACCTGCAACCAAGAGACGCTGCATATTATCCTCCCTAAGGCGGTCGGCCCTTGATGAAGGCCAACTCTGCTTGTGCCCAAATGCCATTCACCGACGCGGGGCCGGCGAGGTGAAATGAGGCACGTACCTCAAAGTAGCAGAAGCACGCCCGGCGCGCAATCGGAAGCAGCCGCCGCGGCGTCGACGGCGAACCCTTGCCCAATCTTGCCAATGGTGGGCCGCTCGCCGACCTGAGCTCGCTGAGCCCGGCCAGGCTGGGCGCCTTCGGACGCCGCCTCCGTTGCTCTTGCGGGAGTGCTCGCTGAGCTTGCAGAATATGCCGCCTCCGGCATGATAGGTTCGGAGGCCTGCTTTGCCGTGTCGTTGAAGAATCCGGATGCCGTCGCTGCGATCGTTTCAGCGCTTCGGCATGTCTACGGCGACGAGATCGCGCGACTGATGCTCGTCGAGGGCATGAGCCTCGCCGACCTGATCGATGCGATGTTTTCCGCGCCCTTGACGCACCGCGAGGCCGTTCGAGATATCACGGACGCATTGGACGATTTTGTCGTTTCACCGGACCTGGGCCTGATGTGGCACCTCAAGTACATCTATGCAGACGAGCCCGGTTCCCTGCACGTCGTGGACATGGAGATCGCGACGCCCAACGGCACGTTGGCGAGCAGGGACGTCTGGCTTCGCCTGTCCACCTAGAGACGATGCCGCCTTCGCGATGACTTGGCCCCGCTCCCGCGCAGCGCCGTCTTTACCAATCAGAAACCATCAAGAATGATCTGAAAACTTTAACGAAACTGCCCGGCGCTCTTCGCGTCAATTCGCCGGAGGGCCCGTGTGATGACAGAGCACCAATTGAGAGAGCAGGAATGCCGGATCGCCCGTTATCGGCGTTTGGAGCGGGAGGTGACCGATCCGCTGGCCGCGTGTCTGCTTCACGGCATCGTCGAGGAGCTCGAAGCCGAGCTGCGCAAGGACAGGCCGGAATGGCACGGGCCGCGTGATTAACGCTTTCTTAGCGCTGATCGTGCGGATGATCGTGGGGGAATGCCAGGGAGACTGCTCCCATGCTGAAGGACGGGACATATGCGGCGTGGTACAAGACGCCGCTCGATCAGGGGACCGGGATCGTCCATGTCGCCGACGGACAGATCTGGGGCCGCGACAGCCTGATGACCTATCACGGCTCCTGTCAGGTCGATGGAGATCGCTTCACCGCCACCGTCTCGACCAAGCGCCACACCGACGGTCGCGCAACGGTGTTCGGCGTGGAAGACGAACTCGTTTTGGACATCGAGGGAAACTGCCCCGGCAAGATCGCCACTTACACCGCGACGGCACAACAAGTGCCGGGAATGATTCTCCAGGGAACGCTCATTCTCACCGAGCCGGCGTCGCCGGCACGTGAAGAGCGAGCCGGGCCGCGCCCGGCGTTCAACCCCGCCAAGTTGCCAAAATTGCCCAAGCGTCCGCGCTGAGCCGGGAAGCACGCGGGCCAGTTGGCCCGGCAACCCTATGTCGGCCCCCGGACCGCGCGATCTCCATCCGGTTTCTCCCAAAGCTTGCTTCTCAAACCGCCCTGGACTCGCCATTGTGCGCCCGCAACAGGATTGGAAGCGGAGAAGCATCAATGTCGGACAAGGTCTCGCGGCGCCGTTTCGCGAAACTCGCGGGGCTGTCCGCGACCGGCCTGACCGGTTCGCTCGATGCAGCCGAAGCGAGACCGGCAGCGCCGCGCGCCGGCTTTCCGGCCGGCTTCGTCTGGGGAACAGCGACCTCGTCCTACCAGGTCGAGGGCGCGGTCAACGAGGACGGGCGAGGGGCCTCGATCTGGGACAAGTTCGTGCGCATCCCCGGCAAGATCGAGGACGGCACCACTGGCGACCGCGCCAATGAGCACTATCACCGCTACAAGGAGGATATCGGGCTCATCAAGAAACTCGGCTGCAAGGCCTACCGCTTCTCGGTGGCCTGGCCGCGGCTGTTTCCGGACGGCGACGGCAAGCCCAACCCGAAAGGGCTCGACTTCTATAACCGGCTCATTGACGAGCTCCTGAAGAACGGCATCGAGCCGTGGCTGACGCTCTATCATTGGGACCTGCCGCAATCGCTTGAGGATCGCTTCGGCGGCTGGCGCTCGACGGACACCTGCAAGATCTTCGGCGACTACGCGGCCTATGTCGCCAAGCATCTGACCGATCGCGTCAAGAACGTCTTCACGCTGAACGAGAGCGGCCGCTTCGTCTATTTCGGCTACGGCATCGGCATCGACGCGCCGGGCTTAAAGCTGCCGCAAGCCGACGTCAACCAGATCAGGCACAACAGTGCACTGGCCCACGGGCTCGCGGTGCAGGCGGTGCGCGCCCACGGCCGCCGCGGCACCAGGGTCGGGCCGGCCGAGAACGTCGATGCCTGCGCGCCCGCGATCGACACGCCGGAAAACGTTCGCGCTGCGGAGATCGCCTTGCGCGAGATGAATGCGGGCTATCTCAACGTCATCATGACGGGCCGCTATACCGACGCCTTCCTGAAATTCGCCGGTGCCGACGCGCCGAAATACACCGATGCGGAGCTGAAGATCATCTCCTCGCCGGTCGATTTCCTCGGCCTCAACATCTACGCGCCGCAGAACTACGTGGTGGCGTCCGATCAGGGCGCCGGCTTCATGCCGCTGCCGATTCCGAAATCGTTTCCGCATATGAACTCGGACTGGCTGCGCGTCGGACCCGAGACGATCTACTGGGTACCGAAGCTCGCGGCAAAGATCTGGAAGACGGATGCGATCTATATCAGCGAGAACGGCGCCTCCGGCGACGACGCCGTGACGCCCGACGGCAAGATCTACGACACCGATCGCATCATGTATCTGCGCAACTATCTCGCCCAGCTCCAGCGCGCCACGGCCGAGGGCGTGCCGGTGCGCGGCTATTTTCTCTGGAGCCTGATGGACAATTTCGAATGGGTGTACGGGCTGAACAAGCGTTTCGGACTTTACCACGTCAATTTCGATACCCAGGTGCGCACGCCGAAACTCAGCGCCAGCTTCTACCGCAACGTGATCGCGAAGAACGCGGCGGGGGCGTAGCGGCGGTCTAGGTCTCTTTGCCTCTTCCCCGCGTGCGGGGAGAGGCCGGAATTTGCGACAGCAAATTCCGGGTGAGGGGGACTCGCCGCGAGTCCGTCTGCCACCGAGTTTGCGGAAGCTCCCCCTCACCCAGATTTTCCGCTGCGCGTAAAATCCGGCCTCTCCCCGCACGCGGGGAGAGGCGAAGAAGCCCGTCCAGATTGACTCTCCTCTCCCCGTTATCCAAAACCGTCCTCAACGCTCAAAACAAAGAGGACATGCCCATGACCGACGCACTCATCATCGATGCCTGCCGGACCCCGCGCGGCGTCGGCAAGGCCGGCAAGGGGGCACTCTCGGGCATTCATCCGCAGCAACTGGGCGCAACCGTTCTGCGCGCGCTCGCCGACCGGACCGGCATCGATACCGCCGACGTCGACGACATCGTCTGGGGCTGCAGCGCGCAGGTCGCAACGCAAAGCGGCGATCTCGGCCGGATGTCGGCGCTCGATGCGGGCTACGACGTGCGCGCCAGCGCCGTGACGCTCGACCGCTTCTGCGGAAGCGGCATCACCAGCGTCAACATGGCCGCATCCTCGATCATGGCCGGCGCGGAAGACCTCGTCATCGCCGGCGGCTGCGAGATGATGTCGATGGAGGGCCGGCGCGGCAGTGGCCCGATGATGATGGACAACGGCAATCTGCGGCTGCGCGCGCGGCATCCGCAGTCGCATCAGGGCGTCTGCGCGGATGCGATCGCGACGCTGGAAGGCATTACCCGAGGGGATGTCGACGCGCTCGGGCTGGAGAGTCAGAAACGGGCCGCGCACGCGATCGCGAACGGCTACTTCAAGAAGAGCCTCGTGCCTGTTCACCGCGAGGACGGCAGCCTTGCACTCGACCACGAGGAATATCCGCGGCCGCAGACCACGATGGAGGGGCTGAGCAGCCTGAAGCCGGCATTCCCGGCGATCGCCGACTATGCGCTCGACGACAAGGGCACGACCTATCGCGGACTGATCCTGCAGGAATATCCTGATCTCGAGATCGACTTCGTGCACCATGCCGGCAACTCGTCCGGCGTCGTCGACGGCGCAGCGGCGATCCTCCTGGCATCGCCCGCTTACGCCAAGGCGCACGGCCTTAAAGCCCGCGCCCGCGTGGTGGCGATGGCGAATATGGGGGATTCGCCGACCCTGATGCTCAACGCGCCGGTGCCGGCCACGCGCAAGGTGCTGGCGAAGGCGGGCTTGACCGTCGACGACATCGACCTGTTCGAGATCAACGAGGCGTTCGCGGTGGTGGCGGAAAAATACATCCGCGACCTCGAGCTCGATCGTGCCAAGGTCAACGTCAATGGCGGCTCGATCGCGCTCGGTCATCCCATCGGCGCCACCGGCTCGATCCTGATCGGCACCGTGCTCGACGAGCTCGAACGGCGCGATCTCAAGCGCGGTCTCGTCACCATGTGCGCCGCCGGCGGCATGGCGCCCGCCATCATCATCGAGCGCGTCTAGCCGATCGCCCGTCACTTTCTCCCTGCTTTTACGGGGAGGAAGACCGGCGATATCGATCCAGCCCTTATTTTTCAGGGTGAATCGCGCGCTTCCCGTCAGAAAGAGGCCGGTCGTCGCTTGTCGAAAGCGGCGAATCAGTTCTAGCAAGATGTCGTGCGGGCCTTTGAAACAAGGCAAAATCCGCTGCTCAAGGCTTCTTCCGTACTGGAAGTGGCTAAAATGCAGGGTTTTTTGTCACATGGGGCCAAAAAAGCCCGTAAAACCGCGACAAAACTGTGCAGAAGGCTATAGGCCTTCGCCGGTTGGTCTAATATGCAGCCGTCACGAATCAGAGGAGACACGATGGCCACCCAAATGTCCAAATCGCAGTTGATCGAAAAGATTGCGACCGCCACAGAGCTTTCCAAGCGCGACGTCAAGAACGTCATGGAGACGCTGACCGATGTCGGTCACAAGGAGCTCAAGAAGAACGGCCTGTTCCTGGTGCCGGGCTTCGCCAAGTTCGTCGTGATCAAGAAGCCGGCGACCAAGGCACGCAAGGGCACCAACCCGTTCACGGGCGAAGAGATGATGTTCAAGGCCAAGCCGGCCCGCAAGATCGTCCGCGCCCGTCCGGTCAAGGCGGCCAAGGACGCCGTGGGCTAACGACGCAAGGCCCCCTCGGATAAGGGGGCCTTTTGTTTGGGGCAGCCGCGAGGACTTGAGACGGAGGGCTCAACCCTTGCGGCGCTTCACCCTGACCGGAACGGGTTGACGCTGCGGCCCCGGCGCCGCCAGCGCATCGCGAAGCCGGTCGATCGCGCGATCGAGCATTTGGCGCAGCCGCTGCGTCTTCCGCGACCCCTTCGCTTGCTCCAGCAATTTCTTCATCGCCTCACTCCGCCGCTTCGACTTTTGCGTTGACCTGAGCCCCGACCGGCTCGAGCGCTGCGGCGATGGCTTCGTCGACGTGCTCCAGCCAGATGAATTCGAGGTTGTCCCGCGCGCTCTTTGGGATGTCGTCAAAGTCCCGCTTGTTGCGCGCCGGCAGCATTACCCGCTTCAGGCCGGCGGCCGCGGCTGCGACCACCTTCTCCTTGATGCCGCCCACCGGCAGCACCAGGCCCCGCAGCGAGATCTCGCCGGTCATGGCGGTGTCGCTGCGCACGGTGCGGTTGGTGAGCAGGGACGTCAGCGCCGTGAACATCGCAACGCCCGCGCTCGGTCCGTCCTTCGGGGTTGCTCCCGCCGGGACGTGAACGTGGATGTCGCTCTTCTCGAACGCTTGCGGATCGATGCCGAGCTGCGAGGCGCGGCTCTTCACCAGCGTCATCGCAGCCTGCACGCTCTCGCGCATGACGTCGCCGAGCTGACCGGTCAGGATCATGCCGCCCTTGCCGGGCACCTTTGATGCCTCGATGAACAGGATGTCGCCGCCGACCGGCGTCCAGGCAAGGCCGGTGGCCACGCCCGGAATGCTGGTTCGCTGGGCGATCTCGCCTTCGAACCGCGGCTGGCCGAGCACGGTGACGATGTCCTTCGCCGCGATCACGACCTTCGCGGCCGTGCCTTCGGCGACCTGCACCGCGGCGTGCCGGAACAGCTTGCCGATCTCGCGCTCGAGGTTACGCACGCCGGCCTCGCGGGTGTAGCCCTTGACCACCAGCTTCAGCGCCTCGGGCTCGATCTCGGCCTGCTCGGCCGAAAGGCCGTTGGCCTCCAGCTGCCGCCGCACCAGATAGCGCCGCGCGATCTCCAGCTTCTCGTCCTCGGTGTAACCGGCGAGGCTGATCAGCTCCATGCGGTCCAGCAGCGGGCCCGGGATCTGGTCCAGCATGTTGGCGGTCGCGATGAACACCACGCGCGACAGGTCGAACGGCACGCCCAGGTAATTGTCCCGGAACGTCCCGTTCTGCTCGGGGTCGAGCACCTCCAGCATGGCGGCCGAGGGATCGCCCTGCACGCCACGGCCCATCTTGTCGATCTCGTCCAGCATCATGACGCAGTTCCGCGCGCCGGCCTTCTTGATGCCCTGGATGATGTTGCCCGGCAGCGCACCGATATAGGTGCGCCGGTGGCCGCGGATCTCGGCCTCGTCGTGCACGCCGCCCAGGCTGACGCGCACGAAGGGACGGTCCATCGCGCGGGCGATGGATTGGCCGAGCGAGGTCTTGCCGACGCCGGGCGGACCGACGAAGCACAGGATCGGCGCCTTGCCCTGCGGGGCGAGCTTGCGGACCGCCAGATATTCGATGATCCGGCCCTTGATCTTCTCCAGGCCGAAATGGTCGGCGTCGAGGATGGCCCGCGCCTCCTTGATGTCGATCGGCTTCTCCGCGGGCAGCGCCCAGGGCAGCTCGATCAGCCAGTCGAGATAGGTGCGGACCATGCCGGCTTCGCCGGCGGCCTCCGGCATGCGCTCGTAGCGGCGCAGCTCCTTCTTGGCGTGCGCGTCGGCCTCGGGCGGCATGTTGGCCTTGGCGATGGCAGCCGTCAGCTCGGCGACCTCGGCCGCCTTGCCGTCGCCTTCACCGAGCTGGCGCTGGATGGTGGCCATCTGCTCGCGCAGGATCGCCTCGCGCTGCCGCTCGTCGAAGGAGGCCTTGGTCTTCTGGCCGATTTCGTTGGAGATGCGCAGCACCTCCAACCGCTCGGCCAGGTGCTTGGACACTCTCTCGACGCGCAAGACGAGGTCGATGGTCTCCAGCACCTCCTGCTTGTCCTGCGGCTTGATGTCCATGAACGAGGTCGCCAGGTCCGCCAGCGCGCCCGGCTCACTGGTGCCCTGGAACATCGCGGCCAGCTCGGGCGGCGCCTGCGGCAGCAGCTCGATGGCCTCGATCGCCTGCCGCTGCAGGTTCAGGGCGCGGGCCTCGATCTCGGGCGAAGTCGTGGTCGGCTCGGGAATCTGCTGGAAGCGCGCCACGGGAAACGGCGTCCCCGGCAGGAAGTCGAGCAGGCGTGCGCGCTGCACGCCCTGGCAGACGATGTGGTGGGTGCCGTCGGGCGCAGTGATGTAGCGCACGATATTGGCGATGGTCGCGACCCGGTAGAGATCGTCCGGCCCCGGCGCGTCGGTCTCGGGGCTGCGTTGCAGGACGATGCCGACAGGCCGCTGCTCGCGCAGCGCCTGCTGGGCGGCGGCGATTGACTTCGCCCGGCCGATCGTGATCGGCGCGATGGCGCCGGGGAATAGCACCATCTCGCGCACGGGGATGATGATCAGCGCGTCGTCGGGGATCTTCGCGTCGTTATTGGTCTGTTCGTTGTTCATCTGTTCGGTGGCCATGATCGACCTCAGGATTTGGCGAGGCGCAGTGCGACGCAGCCATCCATCACGAAACGGCTGATGGCGTAGCGGCCGATGGGCAATGCAATACGGCGCTCAAAACGCCCCTGCGGCAGCTCGAGCCGGTGGATGCGGGCGTTGCGGAGCTCCGGCGGCAGGGTGCGCTGCCCGGAGATGACCAGCACGCCGTCATGAATGACCGTCTCGACATTGTCCGGATTGACGCCCGGGAGCGCCACCAGGATCAGGAGCTCGTGCTCGGTTTCCAGCACGTCGATCGGCGGCTCCCAGCAGGCTTCCTGGCGGCCGAACTGCTGGCGCAGCCGGTCGGCGCGGGTCAGCGAATCCAGGGCTTCGGACAGCATCCAGTCGAGGGGATTTTTGGGTTGCATGTGGAAGGCTCAGGGGTGGGAAAGCCTGCATATGGGGCCGGTTCCGGGAAAATCCAGTGCGCCGGCGCCGGCGTGCCATGCGCTGTCGTGCAAGCCAAAAACAAACGCCGCGGCTGGGCCGCGGCGTTCCGTCGTCGACAGCGGCGCGGGTCAGGCCGCGGCGCGGTATTCTTCCTCCGCTTCGAGGTTGATCACGGACGTCGCGAGCTCCGTCAGTGTGTGATCAGTCGCCTCTTCTTCGTCCAGCGTCGCCTGAAGCAGCCTTGCCGCGTCCTGCATGCCGAGTTCCTCGGCCCAGGTCCGCAAGGTGCCGTAGCGGGAGATCTCGTAGTGCTCGACCGCCTGGGCGGCCGCGAGCAGTCCCGCATCGAGCGCCGGTGCGCCCTTGAAGTCCTTCATGATCTCGGCGCCCTCGTCGGTGATGCCGTTGATGGCCTCGCAGGGCTTGCCGCGTGCCGGCTTGCCCAGCATCTTGAAGATCTGGTCGAGCCGCTTGACCTGGCCCTGGGTCTCGCGCAGGTGCTTGTTGAAGGCCGCGGCCAGCTCTTTCGATTGTGCTGCCTTCGCCATCTTGGGCAACGTCTTGATGATCTTGTTCTCGGCGAAATAGATGTCCTTCAGCGTCTCCAGAAACAGGTCGCTGAGCATCTTCGGTGCCTGACGCGGCCGGCGCGCCGCGGTCTTCCTGGTCGTACGTTTCTTTGCTTGCTTAGCCATAGGTCCTCCTCACGAGGTGACACGGGAAGGCCTCGCCCTCCTCAATCCTCAGGCGATCAAAGCCGCTTCATTAACGAAAGTTCCAATCTGCAACCGGTCGACGCTCAGGTCGGGCGCTTATACGGATCTTCCTGGCGTTGCCGCGCCTCGGTGTTGCGATCGAGCTGCGCCCGCTCGCCGCGCCTGAGGTGGCCGGCCTTCATCACGCCATAGACGAGGATCCCGCCGAGCACGAATGCTCCGATGAACCAGAGCCAGAGCAGGTTGGCCGAGAGCTGGCCGAGCAGCATTCCGATTCCACTGTCGCTCATCGATCGTCTCCAGTGATTTTGCAAAACGGTCTTGCCGGGCTAAGTCAGTCCGCCCGCCATCGTTCCAGCGTTCCGGGAGCCCGGCGAGACATGCTCGGCTTTGCGCCCACCGCTAATCGCGGCTTGGATTTTGGTGGTGATTGCGCTGCTCGGAAACCGACTGCTGCACCGGCTCGGGGATCGCATCCCGTCCTCCAGATTGCCGGCGAGCTGCTGCTGTTCGGCGCGTCCTATCAGGTGATCTTTCCGCGATCGCACGCCCTCTCGGACCCACCGGAAATGCCGTGCTCTTGCGCGTCCCCGGCATGCTGCTCGCGGCCTATTCGGGCAGTTCGTGATCAACGGGGTTGCGGCCCTCCAGGACGGGCCGGCCATGGCGTCGCGATAGCGGTGAATCCATTGATTTTGCCGTCCATTTCCTGGTTTTGACACCCGATCCGGGCCGCTTTCGCTTGCACTGCCATATTGCTTTGACGTACTTCCGGTCCAACAAGACCATCGTCGGGAAATCGGGATGTCGATGACAACGGACGAGCTCGCCAAGCGACAGGCCATCATCGACGCTTGCCGGCGCATGAATGCGCTCGGCATCAACCAGGGCACCTCGGGTAATATCTCTGTCCGCCATGTGGACGGGCTTCTGGTCACGCCGACCAGCGTGCCCTATGAGGCCATGACGCCCGAGCAGATCGTGTTCATGACCATGGACGGCGCACACGGGCCCGACCAGAAGCCGTCGAGCGAATGGCGGTTTCATCGCGACATCCTGAAGTCGCGGCCCGAGATCAACGCCGTCGTGCACGCCCATCCGACCTATTGCACCATCCTGGCGATCATGGGCATGGAGATTCCGCCGGTGCACTACATGATCGCGGCGGCCGGCGGCGACAGCATCCGCTGCGCGCCCTATGCGACGTTCGGAACGGCGGAGCTGTCCGAACATGCGGTGCGGGCGCTGGAGGGCCGGCTTGCCTGCCTGCTCGACCACCACGGCATGATCGCGATCGGCAAGACGCTGGACAAGGCGATGTGGCTCGCCGTCGAGGTCGAGACGCTGGCGCGGCAATATCACGGCTGCCTCCAGATCGGACGACCGCCGCTGCTCCCCAGCGCCGAGATCGAGCGGGTCCGCCAGCGCATGGCCGGCTACGGCCTGTCGGAAGGGTAGGGCAGGCAGAGGGTGTTCGTACGGATCAGGCATCTCTTCGATCGCAAGGGGACGAACCGCACCATGGTTCGGCTGCGCGCCCTCTTGCGCAGCAACGAGTTCTACCTGATCCCGCTCGCGCTGGTGATCGGCACGCTCGCGGGTTCGGTCGTGACGCTGATGGCCCACATCGCCCAGATCGCGCATGTGGTGATCTACGGCATCCCCATCGATGTCCACCTGTCGGCTCACGCGAGCGTCAGTCCGTGGGCGGCACTGATTGCGCCTGCGCTCGGTGGGCTGTTGCTCGGAATCATGGAATGGTCGCGGCGGCGCATGAAGATATCGAACGCGGTCGACCCGATCGAGGCGAACGCGCTGCGCGGCGGCAATCTCTCGATGCGCGACAGCGTGGTGGTGTCGAGCCAGACGCTGATCTCAAACGGCTGTGGTGCCTCGGTCGGCCTCGAGGCGGGCTACACCCAGATCGGCTCTGGAATTGCTTCGCTGCTCGGCAAGTTCTTCAATCTTCGCCGCAACGATCTCCGCCTGATGGTCGGTTGCGGCGCTGCCGCCGCGATCGCGGCGGCGTTCGGCGCGCCGATCACCGGCGCTTTCTACGCCTGCGAGCTGATCGTCGGCGTCTATTCGGTCGGCAGCGCGGCACCGATCCTGGCCGCCTCGCTTGCCGGCGCGTTGACTGCGCAATGGCTCGGCGGCGCGCCGTATTCGCTGGAGATACCCAAGGTCAGCGCGGTCGGCGTCGAGCAATATCTGGCACTGATCGGGCTTGCGCTCATCACCAGCGGCGTCGGCATCGCCGTGATGCGCTCCTCGCCGATGTTCGAGCGCCTGTTCGCCTGGCTGCCGGTCTGGCTGCGCCCGGTGTTCGGCGGCCTGATCGTCGGGGGTTTTGCGATCATCACGCCGCAGGTGCTGGCGGCCGGCCATGGCGCCATGGTGCTCGACCTCTTTCACGACATGACGAT
The DNA here is from genome assembly GCF_042077125.1 of Bradyrhizobium sp. A11. NCBI lineage: Bacteria > Pseudomonadati > Pseudomonadota > Alphaproteobacteria > Hyphomicrobiales > Nitrobacteraceae > Bradyrhizobium > Bradyrhizobium sp. A11. Next base: position 4,925,183 of record NZ_CP149509.1, on the reverse strand, counting down.
CGGCCTGATCGCGCTGATCATCGCCTTGAAGGTGACGGCGTGCCTGATCTCGCTCGCCTCGGGCTTCCGCGGCGGCCTGTTCTTCGCATCGCTATTCGTCGGCAGCCTGATCGGCAAGTTCTTTGCCGCGGTGCTGCTTCTGATCAGCCCGAACTTCGCGATCGATCCACTGGTCGCGATGCTGACGGGCATGGCGACGCTCGGCGTCGCCATCGTCGGCGGCCCGCTCACCATGTCGTTCCTCGTGCTTGAGATGACCCGCAACGTCGACGTCACCGCCGTGGTGCTGGCCGGCTGCATCGTCACCTCGATCTGCGTCCGGTTCATGTTCGGCCATTCCTTTTCGACCTGGCGCCTGCATCTGCGCGGCGAGACCATCCGCAGCGCCAACGACGTCGGCTGGCTGCGCAACCTCACCGTCGAGCGGCTGATGCGCTCCGACGTCGGCAAGGTGCCCTCGACCACGACGATCGCCGCCGTCCGCCGCGAGTTCGCGCTGGGCTCGCGGCCGGGAATCGTGATCGTCAACAACGCGGACGAATATGTCGGGCTGGTCATGCTGCCCGACTTGTTCTCCAATGATCTCGACAGCATCGCCGACGACATCCAGGTGGTCGAGCTCGCCCGCCTGATCGACATCGTGCTGATCCCGGAAATGAACGTGAAGTCGGCGATGGCTGTGTTCGACGAGGCCGAGGCCGAGATGCTGGCGGTGGTCGATTCCACCGACAGCCGCAAGGTGATCGGCTTTCTCACCGAAACCTTCGCCCGCCGTCGCTATGTCGAGGAGATCGACAAGGCGACGCGCGGCGTGCTGGGGGCGTTGTCGTAAGTGCGCCTATTGGCGGGATGGGGCTGCAACGAGGCAGGTCACGATCCGCCGCACCAGTGGAAGCACCACGAGCAGGGTTGGAAAGGCGACCAGCCAGGATAGCGCCCAGGCGCCGGGCCAGGTCGCGAGGAACGCCGGCGTCGCGCCGAGGCTCCGGAGCGTCGAAATGACCGACACCACCGCCGTCATGAGGATGGACAGCACGAACGGCATCACGATCGGCGCATAGCGCGCCGGCAGTTTGCGAACCGCAATCATCTGATTTCTCTTATGGAAAGACGCGTCGATCACGTTGAACCCTGGAAATGGCATCGATCCCGACGACGTCGGTTGATGCGTTGGTTCACGTCAAACGCTTACGGCGACCGCAAAACGGCGCGGCTGTTCATTATTCGCTCAGGTTGGAGGGTGCAAGCTGCGATTTGGCCGTTCGTTTACAATCGTTCAAAGCGTGGCGGATTGCCGCGATCAGGAAACCATTTCAGTGGTTTGCGCATTTGACGTGGTTTGCATATCTTTACGCAAGAACCTAGGAGGTCAAAATGACTGCTAGACCGATGATTTCTGCCGGCCGCAACCTGGCGCTGGCCGCGTTCGCAAGCCTGGCAATGGTCGCAACCTCCGTGTCGCCCTCGGCCGCGGCGTCCCCCGGGGCGGTCGAGGCGTTGTCCGCAAAACCCGTCACGGCAGGGCAGGGGTCGTCCGAGGTCACTGATTTCAGCGCAGCCCGGCGTCGCCACTACTATCGACGCGGACCCAACGCTGCCGGTCTGGCCTTCATGGGCTTGGCTGCGGGGGTGATCGGTGGTGCGATCGCCGAGAGCCGGCGCCGCGAATATTACGAGAACCGCTATTATTACGGCCCGCGTCCCTACTATGGTGCTCCCGGCTATTACGGCGGTCACGGCTATTACGGCGGCGGTGGCGGTCAATTCTATTACGATCCGGGCTACTAGGGATCGTATCGAGCGATCGTTTTCGACGCTGCCCGGATTGGGTTGCACGAAAGAGGGCGGTGCTTTGTGCCGCCCTTTTGAGATGCGCCGCCGTGCCTGTGTCGCCCCATTGTCAATCCGCCTCGGCAAAAATATTCCACTTTACCGAAATTCGGTTTTGACGTATGTGTCGCCCATCCCGGCTCATCCAGGAGGGGCGATCTCGAGGTCGTCTTGATCGCGAGCCGGGCTTGCGGTGGACGCGGCAGCGTCGGCACGAGAGGTGCGGGCAGGGCGGGTAGTCCCTGTGAGCCCGTGGCCGCGTGCAGACGAACGGCGCTGTCAGGCTTCGTCTCGCCTGTAAGTTTCCGGCTTTGTCGACAGGGCTGGGAATACTGCGGCGACATGGCGGGCCGTGCGTACGGCAAAACCGTGTGGTCCTGGCCGTCGTTGCTACGGTCAAGCTTCCGCGGAGGTGCGAGCGAGCCCAACCGGGCAGACTGCATCATTCAATTCGCGGGGCGAGGGAGGCCAGAGGGAAAGTTCGGCTCCCGGGAGAGCACGGCATAAGCCGTCCGACCATCGCGCAGGGAAGGCCGAGTGATCGGCACCACCTGTATGCTGCTGTGCGGTTCTTCTGCGTGTGCATTTTCGCGCAGCGGACCGCGGGTGCGTTGTCAGCACCCGGCCTTCCCTGTGCCCTCTTGGCTTTCCGAGGCGCGAAGACGCAAGCAAAGCTCGGGCGAAACAAGCCGCGAGGCTGATGAGGCATGTCTGCGATTTGAGCTGCGAGCACAAACTCCGATCTCGTAGGGTGGGCAAAGCGCAGCGTGCCCACGCGTCTATCGCCGCATCGGACAGATCGTGGGCACGGCGCTATGCGCCTTTGCCCACCCTACGACACTGGGTCCCGGCTCTGCGCCGCAACGCTCGCGCGTTGCGACTTGTCCGGGACACGAAAGCGAGTGGCGATGACGCGGTGCGCCCGCCGGCCCGGCCCGTGCCGGCTAAATATTCGGCATCATGCCCGCTGGCGCCGATGGACTTGCCTCTCCCAATCCGGTTCAATGGAATCCATTGCGGCAATCACCGCGGCGAAGGAGACGCCGCGGCCTGCGCCGAGCCGGAACCGGCGCCGCGGCGGCGCGCCATGTTCGGCTGGTCCGGGGACCGCGGGTGATGCGACCGCGCCACTTGCGCGAAGTCGTCGGGAGTGCTCTTGCTTGAGCCGGGGCGGCCGGCCCCGATCCAGAGAGATGAGATGAGCAAGCTCGTTATCCGCGCCGGCGATTTCACCTTCGATGCCCGCTTCGAGGAGCAGCTGGCACCCAAGACCGTCGCCGCCTTTCGCAAGGCGCTGCCGTTCGAAAGCCACATCATCCATGTGCGCTGGAGCGGCGAGGGCGTGTGGATGCCGCTCGGCGACCTCGATTTCGGCGTCGGCTACGAGAACCACACCAGCTACCCCGCGCCCGGGCAGATCATTCTCTATCCCGGCGGCATCAGCGAGACCGAGATCCTGCTGGCCTATGGCAGCGTCCATTTCGCGAGCAAGATGGGCCAGCTCGCCGGCAACCATTTCATCACGCTGACCTCCGGCCTGGAGAATCTGGCAACGCTGGGCAAGAGCGTGCTGTGGAAGGGCGCCCTGCCGATCCGCTTTGAGGAAGTCTGAGTGACCGATAAAAGCTACCCGCGCGATCTCCGCGGTTACGGCCGCAACCCGCCCCACCCGCAATGGCCCGGCGATGCGCGCATCGCGGTGCAGTTCGTCGTCAATTTCGAGGAAGGCGGCGAGAACAACATCCTGCACGGCGACCCGGCCTCGGAAGCGTTTCTGTCCGACGTGCTCGGCGCGCAGCCGTGGCCCGGCCAGCGCCACGCCAATATCGAATCGATGTTCGAATACGGCTCGCGCGCCGGGTTCTGGCGGCTGTGGCGGATGTTCGGCGAACGCAGCTGGCCGACCACGGTGTTCGGCGTCGCCACCGCGCTCAAGCGCAACCCCGAGATCGTAGCGGCGATGAACGAGGCGGGCTGGGATATCGCCAGTCATAGCCTGAAATGGATCGAGCACAAGGACATGACCGAGGCGCAGGAGCGCGCCGAGATCGCGGAGTCGATCCGCGTCCATACCGAAGCCACCGGCGCGCGGCCGCTCGGCTGGTACACCGGACGCTCCTCGATCAACACCAACCGTCTGCTGATGGAGGAGGGCGGCTTCCTCTATCTCTGCGATTCCTATGCCGACGATCTGCCCTATTGGATCAAGGGCGCGAACGGCAAGCAGCTCGTCATTCCCTATGCGCTGGATGCCAACGACATGCGCTTCATCAACCCGCAAGGGTTTGCCGAAGGCGAGCAGTTCTTCACTTACCTCAGGGATGCCTTCGACGTGCTCTATGCCGAAGGCGAGACCGCGCCCAAGATGATGTCGGTCGGCCTGCATTGCCGCCTCGCCGGCCGGCCCGGCCGCGCTGCGGGCCTGATCCGCTTCCTCGATTATATCGGCAAGCACGAGCGTGTCTGGGTGCCGACGCGATTGCAGATCGCGCAGCACTGGCACGCCAGGCACGCGCATCTTGCCGCCGACGCATTTGAGATCGGTTGACGATGTCGCAGATCTCCCTGTCCGATCTCAATGCCGCTGCAAAACCCGATTTCGTCGCCGCGCTGGCCAACGTCGTCGAATATTCGCCGTGGATCGCCGAGCAGCTCGCCGACAAGCGGCCGTTCGCCGGCATCAACCAGCTGCACACGGCACTGATGGCGGCGATTCAAAGCGCCGACCCCGATGTGCAGTTCGCGCTGATCCGGGCGCATCCCGATCTCGCCAGCAAGACCCGGCGCGCGGCAGGCCTCACGGCGGACTCGACCAATGAGCAGAGCAGCGCCGGCCTCGATCGGCTGTCGGATGCCGAATACGCCGCCTTCGAGCGCGTCAACAACGCCTATCGCGCCAAGTTCGGCTTTCCCTATATCGTCTGCGTGCGCCGGCACACCCGGGATTCCGTGCTGCGCGATTTCGAGGTCCGGTTGCGCAATATCGCCAAGACCGAGACGCGGCGTGCGATCGAGGAGATCGGTCGGATCTCCGCGCTGCGGCTCGATCAGCTCGTCATTGCCGACGACGCGTTGAAGGTGCATGGCCAATTGTCGACCCATGTGCTGGACAATCACATCGGCAGGCCCGCGGCGGGCATCCCCGTGGAGCTTGTCGAACTTTCCGCGCTCGGCGAGAGCCGCGTCATCACGCGCGCGGTCACCAATGCGGACGGCCGCACCAACCAGCCGCTGATCGGCGGCCGGCCGCTGCCGATCGGCCGTTACGAGCTCAGATTCAGCATTGCCGGATACTACGCCGAGCGCAACGTCCAGCTCACCGACCCGCCCTTCCTCGACGAAATCCCGCTGCGCTTTGCGATCAGCGAGCCGGAAGGCCACTATCACGTGCCGCTGCTGGTCACGCCGTGGAGCTATTCGACCTATCGCGGCAGCTAGCCGCCGAACTTGTCGAGCAGCGCCGGAAACAGCCGGTCCGGCTTGAACGGCGGTGCAGTGAAGCGGATGCCGGTGGCATCGGCAATGGCATTGCCGAGCGCGGCAGCGACCGGATTGTACGGGCTCTCGCTCATCGACTTTGCTCCCAATGGACCGATGCTGTCGGACGTCTCGGCGAAGAACACCTCGGTGCGGGGCACGTCGGCGAATGAGGGCAGGTGGTAGTCGCGGAATTTCGGGTTGATGACGCGCCCCTCGGCATCGATCACCATCTCCTCGTAGAGCGCGGCGCCGAGCGCTTGAGCGACGCCGCCTTCGACCTGGCTGCGGCACTGCATGGGATTGGCGACGACGCCCGCGTCGGCCGCATGCACGCTCCTGAGAATCTTGAGCTCGCCGGTGCCCCGGTTCACGGCGATGCGAAAACCCTGCACGTTGAAGCCGACCGAGCGCGGCGTGCCGCCGGAATTGCCGTTGCCTGTGAATGGTCGTCCGCGTTCGCCGCCGAGCTTCGCCAGCTCCACAAAGGACATGCGCCGAACGCCGCAGACGACCGCATTGTCCTCGAGCACACAAGTCCCGACGTCGCACAGCCACGCGCCGGCGGCGGCCGCCTTCAGCTCGGTCGCGAGCTGCATCGAGGCCGCATGGGTCGCCTTGCCGGCGACGAAGATGCCGGCACTGCCATAGGCGCCGGTGTCATGGCCGCCATGGGCGGTGTCGGACTGGCGCAGGTGGATCCTGTCGACGGTGGTCGCAAGTGTGGTCGCCGCGATCTGCCGGTGCACGGTGCTGGTGCCGTTGCCGAACTCGGCGGTGCCGACGGTGAGCTCGAAGCCGCCGTGCTCGTTGAGCACGATCGTGGCGTCGGCGATATGTCCGGCCGGCGGCACCGTGTGGATCATGGTCAGCGCGACGCCGTCGCCGATCAGCCAATCCGGCGACAGGTCCGGCTGTGGATCATCGGCCTGCATGGCGCGCTCGACCAGGTCGAGACACTGGTCGAGCCCGTAGGAGCCGTAGACGACGTCGTGATACTCGGACGGCGGCGGCGACAACATGGGATCGCCGGGCCTGATGATGTTGCGCCGGCGCATCTCGTAGCCGCTGATGCCGAGTTGCTTCGCCAGCTCGTCGATTGCGGCTTCCACGGCAATGAGCGCCTGTGGCAGGCCGTAACCGCGAAACGCCCCCGCCGGCACCGTATTGGTATAAACCGCAAAGCCATCGACCCGCTTGTTCGGGCAATTGTACACGGCGATGGATTCCGCCAGGGCGTGGAACATCACGGGCCCGGCGTGATTGCCGTAAGCGCCGGTGTTTGACAGCAAATCGAGCTGGAGCGCGGTGAGCTTGCCGCCGGCGTCGGCGCCGGCCTTGATGTGGATCCGCATCGGGTGCCGCGTCGAGGTCGCGATGAACTGTTCCTCGCGGGTGAACTCCAGCTTGACAGGGCGGCCAGTCTTCAACGCAGCGAGCGCCAGGATGTCCTCGACGAACATCTCCTGCTTGCCGCCAAAGCCGCCGCCGACGCGTTCGCAGAACACACGGACCTTGTCCATGGGAAGCTGGAAGATGTTCGACAGCGCGCGGCGGGTCAGGAACGGCACCTGGGTCGAACTGCGGACATTGAGCACGCCGGACTCATCGAGCCAGGCGAGGCCGCCATGGGTCTCCAGCGCGGCATGCTGCACGCGATGACTGTGGAAAGTGCCCTCGTAAGTCACGGCGGACGTCGCGAGCGCCGAGGCGACGTTGCCGAATTCGCCATGCGTCTCCGCCGCGAGGTTGCGCTGGGGATCGGCGATGCGGTTCGCGGTGGTCCGTTCGGGATGAATGATGGGCGCGCCCGGCGCCATCGCCTGCTCGGGATCGATCAGCGCTGGCAGAATCTCGTAATCGACCTTCAACCGCCGGCACGCCTCCTCGGCGGCGGCCTCGCTCTCGGCGACGATTGCGGCAACCCGCTGTCCGATGAAGCGGACGACCTCGTCGAGAACGCGGGTGTCCTCCGGGTCCATCCAGTCCATCTCGTGCCGCGCAGTCGAGATCAGGACCGAAGGTGCATCCTCGTGCGTCAGCACCGCGTGCACGCCGGGAATTTTCCGGGCTTGCGACGCGTCGATCGCGACGATCCTGGCGTGGGCGTGAGGCGAGCGCGCCAGCTTGACGTGGAGCAGGCCGTCGATTGCGGTGTCGAAGGTGTAGCGCGCGATGCCACGCACGATGTCGGGGCCGGCGGGCGCCGGCAGGCTGCGGCCGAAGGCGGCGCCGGCCTCGACGCCTGTCTCGACGTTGGTCTTGCCGAGCAATGCATCCTCGATCGAGCGGTAGCCGGTGCAACGGCAGATATTGCCCTTCAGCGCCGCGCCGAGATCGGTGCGCTGGGCCTGGTTCAGCGAGGCGCAGGTCAGGATCATGCCGGCGGTGCAGAAGCCGCATTGAAAGCCTTGCGCGTCGAGGAAGGCTCGCTGCATCGGATGCGTGCCGTGGTCTCCACCAAGACCTTCGATCGTGGTCACGGGGCGTCCCTCGGCGCGGAATGCCGGGATCAGGCAGCTATGCACCGGCTCGCCGTCGAGCAGCACGGTGCAGGCGCCGCAATCGCCGGCATCGCAGCCTTTCTTCACGCCGAAATGGCCGAGCTCGCGCAAGAAGGTGCGCAGGCATTGGCCGGCGCGCGGCTCCTGCCAAAATCTCTTGCCGTTGATCTCGAAACTCACGGCATTGCTCCCAGGAGCTCGCGGCGAATCTCCTCGGCGAGCCGCAATGTCATGTGCTTGCGCCAGAGTGGCTGGCCGTGGATGTCGTTGTGGTATAGATCGTCGGTGATCTGCTGTGCGATCGCCGCGTGCAACGCACTCGCGTCCGGAACGCCGCGAAAGGACAGCCGGATCGGCCGTACCGTCGATGCGGTAACCGTGAGCGTCAACGTGCCATCGCCATCGAGGCTGCCGATAAGGAGCGCCGCCGAGCGGCCGACCGGTGCCAGCGAGATCTGGCGAAACGCCGTGCGGCGCTTCAACGCGGCAATCGGAACATCGATCCGGCGAAGCAGGTCACCCGGCGTCAGGCGATTGCGCTGGTTGCCGGTGATGAAGTCGATGACCGGAATCTTCTGCTCGCCGCCACCGGCCTTCCAGATGGTGCAGACGCCATCGAGCGCGGAAGCGAGCGAGATCATCGGCCCTGCCGGCAGCGACATGCAGAGATTGCCGCCGATGGTCGCGGTCTTCCAGATCTTGAACGAGGCCAGAAAGGCCCGGCAGCACTGGCCGATCAGCGGCGCTGCGCGCCAGTCAGGCGGGCAGACGAAACCATCGAGCTGTGCGATGGTGCAAGTCGCGGCGATGCTGAGATGGTTCTCGGTGACCGTCAGCGCCGGCCATTTCAGATCGGTGAGATCGATCAACCGTGTCAGATGAGTCTGCGGCTCCGAGAACAGCCAGGTGCCGCCTGCCAGCCAAGCATCTCCCGCCGTCCAAACCGGGAGCTGTGCGCGCGTTTGCGGATGGGCGACCGCTGTGATGGTATTCAAGTCCATGGCTGCGCCCACGCTTGCGTCGGGGTGAATCGTCCAACAGAAAGTCTTGCAAGACCAGAGCCAAGTCGCAACAAGAAGTCGCAACGACAAGTCGCGGCAAGACGGCGATCGGACCCGCCTCCGTCTTGCGGTCCTGTCGTCAACGAATGTGAGGAGAAGCGGAATCATGGGCGACACAAGGCCGATCTGGATCAGGGATCCCCTGGCGATCTTCGCCGACGGTGCCGAGCGCGGGATTGTGGTGACGGACGGCCGGATCGTCGAGCTGGTGCCGGCCGGCGGCACGCCTGCGACTGCCGATGTCGCGGTGTTCGATGCAAGCGAGCACGTCGTGCTGCCGGGCCTGATCAACACCCATCATCACTTCTACCAGACGCTGACGCGGGCGCTGCCGGCGGCGATGGACCGCGAGCTGTTTCCCTGGCTCCAGGCACTCTACCCGGTGTGGGCGAGGCTGACGCCTGAGGCACTCGAGCTCGGTGTCACCGTGGCGATGTCCGAGCTGCTGCTGTCGGGCTGCACCACGACGACCGATCATCATTACGTTTTCCCGACAGGACTCGAAGGCGCCATCGACATCGAGGTCGGCGTCGCAAAGCGGCTCGGCGTGCGCGTGCTGCTGACGCGCGGCTCCATGAACCTGTCACAGCGCGACGGCGGCTTGCCGCCCGACAGCGTGGTGCAGGATGAGGACACGATCCTCGCCGACAGCGCGCGCGTGGTCGCCGAACATCACCAGCGTGGTCCGGATGCGATGGTGCAGATCGCGCTGGCGCCGTGCTCGCCGTTCTCGGTGACGACGTCCCTGATGCGCGCAACCGCCGATCTCGCCGACAAGCTCGATGTGCGGCTGCACACCCATCTCGCCGAGACCGAGGATGAGAACAAGTTCTGCGAGCAGATGTATGGCTGCCGCCCGCTCGACTATCTCGAACAATGCGGCTGGCTGAATGCGCGAACCTGGCTCGCTCACGGCATTTTCTTCAACGCCGACGAGATCAAGCGGCTCGGCAAGGCCAGGACGACCATCAGCCATTGCGCCTGCAGCAACCAGTTGCTGGCCTCAGGCTGCTGTCCGGTCTGCGAGATGGAGGAGGCCGGCATCGGGATTGGGCTTGGCGTGGACGGCTCGGCCTCGAACGACGGATCGAACCTGATGCAGGAGGTGCGGGCTGCATTCCTGCTGCAACGGGCCCGCTATGGCGTCACGAAAGTCAGCCACAAGGATGCGTTGCGCTGGGCCACAAAGGGCTCGGCGGCCTGCGTCGGCCGGCCGGAACTCGGCGAGATCGCCGTCGGCAAGGCGGCCGATCTCGCGCTGTTCAAGCTGGACGAGCTGCGCTTCTCCGGCCACGGCGATCCCCTGGCCGCGCTGGTGCTGTGCGGGGCGCATCGGGCCGACCGCGTGATGGTAGCTGGACAATGGGTCGTGATCGACGGCGCGATTCCCGGTCTGGATGTCGCCGATCTCATCCGTCGCCACAGTTCCGCGGCGCGGGCCCTGCAGGTGGGATAGGGGTAGAAATTGAAAGAGGGGGCGACCACAAGTGCCGGGTGCTTCTGGCCACCCCCTCCGAACCTCCTCCGGGAGGAGCAGGTAATTTGGGCAAAGCAAGAAGCGTGCTACTTGCCCGGCAGCTTATCGTCGATGCCCTTGACGTAGAAATTCATGCCGAGGATCTGGCTGTCATCGAGGTGATCGCCGCCCTTGCACTCCACCGGCTTGCCGTCCTGCCCAACAATCGGGCATTTGAACGGATGCAGCTTGCCTGAGGTGATCGCGGCCTGGGCATCCTCCGCCATTTTCTTCACCTCGTCGGGCATGTTGGTATAGGGCGCCATCGTGAACATGTGGCTGTCGAGGCCGCCCCAGCGGTCCTCGGACTTCCAGGTGCCGGCGAGCTCGGCCTTGACGCGCTCGATGTAGTAGGGGCCCCAGGTGTCGAGGATCGAGGTCAGCTGGGTCTTCGGCCCGAACTTGATCATCTCGGAGTCCTGGCCGAAGGCGAGCTTGCCGCGTTCGCTGGCGATCTGCATCGCCGCGGGCGAATCCGTGTGTTGCATGATCACGTCGGCGCCCTGGTCGATCAAAGCCTTGGCGGCATCGGCTTCCTTGCCGGGATCGAACCAGGTGTTGGCCCAGATGATCTTGACCTTGATATTCGGGTTGATGGTCTGCGCCGCCAGCATCGTCGCGTTGATGCCGGAGACGACCTCCGGAATCGGGAACGAGCCGATATAGCCGAGCACGCCGGACTTCGACATCTTGGCCGCGATCAGGCCCTGAATGTAGCGGCCCTGATACCATCTGGCCGAATAGGTCGACATGTTCGGGTTGCGCTTGTATCCGGTGGCGTGCTCGAAATGCACGTTCGGATATTTCTTGGCGACCTTCAGCGTCGGGTCCATATAGCCGAACGACGTCGTGAAGATCAGCTTGTTGCCGGCGCGGACGAGCTGCTCGATGGAGCGCTCGGCGTCGGGGCCTTCGGGCACGTTCTCGAGATAGGTGGTCTCGATCTTGTCGCCCAATTCCTTCACCAGAGCCTGGCGCCCCAGATCGTGCTGATAGGTCCACCCCAAGTCTCCGATCGGGCCCAGATAGATGAAGCCGACCTTCAGCTTGTCGGCGGCGGAGGCTGCACCAATGCTCCCGGCGAGCAACAGTGTGGCGGCCAGCGCAAGAAGTGATTTCCTCATCATCGATCTCCAAACATCAGGGGAAAGCCACGATCCGCAACCTGCGCGCCCCATCGCGCCCGTCGCGAAAATGTAAATCAGCGGTCAGGTACGAATGCGGTCCCGAGCGCGGCCGGTGCGGTCGAGCCGCCGCTGCGCGCGCGGGAGAGCAGAACCAGAACGAGGATTGTCGCAAGATAAGGCAGCGCCGACATGAATTGCGAGGGAATGCCGACGCCCCAGCCTTGCGCATGCAGCTGAAGGATCGTGACGGCGCCGAAGAGATAGGCGCCGACGACGAGCCGGCCCGGCCGCCAGGACGAGAACACCACCAGCGCCAGCGCGATCCAGCCGCGGCCCGCGGTCATGCCGGGAATGAAGAACGGCGTATAGGCGAGCGGCAGATAGGCGCCGGCAAGCCCGGCGCATGCGCCACCGAACATCACGGCGAAGGTGCGGATGCGCAACACGGGATAACCGAGCGCATGCGCGGAGACGTGATTGTCGCCGCAGGCGCGCAGGATCAGTCCCGCGCGCGTGCGGTACAGGAACCACCAGACGGCGACGACGAGCGCAATGGAGACGTAGACGAAAGCGTTCTCCCCGAACAGCACGCGGCCGACCAGCGGGATATCGGTGAGGCCCGGAATCGACAGATGAACTGCCGGCGTGATGCGCTCGCCGACGAAGCCGGCACCGACCAGTCCGGACAGCCCGACGCCGAGGATGGTCAGCGCAAGTCCCGTCGCGACCTGGTTGACGGCGAGCCCGAGCGCCATCAATGCGAAGATCAGCGACATCATCGTGCCCGCGAGGATGCCGAACAATGCGCCCATGAAGATCGATCCGGTGAGCCAGGCACCGGCAAAGCCGCAGGCCGCGCCGACGATCATCATGCCCTCGACGCCGAGATTGAGCACGCCGGAGCGCTCGGTCACGAGCTCTCCGGTCGCGGCGATCAGGAGCGGCGTCGATGCGGCGAGGACCGAAAGGACGATGGCTTCAACGAGTTCCACGGGCCACCTGACGGTTCGGGAAGACCAACCTGAAGCGATAGAGGATCAGGGAATCGCAGGCGAGCACGTAGAACAGCAGAACACCCTGGAAAACCTTGGTGACATCCAACGGGATCTTCATCGCGATCTGCGCTTGCTCGCCGCCGATGAAGGTCAACGCAAGGAAAAGGCCTGCAACCAATATTCCAAGCGGATTCAGCCGGCCGAGGAAGGCAACGATGATCGCCGTAAAACCATAGCCTGGGGAGATGCCGGGCTGGAGATGGCCGACGGGACCTGCAACCTCGATGATGCCGGCAAGGCCCGCGAGCGCGCCCGACACCGCGAAGGTCAGGATGACTAGATGGTCGGCTTTGAAGCCGCCGAACCGCGCCGCACGGGGGGCGGCGCCGACGACGCGGATCTCAAAACCCTTGATGGTTCGCCCGAGCAGGATTGCGGCAGCCGCCACGACAAGAAGCGCGATGATCGCGCCGAGGTGCAGCCGGCCGCCCTCGATCAGCAATGGGACGGTCGCCACCGGATCGAACTCGGCCGTGGTCGGGAAGTTGAAGCCGTGCGGGTCGCGCCAGGGGCCGCGCACGAGATAGTCGAGGAGAAGGTCGGCCACATAGACCAGCATCAAGCTGGTCAGGATCTCGCTGGCGCCGAACTTCACCTTGCAGATCGCCGGGATCAGCGCATAGAGCGCACCTGCGGCGGCGGCAAGGACGAACATGGCCGGGAGCACCCAGGCGCCGGCGTCGGTGCCTTGCGTCCTCACCGCGATCCAGCTTCCGGCCACCGCGCCGATCAGGAATTGGCCTTCGGCGCCGATGTTCCAGGCATTGGCGAGATAGCAGAGTGACAGTCCGATCGCGATCATCACCAGCGGCGCGGCCTTCACGGCGATCTCCTGGAGCGAATAGCCGTCGGTCAAGGGCGCGATGAAATAGGCGTGCAATGCGAGCAGCGGATTCTTGCCGAGGATCGCTAACAGGATCACCATCGTCGCGATCGTGAGGCCGACCGCGATCAGCGGCGAAACCAGCGCGATCGTGCCGGAGCGCTCGGCGCGCTTCTCAAGCACCAACTGCATGCGCCGCCTCCTTCGGCTCCAGGCTGCTGCCGCCCATGAGAAGGCCGAGCTTTTCGCGCGTCGCCTCGCTGGCGGCGAGCGGCGCTGACAATTTGCCGTGGAACATCACGGCGATACGATCGGCGATCTCGGCGAGTTCGTCCAGATCCTGGCTGGTCACGAGCACGGCGGCGCCGGCGGTGGCGAGATCAAGCAGCGCCTGGCGAATGACGGCAGCGGCGCCGGCGTCGACGCCCCAGGTCGGCTGGCTCACGACCAGCACCGCGGGCTTGCGCAGGATCTCGCGTCCCACGATGAATTTTTGCAGATTGCCGCCGGAGAGGGACGCTGCTTCGGGATCGCGCTTGGCCTTGCGCACGTCGAACGTCTCGGTCGCACGGTCGACGGTCTTCAGCGTGGCGGCGGTATCGATGAAGCCGCGATGCACCATGCCGCTCGCGGCATGTCCGGTGAGCAGCGCGTTCTCCGAGAGCTTCATGCGCGGTGCCGTGCCGTGGCCGAGCCGCTCCTCGGGAACGAAGGCGGCCCCCAGCTTGCGCCGTTGCGTGATGGAGAGATGGCCGGCGGCAATGCCTTCGATCACCACCGTACCCGGATCCTTTGACAATCGCTCGCCCGACAGCGCGGCGAACAACTCGTCCTGACCATTGCCGGCGACGCCGGCGATGCCCAGAATCTCGCCGCCCTTCAGTTCGAACGAGATGTGCTCGAGCCGCACGCCATGCGCCTCGCTCGGTCCGAGCGACAGATCGTTGACCACGAGCCGCGGCACGGTGGTCCTCCGGCGGGCCGCCGCCTTCACCTCCTTGATCTCTCCGCCGACCATCATGCGCGCGAGCGAAGCGGCGGTCTCGCGCCGGGGATCGCAGGTCTCGACCTTCCTGCCGCCGCGCAGGATCGTGGCGGTATCGCAGAGCCGCTTCACTTCCTCGAGCTTGTGGCTGATGTAGAGGATGGCGCGACCTTCGGACTTGAGGCGTTCCAGCACGATGAAAAGCTGATCGGATTCCTGCGGCGTCAAGACCGCGGTGGGCTCGTCCAGGATCAGGAATTTCGGGTCCTGCATCAGCGCACGGACGATCTCGATGCGCTGGCGCTCGCCGACCGACAATTGCCAGGCCTCGCGCTGGGGATCGAGCGGAAGGCCGTAAGTCTTCGACACCTGCGCCAGCCGTGCCGACATGTCGTTGAAGGATTCCCGTCCGTCGAGGCCGAGCGCGACGTTCTCGGCGACCGTGAGGTTGTCGAACAGCGAGAAGTGTTGAAAGACCATACCGATGCCTCGGCGGCGGGCGTCCGAGGGGCCGGACAGCACAATGCGCTCGCCCTGCCAGTAAATTTCACCGGAGCTGGGCTGGATCAGCCCGTAAATTGCCTTGACCAGCGTCGACTTGCCGGCCCCATTCTCACCGAGCAACGCATGGATTTCACCGGGCCAGATCTCGATGTCGATGGAATCGTTGGCGAGAAAATCGCCGTATCGTTTGGTAAGCCCGATCGTCCGCAGCAGCGGAGATTCGCCGGAATTCAGGCCGTCAGGTATTGAATCCAACATTCGCGGATGCGCTTGCATGGGTGAAATGTCTCGATAGTGGGCCAGTTTGGAGCCCGGCGTAAGGTGTGAAAATGCGTCATCCCTTGCTCAACGCTTCGGCAGGAAGCGGGCGCCTGTTGCAGATATGTGACGGTCCAGGCCAAATTGGAACCCGCTATGCAGACTTGACGTCGCAGTGAGCAAAGTCGCGCGATCACGCCTGTGCCGACGCCGCTGCGCGGGTGCGGCTAGGGGCGATCGACGGGCCGCGGGAAGGATCGCCCGAGGCAGGTTGATGCAATCTGGCAGCCGGCAAGTCATCTGGACGAAACACGAATCAGCCAAGCTTCGGATGGTGACCGCACCATCGGAGTTACTCCTAGTCCACATATGAATAGCGACATCTCGTTGTCTTCAGATCGCGGAAACCGATTCTACCGAGGTGTTGCTGCGACGTTTTTCGCCAACACCCTCCAGGCGGTCAATTTTCTCGGGGATCGATTCCTGAGAAAATCGTCGCATTCGTTGTCGGCCATCGAGGACCTCTACCGGCACGCGATGGACAGCGCATTTTCGGTGACCGAAGCCTTCCTCGTCACCGGCGCACCCCACGCATCCGCCTACTACCCCCGCGACTTCGCCTGGTTCTATCCTGACGTCCTCGACCCAGAAACCATCATGGATGCGCAGGACGCGGTGCGGAGGGCGCGGCTTCTCGACAGGAGCATCCGCTTGTTGCTGGAGGCGGCTCGCGCCGATGTCGTCACGACGACCATCGTCCCGGCCGGGCGCGGTCGATACCTCGGCGTGAACTACTTCTCGCGCCCATCGGATACGCTGCTCGGCATTCTGGCCGGCCTGCGGCAGATGATCTTGGCCGACCAGAGGGCGCCGTCCTATCTGGCGATGTCCCAATGCGCGCATGCCGGACGCCTGCTGCTGGCTGAGTATGGCGGTGACCTGAGGCGCGCAATCCTCAAGCTCGCAAGCGAGCTCGAGCCGTCCGATCATGACGGCAGCTCCTGTTTGCTGTGCGACGCTCGTGGCCCTCGCTCCGCCGCAACGGATACCCGCGCCGAGCGCCGGCGCTTCGTCACCAATGCCTGCGTCCACACGACCTTCGTGTGGGGCGTGCAGCTCGGAATCGTCGATGAGAACGAGCTGAAGAGGCTGCTCGGGCGCGACCTCGTGCAGTATAAGAAGGACCTGCTCCGTCTGTTCGGCAGGGACGGATATATCAGGCATTCTCTCGACGGGCCGGAGGGCCCGCCGGCGTCATCAGTTGCGCTGGATTTCGTCAGCGTGCATCGCGGCTTCTGGAATCTGAACGATGCTGGCGAGCGGGCGCTGTTCGCGGCCACGGCGGATCTGATCATTGCCGAGCCGCGCTTTCGCATCCCCAGCACGTTCCACTTCCTGGTGTCTGCGGATAACCCGCGGAACAAGCTGATCCACAAGATCGCGGCGCCTGCCTATCAGGGACGTACCTCCTGGCCGACGTTCAACGTCGAATTCGCGGATCGCATGATCGACTATGATGAATTTTCGGGGAGCGACACCTACCGTTCCTGCGCCCAGGGAATCTTGAAAGACATACGAACTGCGACTGAGCTGCACGGCGGATATCAGGAGCTGATCTCCGAGCAGGGGCTGAAATATCGCACCTGGGCCTATAAGGGCGCGGTAGCCCACTCCTGGTTTCCGCGCTTCCTGTCCGTCTGGAGGAGGGCCTATGGATCGCCGCTCCTGCAGTGGAACGACTGACCTGCGGCGATATGCCGGCAGGGATGTCGCCGAGGATCAGCGCGAACCTGTCACGCCACGAGATCCAGCAACCGGCACGATCCGCGCACGAGCACCTTGCGTCCGGCCGGCGTTATCGCAGGTACGCCGTCGTTGATGGCAACGAGGCCGAGCTCGACGAGGCCTTCGACAAGATAGGACTTCGCCAGGCGGCCGTTCGACAGCGGGTTGCGTAATGTACGCAGCGCTTCCCACTGGTCCGGCGCAAGTTCGAATTCGAAATCATTGCTCATGTTGCCTCAAGGGTCGTGCCGTTTCGCGCCCCTGTTAGCGGCGCCGCATGAAGACCATGCGACGACAATGAGTCGGGAATTCGGTAGGCCGTTTAGAACACCTCTTCACAAATTGCCGCACTTCGTTGCGACAAGAGAAGAAGATCGCCTGATCGGGAATATGTCGTGGGCTCGATCACTAATTGATGATCCGCAGTTGATGTTGCGGTGCGAGGCTGTTGCAGTGCACAGGAAGCATCGCTGTCCCATGATGCGTCGCGAGATGCACAGAAATGGTGAAGCGAGCAATCAGGGACTCTGTTAGGTTGATACGCGGGGAATGACTTCACACGGCAGGAGTGGAGTGCATGAACAGGCTGGTCGAAATTCGCAGTCAGGAATCCCTGTGCCGGGAGCGTGCGGCTCTCGATTTGGATCGCCGGCTGTTCTGGCTTGCGCAAGCCGAGGAATGGGAGCAACGCGCGCTCGACGAAATCGCCTATCACTTCCGGGAGTGTAACCTCGGCCAAGCGGAGCTTGCGCGAAACTGACGTTTTGCCAACGAGGTTGGCCGCGCGCGGGACCTATTGATAAGTCGCCACGATGTCGGACACGGCGCGCTCGAGTTGCTGCGCGGTGGCGCATTGGCGCACGACGCTGCAGAAGGTCGCGTAGCTTGGCATCTCGGAATCGCCGAAGCCCCAGGCGAGCCGCCCTTCGGGATTGAGCCAGACCAGCCGCTTCGAACGTTCGGAGATGCGGCGCAGGATGTCGGCGCGCGGGTCGAGATTGTTGCTGCGGGCATCGCCGAGCACGATCACCGTGGTTTGCGGCGTCAGCGCGCTCATGAAGCTCTTCTCGAAATCGACCAGCGAAGAGCCGTAGTCGGACGAGCCAAAGCCGACCTTGGACATGATCTCGGCCATTGCCTCTTCCGGCGATTTCGCCTCCAGGATGTCGCTGACCTCGATCAGATGCGAGGAGAAGGCAAAGGAACGGACGTCATCGACGACTTCGTGCAAGGAGTGGATCAGGAGCAGGAAAAAATCCGAGACCTGAGCGACCGAGCCGGAGACGTCGCAGAGCGCCACGATCTTCGGCCGGTCGCGATGCTTGCGCTTCCACGCGGTCAGGAACGGCACGCCGCCCCAGGCCGCGTTGCGGCGCAGTGTGCGGCGGACGTCGAGATGGCCGCGGCGCTGGCGCTTGCGCGGCTTGGAATAGCGCTCGCGCAGCCGGCGCGCGATCTGGCGGATGAGGGCGCGCATCTCGGCGACCTGGCGCCGCTCGATGCGGGCAAGCGGCGCGTTGCGCAGGATTTCGTTGCGAAGATTTTCGGCCTCCTCGCGGGCATAGAGCGCAAGCCCTTGCGCGACCGTGTCGCGCACCGCCTCGCGCAAGGCGTCGAGCGCGGCGCGCAGGCGCTCGGCCAGCGCGGGATTGGTCGCGGTCAGCTGGTCGAGATCGTCGCGCAGGCGCTGCAGGCCCATGGCGTCGAGGATGCGGCTGGAGAAGATGCCGCGCTGGGTGGAGTAGCGGATCTCAGACAGGGAGGCCGCACCGGAAGCGCTGGCGATGGCGGCTGCGATCGCATTGCGGTCCTGCGACAGCAGCATCTGCGCAAGCGGGCCCAAACCCTCAGGAGGCTGCCCTTCGCCCGGCTCGCTGGCCGAGCTGGAAGCGGGCGACTGATCCGTGTCCTGCGAGGCGTCGTCGTCGTTCGCCTCGGGCTGGTCCTGCCGCAGCTCCGGCTGGCTGAAGAACAGATCGAAACAATCCCCGAGCGCGAGCTTCTCGTCCTTCGACTTGGCGAGCGTCAGCAGCAGCGCGTCGCGCAGCACGGCTCGGTCGGAGATGCCGACTTGTGCGACCGCGCGCATCGCATCGATGCTTTCGGCAGGCGAAACGTGAACGCCGACGCCCCGCGCTGCCCGAAAGAAACGATGGAGGTTCTCGCGCATCGGCGTCAACCGAAGACGTTGGACCGTGCCGCCTTGGCGATGAAGCTCGTCACCTGCGGCGATGCGGCCTCGATGTCGGCTTCGTATTTCAGGAGCACGTTGAGGGTGTCCTTGACGATATCGGTGTCGAGCTCGGCGGCCTGGAGCAGCACCAGAACGCGTGCCCAGTCGATGGTCTCGCTGACCGACGGCAGCTTCTTCAGATCCAGCGAGCGGATCTCGTGGATGAAGCCGACCATCTGCCGGCGCAGCGCCTGCGAGATGCCGGGCACGCGGCTTTCGACGATGCGCTCCTCGAGCCGCTGCTCGGGAAAGCCGATATGCAGATGCAGGCAGCGCCGCTTCAAGGCGTCGCCGAGGTCTCGCTCGCTGTTGGAGGTGAGGATCACGGTCGGCGGCGTGATGGCCGAGACGGTGCCGAGCTCGGGGATCGTGACCTGGAAGTCGGACAGGATTTCCAGCAGCAGCGATTCAAATTCCGCATCCGACTTGTCGATCTCGTCGATCAGGAGCACGCAGCCGCCCGGCTGCTCCAGCGCCTGGAGCAGGGGACGCGGCTCGACGAATTCCTTGGAGAAGAACACGTCGCCAAAATCGTGGAGCTGGGCGAGCGCGGCATGCAACGTTTGCGCACCGCCGAGGACTTCGCCGAGCTTGTCCTTGAGGATCTGCGTATACAGAAGCTGCTTGGCGTATTTCCACTCGTAGAGTGCCTTGGCCTCGTCGAGGCCTTCGTAGCATTGCAGGCGGATCATCTTCATGCCGCGCCAGGCGGCGATCGCCTTGGCAAGCTCGGTCTTGCCGACGCCCGCGGGGCCCTCGACCAGGATCGGCTTCTCGATCTGCTGCGACAAATAGACGGCGGTCGCGATCTGCCGGCTGGCGATATAGCCCTGCGCGGCGAGGCCGCTCTCCACTGCCTCGATCGAGGTCGAGGCCTTCTGATCAGCCACGAATGGGCGCTCCCAAGGTCTTGCTTGAGGCTTGTTCTGCCTGCGTTCCCGGCAAAGAACAAGCCTCGTTTGGGAGACATCAGACCCGCATCAGCGGCGTTTTTTCCGCTGAACGCAAATAGTTGCGCGGTAAGCCGTCCGCGGGATCAGTGCCGCAGCACTTCCGGCTTGCGGATGGTCTGTCTGACCTCGGCGCCGCAATCGGCGCATTCATAGACAAAGTCGATCTTGGCAAGGCTCCAATGCGGCTCGACCTCGCGCACATACATCGGCAGGAACCCCATGCAGGTGGGACAATTCACGGGCGCGATTTCGCCGTCCTGATGATGCTGTACATAAGCTGGCATCTCGGCTCTCCTTCGCAGGCGACCACCAAACCCCGCGCAGAAGCTACTGCCGGTCGCTTCATGCGCGTCATCAACTTTTTCGAACGGAGGTCGAACGGCGGAGGTTTGTCGCTCGCTGTGACATTCTTGTTACGTGTCTGTACTGTAACGGGCAGACGGAATGCCTATTTCTGCGGCCAATCCGGCTTTCTCGGACCCTCACCCAACGATAAAGGGAGCAACGCCCATGACCCATGCCATTCGTTTTCACAAGACCGGCGGTCCGGAAGTCCTGGTCTGGGAGGAGGTCAGCGTCGGCAAGCCCGGGCCGGGCGAGGCGCGCATCCGCCACACTGCGGTCGGACTCAACTTCGTCGACATCTACAACCGTTCGGGCCTGTACCCGGCGCAACTCCCGAGCGGGCTCGGCAGCGAGGCGGCCGGAATCGTCGAGGAGGTCGGGCCCGGTGTCACCGATCTGAAGCCGGGCGATCGTGTCGCCTACGGCGCCTCGCCGCTCGGGGCCTATTCCGAGGCGCGGCTGATCCCTGCCGACCGTTTGCTGAAGCTGCCGGACGGCGTCGACGACAAGACCGCGGCGGCGATGATGCTTAAAGGGCTCACCACACAATATCTGATCCGGCAGACCTATCGGGTGAAGGCCGGCGACACAATCCTGCTGCATGCGGCGGCCGGCGGCGTCGGCCTGATCCTGAGCCAGTGGGCCAAGCACCTCGGCGCGACCGTGATCGGCACCGTCAGCAACGACGAGAAGGCCAAGCTCGCCAAGGCGCATGGCTGCGATCACGTCATCATCTACACCCGGGAGGACTTCGTGAAGCGGGTGGACGAGATCACGGGCGGCAAGAAGGTGCCGGTGGTCTATGATTCCGTCGGCAAGGACACGTTCCTGAAATCGCTGGATTGCCTCGCGCCGCTCGGCGTCGCCGCGCTGTTCGGCCAGTCCTCCGGCGCGGTCGAACCGCTCAATCTCGGCCTGCTGGCTCAGAAGGGCTCGCTCTACGTCACCCGCCCGACCCTGTTCACCTATGCCGCCAAGCGTGAAAACCTGGTTGCGATGGCCGGCGAGCTGTTCGACGTCGTCAAGTCCGGCGTGGTCAAGATCGAGGTGCACCAGACCTATCCGTTGAAGGATGCCGCCAAGGCGCATGCCGATCTCGCCGCACGCAGGACGACGGGATCGACCGTCCTCACGGTCTGATCCGCTCCGGGACGTTGGCGCAGGCTCTCCTGCGTCACGCCCGTTCGTGCTTGCGCAGATCGCGGGCGTGGTCGAGGCGGGCTGCCTGGAGGTCGACCTCTTCCGGTGGAATCTGGGGCAGGGTCGCCTCCGTCAGGATGGCCTCGGTGACGTCCTCGACCGAGTTCTCCGCGATCTCGTGGATGAACGAGACATTCTGGTACTCGCCCGAGGCGATGCGGGAGACGACCTCGCGCCTGGTGATTTCGGGATCAACGACCGCCTCGCGGCCGCGCCGCCCATAGTCGATCATCACGACGAAATATTGCATGAAAACGATCCTGCCGCGCTCCCGTCACCGGGAACGCGGCAGAGTATTTCCGAAAAACGGAATAAAGTCAAGGATTGTTTCTGAAAAACGGAATTTTGTCCTACTTGCTCTTCTTGCGCGGCCGCGCCGACTTGGCGCGCAGCCGCTCGAGCTGCCCTTTGGGCATCGACAGGCAGATTTCCCCGACCCAGTCGAGCTTGACGCCGACAATCGGCTTGGCATTGAAGCTGGTAAGATTGACGACGGACGGACTCTTCCCCCGCTCGATGGTCTTCAGATAGCGCTCGCCGGTCTTGAGCCGGACCACGGCCTCCTCGCCGTAGAAGCTCGACAGCGGATGGCGCTGATCCTTGTAGACCACGATTACGTCGCCGCTCTCGTATTTGGGCAGCATCGAATCGCCCACGATTTCGAATGCGACGGTTTCTTCCATGATCGGGAAGGGCAAGGTGATGTCGCCTAGCCCCTCCGGCGGAACCTGCTCGTAATCCGGCTCGATCACGGCGCCGGCGCCGACCCGGCCCATGATCGGCGCGAGATTGAGCTCGAGATATTCCATGATCGGAATGATCTCCGAAGCCTTCACCAGACGTTCGCCGCCGAGGATCTCCGAGACCGCGCCGGGGCGCACGCCCATGGCCGCCGCCAGGCCGCCCTTGCTCTTGCCCGTCTTCTCCAGGCCCCGCTCGATCATTGCAACGTCCAACATGGTGATTCCCTCGATTGCGCACCGTCCTGGCTCTTGTAATCCGAAATTCGGAATTGATGCAATTATGAATATCAGAATTATTGCTTGACTCTAACTTCGGAATACCGGAATGTGTGTTTCGCCTCCCGGTCGCTCGACGAGGGAAGCGCATCACAGGACAGCATCATGGAACCGGGCCATTGGCCGTCGGAGCATTCCGACGCGCTTCGCGACTATTTTCGCAAGGGCATGTCTTATGCGGAGATCGGAAGACAGATTAATGCAAGGTTTGGAACGGCTTATACCCGCAATGCGGTGATCGGCCGCGCCAAGCGGCTCGGGCTCGTCATCCCGGAATGGATAACGAGCCCGTCGATCACGCCATATTTGCCGGGCGAGGCTCCGGTTTCGCCGCGCCGCGCGGTGTTACCGAACCTGAACGTGCCGCCGAAGTCCGCAATGAAGCCTGCGGCGCCGGTGAAGTTGCGCTGCGTCGGCGTTCAGCCGCGCCTGCTTCAGCTGGTCGAGCTCGAGCCGGCCGATTGCCGCTATCCCTATGGCGGCGACAAGGACGGGGAGGAAATCGCCTTCTGCGGTCATCCCTGCCGGCCGGGCTCCAGCTATTGCGCGCCGCATGCGCGCCTGACGCGCCGCTCTGGTGCGGCGTCTGCCCGCGCCCCCGGTCCCGTCGTGCTGAGGCTGGTCTCCGCTGCCTGAGTTCCCCCCTTCCGTCGTCAATTTCGCAAGGAGTATCCGAGTGGCTCGTGTCCGACGCAACAAGTCCTACAAATTAGCCAAGATCTACGATCGGCGGTCCCGCGAGGTGCCGCTCAATGCCGAAGTGGCGGAGGTCGAGATCGACAATCCGCTGGCGCTCGATTCCGGTGAGAAGATCCTGGCCATCCGGTCGATCCGTGGCGACCCGCTGGGGCGGCTGCACGCACACCACCAGATCGACGAGGCGCAATACCGTGGCGGGCGTGCCTTCCAGAACGATTGGGAGAGGGCGGAGCGGGGGCCTCAGGCGGTGGACCCGACCCGGGAATATGTCGACGGCACGCGCACGCGCGACCCCATCACCGAGAGCCAGCGCCAGGCGGTGTTGCGGTTGAATCGGGTCGAGCGCGAGCTTGGCACCGACGGCGCGGCGCTGGTGCACGACGTGCTGATCCTGGGCCTGACCATGGATCAGATCGGCGCGCGTCGCGCCGTTCGGACGCAGCGCTGGAACGATTATTTTGCGCGGCGCTTTCGCGAATGTCTGGACCGGCTGGCGCTGATCTACGGCTTTGCGACGGAAACGAGCGCCCGACGGGCAGAGCGGCGCGGGTGAAGCTTATGGGTGCGGTACGATCCGATAAGGCGTCGTGTACGGCTCGACGCGCAGCGAGGCATTGGCCAGAAGCCCGATCTTGGCGGTCGGCGCCTGCTGCAATTCGCCGTTCGGGCCACGATGCACGTTGTACTGCCATACCGTGAGGTCGCCCTTCTGCGCAAGCGCGTGCGCAACCGCGCTCGCATCATTGCCGCCGAGTCCCTGGAGCTCCTCTGTCGATAACCCGATCACGATTTCATCCTTGACCGTGACGATCTTGAACAGGTTCATCTTGGTCTCCTGCGCCCATGCGCCTTGTATCGAGAGGGTGAAAAGCGCGACCGCGGCGCCCTTGATGAGATCGCAGCGAGAAATCATGCCGTCGTCCTTGGTGTTGAGGCGCGCCCGAATCGAAGAGTTCAGCCATGGCGCCCGTAATCTGCGTGGCCGTGTCGCAACGGCTTGGTCGCTCGCATATGGACAATGGTTCATGGGCGAGACCTGCGGACCGACGATGCGACATCCGTGTCGAGATCGGGACGCTGAGATCAGCTTTCGAGGTCGATGTTCATTTGTCGCCGATACAACCGCTGGGGCCAGACTCAACAATTACGTGTATGCGCCGAGAAGCGCACTTGTGCAGCCAATGAGCATTCATGTCGGAAACAAGCCGAAACGCTGTGCCAATTGACAGCGGTCGGGACTGTGTGGCGTGATGGATGCCGCTTCTTGACGCAGGTGGGTGACGGCAACCGATATTCCTGTTATCCGGAATTGCCGCGCTGCGATGCAGACGAAGCATCTCTGCGCTCGCTGTCGGACTTGCCGGACGGGTTGTTCCCTGACATAATTGCAACTAAGTGGTTGAGCGTTGTTGGGGCATGTCGTTCAGCATGCCGGCTGGCCGGGGCCACCCGGCCGACAGTTTGTCGCCATAGGTCCTATTGTGGCGTCTTGCTGCGGCGTTCGGTCTCGCGTAGATCACGAAGGCTGACGCTTGTCATAGGTGCGAGATGAAGAACCTCAATTTCGCGGCTGAATTGCACCTCAAGCTCGGCGCGCCCGCAAGCGGCACGGTCGAAAGTCTGCGCCTGCTCCGCGCCTTCCTGAAGCTCGCACCGCGACAGCGTTTCGAGGTGATCAAGCTGGTCGAAGACCTCGCCACCGAAGAAGCCCTTCCCGAGCGCCCGTTGTCCTGAGTCCGGCCTCGTGCCGTCACTTCCTGCCCTAAAGTGCGATGAGATTCGGGCGAATCGCCATAGCGCTTCAGGCTGTTGTTTGCGCATGATCTTTCCGGAAAACCGCTGCGCACTTTCCCGGATCATGCCCTAGCCGGGCCCCCGGCGAGGTTTCCCCGAGGCTGGCCGCTGGAAGGTGATCCGGCAAGTGTGGTATTCAGTCGGGAAAGCGGGAGGAGTGCGACCATGATCGAACCGAAGCTGGAAGTTCCGGCCGAACTGCGCGACCTGGCCGAGAAGACGATTGATCAAGCCGAAAAAGCGTTCGGCATGTTTTTCGAAGCCGCCAGCAAGTCAATGTCGTCCGTTCCGGGCGCCGGGACGGAGGTGTCGAAGCAGGCGTTGAATTTCACCGAGCAGAATATGAAGTCGGCCTTCGAGCATGCGCGCAAGCTGGTTCATGCCAATGACCTTCAGGAAGCGATGCGAATCCAGTCCGATTTCCTGCGCAGCCAGTTCACCAGTGCTGGAGATCACATGCGCCAGATGACCGGCAGTCTTATGCAATCGGGCAAGGACAAGTCCTGATTCTCGTTCTGTACGCAGTCTGCCCACAAATTGAACTTGCGTGGCGCGGCGATCCGCTTTTCGATGCGGGCGCAGATCCATGACGGGCCACCGAATGACCTTGTTCGCCGTCCGTCATCTCTTCTGCTGATCCCTGTCGGTCCTCCGGCAGGGATCTTTATTTACATGTGTGGCAGGTGTTGTGCTCGGCGCGGCACTCAAGCGCGATGAGATCAGGAAGAGTAGTCATCGCGCTTTGGATTGTTGTTTGAGCTTTTCGGAAAATCGCTGCGCGCTTTCCCGGATCATCCATTAGCGCAGCGATGCGATGTAAGCCGCGATGTCGCCCGCTTCGGTCCGGCTCAGGGGGAAATTCGGCATCTTCGGGTGCGGATCGAGCAGGAAGAAGGCGAGCCTCTCCGGACTGAAGTCCGGCCTGCGCGCGATAGAGGCAAAGGAGGGGACGTCGGCGCTCGCCTGGGCCTGGCCGTTCGCGACGATATGGCAGCTTGCGCACCAGCGCTTGGCGAGGTCGGCACCGTGATCGGCATCGGCTGCGAGCGCGGGCGACGTGCCAACGCTCGAGGTTACGGCAAGCATCAGGCAGATTCGTCTCAAATGCTGGTGCATCGGGTAGCCTTCTTGCATTCCGTCGGCCAAGCCTATCCGCAGCACGATCCCGGAAATTGCGAGAGATCAATGCGGGCGATGATCGACCGCAGCAGCTTGCGGACCGAACGATAGAGATGCCGTACGCCTGCCGGCATTCTCGCCGCCGGCAGGCTCAGGCTTCTTGCATCGAGCCCCTTCGTATCAAGACTTTCGACGGAATGCGACACCTGTCTCTCCGAGGCCATGCGGCTTTTCTATCCTGCCGTCTCGGAGCCGCCTTGATCTGCCGCAAAGCGTTCCCGGCTAATAGTCACCCGGATTCATGATCATCGGACTTTTCGTATCGGCTGGCGCGAGCGCGCTGCTGGCACTGTCTCGCAGGAAGCGGTCGAGCGTTTCCTGGATCTTCTGCTTGACCGAGTTGGGGCCGCGATCGCTCATGTCCGTGTGCTGTGCGCCGGTGTGCACGATGTCGATGCCGTGCGCCTTGGCTTCTTCCGGCGTCGGCAGCACGCCGGGATCGGTCACAAAATGCGGGTCCTTCGACCGGAACGACAGGATCTTCATGCCGTCGCTGGTCACGAAAGGCACCCGCAGATTGTCGAGCGTGATCACCTTCGACACCAGTTCCGGGTGCTGATGGGCGACATACATGGAGACATCGCCGCCGTTCGAGTGGCCGACGAGGGTGATGTGGTCGTAATCGACGTTCTCCTGCTGCCTCTTCAGCTTATCCAGCACGAAGAGAATGTTGGCCTCGCAGCGGATATAGACCTCACGCCGGCCGACATATTGCTGACCGGCATGGGTCATCAGCGGTGGGTCAGTCGGCAGGTCCTGCTGGATGCTGGCAACCAGATAGCCGCGCGCGGCGAGCACATTGGCGAGGAAGGAATATTCGGTGGCCTTGACGGTGTTGCCGTTACTGATGATGGCGAGCGGGAGTTTCCAAAGGCCGAGATTGGCCTTGGTCTCGTAGTCGCGCCGCACCGCCAATTCGACCGCGATCGGTCGCTGCCGCGAGGCGTCGAACAGCGCCAAAGTCTCATGGCGGATCGCGAACCGGCTGACGACGAAATATTCCCCGACGCCGAGGACGCAGAGAAACGCCAGGATCGCAAACACCCTCTTCATGGCTTCGTCTCAAATCACGTTCGGCTGAATATGGTCATCGGGAACTCTCCGATCGAGCGATCGTGAGCAGGTTACGGGATTAAATCTTGGCAACTCTGTGAGCAAGGCCGCAATAGCCGGATGCCGGGGTCCAGTGGCGCAAACGACCGGCTGGTCAGAGACACCCCGACCTGCCGCGTTCGGGACAGAGCCGGAATGCGCTCGACAGTGTGAACAGGAAGCGGGGGCTACGGCGTTCATTGTCCGGCGCCCGGTAGCTCAACGGCACGGCCACGCCGAGATCGGCCTGGAAATCGTTTGGCAGGAACAAGCGCACACCGGCTCCGGCCGATGTCAGCGATAGGCCTTCACTCAAACGGTAGCCGTCGTTCCAGACGGCGCCAGCGTCGCCAAAGGCATAGAGCTGATAGCCGGTCCAGTAGCGGAAATCGAGCTTCTGATCGAAGCGCAGCTCAAGTGAGCCGGCGAGGCCATTGTCGCCGCTAATTTCGGCTGCGCCGTAACCCCTGCCGAAGGCCGCACCGCCGAGATAGAACTGCTGCGAGGTGAACAGCGGCCGCGACGCTGTCTGGCTCGCTGCCGCGAGCTTGAGCGACCAGGCATCGTTGAGCGTCTGGTAGCGCGTGAACCAGAGGTTCAGCACCGAGAAGTTCGATGAGGCGCCGTCGCGCGACAACAGATCGTCGTCGAAATGCGAGGCACCGAAGACGTCGAGGCCCTGGCGGTAGATCAGCGTCGCGAAACTGGTGCCGCCGAAGCGGTCCTGCAGCCTGTAGTCGGCAGTCAGGCTCGCGGTCCTGATGTGGTCGTTGTACCAGGGGCCGTAAAGGTCATGCTCGGACACATTGCTGAAGCTCGTCGCCGCAGTCAGCGTGAGCGTGGAGGATTGCGACTGCAGCGGAACGACGCTGGCGCGCAGCTCGAAGGCCTCGGTCGTCGTGATGTCGCTGTCGAGGCGGCGGGCATCGCCCGGCCGGACCGCGCTGTAGAGCACGGAAGCGCCGAGACGTAGGCCATCGACGCCGACGGGCGCGTCATAGGACAGCCGTGCGAAGCCGAGCTGGCGAGGATCGTTGGCAATGGTCGACAGGTTGACGGCCAGCGTGTCTCCGGGCGTGAGGTAGGAGTTGAACGCGCCAGTGGCGTAGGTCTGCCACGGGCCCACCGAGGATGATCCTAGGTTGTCCAGGCCGAACGAGGAGAAGACGTGCCAGGTCTTCAAATAGACGGTGAGACGGAAGCGTCCGGACCCGCTGCCGATTTCCTCCAGCGCGCTGTCGGTGATCCGAACGCCCGGCCTGGCGTTGATGAGGAAGAGCTGGCGCTCGAGCGTCGGGAGCCGCGACGGCTGCTCGGCGAGAACCGGCCCGAGCATCGGCCTGACGCCGAACTGCTCGGCGCCGTCGCCTTTCAGCTCGACCTGCACGATGGCGCCTTCGATCACCTGGATCCGGACCCGGCCGTCGGCAATGTCCTGCGGCGGCACGATCGCCCGGCTGAGATGGAAGCCGTCGGCGCGGTAGAGCTCGCTGATCGCGCCGGCGATCCCGGCGAGATCCGCCTGCGAGACCCTCTTGCCGAGATACGGCTGATAGACTGCGGCAATACGGTCGCTGGAAACCGCGTGGGCGCCGCTGACGCTAACGCCGCGCAGGACGAATTGCGGCTTGGTGTCGCCGCGGGTATCGGGTTGGCCAACCGTCGGCAGGCTGACCGGCGGGCGGTTCAGTTTTTCCCGTTCGGTTTGGTTTTCAAAGTATTTCTCGGGCTGGCGCGGATCGAAGCCCGGCTGGTTCGCCTGTTGTGCGAACGCTTGGAGAGCTCCGGCAAAAAACGGGACTAGCAAGGCCATTGCGGTAACGAGATGCCGCTTGCCGGCGCGCGCGGCGAAACTTTCCCCGTAGTTTGACGGAGGAATTGCCGGGGGACGGGAGGGGGTCGTTAGCCTCATGATTTTTCATAATTTTTTAAGGTCAATGATTGGTTAATGTCGCCGCTCCACTGGCCGCATCCTGCTAATCCTCTCTTGAGTGATTTCGGATACCCCTCAGATCTAGCTGTAACGCAGACTGAGGATCGTCATGCTCGGCAGAATTGGAATGCGGTGCGCCCTCGTGGCGCTGGCTCTTGGAACGGCTTCCGGCGCATTCGCCGCGGAGGACGGCGTCTGGTCGATCAGCAGGGCCACCGGTGAAGTGTGGGTCGCGACCGACGGCGCGCGACAGGTGGCGCTGAGCCGGGACGACACGCTCAAGCCCGGCAATACCATCCGCACCGGCCGCAATGGCCGGGTGCTGCTGGTCCGCGGCGAGGAAACGATCCTGATCTCTCCGAACTCGGTGGTCGGCTTGCCGGCCGAGAAGAAGGAGGGACTCTCGACCACCATCATCCAGCAGGCGGGTTCGATCCTGCTCGAGGTCGAGAAGCGCAACGTCAAGCACTTCGAGGTCGAGACGCCTTATCTTGCTGCCGTGGTCAAGGGAACCCAGTTCAGCGTCACGGTGGAGGCGGGCAGCACCAAGGTCGGCGTGCTCCGCGGCCAGGTCGAGGTCTCCGACTTCAGGACGGGGCAGATTGCCCAGGTCATGCCGGGACAAGCGGCTACGGTGTTCGAGCAGGGCAAGCCCGGACTTAGTCTGAGCGGCGCAGGAAAGTTGAGTCCGATCGAGCAGGGCAAGCCGCGCGCCCCGACGATCGAGCGTGTCCCGGTGCCGAGATCGGGACTGACGGCGCCACGCAATGCCGCGACCGGTCATTCCATCCATGCGCTCGGTCCGATCGACAAGGGCAGCAAGGCGGCCGGTGCAGCCAAGGCATCGGGGCAGGCGGCCGCGGGGCATGCCCCCAAGGCGGGAGTCGTGCGCATTTCGACCGCGCTGGGGGAGGTCAAGCTGAACGTCCACAAGGCGACGCGCGGCCTCGCCCACGGCGGCGTTCCGCCAGGGCAGGCGCGTAACGCGAATGCCAGGGCAGACAGTCAGACGGTCTGGAACGATGGCAAGACCAGCCCGGCCGCATCCAACGGCGCGGCAGCTGGCGGTGGCGCCAGTGCGAACGCCACGATCGCCGCAACGACAGCCGGGGCATCCAGCGATGCCCCGCGCGCCAAGAACGGAGACGCCGGCGGCAACGGTAATTCCGGTAACAACAACGGCAATGGCGGCAACAACGGCAACAACGGCAACAACGGCAATAGCGGCAATAGCGGCAATAGCGGCAACAACGGTAACGGCGGCAGCGGCCATGCCAACAACGGCGCCACCGGCAACGGCAGGGGCAACAACGGGAATGGTGGCGGCAATGGCAGCAATGGTCACGCCTACGGCAGACGCTGAGGCGATTTCCTAGGGGATGAGGGGCGTGCCCGCAGAAGCGGGGACGGGGGAGGATCGGAGTGAAACGCTATCGGCCGCATATTCTCGTTGTGATCGCGCTTGCGATCGTGCTGTCCACGGGGTGGCATGGCGCACTTCGCAACGCGCTCACCGATCTGCGGTTCGCCTGGCAGCCGCGGGACGCCAGCGGCAAGGTCGTGGTGGTGGCCATCGACGCACCATCCATCGATCAGATCGGCGTGTGGCCCTGGCCGCGCCGGCTGCACGCGGACCTATTGAGGAGACTCGAGGCGGCGGGCTCGGGAGACATCGCGTTCGATGTCGATTTCAGCGCGCCGTCGGATCCGGCTTCCGACGAGGCTTTCGTCAAGGCCCTTCGCGATGCCGGCGGCTCGACGATCCTGCCGTCCTTCAAGCAGCCGACGCGGAACGGCGGCGCGATCCACGTCAATCGTCCCCTGAAGCCGTTCAGCAACCAGTCGTGGCCGGCGGTCGTGAACGTCGCAGTCGAATCCGACGGGCTCGTTCGCCGCTACCCGGTCGCCGAGAAGCTCGGGGATGAGTTGTTGCCCTCGATGGCGGTCGTGCTGGCCGGCCAGGACGCCAACCGACGGCCGCCCTTCCTGATCGATTTCAGCATTCGTACAGCCTCCATTCCGACCGTCTCCTTTATCGACGTGCTGCGCGGCGATCCTGCTGCGCTCGACAAAGTCAGAGGCAAGAAGGTCATCGTCGGCGCCACCGCGCTCGAGCTTGGCGACCGTTTCAGCGTTCCCAACGGCAAGATCGTCTCGGGTCCTGTGCTCCAGGCACTGGCCGCGGAATCCATCCTCCAGGGCCGGATGCTGCGATGGACCTCGGATGTCGGCATGATCCTGGGCTTGGGCGTGATCTCCCTGCTGATGATGTATTCGTGGCGGCGCCTCGCACCAGGAATTCGCGTCGCAGTCCTCGTCGCCGCCGGGGCGGCTATCGAACTCGCCGCAGCCCTCGTGCAGGCAAAGTGGCCCCTCGTCATCGACACATCGCTATTTCATATTGCGATCGTCGCCTATCTGACCGCGATTGCGCTGGATGAAATCGATTTCCGCGGGCTGCTGGGGCGCATCGCCGAGAGCCGCTTTCACCGCATCGCGATGTCGCTTGGCGACGGCCTCGTCTGCACCGACGAGGATCACCGGATCACGGTCTGGAATCCCGGCGCGAGCGCGATCTTCGGCTACACGCCGGCCGAGATGATCGGCCGCCCGTTCGAAACGCTGTGCGCCGTGCCGGTGGACGGCGATGCAAGATCGTCCATGCATGACGCCGCGCGCCAGGCGCTCCTGGTTCCAGGCGGGGCGGTCGTGGTCGAGTTCGAGGGCCGGCGCAAGAATGGTGAGACTTTCTCCGTCGAGGCGAGCTTCTCGGGTTGGCAAGGAACGGACGGCTTTCAATACGGCGCGATCCTGCGCGATATCTCGGTCCGCAAGCGTGAAGCTGAACGTATTCAATATCTGGCCGAACATGACGTGCTGACGGGTCTTGCCAACCGGAATATGCTGCATACGGGTCTCACCGACCTGATCGCTGCGGCGGAGCGGCGGTCGTCCGGCGTAGCTCTGCTCGTGCTCGGGCTCGATGGCTTCCAAGAGATCAACGACATGCTCGGGCACTCCTCGGGCGATCTCGTGCTGTGCGCGGTCGCCGAGCGGCTCCGCGCCGAGGTCGATGGCAAGGCGATCGTCGCCCGGCTCAGCGGCGACGAATTCGCCATCGCGCTCGCTTGCGCTGATATCGGCGAACCGGTCGCGACCTTCGCCGAGCGCATCGCACGTGCCTTTGAAGCCCCCCTCGCGGCCGGGACCCGGCAGCACCGCATCAGGATCAGCGTTGGCGTCGCCGTCTATCCGGAAGGCGGGCAAAAGGCCGACGATCTCCTGAGCAACGGCCATCTCGCGCTAAGCCGCGCCAAGGCGACGCGGCGCGGCGGCCATGTTCTGTTCGAAGCCGCAATCAGGCAGGAGCTGGAGAACCGGTTGACGCTGGAGAGCGAGCTGGCGCTTGCCGCCGATCGCGGAGAGTTCGAGCTGTTCTATCAGCCGCAGGTTCGCCTGGTCGATGGCAGCCTGGTCGGAGCCGAGGCGCTCATCCGCTGGCGCCATCCGGTGCGCGGCTACGTCTCGCCGGCCGAATTCATGCCGGTGGTCAACACGTCGGCGCTGTCCGAGCGGATCGCGAACTGGGTGATGGAGACGGCCTGCCGTCAGGCGCGAGCCTGGGAATTGTCCGGCAACAACGTGCGCGTCGCCATCAACCTCTCGCCCTCGCAACTCCAATCCGGCGATCTCGCGCATTCGGTCGCGGCACTGCTCGATACGACCGGGCTGACGTCGTCGCTTCTCGAAATCGAAGTCACCGAGGACATCCTGCTCCATGACGAGCGCCGCGTGCTGGCGATGTTCAAGCGGATTCAGGACCTCGGCGTCCGGGTCCTGTTCGATGATTTCGGCACGGGTTATGCGAGCCTGAGCTATCTGAAGAAGTTTCCGCTCGACGGGCTCAAGATCGACCGGTCGTTCGTCTTTGGGCTCCTGTCGAATTCCGACGATGCCGCCATCGTCGGATCGACCATCGGCCTCAGCAAGCAGCTCGGCCTCACGGTCGTGGCTGAAGGCATCGAGAACCGCGCCACTGCCGACTTCCTGGTCAGCATGGGATGCGAGGAAGGGCAGGGCTATTTCTTCGGCCGTCCGATGCCCGCCGAGGCATTTGAGAAGCAGTTCCTGGTGGCTGAACTCCAGACTGTCAGCGCCGCCTGAGCGAGCGGCTTTCGCCTGCGCGCTGACGCCAGCACTCCGAATGGAGGCTGGATGTTTTGGCGAGCACGTCGCGCGGGTCAGCATCTGGTATTCGGCGTCCAGTGACGGTGCGCGCTCCGCTATTGCTCCTGGTCCACTACCGACTCTTGGGCCACTACCGATTCTTGGGCCACTACCGATTCTTTGGCCACGACCGAGGCGAGCCAGGCGCAGTTCGGGTCCGGGACCCGGACGCCGCGGGCTGCAGCATCTAGTCGCATGTTGCGCATGCGAGCTCGCTGCTCCTCCGGAAGGTGCAGTCGCTCATGCCCCCATAGGCTCGGGCCATCAAAGGTTTCGAAAGGTTGCCATGTCTCGGGGGCGATCACTTGCGCTCCCCAACCGTACTCCACGAAGAAGCCGGAGGGCGAGTGAGCATAGAATGATGTCATGTGATCGTTCGTGTGCCGGCCGAGCGTATAGGCTATGCGCCCTTCTTCGAGCTGGGCGAGATCATAGCCTTGCCCCACATCGTCGAAGCTCTGCATCTCGACCATGAAGTGGTGGAAGCTGCGTTTGCCCGAGCCGACCATAGCAAAGCTATGGTGGCGGCCGTTGATATGAAGGAAGTAGAGCGGATATGGCGACAGACCATAGTCGGTGATGTGGAAGCCCAATAGATCGCGGTAGAACGGCAACAGATCGTCCACCGTGGCGACGTTCATCACGATGTGCCCCATCCCAAGAGGGCCGGTCTTGAAGCCCGAGATGGGCCGGCCTGGCTTGAACGGGTCGGGCGAGATCTCCTGCCCATGAAACACTTCCACCCGGTGGCCCCCCGGATCGCGAAACGCGATGAGATCCGCGACACGGCGCTCGTCCGCAAGAGCGCGCGTGCCCTTGGAAACAGCCACGCCGGCGTTGTCCAAGCGAGCGGCCAACTCGTCGAGATCCGCCTTGCTTTCGACCTCCCAGCCAAGGAAGCCAAGACCATCATGCTCAGCGCCGGTCACGACGAGCCTCTGCTGTCGGTCGTCCATGCGAAACGCCCGAACCTTGGCGGCTGCGTCGACCTTCTGCATACCGAGCAGCCGCGTCGCGAAGCCCTCCCAGTCCTCAAGCTTGGTCGATTCTACGCCAACGTAGCCCAATGATTTGAGTGCCATGAACCGTTTCCTCCGCCGTTTCCCAAGTTCGATGCGTTGCCCAATTTTCGGCGCCGGTCGCGCAGGCCTAAAGGGCTATTCCTTCTGCTGCGAATACGCGTTGCGTGGATGGCCGGGACTTGAATTCGCTCCACCGAGCGGCGCACGCCGCCGGGACTTCGAGCTTGAGACGCTCGCAAGCCCAGAAAAGAATGTAGAAGAGCGCGCCATCGGCGAATGACGGCCCTGTGTTCTGTCGCAGGTGACGATCGATGACGAGAAATCCTTCTTGGATGATCTCTCGCCCACGCGCCCGCGTCGCCTCATGGTCTGCTTCAGCCATCGCAAACTTGTCCGGACGAAACGCGCGCGAAAAGCCCTGCATGTGGATGGTCGAAACGATGAACTCGGTCAGCTCACTTGCGCTCAGAACAGTCTCCGGGTCAGACGGCATCAGGCCCGCCGAAGGCGCTTGTTCGGCGAGATGGCGCGCGATCACGGGGAATTCAGTGAGGACCGAGCCTCCTGCGCTTTCGAGCGCGGGCACTTTGCGTTTCGGATTGACCGCTGTGTACCAGGCCTGAAAATTCTCTCCGTTGCGAATATCGACTTTCCTTAGTTCGAAACGGCACCCGATTTCTTGCAACAGATAGTGAATGCCGATCGAGCAAGCGCCGGGTGCAAAGTAGAGCTTCATCATTTGTCTCCCGATTAATGCAGAACGACATCCTGATCGACGGGACGCCACGCAAGACATCGCCGCTGCAAAGCCATAAGCACTGCGTCGGACGCGAAGACGATGAGTACGATCAAGGCTATTCCGGCATAGACGCCCGCGATGTCCACAGAGTTGTAGGATTGCTCGATGTAGTGACCCACCCCGTTCTCGGCCGCGAGAAACTCGCCTACAAGCGCGGCATTGATGGCCCATGGAAGCGCGGCCCGCAGCGCCGCCCACACAAACGGCTGGACGCTATTAAAGATCACCTCGCGCGCCACTTCGATCTTGCTTGCACCGAAGATCGATACTGTCTGGACGAGGTTCGGGCCGATGGATCGTATTCCGGCGGCCGTCGCGACGAACACCAGGAAGAACGTCATCAACGCGACGAGCACGATTTTCGAGCCAAGGCCAATGCCGAACCACAGGATGAGGATGGGACTCAGCGCCAGCTTGGGAATTCCGACGGCGGTTCGGGCGAACGGCTCGACGACCACCCGAAGCCGCTCGGACAGTTGGACGAGAAAGGGAAGGACGACACCGAGACCCGCTCCCAACATGAGGCCTATGCCGGCCTCTGCGGCGGTCGTCGCCATCATCGGGAAAAGTTCTCGATTCGAGATCAGCTCGATGACCCTCTGGAGAGTGGC
The DNA here is from genome assembly GCF_042077125.1 of Bradyrhizobium sp. A11. Lineage (NCBI taxonomy): Bacteria > Pseudomonadati > Pseudomonadota > Alphaproteobacteria > Hyphomicrobiales > Nitrobacteraceae > Bradyrhizobium > Bradyrhizobium sp. A11. Next base: position 4,889,152 of record NZ_CP149509.1, on the reverse strand, counting down.
TTGCGGCGTCGCCACAAGCGTCGGATATGCCCGCGCGGCGGCGAGCCACATGCCAAGCAGCACGACGGCGACCGCCGTGCGCGCGACGATCAATGGTGACGGAACGATCGCGGTCTGCGACCGACCTGCCGAGATAGTTGACGAATTCGGCATCAGACCTGCGCCCTGATCCGGCTAAACAAGCCCGGGAACTGCGGTGCGGTCACGATGCTATCGAGTGCTCTGGGGCGTGGGATATCGATGACGTGTTCGCCTCGAACGCAAGCGGGCGACTTCGTCAGCGTTATCGTCCGGTCTCCAAGGGCAATCGCCTCATTGATGTCGTGGGTGACGAACAGGATCGTCTTCTCTCCTCGTTGCCACAACTTGACGAGATCCGACTGAATATGGAGCCGAGATTCGGCATCGAGCGCCCCGAATGGTTCGTCCATCAGGATGACCGGCGGATCGTAGGCCAGCGTTCTGATGATGGACGCGCGCTTGCGCATGCCGCCGGAAAGTTGGTGAGGGTAATACCCCTCGAAGCCACCTAGCCCCACTGTCTCGATCAATTCGTCGACGCGCGCCCTGGTCTCGCTGTTGAGTCGACCCTGGACAACGAGCGGATACTCGACATTTTCGCGCAGATTCCGCCAGGGCAAAAGGTTATCGTCTTGCATCACATATCCGATGCGACCGCCGCATCCCGGAGAAGGCCTGCTGCGGCTCGAGTCGTTGATGACTTCGCCGCGAAACAATATCTCCCCTTTCGAAGGAATATCGATCTGCGCGATCATATTGAGCAACGTCGATTTTCCGGAGCCTGAGGGTCCGATCAGCGTAACGAATTCACCTTCGTGGAGCGCAAACGACATTCCCTCTACGACCCAGCGAATTCCGTCTTTGCTCTGCCCTTGGAAGCGCTTGCCAAGATTGCAAACGTCCAGGAGCGGCTTACCATTCTGTCTCATGTGAGGCTTCCCGAACTAACGCCTTTGGAATGAGAACCCTTCCAAGCCAGCAGGCGGTCGTGCAAACGATCGATGCCGACGTTGGTGATGGTTACGACTAGCGCGAGAGCTGTTACGGCGGCGAGTGCGCCCGTGACCTCGAAATTCCCCGCAGAAAATTGAACAAGATACCCCAATCCGCGGTTCGAGGAGATCAATTCGGCGATGGCTGCTCCGCCAATCGAAAGAGGTAGCGTGACCTGCACGGCCTGAAAAATGAACGGCAAGGCAGAAGGCCAGACGACGGTGCGCAACAACTGCGCTTCACTCGCACCAGCAACCTTTGCCATCCGGAGCAGGCGAGGATCGACGCCTCGAACGCCTTCCATTGTACTGAAGAACACGAGGAAGAAGCTTACGCTCGCGACGAGTGCAACTTTGCTCCAGATGCCGATTCCAAACCAAATAATGAAGAGGGGAATGAATGCGACCTTGGGCAGCCCGTATCCAATCAATATGAATGGATCGAGCACCGCCCTCACGAACGGCCGTTTCCGCAGGACAAACGGAAGCACCAAGCCCGGCAATCCGCCGATAACAAATCCGAGGACGGCAGCCAGCAACGTATAGCCTGCGTTGGCACCCAGGACGCCGTTGAGGGACCACTGATACAGCTGCTGCCCAACGAGAAACGGCGAACTTATCAACTCGGGCCCAGTCCAGACACTTGCTGCTTGCCAGACAAGCAGCAGCATGGTTCCGAATCCGAATCTATCGAAGGTTGCTCTACTCATGGGTTCTATTCCGCGGTCTCCCTCTACGGGGTGAACGCTGTTAAATAAAGTTCCGACTCGGGGGGCAGTTTGGCATCCGGAGGAATGATTCCGCTGATCCGATCGAAGGCGATGACGTTGTCCAGCATCGCGCTCGTCAGTTTCATGTCTGGCTGAGCGAACGGGGCAAACACTTCGTAGGATGCCTTCAGTATATCAGGCTCCATCTTGTCGAATGACTTGCCGAGCGCCTCCAGACTCGCGGAGCGGTCCGCTTTCATCAACGCGATCGCGTCTTTCAGAGCCGCCACGAATCCCTGACAGCGCACCGTTTCGGTATCGCAGTAGCCCGGCCGAACCAGAACGACGTTATATGGAAAGGGCTTCAACTCAGGGAGAGATACCTCCGGCCCCGACAGCCATCGAACACCGCCTTCTTCGACGGCCAGAAGAGAGAACGGAGGCGAGAACACCATGGCGTCGATCGTACCTGCCTTGAGCGCCGCGACCATCGCGGGCGGCTGTAGCGCGGTAATCGTGAAATCGGTCTCCGGGTTCATTCCCGCCTTGACCGCGACGAACCGCAGGAAACTGTGGGGTAGACCATTGATTGCGTCGACCCCGATCGTGAGTCCTTTCAAAGCGCGGATTTTCGCCATTGCGTCCGCGTTCGGCGCCATTTCCAGCTTTTTGGCTACCGCGTCGCGGATCACGATATCCGTCGTGAAGCGATCCTGTGTATTGGCTATCGCGACGAGCTTTTGATTTCGGGCCGCTGCCGCGATTTGGATGCCTCCGGAGATCAACGAGAAGTCTGCGCTCTTGCCGAGCATCGCGTTGATGACGCCGGGACCGGCGACATAGATGACCTTCGGCTCGATCCCATGTCGGCGAAAGAAGCCGCGCTCCTGCGCGATGTAGAGCGGCGCGAATAGGAGGGATTGAGCCGGCAAGGCAATCGTTGTCGGGACCGGCGATTGTGCGAGCGCTGGCGAGGAGCCGTGCGCGGCGCCCAGAGCGATCATCGCAAGACTCAATATTCGTCCTGCGTACTGCATCTCCTTGTTCATAGAGTCCTCCCTGACACTTTTTTGTTTCGTGAGTTTGCGTTGCTCTCAAGCGGCGGACGGCTCCTCGTCGCTTCTGATGTCCGCTCCCGCCAATGCCGTTCCAAGAGCACGTTCGACAAATTTTCCTGGATCGGGCACGGCGTTGAAGCTACGCGCGGCTACGTAGCCGTCGGGCCTGATCAGGACCATCCCGCGCGGACCGATGCCGTACGATTGGATGAAGAGTCCGTCTTGATCGATGTAGTCGCCGCCGGCGCCAATGCTGCAGGAGCGCCCTGGAACATGAAGCTCTGCGGAAACCTTGGCAAAGGCGCGTTGCCAATCTTCTGCGCCGGGTGTCGTCAGCATCAAGAAGTAGCCGGCACCGGCGAGATCGACGGTCGACAATCTGCCGTTTGGTCCTTGCAGCCAGAGATGGGGTGCTCGGTGTCCGGGACAGGCAACCGGTTCGTACTGCTCAATGCGGAAGGGCGGAGCCGACGTCCCGTCAGGCGATATCCATCGGGAGGAATAGGCTTGGCCGAATGTCTGACCTATGTAGTCAAAGTGCTCGCGAAGGCTCGGGATCACGTCCCGAATGTGACGCTCCGCTGCGGCGGAATCCGGGCCCTCGAGCATCTTGGCGATCGGGCTGTCGTGCGTTGCCATCCCGGAGAGACCACTCTCCGCCATCTTCATTGCGTTGTGAACGCTCTGCTCGATATTGGTCTGAGCGACAGGACGGCGCTCCTCGTTATAGCTTTCGAGAAGCGAGGGCGGAGCGTTGCCGCGCAACACGAAGGCCAATTTCCACGCCAGATTGTGCACGTCACCAATGCCGGTGTTCATTCCTTGCCCGCCCGTCGGCGGCAGCGGATGGGCGGCGTCCCCCGCGATGAATACCCGACCTTTGCTGAATTGGTCCGCAAGGCGAGCCTGCATTCTCCACGGCAGGATGCTATGGATCTCGAGCGGAACGTCGTCCGAGCCGATGGCTGCGCGAACGATCGCTTCGCAGCGCTCGGTCGTGAACGACTCGACGCTTTCCTTGTCCGGATCGAAGGCGAAATTGTACGTCCAACGTCGCCGGCCATCGAGAGCAATGAGCACTCCGCATGTCGTGGCGTTGTAGATCCACCACAGCAGATAAGGCCGCTTTTCGACGAACTCCCATAGGTCGGCCTCGAAGTAGATGCCGATCTGTCGGCCAATTCGTCCTCGTCCCGTCATCCCGATTCCGAGGCGCTCCCTCACGAAGCTGCGCGCGCCGTCCGCGGCAATCACGTAGCGCGCGTCGATCATGAGGTCGCCGGCCCCCTGCCGACATTCGAGCCGCACACCATCAGGTCGGGACGCGAGTTCTGTGAGCTCGGTCGAGAACAGCAATTTGACGGGCGCAAAGCTTCGCGCGACATCAACCAAGATCGGCTCAAGCACGTCTTGAGGGCATGACGTCTTGCGGCTCGGACTGGCGGCTTGATGGGCCCGGTCGCGGTCGGGAATGCCCCGCGTCGCCAATACCGCGATATCCGGTCCTATCAGCCGGGACAGGAAGGAGACTCCCGCGTTGCGCTCTGGAGGCAAGCCGGCCTTTGCTACTGGCTCGTCGCAACCGATCGATCGGAATACTTCCATCGTACGCGCGTTGACTACATGCCCCCGCGGATGAGCCGATGTCGACGCATTTCGTTCGATGAGGATCGTGTTCACGCCCAACGAACCCAGCAAGCCGGCAGCCGTCAGACCCACCGGTCCGGCACCAACAATTGCCACTTCGGTCTCCATGAGACCTCCTCCCGATCGCCCCTGAATTATTTTTCGCGACCGAGAACCAAGCGCAACTTTGACTGACAGTCAATAAAATTTTGACTAATAGTCAATGACGCGGTGCGGGACGTGCCATCAACCCTCTATCAAACCGATGGAATATTCTTTTCGCCAAGAAGCTCGGCGTTGGCGACCGCAAGCGGGAAAAGCCGAAACGCCATCTCGACGATGGCCGCCTTGTTTTTTATCTGTCCCTGAACCCAGGCCAGAACGAGCTCATCGAAATAGCCAAGCCAGGCCCGCGTCGCGACAGCAAGTTCAAGCGAGGGCGCAGTCACGCCATAGAAGCCAAGGACCAGCCGAATTCCGTGGCTGCGCGAACGTTCCCAAATGTCCTGGATTGCCGCAGTCCCGCCGCCGCGCGAATGAAAAACGTAATCGACCCGGCGTCGATAGACCTCTTCCATATGCGCGACCAAGAAGTTGCGCAGCTTTTCGGGAGCCGACCCCGTGAGTGTCGCCTGCAGATGAATACGGTCCAGGCGGTCGGCGGCAGCTTGTGAAATTTCCTCGTAAAGTTTGGCCTTCGATCCAAAGTAGTGGAACGTGAGTCCATGGGCCACGCCCGCTTCGCGGGCAATATCTTCCGCTGAGATCTCGTCGAACGGACGTTGGGTAAACAGCCTGGTTGCTGCTTCAAGGATTCGGTCGCGAGCCGGAATGTCGGCGCGTTTCTTCTTTCGTGCAGTGACCACCGGTTCGACTCAGCCATTGAACTGTGACGGCATGACCTAACCACTCAGATTGACGGCGAGTCAACCGACGACCGCAATTGGTGGTGGACCGGACGCGAACCGTGCTCATTTGACCATTGGCGGTGACTTGGCAGACGTTAAGCTGTTCGCGCAAGGATTTGGAAGTGCAAGATCGATACGGCGTCCGTTTTCTAACGTACTGGTTTGATGCATCGCGAGGTACGGTTGGCTCTACCAGCATGACGGAGCTTCTTGGCGATGCCCGGTCAGTTGAGATGGTTCGGGCTCATGACGCGCTGGTGCGCCGGGCCTTGAAGGACGAGGGCGGGCATGTGGTGAAGCACACCGGCGATGGTATCATGGCATCCTTTGCCGACGCCTCTGCCTCCGTGCAATGCGCCCGCGCCATCCAGCGCGCATTTGAAGCCTTCAATCTGGCGAGCAAAGAGAAGCTTCAGGTGCGAATTGGCATCGATGTCGGCGAGCCGATTGCTGGCAGCAACGACCTGTTCGGTGCGACCGTTCAACTGGCCGCTCGTTTGTGTCAGTTGGCCGAACCCGATGCCATTCTGGTGTCAAAGGCTGTACAGGATTGTATTAGGAGGGCTGAGCGGCAAGCGATCGTGGAGACGCCGAGGGCAATCTTTGCCGATCTAGTCTTCGTCTGGCTCGCGCACGACCGCTGGTTCGTCATCGCCATCTTCCCCTTCGTCATCGTCCTCTTCATCCTCTTCATCCTCTTCATCAGGATCTCTTGGCGGCATCGCGGTGCCCATCACCACGAGCGGTGTCCGGCATACCGCTGCGACGGAGAGCGCTTCGAAGGTGTGTTGCTTCATGGCGTTGCTGCTCCTTGAAAAGAATCCGCTGTCGAATATTCCTGACGGGCGGCACGCGCGCGTCCAGGGTGCGATCGGTGGAAACGCGAGGGTGACACCAGCTCGATGACACGAACAAGGACCGCGCCCGCCACGCAACTCGCGGCGCTCGGGGCTACCTTGTGCCCGAAGACGCATGAGAAGACGCCATGTCCACCAAAAGTTCGCCGCTGGTGACTTCGGGAGCCCCGAGATCGAGGTCAAGCAGGCTTGCCTCAACAAACGCCAGTATCTTGGCGTTCGCTGCGTTGGCGCTCTCGCGGTCATCAAATATCATCACGGCGATACCGACACCGCCGCCCGCATCCAGCACATGGTAAGATCTGAATCCCTGCGATTGCCTCAGGATCTCACCGACGCCGCTCTTGGCGCGACGAGCGGCGTCCGCGACCGAACGAACATTCGTGTACTTGCGAATGACCATGTACATGGGGCCACCACGTGTCATGGGTGCACCCCTCGGATCAGGGCCTATCGGTCCCGGCCGGACTGGTGCCAACTTCGGGGAAAGGCCACAGTGTCCGATTGAGCGAACCGTGCAGCGCGCCTTCTCGAATGAGCCACCCTCGCCCGCAGGGGCGAGGTGCTGAGGCTCAGGTGCCCTCGAACTTGAACGACACGTTGAGCTTGGCGCGATAGGCCTCGACTTTCCCCTTATCGTCCAGTTGCATATCGAGCTTGACGACCTCTGCGATGCGAAGGTCCCGGAGTGATTTAGCGGCTTGCTCGACCGCGTTGGCGGCCGCCTTCTCCCACGAGTCTTTACTGGTACCGATTAGTTCGATGACCTTGTAGACGCTCTCGGGCATGTCGTCCTCCATCCGGTAGGGCCGGCAAATCTAGCATCAATCGCGGCGCCGATACATGTTCACCGATGCTGAGGAAAAGGTTCGTTTGGCTGACATTCTTTGGTTCGACCCAAGGAAGAACTCGGGCACCCGCGCAGATGCGATCGCATTTTCAGCCCGAACGACCGCGCATATGGAATGTCCTTTCCGTCAGTTAGGTTCTTAATGTAGTTCTGCAGGCCGATGTCGTCATTGCCGCCAAGGTTCTGACTCATGAAGCGATGGCACCGCGTAAGCATCAGCAGCATCGTTATCGCCGTGGGCCTGGTGTGTGCCGGGGCCCTGGTGGTCGGTCGATCACACGTTCCAGCGGAAGCCATAGCTTCATCGGTAACACGTACTCCTGAGCTTATGGAGCGTGCGTGGCGCCTGCCCGTGGCAACCACATTTCAAAGACACGTTGATTGGCAGTCAAACGGCTCTCGCTGCGGACCTGCTGCTGTTGCGAATGCGTACCGGTCCTTTGGCGAGGCGGCAAGAACGGAGGGCGAGGTATTGGCCGGCACGTGGAGCTGCTGGACAGGGGTTTGCATAATGGGTCTCACGCTTGACGAACTGGCTAAAGTCGCTCAGTCGCACACCAGCCGGAACGTTACGGTGTTGCGCGATCTCAGCGAGAAGCAGTTTCTGGAGCATCTCCGCCGATCCAACGATCCGGGCAGACGCTACATCGTGAATTTCGATCGCGCTCGAATTTTTGGCGCTGGTAGCGGCCACCATTCCCCGATCGGGGGGTATCTCGAAGCCGAGGACCTCGTTTTCGTGCTCGATGTCAATGCTGATTTCCAGCCCTGGCTCGTCGAGCGGAGGCGGCTGTTCGAAGCTGTAAATACGTTCGACGGCGATAAAAAACGGGGACTTCTGTTCATAGAGTAAATTGTCCCGCATGCCGCTTGGGAGCGGATCAGGGTCGCGACCTCTCTTCACTTCAGCACGTGAACATGTGGACATGCGCCATTTTTCGAAGATCATTGGCTACGGTACCGAGCGCTTCCCCGAGAAAACCGCGCGGGGACTTCGGGTGCTCAACGCAACAGCTTTTGGCGCATCTGTCTTCACCCTCGGATTCGCTCTTTATGATGCGATTGCGAATTTGTGGACACTCGTCATAATCAATGTGCTCACTGCTGTTTTTCTGGCAACGATCCCGCTGTGGCATCGGGCCGGTTCTCTGGCTGCGCCACTGGTGTATATCGCCGGATCGTACGCTGCGATTTTCGCCATTTGCTCCTTGCTCGGTACCGACAGCGGCATGCAGGTGCAATACCTAGCGATCGCGGCCGGCGCCGTACTAGTCGTCGGCACGGAGCGCCTTTTCCTTCTAGCTGTCATCGGCTGTTCTGCAGTTTTGCTCATCATTGCTCTAGAGGTCATGATTCCCGCCGACACCGGGCTGCTGACCGAGCGGCAGATGCTTGAAAACTTTGTCGGCTGCACCGTCGGAACGTCCCTCATCCTCTTCGCCATCGTGTTCTATGCGGTCCGCGAAGCCGCTCGTGCAGAAGCAGTCGCCGAACGCGAGTATCAGAGGTCAGAAAGGCTACTAGTCAACATCTTGCCCGAAGCGATAGCTCGGCGCCTCAAATCGTCGGCTCAAACTGTAGCCGACAGGTACGATGACGCGTCAATTCTGTTCGCGGATATGGCCGGTTTCACAGCCAGGGCCAGTCAAACGTCCCCCACGCAGCTAGTCCAACTGCTCAACAGCGTATTTACGGCATTCGACGAGCTCGTAGAAGAACACCGGCTCGAGAAAATCAAGACGACCGGCGATGGTTACATGGTGGTCAGCGGAGTTCCTGTCGAGCGCGAGGATCATGCGCAGGCGTTGGCGGTCTTCGCACTCGATATGCTCGGGGTCGCAGCAAGTCTTCGCGACCAGCATGGAGAGGCTGTGCCTATCCGAATTGGAATCGCGAGCGGGCCGCTGGTCGCCGGCGTGGTAGGTAAGCGAAAGTTTTTCTATGACGTTTGGGGCGATGCGGTAAACGTCGCCTCGCGAATGGAGTCCACTGGGGTGCCTGGACGCATCCAGGTATCGAAGGAAGTTTTTGACCTCCTGAAGGGAGATTTCGTTTTTGAAGCCCGAGGCGCAGGAGAGGTGAAGGGAAAGGGAGTCATTCCGACCTGGTTCTTGATCGGTCCCAACGGCGAATAGCTAGTCGAGAACAATCTGTGCAAGGAGATGGCATGCACAGCGGGAAACGTACAAAGTCATATGAGCGGTTGCAAACAGTTAGACGTCGCACCATTGGCGACCGATCTGCCGTCGAAGTCTCCGTTGGTCCTTCGCGAGCGGCTGCGCCACCGGGTTCAATTCGAACTTCAAGGTGAGGATTGCCGTCGGCCGGTGCTACCGCCGCAATGCGAATCGTGCCTCCAGTGCACCGTCTCTGGGGCCGAGCCGCACGGGCGAGCCACTGATGGAGGACGATCTCGCCGAAGGGGCGGCAGAAAGCTACCGCCGGCGCGCCACCGCGACGCCGAACAGGAAGGCGACGAACAGGCTGGCAAGCGGCGCTTCGCGCGTGATCGCCGCGACCGTCGCGAGGGCGCCGCCGGGCTTGCGCGATTCCTCGATGGTCGAGGTGAAGCGGTCGACGGCCGCGTGCAGGCCGCCCGCGACTTCACCGATCGTGCGGGAGACATCCGCCGCCGTATCGATGGCACGCTCGGCCATGCCGGGTTGGGACGTGGATTGCGGTATCTCCGTGCTCAAGTGCGCGACCTCCAAACCTGATGGCGGAGGCCGGCACCTTTGGCTATCCGCGCGAGCGCTTGTTTTGAACAGCGGGTCTGACGACCTTTGGCTATCCGCGACAGGCGCCGTCATTAACGGCGGGTGCCGGCCTTGGATGGGCAATGCAGCGCAGGGGCTTTTGTTCCTGTCCGGATGGCAAGTGCCCCCGTGAAACGACGGATGCGAATCTCTGTTAGGCTGGCTCGACCTTGTTGGATCAGGAGGCGGCCGTGACCGATCGGACCATGACGGATCGAGCCCGGCGCATCGCTTTGCTCGGCGCGCCCATCGATATGGGCGCATCGCAGCGCGGCACATTGATGGGTCCTGCGGCGCTGCGTACCGCGGGCCTTGCGACACTGCTCGAAAGCCTGGATTTCGAGGTCGTCGACTACGGCGATCTTTCCGCTGGCGAAGTCCGAGACCTCACCGACAGGCCCCCGGAAAGAGCCAATCACTACCGCGAGATCCAGCGCTGGACACGCGCCCTGAGCCGCAAAGGCCATGAGATCGCGAAGACCGGTGCGCTGCCGATCTTCCTGGGCGGCGATCACACGCTGTCGATGGGATCGGTCAATGCCATGGCGCGCCATTGGCAGGAGCGTGGCCGGGAGCTGTTCGTGCTCTGGCTCGATGCCCATGCCGATTACAACACGCCGGAGACGACGATCACCGCGAACATGCACGGCATGTCGGCCGCGTTCTTGTGCGGCGAACCCGGCCTCGAGGGCCTGCTCGGCGACGATCCCCGCGCCTCAATCCATCCGGACCGGCTCGACCTGTTCGGCGCGCGTTCGATCGACAAGCTGGAGAAGGAGCTGATGCGCGCGCGCCGGATCAGGGTCGTCGACATGCGCCAGATCGACGAGTTCGGCGTCGCCGTGTTGATCCGGCGCGTCATCGAGCGGGTCAAGGCGAGCAACGGGGTGCTGCACGTCAGCTTCGACGTCGATTTCCTCGATCCCTGCGTGGCGCCGGGCGTCGGCACCACGGTGCCGGGTGGTGCGACCTATCGCGAGGCACACCTGATCATGGAGCTGCTGCACGATTCCGGCGCGGTCGGATCGGTCGACATCGTCGAGCTCAATCCCTTCCTGGATGAACGCGGCCGGACGGCGCGGACGGCCGTCGAGCTTATCGGCAGCCTGTTCGGCCAGCAGATCACCGACCGGCCGACGCCGAGTAACGCAATTGCTCCGGGGGAGTGAAGCGTCGGCAACGATGACGATGAGATTCAATCTGCTAGACGAGTCCCAGCTTGTCGCTTGGCGGTATCAGGGCTTCGTCGTCGACGGAGAGAACTGAAGCAGTCAGGGATTGCGGAAACCTCAGGCGGGACCCGTTTGCTGCGAGCCCGCGTTCAAGAGCTGCGATACAGCGGCAACCACTTGCGCGGGCGCAAATGGCTTTTGCAACAGGATGCTGTTCGGCACCCCTAGGACGGGCCATTGATCGGCAGCGCCACCCGTCATGTAAACCACCGGAAAATTCGGATCGAGCTCCCGGGCCGCTCTTGCGACCTCCCAGCCATCGAGGCGTCCGAGAAGATTGACGTCCGTGACAAGAGCCCGGTAGGGCCTGAGACGGCCCTTCAGCAGTGTACTGGCTTCCTCGCCCGTCTTCACGGTTGCGATCTCGAAGCCTCCTTCGGTCAAGGCATCTTCAACGATAGCCTGGATCGTATCGTCGTCTTCGATAACAAGAATCATCGGACGTTCTGTCACGGCACCAATCCCCTGCCATCTCCCCGTGTGTTACAAAGTGTACACAGCGCCGTTTGTTCCCCAGCGGCACAAATCACCTGAATTCAAGGCTGGCGTGGTCAAGCATTTCGTCTGGAATTCCGCCGGAACAGGAACATTCCGGCAATTGCCAAGTTTTCCCGATGCCCTTCCCCAAGGGTGACCCCGATGGCCCCAGCTCCAACGCCCCCCAACTATCCCCGCGAGCTGGGGCCCTTTTTTATCGAGACCGGGCGGCGACGCAGCCCGGAACTTTGCCGACGCATCACCATTCCGGTGTGCAGGCGCGAACGTAGGCGGACACCATGAAATGGATGCTTGTGGTCCTCGTCGGTGGCGTCGCGCCCGTCAAGACGGATCTCGTATTCGACAAGTTCAGCGACTGCCTGTCCGCCGAGGCGCAAATGCGACAGCATTACTCTGACGCGTTCGATGCCTGGGACCGCGTGGCTGCGGCAAGAATCGACCGGCGTAGCGACTACAGGAAAGCCCGCGAACTCGAGGCGAAAAGACTGCTGAGCAACGTCGGGACCTGTGTGCCTCATGGCGGGGGAGATTCTGTCACGCCGACGGAGCCGCCCAAGCCGCCCGCCGCACCTTCACAGCAACCTGCTGCGCCGCCGCAGCCGGCGCCGCGAACCTAGCAAGACGCGCGCCTCATCGAGAAAAAGCCGCGCTCCTGGGGAGCGCGGCCGCATTCGGAATGACGCGCAGCGCTTACCGGTGGTGGTGATGCCAACGGTGCCGCACCACGGGATATGATCCGGGGTAATAGGCGTAGGCGGGGCGCACGACGCGGCGATAGCGATAGCCGTAGGAAACGGGCTGTGTGTAGTAGGTGGTCGTGGTGTATCCGCCGCCCCAACGATACGGTGCGTCGTACCCATAATCATAGGCGTATGGCCCGCCATAATAGCCGGCGCCATAATAACCCGGACCGTAGCCGTAATAGCCATGGCCGGGGCCCCATCCATACGCCGAGGAGGCAAGCCCGCCGATCACGGCACCTGCGACTAGGCCGCCGGCAAGTCCCGGTCCCCAGCCCCGCCAATGGGCTTCAGCCGGAGACGTCGCAGCGATCGAGCTCAAACCAAGAGCGCCGGCCATCAGGGCCGACATTGCGATTTTGTTCATCGAGATACCTTTCACATCGCATGACATCCGCCCCGGAGATAACGGGAAAAATAGGCAATAGTTGCCAAGTGAAAGATCGTCCCCGCCAAGGGCCAATTCGCCTGCGTGAGAGCCCCCACGACCGAAACCGTCCCGCGCGATGTCGTCCGTTCGACTAAAGATACCGGGAAAAACTGGAAACATCAGGAGTGCCTTGAGTTGGCAGCGATGGATCCGGTGTCGTGGAGAACAAGCATCGTGGACGACGTCTTGAAGAACGCCGCCGAAACGGCCTGGACGGTGTACCGGGCGCGGCATCCCGACGTCGACGCATGCGACAGTCGGCGATGCCTGCTGGAACGCCATTTGCTCAGGAGAAGGGAAGAGCGCGAGAGCGATGCCGAAGAGCTCGTCAGTTTCGGGATAGCCTACCTGTCCCGACTTCCCAGCGACGAATGTTGACGAGCATGAAGATGCTCGTCGCGCGCGTAGCCCGCGGAAGCACAAGGCCGAGTTGGACGCTGCTGGCGATTTCGTTTCTCATCTCGGCGGTCATCGTGATCGCCTTGCGCATCGTCTTCGGCAGTTAGCAAGGGAGGCACCACTGCTGCCGGTCCGGATCGCGCCGAAGGTTGTAGGGCGGGGCAATCGCATATGGATTGCACGGGGGCCGTCTGCGGGCTTGCTCCGCCTCTCCCGCTTGCGGGTGACGCGCTCGCAGAGCTTGGCGAGACCTGCGCACGCCTCGCCCTTCGAGACGACCGCTTCGCGGTCTCCTCAGGGTGAGCCAAGCGGCATTGGTGCTTGCTGAAACTAGTAGGGGCGCATCCGGTCCTCATCCTGACGGCCGCCAACGGCGGGCGTCTCGAAGGATGGCCCCAGGCGAGAGCGCTGCAAGATGCGGTTGCCTGCTAGGGCAGGGGACTGCAGTCCAGGACCTTGATCCTGCCGGAGGTGTCAAACGCCAAGACCGCGCTCATGACACCTGTACTGGTGAGGTAAGAGATCACGGTTCCCCGGTCCGAAGGATTGAGATCGTCCAACGAGCCCGCCGGATATCGTCGGAGGTGCTCGATCCAATAGGCACGAAGTGCTTCGCGGCCGGTGACGGTCTGGACGCCGCTGCAGCCGCAGTGCACCACGGCATCGTCGGCATGCAGGTCCAGGAGCGCTTCGATGTCGCCGGCGCGGTAGGCATCAAGCCAGTCGACCGCAACGGCCATGGGGTCAAAGGAGATATTTGTCACTGAGTGCCGTCCAAACTGATTCAAGCCAGTGGGAACCAAATCGATTGCTTGTATTTTATTATCCCACCCGGCCACGGCGATATGCCGAAGGACATAGAGGACCGGGCCGAGGCAAAGTCGATGTTGGACGCGTCCGCCAAGCAGGGGATTTCCAAACCCATCCGGCTTGTGCTTGTTGATCGGCAACCGATCGTCCTGCAGGGACTGAAGTCGGTCCTCGGGACGCAGCAGGATTTCGATGTTGTCGCGTCCGCCAACGACGGGACAAGCTGCCTCGAGGCCATCCGGAATTTGTCGCCCGACGTCGCGCTCATTGCCGACACCCTGCCGGACCTGACGGCATCCGACATCCTCGCGATCGCGAAAGCCGAGAAGCTTTCGACGCGCCTGGTGTTCTTTGTCGAATCCGACGCCAACCACGGTCTGACCGCAGCGATCGCTGCCGGCGCCTGCAGCGCAATTTCGAAATATGCTGCTCCCGGCCCCATGCTACGATCGTTGCGGCTGATGGCCAAGAGCGGTGTGTCGCTGGCGCAGTCCGATCTTGTGCCAGGCGGCGAGGACGGCGACGGCAAGCTCGAAAAGATGCTGAAGCTATTGACGCCGCGAGAACGTCAGATCGCCCGACTGGTCGCGGAAGGGATGTCGAATAAGGAGATCGCGCGCCGGCTCGACGTTTCCCAAGGGACAGTCAAGGTCCACCTGCACAATATCTTTCAGAAGCTTGAAATCACCAACAGAACGGTGCTTGCGACCCTCTCGTTGTTGCAACGCACCTCCGGCTTCAGCGTGCTCGCTCTGGCGTTTCTTGCCTTCGCAATTGCCGACGAACTCAAGGCGTCGGAAGCCGAGGACACTTTTGCGCATGACGATGGCCCCGGTCAGAGCGACGAACACGCCGGCTTTGAGGTCTGGAAAAAAGCCATCCTCGCGCATCTCATCATCTCGAAATCCGGGGAAGCGACTGCTCTCACCGAGAGGGACTTGCTGGCCAAGGCAAGCCAGGCCGCGAACCCGAGCACGGCAATGGAAGTGCTGCGCGCGGCGGAGCAGCTGCTTGGCTCACAAGTCCCTGGCTTGAACGCGTTGAAGCAGGGCGGTGCTGCTGGATCGAACACGCCGAGCCTTCATGCGCTTTTGCCGCGGGAATCCCACGACGCTTCAAGCGGAGGTGTCCTTCGGGTGGAAGATCACCTTCCGCGGCTTGCTTTCCAACCGACGCCGGTCCCCGGAGGCTATGGCACTTTCGCCACTCTTGCCGGCGCGCTGATCTACGCCCTCAGCGATCCCCATCTCGCCGCGCAGGCGCATGAGTTGGATCACACATCGATCGGCAGCCTCCTGGACGGCGTTGGCGAGACTGCGACGACCAAGCTCGCCGCCATCACGCATGTCGACGCCAATCAGCCAGCGAGCTTGCATCCAGCGAACTTAACTTCGGATATCCTTGCGCACGATTTTGGCCGGGCTGCCGGCTTTGTGACCGGAAGCATTGACGTCCCGCAACAGGACGTTCGGGGGCAGGCTGGCCCGGATGCCGCGAGCGACAGCGGCCAGAAAATTGACGACGGGTTGGATCTTGGTCCTGCTTCCGGTTCCGGCGGAGATGGCCTCGATCAATTGCCGGGTGGCAAAGTCGAGAACGTCGTTCATCGCGGTGGGGTCGATACCAAATCCGGCTCTTCCGATTCCGTCCTGGATTCCGCCTCAGGACCGAACAGGATCAATCTTGCGGCTTTCGGGGCGCTCGCTTGTCTGCATTTGACGGCCGCGGTCAAATCGATCCCGCCACATACCCTCGCCTGGATCTACGATCCCGCAACCAATCAAACGATCGTCTACGTGAATCCGACAGATCGTGTGCTTGATGTCGGGGATCGCGCGCTGCTGGAAGTTCATCTGCAGGGAATTGTATCCGTCGCAGATGCGGATGTCGTTCATCCCACAGATGGCGCAGCTGTCGCCGTCACCCTAGAGCAACTCGAACGGGCGCTGATATCGGCGGCCGCCATCGATGAGACTGATCCGAGTGAGAGCCGGGACCACGCGAGCGAGAGTTCGCCCGGGACAGCCCACGTTTGGAGCGCTTCGGCCGATGACGGCTTGAGCTTCCAGTTCGCACACTTTCGGACGGGCTCCGGGACGTCGGCCAAGTCGGGCACCTTCGCACGCCACTCGGCAGATACGACCGAGGGAAGTACCGATGCCTCCGGTGTCTCGTCCTACGGATCATCAACCGCGCCCGCTCATGGTGCGTCGCCTCCGGCAACCGAAAATCTCAGTTCAAAGAGCGCTCCGGCTAGTCCGAACAGCGGCGCTCCATGGAGCGCGCAGAATGAGATCGTCCCGCCTGGCCTCTCGACGGTTGATAGTGCAAGCCATGGCAATTCTGCGCACGCTTCAAACCAGGGACAGGGAAAGAACGCGGCCGCGGGCGAGGCTGAGACGGAGTCCAAACCCGGTAACGCTGACCACGACAGTGAGCACCATTCCCAGGCTCCGGACAGTTCGCCAGGGCAAGCGAAAAAGGCAGAGGCCGGCGGCGCCGATCACGGCAAGTCGGGCTACTCGGGCAAAGCAGTGGACCCAGGCGAGAGCGACCCAAATGCCGGCAACGCCGAGCACGGTCACGCGTCGCATGATTTGAAGTCTGGGCTTGTCAAGGCGGCGAACGTGGAGAAGGCCGAAGCCAATTCCAAGCCGGACCATGACGTCGGCCATGACAAGGAGCATCATTCCCAGGCCGCGGACAATCCGCCAGGGCAAGCGAAAAAGGCAGAGGCCGGCGGCGCCGACCACGGCAATTCGGGCCACTCGGCCAAAGTAGCGGAAGCCGGCGAGAGCGACCCAAATGCCGGAAATGCCGAGCACGGTCACGCGCCGCACGCTGGTAAGCCTCTGCCTGCGAACGTGGAGATGGCCGAAGCCGAGTCCAAACCGGATCACGGCGCCAGCCATGATGAGCATCCATCCCACGCTTCCGACCCGGCATCTCCGGCAGGGAAGACAGCAGACCCGACGGCTTCGGAGCACGGCAAGCCGCCGCACGATTCGCCTTCGGCCTCACCGAACGCAGGCACGGCCGAGCCGAGCGTCGTAAGAGGGGACATCGCCGCGGGCGGAAGCCCACACCAGCCTCCGCAATCTCCTGCACCTGAAGCCCAACCGGGAAAATCTGGATCCGCAAGCAACGGCGCGGATCGTGACCTGGTGTTTCGCTTCGATAGCGGGACAGCTCCTTCCACATTCGCCCCGGCCGTCGAACTCAGAGAACATGGTGTTGCCCACCTGACGCCCGGTGAGAAAGGCTCCCCCCAGATGATCACCGAAATCGTTGCCGGCGCGCTGGACGAGCACGCAGCCCATCACGGCGTGAACGGTCCGCATCACGGCATGGGACCCGCGACCCATGATTGGTTGATCTGAAGCGCGGCGCCCTCATTGCGCGGACAGGAACATGATGGCGCGGGCCGCATCCGCGCAATTTGCCTGGAACCTGCCTGATGGAAGCTGGAACCGGGAAGGGCGCCTTGGAATTAACCTGCGGAAGGATAACCGCGGATTTTCATGATGACAAATGGTCGTTTCGCCAACTCCATGTCCACCGCCTTCCGCCATCCCGGCGTGATCGCGCTGATCGTAGCGGGGGTGACGATTGCGGCCATGCTGATCGTCGATCACGGCCCGTGGAATCGCGCCAAAACCCAGCCGGCTCATGTCGCGATGTATGCGACCACGGGCGAAGCGGCACGGGCCGCGGGGGCCAAGGTGCTTCCGACCACTCCGAAATCGCCGATCGAGCCGACGCGACCGGGGCCCAGGACGTCCCCTGTCGTCAATCCCGTGACGCCGTAATCGCGTCAGCCCTTGCGGCCGTGATTCATGAGCCCGCGGCGAACTTCTTCTCGCGCACCTCGGTCGCGTCAGCCGATCACCGATGAGGCGAGCAAGGCGAGGACGGCGAGCGCCATCAGCGCGGTGCCGAGCCAGCCCAGCGCGACCAGCAACGGCCTTGCCCTGAAGCGGCCCATGATCGCACGGTTCGAGACGATCAGCATCATCATTGCCATGATGGGGACGGCGACGATGCCGTTCAGCACCGCGCTCCACACCAGCATCTGGATGGAATCGATCCCCGTGAAGCCGAGGCCGAAGCCGATGAGGGTCGCTGCGGCGATGATGGTGTAGAAGCCGGCCGCCTCGTCCGGCTTGGCCTCCAGCGTGGCGCGCCAGCCGAAAATCTCCGCAACGCCGTAGGCGGCCGAGCCTGCCAGCACCGGGATCGCGAGCAGACCCGTGCCGATGATGCCGAGCGCGAACAATGCGAAGGTGAAGTCCCCGGCGAGCGGTCGCAGCGCCTCGGCCGCTTGCGTCGCCGAATCGATGTTGGTGATGCCGTTGGCGTGCAGCACCGACGCGGTGGTGAGAATGATGAAGAAGGCGATGCCGTTGGACAGCAGCATGCCGGAGATGGTGTCGGTCTTGATGCGGTCGAGCTCCCGTCCGCCGCCGCGCTTGAGCTCGCGCAGCGGCTCGTCGCGCGTGCCCTGGTTCATCTCCTCGACCTCCTGCGAGGCTTGCCAGAAGAACAGATAGGGGCTGATCGTGGTGCCGAGCACGGCGACGACCATGAGGAAATAATCGGCGCTGACATTGGCCTTGGGCCACACCGCGGCGAGCAGCGCCGTGCTCCAGGGGATCTTCACGGTGAAGGCGGTCGCGACATAGGCGAACAACGCCAGGGTGAGAAACTTCAGCACCGGCGAATAGCGGCGATAGGGCAGGAAGACCTGCAGCAGGGTCGAGCCCGCCGCGAAGATCAGCGCATGCTCGTGATTGAGCCCGCCGATCACGAGCGACAGCGCCTCGGCCATCGCGGCGATATCGGCGGCGATGTTGAAGGTGTTGGCGGCAACCAGCATGGCGACGAGGCCCAGCACCGCCCAGCGCGGCACGATCTGCATGACGTTGGCGGCAAGCCCCTTGCCGGTGACGCGGCCGATCCGCGCGCTGACGAGCTGGATCGCGATCATGAACGGCGTGGTGAGAAACACCGTCCACAACAGCCCGTAGCCGAATTGCGCGCCGGCCTGCGAATAGGTGGCGATGCCCGAGGGATCGTCGTCGGCAGCTCCGGTGACGAGGCCCGGCCCCAGCCGTTGCAGAAGCGTCGGCGCGGATTTCGTCGGGGTGAGGGCGCTGTCGCTCATGGAAGGGGGACCTCGATCGGGCGGTGTTTCCATAGCAAATGCTAAGGAGGGAACGTAGGTTCCACACCGCGCGGAGATCCATCATTTCTGAAAATGCTAATTCGACTTGACCGCCGGGCAAAACACATGTAGATTGCCATCATCGCAAGTCTTCTCGAACCCCGGTCGAGTGGGCGAGGGCCTCGCGTCCAGGCGGAGTCTTGAAGCGGGCGCGCCGGGAACTGCTGCGCCGCCGGGCTACTTGATGCTGACGAACATGCCCCAGGCAGCCGCCAGCGCCGCGCCGGAAAAGACGATCAGCGGGTTGTCGCAGAATGCACCGCCATAGGTGCACATGGTGACGCCGAACGAGCCGATCTCGTGATGGCTCGCCGAATAGAACAGTCCCGACAGCACCAGCAATGCAGCGGCGACGTAGTACATGGGTGATCTCTCCGAAGCTCTTCCGACAGCGCCCGCGCAAAGAGAGCAAGCGGCACGCTCAGCATGGCGCGAGGAGCTTTCATTCCGCCAAATCCGATGCGTCGGATTTGGCTAAAATTGGCGCGATTTCCGGTTTGTCCCGACCGGGCATAGGTGGATCGCGCTCATGAAGAAAGGCCCCGCATTGCGGGGCCTTTGCGTATCTTGCTTGACGGGAGCTTATCGCCGCGTACCTGCGCCGTAGAGTTCGCGCTCGCGGCCGATGTCCTGCGGCGACAGCGGCGGGCTTGCCGCATCGAAGTCGGTCCAGCCGCTCTTCTGCCAGGCCGCGCTGCGGTCCTGCAGGTTCACGGCTCGCTCGTTGAGAAGCGCATCGAGCCGCGCGCGGTCCTGGTCGGGCACCCGCGCTGACACCAGCGTGCCGCCGCGGCGAACGCCTTCGGCATAGCGCGAGGCCTCTTCCTTGGAGACGCCGGCTTCGGTCAGGGCGCCGACGATTCCGCCCGTGGCCGCACCGGCGGCTGCGCCGGCCGCCATCGAGGCGAGCCATCCTGCCGCGACGACCGGCCCGAGGCCGGGGATGGCGAGCAGGCCGAGACCGGCGAGCAGGCCCGCCGCGCCGCCGAGGCCGGCGCCGATGCCGGCACCGGTGCCGGCGCCCTCGGCGCGGTCGTCGACGCCGTCGCGGTCACGGTCGACCTTGCCGGAGCGAGAGCCGTACCAATTGTCGGAATTGTTGGCGACGATGCTGATGTCGGAGTGCGGCACGCCGGCGCTTTCGAGACGGGTCACGGCGCGCTCGGCATCGGCGTAGGTGTCGTAAAGGCGGGAGATGGTGGCTGTCATTTGCATGATTCCTTACTTGGTCGGCCTTACTTGGCGGGGTTCACGTTGCCCTGGAAGTCCAGGCTGACGTCGGTCTTGCTGCCGGCCTTGTCGGCCTTGCCGCGCCAGACGCCCTGGTCGTCCTTGTGCAGTCCGGAGACGTTGGAATATCCGGCGCCCTCGATCCGCGACTTCGCCTGTCCCTCGGTGAAGCTGTTGCGGCCCTCGACAGGCTTGTTCGAGTTGTTCTGGTCCGAGCTGTTGACGGCGTTGTTGCCCGGCCCGCTTTGCGCGGGCTGCGACTGCGCGCTTGCGGGCACGGCTCCGAGCATCAGCAAGGTTGCGGCTAGTAAGGTAAGGCGTCTCATTGTTTGTTCTCCGGCGGTGAATGTGCCGGCGACAACACGTGAGATTCGAATTGGTTGCTATCGTGCGAAGCTGCGAATGCGGCAGCAGCGTCTTGCTTCGATCGTGGTCGCGCAGGTAAGGGGCGCGAGCAACGATTGCCACACTGGTCGGAGGAACTTCGCTTCCGGCGACCGATTGTCTTCGCTTTCACAGCGGGCGAGGCAGCGCCAACCATGCAATCACGCTATCCATTGTTGAAGAGGTGGACAGCGGATGAGCACGAGCAGTTGAAAGCCATGGCTGAAGCGGGCCGGCGGCCCGACGAGATTGCACTTGCGCTTAACCGGAGCGAGGCGGCCGTGAGGGGGCGAGCCTGGCAGCACGGCATCAGCTTGCGCTCCGTCACCGCGAAGCGCGGCAAATGAGTTGCGCCGGGGTTCGAGACCGCAGACGTGCGAGGCGATCCTTGCGGGGGTACAAAAGCCTGGAATCCAGTTGCCGAGAAGCTCCGCCTCACTTCGCCGGCGGAGCCTCGGCCTGCGTCGTGGCGGGCTCCCAAGGGGCCGGCAGGATGACGCGGATCGGACGAGCCTCAGCCGCAGGCCGCCCCTGATCCTTGGTGGGCTCGGCCAGCGCCACGGACATGAGCGCGATCAGCATCGCCAGCGAGGTCGTCACAAGTCTCACATCCAGCATCGAAGCCTCCAGGGTCGTGCGTCAACGCGGGCCGCGGCCGTTGGTTCGGGTCCCGACCGGGAACAAGTGGCAATATTTGAAGTTTAAAGGAGACAGGTCCGGGATCACCGGGCCGCTGGAGGAGGACACGATGAACATCAAGACCATCATTACCGCCGCCGTGCTGACCTCGTTTGCCGCGCCTGCGTTCGCGCAGTCGTTCTACGTGGTGCAGGACGTCAAGACCAAGAAGTGCACGATCACCGAGGCGAAGCCGACCACCACCGAAACGACGGTCGTCAGCGGCGACACCGTCTACAAGACCAGGTCTGAAGCCGAGGCCGGCATGAAGACCGTCAAGGTCTGCACCTCGAACTGAGGATGCACTGAGACGACGATCGACGCCGAGCCCCCTCGGCGCTGCGCCTTCGAGAAGGCCGCGCAAGCGGCAAACGAAAGCCCGCGTGGAGCGATCCGCGCGGGCTTTGACTGATGAGCGGCTTAGGCAGGACAGTGCCTCACCCCGCGAGCGAGACGTCGATCCGTTCGAATCCCCGCACCGCCGGCAGCGACATCAGGGCGGGCCTGGCGAAATAATAGCCTTGAAACAGTGCGATGCCGGCGGCGCGCAAGATGATGAGTTCGGCCTCGTTCTCGACGCCCTCGGCCAGAACCGCGATATCGAGCTCGCGCGCGATTTGCGCCAGGCCTGAGACGATCACCTGCTTGGGCCGGCTGAGATGGATGTCGCGCAGCAGCTCCATGTCGATCTTGATCAGGTTCGGCTGCAGCCGGGCGAGCAGGCCGAGGCCGGCATAGCCGGCGCCGAAATCATCCAGCGCCGTCCAGAAGCCGAGCGCCTTGTAGGTGCGCACGATGTTCTCGACATGCGCCGGATCGCTCATCCGCTCGTTCTCGGTGAACTCGAACATCAGATTGGAGGCGGGAAAATTCACGCGGCGCGCCGCTTCCAGCGATTTCCGGATGCAGGCGCGCGGCTCGTACACGGCGTTCGGCATGAAGTTGATCGAGAGCCGCGCGCGCGGATCCACAAACAGCCGGCCGGCGGTTTCGATCGCCATCACCCGGGCGGCCTGGTCGAAGCGGTAAAGCTGCTGGTCGGTGAGCTGGCTGAGCACGCTATGCGCGCTCTCGCCGCTGGGGCCACGCACCAGCGCCTCATAGCCCCAGATCCTGTTCTCGGCGACGTCGACGATCGGCTGGAATGCCATCTTGAATTCGAACGGCAACTCCGTCCCGTCAGCGCATCCGGCGCACGTCACGCCCATCTTGCAAGTCTCCTGCAGCCCTTCACCTGCGCGGACGTTATGGCGCACCCGTTAAGGAACAGCGAAGCGTGGACGCGGACCCCGGAAAGGCATTGCCCATGTCCATTTGTGAACACAAGCAGGCGGGCCATCAGCGTCACGATCGGACGAAACACGCCTGAAACAATGCTGAAACCCGATTGTCCTGAACTCCGTGCGCCCGGGCCCCGACCAACGAAGCGAAAAGGAGATCATCATGATCCAGATCGGTTCAAAGGAAGAAGTCGCGTTCCTGCTGGCGCTGTTCGGCACCCACACACAGCCGGTGCGGCGGCCGAAGCCGAAATCGCAGCAGAGGTGAGAAGCAAACCCATGCCCGGTTTGGCCGAATGCCAGAGCCTGCTCCGGCTCCTGATCGCCAGGGGCGATCCCAAGGCCATCCCGCTCGCCAAGGGCGCCATCGATCAATATCTGAATACGGCGCCGGTGAGCTGCCGCGGACGGGGCCTGCGCGTGCTCCAGCGCGATGCACTCGACCAGCACGACGTGGCGGTCGGCGTGCAGCGCTCGTTCGCCGAGACGGTGGACGCCTATATATCGAGCGCAAGCTCGCGGAAGAGTAGGGGACTGCGCCAGGGAGGCGCAGTCAGTTCCCGGAACCCCTTGGCTTCAATTGATTTTCGATGGGCTTGCAACCTTTGTCCCCTCCCGGGCCTCTTAGGGACAAAGGAATACGCACATGGCGCGCTACTACTTTGACTTGACCGACGAGCACGGAGTCGCGCTCGACGAAGAGGGGCTGGAATTGTCCAACATGCGCGCGGTCCAGGCCGAGGCCGCCAAGTCGGTCGGCGACATGGCGCGCGACGCCATCATTTCCGCACCGGCGACCGGCGGACGGCGGAGGATGGCGATCGACGTTCGCGACGCCGGCGGGCCTGTCATGCAGGTGACATTCAGCTTCGCGATCGAGACGTTCGACGCACGAACGCCATCCGGCGATCATTGACGCGTCAGCGTCGGCCGCGATGGCTGCGGCGGTGGCGGCCAGGATTGCCCGGACTCGAGCACCGCGATCTTGCGGCCGAGCTGCCAGACCTCGACCTTGCCGTGCCGCGTGAACTGCCGCGCGAAGGCGAGGGCGGTCTCGTCGGACGAGGCCTCGAAGGCCTCCGCCGAGCGGAAGACGCCGTTCTCGCCGACGAGATAAGCGCGATATTGCTGGCTCATGTCGGCGCCCTCAGGCCGGGCGAGCGCAGCCAGGCCTCGATCTGCATGGCGGTCTCGTCCTGCCGCGCCCGGCGCAGCAGCATCTCGCGGCGGCGCCCCGGCGACAGCGCGCGCGCCTCTTCGCGGCAGCGGATGGCCTCGTCGGCCAGTCGTTCGTTGAGGGTCTTGATTTGTTTGAAACGACGCCGTTTCAGCATGGCGTACTCTCCTCGCGGGATAGAAGGGCGGGAGCGCGATTGGCGTTCTCATCACCGGTCTTGTGCCACGGGCCTTGCGGTGATGGATGAAGCCTAGGCCTGGCGCAGCGGCGAGTCTGTATCTTTTGATACGTGCGCAGATTAAATTTCGAGGCGAAGTTTGAGCCTGTTGAGCGACTTACTCAATCTGAGTGCGCGTCGATACGTGCGCTCATCTCTGCAAGCGCGTGCGCGCATGCCGCGAGCAGCTGAAGCAGCCGCCGCCCAGCTTTTTTCACGACGCAAACAGACAAGAAGGACAAGTCGGAGACGAAACGCTGAACGCGCGGCAACGCCCGCGCTGGTCAGCGCGCACCACGGGCCGTTTCCTGCGTGGCCGAGATCTCATTTGCGCTCCCATCAAAACGTCGATTGACATCGTTCTCTTTTTGTTCTAGTCAACCAACATTTCAACCTGTGGGCGAACGCCGCTGGATCGGTGTTGGCCTGATTTTTTTTCGCGGGGCAGTCGATGAGTAGCTCGCTTCTCGCTTTTGTCTTGTTGGACAACCCGGCGATGCCGGACATGTCAGCGGTCGCCAAGGTCCTTCACGCCCGGCATCCGGATTTGGCAACGGAGGCGATCGGGGACGGACCTCCGCAGCAGACCCAGGCCAATTCGCCGCTCATCCGCTGTGGCCGCGAGCTTGTTGCCGTGATGTCGATGCCCGCGTCCGTGCCGCACGACCAGGGACTGTGGGCGCGGGCCGCCACCACATGGCCGGAGAGCAAGGCGGTGGCGGCCCGCCATCGCGGTCATCTGATCGTATCGATGCTCGGAAAGAGCGAGCAGCCACTGGTCGCCGCGCGCGGCACCACCGCACTCATCGGCGCTTTGATCGCGACCATGCCGGAAGCTTGCGGCGTGGTGTGGGCCGGCCGGGTGGCGCGGCCCGCCGATCTCTGGCTCGAGATGTCGCGCGACGCGTTCGCAGCGTTTCCGGACTATCCCTTCAGGCTCTGGGTCGACATTCTTCCGTTCCGGTCAGGCGCCAGGATCGGCGCGGTGACAATGGGACTGTCCGCCTTCGTCGATCGGGAGATCGAGTTCGTCACCGCCAAGCTCACGCTTTCGGCGCTCTTCGACAAGGTAGCCGGCCTTGCCGTATATCTGATCGAGCATGGCAGCGTGGTGAAGGACGGCGACACCATCGGGGCAAGTGCGAGCGAGCGGATCCGGGTCCGTCACAAGGAGTCCGATGCGTTTGGCGGGATGCCGGTGTTTTACTGTGTTGATGAGGTCGCGCAGTGATGTCGATGAGCGACTACCATCGGTACTTGCCGCCGGACTCATTGCTCGAGATTGATCGTTTGACACGTCGGGCAAAACACCGGCAGAATGGCATCATCGAAAAAAGCCGATTAAGCTCGCGGGAAGCCGCGGGCTTTATTGTTGTGCGACCGATCGCGCTCTTCACCGCGTGTGTCGCGGGTACGATGTTCAGTGAGATGCAGTCGTGACTGACGAAAAAGAGAATTCTGTGCCGAAGCGACCGAGAGCACGCAAGCGCCGCTTCCACCAGATAAGGTACAATCTCAGCGGCCGGCCCGGCTTTTGGATCGCGGACGAAAGCGTCCTTCCTCCCTACCAAGTATCTCGATTGCCGGCTTCTACGCCGCCTGTGCCTTACATGTTCGATAAATCGGACGGCCGTCCGCCCGGCGACCTGGAGCTCTGCTGGGGGTGGTGGCTCATTTCGGATCGAACCAAGGCTGTCTTCGAGAGGATGGATCCGGAAGCCTTCGTTTTTGTGCGATGCGACGTGCGACTACCGAAAGGTAGCTATCATGGGCCGGACTATTGGATCTGCGATGTTGTTCGCGTCCTCGATGCGGTGGACGAAGCGCAATCGCATTTGCAGATCGGAATTCGGGACGATATCCGCTACATGGACCATGGCATGAAATATTACGAATTCCCTCTCGGATACAAGCTGGTCTTCAGAGAAGACGTGATCGGCACGGCGCACATCTTCCGCATGGCCTACAACGAGGCGACAGTCATATGCGACCAGGAGTTCAAGGACGCTTGCAAGTCGGCGGGGTTGAAGAAGATCCATTTTGCCGACACTTCGAAAGGCGAAATTTGACTCTCTCCTTCCCGAGGAATGAAGTCCTTTCTCTCGTCGAGGGTGTGCTTTCCTGAAACACAAGCGAGGGGCCGTTTCGGTTCGGCTATGACTAGTTGCGGCGGGCCGAAATCCATTTACTTTATGAGGTCGCGCAGTGATGGCGAGGATGCGGCTTAGGAAGGCACGCCCGGATCCTCCTTTTCAGTTCCGCGCGCCACGATCTTAAGCTCCTCGTCGGCAAGTGGACGCTGCAAAGATTTTGCCTCGTCCCACGGCGCGCCTAGCCAAACGTCCCACTCGTCGGAAGAGGTCAGCAGAACTGGCATGGCCTTAGGGTGTATCGGTTCTACGACCGCATTGGGCGCCGTCGTGAGAAACCCATAGACCTGATGCGGCCCCGGCACGGGTTTCGACTTCGTGCCCCGATCGCCATTGAAGGTGGTCCAGATCCCGGCGAATGCAAACAGCGGTCGCTCCTTCGCGCGCGCGAACCACACCACATCTTTCTTCTTCGTCTCTGGGTTCGGCTCCGGGGCATATTCGGCAAAGCTGTTGGCGGGCACGAGGCAGCGGTGCTCCGGCTTGAGCCAGGCGCGCCAGTGTGGCGACGACGTGTTGCGGATGTTGGTGACGGGCGGGCCGCCGGTGCGCGGTGGTGGCGGCATGCCCCAGCGCATCATCACTAGCTCGCGCTCGCCGCCTGCGTTGCGAATGACGGGGGCGGGGTAGTCCGGAAACACGCCCGGCATCGGCGGCAAATTGCCCTCGTAGCGGCGGACGATGCGGAACAGATCTGCGATGGCGGCTTGATTGGTAGTGATCGAATAGAGATTGCACATGAAATGGATTGTCCCTTATCGCTCGCCCGGCCACCAGATCGAGGGCGGGTGGTCGGCTGAAATCTTCGTTGGCCTCAACGCCACAAGCGTACTGCGCTTATACGGGTAGCCGCGCAGCTGCGAACAGTCCTTGCAGCGCATGTAACGTTCGAGTTCGTGCACCGGTGTTGTCTTGGGACGCCGGATGATGTCGAGTGCTACGGTTTGGTTAGTGTCGCAGCCGAGACAGCGAACTTCGAGGTATGGATATCCTCCATTGATCGCGTCGCCAATCGTGGGCGAGGGCTGCGCCGGCCCCTTGTACCCTAGCATACGGTAGTTCCACGCCTCGCAGGCGAGCTTGTCAGCCTCCTTGCGCGCGTCCCTGGCGCGTTCGGCCGACATCTTGATCTGAGTGCCGAAGAGATATTGGCGCGACTTCGTGGACATCCGATCATCAAAGGCATGCACCAACTGCGTTGGCAAATTGTCGATTCCTAGTGGGCGGGCAGGACGGAGAGACACTGCCTGTCGTGGCTGTGGACAACCCAAACCCTCAGATGCTCACCAACTGTCGGCCTGTCCCTTTGCAATCAACACAAGCGCAATCGGGTCCGACAATCTCTGGTGCGAACTTGCCCCAGTTACCGTCGCCTCCGCATTCGAGGCAGCGGATCTCTCCGGCGCCGCATCCGAGATCTCTGACGTCTGCCGCGACTTTGGTGTTGCAGTTGTTGGCGCAGAAAACCCGCATCCGTGTTACCAAGGCGGCGTCCGTCTCAGTCATCTCTATTGTCCTCATCCAAAGGATCGGGTTGAAAGCCAGGCGGCATGGCCGGCGGGTTCGACGCATCCGCTCGATTGCAGACGGGGCAGGGCATTCCTGCTCCGCACTCGCAGGCACGCGGCCCGAAAGACGGCCTGTCCGGATGATTCTCGCAGACCCAGCGCTGATTGTCGCAGCGTGTGCAAAACTGAATCAAAGGTCCTCCCTCAATCCCTTGAAGAAGGGATGCCGCACCTTTCCCTCCGCCGACTTGGCGCGGTACTCGACCTCGGCCAACAGCTTCGGTTCGACCCAGATGCCCTTGTGGGCGATGCGCTTGGCGTACGGCTGCGTCCTGCGCCGCAGCGGCTCCAGGCGCTTCTGCAGTTCGGCGGCGGATGTCTTATCGAACCCGTGGTCGACCTTGCCGGCGTAGATGAGGTCATCGCCCTTGCGGCGACCAAGATACACGCCGTCCCATTTTCCTTCGTCGAGCGCGAAGCCTGCGATGGTCAGGGTCTCTCGCTGGCGGCAAGTCGTTTTGACCCAATTGTTATTCCGGCCGCTGCTGTAGATGCTGTCGCGGACCTTGGAGACCACACCCTCAAGCCCGACCTTGCAGGCATGCGCGAACATCTCGCGCCCTTCCAACTCGAAGCTCTCGCTGAACTGCACGTCGGTCCCGGCGATGATCTTCTTCAGCTCGGCCTTGCGCTGAACCAGCGGCAGGCGGCGAAGGTCGCGGCCGTTGAGATACAGCAGGTCGAAAGCAACCAGCACGATCTTGGACGACTTCCCCTTCAGCTCGTTTTGCAGAACCGAGAAATCGGTGGTGCCGTCCGCCGCCGGGACGACAACTTCGCCATCGATGATCGCCGCCCCTGCCTTGATGCGCCAGGCATCGTTAGCGACTTTCTTGAAGCGCTTGGTCCAGTCGTGGCCGCGACGGGTGTAGATGGTGGCCGCTTCATTGGCCAACTGCACCTGAACGCGGTAGCCGTCGAACTTGATTTCGTGAATCCACCGCTCCCCGGACGGCACCCTCTCGACGGTGGATGCCAAGGCCGGTTCGATGAATCCCGGCAACGGCGCCTTGACGCCGATCCCCGGGGACTTCCGCTGACGCTGAGACGCCACCAACCAACTCCACGCAACAAACTCATTTGATTCGAATCTTTCTGCGCCGATTCGTTCCGGGCTCGCCGCCGCTACAGAGAGGCTTTAGGAACCAACTGAATCCTCTGTCGTTTTCGCAGTGCATGGAGGTGCACTATGGCTAAAGCAAAGAAGCAGACCGCTCGCGGTCGCAAGCAAGACCGCGCGCGCGTGGCGGGTGGCCAGAAATATGAAGTTGGTTACGAGGCGAAGAAGACGGGGCGCTCCGCCTCTGCCGTGAAGAAGGCAGTCAAGAAGGTCGGCAGCAGCCGGAAGAAGGTGGAGCGCAAGCTGGGGCGCTGACAATCCTTCCTGGCTCCCGCTTGGGTCAGAGTGAGCCGGTCGCGTCAGCGACCGGCTTCTTGCGTTGTCGCCCGCCTATTAGGAATCTTCTCAACGCAGGAACTGCAGCAATCACCGTGGAATTGAGTCGCTGCTGGCTCGCCGCCGAGCTGGCGGAGCGGCCCCGGCCATACCCCCATCCCCTGCGACGCCGGGGCCGTCTCTCCGCCAACGCGCGTTTCCGAGTGAGAGTATGCGTTCATCGCCTCCGATCATCCCAATCGATCGCCTCGACCGCGACATTTATTTGGTGCTTGAGGATTCTGGCGCACGTGCCGGTTGTGCTTGGCGCGAGACCGACGAGCAGGATACCGACTGCGACCACCATCATCCGCGATCTGCTTTACGGCGAATACACCTATCCGGTGCGGATCGTGGTTTTCAACGCAATCGAGGGCCCCGCGCGCGACGCGACCATCGAGATTGCAGACGAGCTGGCCTAGACTGTCGCTGAGAACGCCGATATCGGCAACGCCTTCGTCGAGGCAAATTTCACGCGCCCGCCGGCTCGTCAGTTGCGGCTCCCCCTTAGAGCGTTCCCTTCCTGGAACCAACAAACCACCGGTGCGTTTTGATGCTGCACGCAGTTGTTGGGGAGGGAGTGATGGCCGACAGCCGGCGTCGCGTTAAGCACACCAAGACCTTCAAGGAACGTCTCCTTGAGGAAGCTGCCAGATTTCGCGCGGAGGCAGATAAACTGCCCCCTGGCACCCAACGTGAGCTACTGATGAAGCGCGTGTACCAAGCCGAGAAGGCGGTGGAGATGAGCGATTGGCTGAGCAAACCAGCCAGTAGCCCGCCCGCTTCGCTCGGCAATCTCTTGAAAGCGACCTAGTCCTCTTGGATCTTCGCGCTGATGTAGATTTGATAAAGTGGTTTGCGGGCTTCCGTCATGACTTCAAGCCTCCAGTCCTCGCCTGGGCGAAACTTGCCGTCAATATCTTTGAACAACTCGCCTGCAAAGCGGGTCGCTTCACGCCAAGCAGCTTCATCGTCCGGTAGTTCTTCGCCGGCCTGATCAGTGCTAGGCTGAACGTTATGCACATTGAAGAAATACTTTGGCATAGCAATAGAATGCCGTTCGACTGATGCTGTTCCGGAGCGACGCGGAGTCTGAATGAAACTGCTGAATGAATACCTAGAGCGCGCAGTTCAGCTAGAAGCGCTAGCAGCCGATGAGAGCGATGGGCCGTTCAAGACCCAATTGCTGGTGCAAGCACAATCCTATCGCAACCTCGCGGCAAAACGTGCCAAGGACTACGGGCTTCCGATGCCTAGTCCTCCGGAGCCAAAGGTTGTTTGACTCGTCGGGCAAAACACCGGCAGAATAGCATCATCGAGACGAGTTTGTTTTGCGCCCGCGCCGGACTTCCGCCGCGGGTTTTTTGCGTCTCGATCCTGAATTGAGTTGGCTGAGTTTTCAAATGGATGATCAAAATGACTGAAGTGGTGAAATTCAAACTTCTTTCCGAGCATGCTCTGGCGAGAGAGGCCGCTCGCCGAGCCCTGAAGCAGCGGACGTTGACCGAAATCAAGTCGCTGGCGCGAACGCATACGAATGTCGCCGTTAAAACTCTCGTGCAGGTCATGCGCGACAAGGAAGCTCCTGCCCATGCCCGCATCATGGCGGCCAATGCCATTCTTGATCGGGGATGGGGCAAGCCGCTGCAGCCGATCGCCAGCGAAGACGGCAAGCCGTTGGAATTTGTTCACCGTATCGAGCGCGTGATCGTGCATCCCGGCGACACGGTGACGATGGAAGCGCAGATCGAGGAAAGCGTGCAGCGCATGCCGATCAGCGTTCTCGGCAGCGTCGGCGCGACCAACGATTTCGATGTCTCTCCCGAAGAGCTTTGGCTGCAATCGCAGGAGCAGACATGAGCGACATACTTCAGAAGCTGCTTCCGCGTGCCGAGCCAAAGCCGGAAGCCAAATGGCCGCAATGGATCGCCGACGCGCTTGCGTACAAGCCCGAGAGTGCCGCCCCGGTGGCGGACTCTCCAACCAGAGCGGTCACACCGGAGACCGGCGACCGCCGCAACTTTCGGGTATCGATGCGCGTCTCAAACACTTGAAGCTTAAAGCCCGCGGCGTGCCGCGGGCTTTTTGAGAGCCGATGTCGGCTGCGGAGGACCGAGCGGACATCTTCAGAGGGCCAGAGCATTGCGGCTTATGACCCGAAGCAGACAGTACGTTAAGTCGACCTGTTAAACGCCGTCGTCTAAGCAAGGTAAAGACCGGCGGTTCCTGCGTCCGGCCAGCCAGCTCATTGCTGCACGGCGATATTCCAAAACAGTCCTGATGCGCTAGACTGGACGCGGGAACCTTAGCGTGGGCGCAATGCTGAAGGCTACGACTGCTGACCAAGAAAATGGGCTGGATCGCGACATCCCGATCGCGGTCGCCACTATGCCGGCGTCTCAATCTCAGCGCAGAGCGGCGGTCATCACCGTTTTTTGCCTCCTTCTCGCGGCGGTCTCGATCGCTCCCTTTGCGAAAGTTCAACTCCCTCGCATCGATGCGTTCATTCCGGTCCTGCAGACAGTCCTCAGCACCGCAGACTTTCTTACGGCGACGATCTTGTTCGCACAGTACTCATTCCAGCCTCAACGGGGGCTGTTGATCGTCGGGATCGCCTACCTCTTCAGTGGATCATTTGCCTTTCTTCAGACCTTGGCATTTCCCAACGGATACGCTCCATCCGGCGTGATCGGAGATGGCTTCAATAGTCCGGCTTGGTTTTTTGTCCTATGGCATACGACCTTTCCACTGACCATCCTCGCCTACGCACTGCTCAAGGACAGCTCTCCGTCCCCAAGCGCCCATGGAGAAAAGGCAGGCCAAAGGATCTTGCTGGCCGTGCTTTGCACGTTTGTTGTGATCGCATTTGCCGCCTGGATCGTGACAACGGGCGTTGCTCATCTGCCGAGTTTCTATGCGGGCAGCATCGTCGAGCAGACCAGACTGGGCAATCAAGTTAATGTCGCCCTTTGGTTGCTGGGGGTGACCGTCATGGTGATCTTGTTCGTTCGGCGCCGCACCATCCTGGATCTTTGGCTTATCGTCACTCTGCTTGCCTGGACACCCAATTTCCTGGCGGCGGCCGCGGCGAATTCGATACGCTTCTCGCTCGGCTGGTACGCCGGCCGCGGCTTCGCACTGGTTGCGAGCTGCACCTTGTTGTGCGTCTTGCTGACAGAAATGACCGTGCTCTATTCCCGTCTCGCGAGCGCACTCATTTTGCAACGGCGAGAGCGTGTCAATCGGCTCATGAGCATCGATGCCGCTACTGCAGCCATAGCCCACGAGGTTAGGCAGCCGCTCAGCTCCATCGCGTTGAACGCCAGCACGGCAATCAGCCAGGTTCGCGAAACGCCTCCTGATCTGGATGATCTGGATATCATGCTCGAGGAGATAGAGGCCGCTAGCCATCGAGCTGGTGCAGTTATCACCAGCGTTCGCCAGTTGTTCGGGACAAGATCCGAAGACAGGTCGGCCGTGGACGTCAACAAGATCGCGGAGCAGGCGGTAGTACTGTTGCAACACGAATTGCACCTGAACGAGGTGCGGACGAGTACCGACTTCGCCGCCGACTTGCCTCAAGTGGCCGGGGACGCGACCCAACTTCAGCAAGTCGTCCTGAATCTCGTCAAGAATGCTATCGATGCTATGCAGGCCAGGCCTGCAAATGCCAGGCTCTTGCAGATGGCGACGCGACGAAGCGGCGCTACCTCTATTGTGTTGTCCCTTTCCGACAGCGGCCCGGGAATATCGAAAGAGAGCCAATCCCGGATATTTGATCCGTTCTTCTCGACCAAGCCGACCGGCATGGGATTGGGCCTCGCTATCTGCCGCTCGATCGTCGAAAATCACGGAGGAGGCTTGCGGCTCGCCGAGTCGAGCGCCATGGGCTCTACTTTTGAAATGACGCTGTCGGTCGATCAACGAACTTGACTGGACTGCTCAATCGAGTGGATCAATGATCTCGCGTCGAACGGTTTGACCAGATAGGCAAGAAACCCGCACTCCATCGCTGCATGCCGTGTTGCCTGGCTGTCATTCCCCGTGATGTAGATGATGGGGATTGAGTGGCCCGCATTCCTAAGTTGGATGCCTAGCTCGATGCCGGAATCGCGTCCAAGATCTATGTCGAGCACGATGCAGCGGGCTCGCGCGACCTCCGTATAACTTCGCAGGTCCGAGGCCTTGCTGAAGGCGACGGTTTCATAGCCGTGCTTGCGAAGCAATCGTTCCAGCCCACGCAACAACGCAGGATCGTCATCGACCACGAGAACGGGCTTGTCCGGCAATGCAGGAGGTCTCCAAAATGATGCGTATACCTAGGCCGGTTTGCCGGATTTTGATATTGGCCGTTGGTTCAAGCAGCGCTTCAATGAAGCAGCGATCGAGTGACATCCGCTCACTTCTGTCAATCGTCGCTAAACGGAACCATTCCAAGCCGTTCGGCGAGAGACACCAACTCTGCAAGCGATTGAACCTGCATCTTTTCCATCACTTGCTGCCGATGTGCCTTGACCGTCCGTTCGGTTGTTCCAATTTCGTGAGCGACCTGCTTGTTGATCCTGCCTCGTACGATGCGGTCGAATACCTGCCGCTCTCTCGGGGTCAGGGACGACAGAAGGCTTCGAATTGTCTCCAGCTTGCTGCGCCGCTGGCTCGCAACCTCCTGTCGCGCCAGGGCACGTTCGATGGCATCGATCAATTGGCTTGCCGGGACCGGCTTTGTCAGAAAGTCTTCGGCACCTGCCTTGATGGCTTGGACCGTAGTCCGGGTGTCGGCATTGCCCGTGAGGAAAACGATCGGCAGGACCGAGCCGAGCTCGATCAGACGCTTTTGCAGTTCGGGGCCACTCAAGCCTGGTATTAGGACGTCAAGCAGGATGCATCCCGGCTTATCGTCGTCGGGCAATCGATCGAGGAAGGCCTGAGCCGAGGCATAGGTCACGACCTCGTAGCCAGCGCGCTTCAGCCACCGCTCCGTCGCCACACGGAATTGCGCATCATCGTCCACCAAATGAACAAGACCAGGCAATTCTATCTACCTTGGTTCATGATTTGGTGCCTTTAGTTCACCAGGAAGAATTTGGCCCGCTCAGGTGAAGAGTAGCACGTCCTGCCAGCTCGCCTGAGGGGTAACGAGGCAAAGCTCGACGAAACACTTGTGAAGTCCCGGCCGTCCCATCCCATGGTTCAGGCTACCACCCTGTCTGATAGTACAATGAACCCAAGGACAATGGATCAGGGTACCATTTTGATCAAGAGTCAACCTTAGCGAGTTGGGGCGTTGGCCCATTCCCGCAAAATTCTACTTCGGCCAATTCAACGACATTTGAGGATTGGGCCATGTTAATACGAACCACAATTGCCCCTGCGTCCCGCCCTAACTCATTGCGGGACCTTGGAATCACCAGCGCGTCAGATATCGGAATCACTTTAAGCGAATTTTCGTACAAGAAAGGCATGGAAATCTTCGGCGAGAGGGAGCCTGCCGAATACGTCTACCAAGTTAAATCCGGCGCTGTCCGGAGCTACAAGCTGCTTTCCGACGGTCGACGGCAGATCGGTGCATTTCACCTGTCTGGCGACATCTTTGGATTGGAGAACGGCACGCATCACCGGTTCACGGCCGAAGCGATCGTCAAGACCAGCGTTCGCCTTATCAAGCGGCAACGTCTGCAATTGGTGGCGGACAACGACGCCAAGGTCGCGAACAACCTGCTCAGCATGACAACCAGTAACTTAGAGCATGCGGAAAACCACATGCTGCTTCTCGGACGAAAAACTGCGCTCGAGCGAGTTGCTGCATTCCTCGATGAAATGAATAGTAGGCATAACGCTGCCGGCGTCATGTCGCTCCCCATGAGCCGTCGTGATATTGCGGACTACCTTGGCTTGACGATCGAAACTGTGTCCCGTGCGGTTACCCGGCTGCACCGTGCCCGGGTCCTGACGTTCACGAGCAACAATCAACGAGAGATCGTGATCCTTGACCCGCGTCGCTTGGCTAGCCTCGATCTATCGTAACCAGCCTCCCTCAAACATTTATCGGCTGCCGCGTTAGTTCTACGGGCCATGGCGTTCCTAAGCTCGGCAGTGCTCGATCAAAGGCTGGTTTCTCGGTCTTAAGTCGTGCAGGGGTTCTGATGCCATCGAAATTGAGGTCGTCCAGCTGATGCCCTGTTTCACTCGCCGATGTCAGCACGTGGCCCAAAGGCGACCTTCAACGCCGTCCGCTGCTTGCGCCGCTGTTGAGGGAAGAGCGGACATCTGGAGCACTCAAACGAAGCGCCTGATGTATTAATTGCGCGCCCTACACCGCAGCCGGTCCGAACCATCGCGTCAGCGCATCCTCGAGCCCGCGCTGGCTCTCGTCTCCCACCCAAGCCACGTGCCCGTCGGGCCGCACCAGCACGGCGCCCGGCGCGGTGACCCGACCGATCACCGGAAGCTCCCACGGCCCGTGATGGCTGGCATCGACGACATCGATGCGATCCACCCAGGGCCCCACGTCCGTGCCGCCGCGCCGGCCGAAATGGAGCAGCACGCCGCGCGCGCGGCGCAGCAGCGTGAATAGGTTCAGCGTCCGTCCGTCGACCACGAGGTCGAGATCGGGCATGCGCCGGCCGAGCAGCTTGTGGCCTTCGCCGAGATCGTAGGCGATGTCGAGCCCGCTCATCATCGCGCCGAAGCGCCGGCGCGGCTCGTCCATCGCGAGCAGCTCGGCGATCGCCTCGCGCGCGGCCTTGCGGCCGTCGTCGCCGCGGCGGAGCAGGGCGATTTGCGCCCTGGTGTTCTTCAACACGCGCGCGGCCACCGGAAGGCGCTCGGCGTGGTAGCTGTCGAGCAGGCTATCCGGCGCGAGTCCCTTGACCACCTGCGCCAGCTTCCAGCCGAGATTGACGGCGTCCTGCACACCGAGGTTGAGGCCCTGTCCGCCGACCGAATGATGGATATGCGCGGCATCGCCGGCGAGCAGCACGCGGCCCTTGCGATAGCACGCGGCCTGCCGCGCCGCATCGGTGAAGCGGGAGATCCACGCCGGGCTGTGCACCCCGAAGTCGGTGCCGTAGACGGCAACAAGCGCGTCGCTGAGATCGCGCAAGGTCGGCTGGCCGGTCGCCGCGAGCGTTGCTTCCGTCGCCACGACCAGGACGCGGCCGCTCTCGGTCCTGCTGAGGCCGTGAAAGCCGAGCGCATCGTGGCGCAGCCCGAACTCCGGCGGCTCGCGCATCTCGACCTCGGCCATGAGGTTGACAAGCGTCGGTGAAGTGCCGGGGAAATCGATGCCGGCCGCCTTGCGCACCAGGCTGCGGCCGCCGTCGCAGCCGACCAGATATTTTGCGCGCACGCGCGCGCCGCCGGACAGCGTCACGGCGATGCCGGTCTCGTCTTCGGCAAAGCCGGTGACCTCGCGATTGCGATAGAAGGGGACGCCGAGCTCCTCGGCCCAATCGGCCAGGATGCGCTCGATGCGGGTCTGCCGCAGCTTGAGCCCGTAAGGATGCCGTGTGGGAAGATCGCTGATGTCGAGCGGGGTCCAGGCAAAGCCGGCGAGCTGGAGTATCTCGCCTTCGCGCAGGAAGCGGTCCGCGACGCCGCGCTGATCGAGCACCTCGATGGTGCGGGCGTGCAGGCCGCCGGCGCGCGCCTCGACGATCGTCTGGTCGCGGCGCCGCTCGACGACGGCAACATCGACATCGGCGAGCGCGAGCTCGGCGGCCAGCATCAGCCCGGTCGGGCCGCCGCCGGCGATCAGGACGGCATGGTCTCTCGGCGTTGCCGTCGCAGCGTCGGCGCCGTGGGCGCTGCGGCGTGAACGGGACGTCGGAAGCAGGACAGGCATGTTGACCCCCTCGATGGTCTGGTTGGGTCGGGGGTTCTACGGCAGGATCGGGGACTTGAAGCAAGCCCGTCGCGCACCACATATTGAGCTGGGAGGAGGGGCTTTCGCTTCCGCACCCGCCGCGTTGACACGTCGGGCAAAACACCGGCATAGTGGCATCATCGAAAGAATTGAGTTCAGCCCGCGCGGACGCCATCCGCTGCGGGTTTTTCATTGGCCTCTTTTATTGGCCTGTGGTCAGTGAATGCCTGCGGTTCGCTGCAGGACGTCGGCGAGCTCCTCGAACGAGAACGGCTTCCGGATCATCGGCAGGCCGCCGCGCCGGGGCTCGCGCCCCGACAATTGCAGCATCTTCAGCTCGGGGCGGAGGCGCCGCGCCAGCTCGGCCAGTTCATGACCGTCCATGCCGGGCATGTTGATGTCGGTGATGAGGACCGAAATGTCGCGGTTCTCCCCGAGCCGCTCGAGTGCATCCGCGCCGCTCCTGGCGCTGATCACCTCGCAGCCGAGATCCTCGAGCATGGCCACGATGGTCTCGAGGACGGGGGGATCGTCGTCAACAACCAGGACAGTGTGACTCATCAACGTTCCCTCCAACCAGGACGTCAACGCGCCTCTCGTCGCGTAAGTTCCGGCCCGCCTAATCGTCCTTCGACAAATCGCCCGGCCTCGCCGGAAGATCGATCGTGCCGCCTTCGCCGCGCGCGAGGTCGCGGCCGCCGTCGGCGCTCTCGCCGGGCTGTTCGATGACGGCATGGTCCGGGGCGCGGTCCTTGTCGTTGCGCGGCTTGGCTTCGCTGCGCGGCTTGGCGTCGCTGCGCGGCCTGGCGTCGTTGCGCGGCTTGCGATCTGTCCTGGGTGTCATGACGGTCCTCCGACCGATCAACTTCGGCGCGGCGCATTGGTTCGTTTGACACGTCGGGCAAAACACCGGCAGAATGACATCATCGAGACGAGTTTGATCGACCCGCGCGGACATCATCCGCCGCGGGTTTTTTCGTCTCGGTTGCAGAATCGGACGGTGGCCGCGCATCCGGCCACGCACTCGACAAACCTGGAGCGCCGATCGGCGCGCCGCCGTCCGAACCATTGCTGGCCGTGCACGCGCGAACGTGCCGGCCTGCGGCGCTGGGGCCGATGGCCCGCGCCGCTGCGGTCTCCGGAAGACACGGAGATAGGGTTCGCGCCCGAAACGATCGTGCTTCGCCTGGCCGATCTGCCGCGCATTTTCTTCGCATGGAGGATGATGATGACCGCTTATCTGATTTCGCTCGCGCTTACGAGCCGGACAAACTGATGGGATATTGCGTGACGCTGTATTTCGCGAAGCTGCTGGTCTGGGACAAAGTCCTCGGTTTGGGCTCCACGGACGCTCTGGCCGGGTTTGCGGCGATCACGGCAAACCTGGTCGTCTCCTTTTACTTCGCCAAGCGCGGCTTGGAGAACGTTGCGAGGATCATCAAGCGGTGAAGATTCAGGACGAAGAGATTCGGGCGATTGTCGCGCAGACACTGGCCGAGCAGCAAAGGGTTCAGCAGGAGAGCGTCGATGCAATCGTGTTGAAATCGGTGGCATCAGTCCTGGCCTCCTTCGGAATCGAAGACGATGACCGGAAAGAGCTTCGGGCCGACTTCCAGCATCTGCGGCGCTGGCGAAAGAGCGTGGAACAGGCGCAGAGCTATACCTTCAAGGCTGTGATCACGGTGGTCGCAACCGGCTTGATGGGGGCGGTCTGGCTCGGCGTCAAGGTCGCGCTGGGCAAGTGAGCCTCGACCACCAAGGCGGCGCGGGTCACGCAGTTGCGACGATCGCTGCCAATAGGGCCATCCCATGTACAGAATTCGGATCGTCGATGCGGACGATGACGAGACTGCCGAGACTCTCGGCGATTTGCACCGGCTGACATTCTTCGATGGGGCCGCCGTGCCGCAATTCGAGTCGGGAGCGTGGTGGATCGCCTACCACGATGACGACGCAGTTGCCTTCGCCGGCGTCGTGCCGTCGACGCATGCGCGGAACAGCGGATATTTCTGCCGGGTCGGAGTCTTGCAGCGGCACTGGGGACGGGGACTTCAACTCAGGCTGATGCGGGCTGTCGAAGTGCGAGCGCGACGCCTCGGATGGGACAGCATCGTCTCGGATACAACGGACAATCCGGTATCTGCCAACAATTTCATCCGTGCGGGCTATCGGCTCTACGAGCCCGACGCGCCGTGGGCCTGGTCGCATACGCTCTATTGGCGAAAATGGCTGCGCTGATCGATCGGAGCGGGTTTCCCGTGCTGCGGAACATGACCTTCTGAAACCAGAATGGCTGCGCAACGCGCCTGACCTTCATACACCCGGAAATGTCTAGCGGCCCGGCAGCTTGAGGGCTGCCGGGCCGTTTCTGCGTTTCGGGAAAAGCAAGCGAGGCACTTGCGAAGCTGGCGGTGCCGGGCTTTAAGTTCGCTGTTGCAGGAAATTCGGCGGCCACAAGCCGATGTAAGGGAGCGCCATCCATGCCCAACAAGCCTCAATTGCCGGAACGGCCGTCGCGGGCGACGGCAGGGCTGACTGCGCTCGATGGTCTCTTGGTCATCGATTTCACGCGTGTCGTCGCCGGACCGGCCTGCACGCAGACGCTCGCCGATTTTGGCGCACAGGTCATCAAGATCGAGAATCCCGACGGCGGCGACGACACGCGCGCTTATGAGCACGCCGAAATCGGTGGCGAGAGCGCCGCCTATCTCAGCCTGAACCGCAACAAGCGCGGCATTGCGCTCGACCTTTCCGTGCCGGAAGCCCGCGAGATCGCGCTGGATCTGATCCGCAAGGCGGATGTCGTCGTGGAAAATTTCTCGAGCGGGGTCATGAAGAAGTTCGGGCTCGATTACGAGTCGGTCGCGCCGCTCAATCCACGGCTGGTCTATTGCTCGATCTCCGCCTATGGCCGCTCCGGACCGTTCGCCTCGCGGCCCGGTTTCGATCCCATCACGCAGGCGGAGAGCGGCTTCATGTCGCTCAACGGGTTTGCCGATGGCCCCGCGGTTCGCACCGGCCCGCCCATCGTGGACATGGCGACGGGGATGTCTGCCTGTAACGCCATCCTGCTGGCGCTGCTCGCGCGCGACAGGCTCGGCCGCGGACAACGTGTCGAAGTCGCTCTGTTCGACGTCGCGATGGGAATGACCGGCTTCTACGGCATGGCCTATCTCATCAACGGCGAAAATCCCGGCCGGTTCGGCAATTCGCCCAGCGGGTCGCCCACCGTCGGCGTCTATGAGGCCTCCGATGGGCCACTTTACATGGCTTGCGCCAACGATCGGCTCTATCGCCGGCTCGTGGTCGAGGTCCTGAACCGGCCAGATCTCATCACCGATCCCAAGTTTGCCACGCGCAAGGCCCGTTCCGAGAACAAGGAGCTCCTGCGCGCAGCCATTGCCGAGGTCTTTGCCAGCGATACGCTCGAGAACTGGATGGCGAAGATGAAGCAGGCCAATATCCCGGTCGGCTATCTCCGGACGGTCGAGGAGGGATTCAATGCGCCCGAGGCACGCGAGCGCCAGCGCTTGAACCGGATTCGGCACCCGACGGCGGAATGGGTGCCCAACATCGAGCCGCCGATTACCATGAGCCTGACCGGCACAGTCGATCCCGTTGCCGCCCCGCTGTTAGGCGAGCATACCGAGGACGTCTTGCGCAATGTTCTCGGTTATGACGAGCGTCGGATCACCGAATTTGCCCAGAAAGGAATCTTTGGCGCGAGCAGGACCTCGACGGGCTAGGCTCGGGATCCGTCCCCATGTCACCAGGCTCCGGCTTGCGGGCCGGTGCCAGCTGCATGGCTTGATTTGGCGATGGGGCGGCCGCATAAATGTGTGAAAGAGGGACACAAATGGCGCCTGGTCGAAAGCCGAGCATGGATCAGCCCGCCGGCCCGGAAGCCGGCGGACGTGCCCACGCGGAAATGATCGCGAAGGCTGGGGCGCTCGTGCCGCGATTGCGCGAGCGGGCGGCGCGAACAGAGGAGCTGCGGCATCTCCCGCCGGAAACCGAAAGGGATCTCCACGATGCCGGCCTGTTCCGAATGCTGCAACCGGCACGGATTGGCGGCGCGGAGCTTGACTATGTCGCCCTCGTCGATTGCGCCGAGCTGCTCGGGCAAGCGGATGCGTCGGTCGCCTGGAATCTCGCCAATCTGGCGAGCCATCACTGGATGCTCGGCATGTTCGAGCAGAAGGCGCAGGATCTGGTCTGGGGCCGTGATCCGGACGTGCTGATCGCATCCTCGTTCATTTTTCCCGCCGGACGCGCCACGCGGGTACAGGGCGGATACCAGCTTCGCGGCAGCTGGCCGTTCTCCTCCGGCGTTGCCTCGTGTGAATGGAACATGCTGGCAAGCGTGGTGTACTCTGACGACGAGGCGGACGGCATCGAGTATCGCATCTTTCTGCTGCCCAAGGGCGACTACAACGTGCTGGACACCTGGAATGTCGCGGGATTGCGCGGGACCGGATCTTGCGACGTGGAGGTCAGGGACGCCTTCGTGGCCGAGTATATGACCGTCGCTGTCGGCGATCTCGCCGGCGGCCCGACGCCGGGAAGCAGGGTCAATCCGAATCCGCTGTATGCGCTGCCTGTGTTCTCTTTGTTCCCCTACGTCCTCTCGGGTGTTGCGCTTGGGAACGCGCAGGCGTGTCTCGACGATTACGTCGAGGTCGCACGTCACCGCATTTCAACCTACAACCGCGCCAAGCTGAGCGATTTTCAGAGCACCCAGATCAAGATCGCGGACGCCTCGGCGAAGATCGACGCCGCACGCCTGATCATGCGGTCGGCATGCCTCGAGGCCATGGAGGACGCGCGGCGCGGTCACATCGTCGATATGGCGACCAAGACCCGTTATCGGCGCGATGGATCCTTTTCCGTGAACTTGTGCACGGACGCGGTCTCGATGCTGTTTGCCGCGAGCGGGGCGCGCGGCCTGTTCACGAGCGGCGTGTTGCAGCGGCAGTTCCGCGATGCGCACGCGATCAACTCGCATCTCGCGTTCAACTTCGATGCGGCCGGAACCAATTATGGACGTGTGGCGCTAGGGCTGCCGTCCGAAAATCTCACGCTGTGAGGCCGGCCGATGAATGATCAGCCGCAGCAGCCCCGTGTGTCCGATCCCGCTAACGAGTTCGCGAGCGACAACTCGTCGATCGATCCTCGCGACTTTCGCAACGCGCTCGGAACCTATGCAACGGGCGTAACGATCATCACGGCCGCGGCGTCTGATGGCAAACCTTACGGCCTCACGTGCAACTCGTTCGCCTCGGTCTCGCTGAATCCTCCGCTGGTGCTGTGGAGCCTTGTCGTCTATTCCTCGAGCCTGACTATCTTCCAGAACGCCAGCCATTTCACCGTCAACGTGCTCGGCGCTTCGCAGCAGGCTCTCGCGAATAAGTTCGCAAAATCCTCGGACGACAAGTTCACCGGCGTGGACTGGACGCCGGGCCTCGGCGGGGCGCCGGTGCTTGCCGAGAGCGTCGCCAACTTTCAATGCCGGTCCGTGAATCGCTATTATGGCGGCGACCACGTGATCTTTCTCGGTGCGGTCGAGGCCTATACCTACAGTACGACCGAGCCGCTGCTCTTCGCGCGAGGGGCATTCGGCCGATTTCTCGCCGACGACGAGCGCAAGAAGTGATCCTGGTGGGCTTTAGCTCGAGCGCGACAGCTCAGCCCTTTGCGGCTGAAAGCTTGTAGATCTCCAACGCGTCCGCATCCGCGCCGTGCGCGGCCTTGGCCAACCTGAAGAGTTGTCCGGCAAGCGAGGCCATCGGCACCGGCGTCGAGGTCGCCTGTGCGACATCGGCAACTGTATCGAGATCCTTGAGCATCGTGGCGATGTGACCAAGGGGCGGCGAGTGAATGCCTTGCACCATCCTCGGCACGAACAGCTGAAGCGGAATGGAATCCGCGAAGCCGCCGGCGAGCGCTTCCGGCAGGCGATTGGCGTCAATCCCGGCGTTGACGGCGAAACGCGTGGCTTCTGCCAGCACGGCCATCGCGCACCCGACGATCACCTGATTGCAGAGCTTGGTGGTCTGGCCGGCGCCTGTCGGGCCCATATGGGTGAGCCGGCGCGCCATGGCCAGCACGTAGGGCCGGACCCGTTCGATAGCGTCTGCTTCGCCGCCTGCCATGATCGCAAGCGTGCCTTCCTCGGCGCCCTTCGTCCCGCCGGACACCGGCGCATCGATCCACCCGGCGCCATTGGCGTCTTTCAATCGCGTCGCCAGGTGGCGCGCGGCATCGGGATGTATCGATGAGAAATCGACGACGAGCTTGCCGGCACCAGGCGCCGCGGCGAGACCCTCCGGTCCGAAGATCACCTCCTCGACGGCCGTTGCATCCGTTACGCACATGAAGGCGATATCCGAGTTCGCCAGGAGATCGCGAGGCGTGACTGCGCGCCTGGCACCGGCTTCGACGAGCGGAGCCGCCTTGCCCTCCGACCGGTTCCAGACCGTGACCTGATAACCGGCCTTGAGCAGGCGCCGGGTCATCGGCGTTCCCATCAGCCCGAGGCCGAGATAGCCAAGCCTCTCGGCGCCGTGCGGGTTTGCCTTGCTCGCATCAGCCATAGGTTGCCTCTTTCTGTCGCAGCGCGACGCCGGCTTATCATACATTTCGCGTCGGACGGCAGAACCCTCCGGCCCGCATGGCTTGCCTGAATGTTTGAACCATGAAACATTTGAGGCGGTCGGGTTGGGTGGCGCCCGTCGGCGCCGGAGCAGCGGAGTGGGCACGATGCGAACCGTTTCGAAGTGGATCCTGGCTTTGGGGGCGGCAGCTGCCGTGAGTGCGGGGGCAAGCCCGTCATGGGCGCAACAGACGATCCGCGTCGGCTGGACGATCCCGGCCGAGG
The DNA here is from genome assembly GCF_042077125.1 of Bradyrhizobium sp. A11. NCBI lineage: Bacteria > Pseudomonadati > Pseudomonadota > Alphaproteobacteria > Hyphomicrobiales > Nitrobacteraceae > Bradyrhizobium > Bradyrhizobium sp. A11. The sequence goes on along the minus strand of NZ_CP149509.1, from coordinate 4,845,181 downwards.
AATCCAAGTACTGGATGATGCGTCGCCAGGCTGAATTTCCCAACCTCGGCAAGGCCTACAACATCGAATGGACCCAATTCCAGGGCACCGCGCCGATGACGCAGGCCTTGGCAGCCGGCGCGCTGGACTGCGCGACGCAGGCACCGCTGTCGCTTGCCAACGGCGTGGTCGGCGGCAATCTCAAGGCCTACATCGTGGCGCAGCACGTGTTCGAGAAGCCCGGCGGGTTCTCCGTCTATTGGGCCGTCAAGGATGACTCCCCGATCAAGAGCATCGCCGATCTCAAGGGCAAGACGGTCGGCATTTCCGTGATCGGCGGCGGGACCCAGGGTCCGTTCAATCTGCTCCTGAAGCAGAATGGCGTCGATCCAGCCAAGGATATCAAGCTGGTCGAGGTCGGTTTCGCGGTCTCCGAGGACGCGCTGCGTCAAGGCCGTGTCGATGCGGTCAACATGAACCAGCCGTTTGCCGCGCGCGCGGAGGCAAAGGGCGGCACGAGGAAGCTGTTCTCGCTCTCGCAGGCCATGCCGAACATCGTGCATATCCTGGAAGCCTGCCGCGCCGATTTCGTCGACAAGAACCCCGAATTGGTCAAGGCCTATGTTCGCGACATCACCTCGGGCATGAAGAGGGCGTTGGCAAACCGCGAGGAGACTCTCAAGGTCGTCAATGAAGTGCTGAAGGCGCCCATTCCGGTGCTCGAGACCTACCTGCTCAAGGACAACGATTTCGGCCGTGATCCAGGCGCGGCACCGAACTTCCCCGCTATCCAGAAGATGCTGGATATCTACGCCGAGACCGGAATGCTGCCGAAGCTGGATGTCACGCAGTTCAAGCATCCGACCATCGTCGCTCCGCTGGAATAGGCGGGCCAGCGATCCGGGACAGGATCCAGCGGCGTCTCGGATCCGGGACGCCGCACAATGAAGATGCACGTATGAAGAAGCTGCGATCACGAGTGACGACAGACGGTCTCGATCGGCCCCCGCATCGGGCGTTCATGCGCGCGATGGGGCTCGACGACGCAGCGATTGCTAAGCCGATGGTGGGCGTCGTCAGCATGAAGGGCGAGCAGACGCCCTGCAACATGACCCACGACTTCCAGGTGGCTGCGGCCAAGACCGGCATCGAGGAAGCCGGCGGCACGCCGCGCGAATTCTCGACCGTGTCGGTGTCCGACGGCATCAGTATGAACCACGAGGGCATGAAGTTCTCGCTGTTTTCGCGTGAGCTGATCGCCGACTCGATCGAAGCTGTTGTCCATGGTCTGGCCTACGACGCGCTGATCGGATACGGCGGATGCGACAAGACGCTTCCGGGCGTCATGATGGGCATGGTTCGCTGCAACGTGCCGTCCATCTTCATCTATGGCGGCAGCTCGCTGCCGGGCCGCGTCGATGGGCGTACGCTGACCGTGCTCGATTCCTATGAGGCTGTCGGCAGCTTCATGACCGGAGAGATCGACGGCACCACGCTCGAGCGGATCGAGCGTGCCTGCCTGCCGACGATCGGCGCATGCGCCGGCCAGTTCACCGCGAACACCATGGGCATGGTCTCGGAGGCGATGGGGCTGACCATTCCCAACGTCTCGATGGTGCCCGGCATCTATGCCGAACGCGCGCAGATCTCGCGGCGGGCCGGACGTCTGATCATGCAGATGCTGGCCCGTGGCGGACCGTTGCCGCGCGACATCGTGACGCGGAAATCCCTGGAGAACGGTGCGGCGATCGTTGCGGCGACGGGAGGCTCGACCAACGCCGCGCTGCATCTGCCGGCGATCGCGAACGAGGCCGGCATTGCATTCACGATCGATGATGTAGGCGAGGTCTTTGCCAGGACGCCGCTGATTGGAAACCTGCGGCCGGGCGGGAAATACACGGCAAAGGATGTCTACGACATCGGCGGCGCCGCGGTCGTGATCCGCGAACTGATCCAGAGCGGTCACATTGATGGCAGCTGCATCACCATCACCGGCCGCACGCTTGCTGAAGAATACGGCGCGGCCAACGCACCGGACGGAGAGGTGGTCTATGCGTCTCGTGCGCCGATCATGCCTGACGGCGGCGTGGCGGTGCTGAAGGGAAATCTCTGTCCGGATGGCGCTGTGATCAAGGTTGCCGGCCTGAAGAGCCAGTTCTTCGAAGGTGTGGCGCGCGTGTTCGAGGATGAAGAAGCCTGCGTAAAGGCGGTTCGGGATCGCACTTATGCGGCCGGCGAGGTTCTCGTCATCCGCAATGAGGGGCCGGTCGGCGGACCTGGAATGCGCGAGATGCTCGGCGTCACTGCGCTGATCTACGGGCAGGGCATGGGCGAAAAGGTGGCGCTGATCACCGATGGCCGGTTCTCCGGCGCCACCCGCGGCATGTGCATCGGTTACGTGGCCCCGGAAGCATTTGTCGGCGGTCCGCTGGCGCTGGTTCGCGACGGTGACAGGATCCGGATCGATGCCGCAAACCGGCGGATGGATGTCCTGCTCGATGAGGGAGAGCTCGCCGCGCGACGACGCGATTGGAAGCAGCGTCCGCCGCGCCATCGCGCAGGGGCGCTTGCAAAATATGCGCGACTGGTTGGGCAGGCGCCGGGCGGAGCCGTGACGCATGAAGGCCCCGCAGAATGGCCGTGGTTCGAATGACGTATCGCACGGGTGCGAAGACGATCGTCAGTCTGGCAGGCTTCTTGCTAAGTCCGTGCCTCACGGTGAAGCGAGTGACGGGATGACGGTGGTGCCTGCGAGACCGAGCGAATGGGTGAGACCGGTGACATCACGAGAGCCGGCTTCGGCAATCATCGAGATTGATCGCGTCTCGCAGGTCTTTCAGACCTCCGCGCGCAGGGATCATGTGGCGCTCTCGGACATCTCGCTGACGATCGAGGAGAGAGCCTTCGTCTCCATCCTGGGTCCGTCCGGCTGCGGCAAGTCGACACTACTTTATATCGTCGGCGGCTTCGTCAGCCCGACCAGCGGTGCGGCGAAGATGAAGGGACAGGCGATCACGGGCCCCGGTCCAGACCGCGGGCCGGTGTTCCAGGAATTTGCGCTGTTTCCGTGGAAGACCGTGCTCGGCAACGTGATGTATGGCCCCCGCCAACAAGGTGTGCGCACTAGCGAGGCCGAAGCGCAGAGCCTGGCCTTGCTCGAGATGGTCGGCCTCAAGGGTTACGAGAACTTCTATCCCAAGGAGTTATCGGGCGGCATGAAGCAGCGCGTGGCGCTGGCCCGGACGCTGGCCTACCATCCCGAAGTTCTCCTGATGGACGAACCGTTCGGTGCGCTCGACGCCCATACGCGGACTCGCTTGCAGAACGATCTTCTCAACATCTGGGAGCGCGATCGCAAGACGGTGCTGTTCGTCACTCATTCGGTTGACGAGGCCGTCTTTCTCTCCGACAAAGTCGTCATGATGTCGAAATCGCCCGGCCGCATCCGCGAGGTCATCGACATCGATCTACCGCGGCCGCGCCGTCGCAGCGAGCTGTTGCTCGACCCGCGCTATCAGAAGTATGTCGTCGATATCGAACGCATGTTCGATGAAAGCGACGAAGCCGGGACTGCGTTATGATGTCACCGGCTGCCCTGATCAGACGAGCCGCTCCGGTTCTGGCCTGTATCGGGTTGCTCGCGGTGTGGCAGGTTGCGTCGCTTGTGCTCGAGAACGACAGCTTTCCGACCGCGGTCGAGGCGATCCGGGCGATTCCAGATATTCTCGGTGACAAGGAATCCCTCCTCAACATCCTGGCTTCGCTTCGCCGCATGGCTGTGGGGTTTTGTGTGGCGGTGCTGATCTCGATTCCGCTGGGCCTGTTGATGGGACGCAGCCGGAGCGTTGCGGCCTTTTTCAATCCGCTCCTGATGGTGATTTATCCGGTGCCGAAGGCCGCCTTGATGCCGATCATCATGCTGTGGCTGGGCGTTGGCGACATCACGAAGACATTGGTGATCTTCCTCGGTGTCAGCCTTCCCGTGATCTATCACAGCTTCGAGGGCGCCAAGGCTGTCGAAGAGAAGATGCTGTGGTCGGGCGCTGCGATGGGACTTTCACCCGTACAGCGCCTGGTGCGGATCGTACTGCCCGCGGCGCTGCCGGAAATCCTGACCGGCTGCCGCACGGGTCTGGTGCTGGCGCTGATCACGATGATCACCAGCGAGATGATCGCGCGGCAGTCAGGGGCCGGCAACATCCTGTTCAATGCGCTCGACATGGGCCAGTACGACACCGTCTTTGCGATGATCATCATCGTGGGCGCCATGGGAATCTGCCTCGATGCCATTTTTGAAAGGGTTCGTGCCAGGCTCGTGCGTTGGTCCGAGCCTCAGTTCGACATGCCGCTGAGTTTCTCCTGATGCCGCGCCTTCTTTCCGCAAACGTCCTTCTTGGCATTGCCCCGATCGCGCTGATCATCGCCCTGTGGCAGGGGCTGGTGTCATTCGGCTTTGCGCCCGCGGTCTTGCTGCCGCCCCCGGGCTTCGTCTTCGGCCGGCTGCTCCAGCAGCTCGCGACGTGGACCTTCCAGCAGGAAATCGCGGCGACCCTGATCCGGCTGTTTGCCGGGTTCGCCATTGCGGTGGTGCTCGGCGTCAGCATCGGCATTGCCGCTGCCGCAAGTCCAGCGATCAACGCCGTGGTTCGGCCCATTGTCCGCGTCCTGGCCCCGCTGCCCAAGGTTGCGCTCTATCCGGCGCTCCTGCTCTTGCTCGGGTTTGGCCACGGATCGAAGGTCACTTTGGTGGCCGCGGATGCGCTCTTTCCCATTCTGCTCTCGACCTATTATGGTGCGTCGACCGTCGAGCAGAAGCTGATCTGGTCGGCCATGGCGGCGGGAACGCCGCGCATCCAGATTCTGTTCAGAGTGGTGCTGCCGGCGGCGATGCCGTCGATCCTGACCGGATGCCGGATCGGACTTGTCATTTCCTGCATCGTGGTGTTTCTGGCCGAGATGATCACGTCGACGGACGGATTGGGGCACGCGCTCGTGACCGCGGCGCGAACCTTCCAGGCTGTCGACATGTTCGTGCCACTGATCACGATCTCGCTGTTGGGGCTGATCCTGAACGCCTTGTTGGGAGCCCTGCGGTCGTACCTCTTGCGCGGCTTTCCAGAAGCGTGATCTGAACGAAGAATAAACAAGACCGGGAGTGACCCATGCTGGCTGACCGCATCGAGGCAAAATGGATCGACGCATTTTGCGAGATTTTCGAGCGATGTGCCGTCAAGGCCGGCGATACTGCGGCGATCCTGTCGGAGACGCAGTCGCGGGCGCTGAACGTTCATCTGGCGGAGCTCGCGCTGCTGCGCATGGGCGCTCGGCCGTTTCACGTGGTGATGCCGACGCCGCGCAACCGGAACATCGTTCCGGTTCGCTCCACCGGCGCGAGCGAGGCGATCCAGAAGCTTGGTCCGGTCATCACCGCGCTGCAGCAGGCGGGCTTCGTGGTCGATTGCACCGTTGAAGGCCTGATGCACGCGGTGGAGACGCCGGAGATCCTCAAGGCCGGCGCGCGGATTTTGGTGATCTCCAACGAGCACCCCGAGGCGCTGGAGCGGATGGTGCCGGATTCCGCGCTCGAAAAGCGCGTTCGAGCCGCGGCGAAGATGCTGCGGGGAACCAAGCGGATGCGCGTGACCTCGAAAGCCGGCACCGCGCTCGACGTCGACATGATCGGTGCGTCCACGGTCGGTGTGTGGGGCTGGACCGACAAGCCCGGTACGCTGGCGCATTGGCCCGGGGGCATCGTCGTCAGCTTTCCCAAGAGCGGGACGATCAACGGCACGCTGGTGATGGCGCCAGGCGATATCAATCTCACGTTCAAGCGTTACCTGACGTCGGCCGTGAAGATGACTCTGAAGGACGATTATGTCGTCGAGCTGGAGGGGGAGGGCACCGATGCCGCGATGATGCGCGCCTATCTCGCAGCCTGGGGCGATCGCGAGGCCTATGCGGTCTCGCATGTCGGCTTCGGCATGAACCCCGGTGCGCGTTATGAGGCGCTCTCGATGTACGACCAGCGCGACACCAACGGCACGGAGATCCGGGCCGTCTCCGGCAATTTCCTGTTCTCGACCGGCGCGAACGAATTCGCCGGCCGCTACACGGCGGGTCATTTCGACCTGCCGATGATGGGAACGACGATCGAGCTCGATGGCGTCGCGGTGGTCCGGGAAGGCGTGCTTCAGGACGTCTTCGGCTAGTCGGGATCGAGCACCGGCGGACGGGCCAGATCGAAGTGGCGGAGCAAATCCACCATGGCCTGCAGGCGCTTCGCGCGATAGGCATCGACGTCCATCCCCGAATAATCGAGGAAGCCGGCGCCGGTGCGCAGGCCGATGCGGCCCTCATGCATGTTGCGGGAAATGACGTTCGGCGCCCGATAGCGGTCGCTGCCGAGCGCACCCTCGAGATAGCGGCTCGCGTAGTAGAGGATGTCGCCACCGCCCCAATCGATGAATTCGAGCAGGCCGAGCACGGCATAGCGGAAGCCGAAGCCGTAGCGGATCGCCTTGTCGATCTCTTCCGCGCTGGCGACGCCCTCCTCGACCATGCGCGCGGCCTCGTTCATTGCCAGCGCCTGGATGCGCGGCACGATGAAGCCGGGCGTCGCCGCGCAGACCACCGGCACCTTGCCGATGCCTTCCAGCAGGTTCTTGACCTCGTCGATGATGGCGGGGTCGGTGGCCTTCCCAGGTGAAACCTCGACAAGCGGAATGAGGTAGGCTGGATTGAGCCAGTGCACGTTGAGAAAGCGGCGGGGATTTACGATCGCGCCTGAGAGATCGTCGACGAGAATCGTCGATGTGGTCGATGCAATGATCGTGTCAGGTCCGACCTGCCTTGAAGCCGCCCCGAGCACCTCCCGCTTGAGCTCGACGACCTCCGGGACGCCCTCGAAGACCATGCCGGCGTCGGATAGTGCTGCGCCGCTCTGGCCAGCGGGCACCACCGAGACCCGCGCGATCAGCGGGTCAACATCCCCTTCGGTCAGCAGTCCCAGCTTCGACAGGCTGGCAAAGGTCTTGCCGATTTCACCCAGCGCGTCCCCCTCCAGCTTGGCGAACTCCTCCGCGGAACGCGCCTTGACATCGATCATCGTGACCTTGTGCCCTGCATAGGCGAACGCGACGGCAATGCCGCGTCCCATGCGGCCAGCGCCGAGACAGGCGATGTTGGCGCGGCTTGTCATCGTTCAGAATCCATTGCGAAGCAGCGTCTGCAATTCAGCCTTGCCGAGATTGTCGAGGCCCAGCGTCTTGAGCGTTCGGCCGCCTTGCGCAAAATCCTCGCCGCAGACCGCGCCGCCAATCGACAGGAACGCTTTGGCCAAGGGAGTGGCCACGCCAGCCAGGCCGGCGACGGAGACCAGCAGCGACAACCCCAGTCGCAGGTCCTCGCGCATATAACGATGCTCGGTCAGCACGATTCGTTCGCGCCAATCGCCGGAATCGGTCAGGCGGTCGTGCGAGCCGCGGCCGTACATCCAGATCTCGCCTTCCCTCGCGTAATGATGAGCGAGCGGGAAATGTGGCGCGCCATAGCCGAGCGCCTCGCGTACGGCAATCCGCTCGGCGTCGAGCGCATCCGTGACCCGCCGGATCGCGGCTTGCGTGCCTTCCTTGTGGATATCCCACCTGTCGAAGTGCTCGATCGGGCCGGCGTTCATCACGATCAGTGGCGGATGGATGATTGGGCCGGCATTCATCAGCGCGCCGGACAATGCGTCTCCGCACGGTTCGATCGCCTCGGGGAAAGCCCGTCCGATCACGGCGAGGGCGTGCGGCGCCTGGTCGAGCGGAAATACGCCGACCGGAAGCCGTTTGGCGCGGATGGTGATGGCAACTTCGAACGGTCCGTGCTTGCGCGTCAGCCAGGGCAGCGTCCCGGTTTCGGCAAAGCTCGCCTTGGCGCGGTTGCCGGCGTCCCGCGCGGCTTGGGCGAAGATCATCGAGCCAAATGTCGCCGGCGGCAAGAAGACGACCTGGCCATCGCGCAGATGCGGGGCAAGCAGGCGGGCGATATCTGCTTGCGCGAAGGCAGGAGCGGGGCACAGGATCAGCTCCGTGCCGCCGACGGCCTCGGCGATATCGGTCGTGACCAGCGCGAGCGTCACGTCGTGGCGGCCGTTGTGATCCTTCACCAGGATGCGCGAGCCGGCGGCGCGATGCGCCGCGACCTGGTCGGCATCGCGGCGCCAAAGCCGCACCTCGTGTCCCGATAGGGCAAAATCGCCCGCGGCCGCGAAAGAGCCGTTTCCCCCACCCAGAACTGCAATCTTCAAGATGCTTCTCCCTGCGCGCGTGACTGCGCATCGAGCTGCTTCAGCAGGAAATGCTGGACCTTGCCCAGCGCCGTGCGCGGCAGGTCGGTGACGAAGACGATGTCGCGCGGCACCTTGTACCGTGCGAGTTGCGCCTGGATATGTGTTCTGAGTTCATCCGCTTCGAGTGGAGAGCCGGATCTCCGGATCACGTAAGCGATGGGGACCTCGTCCCAGCGCGGATCTGGCCTGCCGATCACGGCGCATTCGCTGACATCGGGGTGTTCGAGCAGGACGCGCTCGACCTCGGCCGGGTAGACGTTCTCGCCGCCAGAAATGATCATGTTCTTCTTGCGGTCGCGGACCCAGAAATAGCCGTCGGCGTCGCACAGGCCGATATCGCCGGTGCGGTACCAGCCGTCGTGCAATGCATCGCGCGTTGCGGCTTCGTTGCCCCAATATTCGAAGAACACGTTGGGTCCACGCACCGCGATCTCGCCCGGCGTGCCCGCCGGCACCTCGTTGCCGGAGTGATCGACCACCTTGGCTTCGCAGCACAGGCCGGCGAGGCCGGTGGATCCCGTGCGCGACAGATCGCCGCCGAGCCGCGTATAGATGGCGAGGGGGCAGGTCTCGGTCGAGCCGTAGACCTGGAGCACGGGAACGTCGCGGGCGACGAAACGCTCGATCAGGTGCGGAGGCACGATGGTGGAGCCGGTGGCGACGGCTTTGAGTGACGAAAGATCAGTGCTCGGCCAGGCGGAATGCTCGCTCACGGCCTGGATGATCGCAGGCACCATCACCGTGAGCGTCGGCCGTTCTCGTTCGATGGCTTCAAGCGCGGTATCCGGCGCAAAGCGCGCCTGAACCGTGACGGTCGCGCCCAGCTGCAGCGCCGGCGTGGTCTGGATGTTGAGGCCGCCGACGTGGAAGAATGGCAGCACGGTCAGCACGTGGTCGTCGGACGTCATGTTATGCATGTGCTGGCTCATGACGCCGTTCCAGAACAGCGCCTCCTGGCGCAGCACCGCGCCTTTTGGCCGTCCGGTCGTTCCTGACGTGTAGACGATGAGCAGCGGACAGGAGAGATCGGTGTGCGGGTTGCGGCCGGTGCCGTCGCTGCGCGTCAGCAGGCCTTCGAAGGTTGTGCCGCGAGGCGGTGCGAAGTCGAGGCCGACGACGGCTGTCCCCGGCGCAAGCTCGGAGAGCACGCCCTCGAAGGCGCGTTCGAGCACCAGCACTTTGGCGCCTGCATCGGTGAGAATGAAGACTTGCTCCGCGACGGCGAGCCGCCAGTTCAGCGGCACCAGCATCGCCCCCAGCCGCGCGCAGGCGTAGAGCAGAACCAGATAATCCGGCCGGTTCAGACTGAGGATCGCGACGCGGTCGCCGCGGCCGACGCCGAGTTCCTGCTTCAAGGCCGTTGCGGTCCGTTCGATGCGCGCCGCGAACGCGGCATAGCTCAGCCGGTCGCCTTCGAAGGCAATAGCGATCTTGTTCGGCGAAAACGCCGCGTTGCGATCGATCAGGCTGCAGAGGTCCACTGTCAGTCGTCCGTCTCGCCGGTCTCGTACAGCGCCTCGCGTCCGATGCGATCGAGGCAGAGCTCGGCCGTCCAGGGCAGCATCAGCGAGCCGCAGCGGCTGTCGCGATAGATCCGCTCCAGCGGCAACGAGCGAAGCATCGCCTGGCCGCCGCAGGTGCGGATTGCGAGCGCGGCCAGCTCATTGGCGCCTTCCATCACCGAATATTGCGCGGCATAGGCCCGCAGCACCTGCTCCTTGCTTGGATTGGCGCAGGCTTCGGTGACAGCCTGGAACCAGATCCCCTTGATTTGCTCCAGCTTGATCTGCATCTGCGCGACCGCGATCTGCTTGGTCGGGTACATCCGGCGCTTCACCGGCGGCATGCCCGGAACTTCGCCGCGCAGATAACGCACGGTGAAGTCGTAGGCGGCTTGAGCCAGGCCCATATAGGTCGGCGACAAGGTCAGGAACATGTGCGGCCAGCGCATCGCGGCCTGGAAATAGACCCCGCGCGGCATCAGCGCAGAATCCTCCGGGACGAACACGTCCTTGAACAGCAGCGTGCGCGACACCGTTCCGCGCATGCCGAGCGGATCCCAGTCGCCGACAACCGAGACGCCTTCCGACTTGGCCGAGATGGCGAGGTAAAGCGTGTTGCGGCGAGACGCTTTCTCGCCTTCCTCGATCTCGGTGCAGAGCACGCCGTAATAGTCGGCATGGCCGGAGAGCGACGCAAAAATTTTCTTGCCGTTGACGATCCAGCCGCCCTCGACCGGCCTTGCTTCCGTGCCGAAGGCAACGCCGCCCGCGGCCGCCGCGCCACCCTCGGAGAAAGGCTGCGAATAGATCGCGCCGTCCTCGACGATCCGCTTGTAGTGGATCGCGCGTCTCCGTTCGTGCTCGGCGCGGGTCACCGCGTCCATGTCGAGATCGTCGGCGAGGGGGCCCGACCACAGGGTCGAGCAGACATGCATGTTCCAGGTCAGCGCGGTCGCGCCGCAATAGCGGCCGATCTCGGCGGCTGCCAGGGCGTAGGTCTGGTAGTTCGCACCAAGGCCGCCGTGCTTCTTGGGAACGGCAATGCCGAGCAGGCCGACGCGATGCAGGTCGCGGTAATTCTCGGTCGGGAAGATTGCCTCGCGATCGTAGGTGGCGGCGCGATCGGCAAACACGGTCTGCCCGATCTCCCTTGCGCGGGCGATGATGCTGGCCTGCTCCTCGCTCAGGCGGAACGCCACGGGATCGAAGATCGGTGCATCCAGCGCAACCTTGTCGGTCGTGCCGAGAGTCTTGCTGACTTGCATGGTCATTGCGCAGTCACCTTACGCTTTGGTCGTAACGGAACTAAGGAAACGGCCGAGGGCCTCGTCGAACGCATCAGGGCGCTCGAGGTTGGCGAGATGGCCGACGCCGGGAAGCTCGACGTATTCGGCCCCCGGGATGTAGGTCGCCGTCTTCGCCATCATTGGCGCGGGCGCGTTGTTGTCCTTGGAACCGGATAGCAGCAGAGTGGGGACCGAGATATCCTTGAGCGTGCTGCGCTGATCGAAGCCGATAAGAGCGAGCATCATGGCGCGATAGCTTGCCTCGGGTACGCTTCCCATGCATTCGCGCGCAAGCTCCATCCCCTTTTGGTCCGGATCGTCGCCGACCAGCTCTTTCACCAGCGAGGGCGCCAGCGACTGCATCGTCTCGCCGCGATCGAGCGGGCCGAGCCGCGCCGCGATGAACGATTTCTGCCAGTCGCCGTCGGCCTTGCCGAAGGCAGGGCTGGTCTGCGCCAGCACGACCGCGCGCGCTAGTTTGGGGGATTGCACGAGCCATTTCTGGACGATCATGCCGCCGATCGAGTGACCGACCAGGATGGGTCTGGTGGCACCGAGCTGGGCGATGAATTGCTGGAGCGCGTCCGCCAGGGCAGCGATGCTGACGCTCGCGAGCGGTGCCGAACCGCCATAGCCCGGCATGTCCCACGCGATGGCGCGAAAGCGGTCGCCGAACGTAGCCAGCTGCCGTCGCCAGGCTCGCGCCGCGCCACCGATGCCATGCAGGAAGATCAGAGGGATCGCGTTCGGATCGCCCGCGGCTTCATAGGCGAAGCGTCCATCCTCTGTTATCATTGGTCCAGGCTGCGGCACGCGACATCCTCTTGCTTGCCCCCATCGATGCTAACAGGCCTTTCGGGGATGGGAAGCGATAATTTTACACTTAAAGCAATTTCCGGGCCGGCCTCCGTCGCATGCGTTCTGCGCCTTCGTTGCAAAAGTTTGAAGGTTAAAATATATCGGTGCAACGGTCACAGATCCGAGGGAGCCAGCGCATGTCCGGATTGCCGCACTCGCCGCACGCGCTGGTGACCGGCGGAGGCCGCGGCATCGGCCGCGCGATCGCGGCGGCTCTTGTCGGCGCAGGCGCGACCGTGACGATCATCGGCCGGAATGCCCAGGTCCTCGATGAGGCGGTCAATGATGGCGCCGCGAATTTTGCCGCGGTCGCCGACGTCGCGAACGAGACGGCCTTGAAGGCCGCCATTGCCGAGGCCCATGCGCGAAGGCCGATCGATATCCTGATCGCCAATGCGGGCAGCGCCGAATCCGCGCCATTCGCGAAATCGGACAGTGCCCTGTTCGCGCGCATGATGGACATCAACTTCATGGGCGTGGTTCATTCCATCCACGGCGTACTGCCGGGCATGAAGAATCGCCCCTATGGCCGCATCGTCGTGATTGCGTCGACCGCGGGACTCAAGGGCTATGCCTATGTCAGTGCATACGTAGCGGCCAAGCACGCTGCGATCGGTCTGGTTCGTTCGCTTGCGCTCGAACTCGCCGGCAGCAGCGTGACCGTGAACGCGGTTTGCCCAGGTTTTACCGACACGGACCTCGTCGCCGGCAGCATCGACAACATCATGAAAAAAACCGGACGAAGCCGCGAGCAGGCGATCGCCGAGCTTGCCAGGCACAATCCGCAAGGGCGCCTGATCGCGCCGGAAGAGGTGGCGGACGCCGTGCTTTGGCTGTGCGGCCAAGGCGCCAGCGCGATCACCGGGCAGGCCATCGCAGTTGCGGGCGGCGAAATCTAGCGCGCGGAACAGACATACCCAAGGAGATCGCATGAGCAGACCAGCCAATCCCGTCACCGTGCCGCTCGCGGACTACTCGCCGCAGCATTTCCTGCTGGCCGTGGTCGACGGCGTTGCGACGGTCACGCTCAACCGGCCCGAACGGAAGAATCCGCTGACGTTCGAAAGCTACCGGGAACTGACCGACTTCTTTCGCGCCTGCGCCTTCGATGACGAGGTCAAATCCATTGTCGTCACCGGCGCCGGCGGCAATTTCTCCTCGGGCGGCGACGTGTTCGAGATCATCGGCCCGCTGGTGAAGATGGATACCAAGGGGCTGACCGCCTTCACGCGGATGACCGGTGACCTCGTCAAGGCGATGCGGGCCTGCCCGCAGCCGATCGTCGCCGCCGTCGAGGGCATCTGTGCCGGCGCGGGTGCGATCGTAGCCATGGCCTCGGACATGCGCCTGGCGGCAAGCGGGTCCAAGGTGGCCTTTCTCTTCAACAAGGTGGGGCTGGCTGGCTGCGACATGGGCGCCTGCGCGATCCTGCCACGGATCATCGGACAGTCGCGCGCCTCCGAGCTGCTTTACACCGGCCGCTTCATGACGGCGGAGGAGGGCGAGCGCTGGGGCTTCTTCAGCCGCATCGTCACGCCGGAGCAGGTGCTGCCCCAGGCGCAGGTCCTGGCCAAGCAGATCGCGGAAGGGCCGACCTTCGCCAACACCATGACCAAGCGGATGCTGGCGATGGAATGGGCCATGTCGGTCGAGGAGGCGATCGAGGCGGAGGCCGTTGCCCAGGCACTGTGCATGACCACAGCCGATTTCGAGCGTGCCTTCGAGGCCTTCGCCAACAAGGTCAAGCCGGTCTTCCGAGGCGACTAGGGCCGGTCAGCCTGTGATCTCGCCAGCAACGGGGACTTGCGCGAAATTATTTTAGGCTTAAAATAGTTTCATGACCGGGTGAATTGGCGAGGCTCCCATGAAAGTCGCGATCATCGGTGGCGGACCTGCGGGTCTCTATGCTGCGATCCTGCTCAAGAAGCAGCGCCCCGGCGCCGATATCACCGTGTATGAGCGCAACCGGGCCGACGATACCTTCGGCTTCGGCGTGGTGTTCTCGGATGCCACGCTGGACAATTTCGAAAAGCATGATCTGCCGAGCTATCGCCGCATCACCCAGGAGTTCGCGTACTGGGATGATATCGCCGTGCATTTTCGCGGCACCGTGCACCGGGTCGGCGGCAACGGCTTCTGCGGCTGCTCCCGGCGCAAGCTGCTTCTGATCCTGCAGGAGCGTGCGCGCGAGCTCGGGGTCGCCCTGCACTTCGAGGTGGACATTGAGGACGAAGCCCGCTTCGCCGATGCCGACCTGGTGCTGATCGCCGACGGCATCAATAGCCGCTTCCGCGAGAAACATGTCGATCATTTCGAGCCGGAAGTCGATCTGCGTACCAACAAGTTCGCCTGGATGGGCTCGACCAGGCCGCTCGACGCCTTCACCTTCATCTTCCAGGAAACCGAGTGGGGGCCGTTCATCGCCCACGCCTATCAGTATGAGGCCGGACACTCGACCTGGATCTTCGAGACCGATCCCGACACGTTCGAGCGCGCCGGCCTGACAGGACTGGACGAGACGCAGTCCGCCGCGCGGATGGCCGAGATCTTCGGCTGGTTCCTCGATGGGCATAAGCTGCTCACCAATCGCTCGATGTGGCGCAATTTCCCGATGATCCGCAGCAAGCGCTGGGTCAAGGACAACATGGTGCTGCTCGGCGATGCCAAGGCGAGCGCGCATTTCTCGATCGGCTCCGGCACCAAGCTCGCGATGGAAGACGCGATCGCGCTTGCCGAAGCGATGGAGAGGGCCCCGGACATCAAGGCCGCACTCGACATTTACGAGCACGGCCGCCGCGAGGAGGTCGAGAAGACGCAGCACGCCGCCGACGTGTCGCTGGTTTGGTTCGAGCACGTCGACCGCTTCTGGGATTTCGACCCCGTGCAGTTTGCCTTCGGCGTGATGACGCGGTCGAAGGCGATCACCTACGACAACCTCAGGCTTCGCGCGCCCGATTTCGTGGCCGAGGTGGAGAGGTCGTTTGCCAGACAGGTTCGCGACAGCGGCTTTGAGGTCGACACCCAAAAGCCGGCGGTGCCGTTGTTTCAGCCGTTTCGGCTGCGCGAGATGGAGATCGCCAATCGCGCCGTGATGTCGCCGATGTGCATGTACTCGGCGAAGGAGGGCGTGCCGACCGATTTCCACCTCGTGCACTATGGCTCGCGTGCGATCGGCGGTGCCGGCCTCATCTTCACCGAGATGACCTGCGTCAGCCGCGATGCCCGCATCACGCCCGGCTGCGCCGGATTGTGGAACGACGAGCAGGAAGCCGCTTGGCGGCGCATCGTGGATTTCGTCCACGGCAATTCGGCTGCAAAGATCTGCCTGCAACTCGGCCACGCCGGCCGCAAGGGCGCGACCAAGCTGATGTGGGACGGGATGGACCGTCCCTTGGAGGAGGGCGGCTGGGACGTGGTCTCGGCATCGCCGCTGCCCTATTTTCCCGACAGTCAGGTGCCGCGCGAGCTCGACCGCGCCGGCATGAACGCGGTGAGGGAGGCCTTCGTTGCGGCGGCCGAGCGCGGCGAGCGCTGCGGCTTCGACATGCTCGAGCTGCACTGCGCCCACGGCTATCTGCTCGCGAGCTTCATCTCGCCACTGACGAACTCTCGCACGGACGAATATGGCGGCTCGCTCGAGAACCGTCTGCGGTTCCCGCTCGAGATCTTCGAAGCACTGCGGGCTGTATGGCCGAAGCATAAGCCGATGTCGGTTCGTATTTCCGCGACCGATTGGGCTGAAGGCGGTATCACTGGCGACGATGCCGTGGCAATTGCACGCGCTTTCGCCGAAGCTGGCGTCGACCTCGTCGACGTCTCGACGGGACAGACCGTCCGCGATGCGCAGCCGGTCTACGGCCGCATGTTCCAGACTCCGTTCTCGGATCAGGTCCGTAACGAGGCGCGGGTGGCGACGATGTGCGTCGGCAACATCACGACGGCGGACCAGGCCAATACGATCCTGGCAGCCGGCCGAGCGGATCTCGTCGCGCTCGGCCGGCCGCATCTGGTCGATCCGTTTTTCACCATGAAGGCGGCGGCCTGGTACGGCGCAGATGGGGCATTCTGTCCGCCGCAATATCTGCCGGGAAAAGAGCAAATTTTCCGCAACAGCGTGCGCGACCGGCAGGACCTCGAGGAGCTGAGAATTAAGGCTAAGCCCAAGACCCGGGCCGAGCTCAAGGCGGAGGCGACAAACCCGCTTGCGGCGGAGTGACCGCCCGTGCGACGTTAACCCATTGCCTGTGTTTCGAGTGGAGTAAGGGCGATGAAGGCGATTATCGTCGGTGGCGGTATCGGTGGTCTCACCACGGCATTGATGTTGCGGTCGCGCGGCCTCGACTGCGAGATTTTCGAGCAAGCCGACACCATTCGCGAGCTGGGGGTCGGCATCAACACGTTGCCGCATGCCATGCGGGAACTCGCCGGTCTTGGTTTGCTCCAGAAGCTCGATGACGTCGCGATCCGCACCGACCAGCTCTATTATCTCAACCGCCATGGTCAGGAGGTCTGGCGCGAAGCCCGCGGCATCGACGCCGGCCACGACGTGCCGCAATTCTCGATCCACCGCGGCCGCCTCCAAGGCGTCATCCACCGCGCCGTCGACGAACGGCTTGGGGCCGATGCCATTCACACCGGCTGCCGGCTGGGCTCGTTCACACAGGACGAGGGCGGCGTCACCGCCTATTTCTTCGATCGCGCTGGCGCGCACATTCACACCGCGCGAGGCGACATTCTGATCGGCGCCGACGGCATCCATTCCCGCGTCCGCGAGACGCTGTTCCCGAACGAGGGACCGCCGTGCTGGAACGGCCTGATGCTGTGGCGCGGCGCGCGCGACTGGCCGCTGTTCCTGACCGGCAAATCGATGATCGTGGCCGGCGGTCTCAATGCCAAGGTGGTGATCTATCCGATCGCGGAAGGATCGAGCCCGGCCAGCCGCCTGACCAATTGGGCCGTACTGGTAAAGGTCGGGGAGGGTAACGCCCCGCCGCCGCGCAAGGAGGACTGGTCACGGCCGGGCCGCCGCGAGGAGCTGATGCCGCACGTCGCGCGCTTCTCGGTGCCCTATATCGACGTGAAGAGCCTGATCGCGGCGACACCCGAATTCTACGAATATCCGACCTGCGACCGCGATCCCCTGCCTTACTGGTCGTCCGGACGGGTCACGCTGCTCGGCGATGCCGCGCATCCCATGTATCCCGTCGGCTCCAACGGCGCCTCGCAGGCGATCCTCGACGCGCGCTGCCTTGCCGACGCGCTGGTGCGCGCCGAGCATCCGCGTCAGGCGTTGCTCGAGTATGAGAAGAAGCGGCTGCCGATGACGGCCGATATCGTTCGCTCCAACCGGCGCGGCGGCCCCGAGGGCGTCATCGACGCCGTCGAGCAGCTCGCCCCTGATGGCTTCGACAATGTCGACAATGTGCTGAGCTATTCCCAGCGCGAGGCCATCGTGCGCGGCTATGCCGCCAAGGCCGGTTTCGCCGCCGTGCCGGGACTCGCGGCGGTGCGCGCCTGAACCGCGCCGCTAGCCGCCGGGCGGCGGCGGCAGGAAGTGGATGTTGAACTCGGCCGCCAACGCCACCACGTCCTCCGGCTTCTGCTCCTTCATGTTGTGAAGGCCCCAGAACAGGTCGAACAGCTTGCGGCTCGGGGAGACCCAGAACAGCACTTTTGCGGTCTGCTCCGACTTGTTGAAGATGCCGTGAGGCACGCCCATGCCGAGCCGGATCAGATCGCCGGCGGCCGCCTGCGCCTCGGAATTGCCGAGCACGAAATCGAGCTTGCCCTCCAGCATGTAGAGATACTCATCCTGATCGGGATGAATGTGCGGCGGCACAAACGTGCCCGGCGGAAGTGTCGCATGCCAGGAGAAGCTGTGCTCGGCGTAGCTCTTCGGCACATAGGTCTGGCCGAGGATGTTCCAGGAAATGCCCTGGATGCCCTCATTCGCCCGGGTGATGCCGGTGATTTCGCTCTTCATTTTAGTCCTCCCGTAACGCGATGCGCGGCCTTAGTTCGCCGCCTTGCAGTCCTTGGCATAGCGGTCGCCGTAATTCTCGAAGACCTTCTGGACGATCTCGGTCTGGAACTTGCCGTCCGGACGCTTGGCGACTTTGGTCAGGTAGAAATCCTGGATGGGATAGCCGTTGGTGTTGAACTTGAAGGTGCCGCGCAGCGAGGTGAAGTCGGCCTTCTTCAGCGCCGCCTGGACCGCTGCCTTGTTCGACAGATCGCCCTTCACGGCCTTGACCGCGCTGTCGATCAGCATCGCGGCGTCATAGGCCTGGAAGGCGTAGGTGCCGGGCACGACATTGTAGGCGGCCTCGTAGGACGCCACGAACTTCTTGTTCTGGGGATTGTCGAGATTGGGTGCCCAGTTCGCACCGCCAAACATGCCGACGGCGGCATCTTGCTGGGCCGGCAGGGTCGATTCATCCACCGTGAACGCCGAGAGCACCGGAATGCTGTCGGCGAGGCCGGCCTGCCGGTACTGCTTGACGAGATTGACGCCGAGGCCGCCGGGCATGAACGTGAACAGCGCATCGGGCTTCTGTGAGGCGATCTTGGACAGCTCCGGCTGGAAATCCAGCGTGTTCAGCGGCATATAGGATTCCTCGACGATCTCGCCCTTGTAGTCGAGCTTGAAGCCCGCCACCGAATCCTTGCCGGCCTGATAGTTCGGCACCATCAGGTACATGCGCTTGTAGCCGCGATCCTGCGCGACCTTGCCGAGGATCGCGTGCACTTGGTCGTTCTGGTACGAAGTCACGTAGAAGAACGGGTTGCAGTCCTTGCCGGCGAAGGTCGACGGACCGGCATTGGGGCTGATCAGGAAGGTTTTCGATTCCGTGATAGGCCGGTGGATCGCCTGCAGGATGTTGGAGAAGATCGGGCCGACCACGAAGTCGACCTTGTCGCGCTCCAGAAGCCCCTTGACCTTGGTCACCGCCGCATCCGGCTTGAGCTCGTCATCCGCAACGATCACCTCGACATCACGGCCGCCCATCTTGCCGCCGAGATCCTTCACCGCGAGCGCAAAGCCGTCGCGGACTTGCTGACCCAGCGCAGCGGCGGGTCCCGACAGGGTCACCACCACGCCCAGCTTGATCTTCTCCTGCGCCACGGCTGGATTGAGGGCGGTGCCGACGAGCAAGGCGGCTGCGGCCAAGGTCAATTGCGTCTTCATGATCTGTCCCCGTGACATCGAGGCTTGCGCTGCAAGCCGCGTACTTCAATCCAAGCTTATGCCGATGACGGCTGCCGCGGCAAGCAGCGCGCAAACCATCGCCATCCTGCGGGCAGCGCGCATGCAAGCGGCGCGCCAATTATTTGAAGCCTAAAGAAATTCCTCTACGGTCGATTGTTGCAGCTTTGGACTTGCAGCCGGCTCTGATTTACTTGAAGCTCAAAATGTTGGGGAATCCGTGCTGGCGCCAATGCCCGCCGAGAGTGACTGCATCGAGATGCTCGATTCCGAGACCAAGGCCGTCGAAACGCCGGAAGACCACGCCGACGAGCTGCGGCTGTGGTTGCGCCTCTTGACCTGCACGACGCTGATCGAGGGCGAGGTCCGCGGCCGGCTGCGGCAGCGGTTCGACGTCACGCTGCCCCGGTTCGACCTGATGGCGCAGCTCGACAAGGCGCCTGACGGCATGACGCTGTCCGATGTCTCCAAACGCATGATGGTGTCGAACGGGAACGTCACCGGGCTGGTCGAGCGCCTTGTGGAGTCCGGTCATCTCGACCGTCGCACGTCGGAAACGGATCGTCGTGTCCAGGTGATCCGCCTCACGAAGCTCGGTCGCGCCGAGTTCCGGCGCATGGCTGCGGAACACGAGACCTGGATCGCCGATCTGTTCGCCGATCTCTCGCCGAAAGACGTCCGCGAATTGATGCGGCTGCTCGCCAAGACCAAGGCGTCGGCGCAGAAATCGGCCGCGCGCCGCCGGCCGTGAGCGCGAGGTCGGCGGGCCGCCCCATCCCTTTTGCCGCATGAAAAAGCACGGGATGCCCAAAATCCGCTATTGCGCCGAATTGTTTTAAGCCTAAAATGTTTTCCAGATCGTGCTGCCGGGTGCAATCCATGCTGAAAGGAGCGTGCGATGGCCAACGCCGCCAAGGTTCAAGTCACGGGCTCGCATGACGGCAACGCCGCCACGGCCCATGTCGATACGTTTGCGCAGCAGCATCTGCCGCCGCGCGAACTCTGGCCCGACTTCATCTTCACGCGGCCGGAGCTGACCTATCCGCCCCGATTGAACTGTGTCAGCTACTTCCTCGACCGCTGGGTCGGGCTGGGCCATGGGGATGCGCCCTGCGTCATGAGCCCCGCCGTCAGCTACACCTACCGCGAGCTGCAGGCGCTCGTGAACCGGATCGCCAATGTGCTGGTCGGCAAGCTCGGTCTCGTCCCCGGCGGGCGGGTGCTGCTGCGCTCCGCCAACAACCCGATGATGGTTGCGACCTATCTCGCGGTGATCAAGGCCGGCGGCATAGTCGTGGCCACGATGCCTCTGCTGCGCGCCAAGGAGCTGTCCTATCCGATCCAGAAGGCGGAGATTGCGCTGGCGCTGTGCGACGGCAAGCTCGCCGAAGAAATGGAAAAGGCGAGGGCTGCCGCCCCCCATCTGAAGCGTATCGTTTATTGGGGCAACGGCGCGCCGGACTCGCTCGAAGCGCTCATCGCCGACGCACGTCCGGAGTTCGAAGCCGTCGATACCGCCGCCGCCGACGTCTGCCTGATCGCCTTTACGTCCGGCACGACAGGCGATCCCAAAGGCACCATGCATTTCCACCGCGACATGCTCGCGGTCTGCGACGGCTATGCGCGCAACATCCTGCGGGCC
This sequence comes from Bradyrhizobium sp. A11, assembly GCF_042077125.1. Lineage (NCBI taxonomy): Bacteria > Pseudomonadati > Pseudomonadota > Alphaproteobacteria > Hyphomicrobiales > Nitrobacteraceae > Bradyrhizobium > Bradyrhizobium sp. A11. The sequence continues at coordinate 4,824,375 of NZ_CP149509.1, read as the reverse complement.
GAGCAGACCGATCGCTTCGTCGGCTCGGCGCCGCTCGCGTTCACCTTCGGATTCGGCGGCGTGCTGTTTCCGATGCACATCGGCGCCTCCTTCGTGGTGCTGGAAAAGACGACGCCCGACGATATCCTGGCGGCGATCGAGCAGTACAGGATCACGGTCTGTTTCACCGCACCCACGGCGTATCGCGCTATGATCGGCAAGCTCGCCGGGCGCGACATTTCCTCGCTGCGCAAATGCGTCTCCGCCGGCGAGACTCTGCCCAAGCCGACCTTCGACGCCTGGCTCAAGGCGACCGGCATCAAGTTGATGGATGGCATCGGCTCGACCGAGCTACTGCACATCTTCATCAGCGCGACCGAGAATGAGATCCGTCCCGGCGCCACCGGGAAGCCCGTGCCGGGCTACGAGGCCAAGATCGTCGATGACGACGGCCATGACGTGCCGGCGGGCACGATGGGCAAGCTCGCGGTGCGCGGGCCGACCGGTTGCCGCTATCTCGCCGACGAGCGCCAGCGCAAGTACGTCCAGAACGGCTGGAACATCACCGGCGATACCTATCTGATGGATAGCGACGGCTATTTCTGGTACCAGTCCCGCTCCGACGACATGATCGTGTCCTCCGGCTACAACATCGCTGGCACGGACGTCGAAGCGGCCCTGCTCACCCATCCGGCGGTCGCCGAGTGCGGTGTGGTCGGCGCCCCCGACGAGGCGCGCGGCATGATCGTGAAGGCCTATGTCGTCGCTGCACCCGGCGTGACGCCGGATGCTCAGCTCGTGGCCGAGCTGCAGGAGCATGTCAAACGCGAGATCGCGCCATACAAATATCCGCGGGCCATCGCGTTCGTGACGCAATTGCCGAAGACCGAGACCGGCAAACTGAAGCGTTTTGCCCTGCGGCAACTGGCGCAGGCCGCCGTGACGTCCTCGGGCGTCGCGGCGGAATGAGAAAAGGATGACGAATTGTCCGTGACGACGCCGAAGGGCCCGCAGCTCGCGGTGCTGCCGACAGCCGCCGAGGATGGCACCCGTTCGCGGGTGCAGGTGCTCCAGCCGTCGGGCTGGCCGATGCCGAAGGGCTATGCCAACGGCATGGCCGCCGAAGGGCGCATCGTGGTCACCGGCGGCGTGATCGGCTGGGACGCCGAGGAGTGTCTCGCCGACGGCTTTGTTGCGCAGGTGCGCCAGACCCTGAGCAACATCGCGGCGATCCTGGCCGAGGCCGGCGCGCGGCCCGAGCACCTCGTGCGGCTGACCTGGTACGTCGTCGACATGGACGAGTACCTCTCCAACCTGAAGGCGCTCGGCAAGGTCTACCGCGCCATCTTCGGCACACATTACCCCGCGATGGCGCTGGTGCAGGTGGTGCGCCTCGTCGAGAAGGCGGCTCGCGTCGAGATCGAGGCCACCGCCGTCATTCCGCGCTGAATCGCCCAGACACAGGCTCGCCTTGTCAGCCTACCTTGTCAGCTCGCCTTGGCGAGTTCGTCGTCCTCCGGCGAGTTCAGATAGATGCCCGACATGGTGTCGACCCAGCACAGATGGTCGTGCACCTTCTTCACGCCTTCGACGTTCTCAGTGGCGACGATCGCCGCCTGCCGTGTGCGCTCTTCGGTGATGACGCCGCTGAGGTGAACGATGCCGTCACGGACGATGACGTTGAGCCCGAACGGGCACCAGTCGTTCTTTTCCATGGTCTCGATGATACGGCTGCGAATGTGATCGTCATCCGCCGTCGGATCCGGCACCTCGCGGGCGAGCCCCGCCACCGCCTGCAGCAGGTTGGCTCGCGATACGATCCCGACGACCTTGTCGCCGCGCACCACGGGCAGCCGCTTCACGTTGTTGCGCTCCATGAGGTCGACGATCTCGGCGAGCGCCGTATCCTCCGTGATGGTGATGGGCGTGTCGGTCATCACTTCCGAGACCTTGCGGCCGTGCTCGTGGACGAAATCGCTGGCGGATTTGCCCGGACCCAGGATGAACCGCAGCCAGCGTCCGCGCTTGCGCCCTGTGCCGATTTCGCTGCGGCGAATGAAATCGCCTTCGGAGACGACGCCGACCAGCTTGCCGGTCTCGTCGACCACCGTGAGGCCGCTGACATGCCGCTTCAGCATGATATTCGCCGCCTCGACGATGCTGGTGTCGGGGGTAACCGAGATGACCGACCGGGTCATGATCTGGTGGGCGCGCATGGACAACTCCGCTGGCTTGTCAAATTTCGATGCGCAAAAACTACCCCGGGCGCCCGGGTGCGGCTTGACTCAGGTCAATGGGACGGAGCCCGTCCGTCCCAATGAAGCGATTGTGACCCGTCCCCGATTTGATGCAGCTCAACGCCTATCCGAGGCCTCGCCATATCCTTCCGTCGACATCAGACAGCAGCCCTTGGGATCATTGAGCCATGAGCGTCGTGCAGATATTTTCACGGGCCGAAGAGCCGCCGGTGCAGGCCCTCCCGCTCAGTGCCGCCGCTGCTCCCGGAGCTTCGACGGCGAGCGCCGAAAAGCCCGCGGAGAAGACGGCCGCCGCCGACCCTCCGCCTGAATCCGAGCCATATCCACTCGACCGCGCCTTTCATGCCATGCTGGCACGGTTCACCGGCGGAATTTCGCCGCTGGCCTTGTCGCTTGCCTGGCTCGATTGGGGCTCGCATCTCGCTGCGGCGCCGCAGCGCCAGATGGAGATTTCCCGCACCATCCTGCGCGACATCGGCCGGCTGGCGGAAGCCGCCGCGCACGCGGCGTCGCCGGAGCAGAAGCCGTGGACCGTGATTCAGCCGCAGGGGCGGGACCGCCGTTTCAGTGGACCGCAATGGGAGACTGCGCCGTTCAATCTGCTGGCGCAGGGGTTCTTGCTCGCAGAACGCTGGTGGCGCGATGCCGCGACGGGCGTGCGTGGCGTGTCGCACCCCAATGAGGCCATCGTCGAGTTCTCGATGCGCCAGATGCTAGACATGCTGGCCCCGTCGAATTTCGCAGCGACCAATCCGAAGGTGCTGGAGAAGGCGTTCCAGAGCGGCGGGGAGAATTTCGTCTTTGGCTGGCAGAATTGGTGCAGTGATCTGATGCGCCTGCTCTCCAACTCCAAGTTGGCGGGTGGGGAGCAGTTCGTGGTCGGCAAGACCGTGGCCGCTTCGCCCGGCAAGGTCGTGTACCGCAACGAACTGATCGAGCTCATTCAGTACCACCCGACCACCGCGCAGGTGAGGCCCGAGCCGATCCTGATCGTGCCGGCCTGGATCATGAAGTACTACATTCTCGATCTCTCGCCGCAGAACTCGCTGGTCAAATATCTGACCGGCCAAGGGTTCACCGTGTTCGCGATCTCCTGGCGCAATCCGGATGCGAGGGATAGGGATCTCGCCTTTGACGATTATCGCAAGCTGGGCGTCATGGTGGCGCTGGACATGATCGGCCTGATCGTGCCGGGGCGGAAGACGCATGCGCTCGGCTATTGTCTGGGCGGCACGCTGCTGTCGATCGCCGCGGCGGCGATGGAACGCGACGGCGACAACCGCCTCGGCACCGTCACTCTCCTTGCGGCGCAGACCGATTTCACCGAGGCCGGGGAGCTGACGCTGTTCATCAACGAGAGCCAGGTCGCCTTTCTCGAAGACATGATGTGGCAGCGAGGCTATCTCGACACGACGCAGATGGCCGGCGCCTTTCAACTGCTGCGTTCCAACGAGTTGATCTGGTCGCGTCTGTCACATGACTATCTGATGGGCGAGGGCGCGCCGCCGAGCGACCTGATGGCCTGGAACGCGGACGCAACCCGGCTGCCCTATCGCATGCATTCGGAATATCTGCGTAAGCTGTTCCTCGACAACGATCTGGCCGGCGGGCGCTATCAGGTCGACGGCAGGAGCGTTTCGCTGTCCGATATTCACGCGCCGATGTTCGTGGTCGGCACCCTCGCCGATCACGTGGCGCCGTGGCGATCCGTCTACAAGATCCACTACCAGGTCGATGCCGACGTGACGTTCCTGTTGACCAGCGGTGGTCACAATGCCGGTGTCGTTGCACCTCCCGAGGAGCCCGGCCATAGCTATCAGGTGCTGACCAAGGCTGCCGACGCACCCTACGTTGGTCCGGACGAATGGCTGAAGCTGGCTCCGCACGTCGAGGGCTCATGGTGGCCGGAATGGGCCAGTTGGCTAGCGGCGCATTCCGGCGCGCCCTGCGATCCGCCCCGGACCGGAGTTGGAGACGCGCCGGGACTGCCCGATGCGCCGGGGGACTACGTCCACACCTAAGATTCCGGTTCGGATCCTGGCGCGAGGTCCGAGGAGCGGAAGGGCTTGGTCCTGTCCAGTTTGCGGTAGGCGGCCGACGCTTTCCGCAGCAGCTTCTTTTCCCGCTTGCGGTTGAGGAAGCGCTTGCCGGCTTCGTGGCCGGCGCCATTCAATGATGCGGCCAGCGCCTGGCCGCGCGCGTCGTCGTTCAATTGTCCGAGCGACCGTTGCGCCTTGCGCAATCGCTTGAGGATGGACTTCTGTTTCGTCAGCGATTTATCGGCGAACAGGTCCTGGAGTGACTCGATCGAATAGGTCATTCGCTTGTTGAGAAGCCGCAGCTTGTGACGCTTCTCGACGTCGAGCTTGCGGAGCTTCCGCGCCTTCTTGAGTAGCTTCGTCTCCCACTCGGCCAGCCGCTCCATTGCATGGTCAGCGAGCGTGCAGCGGCGCAACCGGATGGCTTCCTTGCTGCGCCGGGTCGACCAGGGGCCGCTCTCGATCCAGGCCGAGGTCTGCTCGACAAGGCGGCGATAGCGCGGGGATTGCAGCGCGCGCGCCAGCTCGCGATGGCTCTCGGCGCGTTTTTCGTCCCAGTGTTGAAGCTCGGCGATCACGGCGAGCTCGTCGCCGCTCTCGGCCACGACCCGCTCGATCGCCACATCGAGGTCCCGCACCATGCCAAGCTGGCTGTTCAGCCATTTCAGCTCGGCCCAGATCGTCGGTCGCAGGGCGTCGTCGACCATCGGCGAGAAGAAGCGGATGGCGGTGCGCAGATGCGTCAGGGCGATCCGGATCTGGTGCAGCGCATCGGGATCGCCGCGGCAGGTGCCGTCATGCTGGGCGAGGATGGCGGCAAGGTGACGGCGCGCGATGATCCGGAACGCGGTATCGCAGGCCATACCGGGACTGAGGCGGCCAGGCAGGGCATTGCGACGTGCCGCCGGCGTGACGCGAGCGGCTGTCGAGATCGTGCTAGGTCGCGCCATCTTTGCCCGCGCCAATCAGATTGCCCTGTTTGCCTGCAGCGATCGCGTTCCGGCAGTTCTGGAGCGTCTGCTCTAGCGTCCCGGATGCATCGATGGTCGCCCAACCGACACGGCCGATATTATAGCGCTCCTGCAGCGCGGCAACCTCTTGCGTGGCGTCGGATGCATCTCCCCGGCGGCGTCCGATCCGCATCTGCCGGGTCGCGAGGTCCGCAACCAGGAACAGGCCGTCCAGCGGCACGTTGCACTCCCTCGCCAGTGCCGCGATCGCGTCTCGTTCGTCCTCGCGGGCAAATACGCCGTCAATGATCGCGGAATGGCCTTGCGCCAGCACCCGCCGGGCAAGTTGAGCCAGCGTGTCGTAGACGCGGCCTGCATGCTCCGGCGTGTAGGCGGTGGGCGGCAGGCGATGGGTTTCGTCGACCCCGAACATCTGCTTGCGGACGATGTCGCTGCGCAGCACGACGGCTCCGGGCGGCGGTGCGATGCGGGGCGCCAGCGCTTGCGCCAGCACTGTCTTGCCGGTGCCCGACAATCCGCCGACGGCGATCAGGCGCGGGGCGGCAGGATGGATCAGCATCGTGGCGAGGTCAAAATAGCGCCGTGCCTGCTCGAGAATGCCGGGGTCGTCGGAATGCGGCGGCCTCAGCCGTGCCAAAGCCACCTGGGCGCGGATCGCCGCCCGGACGGACATGAACAGCGGCAGGGTCGAGAGCGCGTCCATATTATCGGCGGGGGTCGCGGCGAGATATCGGTTCAGGACGATGTTGGCCGCGCGCGGCTGATCGTGGTGCAACAGGTCCATCAGCGTGAATGCGAGATCGTAGAGCACGTCGACGGTCGCCATCTGCGCATCGAACTCGATGGCGTCGAACAGCACGGGCCGGTCATCGATCAGAACGATGTTTGCGAGATGCAGGTCGCCGTGGCAACGGCGGACAAAACCCTTCCGGCCGCGCTCCGCGAGCAAGGGGCGGAGACGCGAATAGGCCTCGTGCGAGGCTTGACTAAGCTTTTCGACGTCTTCCGAGCCCAAACGCCCGCCAGCCCGCAGGCCCTGACTGTTGCCGTCAATCAGGGCGGGGATGGATGAGACCCATACTTTTCCGTCGGGGTCGGCCGCCCCTACATGCGAAGCCACGATCGCGTCTGCGGCGGCCAAGGCGAGCTTTGCATCCAGCGGCCCGGCCTTCGCCAGATGATCCAGCGTTTTGCTTTCGTCGAAGCGCGACATCTCCACCGCATACTCGATGGCCCGACCGGCGCCGCCAACCTGCACCGACCCATCGGGCTCTTCCGAGATCGCCACGACGCGATGATAGACCTGCGGCGCCAACGGCCGGTTGATCCTGATCTCCTCCTCGCACGCCGCCTTGCGTTTTTCGAGCGTCGAGTAGTCGAGGAAGGGAAATCGGACGGCGCGCTTGATCTTCAGCGCGCGCTTGCCGTCGAGGAACACCGAGGCTCCATGCGTGTCGATCCGCGTCACGCCGGGATGGCCCGTGAGCGTCCGGAAGACCCGCTCCTGGGTCGCCATTTCGTCTTTCATGGAAATGGACATCCGAGCACCATCAGGGCGTCAGAACGGCCGCGCCGAGAATCTGACCGGCCCGCAGCATGGCCAGAACTTCGTTGGCCTGCTCGAGCGGAAATGCCGTCGTTTCGGTGCGCACGCCCGCTTGTGGAGCGATCTTGAGGAAATCGATGCCATCCTGCCGGGTCAGGTTGGCGACGGAGACCAGCTGCCGCTCCTGCCAGAGCAGATCATAGGGGAAACTTGGAATGTCGGTCATGTGGATGCCGGCGCATACGACGCGTCCGCCTTTGCGGACCGCGCGCAGCGCAGCCGGCACAAGCTCGCCTGATGGTGCGTAGATGATGGCGGCGTCGAGCGGCTCGTCTGGCAGCTCGTCTGATGCTCCCGCCCAGACGGCACCGAGACGACGGGCGAGATCTTGCGCGGCAGCATCGCCGCGTCGCGTGAATGCATGGACCGATCGCCCCTGCCAGTGCGCGACCTGCGCAATGATGTGGCCGGCCGCGCCAAAGCCGTAGAGGCCGAGTCGTTCGGCAGGGCCGGCCAGTACCAGCGAGCGCCAGCCGATCAGACCGGCGCAGAGCAGAGGCGCAATCTCTTCGTCGTTGCCGGCCTCACCGAGCGGGAAAGCGTAGCGGGCGTCAGCGACGGTGTGGGTCGCGTAGCCGCCATCGCGGGTGTAGCCGGTGAACAGCGGTGCGTCACACAGGTTTTCCATGCCGTCCCGGCAGAAGCGACAATGTCCGCAGGTGAAGCCGAGCCAGGGAATGCCGACCCGATCACCGGGCGCATGCGTTGCGACATTGGGGCCCACGAGATCGACCCGACCAACGATCTCGTGACCGGGTACGATCGGATAGCGAATATCGGGCAGCTCGGCATCGACGAGATGAAGATCGGTCCGGCAGACCCCGCAGGCGCTGATCTTCACGCGGAGCTGACCCTCGCCGGGTATCGGGTCGGGCCGCTGCTCCAGCTGGAGCCGCGTTCGCGGGGCCGGCAATACCATCGCGCGCATGAGCTTCTCCGGGGCGAACCGCTCCGACTGAACTATCCATAGAATAGCCGATGTGCCAGTCCTTGACGCCGGTCAACGCCGGCTCCAGACCGCGTTTCCCTGGCTTGACGAGGATCAAGCGTCTCGACGAGCGCCGGCCTATCGTGGCGCCAAGGAGAATCCCGATGCCCATCAAGGACGTCTTTCTGCCGCTTGCCGGCCAGCCGCGCGGGCCCAGAACTCGAGAACGTCATGATCGCCTGGGATCACTCCGCGCATGCGGCAGGTGCGGTCGGCGACACGTTGCCGGTCCTGCAGACGGCGGCCTCTGTTCGCGTGGTGACCGTGGCGGATGAGAAGACCGACGCGATTGTGCAATCCGGAACCGCTCTGGTCGAAAATCTGAGGGAACACGGTGTCCATGTCTCGTTCGAGGCGGCGACGAGCCGCGGCAGCTCGATCGGCAAGGTCTTGCGAAATTGGGCGAATTCCCCCGGCATGGACGCCATCGTGATGGGCGCCTATCATCATTCGCCCTTGAATGAGATCGTCTGGGGCGGTGTGACAACGACCGTCATTGGCGAGCCACCATGCTGGGTTATGATCTCGCACTAGGCTCGCCATTCGTCCAGCCTGATCGTCAATCATCGAACCGTCGCCGAGCGGGTGCATTTGCTTTCATGTCAACTTATCGTCTGAATAATCTCTTGGCGCCGCGTTCAGTTGCGCTCGTCGGCGCAAGCGCCCGTCCGGTCTCGGTGGGACGCGCCGTTCTCGAGAACATTCGCAAGGCCGAATTCAAGGGGCGATTTGGCCTCGTCAATCCACGCCATGCCGAAATCAGCGGCATCGCCGCGGTCAAGAGTTTGGACGCTCTCGATTTCGTGCCCGAGCTCGTCATCGTCACCGCGCCTGCGCGTGAGATTCCTGGCATCATCGACCAGGCCGGCCGTCGCGGCTCGGCGGGCGCCTTGATCGTCTCGGCCGGGCTCGGCCACGGACCGGGATCTCTGCACGAGGCTGCCATCACCGCAGCCCGCAAGTACGGTATGCGGCTGATCGGACCTAACTGTCTCGGCATCATGATGCCCGGAGTCAGCCTGAATGCCAGCTTTGCTGCGCATATGCCGGGGGCGGGCAGCCTCGCGCTGATCTCGCAATCGGGCGCGATTGCCGCCGGCATGGTCGATTGGGCCGCGCAACGCGGCGTCGGCTTCTCCGGCATCGTTTCGATCGGCGATCAGATCGATGTCGACATTGCCGATCTGCTCGACTATTTCGCGATGGATCACAAGACGCGCGCGATCCTGCTCTACATCGAGTCCATCAAGGATGCGCGCAAGTTCATGTCGGCTGCGCGCGCCGCCGCGCGCGTGAAGCCCGTCGTCGTGGTGAAGTCCGGCCGCATGGCGCAGGGCGCGAAGGCGGCTGCCACGCATACCGGCGCGCTCGCCGGCGCTGACGCCGTGTACGACGCGGCGTTCCGCCGCGCGGGCGTCCTGCGGGTCTCCGACCTGCGTGAGCTGTTCGATTGTGCCGAGACACTCGGCCGCGTCGAATCGCCAGCCGGAAAGCGCCTCGCCATCCTGACCAATGGCGGCGGCATCGGCGTGCTCGCCGTCGATCGACTGGTCGAACTCGGTGGAATTCCGGCGACCATCTCGGCGGAGACGCGCAGGAAGCTGGATGCTGCGTTGCCGCCGACCTGGTCCGGTGCAAATCCCGTCGACATCGTGGGCGACGCCGATGCCGCGCGCTATGCGGCGGCGCTGGAGCTGCTGCTGGCCGATCGCGACAATGACGCCGTTCTGGTTCTCAACGTGCAAACTGCGATCGCCTCGGCGGCCGAGATCGCTCAGACCGTGACGGAGCTCGTCGGCAAATACCGGAAGGAGCACCGCAACTGGGCGAAGCCCGTATTGGCGGCCTGGGTCGGCGCCGATCAGCACATCATCCAGGCGCTTTCAAGCGCGGGTGTGCCGAACTATCCGACTGAGGACGACGCCGTGCGCGGCTTCATGCATCTGGTCCGGCACCGCGAAGTGGTGGAGGAGCTGAGCCAGGTTCCCCCCGCGATGCCCGACACGTTCGTTCCGGACGCTCGAGGGGCGCGGCAGATCGTCACCGCCGCGATCGCGGATGGCCGGCAATGGCTGGAGCCGGTCGAGATCAAGAATCTGCTCGAAGCTTATGACATCGCGATGGTGCCGACCTATGCGGCAGCCGATGTCGAGCAGGCGGTGGCCTATGCGAACGATATCTTCGCACAGGGCGACACCGTCGTGCTGAAGATCATGTCGCGGGACATCGTCCACAAATCCGATGTCGGCGGCGTCGTGCTCAATCTGACCACGCCCGAAGCAGTCCGGGGCGCGGCCACGGGCATTATGGCACGTGCAAAGAAGCTGCGCCCGGAAGCCCGCATCGGCGGCGTCATCGTCCAGGCCATGGTCGTCAAGGCAAAGGCGCGCGAGCTGATCCTGGGCCTCGCCGACGATCCCACTTTCGGAACTGTCGTCGTATTCGGCCGTGGCGGCACGGCGGTGGAAATCATCAACGACAAGGCGCTTGCGCTGCCACCGCTCGATTTGCAGCTCGCCCGCGATTTGATCGACCGCACGCGTGTATCGCGGCTGCTGAAGGCCTATCGTGATGTGCCGGCGGTCAAGCAGGACGCGGTCGCCATGGTGCTGGTCAAGCTGGCGCAGATGGCCGCCGATATTCCTGAGATCCGGGAATTCGACATCAATCCGTTGCTGGCGGACGAAACCGGCGTGACTGCGGTGGATGCCCGCGTCGCGGTCGGTCCGCCGCAGCGGAAGTTCGTCGGCTCCGGCCCGGCCAATTTCGCCGTTCGCGCCTATCCGTCGCAATGGGAGCGCCGCCTCAAGCTCAAGGATGATTGGCGCATCTTCGTGCGGCCCATGCGCCCGGAGGACGAGCCGACCATCCACGAATTCCTGCGCCACGTCACGCCGCACGACCTGCGCCTGCGTTTCTTCGCGCCGATGAAGGAGTTTACCCACGAGTTCATCGCGCGCCTGACCCAGCTCGACTATGCGCGCGCGATGGCCTTCATTGCATTCGACGAGGCCACCGGTGAGATGGTCGGCGTGGTCCGGCTCCATTCGGATTCGGTCTACGAGAACGGTGAATACGCGATCCTGCTGCGGTCCGACCTGAAGGGCAGGGGGCTCGGCTGGGCCCTCATGCAGCTCATCATCGACTACGCCAAGTCGGAAGGACTGAAAGTCATCTCGGGCGACGTGCTCCAGGAGAACATCGTGATGCTCGAAATGTGCCGAAACCTGGGTTTCGAGGTCAAGCCGGATCCGGCCGAACCCGACATCTGCGACGTCAAGTTGAAACTCTGAGCACCCTCCTCAGGAGGACCCTTCGGCCGAACCTGCGGCGGTAGATGTCTTGGCCGATGTTCTGGCCGTCGACCGCAAATTCTTCACGATGATCGCGATCAGCGGCACCAGCACCGGCACGATCGTGCTGAGCGGATGATGCACCGCGCCCGACACCTGGGCCTGGAGCGCGCGCGCCTCGAGCTGAAGCGCTTCGATGGAGGCGTCGTGGATTTCGCCGGCGAGCTCGATGTCGCGGCCGGACGGAGCGCGGCCGGCGATGACGAAGATGGCAACGGCGATGGCGAAATTGACGGCACCGAGGATGGCCGCCGCGGCGATCGCGCTCCAGATCTGAACCAGCGCGAAATAGGCCGCCAGCTCCAGCATCAGAAGCCCGAACGCAGCAATCAGTGCGGCGAAGGCGCGCAGGCCGAGGCCGATCAGCAGATGACGCAGCCTGATGTCCGCGATGATCCTGTCGGTGCGCCACAGCACGCGCAGGTGTTTGACCACGTTCTCGGTATTCACCTAGTGTCTCCTCAGCATGAAGCCGACAACCACGCCGAGCGCGAAGGCTGAGGCGAGCGATGCGACAGGACGGTCTGCAATAAGGCCCTGGAGTTGCTCCTGCTCCTCCTCGACGGTCTCGCCGAGCTCCGTGAGCGCAGCCCTGATCTGATCGGCGAGCGCCTCGGCGCGATCTTTCCAGCTCTCGAACATCTCTTCGCCGGCGGTGCTCAGCAAGCGCGTCACATCAACCTTCAGCGTTCGCAATTCTTCGCTCATCCTGTCACGGTCGAACATGGACCTGATACCCCCATTGAACGGACGCAAGCCTAGGGCCCGCGTCCCCGATCACGCTTGATTTGCGTCAATCGGCACTGCCGTTCGCTCTTGAGACAGGTCAAGCCGGCCGCCATATGCTGGCCTAGAAATGCCGTCTGAATGGGGACCGATTGTCCCGACGAGGTGGAAGCGTGAACCACGAACCGCTGTTGCTCGCGACGCCGTCCGGCGACGTGCTGAACCTGCGCCCCGAAGGGCCCTGGACCGCCGCGAATGTGGTGACGCTCGAGACATTGTCCCGGTCGGTCGGAGCCGACGTCGATCGCTCGCGCGCCGTCACCCTGGACATGTCGGGCGTCAGCGCGCTCGACACGCTCGGCGCCTGGGTCCTGGAGAAGCTGTCGCGCAGGGCCGCATCATCCGGAAGGTCGGCCCAGTTCGTCGGCGTCGCCGATCACTTCAGCGGGCTGATGGATGAGGTGCGCCAGGTCAACCGCCACACACCGGCCCCGACGGCTGCGCCCAACCCGGTGCTGTCGAGGCTCGGCGATCTCGGCAAGTCGACGGTCGGATCGCGCGAGGACATCACGATCTTCCTCCAGATGCTCGGTGCCTTGTTCATGGCTATAGTCGGCGTGCTGCGCCGGCCGGGCTCGCTGCGGCTGACCTCGCTGGTCTATCAGCTCTACCGCATTGGGTGGCAGGCGATTCCCATCGTCGCGCTGATCACCTTCCTGATCGGCGCCATCATCGCGCAACAGGGCTTCTTCCATTTCCGCCGGTTCGGCGCGGAGTCCTACACCGTCGACATGGTCGGCATCCTGGTGCTGCGCGAGCTCGGCGTGCTGATCGTCGCCATCATGGTCGCCGGCCGGTCGGGAAGCGCCTACACCGCCGAGCTCGGCTCGATGAAGATGCGCGAGGAGATCGACGCGCTGTCGACCATGGGGCTCGATCCCGTCGACGTCCTGATCCTGCCGCGCGTTGCGGCCCTGGTCATTGCCTTGCCCATTCTCACTTTCATTGGATCGATCGCCGCGCTCTATGGCGGCGGCCTCGTTGCACAATTCTATGGCGATATGGGACCGGCGATCTACATCGCGCGGCTGCACGAGGCCATCTCCGTCACGCATTTCGAGGTGGGCATCCTGAAGGCGCCGTTCATGGCGCTGGTGATCGGGATCGTGGCCTGCAGCGAGGGACTGCGGGTCAAGGGCAGCGCCGAGTCGCTCGGGCGGCAGACCACGACGTCGGTGGTGAAATCGATCTTCCTGGTGATCGTGCTCGACGGCCTGTTTGCGGTCTTCTTTGCCTCGATCGGAATGTGACGATGGACGCATCGCAAGACCAGTTCGCGATCCGCGTCCGTGATCTCGTGGTCGGCTTCGGCCGCCAGACGGTGCTCGACCATCTGTCGCTCGATGTCCGCCGCGGCGAGATCCTTGGCTTGGTCGGGGCGTCCGGCGGCGGCAAGTCGGTGCTGATGCGGACCATCATCGGCCTGATCCCGCGCCGGGGCGGGACCATCGACGTCATGGGACAACCGACCGGGGGGCACGGTCGAGGCGCAGCCACGACATGGGGCATTCTGTTCCAGCAGGGGGCGCTGTTCTCCTCGCTGACGGTCCGCCAGAACGTCCAGTTTCCCTTGCGCGAAAATCTGGTCCTGTCGCAGGAGCTGATGGACGAGATCGCGATCGCCAAGCTCGAAATGGTCGGCCTGCGTCCCCAGGACGCCGACAAATATCCGGCGGAGCTGTCCGGCGGCATGACCAAGCGCGTGGCGCTGGCCCGCGCGCTCGCGCTCGATCCGCCGATCCTGTTCCTGGACGAGCCGACCTCCGGCCTCGATCCGATCGCCGCCGGCGATTTCGATGCGCTGATCAAGACGCTGCAAAAGACGCTTGGGCTCACCGTGTTCATGGTGACCCACGATCTTGCGAGCCTGACCACCGTCTGCGACCGCGTTGCCGCGCTCGCCGACGGCAAGATCGTGGCGATCGGCCCGATGCGGGAATTGCTGCAATCCGAGCATCCCTGGGTGCGCGCTTATTTCCACGGCAAGCGCTCGCAGATGCTGCAACACGAGATGAGATGAGACATGGAAACCCGCGCTCCCTACGTGCTGATCGGCAGTTTCGTGCTGGCCGCGATCCTCGCGGTGTTCGGCTTCGTCTATTGGCTGAACAACACCGGCGGCATTGGGCCGCGCACGAACTACCATGTGCAATTCCAGGGGCCGGTGCCAGGCCTCCTGGTCGGGGCCGGCGTGCTGTTCAACGGCATCCGCGTCGGCGAGGTGACCCAGCTCGGGCTCGCGCCGGACAACCCGCGCTTCGTCAATGCCACGATTTCGGTTGCGACCGCCACGCCGGTCCGCTCCGATACCAGGGTCGGTCTCGAATTCCAGGGCCTGACCGGCGTGCCGGTGGTGACGTTGGAGGGCGGCATGATCGTCGCCAAATCCGGCGAGCCCGTGACCCTGATCGCCGAGGCCGGTGCTGGTCAGAGCATGACGCAGGCGGCGCGTGATGCGCTGCGGCGGGTCGATACGGTGCTTCAGGACAATTCCGGCCCGCTGAAGGATACCATCGCGAACTTCAAGACGTTCTCCGATGGGCTCGCGCGCAACACCGGAAAGATCGATGGCATTCTGGCCGGCCTGGAGAAGATGACCGGCGGCGGCGCTCCCGCGCAGAAGGTCACCTACGACCTGCACATTCCGCAGAACCTCGGGCCTGCCGGCAAGACGCTCTCGGCGTCTCTGGCCATCCCCGAGCCGAGCGCGGTCGCAATGCTGCAGACCCAGCGCATGCTGTTCGCGCCCGTCGGCGACAGGCCTGGCTTTGCCGACTTCCTCTGGGCCGACAGCATTCCGAAACTGGTGCAGGCACGCCTGATCGACAGTTTCGAGAATTACGACATCGCCCATGCCCCATTGCGCACGAGCGACCTCGGTCAGGCGGATTACCAGCTCCTGATCGACATCCGGCGCTTTCGGATCGCCACGGAGGGCGAGGCGAGGGTGGAGATCGGACTGTCGGCGCGGATCGTCGACAAGAACGGCAAGGTGGTTGCCTCGCGTCTGGTCGAAACCAGCGAGAAGCTCGACAAGGTCGAGCCCGCCGCTTCAGTCGCCGCCTTCGACGCGGCCTTTGCCCGCATCGCCAAGGAGCTGATCGGCTGGACCGTGCAGGCGGTATGACGCCCGTTATTCCAGGGTTTTCAGGTAGGACAGAAGGTCGTGGATCTGGTCTGGATTGAGTTCGAAGGCCGGCATGTCGGCGTGACCGGTGTTGATTCCCTCGGCCAGCGCCTCGCCCAGGGTCTCGATGGGGTAACGCCGATGCAGGATGCGCAGCGGGGGTGCGCCCTCGAGCGGGCTGCGGGAGGCGCGGTCAATGGCATGGCAGCGCGCGCAATTGGCCCTTGCAAAGGCCTTGCCACGCTGTTCGGCGGTCGGTGCCGCCAGGGCAGGCGCAATTAGAAGCAGCCCAATCAGGCTGTGACGTAGGGCGCCTTGCAGCATGGAAAAATGATCCCGTCGAGCTCTGGAGCAGAATAAAACGGGGATGCCACCCAAATTTGATCTGAGTCAATTGGCTTTGGCGCAGTGCAGTAAAATCCAGCCGCGCGGTGGACTCGGCCTGGGGGCGGGGTGCAGCCGGCGCGGGGAGCGGTGGATGAAGCCTTCCGTGGTCATGATTGAGCCGAACGGACATTTTTGCAACGATTGTGCCGTACGCGGTGCGGCTGTTTGTTCGTCGCTGAATGCGATCGAGCTCAGGGAGTTCGAGCATCTCGGACGCCGCGTTCATTTCGAGTCGGGCGAGACCGTTTTCTCTGAAGAGGACATCACGACCTCGTTCTACAACGTCCTTGAGGGCGTCATGCGGCTGTACAAGCTGCTGCCCGACGGCCGGCGGCAGATCGTCGGTTTCGCCTTGCCTGGCGATTTCCTGGGGATGAACCTTTCCGGCCGGCACAATTTTTCGGCCGATGCGATCGGTGTCGTGACCGTGTGCCAGTTCGCCAAAGCTCCGTTCAGCCGTTTCATCGAAGACCGGCCGCTTCTGCTCAAGCGGATCAACGAGCTGGCCATTCGCGAGTTGAGCCAGGCGCGCGATCATATGGTGCTGCTGGGCCGTCGTTCGGCCGACGAGAAGGTAGCGACCTTCCTGCTCGGCTGGCGTGAACGGCTGGTCGCGAACAAGGGCCTATCCGACACGGTTCCACTGCCGATGAGCCGCCAGGACATCGCCGACTACCTCGGCCTGACCATCGAAACCGTCAGTCGCACCTTCACCAAGCTGGAGCGTCACGGCGTGATCGAGATTATTCACGGCGGCATAAGCCTGCTCGATCCGGCGCGCGCCGAGGCGCTGGCTGCGGCCTGACCTTCCGACGCCCCCCACGTTTTTGATCTCGATCAATGACGCCGTCCCGCTGCAGCAAAATAATGCTGCAAATCATGGGGGAGGGAACAATGCCCGCTGACGCGTTGCTGGTGACCGTTGTCGTCGTCGCAATCTTCGTCGTATTTGCCGCTGTCCTGGCTTGGGCCGACCGGCAAACCAATTCCATCCGGCTCGACCCGGATTCCAAGCGCTGAAGCTCCCGAGATCGTAGTCCGCTCAGACCTGCCAACAGGCTGACGCTCGTCCGGCCGGCTTGGCTGTTCGCCGGCCTTCTCGACGCATTGCGGCCTTGCGTCGCCCGCAACTCTGCATCGATTCGAATGCCCTGGTGCAGCCTTCGGATGCGGGCTTTCGGCTCGACCGCGGCTTTTTCGCCTCATTTGTCTCAAACCCCGCGCGTGCTTTCCGGTTGAAAAGCCTGATAACGTTGACTACGCAGGAACCTCAGTGCCTCGCAGTCTTAGGAGCCGCGGCGTGCCTCAGGACAAGACCGGCGATCCCCGACAGTCGGCGGGCAACAAGCTATCGGTCCTGCGCAAGCACCCGATCTTCGCGGATCTGGAGCCGGAAGCGCTCGATCAGCTCTGTCGCTACGCCAAGCACACCACCGTGAAGCGCGGCGCGACGATCGCCGCCAAGGGCGATCCCGGCAACAATCTGTTCGCGGTGATCTCGGGGACGGTGAAGATCTCCTCCTCCTCGCCGGATGGCCGTAACGCGATTCTCAACCTGATCGGTCCCGGGGAAATCTTCGGCGAGATCGCGGTGCTCGACGGCGCGCCGAGATCGGCCGATGCAACCGCCAACACCAATTGCGAGCTCTACATCATCGACCGTCGGGACTTCCTGCCGTTCGTGAAGAGCCAGCCGGCGCTGGCGATGAAATTCATCGAGCTGCTCTGCGCACGCCTGCGCTGGACCAGCCAGCAGGTCGAGCAGGTGATCCTGCAGAATCTGCCGGGCCGGCTCGCGAGCGCGCTGCTCGGTCTCACCGAGGAGCGCAAGTTCGACTCCGGCAGCGGCACGCTCGCCATCACGCAGCAGGAGATCAGCGAGATGGTGGGGATGACGCGCGAGAGCATCAACAAGCAATTGCGCGCCTGGGCCGGCCGCAACTGGGTTCGCCTCGAGCACGGCGCCATCGTCGTGCTGGATACGGATGCGCTGCGCGAACTCGCCGAGAGCGGCCTCGACGGCGAGTGACGGCGTCCGCCTAAGTGTCGATGATGGCGACGGCGCGGGTCCACCCCGCCGAGGCGCGTTCGATCTTGACCGGAAAGCATGAGACCGTGAATCCGGTCGAAGGCAATTGGTCGAGGTTGTGCAGCTTCTCAAGATGGCAATAGCCGATATGCCGTCCCGCCTTGTGGCCCTCCCAGATCAGGCCGGCGTCGCGCGTCTCGACATATTTCTTCGCGGTATAGACGAACGGCGCGTCCCAGCTCCAGCCGTCGGTGCCGGTCAGCCGCACGCCGCGCTCGAGCAGGTACATGGTGGCTTCATAGCCCATGCCGCAGCCGGAATTGACGTATTCGGCCTTGCCGAACTTTGCGCCGGCGCTGGTGTTGACCACCACGATCTCCAGCGGAGACAAGGTGTGCCCGATGCGTTTCAGCTCCTTCTCGACGTCGTCGGCGCTCGCCACATAGCCGTCGGGCAGATGCCGGAAGTCGAGCTTCACGCCGGACTGAAAGCACCATTCCAGCGGGACCTCGTCGATCGTCCATGACCGTTCGCCGCGGTTCATGGTCGGATGGAAGTGCCAGGGCGCGTCGAGATGCGTGCCGTTGTGGGTCGACAGCGAGACCTGCTCGACGGCCCAGCCCTGGCCGTCAGGCAGATCCTGGGCCTTGAGGCCGTCGAAGAATTGCAGCATCCGCGGCAGGCCCTGCTGGTGGTCGATATACTGGATGGTCGGATGGTTGCCCGGCGGATCGGCCGTCACGTCGTTTCTGAGCGGCACCGAGATATCGATCAGCTTCCGCGGCATTGGGCATTCCTTCGAGATGGTCCGCTGTTTCGGTCATCTTGAGGGGCCTCGATTGCTGGCGTCAAGTCGCGTGCCGGGCGGCAGCCTGCCCGCCCGACCCCACCGCAATGCGAATTGCGCCAGAAATCGATCGATGCAAGTGTTGCATCGATCGATGCCGGATTTGGCTTGGACAGAGAATGCCGCCCGCCCTACGGACGACATTGGCGCTTGACTTCATGTTTGAGGTGGAGCGACCCAAGGCGGCCCGCAGCATCCGCCGGACCACGACATAATCAACCCAGGAGGAAAGCCCAGATGAAGACACTCACCGGTATCATCACAGCCGTTGCACTGGCGGTCTCAGCGCCCCTGGCGTCCGCACGCGATTTCCGTTCGGCCGACGTCCACCCCGCCGATTATCCGACCGTCGAGGCGGTCAAGTTCATGGGCAAGCAGCTCGCGGCGGCGAGCGGCGGCAAGCTTGGTGTGAAGGTGTTTCCCAATGGAGCCCTGGGCTCCGAGAAGGACACCATCGAGCAGCTCAAGATCGGCGCACTCGACATGATGCGCATAAACGCATCGCCGCTCAACAACTTCGTGCCCGAGACCATCGCCCTGTGCCTGCCCTTCGTATTCCGTGACACGCAGCACATGCGCGCCGTGCTTGATGGGCCGATCGGCGACGAGATCCTGGCCGCGATGGAGCCTGCGGGCCTGGTCGGTCTCGCCTATTACGACAGCGGCGCCCGGTCCATCTACACCGTCAAGGCACCCGTCAAGTCGCTCGCCGACCTCAAGGGCCTGAAGATCCGCGTCCAGCAATCCGATCTCTGGGTCGGCATGATCCAGAGCCTCGGCGCCAACCCGACGCCGATGCCGTATGGCGAGGTCTATACCGCGCTGAAGACCGGCCTGGTGGACGCGGCCGAGAACAACTGGCCGTCCTACGAGTCCTCGCGCCATTTCGAGGCGGCCAAGTTCTACAACATCACCGAGCACTCCCTCGCGCCCGAAGTTCTCGTGATGTCGAAAAAGGTCTGGGACACGCTGAGCAAGGAGGATCAGGCGACGATCCGCAAGGCGGCCAAGGAATCGGTGCCCGTGATGCGCAAGCTGTGGGATGAGCGTGAGCAGGCGTCCCGCAAGACCGTCGAGGCGGCCGGCGTTCAGGTCGTCACGATCGCCAACAAGACGGAATTCGTCGATGCGATGAAGCCGGTCTATCAGAAGTTCGCCGGCGACGAGAAGCTGCAGAGCCTCGTCAAGCGTATCCAGGGCACGAAGTAGACGCCAGCGCCGCGGGCCCGGCATCGCCGCGAGGTGACCCGGGCCCTCGCAAGGAGACGCGGGATGACAGACCCACACGTCGCAGATCACGAGCATGACGCGGTCTCCCGACGCCGCTCCAACGGCGTGCTGTCGCGGATCAACGCACCCATTGCGCGCGCGGGCATGTATCTGTCGGTGACCGGACTGCTCGTCATCGTCGCCATCGTCTTCTACCAGGTATTCGGACGTTACGTGCTCAATTCCAGTCCGACCTGGACAGAGAACCTTGCGCTCGTGCTGATCCTCTATGTCACGCTGATCGGCGCCGCCGTCGGCGTGCGCGATGCCGGACATATCGGCATGGACAGCCTGCTGGTGATGCTGCCGAACCACGCGCGAGAGAAGATCGAGATCGTGATCCACGTGCTGGTCGCCGCGTTCGGCGTCGCCATGGCCTATAATGGTTGGATCCTTGGGGCGTCCGTCGGCACCGTGAAGATCCCCAATCTCGGCCTTCCCGAGGTGATCCGCTACGTGCCGCTGATCGCCTCCGGTCTCCTGATCGTCTCCTTTTCCATCGAGCACATCATTGCTCTCCTGCGCCGCGAAGAGGTCGTCCCCTCATGGAACTGATCATCCTCGGCGCCACCTTTTTCGGCTTCCTGATCCTCGGCGTGCCGGTTGCCTTCGCGATCGGCCTCTCCGCGATCTGCACCATCCTCTACGAAGGCCTGCCCGTCGCCGTCATCTTCCAGCAGATGATGTCGGGGATGAACATCTTCTCGTTCCTCGCGATTCCCTTCTTCGTGTTCAGCGGTGAGCTGATGCTGCACGGTGGCGTCGCCGACAAGATCGTCCAGCTCGCCAAGAATCTGGTCGGACACATCCGCGGCGGCCTCGGCATGTCGAACGTGGTCGCCTGCACCCTGTTCGGCGGCGTCTCCGGCTCGCCCGTGGCCGACGTCTCGGCGATGGGCGCGGTGATGATCCCGATGATGAAGAAGGAAGGGTTCGACACCGACTACGCCGTCAACGTCACCACGCACGCTTCGCTGGTCGGCGCCTTGATGCCGACCAGCCACAACATGATCATCTATGCGCTCGCCGCCGGCGGCAAGGTCTCGATCGGTGCGCTGATCGCGGCCGGTCTGCTGCCAGCGCTCGTGCTGATGGTCTGCATGCTGGTCGCTGCCTACGCGGTCGCGGTGAAGCGCGGTTATCCGGCCGGCAAGTTTCCGGGTTGGCCCGAGGTGTTCCGCTCGTTGGCAGCCGCGCTGCCGGGCCTTCTGATCGTCGGCATCATCCTGGCGGGCATCCTGTCCGGTGTCTTCACGGCAACGGAATCGGCGGCCATCGCGGTCACATACACGATGCTGCTGACGTTCTTCATCTACCGCACCATGACCTGGAGCAATTTCCTGCGCGCGGCCGCCAAGGCAGTGAAGACGACGGGCGTGGTGCTGCTTTTGATCGGCGTCTCCACCATGTTCCAATATCTGATGGGGCTTTACGAGGTGGCCGATCTCGCCGGCGAAATGATGAGCAAGATCTCGTCGCAGCCTTGGGTCATCTTCCTGCTCATCAACGTCATTCTGTTCGTGCTCGGCACCTTCATGGACATGGCCGCGACCATCCTGATCTGCACCCCGATCTTCCTGCCGATCGCGATGAAGGCGGGCATGGATCCGGTGCAGTTCGGCATGCTGATGCTGATCAATTGCGCCCTGGGGCTGAACACGCCGCCGGTCGGAACGACGCAGTTCGTCGGCTGCGCCATCGGCGGCATCTCGGTGGGCGCGGTGATGCGTACCATCCTGCCATTCTACGCTGCGCTGATCGCAGCTCTGATGTTCGTGACCTACGTCCCCGCATTCTCGCTGTGGCTGCCGCGCCTCTTGATGGGCTACAAGGGATAGCAGCAGTACAGGAGAGGCTATCAGTGACGGACTATCGCAAGCTTTTCGATCTCACCGGCAAGACGGCCGTGGTGCTCGGCGCCGCCTCGGGCATCGGCAAATCGTCGGCCGAGGCGCTGGCCGGGCTGGGGGCCCGCGTTGTCTGCGCCGATCGCACGCTTGACGGGGCGGAGGCGACCGCCGTCGGCATTCGCGACAAGGGCGGCTGGGCCGAGGCAGCCAGCTGCGACGCCGCGAGCGCTGCGGACGTCAATGCGCTTGCCAAGGTCGTGATGCAGAAATTCCCGCGGCTCGACATCGCCGTGACGACGCCCGGCCTCAACATCCGCAAGACCATCCTCGACTACACCGAGGAGGATCTCGACCGCGTCCTCAACCTCAACGTCAAGGGCACGGTCTACTTCTTCCAGGCCTTCGGCCGCATCATGGTCGCGCAGAAGGGTGGCAGCATCATCGCCTGCTCCTCGGTACGCGCGGTGACCATCGAGCCGGGCCTCGGCGTCTACGGCTCGACCAAGGCGGCGATCGGCCTGCTGGTGAAGGGTTTTGCCTCCGAGGTCGGCCATGCCGGCGTGCGCGTCAACGCGATCGCACCGAGCATCGCCGAGACGGCGCTCACCGGTCCGTTCAAGCAGCGGCCCGACATCTACAATCTCTATGCCGGCCATACCGTGTTCAACCGCTGGAGCAGTGCCGACGAGGTCGCGACCGCCGTCGCCTATCTCGCTTCGGATGCCGCAAGCTATGTCAGCGGCAGCACTCTGTTCGTCGATGGCGGCTGGACCGCCGTCGACGGTCCGCCGACCGGTCTCACCCAGCTGCACAAGTAACGCAGCCCATTTCGGCATTGCGCCTGCGCGTCACGGCCGTCGTGTGGCGCAACCGTGCCGCCTTCGCTGTTGCAGCAGGAACCGCCGGCGCACACGGTTTGAGCAATTCGCATGGGCGCTGCCGGATAAATGCCCCTCGGCTGGCCGGTATTTTGGTGTTACGAACTGAGACATGAACCAGCACGCCAAGATTGACGCCAAGGTCGAAATCCGCCATTCGACCTGTCCGCATGATTGCCCCTCCGCCTGCGCCCTCGATGTCGAGGTGGTCGAGGGCCGCAGCATCGGCCGCGTCCGCGGCTCGAAGCGGCAGACCTACACCGCCGGCGTCGTCTGCGCCAAGGTCGCCCGCTACGCCGAGCGCATCCATCATCCTGAGCGGCTGATCCACCCGCTGCGCCGCACTGGACCGAAGGGCTCCGGGCAATTCGCGCGGATCTCCTGGGACGAGGCGCTGGACGAGATCGGGCACCGCTTCAACGCCGCCGAGCGCGAGTTCGGCGCGGAATCGATCTGGCCCTATTACTACGCGGGCACGATGGGGCTGGTGATGCGCGACGGTCTCAACCGCCTCACGCATGTGAAGAAATATTCGCGCTTCTATCAGACCATCTGCGCCAACGTTGCCCGCATCGGCTTTGCGATCGGCACCGGCAAGATCGCCGGCGCCGATCCGCGCGAGATGGCGCTGTCCGATCTCGTCGTGATCTGGGGTACCAATCCCGTCAACACCCAGGTCAACGTGATGACGCACGCCGCCCGTGCGCGGAAAGAGCGTGGCGCGAGGATCGCGGCGGTCGACATCTACGACAACGACACCATGAAGCAGGCCGACATCAAGATCATCCTGCGGCCCGGTACCGACGGCGCCTTTGCCTGCGGCGTCATGCATGTCCTGTTCCGTGACGGCTATGCCGACCGCGCCTATATGGACAAGTACACGGACTGCCCTGCCGAGCTCGAGGCGCATCTGAAGACGCGCACGCCGGAATGGGCGTCCGCGATCACAGGCGTGCCGGTGGCGGAGATCGAGGCCTTCGCCAAGGCAGTCGGCGAGACCAAACGGACCTTCTTCCGCTTCGGCTACGGCTTCACGCGCAGCCGCAATGGCGCGACGCAGATGCACGCGGCAAATTGCATTCCCGCGGTGACCGGCGCCTGGCAATACGAAGGCGGCGGTGCCTTCTTCAACAACTACGCGCTATGGCGCTTCAACGAATCCATCATCGAGGGCCACGATGCCATCGATCCTGGCATCCGCGCACTGGACCAGTCCAAGATCGGCCGCATCCTCACCGGCGACAGCGAAGCCCTGCGCGGCAAGGGCCCGGTCAAGGCGATGCTGATCCAGAATACCAATCCCATGACGGTGGCGCCGGAGCAGGCGCTGGTGCGGCAGGGCTTTGCGCGCGAGGATCTGTTTGTCGCGGTGCATGAGCAGTTCATGACCGAGACGGCGCAGATGGCCGACATCGTGCTGCCGGCGACCATGTTCATGGAGCATGACGATCTCTATTACGGCGGCGGCCACCAGCACATCTCGGTAGGGCCGAAGTTGATCGATCCGCCCGGCGAATGCCGCTCCAACCACTGGGTTCTGCAGGCGCTGGCGCCGCGGCTCGGTGCCAGGCATCAGGGTTTCGAGATGACCCCGCGCGAGTTGATCGACGCGACGCTGAAGCTGAGTGGCCACGGCGACATCGGCGGCCTCGAGGCCGATCTCTGGCGCGACCTGCAACCGGATTTCTGCACGTCGCACTATCTCGACGGCTTCGCCCATGCCGACGGCAAATTCCACTTCAAGGCCGATTGGGCCCACCCGCCATTCGGCGTGACCATGGGCGATGTCGACAAGATGCCGTCATTGCCGGATCATTGGGCCGTGATCGAGCAAACCGATCAGGCCCATCCGTTCCGGCTCGCGACCAGCCCCTCGCGCAGCTTCCTCAATACTACCTTCAACGAGACGCCGTCCTCGCAGGCGCGCGAGGGCAAGGCGAGCGTGATGATCCACCCGCTGGATGCCGCCGCCCTCGACATCGCCGACGGCGATGCGGTGACGCTCGGC